>NZ_CP089538.1:3279356-4496212 GCF_021233055.1 Spirosoma oryzicola | reverse complement strand
AAGCGGAAACAAAAGTGCGTACTGACGTATACCGGTTGCATGGGCAAAGTTTTGGTAAGTCATGTATACCATGACTGAAATCAGTACGAAATTGGTAGCAGGGTCGCCAATCAGCCGGGTTGTGTACAGGAAAAATAAGCTGATTGTCGCGGCAAATAATAGGACGGATATGATCCGCAAAAACAGCGGGTCCAGATTAATGGTGTGACCAATCAACCAATAAAGATTGAAAAACAAAGGTGGATTTTGATCCATACTGCTGATCACTGCACTATTCATGTGCGTGAATGACGGATCAGAGACAAATACGTAGCTGAGGACTTCATCCATCCAAAGCCAGGGTTCTCTACAGACCAAACCGACAATAATACTAAGCGCAAAGAGGGTGAATAAACCGACGCTTAGCAACTGAATTTCCTCCTTCTGTTTCACCAAGACCATAGCCAATTAGTTTAATGGAATTATTCCAATGGGTGTTAATCTTGAAGGGGCTTATACAACAAGACAGTGTACCAGCCCCTGACCAATTTAGCTTACAGCAACGGTGAAAAGTATTTGGAAAGGTTCCACTACGAACCTTACTCAATTTGAGTCATTGCGGGAGCAGTACGACGGAGCTTGTTTGATCCAGCTATCGTGTCCGCGCTACACTTCTGATAAAGGTCAAGGTACTGATCTGCAATAGTTTTTAGAGCAAATCGTGTTTTAACGGCTTCGATGGCATTGCTCGACAACTGTGCGTACAGGGCTTGGTCAGAAAGAAGTCTGTCCGCTGCGGCCACCATCTCGTCAACATTCGTAATATCCACCAACAAGCCGCCATCCTGCACAACCCAGGGTACGGCCCCGCTGAACTTACCCGCCACAACCGGAACACCGTAGCTCATGGCTTCTGCCAGCACCATCCCAAACGATTCTTCTTTCGACGCATGTAGAACGAGCGTACTCTGAGCGATTTTAGCCAATACATCGGCATAAGGTATCGACCCGAAAAGGACGATGTTCGACATATCAATAGCGTGCTCCTGGCAGAACTTAACCGCTTCGCCGTCGGGTTCGAAGGCATCACCCATGCCCCATAGAACAGTTTGCGGATACCGCTCTTGCAACGCTTTAAAGGTTAGCAGCGCGTTGCCACAGTTTTTACGCTTTTCCCAGCCGTTTACAATAAGGCTGATAACTGGCTTATCGGGTATTGTCGTTCGACCGGTCACGTTGGGAATTGGGACGGGATTGCCAACGACGTGTACTTTCGCCGATGTCCATTCGCTAACCGACTCTGCCATGTAGGGCGATACCGCTGTAAACCACCGGCCCCGATTAAAAACATAGCGTGCCAGCATAAACATGAATACCCGTTCCAGCGTACGTATGTAGCTCAGGATCGTTCTGGCATTGTCGTGTACTGTTATCAGCGTATTTGGATTATAATCCAATGCCGCCAGCGCAAATTCATACGTCCAGTGAGCGTGGACAACCTCTGGTTTAAACTGGTTGAGCAGTTCTAAAATATGTTTCCGCTCAAACCGAAAGAAATCCGCTGTACGGCCCATGCGTCGACCGTTTGGCCGAAAAATACGTTTGCGGCTAGGCGCTATGACGTACGTGAGCAGTCCTTTCGTATAAATGTAAGGCGCATCGTCGTCGTTCATCGCAGGGTCAATCGTAATGGCGAGCACCCGATGGCCACGACTGATGTATTCTTTGATGAGACTACTTACTAAAGGAGCTCCTGCCCGACCTTTAGGACACGATTGATGCTGTTGCAGCTCAGACTCTGACAACAGGTCTTTTGTGGCAATCGGACCTACTACGCCAATATACATGCTATGTTATGTTTTGGACAGGGCCAACAACGCCAACTGACGGCGTTGATCAAGCATTTTCCTGTCTACTGGGATTCACTTGTCGTGATTGTAAAAATTATCAGCTTACATGAACAAATCAACATTGATAAAAATAATTTGTTCGACATTGATTTTCTGATCAGCTGAAAAAGTCAACGTCAAACATGAGTATCGTAGTTGTCTGATAATAAGATTCTTGAAAAGTGAAAAATGGTTGAAGATGAACAAGACAGGCATGCATGACCAATAAACGAATCTGCTGGCGGTGCTGACGAACAAAGTCAATGACTTCGTAATCTTCAGGATAACAGCGTTGTACATCGGATAGCTTACCCGTTGGCCTGTTTATTTCTTACCAAAGAACACTTTTCTGTAATTCGTCGCTAAGGGGTTTTGGGAAAGAACGGGCGGGAAAAGAACGTATTTATGAACCGTATCTTTGTCAAAGTATTCTTCATTGACGGCTGTTACATCAAACCCACAATTGGCTAGTATATCGACGAAATCGTTGCCATAGATACGCAAGTGATCGTACTGACCAAATATACGCTCCCGCTCTTTGGGGTCCGTGATTGTCAGATCTTCCTGCGTAACATCCAGACCATCTTTTTGCGGAACGGTAAAAATGCAGTAGCCGCCTGGTTTCAAAACACGGTATACTTCCTGGATCGCCTTTATGTGGTCTGGTACGTGCTCAAGCACATCGCAGGCAATGACACAATCGTACGACTGATCAGCCACCGTCTTCATATTCGAAATGTCGAGGTTGAAGTCGATGTTCTTGTAAGAGTACCCCTCCGTGAAGAAGTCGGCAGTCTTGTACAAACTAGCTCGGGAACGAATCATTTTCTCCAGTTTCTTTTCCGGGGCAAAGTGCAGAACGTTTTTACCGTCGATGATTTTTTCGAAACTGAAATTATTCAGTAAAGAGAGAGAGGCTACTAACAGGCGGTGACGAACCGTTGAGTAACAGTTGGGGCAGATGCAGTACAAGTGCCAGGAGTCGCTGGTAAGCTTATTGGCTTTATAGTGACAGATGTTGCATTCTACGTCGCTTCCGGCAATGTTATAATAAACTTGAGACGTCATCAAATAAGTCTCTTTAACATTCTGCTTGATCGCTCTTAGTGTCTCTTTCATATCCATTAGAGTTGATACTAAACGGTTGGTAAAGCTAATCAGGGTTTATTTACTATTGGTGTTAGGAATTTCAGAACTGACAAGGGGCGCTGCGTCGGCTGTTTGAACAGGTTTGCCATGTTGACTCGAGGCTAGCATCGCCGGATACAGATCGTCAATGAAACGTCTTATTTTTTTATCCCACAGTTGAGTTTGGGCAAAGGCGTAACCAGCACGGCCCATAGATAGCCGTTCGGTGGGGTGGTTGTACATCCACTCGACCGCTGCCGCTAATTCGGCTACTACCTGCTCTTCGGTAGTTATTGCAACTCGAATACCTGTTGTGTCGTCAACCAGTTCGGCTTGTCCGTGAAGCTTCAGCGTAATTACTGGTAAGGAATAAGCCATCGCTTCGAGTAACTGATGGGGACATGAATCGCGCAGGCTGGTGAAGAAAAAAACGTCTGACTGCTCGTAGAATTCTTTCACCTCCTGAAACGTCACGTGGCCCGCCCAGTTCACCCGATTTTCAACGCCGTATTGCTTGATATACTGCGGGACATACTCGGCCATTTCGCCTTTTCCGCCCACAATCGTCAGACTAACGGGAATAGCTGGGTTCACTTTACCAAGTGCCTGAATGGTAAGTTCCAATGCTTTTCGGGGAAGCATACGACCTACCCAAAGCAACTTTAAGGGCTGATTGAAATCTGGATTACGCTCAATCGCCTGCGATGGAATAAAGGTGCTGGCTAACCCCGCGTCCCAGATGCGTTCGATGGGGCGGTCTGGACGCAGACGACGGGCTAGCGCAAACGTGTCCATATTTGTCACAATGACTTGATCCGCTGATTTTACGGATTTGTAAAACCCTGGATTCGTGTATTCAAGCACTTTGCCGACCCAGTCGCGCATCCATTCGCGGGACCAGTACTGACCAAAATAACGCTTGAAAGCTTTAGGAGCCCGTTGCCCGCCCCCGACAGGGCCGAACACAAACGGTTTGCGCAGCTTGTACATAAAGCTACCCAACTGAATACTACCGTAGGTTACGTGATGGACCAAATCAAACTTGTGGCTTTGGTCCAGCTTCTTTGCCAGTTTGTAAGCCGTCCACTGCCAGTAAATGTAATGGAAGTACATCCCGATCAGATTTGAATTACAGAACTTGTCCACCCAGTCGGGTACAAGCACATAATGAACCGTCAGATTCGGGAAAAAACCATTGGCCTGAATCGATTCAATAGAAGCTTTACCGTCTTTTTTGGTTAGACAGTGCACCTCCATATTATTCAGACTTAAGGTCGTTGCGTACGTCCAGCCTGTTCCTTCTTCGGAACCCCAGTTAGGAATGCAGGCGTAGGCAGATAGCAGAACTTTCTTCATACCACTAAATTGGATATAGCAGCGATTAGCCAACAGAGGCTAATTGCCAATTAAGCTTTCATCAATCTGATTTTTCGCAGTAAAAAACCAGCGCAAATCCGGCCTACGTCGAAGAAAAAGTAAAGTAGCTTCGTTTTAGAATGCGCAATGGCAAAATTATAGCGAACGGTCAGATTGGTCATTGACTTGACAGAGGTGAAGCCGTTGATAAACTGCTTGAGAGTCACGCCCTTTTCCACCTGAATACCCGTTGCCGCTACGAATTCGTAGACAATGCTTTTTGCGTTGACAATAAGGTGGTAACCCGCTTTACGTGCCCGAAGCGAAAACTCGATATCGGCCATGTAGTGGATGTAATTTTTCGAATCGAATAAGCCGATCTTATCAAAGACTTCCATCGGAATCAGCGTACCCCGGCCCGGTAGCGAATGCGATTCAACGTAGGTCTTTTTGCTAATTAATTCTGGATAGCTGTACTGATAATCTTCTGCCAGATGCCGTCCGCTGGCCGTGTACAATTCCATGTACGTACCCGCAAACTCAAGCTTATCCGGATTGTTACTATCCACGCTGACGGAGCCGATCAAACAAGGTTTGTGTTGCTTGTAGGCGTCGAGCAGTGTTTGCAAATAATCGTTATTGACCCGTGTGTCGTCGTTCAGGGTAAGCACAAAATTTTCCTGCGTCTTATCCAGATGTTCGAGCGCATAACGGATCCCCCAGTTCGTTGCTTCGGCCCACCACAGATTTCCATCACCTTTCAGAACTACTACGTTCGGAAACTCGTGGTAAATCATTTCATCGGTTCCATCCGTAGAACCGTCGTCGACCACAATGATCTGAAAATTGCGGTAGGTCTGGGTGTGCAAACACGACAGACACTCACGCGTGTACGCTTTACGGTTATGAACAGGAATGACAATACTAACCATGGTTGTATAAATTGAGCCAGTCTAGATGGCTATCGTTTTCGGAGAATCATACTCATCAATGTCCTCATCCTCTATCGCTACTTCTTCATGTTCGGGAGAATCAAGCGGAGGGTGGAGACCGTAAAACATGCTGACGCCAACGAAACCCCAGAAGTAAACAGGTTCCTGATACGAGATTCCATATACGACCCCACTGACAAGAAAGCCAAAGAGTACGAGTTGATCTACGGTCAGCACACGACGGGAAAAGTACAAAGCTATGATGGCGCTTAACATCAATATCAGATTGATGGCGAGGCCAAAGGCTCCGTAGTTATAAAGCATATCTACGTACTGAGAGTGAATGATCGTTCCTTTGTCCGGAAAGTCTTCGTTCTCCATGATTTCGCCCCGGTCGTATCCTTCGTAGCGCCAGCCAAAAATCGGCTTCTCCGGCACCTGACTCAGATAGTACGTACTCTGCTCCACGCGCCAGCTACCCGTGTTATCTTCTTTTGGATCGAATATACCGTTGATATTCTCCATGAACGAAGTCACTTTGGATTCGGGCAACAGATCGGTAAATGGCAACGAAATGGCCAGCATGATGGTGAACAGGATAAGGGTCCGCCAAACGGGCAGCGGGTTGATTGTAACCTTTCCCAGAAACGATATACCGACAATTACCGAAGCCGCCACTACAGCTGCCGAGATAACCGTTCGGTGCAGCAAGAAGATGATAATGAACAGCGTAAACAATGACGCCATGAGTTGCCTTAATCGACGCTCTCTTAAGTAGAGTACCAGGTAGTAAATAAAGGGTATGACCAGATAAAGCGCATCCGGCGATAATGTTGTCCGGCTTTCAGACGTCAGGTTGTAGCTGAAAATTTGGCCTAACAAAAGCTGGTTGAAAAAGAAAAAGCCAAAAATCAGATAAACGGCGTATTCTATTTTCAACAGACCTGCTCTACTGGCAAGATAATAACAGCATAGGGCTACTCCGCAGTAAGCAAAACGCTTAATGACAAAGTAGGAGTACACAAACTGGTCGTATTCGTACTTTGATTCCAGCACCAGCAAAATTACGCTCAGGACGAGAACCCAGGCCATTACTTTATAAAAGCCAGGCAATTCGAAGTAGTAGCGTACAAAAATTGCCATGGCGATGAGCGGTGACAGATTTGTAAGCGCATTCAACAGGGCACTACCGTGATTACCAGCGTAAGTCGACGCACTCAGCCCAAACAGCATGGTGAACAAAGCGATTCGAGCAATCCAGATATTCATGCTGCTTGTCCGGTTTGGTTATAAAATGAAATCAACTTGGCCAACGTCTTGTAGTGATCAAAATTGTTACCCGCGTAAGCTGACTGAGCATTCACGAGTTGTGTCCGTTTTTCAGGGCTGAAATATGTAGCTATTTCGTCCGCTAGTGCTTTTACATCGGTTCCTTGTAAAAGCCCAAAGTGATCCGGCAGCATTTCCGGAATGCCACCAACGGGCAAAGCCAGTACGGGCGTTTTGACCGCAAAAGCCTCAATAATCGAGTACGGGCAGTTATCATTCAGCGCTGTATGCACGTACAGATCAGTTTGGGCCACCAACTGCCAGGGGGTCTGCTGCTGACCATAAAATTTGACCTGTTTACTCAGATCAAGCTTTTCGACCAGTTGTTCGTACTCGGCCCGTTTAGGACCATCGCCGATTAACCAAATGACAAAATCACTGATTCCCCGCTTGCGCAGCTCGTCGCCAATCTGAATCAACAATTTCTGATTCTTACGTTCATCAATATAACCAACGTTGCTGATGATCAGCTTATTGGCTGTAGAAAGATCTTTTGCACTAGGGACTGCCTTAATACTAACGGTGTTGTACAAGATGATTCTGTTCGCGTCGGCAGGCAGCAGGTGTTTGGACTTGCTGTACGCATAATTCGAAACAAACACGTAACTCTTGATGTGCGAAAATAAATACGTGTACCACTTGACGAATCGTGCTGCAAGCCCGGTTTTGAGCTTATACTTCTGGATGATCTCACTGGCTGGATCGTCGTTAAAATGACACGTCATAACAACCGGTACCTTTTCGCGCAAAGCCAGATGCGCAGCGGCTCCCGACTTCGCATCCTGTGCGTGAATCAGATCAGGCTTGTCTATTTTCTTGCTACGAATAGCCATGTACATGCCCGTAAACTGAGCGAACTCGTAGTACAAAGCACGACCAGCATTGCCAAACAACGGCATGATCCTGAATAATACCGCCAGCACTTTGCGCCAGAGAAATGGAGTATCCGACGCGTCAACAATACTAACCTGTACGCCCTGGTTTCTTAAATCCTGCGCCAGGGTGTTGTAATACGTAACAACGCCCGAAGGTGAATGTGAGGCCAGTACTGTTACGATAAGCACGTTCATTTTTGTCCTAAAATAACTCTGGGTTTTTCGTTATCAAACACGCCAAACCAGCCATCCAGATAAGCGGCTGTATAGAACTTGATTCGCTTTACTTTATGGTCATCGTGCAGAATGACGTTGAGCAACTGCGCTGATAAGGTCTTGATGAAACTACCCGTCAGTCGGGCTTTATGGATTGGCTTTAGATCGGACCAGGGTTCGCGTTTCAGCCAGACACTATTCCGAATGCCGTAAAAACGAATCCACAACTTGTCAATCGGGTACGTTGTAACGGATGGTTTAGCCGCCTGATAGTGATCAATCCGAGCGGAGTGCAATAAGGCAATTTTACCAACTTTCCGTTTCAGCCGCAGGCTATACTCTACGTCGTCGTAATGAATAAAAAACTCGGGGCGGGGTAAGCCGATGGCCGATACAGAACGATAGGGGAGCAGCAAACCAACAAAAGACGCGTAATCTATTTCGGAGATGGCTTCTTCGGAAACACCGTATTCCAATGGGCTTTGTATCGTGGCAAGGTTTGGGCTATAGGTTAGGTTAGCCCGGTGGGATACGGGTACTTTACCGTCTTCGTAAACCGTTGGAGCCAGCCCTGCGTATTTCTCTTTATCAGGAATAGCGAGTAGCTTCTCCAGACACTTTTCTTCCGGGCAGCAATCGTCGTCCATAATCCAGAACCAATCGGATTTCTCCTCATAGCCATATTTGAGGGCATGATGAAATCCGCCAGCTCCTCCCAGATTGACCTTATTAATAATCGTGCATACGTCGGTTTGCTCAGATAGCCAGTCCGCTGTACCATCCGTACTACCATTATCAAAGACAATGATGCTACTCAATGGGTACGACTGCTTCCGCAAACTGCCAATGCAACGTTTTAAATCGGTAAGCCGGTTGAAGGTTACTACGACGGCTGCAACAGTTTCCATGTTAATCAATTGTAGACAAAGTAAATAGTATTGGCTGCGGGACTATTTATTCAGCAGCCGGTACAAGCGCACGGTTAAAATGTGATTCGGCTTTTTACCAAAATAGTTGAACAAACTATCAATGGTTGCTTCTCCGTACAGAAGAAAGTTATAAACCCGATTTTTGCGTTTAGCAATCATTTGTTCCGTCAGGGCTCTTAGCGACCAGTGGATAAACAAAAGCCAACCAAACTTACCACCGTGGATGTTTTGAAGGATCCGACGCTGGTTGCGTACCGCATAATACTGCTTCCAGGCACCCGGCCAGGGAATGCCATTGCGGTCGAAGGAGGGAGGATGATAGAATACCGAACTTGGAACCGTTACAACAGGAAACCCCATTTTTTCGGCCCGCGTCATGTATTCTACTTCATCACCCCAAATAAACAGTTTCCGATCAGGTAACCCAATTTTCTCGACAACCTTGGCGTTGATGAGCGTTCCATTAAAAAAGGAAGCTACTCCGTACACCAGATCGAATTGAGTCATGTCGGCTACTTTTCGGTACGACTGATTGGGTCGATCTACGTGAAAGGCTAGTTCGCTGTGATCCGTCGTGCTGACCGACACCGAATTTTTTATGCAAGGACCCATGGCGGGTGATGCCATTAGTTGCGCGAGCGCTGTTGGAGCCGCCAGACAATCATCGTCCATACACCAAAACCAGTCGAAGCCAGCCTTGTGTACTGTGTCGATGCCCGTTGCAAAACCGCCCGCCCCGCCTAAATTGGCCTGGGTTACCACCGTTAACTCCGACTGCTCAGCTAACCAGTTGTCCGTTCCATCTGTGCTGCCATTGTTAACCACGACGATCTCACTTAGCTTACAAGTCTGTTGGCGCAAACTTGTAATGCATTTCTTCAAATCCTCAAGCCTGTTATACGTGACTACTACTGCTGCAACAGTTTCCATCAGAACTATTTAAATAGCGTTGTTAATCGAGTTTTGCTGAAGGTCACGGCTTCTTTTAGGTATGATAGATTTATAACTTCAACTCCTTTGTTACGTAAGTAAATGTACATTGACAGCGTAATGTAGGCTTCGGCGGCTACCCAGGCATACGCTGCTCCGACATAGCCCATTCTGTCAATCAACATCGTATTCAACGCTAATCCCACTACAGATCCAATGGCTGTAATGCGGAAAAACGCTTTGTCCATGCGCAGATTCAACATGGTGTGCAGACCCAGAAGATTACTGATACCAATCATAATTGGTAACAGTGATACAATGCGTAAGACCAGAATGGCATCGTGAAATTTGCTGCCATACAGTAGATCAATAAACCAGGGAGCCACTATCCAGAGCCCTGCGGACATCAGGATCATCAAAAGTGCCAGCGGAAAAAACGTTGTTCGTACAATACGCAGCCCTTCTTCGCGACCTGTCCCAAATGCACTAGCCACAATCGGAAAAAACGCTTGGTTGAGCGCCATCGAAACAAATGAGCGGGAAAGCGTTTCGAGTCGTGTACCGGCCGAAAAAATACCCACATCATACGGATTGCTAAGCAGCCCCAGTAAAAAGACAGTTGAGCCAGCATACAACGTGATCATGACAGACGAAAAGAACAACGTACTGTCTTCGCGAAACCGATTTACAAACTGCTGTAACGTTGGCCAGGTAAACGTTAAGTTGAACCGGCTGAGCGCTACTTTAAACGCAATGACACTGACCACGATCTGAGCGATACTAATGGACAGATTCTGGTAAATATAATCTTCGGGTTTTCTGATCAGCAGAAATACCGATAAGGAGAAGATTACTTTGACGACCAGATTAAAAATAGCTACTCTCCCCAAATCTTCCATCGCCTGATAAAGCCAGACGGGAAAAAGAACAGTGCCTATACACATCAGATACGTACAGATGTGAAGTACAAGGTGTTCCCTAAATTCAGCAACGAAGTAAGAAAGCGTGCCGAAAATCAACGTTGACAACACCCACAGTACGGCTTTACCCGCAATCACTTCACTGAAGATCCGGTTGACATGTGCTTTATCGGATCGGTTGGCCGCGATAGATCGCAGGGATGCCGTTTCAAAACCGTAATTGATCAGTAATGTAAAATAGGCTACATAGGCTTGTGAGAAATTGAGTAAGCCTAATCGTTCTGGTCCAATGATCCGCACAACGTACGGTACGGTAAGCAGAGGTAATAACATGTTTGCTACCTGAACGCTGAACAGCGATGCTACGTTGATCGCAAACCGCTTCAAGATGGGTCTCGATAAAACGGGTTGTTTTTCAGCTACTGGTGTAGCAACAGCTGCGTTCACATCCGTCGAATCGTTATCTGACACCTCTTTACTAAGCATAATACCTCAATTGCAAGTTATTCTGTTGCCACGCCAAAATACACGTATTCCAAAGGGGCGTCGCCGGTGGCTTCCAGACGATGTAGAACTCCCGCTGGAATTCTGACGAACACACCATGATGCAAAGGAATCGCTTGATCACCAACAAAGTAGACGCCTGTACCATTCAGGAAGAAAAAGCATTCCTCCATCGTTTGGTGCGAATGTAAATCACAATAATCCGTCGGGGCAAAGTGCCCGTAAGCAACCTGCGTTATGTTGGACGGAGTATCGTTGTTGCGCAGAAAAACCTGCTTAACCCCTTGAGCATGAGCTGTTACCTCACGCTCAAGATTGGTTAGTGTAGCAGTGATACGTTCCATTACGCTTCAACCGGGACAAGCACTTTTTTCTGAACTTGTTCCGTAATCCAGTCGTAGGTTTTCTCAACACCCTTGCGAAGTGGAGTCGATGGAGCCCAACCTAGTTTTTCCTGAATCAAGTGGTTGTCAGAATTACGGCCTCTAACACCAAGTGGACCCGGAATATTATTGATTGTCAGGTTTTTGCCTGAAATGTCAATCACCATTTTCGCGAAGTCGTTCAGCGAGATCATTTCTTCTGAACCCAGGTTAACCGGACCCGAGAAATCCGAATTCATCAACCGACGGATACCATCAACACATTCATCAACGATCAGGAACGAACGAGTCTGCTGACCATCACCCCAGATTTCGATTGAACCGCCATCTTCGGCCATCGCTACCTTCCGACATACTGCCGCAGGTGCTTTTTCACGACCGCCATCCCAGGTACCTTGTGGACCAAAGATATTGTGGAAGCGAGCGATACGGGCTTCGATACCGTGGTTCTTTTGGTAAGCAAGGAACAGGCGTTCCGAGAATAGTTTTTCCCAACCATACTCGCTGTCAGGAGCCGCTGGATAAGCTGACTCTTCCGAGCATTTTGGGTTATTGGGGTCCATTTGGTTGTACTCAGGGTACATGCAAGCCGACGACGAGTAGAAGATACGCCGAACACCTTTGTCTTTTGCCGCTTCCAGAATGTTCAGATTGCAAAGAACCGAGTTGTGCATGATGGCAGCATCATTCGTACCAGTGAAGACGAAGCCAGCACCTCCCATATCAGCAGCCAACTGGTATATTTCGTCAAGATCAGCCGTAACGACTTTGCTGGCTACGAGCGGATCCCGAAGGTCACCAATGACGAACTCATCCGAGTTGTTGTTGTCGTATTCGTTCTCTTTGATATCGACACCGCGAACCCAGTAACCTTCCGATTTGAGTCGATTTACTAAGTGACCCCCAATGAAGCCACCGGCACCACAGACGAGCGCTTTTTTCATAATTGTGTACTATTTAACGGGTGAGAAAACTTCTTTAATATTGAGCAAAATGAAAAGCGGAACAATTTCTAAATACCTCTTGTACAGCCGCTTTGGTTCTGCCATGAGTCTAAACAACCATTCCAACGAAAGGCGCTGCATCCAGCTTGGTGCCTGCGCTACCCGGTCGGTATGAAAATCAAAGGCAGCACCAACCGTTACGATGAAATTAACCTTTGTCCATTGGGCCAGCCGTCGGGCAAATCGTTCCTGCTTTGGGGTGCTCAGGCCAATCCACACAATGTTTGCCCCTGAGCTATTAATGGTTTCGGCCAGGGCCTTAAACTCATCGTCCGACATCTCACGGAATGGAGGACAGAAGGTTCCTACTACCTGTGAGTTACCAAACTTTTTGGCAACAGCTGCCTTTAGTTCATCGGCTACACCTTCTTTACCCCCGCACAAAAAGTGTTTAACTGGTTTATTAGCACTATTTGCAAACACATACCGGAATACGTCAGGGCCGTAGCAACGGGTCATCTGTTGTGCTCCTTTGAGTTTTCCAACCCAGACGCCAGGCATACCATCAGGCAGATTCCAGTAGAACGAATCCAGAACGGCTTTGAAGTCGGGCTCTTTAAAAGCGGTGACTAAACCATGAGCGCCTGTGGCACTGACGCAGTAATTAGAACGAGGCAATGCCGGATCGCACTGCTGAACCATTTCACTTACGGCTGAATCCAGCCCGGCATCATAGAGATCTACTTGTAGAACTTTAGCCATAGAATTGATAACTGGTATTGAGGTCTACAAATGGATTACCAAGCGTTCTTATTACCATTGATGGCTGACTTTACTGTCCACCAGCAAATTCGCGCATCCAAACGGGTTGATTGCTTATGGATGTACAGGTGATCGTACCGGACCCGGATCTTCATCTTGTACAGTTCGTCGGTTTCACCGCGCGCTCCCCGTGCCTGCGCAAGGCCCGTAATACCAGGACGCACAGCGTAGCGCTCGCGGTAGCCAGGTAAACTATCCCAGTGCTTGGCATCTAGTGGAAGCGGGTGGGGGCGTGGTCCTACTACGCTCATGTGCCCTGCCAGTACATTCAGAAACTGAGGCATTTCATCAAGATTCGTCTTGCGTAGTATTTTGCCGATACGCGTTACCCGATCATCGCCGAATCTAGCTTGTTTAAAGTCTGCACCGGGTTCATACCGCATTGTCCGAAACTTCAGACACGGGAAGACACGCCCACTTCTTCCCGTTCGCGGTTGTATGAAAAAGGCAGGACCCCGCGAGTTCATCTTGATGAGTATAGCTATAAGCGGTATTAGCCAACTAAGAATAGCCACTGATACCAAGCTAGCTACTGTTATGTCGAATACCCGCTTTTTAATTCCACTGATCATTCTGCTGGTATTTGGACGCGTTTGAACGTCGTAGTCTAGATACAGGTCGATTGTTTTGCCATTGGTAGAAGCCTGCATATGAATTACTAGTTATGTTCACAGTGTTGGATTAGCCTGTTGTTTAATAGGGTTCGCCCGAAGGCGCTGGTTCAGCTTTTTGAAAGGCCAAACGCTCGGTTAGAATCAGGATCGCGGGCTACTTGTACGAGTAGCTATTTTTGTAACCATGATTAAAATGGTATGCGCTTGCGTCGCTACCACCTACCGCATTCAGAATGATACTCATGTTTTGGAAGCGCTGTTCGCGGTAAAGCGTATTCAGCATTTTCAAACTTTGTAAGGGCGTTACGCCATGACGAATAACGAACAGTGTGCTATCGGCATACGGAGCAACGATTTGGGCGTCAGTCACTACGCCGACTGGCGGAGCATCCATGATGACATAGCGGAACTGTTGGCGTAACGACTGCAATAATTGCTTAATGGCCGGACCACTCAATAGTTCCGATGGATCTGGTGGTAGAGGACCACTCGGAATAAGGAAGTAGTTAGGATAACCTGGAATGGGTTTCAGGATTTCTCCTATAGTCGCTTCTCCGTTCAGGTAGTTGCTCAACCCAATCGAGTTGTCAATGTTGAATGACTGGTGCAGACGAGGCATCCGCATGTCCATTTCTAAAATGACGGTCGGCTGGCGTAACAAAGCGAGACTGGCGCCTAGATTCAGTGACAGAAAGGATTTTCCTTCACCACTGATGCTGGACGTGAACAGCATCACCTGACTTTCCTCCGAATCATGTTTATCGATGTTGAGGTTCGTACGGATCGCCCGAATCTGTTCGGCAATAACCGACCGATTGTTTGGTGCTACCACTAACACGTCACGGTGCTTCTTGCTCATTACCTCTCCCATGATGGGTACCTGCGTAACTTCCTCGACATCGCCCCGACGCATCACCCGCGTATTCATGGCACGTTTACCGGCGATAGCTGCCGTTGGTACCAGCAGACCGACTAACCCAAACAGGGCGTAGATAACAATACCTACTGGCTTAACTGGGCTGATGCTACTCTTGGCGGCATCAATAGTACGGCTATCCGATATTGTAGCCGCAAACGTGACCGCCATTTCTTCGCGCTTCTGCAACAGGTACGTGTACAGATTATTTTTGATGGTTTGCTGACGGGTAATATCCATCAGGGTACGCTCTTGCTTTGGAATCTTCCGGATAACACTTTCCAGATTCTGGTTTTGAGCGACGTACTGCTGTTGCGAACGGCTGAGCATAGACTTCATGGTCTTGATGTTATGCTCAATGTTGTTCTTCGTATCCTTGATCTGGTTGTCAATAATCTGGAGGTTTGGGTTTTCCTCCGACGTTGTTTGGATCAGTTCCTTACGCTTAAGCTCCAGCTGAGACAGCTTGTCGATCTGACCCAAGAGGGCCGGATCATTCAAACCAACCGTTGCGGGGGTACTACCCCGTTTATCAGACTTATCGTTGACAAACTCCTGTAGATCGTTGAGTGCCGCCAATTGAATGGTCACCTGATTGAGCTGCGCGTCGTTCTGTTGAGCGGTTTGCAACATTGTCTGCGCTTGTGAGCTAAGATCAGTAATGCCCAGTGTAGACTTATACTGCTCTACGTTTCTCTCAACCGAGGACAGCTCGCTCGACACCATATTCAGTCGGTTCTCGATGAACTTGAGCGTATTAGCAGTTACTTTGCTTTTATCGGCAATGGCCGCCTGGTTATATTCATTGATAAGGCTATTCAGAATGGCTTCCCCTTTCTGAGGTACGGGATCTTCGAGCGTAAGATGAATAACCGCAGATGTTTTGCTCGTTGGTTCTGCCTTCAGATTACCCAGGTACAAGCCAACAGCCGCAGCTTGTGGCATGACCTGCACCAGCATCGGTGCCGTTTCGGCGCTTATCGGCTTGCGGGTCATAACGCGCATAGTGCCCAGCGGTGTCTGGATGCGTTGGTTTAGCGGGTAAGTCTGGTTGTTGATCTGAATAGACTGGCTAGACGGAAAAGACACCTCAAGCATCTTCTTGTAGAGCTCGGGTTTGCCTGATTCAACGAGTAACCAAATTGGCGAATCGCCGTAAATCTCCCGTTTGCCGAAAGACGCTTTTCGGTAGTAGCGGGTATCCAGATGCAGGTTTGTCACCACCCGATCCATAAGCATTGACGAATGGATTACTTCCAGTTCATTTTCAACTGCCTTTTTGGGCGAGTACGTTTCCAGTTCTTTCAGTGGCGTATTATCTACTGTACCCCGCTTTTCGTCTTGAAGCATAAGACTAGCCTGGATACGGTAAATAGGCTGCTTGTAAAGCAGGTACGCATAAGCACCTGCCAGTGCCAGGGCTAGCGACAGCACGAACCACGGCCAGTGTCGGAAGTAAGGTAGTAAGTAGGTACGCAGGGGGGACTCCTGCGACTCGACTACCTGATAATTAGCGTACGAATGTGCCGATTTGGATGCCATATCAATTAAAAGTAACGTTCAGGGGTTGTGGTGGTTTCGTTAAGGGCGGGTTGCTATGATGGCAATAATTGATAAAATCCCCGTTATGATTGGGGCAAGTTGATAGGCTCTGTCTACGCTGGTAACACGCACCTTAGCTGGCTCAATATAAACCACATCGTTGGGGTGCAGCGTGTAATAAGGCGACCGAAAGGCGTCGCGTCGGGTCAGGTCAATGCGGGCAAAAACGCGCTGATTGCCCTGCTCCCGAATGATCAAGACGTTATCACGGCGGCCGTAAATCGTTAGATCACCTGCTAAGCCCAGCGCTTCAGGTAATGTGATCTGCTCGCTGGGGATCGTAAAGAGCGATGGCCGTGCTACTTCACCAAGTACCGAGATTCTGAAATTAAGATTTCGTACGTTGACAGTTGGTTCTTTCAGGTAAGACTTAAGCCGACTGCTGATTAACTCACCAGCTTTGGCGGTCGTAAGGTCGACTACTGTCAATTGGCCGATCAGAGGTAGTTTTATGGTACCATCTTGGCCAACTAAATAACCAGACGCCCTCGTTAGCTGATTGGTCGTGTTAGGGACTACGCTAGCTTCAGCCATGGCTGAAGGATTAAAATAGGTTGATGCTTCGGGATTGAGGCTACTAACCTGAACCGACAGCAAATCGCCTTTCTTAATGGTAGGAATAAATGGTTCCGGTATTGTCACCGTATCGTCGCGGGTGGTCGTTTCCTGAAAGTAGACTAATTTCTTAGCCGACGTACAGCCTCCTAGAGAACCCCCCAAAAGAACAATTGTTATTAAACCTACCCATGCGATTACACAGAAATTTTCTTTTTTCCTTGTCACGTTATGCATCATTGATCCCCTGGTGTGGTACTTCTGACTTAGCCTAAGCGCTTCAGAAAACCACTCAGACTTATTTACAATTGGTAATAGAAACCGTTTTTGGACAAAGTAGCCCTGTGAAATACATTTACAAGCTCCGATGAAACTGATAAAATGTACAATTAACCAGTAGTAATACTTACTGGTCACCAGCGTAGTGGACAACTGGCTATTTCTAAGAAAAGTGAAGCACGGTGGAGAGCAAGTTTTGCCAACAATTTGTTAGTTACCTGCCTTATAAATCACTCGAAGATAAAGAGGGGGCAATTCCAGTCAAAGACAATAAGGTCTATCTGAGTAATTTAGGAATTAAATCAAGTTTACATTTTAAGTCCTAATCAAGCTGCTACGGTATTTATTAGTTTAAAATAAAGCTGTTTAGGTAACTATATAATTATAACGATTTTATAAATAATAAAAGGAAAGCTAGTAATACCTAATTAGAAATTTACTATGCCTATTTATTTAATGTGATGCTTATTTATGCTTATAAAACTTTTGTTAAAAATTAGAGTTGCATTATCTTTTAACGCGGTTGTAGCGATCATATATTATATTGTTAAGTTAAATATTAGTTTTATCCTATTTGATAAGTTGGCAGCAATGCCATTTATACCAAGTCGTAAGCGAAATAACGATCACGTATAAATGATCTAAATACTCCTTACCAGGTGACCTAGTTACTTTCAGCGCCGTTGAAGTAGGATAATCTGATTTCGCAATGTTCCTTGCCGACGAAAATTATCATCTGCAACCAAAACAAGTGTTTGTTTCTGAGCATCCGCCCAAGCCATTGCCTCCAAGTTACAAACGATTCCGGGAAACTGAGTATTGAAATCGAAAGCCAGCTGTTTCTGTAACGTTTTGGCCGTTGTGTCCAAGGTAGCCAGGTACAATTTAGCTGTTACACGTTTTTGTGCGGCATCATAGCAGCGTTCTAATACTAGTAAACGCTGATCATCAACAGCGAGTATTTCCGAAATACCGCCTAACCGCTCTTCTCCCTGCGCGAACGGGCAACGATCAATTCTGTATTTGTACCGCTCGGCAATGGGATCAGCAACCTGTGGGTCCGCATACCGGATAAAGCTGATCGTGTCCTGATTTAGTTGCGTTTGGCCTTCCCAACCTGCTTCAGGGGCTACCCAAAGAGTGCCGGAAGGTGTCAATGCTATTCCTTCAAGTCCTTTGTTCGAACCAGGAAGAGGGATCTTTATCAGTAATTTGCAATCGTCATTACCGATTGTTTTTCCGTAATGAAGCGAAGTTACAAATTCATGCTCGTCCGTCCAGAAATAAGTGCTGTCCTGGGCGTTGTAGCGGATGCTTTCAAACCAAAATGGGGTTTTCTGAGCAGCCTTAACACGGGCACCGTCACTTAAGTCTCCGATTTTATGGATGGATGTGAACGTAAAGTGCCAGCCTCTATCGCTGACAAAATGCCAATCACCAGTAGCGGGTATTATTTCAAGTCCGGAAATTCCTCGCAGACTATCCCGAACGAATGGCAGTGTGGTTGAATCTCCCTCGAATGTGAAGCGTATGCTTTGACCAAGCGTAAACGTATTGATGAAAAGCCAGCAAGAAATAAATAAGAGTGTTCTCATCGTTCGGAAAAGATACGCTAAAATAAGCTGGAATTAATTTGCGTCCATAGTCTGTAAGTTTTTTAAATGAATCGCTGGAAAGCAACAGGCTGCCGTCAATGAAGCGTAAAAAAAGAAAACCAGCTTCCATAGAAAAAGCCGGGCATCGTTGACGATTACCCGGCTTTCTGCAAAAAATTTGTGCTCCGCTTACTTAGTTAGCTTTTCTGTTACAACCCGTTCCAGGTATTCCCGAATAGGTTGAATCTTGATCTGGCTTAGTACATCCTGCGAGAAGGCGTAAAGAAGTAACGTTCTTGCTTCGTCTTTTGGAATACCCCGCGACCGCATATAAAACAGCGCTTCGTCGTTAAGCTGACCCGTCGTCGTGCCGTGAGAGCACTTCACGTCGTCGGCAAAAATTTCCAGCTGCGGTTTGGTGTTCATGGACGCTCCCAAAGACAACACCACGTTTTTACACGATTGGTAGGCATTGGTTTTCTGGGCATCGGGCCGTACGTAAATCTTGCCGTTAAAGACCCCCGTACTATTGTCGTCAAGAATGCCTTTGTACAACTCACTGCTGTACGAATTAGGCATAGCGTGGTCAACAAGCGTGTGGTTGTCGATATGCTGACGCCCGTTCGGCATGTAAAGGCCGTACATAAATGCTTCGGCGTGCTGACCGTTGAGAACAATATTGAGATTGTTACGGATGAAGTTGCCGTTAAGCGTGACGGTAGCCGAATAAAAATGACTACTGTCGGTCTGGCTTACCTGTGTTGTACCGATGTGGTAAGCTTTCTCACTCTCGTCCTGGACTTTGTAATACTGCATCCGCGCTTCACGGTCCAGCGCAATCTCCGTCACGACATTGACAAAGCTGGAACGATCGCCAAGCGTTCTGTACGATTCTGCTACGGTTACCTCTGCGTTCTCACCGACGATGATGAGGTTACGTGGTTGAGACGCGATATTCTGCTGTCGGGCATCCGTGACAAAGCGTAAAATGATAGGTTGCTCAACCGTCTTGTTGGCAGGTACGTGAATCACGACACCATCGCTGGCCAAAGCCGTATTGAGAGCCGTGAATGCGTTGTCCTGATAGTCGGCATAACGAGCGAAATGCGAACCTACCAGATCAGGATTTGCTTTTGTCGCTTCTGCAAAACTTGAAATCTGTACTTGTTCTGAGGGGCTGATAATCCGCGAAAGTTCGG
Organism: Spirosoma oryzicola; assembly: GCF_021233055.1. NCBI lineage: Bacteria > Pseudomonadati > Bacteroidota > Cytophagia > Cytophagales > Cytophagaceae > Spirosoma > Spirosoma oryzicola. The sequence continues at coordinate 4,476,316 of NZ_CP089538.1, read as the reverse complement.
GTTGATAGCGACCATTGACAAAGTACAGAATATTACCATCCAGATTGGGTATCTCCAGTGGGACTAGGTCTTCTGTAGTGAGCGTAGTCGGACTTTCGAGGTCAAAAGCTTCCTTGAACAACCCACTAACGTTGGAATACTTCCATTCTTCGTGTCGAATGGTCGGAAAGCCCAACAGATCGAACTGGTTTAAAGCCGCCCGGCGAAGCTGGTGCAACGGGGTTTTACTTTCTCCGTTCATGCGCTCTTCGTTGGTTCGAAAAGCGGCCAGGAGCTGGTTTTTAAATTCGTTATATGATGCGTAAGAAGGATTCATATTCGGTTGGCAGTTAACGGCAAGCAGTAAATAGGTTAGGCTAACTGCCGACTCGTTACTGCTTGATGAGGACTATATTGCTTCGGCTTTGATCCAGTCGTACCCTTTTTCTTCCAGCTCAAGAGCCAGTTCTTTAGGTCCCGACTTAACGATGCGGCCTTTGTACAATACGTGCACATAGTCTGGAACAATGTAGTCCAGTAAGCGCTGGTAGTGGGTAACAACGATAGTAGCCCGTTCCGGCGAACGAAGTTTGTTGACCCCATCAGCTACAATCCGCAATGCGTCGATATCCAATCCCGAATCCGTCTCATCCAGAATAGCCAGCTTAGGTTCGAGCATGGCCATTTGGAAAATTTCGTTCCGCTTTTTTTCTCCTCCCGAAAAGCCTTCGTTTAGCGATCGGCTCAGGAGCGACTGGTCGATGTTGACGAGTTTCATCTTCTCTTTCATCAACTTCAGGAACTGCACCGCATCGAGTGGCTCCTGCCCCCGATATTTGCGAATCTCGTTCATGGCTGTTTTCAGAAAGTTGGTCGTACTCACACCCGGAATTTCGACCGGATACTGAAACGCCAAGAAAATTCCTTCTGCCGCCCGATCTTCAGGGGACATCTCCAGGAGATCTTTGCCATCAAACAACACACTACCGCCCGTTACTTCGTAGTCCTCACGACCTGCCAGAACGGATGCCAACGTGCTCTTACCAGCCCCGTTTGGACCCATAATTGCGTGGACTTCACCGGCATTAACTTGCAGGTCGAGACCTTTTAGTATTTGTTTGTCGCCAATAAAGGCTTGTAAATTGCTGATCGATAACATAATAGAAATAGAACGTGACGGCCAAATGAAGCCGCAAAGATAACAGATGAAACAGTATCTGACTTGTGAGGATAACAAAATCAGCTATCTAAAAGTTGATGTGGGCTCTGTTATTTGTCAAAACCGGCTAGCCTAGCAAAAGAGACCTTCTTAAAATCCCGTTTACGCCAGCGTAACTTGTTTCTAACCTCGGTTAAACGAAACGAAAAAGCAGGACTGGTGTAGTACAGTCCTGCTTTTCCATAATCTAAGTAAATGAGAAAAACTAAGCCGCCGTTAGGGGCTATAGGTAGTCTACGATACGACGGCCAATGATGCCACTTTGCAGCTCCCGACGTAAAACCGCCCGGCGACGACGTGGGTGGGTTGATACGTACATAGCTCGCATCTTCAGCGAAAAGCTTGCAATCATATAAACCCCAAACAAACCTCCTAAAATCAGCAGGGATTGGGTATTTGTGATATTGCGGTGTAGCAGAAAAAACAGCAGGGTGTTTGCCAGTGATGCTCCGCAAAGTACAGCCGTAGCCTGAGCGTGAGAAAGGCCATTATCCAGTAAGATATGGTGCATGTGGTTGCGGTCGGCGGAGAACGGTGAGCGACGTGCAAGAATGCGCACCAGAAACACGCGCAATGTATCAAATATGGGGACAATCAGAATAACGATGGCGATGATGGGCGCATTGAAGAAAGCTGTAGGTTCGAAGCGGTAAGAAGCGTTTAGATTGACAAAACGAACGGCGAAAAAAGCCAGCATGAAACCGATAATCAGGGAGCCTGTATTGCCCATGAAGATTTTACTGGTCTTCGAGAAGTTAAACCGCAAAAAGCCTAGCAGTGCTCCGGTCAGTGTAAAGGCTAAGCAAGCCATCGCGAAGTGGTTAGTCAGTAAAAACCACGCCCCAAATGTGCCGCTGGCAATGGTCGCAATACCACCCGCCAATCCATCAATACCGTCGATAAGGTTAATAGCATTGGTGAGCGCGATAAAAATGAAGCACGTCAACAGGATGCCAACAATTTCGGCGATGTGGTGGAAACCCATGATTCCGTACAGGTAATCGACGCGCAGATCGCCGAAAAAAATCAGAATCATTGCCGCCAGAATCTGGAATATAATTTTTTTGTTGGGATCGATCCCTACCAGATCATCCTTAATACCAATGAAAAACAGGATAGTCATCCCCGCCACTGACAAATTTGTCCGGTATACATCCGTCTGGTCAATGCTAGGCCATAGGAAGTAAGCAATCAGAACGGCAGCATAAATAGCGATACCACCGAATGTTGGTGTAGGGGTGGAGTGTGCACGGCGTTCTCCCGGTTTTTCCATGAGCGATTTAAGCTCGGAAATCTTTATGACGACCGGAATCGATACGACAGATACAAAACAGGCTACCAGAAAAGAAAGAATGCACTGATACAAGCCGAGCTTGAACAGTTCATCGGTCATCTTATTCTGTAGGTAAGCAATTAATAGATCGAGATTCATAAGGCTTTTTAGTTAGGTGAATTACCACCGAGTGACCCTTTATTAGAGCAGTTTATCAGACAAAGCCCATTTATGTTAAAAGGTGTGGAGCGTTTTTTTGCACAAAACTAAGTGCAGAGGTACTTTAGGTTGGCGTAAAAATCTATTCTTTACGCAAAAGCACAAGTATAATTTGATCAAACGGTACGGCTACTACTTAACCGTAGTTGTCGGTATGGCTGGGGGTTTGGTAATGTATTGTTTTAGTTTGCGCAATGGTTTTAGCCATAAGGTGAAAAAATAAGGAGTCAATCCATTCAGTTCCCAGGCGATTCGGTCTTCCTGATTGGCCCGAATCCTGTTTTTAAGGCTGCTATTGCTAATACCACCCGCCCGCATAACAATCGTCACTTCGTCCATATAAGCCAGCTTGGCTTTGTTTTTGTGAATAAAGCGTAACATCAATTCATAATCGGCGGCACTCTTCATGTCGAGTCGGAAAAGACCGTGTTTTTCGTACAACCATCGTTTGGCAAAAAACGACAGATGGCCGGGCATCCAGCCCCACAAAAAAGCATTGTCCCGATACCAGCCTGAACGCCAGTAACGCTTAAGCTTTTGACTATCAAGTCGGTCTACATAAATCATGTCGCCATAAACCGCATCGCTGTTTGTCCGGACAAACGTAGCAACCATGTTGTCAATAACCCGATCATGCCGGTAAAAATCATCCGCATTGAGCAAGCCAATCACGTCGCCGGTAGCCATGCCAATGCCTTTATTCATTGCATCATATAACCCTTTATCCGGTTCAGATACAAATCGAGCAATTTTTGTACCATAAGAGCGAATAATGTCAACAGTTCCATCTGTCGATTTTCCGTCTACAACGATATACTCTATATCTGTATATGTCTGGTTCAGGACTGATTCGATGCAATCCCGGATGTGTTCGGCTCCGTTGAAGACAACCGTAATGATAGATACTTTCACGCTGCAATGTCTCGTTTACGAACCCAGACCGCCGGGTTACCCTGATAGATTCCGTATTCTTCCAGCGAACGGGTAGCTACCGAATTAACCGCCAAAACCGAATGCGAATGACAACGTACCCCTGGGCAGACTACCGCTTTAGCACCGATCCAGACGCCGTCGTCAATTGTAATAGGTTGGCTTGTTAGATCAAAAGTGGATCGCCGATAATTATGGTTGCCTGTCAAAATAAGAGCACCTTGAGACAGGCAGCTATGATCGCCGATCACAACCTCGCTTAAATTGTCAATCCATACCTGTTCGCCAATCCAGACGTGATTGCCTACCCGCAGAAACCAAGGGTATTTGATGTTGACGGCAGGCTTGATAACTACGCCAACGCCTAATTTTGCCCCAAACAGTTTCAAGATAAATCGTTTGATGGCAATAGGAATAGGCAGATATGTATTGAGCGTAACCGAGTTTACCAGAAACCATAAAATGATTTTCCAGCGCGGACCGGGCTTATACCAACTAATATCATAAACCGACAGATCCGTGCGGCCGACTGCCTTCTCAGGGTCGGTTGTTTGGGCTGAGGTCTTTGCCATAATGCGTTCTGAAAAATTCGATAATTGCCTGTTTGTCTCGTCCAGCGTGAAAATACACTTCGAACATTTTGGCGTCTACCAAGAAACGGTACCAAAGTCCTTGCAAAAAGTGCCAAACTAATCCTCGTCTTCCATCCAGAAACCCTAGTCGAACAAAGTACCGATAGAAAAAATACAAAAACGGTCTGGTAAACAAAGGTAATGACGCATATTGTATTTTTAGGTAACGGACTCGTTGTTCCTGCGAGCCAAATAATTTAGGTTCGACTCGTTGCGTCTTGTCGAAATTGTATTTAATGTTCAATAAATCAATGACTTCCCGGATGGCATAATTGTTATGTTTTTGTGTCCACCAAGTAAGGTTGTTCAGATTATGATCAACCAGATCGTGCTGAAACTGAATGGATTTACCTTGTGATAACTTAATGTGTTCGTCCATCCAGGTTTCCTCGCAGATACCTTGCTGACGGCGCCATAGCCGCAGCAGCCAGATTGGATAGTAAGCACCATGCCGTATCCATTTGTCGAAAAAAAGAACTCGTCGCTTAACGTATATGCCCGACACATCATGTGATAACGTCGCCAGACGCTGATTGATTTCAGCCGCTAATTCAGGTAGTACATACTCATCCGCATCCATCCGCATCAGCCAGGTCGTCTTAAACGGCGTATTATCAATGCCGTAGTTGAACTGCATCGCGTAATTAACCCAGGGGTTCTGTACAACAACTGCACCGAGCGAACGAGCAATTTCGACGGTTCGGTCGGTTGAAAACGAGTCGACAATAAATACTTTGTCAGTAAAGGGATGCAGGCTCTGCAAGCACCGGGCAATGTGTTTTTCCTCGTTATGCGTTAAAATTATGACTGATACGTCGGCCATGCCCAAGTAATACTCCTGTTAAAATCGCTTTATCAAAAACAGCTTGTAATTCCGAAATCCGGTTATTTTTACAGAAGCGTTTACTCCTGATTTATGGTGCAATATTATCACTTTTTTTAGAGAGGAAAAAGTCAATGAAGTTACTCCACACCAGCTTGATATTGTTTTTATGCTATTTTACGGTCACAGCGCAAGTACGTTTCGACCAGATACCGCGAGACCTTCAGCTTTATCCGCGCAATGCCGCCGGCCAAGCCGATGTAACCGTTAGCGGTACCGTTACCAATACTGGCTACCAGAAAATTGGGATGCAGGTGCTGCGCGAAGGCCAGCTAATACAAGCTGTTAGCCAGACGCTTGTGTCGTCAGTCGCTAATGCGTCGTTTAAGTTGACGAGCACAATTAAAGCGGAACGGGCCGAATATGAATTCCGGGTTTTTATGTACAAGGGGATTGACTCTACGTTAGTAGCGGATCGGAAGCGTATTGTCTGCGGAGACGTTTATATCATTCACGGCCAATCGAATGCCTTGGCGCTGTCGGGTCTTGAAGAATATTATGCCTTTAATTTTGATGATAAATACCTGCGTAATGCCAGTTACGTTTATGGATCTACGGACATTCCGAACGATATGCGGTGGTACGGGGCCAAAGACCCGTATGGGAGCGTAGGTGGGTTCGGATTGACACTCCAGCGGCTAATTCTAGAGCAGTATGGCATACCAACGCTGGTCCTGAACGGGGCTTACGGTGGAACGGGAATTCTAGCGCTTTCGGCGAGGAATCCGGCCAATCATGCCGATTTAAGCACATTCTACGGACGATTACTTTTTCGGGCGAAGTGGGCTGGCGTCGATAAAAATGTAAAAGCCATTATCTGGAAGCAGGGCGAAGACGAGGCTGGTAATGAACCTGCCGGTTATGACGAGAAATTTAAAACGCTCTACAATCAGTTTCACGAAGACTATGGAAATGCCCGGCTGTACGTTGGCCAAATCAACATTCTGGCCGATAAAGTGGAAGGGGCGGCTGCTCTGCGAGACTTCCAGCGACGAACGAAATATTTGTTTTCTAACGTAGAATCGATTGCGACAATCGGCGGACGCGGTTATGATGGAATCCATTATGATCCGCTCGGACATCAGCAACTGGCTTATGAGCAGTTCCGGCAGATAGCGCGGGACTTTTATGGCTACAAAGACACCTTGCAGATTAACTCGCCGGATATTAAAAAAGTGTTCTATAACGCTCGTAAAGACTCCATCACGCTTGTGTTCGATAACGACATGCAGATGGTCTGGAAAGATACAGCCTATTACAACTTCGCAACCGGGCAGATGATTGGAAGTCGGGCGCTGAAAGATTACTTTTATCTGGACGGACAGGCTGGACTTCTTTCGGGGGGAACCACTAAAGGAAACCAAGTAGTCGTAAGCCTTAGACAGCCGTCGTCGGCTAAATCAATTCGGTACCTTCCCGCTTATTTTTCGGATGCCTTGTCCCCTTTTTACAACGGACCAACGCTTAAAAATTCGCGAGGAATGCGGGCGTTTAGCTTCGATGGCGTACCCATTGCGGACGCCATCTCGACTATAACGACCCTGGCTGCAAAACCGATTTCTGAAAAAGCTATCCAACTAAGCTGGACAACACCCCCAACGGCTCAGACACTAGTTCTGGAACGAAGCGATAGCACACGAGGTGGATTTAAGCGACTTATCACCTTTACTACGAACTCATCTGTCTTGCCAAGTTCATATACAGACGGCAGTTTGTCAAATCCGTTCGGCACGTACTATTATCGGCTCCGCGCGTACAGCAATACTTCGGAGTCAGCATACAGTAACGAGGTTGTTTCGAAACCACTCGTCCTGGGTGTTGCAGAAGTGGAGCCTCCCGTACGACTCTATCCGAATCCATTGGCTGCTGACCGTACTTTGCACATCGAAGCGAAGAATATGACAATCACGTCGGTTGCTGTGCGGGATCTGATGGGGCGGCTGGTGAAAGACTGGCGCGGTAAGGCTTATGATGAGTTGTCAATTGGTTTGGAAGAAGCCGCTGCGGGTCTTTACATCGCCTATCTGGAAACGGCAGATGGACAACAGCTTAGCCACAAGATTATCGTTCGTTAAGAAATGAAGCGTTGCTTTACGATGGATTGCTTAGTTTTGTGACCAACAACCTCTATCTAACGATTTATGCGCCTTGTGATTCTGACGCAGGACGATCCGTTCTACCTCGCCCGAAATATTGATTACCTGCTGAAAAAACTGCCTCCCTATGCTGAAGTTGTAGCTACCGTAGTTTTTGACGTATCGCCATTTGGTAAGCGGGAAAGCTTCGGGGAGAAGATGAAGAAAACCTACGATATTTTTGGGTTACCCTTCTTTGTCCGGTACGGATTTAAGTACGTGCTTTCTAAAATGGATAGCCGTAATAACGTCAGAAAGGTGCTGGCTGACCGGAACATACCTCTGATTACAATCGAAGGAGCGATTAACAAAGACGAAAATCTGGAGAAGATCCGGGCTTACAAACCTGATTTGTTAGTGTCAATTGCCGGTAATCAGATTTTCAAACGGAAGCTGTTAGATGTGGCGACGTACGGTTGCATCAATCTCCACACCGCTCTTTTACCGAAGTACCGGGGTTTAATGCCGTCGTTCTGGGTCTTGAAAAACGGTGAGACACATACAGGTGTATCTGTCTTCTTTGTTGACGAAGGTATTGACAGTGGGCCGATTCTCGTTCAGAAAAAATTGGAGATCGGGGGGATGAGTCAGGCTCAGTTGATCGATGTTACAAAGAAAATGGGCATGGACGCTATCCTGGAGTCCATTGAGAAGATCCACTCGGGCGATTATAAGCTAATCGAAAATGACGCTGCCCAAATGACCTATTTTACGTTCCCGACCCGCGATGACGTTAAAGCGTTTCTTGCCGCCGGAAAGCGTTTCTATTAATTGTAGTCGCTAGCAACGGTCTGCTCCGGTTGTTAGCGACGTTTATACTTATGAATATCCTGACATTTGATATTGAAGAGTGGTTTCATATTCTGGACAATGCGTCGACGCGAACTGAGGCTGAATGGAGCCGCTACGAAACGCGGATTCATGCCAATATGGACCGCATTTTTCAGCTTTTGGAAGACACAAACAGCCGAGCGACTTTCTTTTGCTTAGGGTGGGTAGCTGACAAGCATCCTGACGTTATCCGTCGCATTGATGCGGCAGGGTACGAAATTGCAACGCATTCGTACGCGCACCAGCTTGCTTACGAGCAGACCCCGGCTGAGTTTCAGGCTGATCTGGAACGATCCATTAAGCATTTGCAGGATATTACGGGTAAGAAAGTTCGGTCGTACCGAGCGCCCGGCTTCTCGATCAAAGCCTACAATCGCTGGGTTTTCCCGATTTTGATGGAGCAAGGTATCGAAATTGATTGTTCCGTCTTTTCGGCTCGGCGGGCGCACGGTGGCGACGCGTCTTTGGGCATGTTCGAGCCGGGCTACCTGAATATCAATGGCACGTTGCTAAAGGAGTTTCCGATCAATACGGCGGCAGTGATGGGTCAGGATTTGATCTTCTCAGGCGGGGGCTATTTCCGCTTGCTACCTTACCGGGCAATTAGGGGCTTGATGAACCGCTCGCCCTACGTAATGACGTATTTTCACCCCCGCGACTTCGACGCAGAACAACCCATGATTCCGGGTCTGAGCCGGTCGCGCCAGTTCAAATCGTACTACGGTCTGAAAAACTGCTTGCCCAAGCTCAAACAGCTTCTAATGGAGTTTCCTTTCGTTGATCTGGCGGAGGCTGATCGGCAGGTAGACTGGTCTAAGGTAGTTCAGAAACAGGTGACGATTTAAGTTTTTTTGCGCGTACAATTTTTTCGTATTCATCCAGCAGGCGCTTAGCAACAATGTCGATATCGTACTGTGTTTGTACCAGTGTAGTAGCATTTCGGGCAACCTGCTGGCGGAGTTGAGAATCGCCAAGCATTTTTTCTAGCTCTTTCTGAAGCGCTTCAGGAGTCAGATCACTGATGAGGCCAGCGGCTTCATGTTGACGGATAGTCTCACCAAAACCGACTCGATCCGACACTAAAGCGGGGGTGCCAGCCGCCATAGCCTCGAGCACCGCCATAGAAAAGCCCTCCGAGTACGAAGGCAGCGTGAATAGATCGGCGTCTACAAGGGCTGCCTTCTTGTCGTCACCGGTCAGCATACCTACAAGGTGAATAGAATCACCAAGCTTATTGTCTTCTATAAACTGCCGGGTAGTCGCTTCATAGCCATCGTTACCCCCGGCTATTGCCAGGACAGTATCTGGATGGTGGCGGACATATTCTTTGAATGCCGGTAATAACAGGCCAAGCCCTTTTTTTACATTAAGCCGGCTCATGAATAAGACCAGCTTTTTGGACGAGGGTAAGCCAAATTTCTGTCGAAACCTGCCTTTTGGCGGTAACTGCGCAAAATCACTCAGCTTAATGCCATTCGGAAGGATAACAACATTGGAATGAGGAGTACCCAGATAGCGAAGTATGTCTTCTCGCTCGTCTGTGTTGTTTATTTGAATTAGATCCGCCCGGCGGAGAAATCGTTTCTGAGCCAGCGTGTCCATCAACTGTTTTTTCCAATTGTTGTGCGCGTATACCCAGCGGTCGAGCACGCCATGAATCGTGATCACTTTTGCTACACTGTGATCAATCATGAACGGAGCCAGCGTTCCAAAATGCCAGAGACCGTGACAGTGAATAACGTCGTATTCTTTGCTGTGCTTTTTGATATACTGATAAAGCTCGCCCGAGAATTCTCTGAAGTAACGGCTGATCACCGGTGTGCGTCGGCATAAAATCAGTCTAGCACCCTCTGGAACCGGATACGGTTTTTCGCCAGCAGTAATGGGGCTGAGAATATCGACCTGATGACCATAGCGCAAAGCAACCTGCGTGTGGTCGAAGATGATTTTGGGTGGGCCTCCGGCTTCCCAGGTATAAGCACAAATATTTAAGATTCGCATAAACGTGCTGCGAAGTAAAACGTTATGTCGTGATTTTACTAAAACCGTCAAACATTTCCTGAGCTACCGCTTCGGGAGAATAAGGGACAACTGATTGTTCAGCCGCGTTTTTCATCCGCTTTAGATCAACCAATCCGTCCATAACTTGCTTAAGCTGATCGGCTAATTGAGCAGGCTGATCAGGATTAAACACAAAGCCATTCTGACCGTCGTGCACTAAATCCGGAACGCAGCCGCATCGTTCTGACACAATAGCGGGTAAACTACAAGCCATTGCTTCATTAACAACCAAACCCCAAGGTTCTGACCGGCTTGGTAGCACTAGGACATCGCTGAGAGCCAGTATCTCCGGTACCCTGAACCACGGACGACCTGATAACAGAGTTACCCGATCAGTAAGGTTTAACGCATTGATCTGAGTTTGTAAAGAGTCTTTCTCTACACCATCGCCCAGTAAAACCAAGCCCCACTGATGCGCCATGGCCGACTGAGTAATAGCCTGCGCAAATGCTGTAATGAGCGTTGGTAAATTTTTGAATTCGATCAGCCGGCCAACGAAAATGAAATTATGCTGTCGTAAGCCCAAAGCCTGCTGCTGGTTAGAGCGTTGGCTAACGGATTTTTCGTAAACCGAACGAAGCGTAGCATTATCTACCGCGTTTTTCTGAAGCAGGATCTTTGCCGATTTTACGCCTAATTGAATCAGGTATTGAGCGGACTGACTACCAAAACAAAAAAAACCGGCACATTGACTAAAGACGAACCGTTTAAAGTACTCTTTTAAGCTGCCTCGCTTGTGATCTACGGCTGTGCTCTCATTCTGCATTACAACGGGTATGCCCTGAACCTTAGCCCATCCTAGCAGTAATAGTTGAGCTGGGTCGTAGTAACCAGTAAGGTGTATTACATCGGGTCGAAATTTCCTGGCTTTCTGGAGCAGAGCTTGCATTCGCTCAACCAAGGTTACATCCTCTAAATACCGATCAAAAAGTAAGTCGTAGTCATAAGCATAAGTAGGGGCTGTCGTGCCTACTTCAGCTTCCAGCCCAGCTCTGGAGCGTTCGTTACGCGCAATTTGCAGCACAAGCACAGTCACATCAGGTCGTTGATCAACCAGGCGCTGTAATGCTTGAAACACAACGGATTTATAGTGTGCCCATAGGATGTTATGAACAATCAGAATACGCATCAGGAGGCCTGATTGTTAGGTACAACAACATATTGATCCGTACCGTCAGCCGCTGTTGGATGATTTGATAAATAAGTCGGGAATAAGTGCTCAACGCCAATAAACCGAATCATCAGTGCCAAGGGAAACCAGAAGGCTATTTCGTTGGGTCGTCCGTTGGTAAACAGGGTGACAAGGATCAACATATAGAAATAAGCTAAAAACGTGCTCAACGGGTTCGGATTGGTCCGCATGATTGTCAATATGTGATAGAAAATCAGGCCATTCAGACCGCCAAAAAACACGAAACCCAGTATGCCATGATTCGTTAAGGCTTCCATGACCGGTACGTCGAGATACAAAAACTTATACCCGTAGCCTAGAATCAGCATATATAAGTGTCCGGATAATACATTCGAGAAGAAGTTTGCGCTGACGGATCGGTTCGCTGCCGAAGCGTCCAGCGTTGCCTGATAGGCCGCTCCTTTTGCTTTTAGTCCCAATAAAGCGTACACGTTTTCAAGATTCCGTTCCGCAAAGGCCAGTACATAACTATACAAGATTCCGTAGGTATCACTAAACTTCTGAAAGAAGATGACCACGCCAACGAAACCTAGGATAATTGTGATAATAGGAATGGGTCGAAAAATACCCCGGACTGCCATTCGAATTTGGGCCGGACGTACATTGTAGAACATAAAAAAGGCTAACGCTATCAGCATAGCCAAAATACCAGACCGCGTTTGCGTCAATATCAGAATAGCGAGGTTCAGAATGCCGGCAAACAACGCGAATAACCGAAAGATTACACCTGTTTGTGGTCGTACCAGCCAAATCGCGCAGGCTACTAGGCCCATAAACGCGTTGCGGGCAAACGCGTGGGGGTTTCCCGAACCTTCATCGTTATCACCCAACGTAATGGTCGCTCGTTGCCCAAGTGCCCAAGTTGGATTTGTCATCAGGGAGTAGATAAGACCCAGATTGGATATAAACGTAAACAGAATGACAACCGGGATAAACACCCTGATAATATCGTTGGGAATGTTTATAAGGAGAAAAATGAAAATGAAAATGTATGTATAATAGATCATATCCTTGGTGTAATCCTTGAAACCGGGATCACCCATGTACACATACATATAAAATATACAGAGCAGCAGGAATCCAACGCCCAGCCCTAACATAGTGATGTTTGGACGGTACAAGCGCCTGAAAAGTGTGAAAGGAACCATCAGCACTAATCCACCTGCCAGCGCTGCCGCCGTAAAGGCCGTGCTGCCCGGAGCTAGCTTGAGGGTTTCCCGGAAAAAGAAAATGAGTGGGTATCCATCTACAAGGATGCATATACCCAGCACAAGGCGCATGTAATCGAGTGTCTGCAAAAAACGAATGAGACCGCTCATAAATAGTATGGTTTATTACGTACGGTCAGCAGATTAGATACGCTGTTGACTCGCACATGGACGACGAACGTAAATTCAATTTTGGTTGGAACGACGTAGCTGTAGCCGGTGTCGGACATAACCAAACTCACCCTGTAAGACAAATGTGACCAGTTTGCGTAACCGACAATACCGACTCCAGAACGAAGGCCCAAGCGAACTTTGTAGCTGAGGACGGTACTTTTCCTTCACCAGTTGGTGTTCATTAAGCCCAACGGTTTGAATCGTAGACGATTTGGCATTGGGCTGAACGCGAAATCCTCCCCAAAAGCCGTCAACGTGCTGAAAGCGAACGCTTGGCTGAACCCCTAGGCGCGATACAATTTCGTAATCAATCACAAAGCGAAGACTCTCATCCAGCAGTCCGAACTGCTCTAAACGCTTTCTGCTTATGAATAGCGATTGGTTAAAAACCTGCATTCCTTCGTAGATCTGACATTCGACGCAGAACTTCGGCGCACGCATCTCTTCGAGAATAACGTCATCTTCGTCAGTAATATACATATCACCGAAAAAAACGTCCGTATCTGGATTTTTCCGCCAGGCATCGGCTACCCGCGTGAACGCGTTTGGCGCAAAAACATCGTCCGAATTCTGAAAGGCTACATAGTCGCCAGTCGCCAGTCGAAAACCTTTATTAATCGCGTCTGTTTGTCCGCGATCTTTCTCGCTCACCCAGCCTGCCAGATACGGTTCGTACTTTTTTATGATGTCTAAGCTTCCGTCTGTCGAACCACCATCAATTATAAAATACTCAAGATTTGGGTATTGCTGATTCAATACACTTAAAATCGTACGCTCCAGATACTCATCCTGGTTATACGAAGGCGTTACCACCGTTAGCTTCGGATAAGATCGGCCATCGTTTGCCACAAGCGGTTGATAGGGCTGCGTAACGAACGAAGAAAGCGAGTTATCGGAACGGGTCATGAGTTTACAGTAAAGATTGGTAGACGGCCAGTGTTTGACGAGCTGTTTGTTCGCACGAAAAATGCGTTAGCCGTTCGGCACCTTTCTGGCGCAGTTCATTACGTAGGCTGTCGTTCATAACGACTTTTTCAACCGCATCAGCAATCGATTCATCGTCTTCAGGATCAAAATAAACGGCAGCGTCGGCAGCAACTTCGGGCAAGGAACTTCGATCACTAACGATGACCGGACAGCCAGCGCTAAATGCTTCCAGAACAGGAATGCCAAACCCTTCGTTGAGTGACGGAAAGACAAAAGCCTGCGCGTGCCGGTAGAGTCCAAACAAACTTGCATCAGTAATCGGGCGATAATGAACGCGTTCATTAACTCGGGCCGAATGGAACAAGCCCTGTTCTTCAGCGGTGAAAGCGCCACCGCCAGCGCAAACCAGATGCAAATCGGGATAACGGTTCAGAACCGGTCGAATGGCCCGAAAAAAGACATTGAAATTTTTGTAGAGCCCCCGTTTTCCCACAAACAGCAGGTAAGGAAAATCAAAAGCTCTTGGTGCGTTTTGTAAAGAATCGTCTTTAAAATTAGTGCCCAGGTGAATGACACTAATTTTATCAGGCTGAATCGGGAAGAATCTCAGAATTTCCTGCTTGGAAAATTCTGAGACTGAAATAATCCGGTCGGCCCGGTGCAACAGTTGCTTCTTTACCTCGTATAGCCCTTCGCCAACGTCAGGGTATTGCTTACCATAGCGTTCACTAGTGGCATCGTGAAAGGTCAGAACGAACGGTCTATTAATGGATTTTAAAAAGTACCGGTGGTAGTAAGTAGGATGAAAAATATCATACTGACCAGCCTTGATGCGTTGTAAGCTATACAGCCGATTAAACAGTGAGGCCGCCCGGTTTACATTCCGGAGATGGGCTAACTGCCGATAGCGAAGGTGCCTGCTAAATGACGCTTTACTAAGATACTCGTTGTTGGAAAGCCGCAGAGACAGTTCAAACTCGATGTCAGAGCGATTGGAAAACGAACTCATCAAGTCGAAGAAATAGCGGGATACTCCCCCGTATGTCAGCCCTGTAAAGCATTGATGGTCGTATAGAACATTCATTGAACAAGAATCAGCTAGTTTGTATTTTTTTGAGAAAATACGCCTGCAAAAATACAACTTATAGCGACAAAGCCAAGATTATACCTGACTCTCCTTAGCTGGATATTTATCGTAGGACAGGGAGTGGGACTTCTTCCACGAACTTTGTGACAATGCGCATGGCTTCGACAGTTACCCGACGCCAACCTCGCAATACAACAGGCTCCGGTTGCTGCCCATACGCAGACTGAGTGGCTGTCATGTTCGGATCGTTATGGGCCGAAATGGTTTTTCTGTAAGCCGCAATCAGCGATACCACATCTGGCCTTTCCGCGAATTTTAGGCGATTTTGATAGGGAAAAAAGCCTTCGTTCGGATTATACAGCCCTTTAGCGTTCATGAATAACAACGGCGCTGTATTGCCACTTACTTTCCATGTACCGTTTTCCTGCTGCAAACGCCGTTGAGGAAGGTTCCAGAGGGCTACGTGCCAGGTCGTATCTTTAACAATCGCTACGTTCTGAAAGAAAACCGGCAGATGCATCAGCCAGATTTGATCCGTACATAAGCTTTTACAGAAATCGATAAAAGCGCGGGTTTCAGCACGATCTCTCCACCAGGCTAGCAATCTATCGGTTTCAGCCGACCGCCGAAAGGCCAAAAAGTCAGCGCTGTATAGGCCAATGTTCTGGAAAAACTTTTCGTCGGGCCATTCCTGACCCGGTTTAGCAGAGCCGCCAGGAGCGCGGGTGATGTGAGGAGTCAGCAACACATTGGCGGACTTGAGTTGCTGCCAGATCGGTTCTAGGCTACTAAAGAACAGACTATTTGGATCGGCATAGATCAGGCTGTTCTGGTCGGGAAAACGCCGGAAGGTCTCCTGGATAAAGGCTGGTTTACAGGCCGCTGCAAACTCTGTTGGCGTGTATTGACTAGAAAGCGTGCGAATCTGATCCTGATCCATCCATTCACTAACTGGCCAAAGAGGGTAAGGCGATTGAAAACCGGCCGGCAAATTAGCGGGATCGTCAACTAGACCAATGATAACGGGATAGGATTTATCCGTAGACGCATATTTCGTAAAACTATCGCCTAATGACAATGCCTGCGGCAGTTGTCGGATCGTACAAAGGGTTAGTAGCACAGTCGAGTCAGAACTAATTATTCAAGCACATCACCAAGAGCCGCCAGATACGGCGCATACCAGTTAGCGGCAGCGTCGGCATAGCGGTTATAATTACCTTGCTGAAGGCTGTTTAACACGGGTTTCAAGCGTCGCAGTCGATCATGCGGCAGGCAGCTTCGCATCGTAAAATGAGAAAGACGACGACGAAGTAACGTAAGTCCTGGCGCTTCCTGCGGTACTCGCTCGGCCAGCAAGCGACTGATCGTAGCCAGTGTCGCCTGCTTTTCACGCAAGGGGGCTAGCTTTATAGCGCGGTGTCTGGAAAAACGGTCTCGCAAACGAACGCGCTGAGGTGGCTCTTTTTGACGAACACCTACCTGCTGCCGGACGTGCGTTCGGTACAACAGCAGCGGCTCATCAACGAATTGAATGGCGTTGTAAGCGGCTCCTACCAGACCAAGCCAGCCATCGTAGATATAGCCGGGAACTTCGTCGGGAAAAGGCATCACTCTGTTCAGAAAAGATCGACGAACAACCGTTGCACAACCCATGACCCGATTGCCATCGAGCATTACTTCCATCATCTCGCCCGTTCGCCAACGATTTTGTGCCTCTTCATCGAAGCGAATCCAGGTCCAGAACCGTCGTTCGCGTCCCTGCAAATGTTCATCAGTCACCCAGGCGTCAGAGAAAGCAAGCTGATCATTGGGGTGCTTCTCCATATAATCAGTCATCACACTGATCTTGTTGGGAAACCAATAGTCGTCCTGATCACAGATGAAAATTAAATCGCCAGTACATTCTGACAGAGCGCGCTCAAAGTTTTTATTGGAGCCCAGTTGGACATCGTTGACCAGAATCCGTACGCGGAAAGGAGCCTCAGCGGCTAAGCGTTCCAGCAGGGCGACTGTACCATCGGTGGAGCGGTCGTCGCATACCACTATCTCATCGGGTAATAAGTGCTGGTCGAGTAGGCTTTGCCACTGCGCAGGTAAGTAAGTTTCACCGTTATAGGTACACAAGGCAACCGATATTGTCGGTCGAACCGGATTTTCCATTCTCACTAATCAAATTTGGTAACCATACTGAGCAAAAATAGGTCGCCAATAGGCGGTGCCGTGAATATCCCAAGCATGGCATCCGAACGGCAACTGCCCCTTGTTATAGTCTTCAACAGCCCGCTTTGGGTAAAACTCAATGGCAAATTTCATGGCTTCCCGATAGTCTGGAATGCGTAACCGGGGCCAGTACCGATTGACTTCGATTCCCCAGAACACATCTTCGTTATACTGGTGTACATGAATTTGCTCGTACTTGTTTATTTTTTGCTTTAGTTCGGGTAAATGGCGCAGCATAGCCGAAACGCGACGTAGCGAAAGTCCTCCGTTGCCCACACCATTTAAACTAATAATTTCTTTAGGTGTCACGCCGTCTGGCTTTTTTAAATCAAGCCACGTGGCAGCTCGTTGTTTGACCGTAAACCAAAGCTCGTCGCGCCAGCCCGTAAAATCCCGATCCCGCAACCAGGGCGCTCCAATGTAATCGTATCCTTTCTGACACCAGTCCGCCAGTTCGTCGCGAAAAACAAATGCGTCTAACTGATGAATGAGGATGTACTCTACATCGGTGAATGCCTTGTAGAAGACCTCTGAAAGCATCAACTTATTGTAGCCCTGAATACTGGCAAAAAACGAATCATCGAACGTTTTGACTTGCAAAGAAGGGTATAATTTCTGGTAAAGAGAAATGTCGAGGGATTGTGGAGCTACAAGCCAGACCGGGTAATGGCCTAAAACGCGCATGCACTGCGTCAACGCAATGCGCTCGTTATCAGTTAAATCTGGTTTATAAACAGGGATGACTACGCCGACGCTCACGGATACCGGATACTTCATACAAATTTTGGTTGACCTAATCGCTGTAAGACAGCGTCCTGTACCCACGCGTAAGGAAGTTCCGCACAGGGATGGCCGAAATTATTCAGAATGGTAACATCCTCCCCACGTTTGTAACGTCCCGAATAAGGAAGGTAATCGACAAAGTCGAACAACTGGCCAAGTAAAAGAATGCTGGTAGCACCGGTTGCGTTAGCCATGTGAGCCGGACCGCTATCAATCCCGATAAATAAATGCGATTGCCGGATTACCTCAGCCGTTTCCAGCAGGCTCAACTGACCGCATAGGCTTCGGAAATTGGGGTGCGCTTCAGTGATAATCGATTGCAGGCCAACTTCTATGACGGGATAAGGATACATATCAAGCAGCCATTTTACCAGCCGGTTCCAGTTCTCTACCGGCCAGTCGCGCATAATATGACTTGATTGACAGTGAATGACAATCGGGGATTCCTGAAGTTGAAGTGCCGCTACGCGCTGTCGAACTTCCTCTGGAATGTACATTTTAGGCTCTGCTGTCAGAGCCGGTAAACCGGCAGCCTGTGAAAACATGTACAGCAAGTCTCCACGGTCGTAGTAATTATCAAACGTCAGATTGATCTGATCAGCAGTTGGGTTGATCGGATCTTCCGGGCAGTATTTGCACTTGCGGTGCGAAATATGCATGTTATAGACCTGATCGAAAATACCGGTACGCAACAGCAGGACTCGCTCACTAGGGCACTTTTCAACAAAAAAACCGTCTAAGTCCGGGTGGTATTTAACCAGTTCAGCATATTGCTGCCGAACAACCCAAAGGATGTGTGCATCAGGATGGCGTTGCCGAACTTCACGTGCAACAGGCTCACAGGCAATGATATCACCCATCTGTTCGGACAAGATGATCGCTACCAGCGGCTTATCGCCCAGCTTAGATTTAAGCTGACGTAATTCGAGGTATTTCCAAACGAACGACCAATACTTACCCACAATGTGGGTATATTTATTATAACGGTGAGTCCAGAGGGCTCGTTGGCGCGACCAATAAGCCATATCAATGCGTTTCTAAGAGCGAAATAAGTCTAGTAAAGGGCGTGTTTAGCACCTTTCTCACCCGTTTGTACCGGAGTACCTTCGGGGGTTTTATGTATACGCAGGGGTATTTCCGATAAATATCATTGTGGTTTTTCAATAGCCTGTTCCGATAGATATCAAAGAGTGGTTTTACATCGGGGCGCTCCTGACCGGGAATTTCCACAGGATCAAACGTAAACCGCGTTTGGTACTTAGACACATCGTTTGGCCGGTAGGGGTTGTACCCACTGTAATGAAAAAATTGAAGAAGCTCGGTGTCATTTACGCGCCATTGTCCACCTGAATCCTGGGAGAAATAGCGCTCGTGTAAATTCCAGTAAGCAACGTTATAGCCTACGTGACGATCAATCAAAACATTGTCGTAGTAAACTGGTGCAAAATTAACCCAGTGTTGATCAACAAAAAGACCGTTGCATAGATCGATCCGGCATTCGTAGACCAGTCGCTCTTTCCACCAATCAACAAACTCTTGTGCTGTCTGGTCCTTACGCAGGCCAATAAAACCCAGGTTGAAAATTCCCGTACCTAAATGGTGGATCTCGTTGGGGCGTTCCCAGTCCGGTGTGGGTGAACATGTGTGCGGAGTCAACACCAGACTGTGTTGTTGCAGCGCCTGGTTCAGTTTATGCAGCGGTTGGTAAATGATGATGTCAGGGTCAAAATAAATAAGTTGAGTGACATCTGGATTATTCTTGAAGAAGTAATCGATGTAGAAAGGCTTGACAGCGGTGTTGAGTTCTGTAATATCATACCGGTCGCACATAGCGGCAAAATCGGGGATACCGATCTTGTCTACCTCCAGCATGGCGTACTCCGGCATCAGCTCGGCGGGCAGGTTGGCTACACTAAGCTTATCAACCAGCCCAATTACGTACGTATAGTCGGGATTCGTTTCTTTGAGTGAATCGCCTAACGTTCGGGCCTGAGCTAAATAATTAATGGAGCATATAGTGAAAGCAAGTGTCATAACTACAGGTCGGAAAGGAGTCTGAATATCTGGGCTTTTCGAACTAGCTCACTGATTGACCAACTGACTTACCGACTGATTTAGTATAGGAAAAATATCGTTTTAACTCGTTAATCGGCTTCTCAAACAAATACCAGGACAGCGAAGCTACGATTAATAGCATTACAAGACTAATAATTCGATGTGACCAGAAGCCCAGCGTTAGGTTTATACCAACACGATTCAGTACGCGCATGACAACAGGCGTAACAAAGCCCGGTACGAGCATGTGAAAGACGTAGATACCGTAGCTAATGCGACCGACGTATTGCAAGGCTTTGCTGTTGAGTACGTGTCCGGCCAAGCCGTTTATGCCCATACTGGCTCGTACGATGATAAACAAGGCCAGGACTGAAATGAATAAACGCTGGAACAGGACGACCAATAAATCATCACCGGGTAATAGCTGTAGGGCAATAAAGCCGGGTAATGCCAAAGCTGCTGCTAGCGATAATCTTTTCAGAAAAGACGGTAAAGCATCGGGTTGACTGGTCGCCACGTAGGCCCACAAGGCTCCCAACCCAAAAGCATCGAAACTGGCAGGTGTCAGTACACCATCCAGATTGCCCTGCGAATACCCATAACCACGGAATAGCACACCTACTACGACCATGCCAACAATGACCCACCGAAACAGGTGACGCGGGGTCAGCAAGACAAGCCAGGGCCAGACCAGATACAATTGTTCTTCAACGCCTAATGTCCAGAAAGGGGATAGAATATCAGCCCAGTTACCTGTCTTGCTCAACAAGATATTATACCCGTACAGATAATAATAAAGTGGTTGATCGTCAATGTCCGATGTTTCGGGATGAAAAACGCGAACAAACGTAATGGCGAGGTAATAAAGCGGAAAAATCCGTAAGGCGCGCCGGACAAAGAAATTGCGATACGTATCGGTAAGCGTACTCTGACCTGCGGCTATCCGATTGCGGTTTTCGATAAGAATGCGCGTAATTAGAAAACCGCTGATTACGAAAAAGACCATCACGCCAATCGTGCCGTTGGGAAGTCGATTGAATCCCTCGCCCGTTGGAAACCAGTGGTAAATAACCACCAGCAACACCGCGAATGTCCGCAGGGAATCTAACTGAGGCATATGGCCAGAAGGAATCTTGGACATTCGCGGTGTTGCGTTTGGAAAATGCCACAACGACGGGCTGTGACACGCGTGATCCTAGGTTAATTGATGAAACAAAGTTACGAGAGTTTCGATGCTTTGTTGCGCAGGGTGACGTTCGAGAATTTTTTCGCTAAGCCGTTTCCCCATCTGCCGACGCTGTTCAGGATTATTCAACAACGTAACAATGCGGCTGCTCATCGCGTCGAGGTCGAGGTAAGGAACCGCGAAACCACCGTCGGCTTCAATCAGTTCGGGAGAGCCGCCCGCACCGTCGAAACAAACAACGGGTACTTCACTCAAACCGGCTTCAAACACAACCAACGGGTAGGGGTCTTCACGCGAACAAAGCGCAAACACATCAAAATGGCTCATGTATCGCAGTACATCCGGGGTGGGCGCGATCAGGTGAACCCGTTCGGCGATCCCTGCTTTCTGAATGTCCATCAGCAGGTCGTCGTACAACGGCCCAGGCGATATGCCGACCCAGACAAAATGAACGTTGGCTTCGGGTGTTCTACCGATTACCTGTCGGGCAAGGGTTACGAATAAATCATTTCCTTTGCGCCATTCCGCATTACCGCATCCACCGACAATCAAGGCGTTGTTGGGTAAGCCTAGCTCCTTATAGATATTGGGCTGTTGTCGTGCCTTGTCTACGTTGCGCTTCAACGATGGTGTGTCAATGAGCGTAAACAGCGTAATGCGGGACGGATCGAAGTGATGTTCTTCTTTGTAGTACCGGGCGGTTGCTTCGGATACAGCCAGCAAATGATTGGTTCGACCTAACAGATAAGCTAATTCATTGGGGCGGGTGTAAATCCGCACAGACATGGCCAGTTCATGGACAAAAGTTACCACCGGAATGGTTTCAGGAATGCCTAACTGACTAAACCACCGACTGCTGGTAACGGTATTGACGAATACCAGATCAAAGGAATCTAGCTTAAGAATTGAGCGGATTTCCGCCTGACGTTTTTGTTGCTGGCGTTGATAAAATTGCTCCCACAAGCCTAGTTTTCCCAGAACCTTATCGGCTAAAACGCCCATCACATATCGGTCAGATGCAGGCCAGACCGTAACGGTACACACGGATCGATACTCGTCAAGAAGCGGCCCGCCTTCACCCAAAAGCAAATGCATCTGGAATCCTTCCGCTTTCAGTAACCGCATGATGTTTAGTAACACCAGCTGTGCTCCGGCCCGGTTGGCATCATTGCCGATTAACAGTAACTTTTTCAGAGTGTAGCAGACCGTTTGTGGGTTTAGGGTTTTCTAGCTGTTCTCGCTCTAACAAGCGTAGCGTATACCCGAAACCATGAACTTAATACGTTTCGTGACTTGGTGTCGGTAATTTCTTGGCCGGGTTTCCGATGTACACACCCCATTCGTCGGTGTCTTTGTAAATGGCAGTTGCCATCCCTACCAGCGTACCGGTTGCGATATGCAGAAAATCGCGAATGGTGCTGTTAACCCCAAAGAAGCAATACGGCTCAATCACGCAATGACCCGACATGACCACATGCGACGTAAAAAAGACGTGATCCTTAATCTGTCCGTGGTGGCCGATGTGGTTGCCGCTCCAGAGTACAACGTTATTGCCAATTGTGGTGAAAGGCTGAATGGTGTTGTCTTCCAGGATAAAGCAGTTTTCGCCGATTGGATTACCGAATGTCGTAGCCTTTGAGCTAACGTAAGAGATAAATTCGTAGCCTTTGGCCTTCGCTTCAAGGTAAATTCGCTCACGGTTGCGGTTCATACCCCGTCCCGTCATCGGAGCGAAGAATTTATACTCCTGCGGTGAAAACAACGTCTCTACATCTTCAAAAGCGACCAAGGGTAAACCTTTGAATTCTGAGCCATTCATGTATTCCCGGCTGACCGTGAAGGCCGCTACCTCGTGTTCAGAATCGTGAGTAAGGTAGAAGTGAGCCAGCTCGGCGGTATCCATTACCCCAAAAATGATAACCTTTGCCATATAGACTGAATTGTTGAGTGATCAGACCGCAAACGCGGGTAGTTAAGCATTCAGGTATTCACTAATCAAACGAGTTCATATTCATCCAACATCGCCCGAACGGTAGTCACATCGTTGAACATAAGCACATCCAAAATAGAAAGCCAGGGTATAAATTCCTGATTCCGATTAAACTGGGGATACTCGACCCGTTTTGCTTTGATAAAACTCAAGGCGATTTTTTCTTGAGCGAAGGTAGGTTTGTCGTACAATTCCATGCCGCCAATCGGGTTAATATAAGCCGACGCTTTTTCCTGTTGGCAGATATCTAGAATGCGCTCCTGCGCTTTCAGATGACCGTTGTTGTAAATTGTAGACGATTGTACCAAGCGAGTTGTCAGGCCGAGGTGCTGATTGAGTTCAACGAGGCTGAAATAAATCAGATCAGCGATTGAATCGGTCGTAAAATTCACCATTTTTTCGGTCACTGGCATTACCGTTCCGTAATGGGGTGCCTTCCGATAACCCTGTTCGATTGTTTTTAGCAGCTTTCCACGCCATTTTGGGTCGTCAGCTAAGTGTACCTCGTTGATCGGCTTGTTTTGACTGGCGTCTTTCAGCGGCACAGTAAAAAGATATTCCTGCCCGTTTATAAGCAGTTTATTTCTATTGATCCAGCCCCGGTTAATAAACGCTACATCGTCATACAGCACGAACGTATCAACCGCGTTCATCAACTGCATGTAGCCAATGTAAGGCAGAAAATAAGGCTGCATGATGGCTAGAGTCATCGAATTTCAAATTAAGTAGGACAGTCCATGAAATCAGGCGCATTACGAAAGCAACGCCATTCCCGGACCATCAGTGTAGTTTACGTAGGTAATAATCTTCGCCCGGTACAACCACTCCTTCGCGCAGGGTTGTGTCGGTTCCTAACCGAATATCACCGGGCCGGGGTGCAATCACACTTTTGGCGAAGAATAAGTAATCTGCGTTCGCAGGAATAGGCTTTAGTCCCTGTTCAAACGGATTAATGGCAATTAGTCTACGAGACAGATGTGGACCATAAAGCGGATACTCGTAATCATCATTGATCGTACCGAGCGCAACCGTCGCGTTTTCGGGGACAAGCTCATCGAAACGTTTGTAAGCAACGTAGGTATCGGGCCGGCCAAGCGTAATTTGTCGAACACGATCCGACTCGAATGCGGATAGAATATGCCTGCCATCGGGTGTTGTCCAGGCAAAGGGTAAAGCGCGCGTATTCAGAAATACACACAGCAATGCCGATACGCAACCAAGTACAGTTACCAAACCCACATAACTTTTCCAGATAGACCGACCTGGCGATTCCACTGTGGTACGGGGATGGAGAAAAATAAGAGCTAGAAAAGTAGCGCCAAATAAGCCGGTTTCGATGAAATAGCGCCCTTTGAACGGATCGTAGGGGGCCGAGTAGGAGAGCGCCACAAAATGCAGCAGTAGGGCTATCCCCAGAAAAATGTGAGCCGTTGATCGAACATAGCCGACCAGGACCAGCAATAGCAACGGGAAAATAAGGCCGAAGCCAAACACGCCCCAATACGGGTTTGCATTGTAAAAAATAAATCGACGGTCGAAGGAAAACGGTTGAATCGAAAAATCGGTCTCTTCGTCCAGCCGCATATGAAGCTTATCTTCAAGCACCACAAGCGGTTGCCGCATGATATGATTCAGGTCCGCGCCAACTTTCAGATTTCGAATACCATCCAGGTTAACGTGATCATAGCCATAGCGCACAACGTTTCGGCTTCCCTGCTCCATCAGGTTTCTAAACGATCCGGCGCGTTCTACCGATTGGTGTTTTAAGGCCGTTGGCGGCCCAATCGGATGACCGAACACCTCAATGTTTTTCAGGTAGCCCGTTGGAAGTGTCCACAGACAAACTCCTACTACAATAGCAGCGGCCAGACGCCAGGTCCGTGCAAAGGTTGTAACCCAGGAAGGCGACAGAAAAACAGTGTGTATCATAATGACAAACACCGATGGTAGTAGTAGCGCAAATGTGATTTTGTGGCCAAAAGCGATACCAAATGCCATACCCGCCAACCAGAGATAGCGGTTATCCTGAGTTTGTCGATACGTGAACAGCATGTAGAGCAGCACACTCAGGTAGGCCGTCAACACAATATCCGTTTCCGTCGTGATGGACTGCATCAGAAAGTCTGGAAGCAGAGCATAAGCCAGCGCACAGAAAAAACTGGCTGATAGCGACGTTCTCTCAGGGCGGTTAGCGGCTATTCGTCGTACAATGCCGAAAACAGCAACAATAGCCGTCCAATAGCTTAGATGGTGGATAAATTTGAATCCATTTTCGAAGCGGCCAGTAATCAGAAACGAATAAATCTGTAGTGTACAGACGCTTTTCGGATACGTATCGATATTCCAGTTGGTACCGCCGAAATGCCGCATGGTTCCTCGCTGAACATACTGCATGACCCGGTTCAAATGCCCCGTCATGCTGTCCCATTCGTTTGGAACGGTGAAGAATACCAGCAGTAAATTGGTAATCGCAATAACAGACAGCGTTGCGAAAAGTATTGAAAACAGGAATTTAGTGTACGTCGAGAGACCACTAAACCAATCACCGAACGTTTGCCAGCGTTGCTGGAAGAGAGCCAAAACAGAAAAACCTTGAGGTTCGGCACGGTTTCTCGGTGCGATCAATCGGTTCAGCAAAAAGCCGAGAATAGTTGCCGTTACAAACACGGCACCCGCCCAGGCAAACGTATTAGCCGTAAGATAAAACGCCGATAGAATGAACCCGGTCAGAATGGTGCTGCCCGCACCAAGCAAAAAAGTCGTTAGGAACCACTCGGTAAGTGACTCACGACATAGCTTAGTCGCGAGTCGTCCGAGGTAAATAATGTAGAGAAAGAACGAAGCAAGAAAAAGAACAGTCATGATAACGAAAGATAGATTGACAAAAAAGGCCAGTCACTTCGCTATACTGGTTCACTCATAATAGCAACGGCTTCATTGACAATGGCTGCAATCCGGTCAACGTCTTCCTTGGGGAGGTCTGGATACAGAGGTAAGCACAGAACCCGCAGGGATGCATCTTCAGATACCGGACAGGGTTGGTGGCCGACCGAGAAGGGTAACGTATTAAGTGAAGGATAGAAATACCTTCTTGGCACAATATCCTGCGCTTTCAAGGCGTCCATCACACGTAATAACGTTGCTTCTGAATCCAGTACGATCGGGTAGTAAGCGTAATTGTAATCGACACCCGGCGTCAACGTCGGGCGCGTAATTTTTTCAAAATTTAACCGGGCGCCATACCAGCTAAATACCTGCTTGCGAGCCGCGATCAAATCCGGAACTTTAGGGAGAACGCAAAGCCCCATTGCCGCGTGGAACTCCGAGTTTTTAGCGTTTATACCAATGCTGTAGTAATCGTCGTTGCGATGGCCGAACGAACGATAGAAATGTAGTTTCTGGGCTAATTCGTCATCGTCAGTTACAATACAGCCTCCTTCGACCGTATGGAAAACTTTGGTGGCGTGGAAGCTACACGTGCTGACATCTCCGTAGCTAAGAACCGAGCGGCCCTGATAAGATGCGCCGAATGTATGGGCCGCATCGTAGATAACTTTTAGCTTGTATTTCTCCGCAATAGCCTGAATCTGCTCAATCCGGCAAGCATTACCGTACACGTGCGTAGCCATAATAGCCTGCGTGTTTTCGGTGATAAGCGGTTCTATTTTATCCGGATCAATGTTGTAGTCATCAGGCCGAATGTCAGCAAAGACGGGCGTACAACCTTCCCAGAGCAGCGCATTGGTTGTGGCTACGTACGAGAAGGGCGTTGTAATCACTTCTTTCGTGATGTCCATCGCCTTGAGAGCCATTTGCAGGACAATCGTGCCGTTTGTGCAGTATTTCAGGTGTTTGACGCCTAGAACATCCTTTAACTTTCCTTCCAGTTCGCGCAGTAACGGACCGTCGTTGGTCAGATGTACGCGTTCCCAGATCCCCTTCAGGTAGTTGGTGTACTCGTCAAAGTCTGGCAGGTATGATTTAGTAACGTTAATCATTGGTCAAGTTTTCAGTTTTCAGTTCAGCAATCAGAAGGAACTGAAAACTCATTTAACAACTGCTGGTTCAAGCATACCCATTGCGAAAGGAAACTGTGGGCGTACGTAACCTGGCCACTTACCATACCAGGCAATGCCCTCCCGATAGTCTTCCACCTCGAACGTAATACCCTCTTCCATGACGTAGAGTGGGGTAACGGTGTCTTTTACCACCATAATCGAGATGGTGTAGGAGCCGTCATTGAGGAAATACCCTGGAATTGTGCACTCACCTACAATCAACCCTTTTTCGTACGGTTTCGACTGCGTACCGACGTTGAAAATACATTCGCCGGTAAGTGAGTTAAGGTGCATCGACAAGTTCAGGTTGGCGTGGTCCATCATGTTCCAGAACTCAAACCGAAACTTCATCGGCGTCCGCACATCGATATGGGTCAGCTCATCCTGATAGTCGGGAATCAACTCGATTCGCTTGATCCGAACGAGGTCGTTGCCGGGAGCTTCTTCCGGCGTTGCCCATTGCCGAAGCAGCTTGGTTTTCGAGACTTTGCTTAAGTACGTTGCAATAACTTGGTTAGTCTCCCCATTTTCGAGTAGCTGTCCTTTCTCGAAGTATAGCGTTTTGTTGCAAAGCGCCTGAACCGCCGTCAGGTTGTGGCTAACGAAAAGAATCGTTCGACCGCTGGCCGAGTTGTCGCGCATTTTGCCCAAGCTCTTTTTCTGAAACTCAGCGTCACCAACGGCCAACACCTCATCGACGATCATGATTTCAGGATCAAGGTGCGCTGAAATAGCGAAGCCTAACCGGACGTACATACCCGACGAATAGCGTTTGACGGGTGTGTCCAGAAATTTCTCGACTCCGGCAAACGCAACGATTTCATCAAACTGCTTCCGAATCTCGCTGCGGCTCATGCCCAGCAATGAGCCGTTCAGGTAGATGTTCTCCCGACCCGTCAACTCCGGGTGAAAGCCGGTTCCGACTTCCAGCAGCGAAGCCACTCGTCCACGAATGCGAACGGAGCCCGAGGAGGGTTCAATAATTTTGCTTAATATTTTCAGAAGCGTTGACTTCCCCGCGCCATTATGTCCAACAATACCGACACGATCCCCTTGCTCGATGGAGAAACTTACGTCCCGCAAGGCCCAGAATTCCTCTCGTGTATGTTGCTCCTGCGCTTTTTTTCCACCGAATAACTGCTTTAAATTTTCAGTTAGTACGTCCCGCAGGGTGTTAACACCCTTGCCTTTCTGGTGGTCAATGATGTAGTGCTTACTTATATTTTCGACAGTAATGACGGACATAGCATCTAGGTATTAGCTGTTCCTTGTAGGTTCTTGTGCAGAAAGAAATTCTAACAGTAACCAATAAGGAGCGACTATTATATATCATCAACAAACGTATTCTCGCGCTTCCGGAAGAAGTAAAGTGACAAACTTAAACAAATGCCAACAATAATAACGGAGGCTAAAAGACTCTGGGGGTTAAAATACGCTTTTTCACCGAGCAAAGCCCAACGAAAGCCATCAATAATACCCACGAGCGGGTTAAGAATGTACAGTGGGTACCACCGTTCCATCGCTACCAATCGGCTGCTGTAGGCAATCGGACAGGCATAAAAACCGACCTGCACAATAAATGGAATAAGCTGACCGATGTCCCGAAAACGGACGTTGACAACCGCAAAAAATAACCCGAACGCAAAGGCTGCCAAAGCGGCCAAAACAATAAAGAACGGGACAAGTAATAAGTGCCAGTCAGGGATGAACTGATACCAGATCGCTAGAATAATAAAAAGCCCGAGCGACACCAAAAAGTCAAGAAAGCTAACGGCTATCGAGCTGATTGGCATGATCAGTCGTGGAAAGTAAACTTTCGTGACAAGGTTAGAATTGAGCGTGACACTGTTGCTGATCTGCGTGAATGCCGTAGAGAAAAACGTCCAGATCGTAATGCCGCCCAGGACCATAAGTGGATAGGGGACACCGGGGTCAGCAGGTAGTTTGGCGATTTTACTGAAAACAAATACCATGATGAGCATCGTTGTCAACGGGCGGATCAAGCCCCATGCCGTACCGAGAGCAGTCTGCTTGTAACGAACCGATACATCCCGCATCGATAAAATATACAGCAATTCTCGGTTTCGCCACAAATCGCGCCAATAGTGCCGTTCTGCGCGGCCGGGTTCTATAACTACTTCGTGTGTTTTCATGGTGGTGGTGAGTTGATAATACGTACTGGTTCGAACCAGTACGTATTATCCTTCTCGCATCACGGAACGGTAAGTTTCCCGCAAAAATATAATGATAAATGCTAGTATCAATCCGAGTGCAATACCAGCCTGCATACCAACCGGCGTAATGATCTCTTTGTAAAGCGGTAGCTCAACGGGTTCGATGATGGTAAACAGAGGAGCTTCACGAATCAACGATAAGCGCATGTTTTCCGCATTCTGCAATGCCTGGTAATAGATAGTGCTTAAGAAGGTAGAGTTACGCGTCAATTTTGTCTGCGTAATCTGTCCCTGCGCCACAACCATTTGCTGGTTCTGGTCCATGTACTGCGCTAGTTTGTTTTCAGTGCCAGTCAGAATGCGAGCAATTGAGTCGGCCCGTGTTCTGAGCAGTTCATACATTTCGCTTGTTTTCTTCGTTTGCTTCTGACGATAGTCCTGCTCAATCGTTGCCAGGTGATTTTCGAGGAATGACGCTGCCAGCATCTCGTCCTGCATAGCACTACGCAATTCCATGAAGGATGACTTCCGCTCGGGTTGCGTTACGCTCATTTCCCCCTTGATGCGCGCGTATATTTGTGACATCACAATACGCTCAAGCTTGGTGTACTCTTCTGGCTTCTTGCTTCGCGTGAAATAAAAGGATCGCAGGCTGTCACTGTCTTCCCATTCTTCGTCCCGGATACCGCTGTGTCGGATGTAGTAATTGACTAGCAATGTATCGCGACCGTCGATTTTAACGGTTTTCATCAATGTCTTGTCGACAACCGGTCTCGACTTGGCGTAGATCAGAAAGTTATCACCAACGAAAATGCTGGCATCCGGTGCCCCCTGCGATAAACCAAACGCACCAGCCAGCGCGCTCAGGTCACCAAAGGAGCTGTTGCTGCTACCGCCACCCAGGTTGAATGTCATCGTCGCGTTGTAAACGGGCTGCTTCTTATGCGTGATGTCGTAGATGAAACCGATGGTTCCACCAATGGCGACCATAATTAGCAGTAACTTCCAGTTACGCCGGGCTACGTCTTTAATTTTAAACAGACGGACCACAACGGACTTGGGCGAAATCTGATCGGGTGGCAATGCCTTCGGGGCAAGACCATTCGTATCTGTTGTTGTCAGGTTTGTAGCACTCATGTCCTGAGAAGGTTTATCTAGCAACGTTACTTAAGGCAATGACTAGTCCAATTACAGACAGCAGTGATGAGATAGTACCTGCTGTAGAGCTTAGAATCTGTTGTGGCGTCAACGGTACAGACGTCTTTTTCGGAATAATTACTTCCGATCCGGGCTCAACTCTTGGATAAATGTTGAAGAATATAAATTTACGTGTCCGGTCAACCGATCCATTCGCGTACACAATAAACGACTTCCGCCGTTGCGACTTCGATGTAAAGCCGCCCGATTGTGAAATATAATCCTGGAAGGTCTGGCCCGTGCGGAATTTCACCGTTGTTGGTAGCAATACTTCGCCTTGAACCCGTACTGTTTCTAATAATTTAGGAATCCGTAAAATGTCGCCTTCCTGCACCAGAATGTCTTCCGATGACCCAGGTTGAGTTAGGATTTTCTTTAGGTTGATACCAATCGATTCAGGCTGATCAGGCGACAGCGTTTCGGTTTCCACAACAGCTTTGCCGGTAGTTGTTGCTTCCGCTAAGTCTTCGACCGACTTTTGGCGCCGGGCTAGCTCATCGGCACTGAGTTGTACGCGTCGAATCAGTGTAGCTCCTTCAACGTAGGCCTGGGGAGTCAGACCGCCCGCCAATGTTACCAGATCCGAAATTTTCTGGTCTTTGCTACGGATTGGATAAGCGCCTGGTATGATCACTTCACCTTCTACGTTCGCGTAGGTCTGTACGCGGTAGTTAGGTGATCTCCGAACAATAACCTGGTCGAAAGGCTCCAGCACGAATCTGTTCTGATCGGCACCGATAGACAGATCCCGGTTAACATTGAATCGGAACGTCTCCGCAATCTGTGCAGAAGACGAACGAGGATCAGCATCTTTTTTACGACGCACAACTTCCACCAGCGAAGCTGCGGCTGACTCTTTTAAGCCACCAGCCCGTAACAAGGCATCTTCGAGTGTCATGTTCGCCATGTAGGGAACGCCCTCGATTGGCAAATTGACTTCTCCCTGTACGGATATAGCCGCTTGCTCGGCCAAGTCGAAGCGAGACGTGATGATGATCTGGTCTTCGCGCTGTAGCTGAAGGTCGGGAGCTGTTCCTGCCAAAATATCACCCAGATTGACCGTGATGTTTTCGATGGCTAAGTCTTCACGCGTTCTGATAATGTTTACGCGTCCTTGAAACGCATCGCCTTTGAGGCCCTCTGCCGAATTGATGAGTTGCTTCAGAGACTTATTCTGATCGAGCGAGTACTGACCAGGGCGGTACACAGCTCCTTCAATGGTAACCTGGTTCTCAAAACGATCCAGTAGTTGTTCAACCGTTACCAAGTCTCCATCCTGCATCACGAAGGTTTTAAACTCGGACGTTGTGACATCCACTACTTTCAATTCACGATCCGTTAAGCGTCTGACTTTAACCCGCCCTTTGTAGGCATTAGCCGCGAAATCACCAGCGTAAAACAGGAGCCGGTCAAAGGTTTCGCCCGGTATCATTTCAAAGATATTATTGCGCTTGACGGTTCCCGTTATTTCAACGTGCTCGAGGTAGGTCGTAAAGCGAATATTGTCGTTGTCCTGTAGACGGAAATCGTTTCGTTGTGTGCCGTTGAGCAGGTAATCGTATAAATCAAGCGTTGCAACAACTTTGTTATTACGAATCAACTGTACTCTTCTGAACGAACCTAGCTCGTTGGGACCACCAGCCTGATAGATGGCGTTCATAACGGTTGACAACGACGACATGGTGTACGTACCAGGCCGGACCGCATCACCCGTTACCGTTACCCGAATGCTTCGAATCGTACCCAATGATACTTCCAGAAACGTATTGGCCGGACCGTACGATGAATTGCGAAGCCCGACAAATTTGGTAGCTAGTCGGCTGACCATTCTTGCTTTAGCCTGTTCAACGGTCAGGCCTGTGACGTAAATAGGACCTATACCGGTTTGATTGGCAAAGTAGACCGCCCCTTCCGGCGATACTTTCTGACTAAAGTCAAATTCTGAAAAGCCGTACAGGCGAATGTTGAGCTGATCGCCGGGACCAACGATGTAGTTCCGGGGGGTCGCCATGTTTACGTTAGGCTGGAACGTTGCCTGAATGGCTGGATCATTGAAAAGTGAATAGCCAAATATCTTCCGTCGTTGCTCTTCCTGTTCTTGACGACGGGCAGCTTCATAACCGGATTCTACAGCCGTATTCTTTTGGTTGGTTTCTACACCCGTGCCTGTCGAGTCTATGTTACGCTCGTTCTGACTGGTCGACTGGTCGGCAGGTGTCGTTGCGCCGTTAGCTCCTCTGCCGTTTCCCTGTCCGGCTTGTTGCCGGATTTGCTGTTGTATATTGGCAGGCAGATTATTTATGTTGACACCTGGTGGCAACGCAACCCCTGAACCGGCGGGCGCGCCCTGCGTTGCGCCTGGAGAAGCGCCCGAACGCACGCCACCCGCACCCGATGTTCCCGAAGCTCCGCTACCTGCTCCGGTGCCAGCAGCTGGGGCAGGTGCTACCTGTGCCTGTGCAGACAGGCTAAATAAAACTACACTGACTATGGTGAGGCTAGTGCTTAGTTGACGCGTGAATAGAGCCGTAATGTCGTAAAAATATTTTAACACGAAGTTGTGATTATTTCGAATTTTTTGCATATTTTTAAGATGTCGAAGCCTACCGCTTAAGCAGTTGTATGGGCTTGTATGTAACGACATAATTGCCTGTGTAGTACGTTTCTTGTGTTCAGTCGGCAAAGTAAATGAACTTTTGCCGGATTATGAACGATTTCTTACTGTAAGGAACCTTTTCTTTCCATACCTCATGCTGGTATGATTTTTCTAATGTTACAATTTACACGTTAGTAGGCAGCGTTAGTTGCTTTACTTTAAAATACCTATAAATCGTCTATGACAGAACAGACACCTCAGCCCGCGCAGTACAACGAAGACAGCATCCGATCCCTTGATTGGCGTGAACACATTCGTCTGCGGCCGGGCATGTATATTGGTAAACTTGGCGACGGATCAGCCGCCGACGACGGTATATACGTTCTGCTCAAAGAAACCATCGACAACTGCATTGACGAACACGTGATGGGCTTTGGGAAGAACATCGACGTGCGTGTAACCGATCACCGGGTCGAAGTTCGTGACTACGGTCGGGGAATTCCGCTCGGTAAAGTGGTTGAAGTCGTTTCTAAAATCAACACCGGTGGTAAATACGATTCCGGAGCCTTTCAGAAATCGGTGGGCCTGAACGGTGTCGGCACCAAAGCCGTGAACGCGCTGTCGAGCTACTTTCGGGTACAGGCATTTCGTGATGGTCGGACCGTCTGGGCTGAGTTTGACCGGGGCGAACTGAAAAATCAGGGGGACGAGCCGACGAACGAGCGCAACGGAACGCTTATCTGTTTCGAGCCGGACGATACGGTGTTTAAGCATTTTCATTATATCCCGCAGTTTCTGGAAAACATGGTCTGGAATTACTGCTACCTGAATGCGGGTCTGACCATTACGTTTAACAAACAAAAATACGTTTCGCAGAATGGCTTGCTCGACCTTCTTCGGGACAAGACCAAAAAAGACGAAGACTCCTTGCGCTACCCGATTATTCACCTGAAAGGGCATGATCTGGAAGTCGCTATGACGCACGGTAATCAATACGGGGAAGAATACTACTCGTTCGTTAACGGGCAGTATACAACCCAGGGAGGAACCCACCTCCAGGCCCTGCGCGAAGCCGTGGTTGAAACCATTCGCAAACACTTTGACAAGAATTATGACGTAGCCGATGTCCGTGCGTCAATTATTGCGGCCATCAGTATTCGGGTTCAGGAGCCGGTCTTCGAATCGCAGACCAAAACGAAGCTGGGTTCGATCAACATGTCGCCCGAGCCGAATGCGCAGTCCGTCAACTCATTTGTCAAAGATTTCATTAAAGAGCGCCTGGACGATTTTCTTCATATGAACCCCACCGTGCGCGATGCGCTTAAAAAGCGGATTGAGCAATCGGAACGGGAGCGGAAGGAACTCGCTGGCATCAAGAAATTGGCCAATGATCGTGCCAAAAAAGCGAGTCTTCACAACAAAAAGCTGCGTGACTGTCGCAACCACCTGCCCGACCTGAAAGCGGAAGATCGCTATCAATCGACCCTGTTCATTACCGAGGGAGATTCGGCGAGTGGATCAATCACAAAATCGCGCAACGTACAGTCGCAGGCAGTATTTAGCTTGCGGGGTAAACCGCTCAACTGCTTTGGCCTGACCAAGAAAGTGGTATATGAAAACGAGGAATTTAACTTGCTTCAGCACGCCCTCGATATTGAAGATGGCCTGGAAGGATTGCGTTACAATCGAATCGTGATTGCCACGGACGCCGACGTTGACGGCATGCACATCCGGCTGCTGATGCTGACCTTCTTCCTGCAATTCTTCCCCGATCTGGTTCGGAACGGGCATTTGTACATTCTTGAAACTCCTTTGTTCCGGGTACGCAATCCAAAGAATCACAAAGAGACAACCTATTGTTATTCGGACGAAGAGAAACAGGCGGCCATCGATAAGTTGACCAAAGGGGGCAAAAAGGTGGAGATCACCCGGTTCAAGGGACTAGGGGAGATTTCGCCGGAAGAGTTCGGACTGTTCATCGGCGAAAACATGCGTCTGGAGCCGGTGATTATGGAGAAAGAAACCTCAATCTCCAAGCTGCTCAGTTATTACATGGGCAAGAATACGCCCGACCGTCAGCGGTTCATTATCGATAACCTCCGCATTGAAAAAGACATCGAAGATGCCGCTTTAGCGTAAGTTTTAGGTTTACAGTTTTTGAGTTTTCAGTTTTCAGTGGGTCATTTGCAAATCAGCGTGGCCGAAAACTGAAAACTTAAAGCTGAAACCGTAGTAGAATGACTCTCGAATCCCTCCGTAATAGCATCGACACCATTGATGATCAGTTACTTTCGTTGTTGAACCAACGAATGGAGCTGGTTCGTCAGGTTGGCGAGCTAAAGCGCTCCTCCAATACCGTTATCTACCGGCCCGAGCGCGAAAAGCAAATAATAGACCGTTTGCAGCAGATGAACGACGGTTTAATGAACCGCTCAGCCATCGAAGCTATTTTTCTCGAAATCTTTGCCGTTTCGCGTAACCTCGAATTACCCGAACGAGTAGCCTTCCTGGGACCAGAAGGAAGCTTTACGCATCAGGCCGCCGAGAGTCGTTTTGGGGCGATGAGCGCATACATGGCGTTACCTACCATCCGCTCGGTGTTTGAAAGCGTGGAAACCGGCAGAGTACGCTTTGGGGTCGTTCCTATCGAGAACAACCAGGAAGGGGTGGTACTGGAAACCATCGACCTGCTTCTCGAAAAAGATCTATCCATCGCGGCTGAAGCGCAGATACCGGTTCACTTTACCTTTGCTTCCCAAGCCGATAATCTCGCTAGCATCACGCATATCTATTCCAAGGACATTGCGTTCCGGCAGTGTAGCAAATTTCTTAAAGATTCGTTCGAAGGGCTACAGGCGGAGCTGATCCCGGTTGAGTCGACATCGAGAGCTGCCAAACTAGCTGCGCTGGAGCCGAATACGGCGGCAGTCTGTTCGCATATTGCAGCCAAGTTGTTCGACGTTCCGATTCTGTTTGATAACATTGAAGACAGCGACCTCAACCGGACGCGATTTCTGATTCTGGCGAAAAACTTTAAGAATCAGCCAAGCGGTAGCGACAAGACCACCCTCATTGCCAAGCTTGCCAATACCGAATCGCCGGGGGTACTTGCGGAGTTTCTTCAGGAATTTAACGCACGTAAAATCAACCTGACCAAGATCGAAAGCCGTCCCCTGCGGGAAGGTGCGACGTTCCGCTACTGGTTCCTGATTGAGTGCGAAGGTCACTCGGACGAACCGGCTTTGCAGGAAATTCTAAACCACCACGCTGCCGAAGTTAAGCTACTGGGAAGTTACGTTCGGGTCGCTTAAACTACCCCTGTCGTTTGTAGTTGTATAGGAAACAGTAAACGTATGGACACGAACACACCATCCGAACAGACGGATAAACTTGACCGGATCGTTGAAGCCCGGATGAAGCTGAAACGACGGTTTGAGGAGAAAATCGCCCAGACGCCATCGATGATCGATGAGACGCCCCGTGGCACCGGCCCGCTAAATCGACATGGAATGCCTACCGTACCGATTGGGCAAACGGTAACGGCTAAATGGCCGGTTCTGGATCTTGGTTACCAGCCAAACATCCCGCTCGACAAATGGCAGCTAAACATCGACGGTGAGGTAAACAACCCCGTTCGGCTCAAGTGGGACGATCTGATGGCTTTACCACAGGTTGAGGATACGAGTGATTTTCATTGCGTGACAACCTGGTCACGGCTGAACGTACCCTGGGTAGGCGTTCGGTTCATGGATTTGGCAGCTCTGGCCGAACCCAAAGAAACGGCGACGCACGTAATGTGCTATGGATACGACGGTTACTCGACAAATCTATCGCTGGAAGAAGCCTTGAAGCTCGACGTATTGCTCGTTCATACCGCCGACGGTCAGCCACTCGCTCGTGAACACGGTGGACCATTGCGCATGATTACTCCGCAGCTT
The DNA here is from genome assembly GCF_021233055.1 of Spirosoma oryzicola. NCBI lineage: Bacteria > Pseudomonadati > Bacteroidota > Cytophagia > Cytophagales > Cytophagaceae > Spirosoma > Spirosoma oryzicola. The sequence continues at coordinate 4,439,369 of NZ_CP089538.1, read as the reverse complement.
TACGCCTGGAAAGGGTCGAAGTGGATTAAGCGAATTGAGTTTCTGACAAAGAACCAGCTAGGGTTCTGGGAAGAACGCGGCTATTCCAATACCGCTTACCCCTGGCGGAATGACCGCTATTCATGATAAGTAGAGACGTATTTTACGTCTCTACTTACTTCTTTTCTACACTGTATCAATAAAGCCGTAGCAAAGCATGTGACAAATAGTCATCTGCGCATCTTCGACACGACCGTAATGCTCATCCTGAACGATAATCACTTCGTCCGCGATAGCAGCCAAACGGCCACCTTTACCACCGACTAACGCTACCGTTTTCAGCCCATGTTCCTTGGCCCAGTGGACAGCTTTGACCACATTGGGGGAATTACCGCTAACGCTCAGCGTTAGCACCAGATCACCGGGTTGAGCGTAGTTATGCAGTTGCTGCACGTACACATCTTCGTAGGCATAATCATTTCCTAAGGCTGTTATCCACGAAATACTTTCGTTCAGGGAATGACAGCGAAAACGCTTGCCCATGCAGTCAGACGCACTTTTGCCGAGATCGGTGATAAAATGCGATACGTTTGACGCGCTTCCCCCGTTGCCAAAGGCAAAAAGCTGCCGATCTTCTTCCCAACACGTTTTGATCAGGTTGATGATTCGTTCAACCTGATCGATTGGAATGGCATCGTAAGCGGCTTTCTGGCGTTCTAGGTACGCTTCAAAATAAGCTTTATTCATGGCTATACGGAGTTAGTTGCCCATGATCTTGCCCAGTGCGTTATCATAAAGAGCTTTTGCGTCGGCGAAGTCGGCAACGGCCACGTCGTCGACGTCAAAACCGCCCGCCGTCACTTTACCCAGGTACCGGAAAGGAAGGATCGTATCTTCCAGATAATTGGCGACCAGATGCTGCTTGTCGGGCGAAACGGAAACTACGACCCGGCTCTGGCTTTCGCCAAACAGGAACGCGTCCAACCGATAGCGATCATCGGTCTCAATCTGGAATCCTTTACCTCCCGCCATTGCCGACTCAGCCAGCGTAACGAACAGGCCACCGTCCGAAATATCGTGCGCCGACTGAATCCAGCCGTTGCGGATCATGGTTTTGATCGACTCCTGAACACGCCATTCGGTTTCGAAATCGAAACTTGGTGCCGGAGACGCTTTGATACCCCGGTATGAGTACAGGTACTCCGACGAAGCAATATCATCGGTTATGGGACCCACCAGGAAAATCAAATCACCTTCATTCTTGAAATCGAGTGTCATCTGGTGCGTCGGATCTTCCATCAGGCCCAGCATGCCGATGGTTGGTGTCGGAAAGACCGGACCGTCATCAGAGCTTTGGTTGTAGAAGCTAACGTTACCACCGGTCACGGGCGTACTGAACCGGCGGCAGGCTTCACCCATTCCCTGTACGGCTTCCACAAACTGCCAGTAAACCTCCGGCACGTAAGGATTACCAAAGTTCAGGTTGTTGGTAACGGCCAGCGGCTCACCACCCGAACAAACAATGTTCCGGGCGGCTTCGGCAACGGCGATCATTGCTCCCTTGCGCGGGTTGGCATTGACGTAGCGACTGTTGCAGTCAACCGTAATAACAATGGATTTGTCAGAACCTTTTACGCGCACGATAGCAGCGTCAGAAGGCGCATTGGTGCTCCGATTGGCAGTACCTACCATCGAGTCATACTGTTCGTAGACCCATTTGCGGGAGCAGATATTCGGGTGCGATAGCAGGTGCTGGGCTACTTTCTTCAATTCATCTTTTTCCAGATCATCCACGTCCGATGGATCGAATTTGGCGTACTCTTTGATATAGGCCGGTTCGCTGTATTCGCGATGATATTGCGGAGCCCCGCCACCTAGCACAAGATCATAAGCCGGAACATCGGCCACGAGTTCGCCATAACGGTAGAAATGCAGGCGTTGCGTATCGGTTACTTCACCGATCTGCGCGCAGTTCAAATCCCACTTGTCGAAAATAGCTTGGATAACGGATTCTTTTCCTTTCTCAATCACAACCAGCATTCGTTCCTGCGATTCAGAAAGCAATATTTCAAAAGGAGCCATGTTAGGTTGGCGCGTAGGCACTTTATCCAGGTCGATAATCATGCCGTGCTCACCTTTGGCGCTCATTTCAGATGTCGAGCAGATAATACCAGCCGCACCCATATCCTGAATGCCGATCACGTAGCCCGTTGCAATGATTTCGAGCGTGGCTTCCAACAGCAACTTCTCCATGAACGGATCGCCCACCTGAACCGCAGGCAACTTATCCGTCGATGCTGCCGAGATATCTTCCGACGCAAACGTAGCCCCGTGGATACCGTCTTTGCCCGTTGCCGAGCCAACGATAAATACTGGATTGCCGACGCCGTACGAAGTGGCTTTCGCTACTTTGCCGACCTCAACAATACCTGCTGAAAAGGCATTGACGAGGGGGTTTGTGTTGTAACACTCGTCAAAATAGATTTCACCACCAACGGTCGGAATGCCGAATGCGTTGCCATAATCGCCAATCCCTTTGACGACACCGCGCAACAACCGTTTGGTTTTTGGCAGATCGAGGCTACCAAAACGAAGCGAGTTGAGCTGGGCAATGGGTCGCGCGCCCATCGTAAAAATGTCGCGGTTGATACCACCAACGCCCGTTGCAGCACCCTGGTAAGGTTCCAGGGCGGAAGGGTGGTTGTGGGATTCGATTTTAAACGAGCAGGCTAGCCCGTCGCCAATGTCAACCAGTCCGGCGTTTTCTTCTCCGGCTTTTGCCAGCATCCGTTCCGAGTCGCGGGGGAGGGTCTTAAGCCAGACGATGGAGTTCTTATACGAGCAATGTTCCGACCACATCACCGAGAAGATACTCAGTTCAGTAAAATTTGGCTGACGACCCAGGATCTGGTTGATACGGTCAAATTCGTCGGGGAGCAAGCCCAGTTTGCGGGCAGTGTCAAGCGTGGGTAACGATTCTGTTGCGTCCATTATAAAGAGCGAAAGAATGAAAGAGGAAAAGGTTTATGAGTAATGGAAGCGTACTGTACATCCGCTCATTTACGTTTTCGCTCTTTAAACATTGCCCAAAATTACGCTTTTTGCCCTAAAATGTTCCGTTATGGGTTGACAAATCTCAAAACGTTCGTATATTTGCACCCGTAAAGAGAGATGGCAGAGTGGTCGATTGCGTCGGTCTTGAAAACCGAAGACTGTAACAGGTCCGGGGGTTCGAATCCCTCTCTCTCTGCAAAAGAGATACAATGAATAACAAAAGCCCGGTACGAACTTCGTATCGGGCTTTCTGCTGTTTGGTAATAATGCAAGTAACGCAACAGTTATCTGCACTATAGACTACGCATACAATAGTCTTCTAAATGCCTTTCGACTTAGCCTAACAATTGTCAAGTATTATCAATATTGCCGCAAAATTCCTCTGCTAGCTATAGAAGGCCATGCCTATTTACAGCTAGTAGAGAGAGGTATATAGATTTCTGCTAATGAGAAGATCTAATCATTGATTGTGCACAGACCGTTTTTACGTTGTTCGGAAAAACGCTTTTTATACAACTTATCGAATGGGTAGCGGACAATACAAAGGCTGGAGATTTCCTTTTGGCTGGTACAGGCTTTCGTACATCGCTCTTTTATATTGAGCAAACAGATTTGTAAACTCCTGAATGCTAAGGCCTTCTTTAGACACCTGATCTGGTCTGAGCTTTGGCTTATTCTTATTCATAGCTAATTAGTGAAGTGGTATGTGGTATATAAACGCAAATAGTTTTGTTACCGATTTATTTTATATGGAAATATCTTAATAATTATATGAACTAGTCTTTTTAATATCCTCAATTTGTCCAGCGTGATAGACCTTCCCTGCTGGGTTTATAGCTGCATCAAAAATCGGGTCGAAAACTTGTAACGCACAAACAAGATTACTTTCAGCAAGTACATCTGGTATGTGTGCTTGTCAGTACACTATTGAGTAAAAAAGCCACAATATTAGCTATTTCATACTTGTGGACCAAGTCGCAAGGTGCTTATATACAGTAAATTATGTATAGAAAGCATATGTGGCATGATTTAGGCAAACGATGATTCATACGATTACTTCATACTTCAGTTGTTCGCTACTTTTACATGTAGCCTAGCTATAGATCGATTGCTTCTCACTCAACGTTAAGACATGAACAAGCCCGAACCTGAACTGGTCCGGGCTTTATTTTTGCGTCCGTTTGCCCGATTCTTATGTTACCATTAGGATGTTTACCTATTCAGGCAATACCGAAAAGCCACGTAAAGGCGAATGGCCCGAAGCAGATTTTGGTGTGCTAATGAAGAAGTACCAATAAACTCCTTTGCCTCACTAATTCAGCTTATCAGGGTTTCGTACAAACCTGTTGTCTTACGACCCTGTCATAGTAGGACTTACTCCACTATCAGTATATGGCTAAACGTGACATCATCGTAATCGGCGCTTCAGCCGGTGGCATTTACGCTCTCAAAGAGCTAGCTGCTACGCTACCCGCCGACTTACCCGCTTCAATTTTCATCGTTCAGCATGTGGCACCTTATACGACCAGCTACCTACCTACGATTCTTAATTTCTCTGGTAAGTTACCCGCGTCTCATGCGGTCGATGGAGAGTCCATTAAAACAGGACATATCTATGTCGCTCCGCCTGACCATCATTTGCTCATAGAAGAAGATCGTGTATTAGTCAAGAAAGGGCCAAAAGAGAACCGCTTTCGTCCGTCTATTGACGCGTTATTTCGTTCTGCTGCCTATACGTACGGTCCACGCGTGATTGGTATTGTCCTGACAGGGCTGCTCGACGACGGAACGTCCGGCATGTGGTCGATCAAGCGGCTAGGCGGAATAAGCGTTATTCAGCAGCCTGAGGAAGCCATGTATCCCAGTATGCCCGAAAGTGTCCAGCAGCATGTAGAAGTCGATTATGTTGTTGAACTGGCTCAGTTAGCTCCTTTACTGAGTGAACTGATTCAGCAGGATGTCAGCCCGCAACCGACTCTCTCCGGGCTAGAGCGTAAGCGAATGGAAACAGAAGTTAAAACCGCAATGACTGATAGTGCATTTGCTATGAATATTTTGCAAGAAGGAGAGTTAACGCCGTTAACCTGTCCGCAATGTCATGGTTCATTGGTCAGCATCCGGGAGGGTACGATTATCCGGTACCGCTGCCATACCGGCCATGCTTATACAGCCAGTTCGTTGTTGGCCGAAATAAAACAAGGTGTAGAAGATTCGTTATGGAGTGCTGTCCGTAGCCTGGACGAAGTAACGATCTTGATGAACCAGGCGGCCCAAGCGTTTGACGAAGGGGGCAATCCTGAAGCTGCCCAAACGTACTGGCAGAAAGCGGAAGATGCTCAGCAGCAAGCGTTCAAAATTCGAACGATAGCAATAGACGAAGCTTAACAAACAGCAGAGCAGTTATGTAGCTACGTTTCCTTGTCAAATCGATTGAGCCGAATCTGGTTTTTCTGACGACTGTTTCTTATCTGCTTGTACATTCTTTTGTTGCCTTCCAACAGCAGGTCATACTGTGCTCTTACGCGAGTTCTAAGGTCTTTGTCACGCATAACATTCAGCTTTGTTTTTCTTATTTCGTACAGGACAATCATTTTTTCTAAATGCGTCAACATGTCCTTATAATACGTATCTAGCTGGGTGAAGTGATTTTTGAGCCATTGTTCGTCCGATAGTTCTAGCAGTTCAGGTTTAGCGAACAAGATGCGGTTCCATTGTTGTTGCAGGGTGTGAATGTGTACTTGGATTGGTTGCCCGTCAAACGCTTCTACGGGTATGCTCATACGATTATGCTCATCGACAATGGTAGCGTCCTGCAAGGTCCACTGCTCAGCTACCAACTGCGTTAACGTTTCGAAAGCCGACTCGTAGTCTTTTACCCAATAACCTAAGTTCGAGCACTGGATGCCCCGGCTGGTTCCATTGATAAAGAGCATCATCGTTGCTAGAAGTAAGAATATAAAATCCAACAAGATGATAACCAGACTCTTTAATAGCCTTGCCACCTAGCAAACAGAAAGTGAGGTTATGGGCACCCAGCCCGGTAAAACGTCACCTTGTACTCAGTAGAGGCTATATGGTAAAACAATAGGTTAGCTTATGGTATACTTATTTTTTACGGGCGAGCGTCGGGTGGGGGAGGATAGGACCGGATACAAATCACGGCCAATTTGCAAGCCAATTTCATTCAAATAACTGCTGTTGCTGGTGTCCTGCTTTGTTTTTTTATGAGCAGCGAATGTGTTATCTACCTGACAATAAGCCTCTTCAAACGTATCTTTCTGAATACCAGCTACGCTACTCCATTCTTTATGGAGCAACGAAAGAATATCAACGACAAGATCGTTTATTGTGCCAAGATCCTGTGAAACGCTGGCCGCTTTTAACGCTTCATATTTGTACTTGATCGTATCCTGCGTATCCATAACTAAGGTAGTTTGTAACTTATTGACTGACGAATTAATCAGGAGTCACTTATGTTGCCACTGTTTTTTACTATTTGTTGCTGTTCAGAGCTACACTATTTTTGATATTACCTGATAATTCATGTTACTATGAGTGAGATCTATGAGCAGACGTATAAGGTTGATTCGCTACAGTTTTGTAATTTTACCAATTCTTTAATAGCATATTATTAGTCGGCCGTCTCGCCGTACGGTCTATCTTCTCATTAATTACTCACGTATCCATTGAATCTACCCGCTGACCATATACGCCTGTTATTTGGCCTGAAAATGCGCCAGATGCGATTAGACAAAGGCTTGTCAGTCAGTGAGCTGGCACAGCAGTCAGGGCTTTCGGTTTCCTACGTTACCGAGATCGAAAAAGGCCGGAAATACCCTAAAGCGGATAAGATAGCTGCGTTGGCCAATGCGATGCAAGTGGATTACGATACGCTGGTTTCGCTAAAACTAAGCAAAAAGCTAGAGCCAATTTCGGACTTGCTCCGCTCAAAGTTTCTGACCGAAATTCCACTCGAACTGTTCGGAATCGACCCTTCCGATCTGCTGGAGTTACTGGCTGAAGCCCCCGCCAAGGTGAGTGCCATGATCCGCACGTTCATGGACATTGCGCTGAGTTACAACATGAGTGTTGAGCGGTTATACCTGGCTATGCTACGGTCGTATCAGGAAATGCACGACAACCATTTTCCGGAGATCGAAGCCGACGCCGAGCGCTTTCTGAATGATTTTGCTCAGGCTGGACAGCCGGTCAGTGAAGCGTTGCTGATGAATTTACTCAAGACGCGCTACGAAGTTCAGATTGAGTTTTTTGATCCGCTTACGCAACCCGAGCTGGTATCCCTGCGCTCCGTGTTCCGCCCCGAACACCGCCGGTTATACCTGAATGTCGCCCTGTCGGGAGAACAACGGTCGTTTATTTTGGCGCGGGAGGTTGGCTTTCAGTACATGAATCTGAAAAACAGGCCCTATACGTATTCATGGGTTGAAGCCGAGTCGTTTGAACAGATCCTGAACAACTATAAAGCTTCGTATTTTGCGGGAGCGATTCTCATTCGGCGCGACGCACTCGTTGCCAGATTGACGGATTTATTTGCGCGTGATACCTGGAGTAACGAAGCTTTTTTACAGCTCATCGCCGATTTTGGCTCAACACCCGAGCGGTTCTTCTATCGGCTGAGTAATGTGTTGCCGAGCCACTTTGGTATCGACCAGTTATTCTTTTACCGCTTCAACCATACTGCCGGACAGTCTACGTTTCAGTTAACCAAAGAGATGCATCTGTCGCGTCAGCAAGGACCACGGGGTATTGTTGACGAACATTTTTGCCGACGGTGGATCGCCTGGACGATTTTGCAGGAACTCCAGTCTCTTCAGCAAACCAAAGGCTTTGACGAAACGCTTTGTCGGGCGCAACTCTCCGAATACGCGGATTCGGGTCTTCAGTACCTTATTGTTTCCGTCGCCCATCCGTTTCATTCCCAGACGCAGCAGAACATCAGTGTTTCCATGTGCTTTGCCGTGAATGACGCATTAAGAAGTAAAATGAAATTTATGAATACGGCATCGAACGAAGTTCCGCATCGGGTGGTCAACGAAGCCTGTGAACGTTGTGGTCTATTCGATTGTCGTGAACGAGTTGCCGCGCCAGTCGTATTGCAGAAGAAACGGCAATTTGCTGGCATGAAGAAGGCAATGGAAAAACTAAAATAAATTCAGAAACCAATTCGAGTTTGACACGAACGCCGTAGCGTATCCATAGACAAAAGTACCGATCTGCCAAAAATCGGTATGCATAGCGGGGCCGGGCCATTTTTCGAAATGGCCCGGCCCCGCTGTTTTTGACGGCTTGTATCGATAGAGGGAGTTGGTTTTTCGGGAGCGCTTACTTGTCCGTCGCTTATTGAAATCGTCGTACCGGTAGTATCCTATATTCACATGATTTTATTTGATAATCAGATAGTTATACCGATAAATCAAGAAAACGAAGTAGTAATAGTACTGCGCTATTACTTTGCTTATGAAGTTTTTGAGTGGGCTTATTGATCCATGCGTAAATCCGTACCATTGCCAGATTGCCTGTTATCGCTGCTCGCGAAGCGAATAAAATAGCTGTCTGGTTCGCAAACCTGACCATGTCGGTTTTGTAAACTGCGCAGGCGTCTTGGCCGACACCCTGAGGAAGCGGTACGGAATTGTTCACCGATCATACGCTTCAGTGATAACCTTTTCCCAAACCAAAAAAACATGGCAAATTCAGAAGAGTTACGAGCCATTCAGGAAGCAATTGCCAGCTCAGGTCACACATGGACCGCTGGTTTTACATCGCTCAACAATTTGTCGGAGGAGGAGCGCCGGAATTATCTGGGCTACGTCCCCGGTCCGAACGAACCCAGCCTTGAAGAGCAGGAACAGATTGCAGCGGCCAATCTCGATGCGTATCAAGCGAATTTGGCAAGCAATGAAGCCATAATGGCACCCGCTTCTATCGATTGGCGGAATGTCAACGGGCAAAATTTTGTAACGGGTGTGAAAAATCAGGGGGGCTGCGGTTCCTGCGTGGCTTTTGGAACGGTTGCGGCCGTAGAAAGCCGCTTGAAAATCATTCGTGGGGCAGCCTATCCCGTTGATTTGTCAGAGGCTCATTTGTTTTACTGCATCGCCCGTTCGCAGGGGCGGACCTGCGGGGGAAGTTCGGGAGGCTGGTGGCCGGGTCCGGCGATGGACGGTTTTCGGGATATCGGAGTTACCGACGAAACGTGCTACCCCTACACAGCCGGTGACCAAAACTGCACCGGGCGCTGTGCCGACTGGGCCAACCGCGTAACCAAGATCAGCGGCTACACCCGATTGACCAACATCGCCGACATGAAGGACTGGATTTCCAAGAACGGTCCCATGGAAGCCTGTTTTACCGTATACGACGATTTTTACAGCTATAAGTCCGGTGTTTACAAGAAAACATCGAATAAACTCGAGGGTGGACACTGCGTCTGCATTATTGGCTACGATGACGGTGCCGGATGCTGGATCGCTAAAAATAGTTGGGGGACGGGCTGGGGTGATAACGGTTTTTTTAGAATCGGGTACGGACAATGTGGTATCGATTCGGAAATGATGGGTGCGAATTCCATTGTGGACACGCGCTGGATTAATACTAAAAAAGTGGTTGGTCTCTGGACGAAAAACGAAGAACGCAACGCCTGGGCTTACCTGTCGGACGAAGGTTGGAAGAAAATTTCCAACAACAACGATGATGGGTTCATCAACACGCTGACGCAGCTTGCAACCGCTAAAATTACCAACGCGGACGTGAATGTGTACGTCGATAATGGTTTGATTACCACTGCTTACGTGTTTTAAAAAATAATTCTTAACATGTCTAAGAAAATGACATCTCCCCAGAAAAATCCGCCTACCGATGGCGCCGTCACTGTTGCCGTGAACGGTACGCCACCATCCCTTCCAATCAGTGAGTCCAGTAAATCAGCCCTTGATGTTATGACGGATCCCACGCTGACTCCTCCGACTTCCGCTAGTCAGAACGATGCTATCGGAGCGGCTGTCTGGAATACGGATAAGCGAGTCAACGGTTTGTACACGACGTTCAATGCCCGCAACTCCTGGATGAGTATCAACGGAACGGGCTGGGTAAAGCTAACGACCAATACCGATGCGGCCTGTGAAGCCATGACTACACTGGCATCGGCTGCCCGTGCGAAAAATTCAAGAATCGATTACGCCATCGACGCTGGCGTAACGACGGAAATTTACGTGTGGTAACGGTCTTTTGCGAAAACTACAGCTTTCGACGCCTAATCGGATAACAGACGGAAGTGACTACAGGGTGTGTTTAATCTTATGAAAACAATTCAAGTGACCGATAGCGTCAGCCAAGAGACGATTGCTGTGGCGGAAGGCGATCAGATTGAGTTGCGGCTCGAGGAGAACCCCACTACCGGGTACCGTTGGGAAATAACTCAGATAAACAACGAGCAGCTAACCATTGTCAATAACGCGTATACGCTTTACGAATCGGCTGGTATTGGGGGAGGAGGCATCAGAACGGTGCACATTCACGTACTGCGGGTGGGAACCGGGCAACTGGTACTCGAAAACCGTCAGTCCTGGAGCAACGACGTTTATAAATCCTTCACGCTGTCTTACCAGCCTGAGTAGTTGTACTAATTCTAAAAAAAATAAACCCGATCCGCCAGCGGATCGGGTTTATTGACAATAACGAATGCAGGTGCTTATGCGTTCTGCTTCATCCGAATGATGTTCAGAGCAGCACCGGCTTTGAACCACTCGATCTGACCTTCGTTGTAGGTATGGTTAACCAGGAACTCGTCCGTCGTACCATCGGCGTGATGCAGCACGATTTCGAGCGGGCGACCTGGTGCAAATTCGGTCAGTCCTTCGATGTCGATGACATCATCTTCCTGAATCTTGTCGTAATCGGCAGGATTCGCGAAGGTCAACGCCAGCATACCTTGTTTTTTCAGGTTCGTTTCGTGAATCCGGGCGAATGAACGCACCAGGATCGCCCGAACGCCCAGGAAGCGAGGCTCCATAGCGGCATGTTCGCGCGATGAACCTTCACCGTAGTTTTCGTCACCAACCACAATCGAACCGATGCCAGCTGCTTTGTAAGCCCGCTGTACGGCTGGAACTTCGCCGTACTCGCCCGTCAGTTGGTTTTTCACGCTGTTGGTTTTCTCGTTGAAGTAGTTCACCGCACCGATCAGCATGTTGTTCGAGATGTTGTCGAGGTGACCACGGTATTTCAACCACGGACCTGCCATCGAAATATGGTCAGTCGTACACTTGCCTTTCGCTTTAATCAGCAGTTTCAGACCCGTTAGATCAGTACCTTCCCAAGCTGCGAACGGAGCCAGCAGTTGCAGACGATCCGAGGTTGGGCTAACGATAACCTGTACCCCTGAGCCATCGGCTGCCGGAGCCTGATAACCAGCATCGTCAACGGCATAGCCTTTAACGGGCTGCTCGATACCTTGTGGCTCGTCAAGCATAACCTGCTCACCTGCTTCGTTGGTCAGCGTATCGGTCATCGGGTTGAACGTCAGATCACCCGCAATCGCCAATGCCGTTACAATTTCAGGCGAGGCTACGAACGCGTGCGTGCTGGCGTTACCGTCGTTCCGTTTCGCGAAGTTCCGGTTGAATGACGTAATAATCGAGTTCTTACGGGTTGGATCGTCCATATGACGTGCCCATTGACCAATACAAGGACCGCAAGCGTTCGCCAGGACGACACCACCGATTTCTTCGAACGTATCCAGCAGACCGTCACGCTCAGCCGTGAACCGAACCAATTCTGAACCCGGCGTTACCGTGAATTCAGCTTTCGTTTTCAGGTTCTTCGCTGTTGCTTGTGCTGCTACCGAAGCCGAACGGGTCATGTCTTCGTAGCTCGAGTTGGTGCACGAACCGATCAGACCTACTTCAAGTTTCTCAGGCCAGTTGTTTTCTTTTACGGCTTTCGCAAAGTTCGACAGCGGCCACGCAAGATCGGGCGTGAACGGACCGTTGATGTGCGGCTCCAGTTCCGATAGGTTAATTTCGATTAATTGATCGTAATACGTAGCCGGATCAGCGTATACTTCTTCGTCCGAACGAAGATCAGCTTTTACGGCAGTCGCTGCGTCGGCAATATCGGCGCGGTTTGTAGCGCGCAGGTAATCGGCCATCTTTTCGTCATAAGCGAAGATCGAGGTAGTCGCACCGATCTCAGCACCCATGTTACAGATCGTTCCTTTACCCGTTGCTGACAAGCTTTCAGCCCCTTCGCCAAAATACTCAACGATGCAGCCCGTACCGCCTTTTACGGTCAGGATACCAGCTACCCGCAGGATAACGTCTTTCGCTGACGCCCATCCGCTTAGTTTACCGGTTAACTTCACGCCAATCAGTTTCGGCATCTTCAGTTCCCAGGCCAGACCAGCCATCACGTCGCAGGCATCCGCACCACCAACACCGATAGCGATCATACCCAGACCACCCGCGTTTGGCGTGTGTGAGTCCGTACCGATCATCATACCACCCGGAAACGCGTAGTTCTCAATCACGACCTGGTGAATGATACCGGCGCCGGGCTTCCAGAAGCCAATGCCATATTTATTGGAAATAGACGACAGAAAGTCGTATACTTCTTTGTTTTTGCTCTTAGCAATATCCAGATCTTTGTCAGCACCTACTTCGGCCTGAATGAGGTGGTCACAGTGAACAGTTGACGGAACGGCTACCTGAGGCCGACCTGCCTGCATAAATTGCAGCAGAGCCATTTGAGCCGTAGCATCCTGCATCGCTACCCGGTCGGGTGCAAAATCCACGTAGGCCTTACCCCGCTCAAACGCCTGCGTGGGCGTTCCGGCAAACAGGTGGCTGTATAAAACCTTTTCCGACAAGGTCAGCGGTCTGCCCACTGCCTTCCGGGCTGCTTCGACGCGTTCGCCGAGGTTTGCGTAAACGCGCTGAATCATGTCTAAATCAAAAGCCATAGCAAATAAGATAACGGGGTTACTAAAAAAGGTATACTCTATAGAAATAACCAAGGAATTCACAAAATGGATTCCTGTTCGTGGCTCAAAATTAGAAGATTCTGTCGCGTTTTGGAAATAATCTGACAATGAGTCGTTAGAGTCCTTATCGAGACGTAAACAGTTTGCCCGTTTCCTCGGTTTGTTCAATGCTAAGCAATAAACCGTTTATTCCTCTATTCTACTTATTGAAACTGCGTACCTTTGTTCGTCTCCGATCTTTTAACATCAGTACACAGACACCCTAATTTTATGATCAAAAAAAACACACTCTTCTCAATGGTAGCCTTTCTGGCACTAGGAATGTCGTTTATGTCGTGCAAAGACGAAGAGAACCCAACCACTGTTCCCAGTACGACAACACCAACAACCACGCGTCTGGTGGCAACCCTAAACGGTGCCAGTGAGAAACCGACGTCAACCACATCAACTGCTACCGGTAATTTCGTTGGCGATCTGAACACGACGACGCGGGTGCTCAGCTACACGCTTACTTATACGGGTCCGTTCTCGTCATCGCTGACGGGTGGGCATTTGCACCGGATCACGAACGCAAACGGTACTGGTCCCATCGACGTTCCGTTTAATAGCCTTACATCGCCAATCACGGGAACGACAGCTGCTTTGCCACAGACGAAAGTGGATAGCATGCTGAACGGATTCTACTACGCAAACCTGCACACTACGCTCTACCCTGCCGGGGAGATTCGGGGTGATATCAAAAAACAGTAGTGACTAAAAAGGGCTGATGTGGGCGTGTAGACGTCTTTTTACATCAGCCCTTTTTGTTTCTTTATCCCATTAAGGCTGACCAGAAAAAGACGAGGACCAACTCAAACACTTCCTTTGTCGATTCAGGAAAACAAAGAATCCCACTTGCTACCCTCACGCATCATGCGTCACAGCTATCTCTATTCGGTGTAGATCGTTCTGCTAACCCAGTCGGATAGTAGATTATGTAGCCCCTCCTGCCCACACGCATGGCTTCGCGTTGGCAAATAGCCGGATTGTAGATTTCTTAGACCGTCTCCGGCTCTTCACAAATACTCAGGTACCTTCATAAACGCTTCACCAAAAAATATCGGCGGAAAAATAGACCAAGCGGCATTCTGTTCCGCTCAGAATGCAAACGGTTGCGGCATCGTTTGCATAAAAATCGTCGCCATTATCAAGGATTTTGTCAGCTGATTCTTGCGAATAGTTGTATAATTCGGGTAATATTCAGGAAAAAGCCAGTGATTGAGGTAGTTCAATCGGGTAGATTACCGACGATAGAAATTGGATTTACCAGAGAAAACAGCCTTTCATTAGCATTAACTATCATACTTTACCCATGCAGGTACGTTACGCAATTGGACCAAACGAAACCCGTCGTTTAGATACGAATGGCCTTCGAGAGAACTTTCTGATTGAAACCCTTTTTGTTGCCGACACCGTGCAACTGTGTTATAGCCATTTCGATCGGGTTATCGTCGGTGGTGCCAAGCCCGTTGACACATCGACAGAGCTGCCAACCTACAGCGAACTGAAAAGCGATTACTTTTTGGAACGACGTGAACTGGGGGTGATCAATGTGGGGGGCGCTGGAACCATTCAGGTCGATGGGCAAGCGTACGAACTGGGTAAACTGGATTGCTTATACATCGGGCGCGGAAGCCGTCACATCACGTTTGGGAGTCAGAACGCCAACGATCCGGCTCTTTATTACTTGCTGTCAGCTCCGGCACATACGAGTTATCCAACCCAGAAAGCGGCACAGCAGGATGTGTTTTCGGCACCGATGGGATCGAAAGAAGGTGCTAACGAACGGGTGATCTACCGCTACATTCATCGCGACGGGTTGCCGAGTTGCCAACTGGTGATGGGGCTTACTATTCTCCAGCCGGGTAGTGTCTGGAATACGATGCCTGCCCACGTTCACGACCGGCGGATGGAAGCTTACTTTTACTTCGATCTCGACCCGGCCCACCGGATTGTTCATCTGATGGGACAACCCACCGAGACCCGGCATTTGCTGGTCGCCAATCATCAGGCTGTTTTATCGCCACCGTGGTCCATCCATTCAGGTTGCGGCACAACGAACTACTCATTTATCTGGGGTATGGCGGGTGAAAATACAGACTACGCCGATATGGACATGACAGCCATTGCCGATCTGCGGTAACACAACGGACTTTCCTAACTCTCATTTTTTATGAAACGTTTTTTCATTATTCCCTTAGCCTTGCTAACCTTTTCCGTCGCGGCTCAGTCGCCCATCGACGTTGACAAAGAGTTTGCGTTTGCCGCTCAGCAGTATGAAGGCATGCTGAAAACCCACCCTGACACCACCAAATTTCCCCAATCGACCAATCCTGACGGGAGCATCCGCAATATGAAGTCAGACTGGTGGTGCAGTGGATTCTTCGGAGGATCGTTATGGTATTTGTATGAGCGGACCAAGACCCCGGCCTTGAAAGAAGCAGCTCACAAATGGTCGATGGCGGTAGCGAAGGAACAGTACAATACGGGTACGCACGACCTCGGCTTTATGCTGTATTGTCCGTTTGGAAACGGGTATCGCTTAACCAAAAACGAAGCGTACAAGCCGATTATGCTGACCGGAGCCAAGTCGCTGGCCACTCGTTTTGATCCTAAAGTGGGGGTGATCAAGTCGTGGAACAAATTTCAGAACTACAATTACCCGGTGATCATCGACAATATGATGAATCTGGAGTTTCTGTTCTGGGCCGCCAAGGAATCCGGTAATAAAGAGCTACGCAACATCGCCATTACGCACGCCGATAACACCCTGAAAAATCATTTCCGGCCTGATCATAGTAGCTATCACGTAGTTTGTTATAACTCAGATGGCACCGTAGCCGATAAGAAAACAGCACAGGGAGCGGCTGATAATTCGGCCTGGGCGCGTGGACAGGCGTGGGGTTTGTATGGGTATACGGTGATGTACCGCGAAACGAAAGACAAAAAGTATCTGGAGCAGGCCCGGCATATTGCCGATTTTTATCTAAATCACCCAAACTTGCCAGCAGACAAGATTCCGTACTGGGATTTCAATGCGCCTAACATCCCAAATGAGGAGCGTGATGCGTCGGCGGGAGCTATTGCGGCTTCAGCGCTGCTTGAATTATCGACCTACGGTGGTCCTTCGGCCAAAACGTATTACCAATCGGCAGTAAAGATGCTGCAAAGTCTGGCGAGTCCGGCCTATAAAGCTAATGCAGGAGAGAACAACAACTTTATCCTGAAGCATAGCGTGGGCAACAAACCCGGCAAGAGCGAAATTGATACGCCCCTGATCTACGCAGATTACTATTTTCTGGAAGGGCTGCTACGCTACGATGCCCTCCGTAAAAAATCAGCGTACAAATCATAACCGTTCGAGAGCCTCTGAGATGATCGCTGATCGTCTCAGAGGCTTACGGAGTTACTCAGAAATCTCGAATGAATAGGTTATTTCGGCGGATGGCCGGAATTGAGCCGTTGCCGAGCAGTATTTATCCATCGATAGATCGATAGCTCGTTTGACTTTGTCTTCGCTTAGCTGGCCTTTCAGCAAATAAGTGATATGTATTTTCTTGAACGGTGCGGGCGTAGCGCCTTTCTCCCGCAGACCGTCCACCTTTAAACGAAAGTCCTCGATAACCTGCTTTTGTTTCTGAAGGATAAGAATGACATCAATAGCCGAGCAACCCGCAAGTCCCATCAGCAGCATTTCCATCGGGCGCGCGCCCGCGTTATGGCCACCAATATCCGTTGCTGCGTCGATGTGCTGAGCTACCCCCGATGTGCCGACGGCTTCAAAGTGAAAGGCATCGTCAACACGAACGAGTTCTACCTGCATGGTATTAAATTCTTGGACGGCGTCAACTGGTTGTGAATCAAGCATCGTACTTTTTGCGTTTATAGCGTAGAGTTTGTATTTTCACCGCACGGGCGGCTTCGTAATTCAAACAACCCATATCATGTCCGAGAAATTCACCGACGATCTCTTTGATCTAAAAAATGACAGGCGGCTGAGCGTCTACCTTTACCGGGCGGGCTTTGCTTGCTGGCTGCTTTATATTGTGTCGGGGGCGCGGTTCATGCATTCGGTGAGTATGTACCGTACCGATTTTGGGGTGTTCTCGTTTTTTTTGATGGTAATGGGACTGTCAGCATCAATGATTTACGACTACTATCACCATCCGCTTGAGTTCGCTCAGAAAAAGAAGTGGCTTGCCTTTAGTTATTTAGTACTTGCTGTGTTAGTGTACATTTTTGTTCTGCACAACGAACCGGTATCGCTTGATCATCTATTCGGATCAGGTTTGTTTTAGCGCTATTTGCGCTTATTTCAACACCTTCGTAATCTCGTTTAGTTTTTCCATTTTTTGAACGAAGTCACCTTTCAACTGATTGCGAATGGCGGTCAGGTTGTCGAGTGTTTCCTGTAAACTATCGGGTAGAATATCTTCGAGTACTTCGCGGAATCGTTTGGCAAAGGTGGGCGACTTACCGTTGGTCGAGATAGCGATTTTCAGATCTCCCTTCTTCACAACCGAACTAAGGTAAAAGTCGCACAGGTCGGGTGTATCGGCTACGTTGACCAGAATCCGTCTGGATTTACAATCGGCCTGAACCTGTCGATTAACGTTCTTATCGTTGGTTCCGACGATGACCAGATCTTTATCGGCCAGGAACAACTCGTGGTAAGGCTCCTGAATCAGCTCTAGCTTGGGGTATTTTTGGGCTAATTCCTGGATCTCGGAGCGGATTTCGGGGGCAACCAGCGTAATACGGCCATTCGGTGAATTGCCGAGCAGAGCCGTTAACTTTTCCAGTCCTACATAACCACCACCCACAATGAGCGTATGCAGGTTTTCAGCTTTGACAAAAATAGGGAATAGCGTATTCATAAAAATAGTCGATAGTTGTTCGTCAACAGTCGTTTGCAGTAGGGACTAACAAACTTACGGTATTAACGAACGACTATCGACTAGTAGAAATGAAGTTCTTTTTTAGAACTTAACACCCAAATTGACGCCCAGAATCCGGCGCTTGGTGTTGCTGACGTTGTTCAGCACATCTGCAAATCCGTAGTGGTAAACGAAATCAAGGAACAGCGGACCCGCATCAAAACCAATGTTGGCCAAACCGTTGACGGTTGCTGCGGCAAAATCACTCTGAGAAAAGTTAAATGCGTTGTTGTTGACGCCCAGCGGAGCCGCGTATTCAGCCCCAATCTGAAGGCGAACACCGGAGATACCCCGCTCTGATTGCGCGATCTTCACACCGATATACGCAGGAACGTGAATGTATTTTTGATCTACGTTAGAGGTAATATCGCTGATACCATTTACCTGACCATCGCCAGCCCGGAAAAAGTCGGAACTAGATGTAAGGTATTCGGCCCCAATCTGACCGTAAACGCGGCCACCACCCCGTACAAAGAAGCCTAGTTGGTAACCTAGCCGACCGCTCAGATTGTTGCCTTGCACATCCTCGCCCTCAAACCGGGTTGAGTTGGCACCCGCATAGATTCCCAGCGTAAAATTCTTGTAGTTTTCCCGACGCTGCTTCCGCTCTTCAACTTCTACACTACGTTGGCCATCTTCGAATCCTTCATCGTACGCTTTACTTAGATCGCGCTCATCGAACATGCGACCGTAGTTCCGGCTATTTCCCATCCGGTCTTCGTAGCGATTGTCGTACCGGCGGTTATCGTCGTTTCGCTGATTAAATTCCCGTCGTTCGTCGATACGCTCTTCGTACATTCGGCGTTCGTCCCGACGCGATGGGCGGTAATCTCGATCGTAGCGGTCATTGTAAGAATTTTGCTGGCCTAAAGCCAAGCCTGCACTGCACACTCCTGCCAGTAGCAATGCTGCATTTAGTGATTTTTTCATAACGTGTTGAGTTGAGCAAAAGGTACATACCTATGTTTTCTTACAACTATGTCGCCTTATTGAATGTTTGGCTTATTTGTGGTTCGTCACGGATGAGGTCGTAAACCAGCGATACTAGTCATAAAAAAGCCGCCCCTGAAAGAGACGGCTTTGTCTGTTGATGAAGAACCTATGATTAGAATTTGAAGCCTACGCTTGCGCTCAGAATCCGGCGCTGCGATCCTGCAAATCCTGTGTTGCGGTTGATAACGTCGCTGAAGCCGTGGTGATACGTTAGATCAAGGAAGACAGGACCTGCATCAAAACCTAACTGACCTAAGCCGTTGAACGTACCGTTTTTGAACTCTAGGTTGTTCAGGTTACCGAATGAGTTGCTGCTCGATCCAATCTGGTTCGCGTATTCAACACCCACTTGCAGACGTACTGCCGAAATACCACGATCTGATTCAACCAGTTTGTAACCGATATAAACTGGAACCTGGATGTATTTGAGGTTGATTTGGTCTCTAATATCCGCTGGCGATTGACCTGAGCCTGCTACGAAGTAGTTCGAGCTAGATGCGAAATACTCAGCACCGATCTGACCGTAAAGACGACCACCACCCCGCACGAAGAAACCAGCCTGATAACCCAAACGACCTGTCAGATTTTCGCTGCCACCACCGGTATTGATTGACTCACCTTTAAATTTGGTTGTGTTCAGACCCGCGTAGATACCAAACACGAAGTTTTTGTAATCGTTGGTTTTTTTGTCGCGCGCCGTGGTCGTGTAGGTGTCAGTCGTAGTTGTTGTTGTAGCACCCGTGTTGTTGTAGCTGTTCGTCGAAGGTGTCGTTGAATAGGTACTGTTGGCATTCATGTCCGACGTGTTCTCCGATGACGTTGTGGTGGGCGTCGTCGAATAGGTACTGTTTGTCTCGGTCGTTGGAGACGAATTGTAAGATGATGTAGTCGTCGAATAAGCATTTGTAGTGCTTTGTCCGTTCGCCAGACCAGCACATAGCAGACCAGCTGCGAGTAGTGTAATTTGAGCTTTCATAATTTTTCTACAGCGTTGAGTTGTATAAAAAAAGGGTGTAATTTGTATTACACCCCATTAACAGCCCTGTTACAAACAATGTTTTTAGATTTTTCCAATTTGTTCGGATTACGGACCGTTAGGTTTCTAAATTTTATGATGAACTGGAAACTTTAATCTGTATAAAATACACAAAGAAATAAATCTGGCAGTTTGATCATCTTCTCATAGGAGGATAAACAATATTTTTGACCTGTTTTTTGAGAAAATGCTTTTTTGACGCTTACAGCCAATTTTTTTCTATTCGTTGCGTAATTTTTTAAACGCATTGATCAAACCATTGGTCGAGCTGTCGTGAGTATTAACCGGAGCGTCGTCCTGTAACTCGGGTAAAATTCGGCTTGCCAACTGCTTTCCTAACTCTACGCCCCACTGATCAAAACTGTAAATATCCCAGATGATACCCTGCGTGAAAATCTTGTGCTCGTAAAGCGCAATCAGGCTGCCCAAGGTGCGAGGGGTGAGTTTTTTGAACAGAATCGAATTGGTTGGCCGGTTACCGGAGAATTCCTTGAATGGGGTCAGGAAAGCAACCTCTTCGTCGCTTTTGCCCGCTTTACGCAGTTCATCCCCGGCTTCTTCCGCATTTTTGCCGTTCATCAGCGCTTCCGTCTGCGCGAAGAAGTTAGCCAGCAAAATCTTGTGGTGGTCGCCAATGGGCCGCTGACTGATGGCCGGAGCCAGAAAATCACAAGGAATCAATTTCGTGCCCTGGTGGATAAGCTGGTAAAACGCGTGCTGACCGTTGGTGCCGGGTTCACCCCAGATGATCGGACCCGTTTGCCAGTCAACCGGCTGGCCATCGCGGTCAACCGATTTACCGTTACTTTCCATATCGCCCTGCTGGAAGTAAGCCGCAAAGCGGTGCATGTACTGGTCATACGGAAGAATCGCTTCGGTCTGAGCGCCGAAGAAATTGTTGTACCAGATGCCGACTAGAGCCAGCACCACGGGTAAGCTTTGCTCGGCGGGGGTGTCCCGGAAGTGCAAATCCATTGCGTGACCACCTTCCAGCAGTTCTTCAAAGTTATCGAAGCCAATGTATAAAGCAATTGATAAGCCGATAGCTGACCAAAGCGAATAGCGTCCGCCAACCCAGTCCCAGAAACCAAACATGTTGGCCGGATCGATACCAAATTTTTCTACCGCAGCCTTGTTTGTCGAAAGAGCAGCAAAGTGTTTGGCAATAGCTGCTTCATCCTTTGCCGTATCGAGGAACCACTGCCGGGCGGTTTGGGCATTGGTCATTGTCTCCTGCGTCGTAAAGGTTTTCGAGGCAATCAGAAACAGCGTCGTTTCAGGCTTAACCGTCTGTAGCGTTTCGTAGATATGCACACCATCCACGTTCGACACAAAATGGACCCGCAGATCAGGGCTCGCGTACGGTTTCAGCGCTTCGGTTACCATGACCGGGCCCAGGTCCGAACCGCCGATGCCAATGTTGACGATGTCGGTAATAGCTTCGCCCGTGTAGCCTTTCCACTCACCCGACCGAATGCGCTCGGAAAACTCTTTCATGTGATCCAGCACTTCGTTTACCTCCGGCATCACGTCCTGACCGTCGACCAGCACGGGCGTGTTCGAACGATTGCGTAGGGCTACGTGGAGTACGGCGCGGTCTTCGGTCCGGTTGATTTTGTCGCCCGAAAACATGTTGCGGATCGCTTCCGATAAACCTGCCTGTTCGGCCAGCTGGAGCAGTAGTCCAAAGGTTTCGTCAGTGATACGGTTCTTGGAGAAGTCAAGCAGGATGTCTTCAAACTGCCGGGTAAACTTCGGAAAGCGCTCGGTATCGTCGGCGAACAAGTCGCGGAGATGCCTGTTTTTCAGTACGTCGTAATGAGCCTGTAGTTGAGCGTAGGCCGGGAGACTCGTAAAGCGATGATTCGGAAGCATGGGAAAGAAAGTTTTCGGTTTACAGGTTTACGATTATAGTTTCTGGTGCGATGCCCGGTCCGGATTTTTACAAAATAGTCCAGCCTGGCTAGCAACCCATTGAAAACGACAACGTCAACCAGCAAACTCATTTTGTCGGCGCGAATATCGTATTTCCCACGCAATCTTTTTCCGGATAAATCGGTTTCCTTGTAAACTGGTCTAATTATCGAATTACCTTTACGGTATGAATACTATCTCGACCGATACGCTCTTCGACTACGACCGCTGGCAGGTTTCGCTGCCCGCTGACGCTCAACGGTATCAACAGAACCAACCTTACCCGCATATTGCGCTAGAGAATTTTCTGGAACCTGCGGCAGCCGAACGAGCACTCGCGTCTTTTCCTGCCGTCGGTGACGCGGGCTGGATTCATTACGTTCATGTAAATGAGAAAAAGCACGGTCTAAACAAGATGGACTTGCTGCCATCTGCCATTCAGGACGTTATTCGTGAAATGAACTCGCCCCGCTTTGTTGCTTATTTGAGCAAACTCACGGGTATTCCAAACCTGCTTCCGGACGATTCGCTTGAAGGAGGAGGGTTACACCAATCGAAGCGAAATGGCTTTCTGAATGTGCACGCCGACTTTACGGTTCACCCGCACAAGCGTAATTGGCGTCGGCGCGTAAATCTGCTTATCTACCTCAATCACGACTGGAAACCCGAATACCGGGGTGATCTTGAATTGTGGGACCGACAGATGAAGGGAGTAGTGCAAAAGATAGCACCTATCTTTAACCGGTGCGTTGTTTTTAATACCGACGAAGATTCGTACCACGGTCTGCCCGATCCGATTCTGTGTCCGGAAAATATGACCCGCAAATCTATCGCGCTCTACTATTTTACGGAAGAATCGGTAACGCCGACGCTGCGTGCTACCAATTACAAAGCCCGCCCGGAAGATGGTGCGAAAGCGATTTTGATCTGGTTGGATAAAAAGCTGGTGGCTACTTATACGACGGTCAAACGGGCGCTGGGTATCGATGACGCATTTGTTAGTAATATCCTTAACCGGCTGAGTGGCAAGAAGTAAGCCGTGTTGATTAGTAG
Organism: Spirosoma oryzicola; assembly: GCF_021233055.1. Taxonomy (NCBI): domain Bacteria; kingdom Pseudomonadati; phylum Bacteroidota; class Cytophagia; order Cytophagales; family Cytophagaceae; genus Spirosoma; species Spirosoma oryzicola. The sequence continues at coordinate 4,416,364 of NZ_CP089538.1, read as the reverse complement.
CTATTGGTCAACAAAACTGGTTCGAACAAACTCTATGGAGGTGATGCCTCAAACATTTTTACTTACTTTTACAGCCCTGTTCACCCACGTGGACAGGGCTTTTTTGTGTAGCGTATGAATCAAAAACTGTTTTACTCGCTGCTATTTGCGGTGGCGGGCGCGTTGTTGTTTATTCCCTTTCTGGGAGGTGTCCGGCTTTTCGATTGGGACGAAATTAATTTCGCAGAATGCTCGCGCGAAATGGTTGTGCTAGGCGACTACCTGCGGGTGCACGTCGATTTTAAGCCGTTTTACGAGAAACCACCGTTTTTCTTCTGGTGCCAATCGCTGATGATGAATTTGTTTGGTACCAATGAGTTTGCCGCTCGTTTGCCGAATGCTATCTGCGGGATTATTTCACTCATCTATTTATATAATTTGGGTGCAAAACTGCATGGTCATCGGTTTGGATTGATCTGGGCGCTGACGTACTTAGGCTCGGTTACACCACACTTGTATTTTCGGTCCGGTATCATCGACCCATTCTTCAACCTGTTTATTTTTATCGGATTAGTCAATCTGATCTTTGCCTCCTGGAAGCGGGAAGGAACCGCCAGTAATCTGCTGTTGCCAAGGGGCGTGTGGGGCTACTTGTTTATTGGCGGCTTCGTGTTGGGGATGGGCGTAAATACAAAGGGGCCAGTCGCCTACCTGATCGTGTGTCTGACGTTAGGCGTTTATTGGATACTGAGCCGTTTTCGCTGGTTTATTACACCCGTCCAGTTTTTGTTTTATTCGCTGTCGGCAACGCTTGTATCAGTGGCCTGGTACGGTCTTGAGACGTTTTTGCACGGTCCGGTTTTCATCACCGAGTTTATCAAATATAACTTCCGCCTGTTCAGCACCCCTGACGCCGGTCACGCTGGTTTTCCGGCTTACCACTTCATTATCCTGTTGGTTGGCTGCTTTCCAGCGTCGATTTTTGCCATTCGGGGGTTTGGCTCACTGATGATTGAACGAAACTACCAGCGCGAGTTCCGACGGTGGATGCTCATTTTGTTCTGGGTCGTGTTGATTCTTTTCAGCATTGTACAGTCCAAGATTGTTCACTACTCGTCGATGTGTTACTTCCCGCTGACGTACATAGCGACGTTGACACTGATCCACCTCGAAACAAATAAGATCCGGTTCAACAACTGGCTTCGGGCGGGCCTCATTGTGATTGGTGGAATTTATGTCCTGGCGACAATTGGCTTACCGATTTTGGCTCATCACATGGACATCGTTAAATCCGTGGCTGATCAGGATGCGTTCACACAGGCAAATTTGAACGCAAAAATCAATTGGACAGGCTGGGAGGTAATACCGGGTGTGTGGTTGCTTGTTGTACTGGTATTGAGTCTAACCTGGTTCAACCAGCGGCAGACAGACCGGGCCATTGTCGTTTTGTTTGGCGGAATGGCCGTGTTCATCACCCTCACGTTATGGTTTTTTATCGGTCGCATCGAAGGTATTTCGCAGGATGCGGCTATGCGCTTTTTTGAGCGGGCGCAGGGGCAGGACGTTTACGTAAAAACCTATGGGTATCGGAGTTATGGACCATTTTTTTACACACAGAAACCGGCCGTCACGAACCCTAATTATTATGACGAAAACTGGCTGTTACGCGGCAAGATTGACAAAGACGTGTGGTTCATCAAGAAGAACGTCGAAACTCAGACCCCGCTTGATTCCTTGCCAGACATCAAGAAGACGGGTGAAGAAAACGGATTTGTATTCTACATAAGAAGGCACAAGCCCTAGGTACATAAGCAAAAGAGCCAGCATAAAACTGGCTCTTTCGTTTGTATAAATATGAAGTGACTAGTTGTTTGCGCTCTTAACAGAATCACGAACGGCTTCGCGGTAGTCTTTGCGAGCTGAGTCTAGTTCGCTTTGTTCTTCCATTACTTTAGCCGTGTCACCTTCGTTCTGGGCTTCGATAACGTCTTCTTTCTGATCTTGAACTTCTTCAGCCTTGTTTTCTTTTTTCGAATCACAGCTCATTAGCGATGTAGCACTCAAGAAGGCAAAGCCCACTGCCAGTATAAATTGTTTGCTTTTCATTATTGTTAGATTGTTACAGCCTAATAACCGTCAACTTTTTATTTTGTTTTCGGGTAGGTAGCAGAATTAACATATAAGTCACAAACAGATCTCGGCCAGGCGGTCTTCGTCCATCACAAAGACGTTGAAATCTACTTGTCCGCGAATGCCCTGCACCCAGCCGTTTTGACTGTGCTGCCAGAGATATAAATAGTCGGGATCGTAAGATCGAAGATGTTTGGTTGAATAATCGGCAATCCAGAGGGGATAGTCGTCCAGATTACCTTTGATGTATCGCTTATAAAGATTGCCATTAGTGTAAATAATCGGCCTAGCCTTGTAGTGTTCTTCAATTGTAGCCAGCCATTGGCGTAGACCATTAATAATCGTTTCGTCGGATTGACCATTGGTAACCTCAAAATCGACGACGGGTGCAAAGTCACCAGTGGCTAGTTCGACGTGACGGATAAAATTCTGAGCCTGTTTAAGCGGGTCACGGGTGGGGTGGTAAAAATGGTAGGCTCCCCGGCGCAGTGCTGATTTTTTAGCCTCGCGCCAATTTTTATCGAAGTGTTTATCCGTCATTGTAGCACCTTCCGTCGCCTTGACAAAAACGAACTGCAAACGTACGCCCTCGGCTTCCATCTGCCGCACTCGCTTCCAGTTGATCCGATCATTATGCCGCGATACATCGATACCGTGAATGCCGTAGCGCATGGGCAAGCGAATACCAAAAGCCTGAACAAAACGCCAGTCCATGTCCTCTCGCCGATAGGCTCTAAAGATCAGATAGCCCAAGAGCAACACCATGAAGGCCGCTATCCAGAGACTATACCGCCGAAAAATGATGCTGATCAAAACGCGTATCTTCATGAAGAGGTACTTACTTTTTTGGACGAAATTACAGGTTTACAATTGAATGAGCGAACATAAAAAAACCTCCTGCAAGTTTGCAGGAGGCCGAATCATATGGAATGGCTAGACCTGGATTAGTCGTGGCCTTCAAGTTTAACCAGTTTGTTATACAAGCCCAAAAGTAGGAACGGTGCTGCCCATTGTCCAACAAAGAGGCTACGCTTCTGATCACCTTGGTATTGCAAAAACAAAGACACGGCCATTGAACCCAGTGCCGACCATAGGAACAGGTCAGATGGTAATTTAGCGGTTTGTTCCTCGATGGCAGTGGCTACTGGACCTTCTTTATGTTCTGGATTGGAGTTTTGTAACTTAGACATAACGTTGATATGTTTGGTTGATAACGAAGGCTTAACCAGCAAGCAAAAAGGTTTGTTTGAATCGGGGGTTAGTCTTTGAGCAATAAAACAAAAGTCGTTAGGCATCGGCCAGATACTGTCCCAACAACAGTACTTCTTGACGATACCCAACGACTTTTCGTTTAAAGAAATTTATTTATTCGGCTGTGGCGTTGTGCGCAGGTAAGGTTTCACAAACGTTACGCCTTTGGGAAATTTTTCTTCCAGCTGATCGTTCGTTACCGCTGGCGTAACAATAACGTCGTCACCTTCCTGCCAATCGGCGGGGGTAGCTACCTGGTAGTTAGCCGTCAGCTGCAACGAGTCGATAACGCGCAGCAGTTCATTGAAGTTACGGCCCGTTGATGCCGGGTAGGTCAGCGTTAACTTGATTTTCTTATCGGGGCCAATCACAAACACCGAACGAACCGTTGCTTTTTCGCTGGCATTCGGGTGAATCATATCGTAAAGCGTTGCCACTTGACGGTCCGCATCGGCAATAATTGGGAAGTTTACCTCTGACCCTGTTACATCCTTAATGTCAGGCGTCCAGCGGTTATGTGACTCCAGATCGTCTACCGAAACAGCGATGACCTTCACGTTACGCTTACCAAATTCATCCTTTAATAACGCTGTTCTGCCCAGCTCAGTGGTGCAAACAGGAGTAAAATCGGCGGGGTGCGAGAAAAGCATTCCCCATGAATTACCGAGCCACTCATGAAATTGAATGTGACCTTGGGTTGTATCGGCCTCAAAATCGGGGGCAATGTCTCCTAAACGAAGTGACATAGTTGAGATGGTTTTATTGATTAACTCGATATACTTAATATAGTAGTAATGAAATGGAAAAACCGGCTTATACGACCGGTTTCTCGATGTAAACGTAGAAAAGATTTTCCTAGTTCGCAATGCGTTGATTCATCTCATTCGAAAAGCGCGGAGCATTTTCAAATAAGTTTTTCCTCAACCGCAATTCGAACCAGCTCGGCAGCATTGCGAACCTGTAAGCGACGCATCATGTTGGCGCGGTGGTTGTCGACCGTACGAACGCTCAACTGGAGTCGTTCCGCAATTTCCCGGCTGCTCATCCCATCGACCAGGAATTGTAGAATCTCCTTCTCCTTGTTCGATAAGCGGGAGGGTTGAACCTCCCGGCCTTGTTTACTGCCTTTCTTAAGTTGCTGCATGTAGCCGCTTAATATAATGGAAGCCACCGGCGAGCTGTAGTACTTTTCGCCACCAGCGATCATGCGTATCGCTTTGATCATTTCGTCCGAGGAAGAGTCTTTGAGGATATAGCCATAGGCTCCGGCTTCTACCGAGCGCAGGATGTAATCTTCATTGTTGTGCATCGACAGCATTAAGACCCGCACGCTCTTATACAGTCGGCTGATAACTTGTGTTGTTTGAATACCCGACATACCGGGCAGAGAAATGTCCATAAGGACCAGATCGGGCTGATGCGTTTTGAGCTTTTCTAACGCTTCTTCGCCATCGTTGGCTTCATCGATAATTTCCAAGCCATCGGCCTGTTCCAACAACAGCCGAATCCCATCGCGGACAATCGAATGATCATCCACAAGCATTAATTTAATTGGCGTCATAGTGCGCAGATTGCATCTTGTACGGTATACTAACTTGTACTTTTGTACCTTTTCCGGGTACCGAATTAATTTTCAACTTGCCGTTGAGCAGTTTTGCCCGTTCCTGCATGTTGTGTAAACCTTGCGATGGAGCACGGCCATCTTGGGTTTGGTGCGAAAGCTTCGAACGCTGGTTCTCCGGACGAAATCCCCGCCCATCATCGCTGACGATCAGGTGTACATAGTTCTGGCGTTCGATCAACTCAATATGAATATGTGAAGGATGTGCGTGACGTACTGCATTACTTATGGCTTCCTGCGTAATGCGGTACAACATAATCTCCACATTTTTATCTAAACGCGGATCATCGGCTGTAAGGTTCGATTCGAAAGTTACATCTATTGTTTCACTACGATCATTTTCGGCCAGCATTTTGATGGCTGGAATAACCCCAAAATCGCTTAAAACCGTCGGCATCAAATTATTAGAGATCGTACGGGTTTCTTGAATAGTTTGGGTAACCAGTTTCTTAAGGTTACTAATATTTTTAGAGTGGGCCGTTAGATCACTTGTTCCCTGTTGAGCCGCCCGCTTGAGACCCGCTTCCAAACCCTCAATCTGAAGTTTGATCGCCGTTAGCATCTGGCCCAATCCATCGTGTAATTCCCGCGATAACCGTTTCCGCTCATCTTCCTGGCCAGCCATTAAATACGACGTGCGTAATTTTTGTTCGTCCATTTCCTGCTGGTATTGAAGCCGGGTCGCTTCGAACAGTTTCTGCCGCGTTTCGCTGAGCGATTTGTTTACGCTCAATAACTGTTTATTGGCTATACTAGCCTGTTGTTCTGCTTCAATTAGTTGGGCAATGGTCTGCTTTAGACGGCGTGTGGCAGGACGGAAGATAAGTACCCCAATACCTAGCAGTACCAGGATTGAAACTATATACAGATAAAGCTCAATCGATTCGAGTCGCGTAAGCTGATTGCGAAGATCCCCCGTATGTTGACGTACGATAGCGTCAATCTCTTCCAGAAATGGTTTCTCGTTGGCCAGAAGCAATTTTAAACTGGCCTGTACGTCAGGCTGTACCACTTCGTCTGGGCTACGGAGGTTTATCAAGCGCCTAATGCTGCGCTGAAAGGCCGTGAATTCAGGATTGATCTCATTGTAGAGTACCTGTACATTAGCCGAATTGGGAATCGTTACATTGTGATCGCTTACTTTACCTTCACGACTTTGCAGATGGTACCGTTCAAACGTGGTGAATACATGACGTAATTCCGAAAGGTTCTGGTCGAAGTTAGCCCGTTCGTTGATATCAGTTACCTGAAGTGCCTGCTTGACAATCTGCTGACTTTGATGTCGTTGTAAAGCGGTGTACCGAATAATCCACAGTTCATCCTGTACCGTACCAAGACGCCACTGCGTGAGAATTTGCCCCCCGGTAAGCAGCACAGCGAGGACAACAAATAAAGTTACATACAGGCGCGTAAACCGAAATGGAATTGCCTGGTCGTTTTTTGTGTTATCGTTGAGTAGTTCGGACACCGTCAGTTGGATCGAAGCAAATAATTGAGTAAATGTAGTAAATTTCGTAATTTTACTTCACACTTGTCACATACTGTGTATAACGCCATGAACCGCTTACTCGTTGCTCTGCTATTCGCCAGTTTTGTTGCATTTTCTTTCCGGCCGCTGGAACCCGTCACCCCAGGCCGTGGAGTCACTTCAAAGACCGTTGCTGCGGCTGCTGAGCCAGTGAAACTGTCGTGGGAGGTCTTACGCGATGTTACGTTCAAAAAGAAATGGTACGCTGAAGAATCAGTATACATGCTTTATCCAACATTCGGACAAGGTATCCAGAAACTTAATGGCAAAACCGTCGAGCTGACCGGCTACGTGTTGCCCGTCGATCTGGAGTCAAACCTGTACGTACTGTCGGCTTTCCCCTACAGCGCGTGTTTCTTCTGCGGAGGAGCGGGTCCTGAGTCGGTGGTGTCGCTAAAGTTTAAGAAAGCAGGCAAGAAGTTCAAGACGGACGAGCGCCGGACTTTTCATGGAACGCTCAAGCTGAACGCTGACAATATCTACGAACTGAACTACATCCTGGCTGATGCCGAGATGGTTGAGCAATAGAAAAAGTTTACCAGTCAATACAAAAGCCCGGAGGACACATAGTCTTCCGGGCTTTCATATTTTAATGGCTGATTGATGGGGTAGCTGAATTCTACAACCAACTATATTTACTAGATCTCTATTCAAACATACAGTTGAATTAATATCACATATGAAATTAAGTACAGAACCTCATTAATTGTAATAAGAATAAAGTTGCATAGGATAACGTCGATCGTCGATTGGGTTACTGAAAGAAAAAATAATAAATCGAAAAACTGAAACAAACGTAGGTAGCTATTCTATATCTTCCGGAAAGTGCTTCACACAGATTTGCCAACAAATCTTTTATCATATCCACTTATGCAACTTTTTCTTCGAAACACGCTACTAGTATTACGTTTGTCAGCTTTTACATGGTCTTGTATAGATCATAGGATGAATACATTGTCGCCACTTCGGGTAAGACTGAAAACTGTTAGTAATCCAGTTAGCAGCATTTCATTTTCTTACGATTTAAATAATCGGTTATCTTCTTTCAGGTTGATGAACAACTCTGTTGGTTTAGTAAAATATAGCCCAAATGGCCAATACCAATGTTTAGACTATTACCTTTCTCCGGGTGACAGAGTCGGGAGTGCCACCATTTTTAACTATTACACGAACGGTAAGCCGAGTGACGCTTACTATTACCAATAGATTGATAGCGTGTTATACACACCAAATACCTTGTTTATCTGTAACTTGGACATACAAGGGCGGCCAATTTCTACATCTAGCGGTTATGTGAGAGTTGTTGATTATGACTATGTATTATATGAGTATAGTAACGATAATATTTTCAGAATTAAGTCATCGTCAATAGGTAACATCAATCACGCTACAGTGCTGTATGAACACGATTCTAAGCTGAACCCTTTTTATGGTCTGCTATTCCGTGATGATAACCCCTACTACGCAACTCGTCTGCAAATGCTGCCTGGCATAGGACACCAGTTTAGTCGCAATAACATCACCAAGATTACAACGGAAGAAGGTAGTGGTACATCTGTAGTAGACCTCATATACCAGTGTGACAACCGTGGTTTACCTATCAGTGTAACTACCAAAGGTGGTATTACGGGGAAGAAAACAGGAGGTTACATTGTGATAGGTCAAGTAACTAGTTTTACTTACGAGTCTTAATTAATCACTTCATTTTAGAGTTGATTGATAGAAACGCCCGGCTATTGGCTGGTCGTTTCTACTTCAACCTAATTTGTATACTTATAAATAATTAAGGTTACAAAAAACAAAAATAAATTTCATAATATAGGTAAAATAGTTAAAAAATGTGGGAGTGTTGTGTCAATGATATTGAATAGTGATATATTTATTATTGTTTATCTCTATTTGTTTATTTTAATTTATGCTTTACTACCTTTAGCTGATTGAATATAAACTATTTGTCCCTTCTATCTTATACAAACCCGATATTAAGGGAAATACAATAGGTATAGCAAAAATTAATTCGTGCTATACCTATCGCCAACACATATCCACATCAAGACAAACATTTCTAGTAATGAAACCTTTTAAGGAAAGTAGAATAAACCTAGTAGATAATATTTACTGGATAGGGGTAGTTTTATTATTTATACCTAAAATAAATATTATACCTGTGCAAGAAAAATCCACAGGTATTCGTCTGGATGACATTTTCATTAGTTATGTTATATTACTTATATTAGCTATATATGCAATCAAAAAATACACGTATTTCTCAAAGATAGAAATATTATTATTTAGCTTTATAAGCCTTGGCGCTTTGTCAAACTTAGCTAATATAGGATTATACGGGCGATCTAATATATTATATTCGTTAAGGCTTATAGAATACTTTAGCTTTTTTTACATTGGTTATCTTGCAAAAACTAAATTTTCTCTAGTAAAAATATCTTACTGGTATATAGTAATAAACTTCGTGATAATTATATTGCAGAGAATGCAAATCGTTGGTGGGTTTTCATCTGAGGGATATGATGAAGACGTTTCGAATCGAGCTATTGGAATTACTGGTGGTCCATGGGAGGTAGGAACTATTCTTGTGTGTGCCCTTTGTATTATTATATATAATACATCATTTACTTATAAAATATATCAACACATAATATTAATAGTAGTATTCTTTCTGCTTATACTTACCGGTGCTCGTATGCCAACTCTAGCTTATTTTATAGTTGTGGTTGCTTATTTTTATAAAGAGATTAAAAATAAATTATTAGTACTAGTAAGTGCTATTATCATTATTCCTCTATCTTTTACTTTGATAGTTCAACTAGAGAACCCAATACTTGCTAGGTCTTCTAATTTGTTTAATTATAATAACGTTGATCAATTTTTTGAGTATTACGATAATACATACATTGACCCTATACACATTGAGTTTCCTGAAATGCCAATTGACTATTATACTTCAGATATAAGCTGGTCAATCAGAGCTTCTAAATGGTCGTATGCTATTAAGTATTGGTCTGAATCATATATATCTTATATTATTGGATTAGGGCCAGGTATGTGGGGTCCTGCTTTAGATGGATCTTGGCTAAGAATATTAACCGAAAGCGGGCTACTAGGATTACTAATTTATGTATCACTATTGCTTGAGATATCCAGAGTCAATCAAGCCATCAGAATGATTGTTATAACAATCTCAATTAATATGCTTATGATTGATATTCACATGTCCTACAAATGCATGGCCTTCTTGTTTCTTACGATTGGATACTATTACCCAAAAAATAAGTTTGTTTATAAGCTGAATTTGTTTAGATAGTTGCTTATAAACGTGTTTTGCTGTCCCTATAATTTTGGCGTAAATCAGTAGGTAGTGTCATGTATATACAGACTTTACTAACGCTACATCAATAACTGGTTAACTATATATCCGAAAATTGAGCAGCAGAATTTTATTTAGTTTGCAGAATAGTTCTTATGCTGTTTATCTCTTGATATTTAGTGAAGTAATTGAGTTTGTAAAAGTTTATAATCTTTATTAATTATAGAATTAACAAAATAGGTAAGGTGTTTTTGGTAAAATAATACCTTTGTGCTCTTTATATACATATAACGTTCTGCTATAGAACAGTTATAGTCAGACTATTCAATGTTATAAAATGCCGAAGTTCTATCCTATAATTAAATTAATTTTTAATAATTTATTCTTTAAATAATATAATGCCTTTTCTGGAAAATTATAGACTGACTTCGAGCTGACTTATGAGATATCCGCTAGTCTAATAACGCTTGTTCTAATTCTTAGAGGATTAAGAAGACTTGATTTTTTAGGACATGTTTCAGATGTTTTTACATAAATTCAACTAGGTCAATAATTTAACTAAAACCTGGTAAGTTTTCTATATAGATATGGCCTTCTTATAATGAGGCATTTATATTCTATTTCTTACTCTATTTATAATATTTTTTTAATATTATGCGAGATATGTGATTTAGCTGCCAAACAACTTGGTTTCGCACTTCCAGTGTTCTATTGAAATGAGAACTTATCTTTTTCTTATAAATGCCTTGAGTCTGGTTTATAATCTGAATAGCCAGATCGTGGATCGTTTGTTTCGATTATAACCGTTACTTATTTTAGTACTAGCTGATATCGTTGCTCAGTAAGAAGGATGAGCCAGTGAAACTGTCGTGGGAGGTCTTACGCGATGTTACGTTCAAAAAGAAATGGTACGCTGAAGAATCAGTATACATGCTTTATCCAACATTTGGACAAGGTATCCAGAAACTTAACGGCAAAACCGTCGAGCTGACCGGCTACGTGTTGCCCGTCGATCTGGAGTCAAACCTGTACGTACTGTCGGCTTTCCCCTACAGCGCGTGTTTCTTCTGCGGAGGAGCGGGTCCTGAGTCGGTGGTGTCGCTAAAGTTTAAGAAAGCAGGCAAGAAGTTCAAGACGGACGAGCGCCGGACTTTTCATGGAACGCTCAAGCTGAACGCTGACAATATCTACGAACTGAACTACATCCTGGCTGATGCCGAGATGGTTGAGCAATAGAAAAAGTTTACCAGTCAATACAAAAGCCCGGAGGACACATAGTCTTCCGGGCTTTTATTTTTATCACTGTTCTACTTGTCTAATTGTTTAATGAATCGCTTAGTTGACAACCAGACGTTTGGATAACAGACTGGTTGGTGTTTTCACATTCAGAATGTAGCTTCCTGGTACCAGATTATTTCCGTCGAAGTTGACCTGATAACTGCCCGCTGATTTTTTCTCGTTGACCAATGTTTGTAGCCGATAGCCCAATAGGCTGGATACCTCTACCAGAACGTGTTCTTCCTTCGCCAGCGTGTAGTTGATGGTTGTAAGCCCCGAGAACGGATTGGGTGACGCCGATACCTGGTATACGTATTCAGGCTGGCTGGCGGCTACCCGCGCCTTCGCCAAGGCTTCCCACTGCGAGAAAGTGCGGGTAACAATAACGGCGAAATCAGCGCGACTGACGGTCTGCAAAGGTTTGAAAACGGCGCGAAGAGTTGGTTTTAAGTCATACGGCCCCTGCGCAACGCTGTAGAAGGCGTTGATCAGATTCAGGGCCAGCGCGACGCTCACGTACCCTTCCATGCCTGCCGGTATGCTGGCTGCATCATCGAGAGTTAACGTTTTTCCATCAACCGTCAGACTAACCGGTTTGCCCGAACGTGCCAGCGCTGCTTCCTGTAATCCCAGACTTTGAACAAGTGAATAAGCCAGCGAAACCCGATTGACATCATCCCAAGGCGCAAAATTATTCTGGCTCCGGGGCAGCATCACGCCTATAAATTTCTGTTCGCCATCCCGCAAGGATGCACCTTGTGCTGTTACCGATTCGGCTAGTAAAGCCTGGCTATCGTTCACATCGTAAAATGATTTTGTACCATTGGTTGGAAAATACTGACGAACAGCCTGGCCCATGCTCAAGTAGTCCGCTAAATGAATCCGCTTAAGCGACTCGTTTGGTTTGAACTCACCGTATAATCCGTCGACCAGGCGCTTGGTTATCGCTAGTTTAATGGATGCTTCGGCTGCGTGACCGGCAATGTCTCCTAGCCCTTTGGTGCCGCTAGCCGTCAGGGTAGAAATCGTGCCGTTGATTGTTTCAGTCACCCCAACGTATCCTTGTATACCGGTTACTTTCAACGTCCAGGCACCCGCCAGGGGTGATGACACGGCCACATTGCGATCCGTAGACAGGGCGAAGGTAAGAGGTACTCCCGAACGATACTGAGTACCGTTGGGATCAACTAGCACTAGACCAACCGTATTACCTGTTTGCTCCAGCAATCCGAAAGCGGCTATTTTAGCTTCGAGGCTGTTTACGCCCGCAGGTACCGAAAATGTAAATTGATTGCTGCTGCTGGTTACTGGGTTGTAGTTGACGGTGAACGCTTGTGTAGAAAGCTGCGAATCAACCGAGCTGTTGAAGTTTCGTGTGCTGTTGAGCGTTGTCCCAAAACTAGCACCCCGGTAAATGTAATCGACAGCGGCATAGGCGTTAACGTATCCCGATCCTACTTCCCAGGATTGCCGGCCAGGCATATTAGTCGCTGTATTTTGAATAATCTGACGGACCTGCGCCGGAGACAGGGAAGATTTAGCTTCCAACATCAGAGCAACAATACCCGCTACGTGTGGAGTTGCCATAGAAGTACCGCTCATAAACGTATAGAAAGGTACATGCGCGGCCTCTAGCTGTGCAATGTCGGTCTGAATACCTAGTGAGGCTACCGGACCGATCACACGAGTTGATATAATGTCTACACCAGGTGCTACAATCGTTGGCTCGTTTTTATAAGTCCACGTTTCGCCATCTACGCTGAACGTACCTCCCTGACCCATTACGCCCCGTGACGAAAAATCAGCCAATCGGCCGTATTTGTCGCCAGCGCCTACCGATATAACCCACGGCGCGATGGCGTATGGGTTGTGCGTGTCTGAGCCAGGACCGCTGTTTCCGGCGGCAAAAACAACGACCATCCCGCGATCGTACGCTTTTTTAGTAACTAGGTTGATCGGGCTGTTCGGATCAAACCGCCCGCTGGTCCCGAACGAATTGCTAATCACCCGAATATTGTACTGGTACTGATGCGTCAGGGCGTAATCGAAACCGCCAATAGCGTCGAGCACCAGCAGGGCACTCCCTGAACCGTAGCCAAGCAGAGAGGCACCGGGAGCAACACCTTCGTACTTTCCGTTGGATTTTGCCCCATTCCCGCCTACCGTGCCAGCGCAATGCGTTCCATGACCTGAGTTTGAATCTGTATTGGGAACGCCTTCGATATAGCTGACCGGGAGAAGCGAATTCAGCGAGTTCAAATTGGTTGTGCCCAGCGTGTTTTGTACCAGATGCGTCCCAAATTTGATGTCGTCGTGCGTACCGTCAACACCGCTGTCGTTGATAAGCACGCCAATTCCTTTTCCGGAAATAGGTAGTCCTTTGTTCGACGCGGTCATCGTTTTGTCAGCCCGTAACCGCTTTACACCCGTTAGATGAGTGGCGTCGTAGTTATAGTAATTAAGTCTTTTGTTGAGATAAAGTGATTTGACCTCTGCGCTCATCGATAATGCGTTTACTTGGGCAGCAGTTGCCAAGATACCCGCAATGGGAAGGGATTTAAGCGTTACGCCCTTTGTAATCCCTATCTGGCGCAGAAGATCAACCTGAGTTGGTAATGGTGCTGCGTCACCTTTAAACGTAACGATGACTTGGGCCAGTGGATTGGTACGTAATGCGTCTTGCAACTCTGGATCGACTACTGCCTGTGCCCAAATAGACTGAACAGACAAAATAAAGAGCACTAACAATGTTAGAAATTGTTTCATTGGCTTATTGAGCTGATTGATACTATGGAACGATTGGTTTCGGGTATGAAAGACACGCCGTCCGTTGAGTAGGACAGAATCAGACTTTCATCAACTCAGTGGAGCGTGTAGCGAACCTGTAAACAGCTGCAGTCTGTGGGAGGAACTACTTCTCTAATGACGACACATACGGAAGGAGTATTAATACGGATTTAATCTTTTTCGTCTTATGAGAAAAATTATGCTTTAATAGTTTTAAGTAGAGTAATTTTATATTAGATAAATAAGTATTGTTGGTATAATATTTTAAATATGATGAAAGTGTGATATTGAGTTTGCAGTTATTACTTATAAATATTTATACAGTGATAGTTTGATAATGAATAAATAATATTGAGAAAGTTATATTTAATGAACGTGCAATAAAAAAAGTCTGCCACGGTATGTAGCAGACTTAAAAGCCGATAGTATGCAGTAGGGTGGAGATAGTCGGATTCGAACCGACGGCCTCTACAATGCCATTGTAGCGCTCTAGCCAACTGAGCTATACCCCCTCAAAAACCACTTGGTGGCGGTTTTGTGGCTGCAAAGATTAGAAAAAAAATAGACTAGCCCAAATTGCTGGTTAAAAAAGTTAAATCGGCCGATACCTGAAACCGCTTACACTTGACCAGGTTTGTTTTATGTTAACAATTACGTAGCTTTGATAATAGTATACGACATCTCATGCATACGGTTTATATCATCTACAGCCCATCAACTGATCAATATTTTATCGGTCAGTCGAAAGACCTGAAAATCACGTTGTGGCAACACAATGCCAAAACAAACCCAGCTACAGCCGAGGGTAAGCCGTGGGAAGTTAAATTCACAAGGCAGTTTGCTACGCGTAATGAAGCCTTAAGCTTAGAGATGAAGCTCAAAAACAAGGACCGAGTTTATTGGGAAGAACTAATCAACAATCCGCAGCCAGCCGTATAGTTCTTGCTGGCGAGATAAAATAATTGTAAAACGAAAAGAGGACGCTCATTAATGAGCGTCCTCTTTTCGTCTTGTAGACTTAAAATGGCCGTAATGCTTTGACAAAGCGCCCCTTGAAGTAATCCGCAAACAAATTATCTTCCCGAACACCCCGCGACGATGATGCGTGAATGAACCGAATATTACTACTGCCGTTGACCTCCGTTACAATACCTGTGTGCGAAACATAACCAGCCTGCCCCTTATCGGGAACGAAGAAGATCAGATCGCCGGGCAGTATATCAGTCACTTCTACTTCCCGGCCTACTTCCGATTGTTGCCACGAAATTCGGGGCATCCGCAAACCTACCGTATTAAAAACAGCAAATACCAATCCTGAGCAGTCGATACCGTCCGTTGTATTTCCACCTGATCGATAGGGAGTACCGGTATACGTTCGGGCTATCTTCACGACTTCCGGAACGTACCGGTTCTCGTACGTTCGCGAATCGACCACTTTACCGACCGACTTGGCAGGGACTGCTGGCGGTCGGGCCGGGGTTTTACCCGTCGGTGTTCGGCGGGCCACTGTGCTGGACCCAGCCGAGCGACGACTGACCGAATGGGACGGTCCCGAAGAGCGTAGCACCTCGCAGGAGGTAAGTAATGAAAGCAGGCAAGTGCTCAGGAGAACGGAGCGCTGTAAGCTCCGTGACCAGCATTGTTGCATATGGATGGGATTTGTAGTGCACGTTTATCGCAGTCATCCAACGACGATACAAGTGCAACCTATTAAATTTTCATGGACAACGCAATCCGTTTGCGAGCCTTGTCTACTTCCAAAACTTTAACTTTTACTTTCTGGTACACCTTAACCACTGTTTTTGGATCGGAAACGTAGTGATTGGCCAACTGAGAAACGTGAACCAAACCATCCTGCTTGACACCGATATCGACAAAAGCTCCAAAAGCGGTGATGTTGGTCACTACACCATTTAGTACCATACCTTCGTGCAAATCCTCTACGGTCCGAATGCGGGCGTCGTACTCAAACACTGCTAATTGCTCGCGTGGGTCTCGACCAGGTTTTTCGAGTTCGGCCAGGATATCGCGTAGGGTAGGTAGACCAACCGAGTTGGTTACGTATCGTTCGGGGCTAATCTGTTTACGCAATTCAGCCTTTTGGATAAGGTCCATCACCGTGCTTTTCGCGTCAGCCGCCATTTGTTCGACTACCGCATAACGTTCTGGGTGTACGGCGCTGTTGTCAAGCGGATTCTTGGCTCCTTCAATGCGTAGAAAACCCGCGCACTGTTCAAAGGCTTTCGGGCCGAGCCGGGGGACTTTTTTGAGTTGTTCGCGGGAGGTGAACGCGCCGTTTTGCGCGCGGTAAGCAACGATGTTACCTGCTAGCTGGGGCCCGAGTCCCGATACATACCGGAGTAAGTAAGCACTGGCGGTGTTGAGGGAAACGCCAACCTGGTTGACACAACTTTCAACGACCGTATCCAGGCTATCTTTTAAATCGGTCTGGTCAACATCGTGCTGGTATTGCCCTACGCCAATTGATTTTGGATCAATCTTGACCAGTTCGGCCAGCGGGTCCATCAACCGGCGTCCGATGCTAACGGCCCCCCGAACTGTAACATCCTGATCGGGAAACTCCTCTCGGGCTACTTCGGAGGCTGAGTAAACCGAAGCCCCCTGCTCGCTAACCATAAAGATCGGTTTACCGACATTCAGGCTTTGAACAAATTCTTCCGTCTCCCGTCCGGCGGTACCGTTACCAATGGCTATGGCGTCGATTTTATGGCGCTCCAATAAACTTTGAACGGTTTTTACCGCCTGCTGTTTCTGGCTCTCTGATTGAAAAAGGTATAATACCGTATCAGCTAGCAAATTTCCCTGGGCGTCCAGATAAACGGTTTTGCAGCCCGTGCGGTAACCGGGGTCAATGGCTAGCACGCGTTGCTGACCGAGCGGAGGGCTCAGGAGAAGCTGCCGCAGATTGTCCGCGAAGATCGTGATTGCAGCGCTATCCGCCTTCTCTTTCGATAGGTTTGCGAATTCAGTTTCGAGTGATGGTTTAAGGAGTCGTTTATAGCCATCGCGGATAGCTAGAGTAAGTTGTTGCCGACAATCCAGAGCATTTGACTGATTGTACAGGAACTGCCGGTCGAGCCGTTCGATAGCAACCTCTTCGTCGGGACCGATGCTTACCGAGAGAAATCCTTCCGCTTCGCCCCGGCGAAGCGCCAGTAGTCGATGGGATGGGACACGCCGTAGCGGTTCCGCAAAATCAAAATAGTCTTTAAACTTTATACCGTCGACCTCTTTCCCTTTCTTGACAACGGAGCGGATAATCGCTTCGCGTTCAAACACGTTGCGAATACGCTGCCGGGCGTCGGCATCTTCGCTGATCCGTTCGGCAAGAATATCGCGGGCCCCTTGTAAAGCGTCACTGATGGTCGATACCGCATCGGTGAGGTAGCGTTGAGCCGCCCGTTCAAGGTTTGTTTCTCGCTGGGCAATGATCAGATTCGCTAATGGCTCGAGTCCCCGCTCAATCGCGATTGTCGCTCTGGTCTTACGTTTTTGTTTGTAGGGTAAATAAAGATCTTCAAGTTCAGTTAGCGAGTCGGCGGCTTCAAGCTTTCGGCGCAGATCATCGGTTAGTTTGCCTTGCTCGTCGATGATTTTTAGAACTGCATCCCGACGTTTATCAAGCTCTGTTATTTTTTGGTAGGTATCCTTGATTTGTCCGATTTGTAATTCGTCGAGTTGTCCCGTGGCTTCTTTTCGGTATCGGGCAATAAAAGGGACGGTAGCTCCACCAGTAAGCAGGTCAATCGTGGCGGTTACCGACTTGAGGTTCAGTCCAAGACGTACGGCTGTACGTTGTTCGGGTGATTGGGGCATTGGTAATAAAATAAATGGAAAGAAAGCGAATGGGCAATTTGGCGAAAAAACGGGTGTTGTGGTTGCTCATTCATCCACTAAGTAGGCTTGTAGGGGCAAAAAAAAACATGCCGAGTGGCATGTTTTTACTACGGGTGTCTTTATATCTTACAATTAAGCTATTTCGACGTTAACGGCGTTTAAGCCTTTCTTACCGCGCTCGACGTTGAACTTTACTTTGTCGTTTTCACGGATTTGATCGATGAGGCCAGAAGCGTGTACAAAAATGTCTTCGCCACCTTCATCGGGTCTAATGAATCCAAACCCTTTGGTTTCATTAAAGAATTTTACAGTTCCTGTTTGCATTGCTTGTTTAAAATTTAAGCGAAGGACGGCACAATAAAGATTAATTCCAAATATATATGAGGTTTTTCCCTCACAAGTGGAAAAATTTTTCGTAAAAACCGATTTATAAGTTTTTGAGCCTTAGCTATAAACCTATGATACGACAACTAATCCGATTCAAAACAGGAGTCGTATACGACCGACCGTGTTAGGCCAAATAAGGCAGATACGGCTCTAAGTGATCGGTATCTCGGAAGGCAGTGACCTGATGAAGATGGCTATTATAAGCGTCGTAGCGAAGTTCGACGTAGAAATCCCGCAGGTTATAGAGCAAGAATATATTGTCGCCTTCGTAGCGATTGGCTAGTACATCACCGGCGAAGTAAAGGGTATCAAGTTGTTGCTGAGCGGGCAGCTTAGTAAAATCAGCGGGTTGCATAACATACGGGGGTTGACAAGCGAAGTACGCAAAAACCAGCCGCCTAGCCAAATGATCGTCCTTACTTTGTATGTGACAATTGAAACATAGTTGCCGCATAACTAAAATAGTGCCTTGGCTAACTAACTACAAAACAGGCAGGTTTCCGGAGGCAACGGTATAGCTGCCTCCGGAAAATTTTTCAACCAATTTTGACTTCTCGCCCTGATCGGGCTGCTGCATAAATAGCCTCAACAATCTTGATATCGCGCAGTCCTTCTTCGCCGGGGGCCAGTACCGGTTTATTGTTCATGATGGCTGCCGCGTCATCGTCCATCTGCTGCGTTTGCTGGTAGGGCACCTCGTAAGGGTGTTCAATTGTGCCACCGCTCCAAATACCTTTCTGACCGTTGTAGGCTGAATAGGGCTCTATCCGCATTTTTCCTTTTGAGCCGGTTACATCCAGAAAATTCATGTTCATGCCATAGCTGGTTTGTACCGCTGCCCGCGCCCCGCTCGGAAAAACAAGTTGAGCCATCGTCGTTTCGTCGAGTCCGTTTTTATAGACATCCGGTCGGGTGGTGTATTGCTGAGCGGTTACGGCTATCGGTTCTTCGCCGGTTGCCAGACGTGCTCCTTGTAATACGTAAACGCCCATGTCGTACATCACTCCGCCACCCATTTCTTTTTTCTGCTTCCAGTGCGTAGTCCGGGCGTCGTAGTAACCAGCGGCACAGCTCACCATTAGCACTTTGCCAATTTTGCCGTCACGTAAGGTTTTTACGTATTCCTGCGTGTTGGGTTCATGGTGAAGCCGATAGCCAACAGCCAGTGACCGTTTATTTTTGGCGCAGGCATCAATCATGTTCTGGCACTCTTTAGCCGTTACAGCCATCGGTTTTTCAACCCAAACGTGTTTGCCAGCCTTAGCCGCCCGAATTACGTATTCTTCGTGCATGGATGGAGGCAAAACCACGTATACGACGTCGATATCGGGGTTATTGGCAATCTGGTCGAAGGTTTGATACGAGTAGATGTTTTTATCGGGAATATTATACTGTTTCTTCCACTTCTCAGCCTTTTCGGGTGTACCCGTCACGATTCCGGCGAGATAACAGTTCTTTGTTTTTTGCAGAGCAGGAGCCAGTAAGTCCGTACTGTAATACCCCAGGCCAACCAGGGCCACGCCGAGTTTGTCTTTGGCGGGTCGGGTAGCGGCCCACAGGGAATTTGGGGCAATTGCCGTTGTGGCAGCAGTCAGCGTTGCCGCGTGTAGAAAGCTTCTACGAGAGGTCATAGGATTGGAACAGTTATAATAACGAGTTTCAAGAGTAAACTACGACTATCGAGCTGTAAACTACAAGTTTTGCCGAACCCACCCGATAAGAGTTTTGTTGGTTTTAGGCGTTAACAACACAGAACGCCCTACTTTTGCATCATGTCTAAAAAAGTCAATATCGGTTTAGTGCAGATGAGTTGCTCGGCCGATGTCGAAGCTAACGTCCAAAAGGCGATCAAGGGTATCCGCGAGGCTGCTCAGAAAGGTGCTCAGATCGTTTGTTTACAGGAGTTATTTACATCGCTCTATTTCTGTGATGTAGAGGACCACCATAATTTCAGTTTGGCTGAAGCTATTCCGGGTCCCACGACCGACCGATTAGGGAAGTTAGCCGGTGAGCTTGGCGTTGTTATCGTTGCGTCGCTGTTCGAAAAACGGGCGCAGGGGTTGTACCACAATACCACCGCCGTTTTAGATGCAGATGGCTCGTATCTGGGTAAGTACCGGAAGATGCACATCCCCGACGATCCGGGCTATTACGAGAAGTTCTATTTCACCCCCGGCGACCTGGGTTATAAAGTATTTGATACAAAATTCGCCCGTATTGGCGTCTTGATCTGCTGGGACCAGTGGTATCCAGAAGCTGCCCGCATTACGGCGTTGATGGGGGCCGAGGTGCTGTTCTATCCAACCGCTATTGGCTGGGATACCAACGAGCCCGATCCGGCTCAGAATACCGAACAGTACAATGCTTGGCAAACCATTCAACGCAGTCACGCCATTGCCAATGGTGTTCACGTTGTAGCCGTCAACCGGGTTGGGCGTGAGGCTGATCAGCAGTTCTGGGGTGGCTCGTTCGTAGCAAATCCGTTCGGTTCATTGCTCTATTTGGCCCCGCACGATCAGGAACTCGTTCACGTGCAGGAGGTTGATCTGAGTTTGTCTGAAAGATACCGGACAACCTGGCCTTATTTCCGGGATCGGCGCATTGATTCCTACCAGCCGATTACGAGACGGTACATCGACGAATAGTCGTCTTGCTTTTGTTCGTGGTTAAGTCGCTCTGTTCTGGGTGTGCGGCTTAACTACGACTGTGTATCCTACTCCCAAATCCATCGTGAAGCCTACTATGAAAATAGCTGCCTCGTTTTTAGTAGCTAGCCTGGCTGGTCTGGGCTTTTGGTACACGCGTCCTGCCAGACCCGCCGATCCTGTTGCGGTAGTGTGGCAAGGTCCTTTACCCAATCAATCACCACTCACACCAACTCCTCGTTCGCGGTTTACGCCAAGTACGCGCAAAGGTTATTACAACATCGACGTAGTCGGCGACTTCACGATTCCTCCGACAAAGACAGTTACGTTTTGCGGAGCCGGTCGTAATCTACACGTTCAGCAGGATCGTACGAAATTATTGCGTCGGGGCTTTTCGGCTATCGAACAGACGCGGATGGTTCCTAACGTTGAAATATGGCTCGATGGTGATCCACCGAGAAACTGGAAAAGTAGCCTTCAGCAGAGCCAACGGTCGTTGATTGTTTATCAGGCTTATTTTGCGAACAGTTTCAACCTGCCCTGGGCGCAGAACAGCGAACTGGCCCGCGACGTAACGTATCGGACACCTCCGGGGGCTCGTGCCATGCGAAACACGCTATTTCAGGCATCTTCGGAACTGGCGGGTGGGTGTTACGGATTTGGTGACTGTCCGCCGGGCACGATGAAGAGTACGTTTAGTAAAATTTTTCTCGACATTGAAAATGAAGGTACCAGCAGTGGCAACCAGCAGGAGCAGGCTAATCTGTACACCTTCATGATGAAAACGCTGAAGGATAACGTTAGCCCGCAAACTGAGGTTGGCTCCATCGCGCCCGTACCGCATAACAGTTTCGGTAATTCAAAAGCAGAGCATTACATGGTCAAACCGGACTGGCTCTGGAACACACCCGCCCGTCAGACCAATACCAGTAAACAGCGCGGTATGCCCGACGACATAGTTGGCAAATCCTATGCTGATTACGCTGATTTTCAGATGCCGGGTACCTACTACCTTTATCCAGATTTTGATTATTCGGCGCAACACACGGGTGATGGCGATCGTCACTGGCTAGCATCTTTATTGGCCGAACAGGAAGTTAACCGAAAGCTATCGGCCAAGAAGCGGATTGCCTGGCATTGGGTTTTCAATACGCAGAGTGCTGATTTCCCAAAGAGTGGTAAAGCCGAACATGCTGCTCCCCCCGCTGTGGCCGAAGGGATGGCTGTCTTTTACTGGTTTACAGGTGCCTACGGAGTGCTGTTCTGGGACGATCACAAAGACTTAGTACCTGATCAGCCTTCGCCCGCCGATCCACAGCAGCAGGGACTTGGTAACGATCGGAATTATGCTTGTTATGAACATTACATGCATGGTCTTTGGCGGTTGTTCAAACACCACGGCGATCTGTTCAACGGCAAAGAAATTTATCTGAACGAGGCAACAGAGTGTTCGTACGATGGTGGTAAAACATGGATCGCTTATAACGCGAATCAGATCAAAACACGCGATTTACCTTTTGTAAGAGCCATCGTCAACGGAAATCAGATCCTAATAGCGGCTACGAAAGCGTACGCCCGACCCGAGCAAACTACTAAGGTAATGCTGCGGTACATTCAAAACGGCTATAATTTCTACACGACGCTCTCGCTCAAAGGAGACGAAATCTTTTTGGGCCGGTCTACGATGGGTCGTAGTGCCGGGAGTCGTTAAACGAATTAGGTTGTGTGGTTAGTAGTTTGGCTAAATCAGTAACTTTATTGAAGCACGAATCGGCGGCTAGTGTCCGACTGGTACGAACTATACTTTGATTAGCATGAATCTTGGCATTGAAATAGGCGGAACGAAGCTACAACTGGTTACGGATGATGCGAGTGGTCAAATTGACAAACGGTTTCGCTATACAGTTGAGCCAGTTCAAGGGGCCAAGGGTATTCTGAACCAGATCGAAGCAACACTGGCTCAGTTAACAGAGGTACCCACTGCCATCGGCGTCGGTTTTGGAGGGCCCGTCAACTGGAAGACAGGGCATATTGCTACGTCTCACCAGATTGGCGGTTGGTCGGGCATCGATCTGGCGGGTTGGTTGCGTGAACGAGTTCCGGGCGCAACTGTCCAGATCGATAACGATGCTAACGTAGCCGCCTTGGGAGAAGCACGTCGGGGGGTAGCCACTGGTTTTGACAATGTCTTTTACGTAACGCTTGGTAGTGGCGTTGGTGGAGGGTTTGTGCAACAGGAACAGATTTATCACGGAGCTGTACCGGGCGAGGCTGAACTTGGCCATTTGTGGCTGGTACCACCCGATGAGTCAGGGTCAGCCGGGCAAACGATAGAACAGACAATCTCGGGTTGGGCCGTCGATGAGCAAATTCGTAATTTATTACCACAACTGCCGGACGATTCAGTTTTAAAGAAGCTTGTTCAGGACGCGCACGCAGTTAATCAGGTAGGGGGAGAAGCCCGATTTTTACACCCGGCCTACGAGGCCAGCGATCCGGTAGCCCGTATGCTGATCGAACAGATTGGGTCAGTAGCTGCGTTGGGGTTGTCGCATATTATCCACCTGTTTCATCCAGACGCTATTGTACTGGGTGGGGGGCTATCGTTGATCGGTGAACCGCTACGGGCAGCCGTTCGTCAGGCGTTACCCCGCTTTGTTATGAAAGCGTTTCATCCGGTGCCGATTCTTTTACTGGCAAAGTTGGGCGAAGATGCAGTACCCGTTGGGGCCTTACAGTTGGCAAACGCTCTTTAAGCGTAGTTTTTTGGTTTACAGGTAGTTGTATGTAATTTGTATAAATTTATACAGCAAATGGAGACTTTTTTTTGGATTTACGTCATAACGGCCAATATCCTTGAATTTGTGTGCCTTACCTGTATTTTTGGACTTACAAATAAGTGACTACTCTGTAAGACACTTGGCAGGTGCGCTTTACTTAATCTCTATTTTTTATGTTTGCCAACAAAACTCCTTGGGTTGTCCTGCTGGTGCTCTGGATGATCGGCTCAACGTGGTGGCATGTCTGTAAAATCAAACAGTTGTGCGCTGACGATAGCCAGCCTTCTTCCGAAGTTGTCCCTGTCGATCCGTCTCTCGAAACAACGCCACCCGGAGCCGACGGCTATACAATTGCGGACGGAAATAGCTTTCGGCTTGACCTGCCCGGTAATTTCAGCTTTGCCAAATCTGGTAGCGACGCCAACATGAATACCCTGAGGGGATCGCTTGAACCATTGTTGACCTACCTGAAAACAAACCCGAATCGTACGCTCGAAATCAGTGGCTACTATTCGCCCACTGAAAGCAACACAACTACATTTGCCAACCTGGGACTTACCCGTGCCGAAGGAATGAAGCAGTATCTTATCCAGCAAGGAATTCCAGCCGCATCACTAACGACGAAAGGAATCGAGCGCAACCTTCCTTTTATCGCTGAGGGCGATTCGCTAAAGGGTGGTCTTGACTTCGCATTTGGAGAGATTGAGACAAGCAGCAGCCCTGAGCCGCTAACGGCAGCGACAACTACTACACCCGCTCCGCTTACGATGACGGCTCCTACCACAGAAACAGAACTGGCCGCTTCGGAGAAGTTTAAATCGGTTTTTGAGCCAATCGATCTGTATTTCTTACTTGGCGAAGCTAACTACATTCGTACGCCCGAAACAAAAAAGTTTTTTGACGAAGCTGTTCAGTATTTACGCGATCACAAGGATAAAAAACTCATCCTTACTGGTCATACCGACAACTCAGGTCCTGACGACGTAAATATGAACCTCTCCCGGGAACGGGCCAACGCTGTAAAAAATAAGTTACGCAAGTCCGGTATCAATTCGGATCAAATTACGGTGAAAGCGAAAGGAGAAAGTGAGCCAAAGGCCGATAACGGTACGATATCTGGTCGTAAAGCAAATCGGCGGGTATCGGTCGTGGTTGAATAAATTTAGTTTTAACCGTTTACGCTTTTGGTATCCTAACACCTGTTTGGAACAGAAGCTAAATCATAAAGTTCGGAAACCATGTTTGAGTTAAATCCGCTTAATCTCCCTGACGCTTCACTTCAACACCTGGTCATGGGAGTCGTTACGCTGGTGTTAGGTTTTATTATTGGCTATGCATCACGGCAGAACATTGTCCGTGAACTTGAAAGCCAGTTAGCTATCGTTAAGCGCAACGTTGAGGATTGTTATCGTACACCCGCTGTCGTGGTTAGTAGCGGCAATGATGAAGCCTCGGTATTAAACCGAATCAGTAGCCGTATCCACGAAATCGACTTCAGTCGTATTGGCTACGCTTCACTCACAGAGGCTGATGATCTGAAAGAAATTGTTGGTGTTGGGCCCTTTCTGGAAAAAAAGCTTCATGCAATCAGCATTTATACATTCCGTCAGATTGCAAACTTTACTGGGGAGGATATCGATCAGGTAAACGATATAATCGAGTTTTTCCCTGGCCGTATTCAACGGGACAATTGGGTCGGTCAGGCCGCTCAGTTAGCCAAAAAGTCGAATTTGTGACTTATACCTACCGTGGAAATCGCGAGAATCATTATTAATCGTAAAGATTTAACTACACCGTAAGCCTATCATGTTTGGATTAGATCCCTTAAGTCGGTCCGTAGCAGTTACTGAAATCCTGTTGCTGTTAGCGTTTATTGCTTTTGTTGGCTGGCTGTTTGGCCGCCTGGTACTCAGTGGTCGCGTTAGTTCCTTACGGGCGGCTATCGCCAAGCAAAAAGAAGAACTAGACGAATGCCGACGCGCGAAGGAAACGGGTGGGCCAGGGACGGTTGTTCGGCGTCCGGCTGAAACGCCCCCTTCGTTCGTGCATGCCGATCCGCTATTGCCCGCTCTTACGCTCGATGATACACCGGAGATATTAGTAGAGGAGAACCCAACAGACTTGTCTGGTAGCTACGCCGATGATTCGGCAACTAGTCAAGATCCGGAAGCCGCTGTATTAAGCCGCATTGCTGCCCGAGCCGACGAACTTAATTTTGACCGAATCGGGCGAGCGGCTGCTGTAGAAGCGGATGATTTAAAGGATATTGTCGGCGTCGGACCTTTTCTAGAGCGCAAACTACACAGCTTAGGCATTTACACATTCCGTCAGATTGCGAACTTCACTAAAGAGGATATTGATAAAGTAAATGAAATTGTCGAGTTCTTCCCCGGTCGCATCGAACGGGACAATTGGGTAGGACAGTCGAAACAGTTTCACGAACGGAAATACGGAGCTAGCAGCTGACAAAGCTTTCTTTAGCGAAAAGACGGGTTGTTGGCAGTTGTTCAGCAACCCGTTCGTTATTTAACCGACTTGCTTCTGACCGGTGTACTACTCAGCACCATCTTGCCGCCTAATCGATAGAAGTCACACTGATCGCGTAAGACGCATTCGTTACATTTTGGGTAATACCACGTACAGACTCGTTGACCGTGCCAGTAAAAGTGCTTGTGAAAATTGAACAGTACCGTAGCGTCCTGCGGCAAATAAGACAGCAGAATGGTGTGCGCTTTTTCTGCGCTTACTTTGGGGCCAATTAAGCCAAGCCGTTGAGTCACCCGATGAACGTGGGTGTCTACCGGCAACACGGGTTTTTTGAAATTGAAAAGTAAGACTAGCGTTGCCGTTTTAAGGCCAATTCCAGGGAGATTGGTGAGCCAGCTCATTGCATCTTCCGTGGATAGGTCAGCCAGAAAGTCAATGTTGGCCGCTCCTGTTTCCCCAATCAGCTGGGTCAGCAGGTTCTGAATGTAAGGAGCTTTGACTTCCGGGTAATTGGCTGTTTTGATGGCGTCGATCAAGTCGGCGAGCGGAGCATCGCGAACGGCTTCCCAGGTAGGGTAGCGTTCGCGCATGGTCCGGTAAGCGGTTACTTCGTTGGCATGTGTCGTGCGATGGGACAGAATCGTTCCGACCAGTTCGTGCATCGGATCAGCCCGACCATAGACAGCCTGTTCACCGTAAAGGTCGTTTAGGCGGGCGTGTGCCGACAATGTTCGGGTCCTTGAGTCAGCAGTGGGTTCCATAAATCACAAACGTTGAGCGTTCGTGGTGAACCTCGTTTTTAAGAGAAATGTTGCTAACTGCTTTAGCAGGGAGAAAACAATCGCCCTGTAAATGACCCGGTTTACTGGTAGACTTCGTACGCTTACGATGAAAGGGTACCGGCTATCAGTTGATCAGCGAGTTGAGTGAGTCCGGTTGTGGCAGGCTCTGCAATGAACGTCACGTTCGAACGTCCGTGAACGGCTGGACTGTTGGGATCTACTACGTAGACAGGAACCCCTTTTCGAACTGCGTACACGAGACCGGCAGCGGGATAAACATTCAGGGACGTACCAACAACGATAAAAATGTCGGCCTGTTCGGTTATGTCCTGAGCAACATCCATCATCGGCACTGCTTCACCGAACCAAACAATGTGTGGACGCAATTGCGAACCTTTTTCGCAGAGATCTCCCAACTTAAGCTCCCAACCGTCAATATCGTAAACTAGGTTTGGGTATTTGGTGCTTCGCGATTTGAACAACTCGCCGTGTAAGTGAATCACCTTTGAGGATCCAGCCCTTTCGTGGAGGTTGTCGACGTTCTGCGTAATGATGGTTACGTCGAAAAAATCTTCCAGCTTTACTAACGCAACATGACCCGCGTTTGGCTCGACGCTTAGTGCTTTTTTTCGACGCTGGTTGTAAAAATCCTGTACCAGATCGGGGTTACGTTGCCAGGCTTCGGGAGTTGCTACGTCCTCAATCCGGTGGTTTTCCCAAAGCCCGTCCGACGCACGAAAGGTGGGAATACCGCTCTCTGCGCTGATGCCTGCACCCGATAAAACAACTATTTTCTGACGTGATTCCATATTTCTACTAGTCGATCTGTGAAGCTTCAGCGTAACTAAAGGCCCGTTTGATTTGGTCAAAATTTACGCCGAAGCTCTTTTTACTCGACGATCAAAGCCGAATTATTCAACAACGATTTCGTCGGTAGCAAAATAGGTTTTTTCGCCTGCGTTAGGATGGTCGTTCGGGCATACCCCCGCATTCTTCGCCCGAATCCGAACGTAGCGCGCGCGGGCAGTTTTGAAGTCAGCCACGACCGGTAAAATGTCCCAGGGGCCAGTCAGTTCATACTTAACAGGTTGATCGATCGCTTCTTTATAATCCTGACCGTCGCGGGAAATGGCAATGGATACCGACGTTGGGGGGAAACTTTTGTCTAGAATTACTTTCAGGAAGTTAAGCGATACTTTAGTTACGCTCGTTACGTCGCCCAGATCGACCGTTACATCCATATCACCGAAGAAGTTGACCCACTGCCGCCGGTCACGCGGGGTTTCTCCCCGTACACCATCTGTCAGCTTCGTGCTGTTTGGATCGCTTTTATTGCCGGTTGGGGTAGCAAACGTGTATGACTTGTTTTTACCTTTGTGCAGTGTAAACGTCTGTG
This sequence comes from Spirosoma oryzicola, assembly GCF_021233055.1. Classification (NCBI taxonomy): domain Bacteria; kingdom Pseudomonadati; phylum Bacteroidota; class Cytophagia; order Cytophagales; family Cytophagaceae; genus Spirosoma; species Spirosoma oryzicola. Next base: position 4,388,130 of record NZ_CP089538.1, on the reverse strand, counting down.
TCAACTGGCCGCCCGTAGGAGTCATCGCCCGAAGAGTGGTTGTCTTGGTCAACGTAATCGGGCCAATATACTGGTTGCTGCGCTCGTTAGGTTCTTTGCCGTTAGTCGTGTAAAAAATCTGACTGTCGCTGTCGAGTTTACTCAGTTTCACCTGTAGTTGCCCCTGCTCGTTGGGTTGCGTGGTGGCGGTAATGTCGAACAAACGTTTGGCGTAATTGACCGGAATCGGGTTCAAATGCGGCAAGTGGTTCTTGAGCCGTTGGGCGAAGTCTTCAAAATTACGCGGTCCCTTCGGCATCCAGGCGATTTCAGCCAGCGCAATAGCTCGTGGAAATACCATGTACTCAACATCTTCGGACGTAGGCATGTACTCCGTCCACACATTTCCCTGCACACCCAGCACATAATTTTGTTCAGCGGGGGAGAGTTCAGCGGGCGTCGGCTCGTAGCCGTATACCTGATCGAGCGGAAGGTAGCCGCCGATAGCGAGTGGTTCAGTAGCTGGATTGCCCTGATAGTGGTCGAGATAGCACGTTTCGCCTGGTGTCATAATAACCGCGTGTTTCTGCTTGGCAGCCGCAATACCGCCCGCTGTACCGCGCCAGCTCATCACCGTCGCATTAGGAGCCAGGCCGCCTTCGAGAATTTCATCCCAGCCGATGATGGCCCGCCCTTTACTATTGACAAATTTCTCGATACGCCGGATAAAGTAGCTTTGCAGTTCATGCTCGTCTTTGAGGTTATTTTTCTTCATCAACTCCTGACAGAACGCGCTATTTTTCCAGGCCGTTTTAGGACATTCGTCCCCTCCAATGTGAATGTATTTACCGGGAAAAAGGGTCATTACTTCGGTTAGTACATCCTGTAAAAAGCCGAACGTTTTGTCTGACGGGCAAAAAACGTCATCGAAAACGCCCCATTTTGTGGCTACCTGATAGGCTTTCGTAGGTTCACAACCGAGTTCGGGGTAGGCCGCTAACGCTGCCAGCGCGTGACCTGGCATTTCAATTTCGGGAACGATCGTTACAAACCGGCTTTGCGCATAGCGTACGACATCCCGAATTTCGGCCTGCGTATAAAACCCACCGTGTGGCTTCCCATCGTATTGCTGCGGGTAGTTCTGGCTGTACTGGCCAATGAGCGTTTCGGCGCGTTTACTACCGATCTGCGTCAACTTCGGGTATTTTTTAATCTCGATGCGCCAGCCCTGATCGTCCGTCAGGTGCCAGTGAAACGTATTCTGTTTGTGCATCGCCATCAGGTCAATGTACTTCTTGACGAAGGCTACTGGCATGAAGTGCCGTGATGCATCCAAATGCAATCCTCGGTAACCATAGCGGGGTTTGTCGGTAATAGCACAGGCTGGCATCGTCAGGGGAGCCGACTGGCTAAGTGGCAGCAGTTGACGCATCGTTTGGGCCGCATAAAACAACCCCTTTGGTGTAGACGCTTCGGCCGTTACTCGACCCGAGGTGATGGTTAGTTTATAGCCTTCGTCACCGAGCGCTAGTTTTTTGTTGATTGCTAATGAAATGTTAGCCCCTTTCGCCAGAGCGGTACTGGTCGGTGCAACGGCCAGCGATAAACCGTTCGCGGCTTTAACCTGACTAGCAAAGGTTTGCGCTACAGCGCGAACGGTGGCATCGGTAGCGGGTGAAACCAGTATCCGGGTGCTGGCGGTAAGCGTAAACTGACCATCCTGCCCGACAAATCGCGCTGGAAAAGGGATCAGATTGTATTGGTTGTTGGTTTGGGCAAACGCGGAGAAGGAAAAAAGCAGACAAAAAAGCAGGTATTTCATTCGTGACGGGTAGTTCAGACGGCAAAATAGCGATGATTTTAGAAAGGCCGTAAAACAAATGACCTTCCGGTCGGGGAAGGTCAGGGCTGTAAAGCCGAATCAAACGCACAATTAGTTTGCCGGGAAAGCGTACTCTAGGCGATTGAATCCCGCACGGGTTCGTAGTGTAGGGCGACAATACCGCAGCTGAACGACTGGCTTTTAATTAAGTTCAACGATAGCCTGTCAGTTAATTTCTTAAATATTGTCATCCCGCTGCCTAAAGCCGTCGGATTGATAAACAGGTGATACTCATCGATTAAGCCACGCTGGATGAAGGAAGATGCTAGTTCGGCGCCACCATACAGGATCAAATCTTTACCCGGTAACTGTTTTAACTGGTTCACCTCTTCCGTAATGTCGCCATTTGCCAGCGTTACGTTCGTCCATTCAGCGGTGTCCAGTGTTTTGGAGAAAACGACTTTGGGTAAATCGTTCATCTTATGTGTGCCAGCGTCAGCGGTTTCAGGGTTTTGGGCTCTCGATGCCCAGGCGGGAATAAAACCCTGGGCCAGATTTCGACCAAGTAAGATGCAGTCTACTGATTCGGTCAGGTCCGTTACATACTGATTAAGCGTGTCGTCCCAGTTCCATACCAGCCAGTCCATTTCTCCGTTCGGACCAGCGACAAACCCATCCAAGGATAGCTGCATTTGTAACTTTACTTTTCTCATGTGATGTACGTGAAATATTGATTCTAAAGTGAATTAAAAGCTCCTCAAGTGAAGCACTGAACAGGAAATATCCCGCATCAATGTTCCAGACGTTCTTTACTGATAAATCAGGAGTAAGAAGTCGATTTTTTTGAAAAAACTTTGATAATGACTCAGCGGTAATTGTGTGATTCGTTTCGTGAATAACAAGGATTTAATCGTTAATTTTATAAGACAAATGTAGACGAAAATACTTCGGGTGTCCGGGGTGATTTCCGGCAATAGCAGGGTTGATTCCGACAGGGTTTTCTTATTTTTGGTATATGAAACACGTATCGATACTTGTTCCGGGTGGGCACACCAGCTTAACCAATATTGAAGGTACTTACCAAATTCTGGCCGAAGTAAATGAGACACAGAAGGCCATGGGGAAAGCACCTTTATTTACTATTCAACTGGTTGGGCTGTCCCGTGAAGCAAGGCAGCGAAACGGCTTGTTTACAATTGCTCCTGACCTGCTTATTGAAGAAGTAAAAAGGACGGATCTTATTATCATCCCGGCTCTTTTCGGCGACCAGACCAGCGCCCTGACCCGTAATCAAGCGCTGATTCCTTGGATTGTAAAACAGTACAAAGCAGGGGCAGAAGTTGCCAGTTTTTGCATTGGGGCCTTTTTTCTGGCGGCTACCGGCTTGCTGAACGGCAAGCAGTGTGCGACGCACTGGCGACTCGCGAACGAGTTCAGAGCGATGTTCCCAGAGGTAAATCTGGTCGATGATAAGATCATGACCGAGGAGGATGGTATTTATACCAGTGGTGGTGCTTACTCGTACCTGAACCTGCTCGTTTACCTGATTGAGAAACACGCTGGTCGTGATGTAGCTATTCTAATTGCTAAGGCTTTTATGATCGACATCGACCGAAACAGTCAATCTCCGTTCATTATATTTCAAGGGCAGAAAGCGCATGAAGACGAATCCGTAAAAAAAGCGCAGGAGTATATAGAAACTAATTTTCAGGATCGAATAACCGTCGATCAATTAGCTGATTTGCTGGCTTTAGGACGCCGGAGTCTGGAACGTCGTTTTAAAAGTGCTACTGCTAATACCGTTGTCGAATACATCCAGCGAGTTAAGATAGAAGCCGCCAAGAAAGACTTAGAAATAAGCCGGAAAAATGTTAATGAAGTAATGTTTGATGTCGGTTATTCCGATTCAAAATCATTCAGGACAGTATTCAAAAAAATCACGGGTTTGTCGCCTATCGAGTATAGAAATAAATATAATAAAGAAGCTTTATTTTCTGATAATTAAAGCGGACGTATAATAGGAATAATCAACTGCTTTTGTGAATTTTTGCAGGCTCGTAACGTGTGGGTAGCTAAGCAGTATAATGTAAAAAAACGGACATTATACTGCTTACAATCGGTCAATCTACGCATTCACCGCTTCTTCCCACCGAATCGTTACTGCTTGTTCGAGATCGGGGTGGAGGCTAATGGCGACGGGGCACGTATGGGCGATTTTTTCTAGATTAGCACGAGTAGCCTCGTCCGGCAAAACCTCAGCCCGGAGGGTCAAATCAATTTCGATCCGAGCGACACGCCGTGGTGGCTGGCTACTCATGATCTTCGTCACTTCAAGCTCGCTGCCTTTCAGTTCGATACCGTCCCGCCGGGCGAAGATGGCCATCGTTGTAATAATGCAGGTGCCAAGGGCGTTGGCAATCAAATCAGTCGGCGAAAACGCTTCGCCCCGTCCCTGGTTGTCGGTAGGTGCATCGGTATTGATATGAGTGCCCGATTGCAGGTGGGTACAGTCGGTGCGCAGATCGCCCAGGTAGTCAATGTGAATTGTAGCCATGAAGTAATAATTAAGTTTGTAAGCCAGTAAATCAATAAAAGGGGCCGCAACGCATCCGCTTTATCTACTGACTAATTTGCCTAAACATAAAAAATATCAGCTGGTTACGCTAATGTGCCGAATGATTTTAGCGGGATTTAATGTATATTATGTAGTTTTAATCAAGAATTATACAAAATGCGAACGATATACAAATTGACGGCAATCGCTTTAACAAGTTGGTTGTTGATTGGCGGCAAGGCATGGGCACAAAATACGGACTCGGAGGACGAAACGTATCGAGTCATTACGACCTATGGCATTACGTCCAATACGAACTCTGGTATTTTGGGCGGCTTATCATTCCGACAGTCTAAGCTGCTGTCGGGCGACTTTTTTGGCCTGCCGCAGTACCGTTATCTGAGCATTGAACTCGTTAACGTCAAACACCCAAAGGAGCTTCAGACGACCAGCAATTTTGCCAGTTCGCGCTACATTTATGGTAAAGAGAACTACCTCTTTGCCTTGCGGGGGCAGTACGGACGTGAGATCAAACTGTTCGACCGCAGTGGCGATGACGGCATTGCCGTAAGCGGTATCTTCGCTGCCGGTCCGACAATCGGTATCATCAAGCCTTACTACGTTAAAATTCAGGAAGGCAACCAGACCCGTTCGGTTGCTTTCAGTTCGTTGAACCAGGGTGCAGGAAGTCCACAGGGCGCACCCATTGGATCGGGTGGATTTTTTCAGGGGCTTGGCGAATCGAAGCTGACGGTTGGTCTGAACGTAAAAGCTGCCATGAGCTTTGAGTTAAGTACCTTTCGCAACAACACTACGGGCGTTGAAATTGGCTTTCTGGCAGAAGTCTTTCCGAACAAAGTCATTATTATCCCGAATCCAGGACCCAACGGCAGCCGTGAAGATGGGAATCGGAATTTCTTTACTTCGGGCTACATAACGCTGTTTTTCGGCAATAAAAAATAAGAGATTCGTAGAGAAAGCCGTAGTGAAGCAGAGGGATGATGTTCTTGTTCAGCAAGCCATTTCCTCACTGCTTAACTACGGCTTTCTCCATTTTTTTGCTGAACTTTAAGGCGGAAAAACGAATTCTGTTGGAAAGGATTGAGGAGCCATGATTGAACTACCAGTAATACCCTCCGAGCAACAACGGAAAAAACGCCCTGACTGGCTGCGTGTGAAATTGCCGATCGGGCCAGAATACGCCAAAGTGCGTAAGCTAGTAGACGAGCATAAGCTCCACACGATTTGCGAGAGCGGCAACTGCCCGAATATGGGTGAGTGCTGGGGCGCAGGTACGGCTACGTTCATGATTCTGGGTAACGTCTGTACCCGCAGCTGTACGTTCTGCGCGGTAGCTACGGGACGGCCTAACGAATATGATACCGATGAGCCTCGTCGCGTGGCAGAAGCCATTGTGCTCATGAAAGTGAAGCACGCTGTCATTACGTCGGTGAATCGCGACGAACTGAAAGACCGGGGTGCTGAGATATGGTACCAGACCGTACGACTTATCAAAGAATCGTCGCCTACAACGACGATCGAAACATTGATTCCTGACACAAAAGGCAACTGGGAATCGCTTGAGCGGATGATTTCAGCGGGGCAGGAAGTGGTTTCTCACAACATGGAAACCGTTGAACGGCTCTACCGTCGTGTTCGGCCGCAGGCCCGCTACGAACGTAGTCTGGAGCAGATCCGGCGTACGAAAGAATACGGTCAGCGTACCAAATCGGGGATTATGCTTGGCTTGGGCGAAACGCACGATGAAGTCTTTAAAGCGATGGACGATTTAGCGGCTAATGGCCTGGATGTTCTCACGCTGGGTCAGTACTTGCAGCCGACCAAAATGCACCACGAAGTAATCGAATGGATTCATCCCGAAACGTTTGCTATGTACAAGGAAGAAGGCTTGATGCGGGGACTCAAATACGTTGAATCAGGACCACTTGTTCGCTCAAGTTACCACGCCGAAAAACACGTGAACGTATAAAGTTTGTCTACTTGTTTGCAAACAATTCAGTGTTCCTGTTATTTACTAATTAAGTCCGGGCGGCTCGTCCGGACTTTTTGTTTAGTGCATGAAAAAATACGACTTCATCATTGCGGGGGGAGGTATGGCAGGCTTGAGTCTGGCGTATTATCTTACGCAGTCCTCATTGCGCGACCGCTCGATCCTGATTATTGATCGTGATGTTAAAAACCAGAACGATCGAACCTGGTGTTTTTGGGAGAAAGGACAAGGGCCGTTCGAGTCCATCGTATTTCGTAAATGGGAGACCGTTAGTTTTCACGGTACTACGTACTCCGGGCCGATTGATATGGTGGACTACCACTATAAAATGTTGCGAGGCATTGACTTCTACGCATTTATAGAGGCTGAACTCGCTAAATACCCGACAGTAGAGCGCAAAATAGCAACGATCAATCGCATAAAAGACACGCCACAGGGCGGATTTGTCATTGCCGATGATGAGCCATACATTGCCGATTACGTGTTTGACAGCACGTTTGCGCTCAAGTTAGATCAGCCCGAAAATCATAACCTACTCCAGCACTTCAAAGGCTGGGTAATCACTACCGAAAAGGCGTGTTTCGATCCTAACTATCCCGAAATTATGGATTTTCGGGTGGAGCAGCATGGCGACTGCCGTTTTCTCTACGTCTTACCATTCAACGAAAAAACAGCCCTAGTTGAGTTTACGCTTTTCAACGACAAGCTTCTCTCGCAGGAGGAGTACGAAGCTGACTTGAGGCAGTATATCGACCGGTATCTGGATACGGGAGCGTACCGAATCAGCGAAACCGAGTATGGCGTAATTCCAATGTCCGACGAGACGACTACAGAGAACCCATCTGATCACATTATCCGCATTGGCACGTCGGGCGGTTACACAAAGGCGTCAACGGGCTACACATTCCAACGAACACAACGGTATCTTCAGGACATCGTTCATAGTTTACATCAGACGGGTAAGCCTCATCGGAAGAGGTCCTGGTTTAAGGGACGGTTCAAGCTTTATGATAGTATTTTTCTGAACGTTCTCCAGAAACATCGTCACCCCGCCGACGACATTTTTACCAAAATCTACACAAAAAATTCTCCCCGCGTCTTTACATTTCTGGATGAAGATACACGGCTAATGGATGAGATCCGACTGTTTACAACGATGCCGTGGTGGCCATTTACGGCGGCTTTGTTTGATGTACTACGTCGAAAAATAGTTCGATAAAGAAAGTTTGACAAGGTTCGTTACCGTAAGTGAATAGGGGAGTCCTAACAGCTAGCTGAACAAATCGTATCGTTGTTCGCTTCAAGCCAAACGTACTATCCGTGAACTACTACTTACAGCCTGACACTTTCTATCTGATTGTCTGGTTAGCCTGCCTTTTGTTAGCCGCCGGAGCGGGTTTTCTGCTTGGCTTTTTACTGCGCGATCACCAACGTATAAAGCCACTCGTGAAAACAGAACAGTTGGCCAACCGAAACAAAATTCGTTGAGAGCTTACGATCTGGTTTGTTTTGTCATCCCATTGCTTGCTTAGCCATCGGAATGGAGTAAGTCGTTCGGTGAACACTCGAACATGAAAAAGTCGATGTGCATGGGTAAGGTATGGTTATAGCATTATTAGGAGAAGAAATAAAAATTGGCGAGTGAGATTTTAGCCGGATAATAAGGTTGTACTCCCAAAGTCCTGAATTCTTGCTCGGTATGGAATATCTCGTAGATTTGCATAGTTAAACCAAGCTCATACGGAGTAGTAATGCCTTATCTCTTCACATCCGAATCTGTTTCTGAGGGACACCCCGATAAAGTCGCTGATCAAATCTCCGACGCGCTAATTGACAATTTTCTGGCCTTTGATCCGTCCAGTAAAGTAGCTTGCGAAACGTTGGTTACGACTGGACAGGTAGTGTTAGCCGGTGAAATCAAGACTGATACGTACTTAGACGTTCAAAAGATCACTCGTGATGTGATTCGCAAAATTGGTTATACCAAGAGCGAGTATATGTTTGAGGCTAACTCGTGCGGTATTTTCTCGGCTCTCCATGACCAGTCAGCTGATATCAATCAGGGCGTTGACCGCGAGGTAGCCAACGATGACTTCGAAACAAAAGCCAACGCACAGGGAGCAGGCGATCAGGGCATGATGTTTGGTTACGCAACCAACGAAACCGACAACTACATGCCGTTGCCGCTGGATCTGGCGCACGCTATCCTGCGTGAAATGTCCAACATCCGGAACAACGAAAGCCAGCTGATGCCCTATCTGCGGCCCGATGCCAAGTCGCAGGTAACGATTGAATATTCGGATGATCACCAGCCAATCCGAATTGATACCATTGTCGTATCAACGCAGCATGACGATTTTGCGGATGATGAGACAATGTTGAATAAAATTAAAGAGGATATCATCAATATTGTAATTCCTCGGGTGAAAGCCGCTCAGAAAGCTGAGTTGCATAGCCTGTTTACCGACGATATTACGTATTACATCAACCCAACGGGCAAATTCGTTATCGGTGGTCCTCATGGTGACACGGGACTGACAGGACGGAAGATCATTGTTGATACTTACGGTGGCAAAGGTGCGCACGGCGGTGGGGCTTTCTCCGGTAAAGATCCGTCGAAAGTAGACCGTTCGGCTGCGTATGCGACTCGTCACATCGCGAAGAACCTGGTAGCCGCTGGTCTGTGCGACCAAGTACTGGTACAGGTGTCGTATGCGATTGGTGTCGCTCAGCCTTGTGGCCTTTACGTAAACACGTACGGTACGGCTAAAGTAGACCTGAACGATGGCGACATTGCCCGGAAAGTTGAAGCGATCTTCGATATGCGTCCGTATGCCATTGAACAACGCCTGAAGCTTCGCAATCCGATCTATTCAGAAACGGCTGCTTATGGACACATGGGCCGTAAGAACGAGATCGTAACAAAGAAATTTGGGTCGAACGGTAACGCCAAAGAAATGGAAGTAGAACTGTTTACCTGGGAAAAGCTTGACTTTGTTGACAAAGTAAAAGAAGCCTTTAGCCTGTAACACAATGTTCTTAAAAAGCGAAAGCCACTCTACGCAGAGTGGCTTTCGCTTTTTAGGGGATTTTTATAACTCATCGGGTTCGAGAACCTCTTCTTCGTCGCTCATTCGGGATTTGGCTTCGGTAATAGCCGGGCTGAAAATATCATTTCGTTTTTGTTTGCAGCGAACAAGCTTGTCTTTCAAGACCTCAAGTACCTTGTCGGTTGCGCTCTCGAAGCTTTTGTCGTGTTCTTTTACAAACAGTTCTTTGCCGGGGATTGTGAGCCGAACTTCGACTACTTTCTCTTTGACTTTGTTAGAATCAGCCCCATCCAACTTAAGGAAAACCTCTCCACCAATAATCCGGTCGTGGAAGGTATCTAGCTTGTTCAACTTGGCCTGAATGAAGTCTAACAGGCTCTGATCAGCGGTGAACCGCACTGCATTAATTTGTAGTCTCATTGTGTCGCTTTTAAAAGTGAATTGAAATAAGAACATCAATGGACTACCTAAGTTTGGGCATCTTGACCACAATGTCAATACTGGCTGCGAAAGATACAATTCTGTTTCACGCTACCAGAGCAAGAAGCAACCGTACCGCTTAGTTTTTAATGATTTAGCAATTGCCGTGGAACGGTTACATATTAAGATTCTTTAGAAAATATAATTTTAATTTTTAAGACAGATAAATCTGGACCGCCTGCCTTGGGCGGAGAGTAATAAGTGGTTGAGCCGTAACCTGTAAACCGGGTATGGGACGTAGCTCAAAGCGATGGAGTAAAACAATTAATAGGGCCTGCATTTCCATGAGCGCAAACTGATTACCAATGCACAGCCGTGGCCCTCCGCCAAAAGGCATATAGGCGTATGGATGTCTTTCTTTACTGAGTTCAGGCGCAAATCGCTCAGGGTCAAAACGTTCGGGGTCGGACCAGCTAGCCGGATCATGATGCAACACGTAAGGGCTGAGTAGTACACCTTCGTTAGCAGCTATGGCGTGGTCTCCGAAGCGGTCCGGTCCAAGCGACAGTCGGCTCATTACCCAGCCGGGCGGATAAAGCCGTAATGACTCATTAATGATTTGCGATAAATAAGGCATCGCCCGCAAATCGTCCGCCGACGGCTGACTGCGCTCTCCAAGTGTTGCCCTAATTTCGGCTTTTGCTCGCTGAAGAATGCCAGGGTGTTGCGCCAGCAAGTACAGCGTCCAGGCCATTGACGTGGCCGTGGTCTCGTGGCCCGCCGTAAACAGCGTTACCATCTCGTCTCGAAGCTGTTCGTCTGACATGCCTTCTCCCGTTTCTTCGTCAGTAGCGCGCAGCAGCATATCAAGTAAGTCGTCGCGGGTTTCGCCCGTTTTACGCCGGGATTCGATGATGCCGAAAATCAGGTTATTGACCTGCGTTGTTGCGCGTTCAAAATTGCGTTTACTGGGCGTTGGTACCCATTTCGGCGCTCGAATCGGATTAACGACGGCATTGATTGCAAAATGATTCAGATTCGCCAGGGCAGTAGAAAGACTGTCTAGCTGGTCGCCCAGACTACTGCCAAACAATGTTTTTGTGACAATGCGTAAAGTAACGTCGGTAGTAGCCGTGGAGAAATTGACGGGTTTATTATCCGCTACTTTTTCTAGGCGATCGGCCCAGGCTACCGCTTCTTCAATCATGGTTTCGGCCAGGATTGCCAGTTTTTGCCGGTGAAAAGCGGGTTGAGCCAGTCGACGCTGCTTACGCCATAAGTCGCCTTCGCTCGTTAATAATCCATTGCCCAGAAACGTTTTTAAGATCGCAAAGGATTTGCCTCGTCCATAGTTGCGGTTATTTTCCTGAACGACCTGCTTGGTTTCTTCGGGTTTAAGCATGAGCGTTGTGGCACGACCACCCACATTGATGCGTACCATGCGCTCGTGTCCATAATCCCGTTGGAGCCGCCGAAAAAATGCTAGTGGGTCGCGTAGGTACTCAAGCGTGTTGCCTACAACGGGTAAACCCGGATGAACGGGAATTGGACGAATGGGAGAAAGTGTAGTTTCCATAGCAAAACTAAAACGAAGCCAGACGTTACGTTGTGCCCCCGATACGTTCGGCACTTTCGGGAGCTTCCGGCCCAAGTTGATCGCTTAAAATAAGTCCTGTGATACTAACTGCTGAAAGAAGCAATAATTGCATTGCACTTAGTGAAGTTAGTGCGCCAACGACAAGTAGAAAAATACCGATACCAAGTCGTGTATAAATACCCCGCGTAAAGCTTGGATGCGGTGGTCCAGCCTTTAAGGTCGTTAAACTGATGCATCCCTCGGTTAGTAAATAAGCAGATACCGAACCGATGAATAGCCAGTGTGTCGAAGGAGGGAGTTCAGTAGCGTTGATATGTTTTATAGCTAACGTTAAACCAACGCCTGTCGTCGTCAACGCAACGGTCAATGGCAGGTGCAAATATAGCCAGGCTGTGTACAAGCGGGTATCACCTCCTTCTCTGACCTGGCGGACGGCATCGTCGTCTAAGCGGTCGAAGTAGGCCCACCAGAGCCCAATAATAATAATGCCACCAAGCAGCGTTGCGACAATCGTTTTAAGATCGAAGCCGCTTTCGATCAAACCCTGGGCTGCGCTGCTAACCGTTTGCCCCAGAACGAGTAGCGTAAATAATCCGTAGCGTTCGGGTAGATGACGTACATCAGGAGGTAAATCTTTGTACAGTCGATTACCCGACGTGGTCAACGGAGTGCCTAGCTCAATAAGCACCGCAACGCCCCAAAGGATGTATCGATACGGCGCTTCGACGAAGGTCGAGGCAACCCAAAGCAGAATTGAAGCGGCAAAACCAGTCGTAAGATGCTGGATGTAAGGGCGTGCTTTAGGAATGTAAAACCAGGCGCGACCGTACTCGATCAGCAAAATCAGCCGGGTAAAGGAATAGCTTAGCGCGTAAACAACAGAGGATAGATTCGATTCAAGGGCTCTGGGAATAGAAGCCACCAATATAATCAGACCGAGTAGTTGCAGGCTGCTAAGCACCCGATGAACAACGTCCCGCTCATTGTCGAAGCGGGTAGAATAATGGGTTTCGCCATTCCAAAGCCACCAGATAGGTACGTATAGTAGAAAAAATTCAGCGAGTGATTCACCCGTTAGCGAAGTCAACAGCCGCTGGGCCAACTGCATGATGATCACCGTAAAAACCAGGTCGTTGAGTAGTTCAGCCCAGGATGCCCGTCGTTCTCCGTCCGCGTCCATCGACCGTAGTTGGGGCTTGGCAGGCGTTTGCTGCTGGCTGTCGGCCATAAAGTTGTTCAGTAGTAGTTGTCTATCAAACTACCGAAGCAATTTATAGTTGCGATACTCGCCCATGCGCCAGCCGGTTAGCCGTTCGACGACGATTTTGAGCCGATTTTTGAATGAATACTTTTTTTCGCGGATGTTAAAGTTAAACTGCCAGTGCTGGGCATCGATGCGGGGCTGCATAACGGCTGGATGGGAATCCTTGAATTCGGCCAGCGCATCAATCGTGCTGTAATCAAACGGATCGGGGGCCTGCTGCGGTTGGGCGGGTTGATCGTCGTTGTGCCAGAATCGTCGCGTACCGGCTATTTTTTCCTGCTGCACCTCAGGCGGCTTTACCCAGCCGTAGTGATAAACGTAAGCATCGACAGGCTTAACATGCAGTTTCTGATTGTCTTTGGTGCGGAACCCCTGAGCATCCCGGTAAGCAATCACATTGCCCGTGTTGCGAATGATGCGTATTTCGTGGCGATACCACTGCGGAGAGTCACCGATGTATTGGTACGAACCATAAAAGTGCAGGTACTTAAACAGAAGCCCTTCTACGTCAGGCTGATCAAGGTACCGTTCCATCGCCTGTCGGACAGCGGGGATATACCGCTCATGAAGAACCTCATCCCCCTGAATGTAAAAAGCCCAGTCCGTATCGGCTGAAACGGCAGCTAAGGCTTTATTGGTTTCAACGGCTAAGACCTGCCCGCCTGATCGTAGCGAATCATCCCAAACCGTTTCGACAATGCGGATTTTAGTGGAATCAATACGCTGGATCAACGCGAGCGTGTCATCGTCTGACTGACCGACTGCTACGACAAATTCATCGCAAAGAGGCAGAACAGATTGAATGGCTTCTACGATGGGGTAATCGAACTTGATGGCGTTTCGGACAATGCTGAAACCGGTTACTTTCATAATGTATAAATGGCGCTGCCGTAAAGATACTAGTCATACGGCGGGACGATCACATATTCCTGATAAACTCCTCCAGCGCGGTAAGATGATCGGCAAAAGCCTGTCGGCCCGCGTCGGTAGTCGAATACGTGGTATTAGGCTTTCGGCCAATGAATTGTTTCTGGACGGCTACATAACCTGATTCTTCCAGCGCCCGCAGGTGAGTCGCCAGATTACCGTCGGTTAGGCCGAGCAGTTCTTTAAACGCATTAAAACTCATGGCGTCGTTAACCATGAGTACTGACATGATATTCAGCCGCGCTTTACTCTCAAAAGCTTTATTAAACTGAGCCAGCAGATCTTTCATGCAGTGTTACGTTCGTATTTAAAATACATGGCTAGTCCGTACACGATGTGCAGAACGCCAAAGCCGACTGTCCAGGCCAGCAGGTTGTATCCCGGCCAGAACAACGATAATAAGCCAAGCCCGATTTCGCAGTAGCCGAGCGACTCGACATCACGGATGGTGTATTTACTTCCATTAAGCAACGCCAGTCCGTAAAAAATAAGCGTTGCCGGGAAGGCCAGCCAGATCAGCCCGTAATGCAGTAACGCCAGGCAAAAGAAGCCGCCTGTTGCCAAGGGCACGGCCAGCGACCAGACCAGCCGTTGCGACGACGCATTCCAGACGCTTGCTCCCTGCCGACGGGCTTTTCGGATTGTAAAATAGCTCCCGGCTAACAGCGCAGCGAGTAAGACGCTAAACGCCACGATTAATAAAAACTCGCGGATGGACTGGTGCGCTGCTGTATCGTAAAGCTCAAGCCGCTGATAGTTCAACAGCTGAAAGGTATCGGTCTGTAGACGAAGGTAAACGACAGCTGCCCCGATGAGCGCAATAATTCCCGCCGATACGCCAGATAAACCGCTTAGGGAGAGAAATTTTGAGGAGCGTTCCATCAGACTGCGGATTTCCGTCAGCGTCTGTAGATGTTCGCGCGATTCGTGCATGGAAACTAATAGTTACGGGATCGCCCGTACGGTTGTAATGGAAGGTCCTGATTGATAGGAATAAAAAAAGAGACCTTACTCAAAAAATAAACGTCAAAGCATCGTCAGCAATTTGCCGCCCAGAATAATCAAGCCGACAAGTACAGCAGTAATCGCCAGAATCAGTACCGCCCCAGACGATAGATCCTTGATCGCTTTGATCTGAGGGTGCAAACCCGGCGACACAAAGTCACAAATCTTCTCAATCGCTGTATTAAAGGCTTCGGCTGCCCAAACTAGCCCGATCAGCGTTAGAATAACGGCCCACTCCAACCGGCTAATTTGTAAGCATAACCCAACAACAACGACCAGGGCTGCGATGAGTAAATGGACTTTAGCATTGTTTTCGTAACGGAACAAATCGACAATACCCTGCCCCGCAAACCCAAAACTACGCCAAACTTTACGAACCTTAATCATGAGACAAACATAGTACTAAATGGGGTAGTGGTAGTTGACTAATCAAGAAAAGGTTTACATGACGCACGCATGAGTCGGTATCAATTGGCCTGATCGCGCTCATAGTCAACGTACCACCAGAAAGCGACATACAGTACCACCAGGACGAAGCCATAGGCTACTGTCAATTTTAAGCTCAAGTGGTTATCGGCAGCCCCGGCAATCGCATCAAACAAAGCCAATGGTTTGGTCAGGACATCCCAGCTGTTCCACCGGCCAAACCGTCCCAGATAGATGCCAAAACCGGATAGCAACTGACTGGATAGTGCTATAATCCAGGTTAGCCGAGTGCCGATGAGCGGGCGCAGTAGCCGGTGCACGACCAAAGATGAATACAAACCCGCTAGCAACCCCGTCTGCGCGAACAGAAAAAGCGTCATCGTGTCGAACCAAAGCAGTGGGTTATCCACATGTTTGATGTGGAAAAGATCGGTAATAATGTAAGGAGCATTGGGTAAGAAGGCCAGCCAGAGCGCCAAACCACTTCCGAGTAGCCAACGATTGGTAAAGCCAGCCGACCGCAAATCACGTAGGATAAGGACCACGCCTAATGGAAAAAAAGCGAGAAACAGATTCCAGGTCAGCATGATAAAAAACCACCAGTTGCCAGTGAGAAGCCCGCGCGTGACAACTAAGCATAAACCGGCTACCGTTAAGCCCGCTAGTGCGGTCAAACCTTTACCCACTTTAGGGCGACTGTACTGATCGTCTGGCCGACGAGCAGCGAGGTAGAGTGATTGTTGCATGTATTTAAAGTACTTTGTTTTGCAAAGTAAAGGGCGAAAATATCACTCTGTCAAGCAGTACATGGAAAATATTTTTTTCGGCATAAAAAAGTTTGGTTCTTATGGATTGCAGATAAAATAAAATTTTAAAATTTGTAGCTATGCATTTTGTATATTTTTTAAAATATTGACTTAACCAAACCAGATTGACGTCCTATGCAAAAATACTTACTTTTTTGTGTGCTGTTTATAGTTGCCACGACGCGCATAGCGTTAGCGCAGGACAGGCAGATAACCGGCACACTTCGCGATGATCAGACGCAACCCATCACCGGAGCGAACGTAGTCATCAAAGGAACCACACGCGGTACAACGACCGACGCGGCAGGTGATTTTCGGCTGACAGTACCGAGCGGAAATGTCGTGTTAACCGTTTCATCGGTAGGGTACGTAACGAAAGATGTAGCGTTGACGCCCGGCCAATCGCAGATTACGGTATCGTTGGTGTCTGACGACCGGGTGCTGGGCGAGGTAGTCGTAACGGCCTTGGGGATTAAGCGGGAATCAAAAGCGCTGAGTTATGCCACGCAGACCATCAAACCTGCGCAAATCAACGAAGTGCGCGACGGTAACGTCCTGAACACATTGCAGGGCAAAATTGCGGGCGCGTACATTACGCAGGGGTCCGGTGGTCCGGGTTCGGGTTCACGCATTGTGTTGCGTGGTAACCGCTCTATCCAGGGAACGAACAACGCTCTGATGGTCGTCGATGGTGTTCCAATCAATAACAGCACGTTCGGACAAGCAACGAGCGACTTTGGTAGCGTTGCCAATTCGGACGGTGCGTCGAACATCAACCCCGACGACATCGAGAACGTAACGGTGCTGCGTGGTGCTTCGGCTGCCGCGTTGTACGGTAGCCAGGCGGCCAACGGCGTAATCCTGATTACTACGAAACGAGGTAAATCGGGGCGGGTTTCGGTCGATCTGAACTCGGGCGTTTCTGTTGACAAACCCTTTGCCCTGCCCATGGTACAAAACCAGTATGGACAAGGTGTGGGTGGTGTTCTGAACGCCGAAAAAGGCGACAGCTGGGGAGCAGCCATGACGGGTCAGTCGTACACGAATTATCTCGGCCAGCAGGATACGTATTCGGCTCAGCCAAATAACATCCGTGATTTCTTCCGGACCGCCGTAAGCCTTAACAATTCGGTTGGTATCACGGGCGGATCGGACAAATCGCAGACGTATTTGTCGTACACCAACAACGCGCTACAGGGAACGGTACCGGGCAACAACCTGACGCGGCACACGATCAACCTGCGCTTATCAAACCAGATCAGCTCGAAGTTGTCGACCGACGCGAAAGTGACCTACATCAACCAGTCGGTATTGAACAAGCCCCGTACGGGCGAAGAAAACGCGCCGGTCATGGACATCTACCAGATTCCCCGGAACGTTAGTCTGGCTAATGCCCAGAATTACGCGGCTCCCAACGCCTTCGACCAGCCGACGCCAACGGCCTGGCCTTCTACGCTGAACTCGATCTACCAGAATCCGTACTGGATGCTGAACCAGACCGCTATCAACCAGTATCGTGACCGTGTTATCGGATTCGTTCTGGCGAAATACCAACTGACCGATTTCTTGAGTATTCAGGGACGGGCTAACCTCGACAAGTACTTCGATAAAAATGAAGAAAGCTACTCGCAGGGTACAATCCTGTGGGCTAACCAGGCCGGTGGTAAATTCTCCCGCAACAACATTGTCAATACGCAAAGCTGGTATGATTTGTTGATCGAAGGTAGAAACAAAATCGGCGGTGATTTTTCGCTCGATTATCAAGCTGGTGCGATTATCCAAGACACCCGCTATCAGTCGACATACGCGCTGGCGGATGGCTTGAATGTACCAAACCGGTTTAACCTGAACTTTGGTACGAACCAGAGCTTGACGGACGATTTTACGCGCGTACAGACGCAGTCGCTGTTTGGACAGGCATCGCTGGCCTGGCGGGATGCTATTTTCGTCAATGCCAGTTTGCGCAATGACTGGTCATCAACGCTGCCTAAACCGTACTCATTCCAGTATCCGTCGGTCGGTGCTTCGGTCGTGTTGTCCGATCTGTTAAAGCTATCGGGACCATTATCGTTTCTGAAACTAAACGCATCGTACGCCCAAGTGGGTAACAGTGCAGATCCTTACCTGCTGCAAACAAACTACTCGTACTCGCAGGGGGCTGGTTCTGGATTTATCAGCCGGGACGGAACGCAGGCTATTGGTAACCTCAAGCCGGAGATCACGAAAAGTTTGGAGATCGGGATTGACGCCCGTTTCCTGAGTAACCGCCTGGGGGCAACGATTACGGCCTACAAAACGAACTCGATTAACCAATTGCTGAAACTGGGTCTGGCTCCGGCATCCGGATTCAAAGAGCAGTACATCAACGCGGGCGATATTCGCAACATGGGACTTGAGGTTGTAATCAACGGAACGGCTATCAAAAACGACCGTTTCTCGTGGGACCTGACGTTCAACATGGGGTTGAACCGCAACAAAATCGTTAGTCTGTCGCCCGATATCAAAACGGCGTTCCTGTCGGGTGGGTTTGGTCGGTCAGCGTCGCCAATCGTGCAGGAAGGCGGTTCTTACGGCGATCTGATCGCTTACCGCTGGCAGCGTGATGCGAATGGCCGCTACGTGGTTGCCTCTCAATCAATAACGGCTGCTGATGGAAGCCGGTCGATTACGTCTACGGGACTACCAATTGCCACGAAAGATCAGGAATACATCGGTAACTTTAACCCGAAGATGCTCCTGGGTCTGACGAATAGCTTCACGTTCAAAGGCTTTTCACTCCGCGTACTGGTCGATGGCCGGTTAGGCGGTATTGCGGTGTCGGGTACAGAAATGAACCTCGCATTCAGCGGTATCACGGAAGCAACCGCTCAGAAGCGGGAAGGAAACTGGGTACTGCCAGCGGTAACAGGGGGTGTTACGGGTGCGGATGGTACAACGATCGAAGGGGCCGGCAGAGAAAACACGCAGGCAATCCGGGCTGAGCAATTCTGGCAGACCGTATCGGGTAAGCGTTACGGCTGGGGTGAATTTTTCGCTTACGATGCTACCAACTTCCGCGTTCGCGAACTCTCGCTGGGTTACCGAATTCCGGTGCCGTCGAACATTTTCATCAAATCGGCACAGCTGTCGTTTGTCGCTCGTAACCTGTTCTGGATTTACCGGGGTAAGTCGCTACTGGATATCCCCGGCGTTGGCAAGCGTACGATGTGGTTTGATCCGGACGTTAACATCGGTAACGGAAACTTTCAGGGCGTTGAGTATGGTACGCTGCCATCCAACCGCAGTCTGGGCGTAAACCTGAAACTTTCTTTCTAAACTTGAAACTATTGTCACTATGACTTCCTATAAAAAACGGCTACGTCAGTCTGTTGTGGCAGCTGCTCTTTCAGCCCCTTTGTTCTGGGCGGTTGGCTGCACCAACAATTTTGACGAGATCAATACCAACAAAACAAAAGTAACCATCATTGGTACGGGTGAAATTCCTTACCTGTTTTCCAAAGCGCAATCGGCAGCGACGCTTCCGGCGGGTAATTACCAGGTTGGGCAGAATCTTTTCTCTGACCAGTACGCGCAGTATTTTGCCTGCGTCGCTACGTACTTTCCATCAGATCGGTTCGTCATTCGCATGGACTGGCTACAAGGCCCCTGGACCGCTCAGTACACGGAGGTTGTCCCGCAGTTGAAAACTATTCTGTCGAGTACCGATGCCAGTTCGGCGGAAAATGCGCTGGCAAGCATCTGGTGGGTATATTCATTCCACCGTTGGACAGATTATGTCGGACCTATTCCGTATTTCAAAGCGGGCGAACCGGCCACCTCGGTTGCTTACGACGCGCAGGACAAGATTTACGACGATTTCTTCAAGCGATTAGCCGCTGCCACAACGGTTCTGAAAGCGAAAACAGCTGAGAAACCCTACGGCTCGTTTGATTTGATTTACGGCGGTGACGTGAACAAATGGATCAAGTTTGCCAATACACTCCGGTTGCGGTTGGCGCTACGGATCTCTAAAGTTGATCCGACCCGCGCTAAATCAGAAGCGGAAGCCGCCGTTGCGGGTGGAATCCTGACGACTAGCCCCGACGACGATGCCCTGGTGCAGCGTAGCACGAAAGGTGGCGACAATAATGGTTTGGCCATCATGTCGGACTGGAACGAGTTTCGGATGAGTGCGGCTATGGAGTCGGTGCTCAAAGGGTATGAAGACCCACGGCTGCCGACCTACTTTCTACCGGCGGTGAAAACAAATAGCTACGAAGGGCTGCGGAACGGTTTGACGACGACTCAGTTGACCGATCCAACCAATACCGCTGATTACAATTCGCACGTAGGCCAGCGCTGGACTTCAACCGGTCTGGGAACGGCTCAAAACGTGATGGCTACTGCCGAAGCGTATTTCCTGATGGCCGAAGGAGCCCTGAACGGCTGGAAAATGGGCGGAACCGCGAAGGAGCTGTATAACAAAGGAATCGAAAACTCCTTAAAGCAGTGGGGTGTAACGGATGCCGCGTCTATTACAGCTTATCAGAATAGCACCAAAACGCCCGTAGCGCCAAATGACTACCTGAAATCAAGTCCGTTGAGCAACATTCCGGTTGCCTGGGGCAGCACCGAAGCTATCCAGCGGGAGCAGATCGGTACGCAGAAATGGCTGGCTATTTTCCCGGATGGGTTTGAAGGCTGGGCCGAGTACCGCCGGACGCGTTTCCCGAAATTGTACCCGGTCGCCAACTCCGACAACCCGGATATTCCGGCGGGTGGTGTCTTGCGCCGGATACCTATTCTGCTCGTCGAGCAGCAGACCAACGCCGTCGAAGCCAAAAAAGCAGAGTCATTGCTAAACGGACCCGATAAAGTGACTACGCCATTATGGTGGGATAAAAATTAATTGACGTTATCTTTAGTGCATAGGTCGTGAAAGCGGGCGGTAACTCGTCCGCTTTCACGATTTAAGGCCAACCGTAACTGTAAATTGCATTCAATGAAGACGTATCAACTAGGTTTGCTTGTATTGTTGCTGGCTGGTTGTCAGGGAAACGATACGTTGTTCGAGAAACTGTCATCATCCCAAACGAACGTCACCTTCAAGAATACACTCGATGAAGCCCCCGAGTTTAACGTCCTGAAGTATGGTTATTTCTACAACGGGGGCGGGGTGGCCGCTGGTGACTTCAACAACGACGGTCTGACGGATCTGTATTTTACCGGAAATCTCAATGCCAACAAACTATATCTAAACAAGACGGAACCGGATTCCGGCGAAATAACCTTTGAGGATATTACCGACAAAGCGGGCGTTGGTGCTGCCGACGGATGGAACACCGGCGTTTCGCTAGTCGATATCAACGCCGATGGCTGGCTCGATATTTACGTTTGTCGGTCAGCGGCTGTCGATGTTCGATTGCGCCGGAACTTACTGTTCATCAACAACAAAAATTTAACGTTTTCGGAAAAAGCTGCCGAGTACGGGTTAGATGATCCGGCCTATTCGACCCAGGCCGCTTTCTTCGATTACGACCGCGACGGTGATCTGGACTGTTTTCTGTTGAACCACTCGGTGCAGGAGTTTGCCGGATTCAGTCGTATGATCGGCAGTTATAAACAGCAGAACAACCCCAACTACTCAAGCAAACTGTACCAAAATCAAAACGGTAAATTCGTTGACGTATCAGCCTCAGCGGGTATGGTTTCCAACGTGCTTAGTTTTGGTCTTGGCGTAGCGGTAAGCGATTTCAACAACGACGGCTGGCCCGACCTGTACGTTTCCAACGACTACAACGAAAACGATTATTTGTACATCAATCAGCAGAACGGAAGCTTTCAGGAAGTGGTGCGGAATGCGATGGGGCACACGTCACTGTATTCGATGGGCTCCGACGCGGCTGACATCAACAACGATGGCCGAACGGATCTGCTAACGCTCGACATGCTGCCGGAAAACAACGAGCGGATCAAACTAACGTCGGGCGACGATAATTACGATAAATATGAGCAACTGCTACGCGCTGGATTTCACCACCAGACGATGCGTAATATGCTTCAACTGAACGTGGGTGATCAACCAGAAGCGAATAGTGAGGGAAAAACGAAACCTGCTGTTCCTGTTTTTAGCGAAATCGGGCAATTAGCGGGTGTCTCAAACACGGACTGGAGCTGGGCTGGCCTCTTCGCTGATTTTGACAATGACGGCTGGAAAGATCTGTTCGTTACCAACGGCTACGCCCGCGATTACACGAACATGGAGTTTTTGAAGTTCACGATGGATGAACAGTTGAAAACGCGCGAAACTGGCAAGTCATCCGACCCGATGGCGGTAATTGCCAAAATGCCCAGCATTGACGAGTCTAATTACATCTTTCGAAATACAGGACAGCTAACGTTTGAAAACAAAACTACCGACTGGGGATTTAAAGAGCCTTCACTATCGAATGGGGCTGTATACGCGGACTTGGATAACGACGGTGACCTGGACTTAGTCATCAACAATGTCAACGCGGAAGCTACTGTTTACGAGAATCACGCGGAGAAAAACGCATCAAATCATTATTTGTCGGTTCAACTGACGGGCGCTAATCCGGCTAAGCTGATCGGATCGCGCGTGAGTGTCTGGGCGGGTGGACGGATGCAGATGCAGGAATTCATGCCGGTTCGGGGATTCCAGTCGGCGATGTATGGACCGTTGTTGTTTGGCCTGGGAAATACGACACGCGTTGATTCGGTCACGGTTCGGTGGGCCGATGGGAAAACGCAGCGTGTTCAGTCCGACGGAAAGCCGCAATTAATTATTTCGTACAAACCTACTACGGAAACTGTTTTAATGGCTACTCTTAAACCGTACTGGGACGTTACGCAAAATCTACCCGCATTGCATCGGGAAGATACGATCAATGATTTCAAAGTTCAGCCATTATTACCATACATGCTGTCGCAGACAGGCCCCCGTTTTGCGGTTGGTGATGCCAATGGCGATGGCCTCGATGATGTATTCATTGGTAGGGGACGGGGACAGGGTGGACAATTGTTCGTGCAACGCGCGGGACGTTTTATTCCTCTTTCGCAGCCCGCGCTCGTCGCAGACCGGGCTTGTGAAGATGCCGGAGCCGAATGGGTAGATGTGGATGGAGACCGGGACCTCGATCTGGTTGTCGCAAGCGCCGGTTATGAATTGCCTGCCGATGACGCTCGACTGAAAGCGCGCTTGTATCTGAACGATGGTACTGGAAAACTGACGAAGGCTAATGCTTTCCCTGATGTGCTCGTTAGCGCATCGTGTGTGCGCACGGCTGACGTGGATGGCGACGGCGACCGTGACCTGTTCATTGGCGCGCGGGTTGTGTCGGGCCGCTATCCAGAATCGCCAGTGAGTCATTTGTTGCTGAACGATGGCAAAGGAAATTTCTCAGATATTACGACGCAACAGGGCACGTTGAAGCAACTTGGTATGGTCACCGATGCTGTTTTTGCCGATCTAACCTCGGATGGTAAACCTGAACTAATTGTGGCGACGGACTTCGGACCGATTCAGACGTTTACGTTTCAGAAAGGGCAGATGCAGCGGTTGAACAACGGTTTGTCAGCTGTAACGGGTTGCTGGAACCGGCTGCTGGTGGGCGATTTCGACAACGATGGAAAGCCCGATATTATAGCGGCTAATGCCGGTTTAAATAGCCAACTGCGGGCCGACCTAAACCACCCGTTAACCTTGTACGGAATGGAAAGCATCACCGGAAATCAGCTACCCGTGCTGGCCGGTTATGATAGAAATGCTAAATCACCCAAAGAACCGTTTCCTTTCAACGCCCGCGACGAAATGCTCGATCAGGTAGTTGCGCTACGCAAGAAGTTCACCGACTATACGAGCTACTCAAAAGCTACGATTACCGATTTGTTTACGGAAGATGAGCTAAAAAGGGCGCAAAAGCTTCAGGCTGCCGAGCTACGAACGGTGCTGTTTCACAATGAGTCGAACCGCTTTACTGCGCAACCGTTGCCCATAGAAGCGCAGGTTACTCCGGCTTACGCATTGGCCGCTGTTGATGTTAATAAGGACGGTTTGCTCGACCTGATCATTGGCGGTAACCGCGAGTACAACCGGGTTCGGCTGGGTAGGTCGGATGCCAATCGAGGGCAACTGTTTCTGAACCGATCTCGACCAGGAAAGCCCCTATTTGCTTACGTACCCATGCCACAGTCGGGTTTGTGTTGGAGCGGTGATGTTCGCGATCTCTCTGTTGTACGTGTGGCTGGACAAACCGAGCTCTTGGTAGGGGTAACGGGTCAACCCGTGCAAACGTATACTATGAAGTAAACCTATTGCGCTGTCATTAGAGACTGCCAACAATCGGAAGAGTGTACGGTTAACATACCGAGCCTTGTGGTAGCCTTATCAGGTACATGACCGGCTCAATACCAGTGCTAAACAATTCACCGTTATGACCGAGAAAAACGTAAAAAAAGCAGCGAGACTTCTGCTTGGCGCAAACCTGCTGTTTGCCGGAATAGGCCACCTGACCTTTTTGAGAAAAGATTTCAGGGCACAAGTCCCGGACTGGGTTCCCCTTGATGTAGATGACACAGTTGTTTATTCAGGCATCGCCGAAATCGCCCTGGGAAGTAGCCTCATCTTCACCGATGAAGAGCATCAGGAAACGGTTGGTAAGGTGGCGGCTGCGTTCTTTGCGGCTGTTTTTCCCGGAAACATTTCTCAATACGTCAACAACCGAAGTGCGTTCGGTTTAGATACCGACAGAAAACGCTTTGTTCGTTTGCTTTTCCAGCCAGCGCTTATCTATTGGGCGTTAAAAAGTACGGAAAAGTAAAGCCCGGCCTTGCGTGTCAGTTTCGGGTATCGTGATGGTGTCGGTTTCTCAAAACCGACACCGTAGTCTTCCTGTTTTGTCAAGCTAGACTTTAGCTTCTTCAGGTTCCAGCCAGCCATCTTTCAGCCGGACGATCCGCGAACCGTAAGCCGCGTTGGCTTCCGAGTGGGTTACCTGTACGATGGTAACACCATCCTTTTTGTTCAGTTCGCTGAAAATTTCCATGATGTCGCGCGCCTGATCAGAGTGCAAATTACCGGTTGGCTCATCGGCGAAAATTACCGACGGCTCAGCCGCTAAGGCCCTTGCAATACCTACCAACTGTTGTTGGCCACCCGATAGTTGCGCGGGGAATAAGTCTTTTTTTGCAACGATATTGAAGCGGTCGAGGAGTTCAGCTACCCGGCTTTTTCGTTCTGAACCACCTAGTCCTTTGTAAAGTAGGGGCGTTTCGATGTTTTCGTAAACGGTCAGTTCGTCGATCAAATGGTACGCCTGAAACACAAACCCGATCTGCGTGCGGTGAAGCTCCGTTCGTTTCTTCTCGGATAGTTTTTGAACCGGCTGGTCATCAAATAAATATTCCCCTTCCGACGGTTCTTCGAGCAGTCCCAAAATGTGCAGTAATGTGGACTTTCCCGAACCCGATGGCCCCATGATAGACACAAACTCACCCTGAGCAATCTCCAGATTGATATTGCGGAGTACGTAAATTCGGCCAAAGCCAGCGGGGTAATATTTAGCGACGTTATTAAGCTGAATCATAATCGGTTATCGTTGAATGCGTTAGTCGAGGTTGAGAATTTAGGTGCCCTGCGTGAATAATTCCTGCGCTTGCAAAGTCTGCGTCTGTCTTACTCAATCTCAACTGTCGTGCCACGTTTGTAAGTGGTTGTCTAATAATAAATTAGGTTTAGGTCGTTCTAACTTCTCGTCCGGCAGCGGACAAAGCTACTTTTGAAATCGGACATATTTTCTGAGCAGTTGTGCAACTTAATGCGCTTTTGTTACATCTTCACATAAACCAACTCGTTTCTTAAAGCATGAAAGCAATAGTACTATCCTTGTTTGTTATAGCGTCTGGCATGCATTCGGCTAGCACTGACTGGAAAAAAGATCGCACTGTGTCGGGGTTTACGGGGTTGAGCGTTAGTAGCGGTATTGATGTTTATCTCTCCCAGGGCGGTTCCGAAAAACTAACCTTTGATGTCAAAGGGGTTGATGAAGAGGACGTGAAGTCAGAAGTGAAAAACGGCGTTTTGAAACTGTACATCGACCGCAAAGGTGTGATGAACTGGAGCTTTGGAAAGAATACATACGTCAAAGCGCACCTGACGTTTAAACAGCTGACGGATCTGCACGCATCTGGTGGGGCTGACGTATTTGGGCAAGGCAGGTTGTCGTTTGATGATTTGAACGTGGAAGCGTCGGGCGGCTCCGACGTAAAACTAGAGCTTAAAGCCGATGAACTGAACGTATCGGCATCGGGTGGAGCCGATGCCATCATTCAGGGTTCAGCGCGGACGCTCAATGCAAACGGCTCGGGCGGAGCTGACCTCGACGCGCGTAAACTGACCGTTGAAACCTGCAATGCAATCTCGTCAGGTGGTTCTGACGTGTACGTTAATGCTTCTCGGGAGTTAAGTATGAAAGCATCGGGCGGTTCAGATATATACTATTACGGGTCTGCCAAAGTGCTGGCAAAGAGCAAGTCGGGTGGATCTGATATTACACAAAAGAATTAAGAAAGCGCCTAAAAGCGTCTTTGTGTGTACAGAGTAATTAGGGTAATTGGCTGATTGCGGTAATTTTGCACTATAAATTTCTAATCAACCAATTACTCTTTTGACACCTACCATTGGTATTCTTGGCGGGGGCCAACTCGGTCTGATGCTATTGCAGGCCGCTATCGACTGGAATCTTCGCGTCAATATTCTCGACCCCGACGCCGAAGCACCCTGCCGCCACCTTTGCACGCAATTTACGCAGGGATCGCTGATTGATTATGACACGGTTTACCAGTTTGGCCAAACGGTTGACGTGCTGACCATCGAAATCGAGCGTGTGAACGTGGAAGCACTCGAAGCGCTCGAACGCGAAGGAAAGAAAGTTTTTCCGCAACCTTCGGTTATCCGGGTTATTCAGGACAAGCGGCTTCAGAAACAGTTCTACCGCGACCACAACCTGCCTACTGCCGATTTTGTCCTGACCGAAAACCGCGCTGACGTAGCGTTGGTTGAAATACACCAGCCTGATTTCTTTCCCGCCTTCCACAAATTAGGCCGCGATGGGTACGACGGACGGGGAGTGCAACGCATTTCGTCGGTCGCCGATGTCGGTAAAGCCTTTGACGCGCCCGGTGTATTGGAGAAAGCCGTCGATTTTGAGAAAGAGCTAGCCGTCATTGTTGCTCGCAACGAACGGGGAGACGTGCAGACGTTCCCAACCGTTGAAATGGTTTTTCACCCTGAATTGAACCTGGTTGAATACCTGTTTGCACCCGCTGAAATTTTGGAGGAGATAAACCAGCAAGCACAGGATATTGCCCGTCGCACGGCCGAAGCGTTTGGAATCGTTGGCTTGCTAGCCGTTGAATTGTTCCTCGATAAGTCCGGCAATGTGCTGATCAACGAAGTGGCCCCGCGTCCGCACAACAGCGGTCACCACACCATCCGGGCCAACGTGACCTCTCAATTCGAGCAGCACTGGCGGGCTATTCTCAATTATCCGCTCGGCGATACAGCGGATTATCAACCTGCTGCTATGGTCAATCTGCTGGGCGAAGATGGATTTACGGGACCAGCGGTGTACGAAGGATTGGAAAATCTGTTGGCTATGCCTGGTGTGTTTCCATTCTTTTACGGAAAAGCGATTACCAAACCATTTCGTAAAATGGGGCACGTAACTGTTATGGACAACTCACTGGAAGCACTACGCAAGAAAGTCTCCGACGTGAAGGGAGCCATCAAAGTAGTAAGTCAGTAACACTAATAAAAACAAAAAGCCCCGTTGATCGATCAACGGGGCTTTTTTTACGGCTTTAATTAATCTTAAGGACGGCCATAAATGCTTCCTGCGGGATTTCGACGTTACCCACCTGACGCATCCGTTTCTTTCCTTTCTTCTGCTTATCAAGCAGTTTACGTTTCCGGGAAATATCACCGCCGTAACACTTCGCGAGTACGTCTTTCCGAAGGGCGCTCAGCGTTTCGCGGGCGATAATTTTCTGACCGATGGCGGCCTGAATGGCAATTTCGAATTGTTGACGAGGAATCAGTTCGCGAAGCTTTTCGCAGAGCTTTTTACCCCACTCGTACGACTTCGACCGGTGGACAATGGCCGATAACGCATCGACTTTATCGCCGTTGAGCATCACATCCAGCTTCACCATGTCCGATTCGCGGTTGTCCATGAATTCGTAATCAAGTGACGCGTAGCCACGAGAGATCGTCTTCAATTTGTCGAAAAAGTCAAAGACAACTTCGGCTAGTGGCATTTCAAACTGAAGTTCTACCCGGTCGGCGGTCAAGTAAACCTGATTTCTGAGAATGCTTCGCTTGTCCATGCACAAACTCATGATGCCACCGACGTACTCGGACTTGCTGATGATCTGCGCCCGAATAAACGGTTCTTCAATGAAATCGATTAGGTTTGGTTCGGGCATGTCAGCGGGTGCCGACACCTGAATAGCTTCACCTTTGGTTGTCAATACCTCAAACCGCACCGACGGTACGGTGGTAATAACGGTCATATTGAATTCGCGTTCCAGCCGCTCCTGTACAATCTCCATGTGGAGCATTCCCAGGAAGCCGCACCGGAATCCGAAACCCAAAGCCGCCGATGTTTCAGGCTCCCAAACCAGAGCTGCATCATTGAGTTGCAGCTTTTCCATCGCGTCGCGTAGGTCTTCAAACTCGCTGGTTTCTACCGGATAGATACCGGCAAAGACCATCGGTTTCACTTCCGAGAAACCCTGAATGGCGGCACTGGCGGGGTTATCGATGGTTGTAACGGTATCACCCACCTTTACTTCTTTGGCTACCTTAATTCCCGAGATCAGGTATCCTACGTCACCACACTCGATAACGTCTTTGGGTTCCTGGGTCAGGCGTAGCGTTCCGATTTCATCAGCAAAGTATTCTTTACCGGTGTTCATGAACTTTACCTTATCACCCTTGCGAATGCGGCCGTTCTTGACACGGAAAATAACTTCGATACCTCGGTAGGAGTTGAAATGCGAGTCGAAAATCAGCGCTTGCAAAGGACCGTTGGGATCGCCTTTTGGTGGGGGAATCCGTTCGACGATGGCCGCCAGGATTTCTGGAACACCAATGCCTTCTTTACCCGATGCCGGAATAATGTCATTGCGATCACAACCCAGCAGATCGACCATCTCATCCTTAATTTCTTCGGGCATGGCACCGGGCAGATCAATCTTATTCAATACAGGAATAATGACCAGATCGTTGTTGAGCGCCAGGTAGAGGTTGGAAATGGTTTGCGCTTCCGTACCCTGTGAGGCATCAACGAGTAGCAGTGCACCCTCGCAGGCAGCAATGGATCGCGACACTTCGTAGCTAAAATCGACGTGGCCGGGCGTATCAATCAGGTTCAGTGTGTACAACTCACCGTTGTACATATAGTCCATCTGAATGGCGTGGCTCTTGATGGTA
Source organism: Spirosoma oryzicola (assembly GCF_021233055.1). NCBI lineage: Bacteria > Pseudomonadati > Bacteroidota > Cytophagia > Cytophagales > Cytophagaceae > Spirosoma > Spirosoma oryzicola. The sequence goes on along the minus strand of NZ_CP089538.1, from coordinate 4,358,777 downwards.
ATGCCCCGCTCGCGCTCCAGATCCATGTCGTCGAGCAACTGAGCCTGCATATCGCGGGACCCTACAGTCTTGGTAAATTCGAGCAGTCGGTCAGCTAGCGTGCTTTTGCCGTGATCGATATGGGCAATAATGCAAAAATTACGGATATGTTTCACGTTGTAAAACGGAGGAGTCTTTACTACTAAACGGCAAAAATAACTAAAAAAGTCCGCCTTTCGCTTATATCTAAACGGGCACAAAAAAACAAACGCCGGACTCATCAGGGAGCCGGCGTGTTCAATTACACTTCATCAACAAACTAAAAACCAAATGCTGTAGGAGGGGGACTCGAACCGCCCACGGTGCAGTTAGCCACAGTACAACTCTGGTGGTCAACCCCAGTCGCCTTTGCAGGCGGCATTATGCTGCGTTTATCCTTTATCACCACCCCCGAGACAGGAGGGCACGTCTGCCAATTTCGACATCCTACAGTGTGAGAAAAGTTATCAAGAAGACCGGCGTGTGACCCCGCTCGATCAACTTGACAATGCAAAGATAATACAGTCTATTGCTCTATTGCAAATTTCATATAAAAAATTCGCAAAATTTATAATATATTTAAAAAATGGCTATTATTGTTAACAGTTATCAAAAACAAACTAAAAATGACCGAGAAAAATTTAGAAATTGATAATACTGATCTAAAAATACTGAGTTTATTAATGCAGGACGCCAACATGCCTTACACCGAAATCGGTAAACGTATTTTTGTTTCGGGAGGTACGGTTCACGTTCGAATGAACAAGTTAAAGCAGATGGGTATCGTTCGCGGGTCGCAACTGGTGATCGATCACGCCAAACTGGGTTGGGACATTAGCGCCTTTCTGGGAATTTACCTCGATAAAAGCTCACTGTATGGTGAAGTGTCCGAACAACTGGAAAAAATTCCGGAGGTAGTTAACGTTCATTACACAACGGGTATCTACAGCATTTTTGCCAAAATCGTCTGCCGCGACACGCAGCATCTGCGTGAAGTATTGCACGACAAGATTCAAAAAGTGGCTGGTATTCAACGCACCGAAACGTTTATATCCCTGGAAGAGAGCGTTAATCGGCCTATCCCATTTGCCGAAGTGAAAGAATGACTTCTGCATCACGACGCCTTATGGGAGATGAGCAAACGGCACTACATGAACCGTAAACAGGCTTTTGTGCGTTATAGAAGCTAACAATTTTATTCCATGCAACCTATAATTCATGCAACTACGGTGGTCGGTATCCGGCACAATGGTCAAGTCGCACTAGGCGCCGATGGCCAGGCCACTATGGGCAATACCGTTGCCAAAAGTAATGTCCGTAAAGTTCGCGTACTAATGGGCGGTAAAGTGCTGGCTGGCTTTGCCGGTTCAACGGCTGACGCCTTTACACTAATCGAACGATTTGAAGAAAAGCTGAACGCTTACGGCGGTAATCTGAAGCGAGCGGCTATCGAACTGGCAAAAGAGTGGCGTACAGACCGCTATTTACGCAAACTGGAAGCGATGTTGATTGTCGCTACCAAAGATGATTTGCTGCTGGTATCAGGTACGGGTGATGTTATTGAGCCCGACAACGAGATTGCAGCCATTGGGTCAGGTGGGGTGTATGCCCAATCGGCGGCCGTAGCTCTAAAGAAGCATGCGTCCTCGTTATCCGCCGAAGAAATGGTACGCGAAAGCCTACACATTGCCGCTGATGTGTGTATTTACACGAATCACAATTTAGTTGTCGAAACACTCTAGAAAGTGCCAGGTGATCAACCCTCTATAGACGGCTTAACAAAGGCAAGTTTGCCCATTTCTTTATTTATATTTGCAGTCTATAGATTTTATTAGCGTAATGAAATTACTCAAACAATCGGCCCCGAAGATTATGAACCGACGCATTGCGCTGGGCTTCTTCGTGGCGATGGTTCTCATTGCGTCAGGGTTCACTTTGTCATTTTACAGTTATAATCAGTATCGTACAGATACTGAACGCGTTCGCCACACCTACGAGGTTGTCGGTTCACTGGAAAGTATTTTATCGTTGGTCAAAGACGTTGAAACGGGATCGCGAGGCTATATTATCACCAGCGATTCAGCTTACCTGGACAATTATCAGGTAGCCATAACGGTGCTTCCAAGCCGACTGGAGCAGCTGCACACGCTCATGGCCGACAATGACAATACCGTACAGATACAGCGGGCGGGTAAACTCGATCATTTGGTAGCGGATAAGTTGGCGCTTTCGCAGTTGCGCGTTAAAAATCGCTCGATGAATGTGCCCTACACCCGCAGTTTAAACGGGGAGGGTAAGCGCCGAATGGATGTGCTCCGACGGCATATTGCCGTTATGGTCGATACCGAACGGTCGCTGATGGAAACCCGAAACCGCCAGGCGGCCCGCTCATTCCGCAATACGCTTATCATCATATTCGCTTTATCGCTGCTTACATTCCTATCACTGGTTGTTTCTTATCAACTGTTGGAACAGGAGCTAGCCAGACGGCAGCAGAACGAAGACCAGTTGAGAGCATACGAAGCGCGACTGAGGGAGCAAATCCGGCAACTGGAATCGTCTAACGAAGAGTTAGAGCGGTTTGCGTTCGTTGCCAGCCATGACTTGCAGGAGCCGCTCCGGAAGATTCAGTCGTTTGCCAACCTGATTACGGATCGTTACGGTAACTTGTTTGATGGCGACAGCCTCTTGTTTATGAACAAGATTGTTCATTCTGCTGAGCGTATGTCAAAATTGATTAAGGATCTGCTTAATTTTTCCCGCATCTCCAACCATCAGGAAGAGTTCAAACCGGTGCCGTTGGGTATGATTATTCAGCGTATCCTTGACGATCAGGAATTGCGTATCAAGGGGCTAAATGTTCGGGTCGAGGTGGGCAGCTTGCCAACGATTCCGGCTATCAGCAGTCAGATGGATCATCTGTTTACAAACTTGATTTCCAACGCATTGAAGTTCACCAGGCCGGATGTGCAGCCGTTGATTCGAATACAGGCCCGTTCTGTGAAGGGGTCAGCCTACCCTGAATTGATTTCAGAACGACTTTACTCGGAAATCACGGTTCAGGACAATGGAATTGGTTTTGACGAAAAATATTTAGACCATATTTTTAAAGTTTTCCAGCGATTGCACGGCAAGAGTGAATTTGAAGGTACAGGTATCGGGCTAGCCATTTGTAAGCGGGTCACGGTTTCGCACCACGGATACATAACCGCTAAAAGTCAGCCAGGACAGGGAACAACGTTTATCGTTGTCTTGCCTGAAAGTCAATCACTACAAGATTATGACCGATCAAACCCAACAGAGAGCTATTCATATTCTGCTAGTTGACGATGATGAGGACGATCGTTACCTCACTCGTGAAGCATTTCATCAGCATTACCCATCCAGCCGTATTTCGTTCGCGGAAGACGGGGAAGATTTGCTTGATTTTCTGAACTACAAGGGACGCTATGCGCAATCGGGCCATACGTTGCCTGAGCTGATTTTGCTGGACCTGAATATGCCCCGTAAAGACGGCCGAGAGGCTTTGCGGGAAATCAAAGCGAACGATGAGCTTCGCCACATTCCCATTGTGGTGCTAACGACTTCTGATGCAAAAGACGATATCGAGACATCCTATTTTAATGGAGCGAATAGCTTTATTACTAAACCGCCTACCTTTCAGCGGCTCAGCGAAGTGACAAAAGCCATTGGCCAGTATTGGTTCAATGTCGTTACCGTTTGCGATCATGAAGTAGAAGGATAAAAACGTAGCTGTTTGGTTTACAACGGTCCGGATCGACGGTTGTGTAAACCAAACAGCTATCGGCTATTTTCCACTTAGCCCAACCAGTCCCACAAAAATCTTTTCCAACTCTGCCGTTACGGTGCGGTTTTGACCAGGGGTGAATTTGTTGACCAACACGCAAAATGTCATCCGTTCGCCGTCTGCTGCGGTAAAATAACCGGCGTAGGCCCGGACGCCTTCAATAGAGCCACTCTTTGCCCGAATGTTACCGGCTGCGGCTGTGCCACGCGCCAGGCTTCTAACGGTTCCTGTCTGGCCGACTACCGGAATCGTTTCATAGAATTGGGGAAACGATTTGTCCCGACCCATCACGCTCAGAATACCCGTCATGTTGTCGGCGGTAAGGGCGCCAACAGTTGATAAACCACTGCCATCCCGAATCCGGAAACCGGATACATCTACCCCTTTGGCTTTCCAGAATTCAGTGAGCGCGTCAATGCTAGCGCTAGTCGAACGAACCGATTTTTTTAACGTCAGCGCCGTTGTTCGTAACAGGGCTTCGGCGTACAGATTGATACTCTGAAAATTGGTTTGCTGAATCAGCTCGGCCAGCGTGGGCGATCGATGCTGATTTAATGCTGTTCGCTTACCGTTTTCGGTAATAGTACTGGTCAATCCTCCGCCGACGGATATGGGTAAACCGCTGATCGCTACGCTGTCTTGGCGTAGCTGCTCCTGAAGAGCGTAAGCCGCAAAATAGGCCGGGTCGGGAAGCGATCCTTTCACGCTGAATTCATTGTCTGGCTCTCCAATGGGTACTTTGCCCGTCAACCATCGCTGATTCATAAACGGTGTTCCATAAATAGTAACCTGATCGCCGGTATGAGCGGCATCTGTAACAACACTATTCTGCAACGTGAGGTAGGGTAGGGATGGGTCGGTTCGTAATACGCCAGCCGGAACGTTGACTGATTTACCAGTTTTAAAAAATACACGATACAGATTTTCGTTGATGTTCAACGCACTCAGGTTAGCCCCGTAATAATTACCCAGATCGCCATAAGGCCAGGTATCGGGCGTGGTCAAATCGGTATACAAGCGGGCATCGCCTACTACCGCGCCCTGAATCCGGCGGATGCCAGCCGCTTTAACCGCTCCCGACCAGAATTTCAGCAAAGCGCTCAGGTCGTAGTAAGCTGGAAACCGCCAACTCCCCAGCGAAGGATCGCCCGTTCCGCGAATGTAAAGATTGCCCGTCAATGTACTGTCCTTTAGTATGCCGTCGTATTCCAGTGTTGTCGTGTATGTGTAATTACTGCCCAGTACAATCATTGCTGTAGCTGTTGTGATAAGCTTCAGGGTAGAGGCTGAGGGTAAACTTAGGCGGGCATTATAACCAATAATCTCAGCCCCATCGCTTACCCGACGAACCGACAAAGCTACAGTGCCAAACCGAGCGGCTGGACTTGACTGAAACGCTTCGACACGGGCCAACAAACGCTGAGTTGCCAGTGAGTCGGTAGTAGAATTCGAGCCGGAAAATGCGTTTACTGAAACAGAACAGTGGAACAGACTGGTTAATAAAAAAATAAATAGGAACAAGCGGGGCATAAAGAGCGTTTGGAGACAGTTAGGGGATTCGGGCTGTATTTCGTACTTTTGCAAACTTACGTAATACTGACCACCTAGCTTGTGTTAACTCCCACCCTTTACGAGACATCGAACAAACGACATAGGTTTTTTAAGCTGTACGCATGAAATTATCGTTTATGGGGGCGGCCCGACAGGTAACAGGCAGCATGTACCTGTTGGAGTTGGAGGATGATTACCGCATCCTGATTGACTGTGGGTCGGACATGGAACGGCCCAAGTCCAACGGGCAGGCCGGATCACAGGATATCGCCCAAACCACTCCTCACATGGGTTTTTTCCCATTTGAGGCTTCAAGTATAAATTTAGTGCTGCTGACCCACGCGCACGTAGACCATTCAGGAAACCTGCCTAACCTTTTTCGGGAAGGGTACGAAGGGCAGATCCTATGCACAGAACCCACGTTTGCGCTGACGAATGTACTGCTGAAAGATGCGGCTTCGCTCAATCAAAAGCGGATTAACGAACTGAACGCCAGTAAAAAACAGCGCGTCAAGGATCGGCAGGCACAGATGCAGAAAGATCTTTTTCTGGATCGGCAGGTGCGCGAGACGATGGAGAATGTCGTCCCGATTGCTTTCAACCGCAAGTTTAGAGTAGCCGACGGCGTCGATGTTACCTTTATTCCGGCGGGGCATCTGCTCGGAGCGGCTCATATCGTCATCAATGTGTTCGAGAATGGCGTTCGGAAAAGCATCTGTTTTTCGGGGGATATAGGTCGGAAAAACTATCCGTTGCTGGTTGACCCCGCACCCGTACCACCGGTTGATTACCTGGTCTGCGAAAGCACCTACGGCAATCGGCTCCACGAGAATCTGATGTCGCCGGAAGATGCGCTGGCCGATATTATTCAGCGAACCTGCATTGATATTCCAGGGCGTCTCATTATTCCTTCGTTCAGCGTTGGGCGTACGCAGGCATTGCTGTATACGCTGAATCGGCTCTATACTGAGCGTGACTTCCCACCGATACGGGTCTTCTCAGATAGCCCTATGGCGTTCGAGAGTTCAAAGATCTACTCGCAGCACATCAAAATGCTGAACGGCGAAGCCAAGGAGTTTTACGCGGAGAACGAAGCGCTGTTTGACTTCCAGAACTTTCAGTTTCTCGAATCGTCCAAGGCCAGCAAAGCGGTATCGAATTACGGCGAACCCTGCATCATTATCTCGTCGTCGGGCATGGTCCAGGGCGGACGCGTCGAATACCACGTTGCCGAAAACATCAGCAACCCGTACTCGACAATTCTTATTATTGGCTACTGCGCCGAAGGAACGCTCGGCTGGCGGTTGCTGAACGGGCAACAAACGCTGAGCATCAAAGGCAAAGACCATCAGGTACTGGCTAACATCGAAAAAATTGACGTGTTTAGCGGTCACGGTGATCGGAATGATCTGATGAATTTCGTCGAGATGCAGTCGCCCGAAACGCTTAAAAATATTTTCCTCGTCCACGGTGAATACGAAAGCATGGAATCCTTCAAGGCTACACTGGCCGAAGCAGGTTATCCGCAGGTTGTTATTCCCAAAAAAGGCGAGAGCTTTGACTTATAGTGTGGGAGACAGAAGTGAGAAGTAGAACCGGTCAACGCTGTTTTACTGCTCTTGTCTCGCTCCGAATGACCAGTTTATGAGAACATACCTTGATTTTGAAAAGCCCATCGCTGATCTGGAAGCGCGGTTGGAAGAAACCAAACGACTAGCCCAAAGCAGTAATGTAAATGTTAGTGAGGCCGTTGGTGTACTGGAGCAAAGTATTGATAAACTGCGCCGGGAAATATTCCAAAACCTGACACGGTGGCAACGGGTTCAGCTGTCGCGCCATCCAGACCGGCCTTATACACTCGATTACATTTCGCTCATGTGCGAGCAGTTCGTCGAATTGCATGGTGACCGTACTGTGCGTGATGATCCGGCGATGGTGGGTGGATTCTGTGAACTGGACGGTCAAACCGTTATGATTATCGGCCAGCAGAAAGGACGCAACACCAAACAGCGTCAGCACCGTAACTTCGGTATGCCAAACCCGGAGGGCTATCGGAAAGCGCTGCGGCTGATGAAGCTAGCCGAGAAGTTCAATAAACCAATCATTACGCTGATCGATACGCCGGGTGCTTTTCCAGGGCTGGAAGCGGAAGAGCGCGGACAGGGCGAAGCCATCGCACGTAACCTCAAGGAAATGTTCATGCTTACCGTACCGGTTATCTGCATCGTCATTGGTGAGGGGGCGTCGGGGGGCGCATTGGGTATCGCTATCGGAGACCGCGTGCTGATGCTTGAAAATACGTGGTACTCGGTTATTTCGCCGGAAAACTGCTCAACGATCCTCTGGCGTAGCTGGGATTTCAAAGAGCAGGCGGCTGAAGCCATGAAGCTTACCGCGCGTGATATGGAGATGTACAAACTGGTTGATGGTATTGTTGAAGAGCCGCTGGGTGGCGCTCATAACGACCATCAGCAGATGGCTTACCAACTCAAAAAAGTTATTCTCGATGCACTGGGCGAACTGAATGCAATTGATCCGCAGGAACGAATCAGCCAGCGTATCGATAAATTCTGTTCGATGGGTGTTGTCATCGAATAGCGCTGATCTTTTTCTTTCTATTACCGCATTACGCTGCTAAAATGATTGTTATAATCATCGTTATCAGCGTAATCGTTTTTACGATACTATTCTGGACCCATGCTTCATAACCTTATTTTTGATCTCGGCGACGTTATTATTCCAATTGATCTGACGGCGCCTATTCGGAACTTTGCTACGCTGGCTAACTTACCCGAGGCTGAGGTCGAAACAATTTGGCAGCAGTACGATTTCATCAATCACTACGAAACAGGTATCCTCGACGATGAAGGCTTTCGGAGCCACATCCGGCAATTGCTGAAAAATGATGCCTGGGCCGATGAGGTTATCGATACGGCCTGGAATACCATCCTGCTTGATCTGCCTGTTGAACGAATTGAGCGCATCAAAGAACTGAAACAACATTACCGCATTTTTCTGCTAAGTAACACCAGTCCTATCCATATTCGGCGCGTTAACGAAGTGCTAACTGCTATGGGCCAACCAAGACTGGATGAAATCTTTGAACGGGTCTTTTATTCCTATGAAGTCCGGATAGCTAAGCCATCACCCGAAATCTATCAGCATGTGCTAAGTGAGGCTGGCCTGGTTGCCGAGGAAACGGCCTTTTTTGATGACAATGCCGCGAACATCCGGGCGGCTGCTGAGTTAGGTATTCGGGCTGTGCAGGTTCAGCCACCTAAGACGATTCTGGATTACTTAAACGAAAATCTATAGTGTATTGCCTGTACGACATACGGCTACATCGTAGATCATATACAGCATAAAGCATTAATGCGCCAACGTACAAAAACGTACCTCCTACAAGGAGGTCTTTTTTTAATTACCCTGATTACAACCACGATGTCCGGAGCAGAGTGGATGTATGGCCGGTTGTTTATTCCGTTCGAGAATATGCCAACGCTGGGCTGGAAGGAGTTTGTGGACGGGTTTCAGTTCTCTATTCCATTTCTGGCTATCCTGACTGTCCATGAATTCGGGCATTACTTCACGGCGAGGGCCAACAACGTACGCGTTTCGCTGCCGTACTATATTCCGCTCTGGTTAGGTATCGGACAAAGCATCGGGACGCTGGGCGCGTTTATCCGCATTAAGGATTACATTAATAGCCGTAGAAAATACTTCGATATCGGCATTGCTGGTCCACTAGCCGGGTTTGTACTAGCTTTAGTAGTGCTTTGGTACGGGTTTTCGCATTTGCCGCCACCCGAATTTATTTTTACCATCCACCCGGAGTACCAGAAATGGGGACTGGATTACGGACAGTATGCCTACCAAAACCTTCCGCCGGGCGGAGCAGTCGGTTTAGGCGATAACCTACTGTTTACCTTCTTTAAAACGTATGTAGCCGATCCTGCGCGGATACCACATAGGTACGAAATGATTCATTACCCGTATTTGCTGGCAGGGTATCTGGCACTCTTTTTTACTTCCCTCAACCTGATTCCAATCGGACAACTGGATGGCGGGCATATTTTGTATGCGCTCATAGGTCGTGACTTGTACCGGTGGGTTGCTCCGTCACTGTTTATTGTTTTTGCGTTCTATGCCGGATTGGGCGTGTTTAAGCCGTCGGATTTTGCCCTGGCCAATGATGATGCTTTCTTCTCGGAATTAGTCTCGTTCGGGCTTTACATTACCTTTTTGTACCTGGCTTTTTCACGCATCAGCGAAAGCCGCATGACCTCGTTGTTGATTACCCTGAGCGTAGTCGTTATGCAGCTAATCTTTTCGTGGATTCAGCCTCAGTGGGAAGGGTACTCTGGTTTTCTGGTATTTGTGTTTGTCTTGGGGCGTTTCCTGGGTGTCTATCACCCCGAAACAGAACTCCAGGAACCACTCGATACCAAGCGAAAGGTATTAGGCTGGCTGGCATTGCTTGTTTTTATACTCTGCTTTAGTCCGAAGCCTTTCCTAATTTCATAAGCACCTTAATCTTTATTATAACAACCCTTCATCGGCAAAACTGAAATAACTTTTGTCGGTAAAGATCAGGTGATCGAGTACGGGAATTTCCAATACCCGACCTGCCTCTTTTAGTTTACGCGTTAAGTCTTTGTCAGCTTGCGAGGGCGTAAGATTTCCGGACGGGTGGTTGTGAATAAGAATTATTGCCGAAGCCAAATGCTCAACGGCCTGCTTAAAAATAAGTTTGGCGTCGGCAACCGTACCCGATACGCCACCCGAACTGATCTGAGCCGGTCGGAGAACTTCGTTCGCTCGGTTCAGGAGTAAAATCCAAAATTCTTCGTGCGGTTTGTCGAGCAGGTGCGGGCGTAACTCGTTGTAGGCATCGCGAGAGCAGGTTATCCGCGCTCGCTGGGGGCGATCCTGTTCTTTACGACGTCGGCCCAGCTCGAGTGCCGCAACGATGCTAATGGCCTTTGCTTCGCCGATTCCCCGAAATTTAGACAAATCCTTAATGCTGAGTTTAGCCAGTTCATTGAGGTTGTTACCAACGCTTTTAAGAATAATTTTAGCTACGTCAACGGCGGTCAGGTCAACTGTGCCGGAATTAATCAGAATGGCAATAAGCTCGGCTTCGGAAAGCGCGGCTTTGCCTTTAAGCATGAGTTTTTCGCGAGGCCGGTCTTCTTCAGCCCAGCTTTGAATGGTACCAGCGTTTTCGTAAGCCATGAAAGCGGATTTGTTACGGGGTATTACGCTTCCAAAGTGCATAAAAAAACCTTATCCGCAAAGAGATAAGGTTTCATAACCAAAAAAGTTGTTTACAAACGAGAAGTGCTTGCTTTATACTAAGCGGTAGCTACTTTCAGTCCGTTTACGAAACGAGCCAGTTTCGATTTATTGTTAGCAGCCTTGTTTTTGTGGATGATGTTGCGTTTTGCAAGTTTATCCAAAGCTGAAGAAACCGACTTGAACAATTCAACCGCCATTGCGTGATCGGTCGTGGTACGTAGTTTTTTTACCATGTTCCGAGTCGTTACGTGCTGGTAACGGTTCAACAACCGCTTCTTAGCGCTCGACCGGATGGCTTTTTTTGCTGACTTATGGTTTGCCATTTGTATGTATTATAAAATCGTTATCGCGATATGAGGGCGCAAAAATAGGAATTTTGATTGGAATTATCAATAATTCCCGCCAAAATTCCCTAAGTTTTGCTCAACAACTACCGAATATCAGCGTTGACGATCAAGGTTTTATCCCAAATGGCCTGGCTCTGCGCAACAAACTGTTTGTAAGCGCTACTTTGCTCAAATGCACGAATGTCGGCTTCACTCTGAAAGGTCAGATAATGCACAACATCGTAGTCGGCAACGGCCTGATTGGGCAAAATCGTCTTACCTGATGTGTAATTGACGATCTGTGGAATTTCGTGCTTTAGGGCCGCAAAACTGTGCATATGCTGTTCAACAGCTGCGGTTTCGACCCCTTTTTTAAATTTTATGCAGACGATCTGCTGTTTCTGCGCTTTTCTTGCGGGTGAATAGGCACCGTAGATTGTCAAAGCGAAAGCACACATCAGCACAACAATAATGGCATAGCCCCGGGATTTGGCATTCATGATCAGTTGTAATTTATGTAATTTTTAGAATTTTATTTGCTTTGGCATGGAGATTGTTATGAATAGTTAAATATTTTAACTGTAAAGTACCATGCTTTATCAAATATACAGTCGTTTTATTTGGTTGACTTATTTTTCTGTTCTTTTTTATAAAAGCCTTTCTAACGGCTATGCTGCTCAGACAGAAAAGATACGCGAACTTGCTCCCACTCATTCGAACGAATCAAGGAAAAGTACTAATCACCTTTGGGTAGAAGATCGGGGACCGGTATGGGGGTTTTATGCGCATCAGCAGATTAACCGGCTAGCCGTTTTTACACTGCCCGCCGAGATGATGCCGTTCTTTAAAAAGCACATTCAGTTTTTAACGGATAATGCTGTTAATCCTGACAAACGGCGTTATGCGGTGGTAGGGGAGGCTCCAAGGCATTTCATAGATCTGGATGCTTACCCGGATACATCGTCTACCACGCTGCCTCGATTCTATAAACAAGCCACCGAACGTTACGGGGAGGACTCGCTGGCGTTGCATGGTCTGGTACCCTGGCAGATCCAATTGACCAAGTATCACCTAACAGAAGCGTTTAAACAACGAAATATCCGACGGATTCTACGCGTAGCCGCCGATCTTGGCCATTACATTGCTGATGCTAATGTGCCATTACACACAACCCGAAATTACAATGGACAATTAACGAATCAACAGGGTATCCACGGCTTTTGGGAGTCGCGTTTGCCCGAACTGTTCAGTGCTGAGTACGATTTTCTGACCGGGCAGGCCGAGTATGTCTATTCTCCTCAGAAAGCGGCCTGGCGAGCTGTGTTTAACGCTAATGCTGCGCTGGATTCGGTGTTGCGCTTTGAAGAGCAACTAACGACCGAGGTTAGCGAAAGCCGCAAATTTGGTTTTGAAGAGCGTAACGGGGTTACTACCAAAGTTTATTCGTCTGCTTTTTCGCAACAGTATCACGAGCGGCTTAGTGGGCAGATTGAGCGACAGATGCGCGCGTCGGTCAAAATGGTCGGCGATTTTTGGTATACCTGCTGGGTCGATGCCGGGCAACCCGATCTAAGGTCGCTGGCGAAGTATGACCTGACTGAACAGGAACGAAAAGAAGACGACGACGAAAAGAAAAGCTGGCTTAAGCGCCTTTTCTCCGTCCGAAGCGAAGATTAGTTAAAAACAAAAAGCCACCTTTCTCGGGTGGCTTTTTGCGTACTTCTATGGTTTAAAACTACCGAGCAATCTCAATGTTCACCCGGCGTCCTTTAATTGTATTGCCTTCCATCACGTCAAGAACGCGGTTGGCAACTTCTTTCGGAACGTCAACGTAGGTGTGCTTGTCGAAAATATCGATGCTGCCGATTGTGTTGCCGGGAATATTAGCTTCACCAGCAATGGCACCAACGATGTCGCCCGGACGGACGTAATCTTTACGACCGATGCTTACCATCAGACGAGTCATGTTCGCATCGCGTTCGCGGGGAGCACGTTGATCGTCGCGGTCGAAATAACCACGGCGGCCACCTCCATCACGTGGACCTTCGTTGCGATCACCGAAGCGAGAACCACCCCGATCATTACGATCCCGATCACCGAAGCGTGAGCCACCCCGGTCATTGCGATCCCGATCACCAAAGCGGCTACCCGCTCCTTCGCTACGACCCCGACGATCGCCAAAGCGGCTTTCGCCCCGGTCACCACGGCCCCGATCAGCATAGCGATCACGACCTTCATTGCGTTCCCGACGACGGTCATCTTCCAGACCAAGGTTCTGATCGGCAAATTCGTTTTTCTCCAGACCCATGCTGCGTTTCACTAGGGCGGCTACGATCTGCTCGGTCGAGAAGCCCGCGTGTTGCAGTTGGGTAAGCATGTCCGTGTACAGGTCGAGATCCTGACTGTCTGCAACGGTCTGCCGGATTTGTTCGATGAACCGGGCTTTGCGGACACCAACGATATCTTCAAAAGAAGGAATTACGCCTTTTTCAACGCGTACTTTGGTGTACGACTGGATTTCGCGGAAACGGTATTTTTCGTCCCGGCCAACCAGCGAGAACGCCCGGCCCGATTTGCCCGCGCGGCCCGTCCGGCCAATGCGGTGTACGTAATATTCTTCGTCGAGCGGAATGTCAAAGTTGATCACCGCGTCTACATCGTCAACGTCGATACCACGAGCAGCCACGTCCGTAGCAACCAGGATGCTGGTTGTACCCGACCGGAATTTGCTCATCACATTGTTGCGTTGTGCCTGACGCAGATCACCGTGCAACCCTTCGGCCTGATAGCCCCGAATTTGCAGGTCTTCAACGATCTCGTCGACTTTCCGCTTCGTATTACAGAAAACCAGCAGCAGTTTCAGGTCGTACATGTCGATCAGACGGCACATAACCTCAACTTTCGCCTTTGGTTTTACTTCGAAATAAACCTGTTCGATGTTGGTGTTTGTCAATTCTTTCTTGACAACTTTCACCAGCACCGGATCTTTCTGGAATTTCTGCGTGATCTGCATGATCGGCTTCGACATCGTAGCCGAGAACAGGATCGTCTGACGCTCTTCGGGCATTTCGTCCAGAATGCTCTCGATATCTTCCCGGAAGCCCATATCCAGCATTTCGTCCGCTTCGTCAAGAATCATCATCTTAACGTGGTCGAGCTTGAGGGTATTCCGTTCCATGTGGTCCATAACCCGGCCTGGTGTACCGATCACGATATGAACACCACTCTTTAACGAACGAATCTGCCGCTCGATGGAATCACCACCGTAAATCGCTTCAACGCGAACACCACGCTTGTATTTTGCCAATTTTTTGATCTCATCGGCAACCTGTAAAGCCAGCTCACGCGTTGGGCAAAGGATCAGTGTCTGGACCGAACGGTCCTGAACATCAATCAATTCAAGAGCCGGAATACCAAAAGCGGCTGTTTTACCCGTACCCGTCTGTGCCTGTCCAATAACGTCACGTCCAGCAAGAATCGGTGGAATCGCTTCGGCCTGAATGGGCGATGGGCTAGTGAAACCCATATCGGTAACCGCCTGTAACAGTTCATCGGAAATGTCCAGACTAGAGAACAAAGGCTTGTTCGGATCGGCTTTAGGAGCGCTATCTACAGGAGCGTCTTCTACAGAAACTACTTCGGCGACAGCCTGCTGAACCTCCGTGTTCGAAACCGGCGTTTCTACGTCGTTTGCGTCGTTTTGTGCAACGTCGGTTGTTTGTTGATCTACGATCAGGTTTTCGTCCTGACCGTCAATGTTTGTGTTTGTCGTGTTCATTAACTTGGAAAAAGATTGTCATAATCATCCAAGCGAAGACGAGTTAGTGGCCATAAACGGCGCGATACTGCAAGAATTGCCCAACGAACGATTGCCCAAACGACCCAACAAGGACCACAAACCGCTTCTGCGGCCTGGTCTCACCCTAGCAAAGGAGGACGACAATAAGTCAGCTACTGACCCGAACAATTAGACGATTAGCCCACGCGCAAGAGAATCCACACAGAAACCCATCCTGTACATCCATACCGGACTCTGTCAGACCTAGCTCAGCGTATAAAAAAGGAGAGAAACAGAGAAACGACGGATGTCGCTTGTAAAAATCTAGTGCAAAACTAAGAAATAATCCGGAAAAAAGCAAATTTGGCTTAAAATGATTGGACTTATTTCAGAATGTTTACGTCTTGATAACACGCTGGTCGAATAAAAAAGTTCAAACTCCTGATGTATTAATAACATTGGCAATTAAGCGCCGAAATCATTTGCCCATCGCTGACTGTTAGTGTTTCAAACTCGTTAGAATAGACCGCATGAACGTAGGTATCGCTAAATACATCATCGCCATTGGGGCGGTACTGATGGTCATTGGGATTGTCTTTTACTTTTTGGGCGACAAACTGAACTGGTTAGGCCGCCTACCCGGCGACATCCGAATTGAGGGGAAAGACGGTGGAGGGTTTTACTTTCCTATCGTGACTTGTATCGTTGTTAGTATTGTCTTGAACCTGGTTATCGTTCTGATCCGCCGTTTCTTCGGCTAGCTGCGTTGGCTGATTTTGTGTCGACAGGTTCTGGGGTATAGGTAAGTTTATTAAGGTAGAAGACTTCTCGTTGACTGGCGTAATTCTTCGAAGGCGCAATTTTCTGGAAGCCATAGGCGAGAAAATGCCGGTCGTACCAGGCCATCAGATTTTCCTGCGTTGAATACGTCACCTTCTCGTCTTCCGTGTTGGTTTGAAGCTTAAACTTTTCTGTTTCTTTCAGAACCTTATTCCCCTGAATGACCTCCGTTGTAATTTCGCCGTCGTTGGGGTAGGCAAGCACCATTCGGTCGCCCTGGTGCGATACTTGAACCATTTCGGTTAACTCCGGGCTAAGCAATTCTTTGATCGGAAGACAGTTGTCCCAAAGCAGTTTTCCCTGAAGATCGAACCCACAAATGAAAGCGTGGGTGTACCGGTAACCTTCGTAGCGATCAGCTCCGCGCAGATAACCGCTGTACGCCAACGTATTGCCCCGATACTGCGGGTAATACACTTCGGCAACCAATGTTAACCCATCGGGCGTGGGTTGAAGATCGTGTACAAGCAGCCGATACCGAAACTTATAATCTTTGCCTTCTTCTTTCTTTTTCATGGCCCGTGCCAGCAGTTTCTGTTGCCGGTGGGGTTTCATATAATTAAAGAAATTCTGAAGCTGCGAAAATTCAATGTATTGCGTGTTATTTACCGCTTCGGTTGATGCATCGACCTGATCGCCGTGATGGATGCGCGTTACGTAAATCCCTTGCGAATAAGGCGTACAGTCGGTTGAATAATTACCGACGAGTACCGATTCATTCTGACTGACCGGTAAGAGTTTGCCGGAGATCAGGGTGTATTTTGCTTTATCAAAATCAATTGTTCTTACCAGCTTACTATCATACGCGTACGTCCGGATTGAGAACCGGCAATGCCGCTTTGTCGAGTGAACCAGTACGTTAACTTCCTGCCGCGCTTCGTCAATTTCGAGGCTGCTGATTTCCATGTGGTTGACGTACATGCCGGGCAGCACCTTCGTTGAGTGGTCGAAGAAAGAAAACGACATCACGACCGGGCGACTGTGGTGATAGCCTCCGACGTAAGCCTGCCCACCCATTACTTTGAACTGTCGAATGTCAAATTGATCGAGCAAGATGCCGTCAAATGTTTCAATAACGCCATCGTCAAGGTGTAGCCGCAGAAACTGAAACTTATCGGTATCATACTCCCGGAAAAGATAATAAACGTACTGATCGTTGTTATAGGAAAGAACAGATCGGAATTTGATGTCTTGTTTGAACTCGGTGCGCCAGATTTGTTTGAGATCGTTGTTGTAGCGTTGGAAATTGAACAGGATTGGGGCATTGTCGTAATAACCGCCCGACTGGATAGTCATCAGTACCCCTCGTTCGGCCAGCGGAGTTACGTCAAAGGATTCTGACTCGTTGGGGTCCGACGGGATCTCAATTCGGAGTGACTGGGCCAATTGAGCCTTTGCCGGACGCTGGATAACGGCCAGAAGCAGAAAGCATATGATAAAAAGTCGAGTCATATAGCCGAATTTACGAAGTACGTTTTCCAATTACACAGATCCCGGCGAAATCTTATTGCATTGGCCGAACTCTACGTATATGGAGAACCAGAAAACGGCTAGACTTGCCACCGTTTTTTCAAAAAATCTTTCATAAACACGTTAATGTCCCACTGGCTAGCAATCGGCTGCTGGGTGTACGGCAGGGTTGGCAGATAACCGGCTGGTCCAAATTCGCAGGTGACGGTTAGGGTGGGGGTATTGGCTTTCTGTAAGCGGTCTCGAATCGCATCCCACCACTTCGCGTGGCTTTCGAGGGCGTCCTTCCATTCGGGGGCTCGGGGATCGTTGACCTGCGGCCCTTCGGGATGACCAACCCGGCAGTGGATGTGATCACTGACCGCAATGGCGCGATTCACGTTGTCGGCCTGATCGCCTAAATACGACTCGGCTACGTTGACCCAGTGTGAATAATCGGCGGTCAGACGCAGTTCCGGAATTTTGAGCAGGTAGTACTGAATGGCCGGAGCGCTGTACGAGAACCGTCCCCGGTGGGTTTCGTGCAAAATACGAATGCCGGTTTGTTTCTGCACCTCGGTTGCTACTTGGATCAACTCCGCATTTTGCTCGAACGTAAAGTAGTCATGACCCGTGTGTGCGTTTATAAAGAGCGGCTTATGCGAAGCAATGTCCAGAAGGTCGTCGCGGTATTTCTTTTTGTGTTCAGGGAAGTTGCTGCCCCCACCGAACGCCATCAGTACAAGTTCGAGACCATGATCGTGCGTTACCTGAACCGCTTCTTTGCGCTTGTCAGGCCCCGCCGAAATTTCCATGCCGTCATAACCGGCGGCTTTTACACGACGGGCGGCTTCGGGATACGATAAACTTTCCATTCCCCACAAGGGGCAAAAAAATAAGGTTTTCAAGATGGTTTCAGGACTTAGTTTAGTACGTCAAAGTTGGTAGAAAACGCATTCGAAAAACAAGCTAGGCTATCCAGAGCATCGCCCGCCCTGCTATTTTCCAGGAGGTACCTGATCGTTCCAGAAAAAGAATATAGCCGGAGCCCGCTAAGCCATCACGTACGCTGGCGTAATAGCAAACGGCTTTTGAACGGTCATTGGAATAAGCAACTTTGGAGAAACTAACGATAGCGCCGAAGTTTTCGTAGTCTTTTTGCAGGGCATCATAGCCTCGTTGTGGCGCTGTTTGTTCGCTAAAATAATACGCGTTCTGCGCATCCGTCCACAGTTGGGTCTGTTGACACTGCGCTTTGATGGGTCGTGTAAGTGTGTGCTTAGTAAACGCACTTGTATCAATCGACGCAATAAATTGTTTCCAGGCCGGCTCATTCTGAAAGGTGGATTGAGCGGGCAGCAACTCGTTTAATTCCTGCGGTATGTTTACGAAGTCAAAACTAAAGCCATGCCGGGTTTTGACTTCGGTAACGGTATTCACAAAGATCAACTGATTTTGCCGGGAAGCATATTTGGTATCGCCACAGTTTGCGTATTCATTGATAACGGCGGAGTAGACAGTATAGTCCTGTTCTGGCAATTCAGGATAGACTTTCTGACCATGAGCAAATTGACTTTGAATAGCCAGAAGAAAAGCAAAAAGGAGTAGAAAAGGCATGGATTGATGAATTACAGGTAAGATCAAGTAATAGTAGCAATATTTACAGAATATCCGCAATTTTGTCCCTGAAATCAAATAGTTAAATCGAATATCTTTCGGTAAACTATTTCTTGAACGAATCCAAAATTTAGCCCTAGCTATGAGCGAAGTAGCCACACGTTTTGCACCCGGCGTTGTAACCGGAGAAGGCGTCACCGAAATTTTCCGCCACGCCAACGAAAATGATTACGCCCTTCCGGCTGTCAATGTTGTCGGTACGGACTCCGTCAATGCCGTGTTAGAAACGGCCAAAGCTGTTAACTCGCCGGTAATCATCCAGTTCTCGAACGGAGGAGGTATCTTCTACGCTGGAAAAAGCTTGCCCAACGACAAACAACAGGCTGCTATTGTAGGCTCTATCTCGGGAGCATTACACGTGCACCACGTTGCCGAACTGTACGGTGTACCCGTAATCCTGCATACGGACCACTGCGCTAAGAAATTGCTGCCTTGGATCGACGGTCTGCTCACGGCTGGCGAAAAACACTTTGACCAGACAGGTAAACCGCTTTTCTCGTCGCACATGCTCGACCTATCAGAAGAGCCTCTCGAAGAGAACATCGAAATCTGCGCAAAATACTTCGAGCGGATGGCCAAGATTGGTATGACGCTTGAAATCGAATTGGGCGTAACGGGTGGTGAAGAAGATGGCGTTGACAATACAGACGTTGACGATTCGAAACTGTACACCCAGCCTTCGGAAGTCGCTTATGCTTACGAAGAACTAAGCAAAATTTCGCCAAACTTCACGATTGCTGCGGCCTTCGGAAACGTACACGGTGTGTACAAACCCGGTAATGTGAAGTTATCGCCGATTATTCTGAACAACTCACAGAATTACATCCAGGAGAAATACAACACCGGACCACTGCCTGTTAACTTCGTATTCCACGGTGGTTCAGGTTCGAGCCGTGACGAAATCCGGGAAGCGATCCGCTACGGAGCCGTGAAAATGAACATCGACACGGACATGCAGTGGGCCATGTGGGAAGGTATTCTGATGTATTACAAAGCGAAAGAAGGCTATCTGCAATCGCAGCTGGGTAACCCCGAAGGAGCGGATTCGCCAAACAAAAAATACTACGATCCACGGGTATGGCTTCGTAAAGGTGAAGAAAGCATGGTACAACGCCTGAAAGTAGCATTCGAAGATCTGAATTGCATCAACCGTCTGGCGTAAATGTATACGAACAACGAAAAGGGCCTGTACACTGTACAGGCCCTTTTTATTTAGAAGCTGTTAAATAAAGGAAGCTTATTTCGCTTTACCCTTCATAATCAGCTGAACACTCGTAGGCTGCGGCTCATTGGTCATGTCAAAGGGGCCACCCACTTTCTTGTCAAGGGAAGTTAGAAGCACAAGGGACAAGAACCCAACGTTATTTTCTTCATCCGAGTAAACAGTGGTATTACCGTTGGTCATGCCTTTTGTAAGATCCACATTAACACTGGCCAATTCGATGTCCGTACTGGTGATGCTATTGACTTTCCAGTTCGATTTTTCACCGTCGGCTTCTGTCAGCACTAATGTGTTTGCATCCGCTAACTTCCATTTGCCAGTCATTTTGTTGCCATCTTCCAAATAGCTAAATGTACCTGCTGAATCGATAGTTATAGTATTGTCATCTCCAAATATTCTCTGATCTGCTGATTTTATGATGGTAGATGGAATAACATACGATTTAGCCTGTGTCTTGACGCTAACATCAGAGAAAGACCAAGAGCGTGCCAGCGATTTAGGGGTGACGGTTACGGCGGGAGTTACGTTGTCATCAGACTTCGAGCAGCTTAATAAGGTGGCAGTGAACAGAGTGGATAGAAGTAAATAAACTTTACGTTGCATGGTGAATGATAAAATGAACTAATGAGAATTGATTGTTTAAAACGGGGTCAAATATAAGGTATGTATTGATCTTTATGCGCATAATTATAATTGTAGCATTGAACTCTTTTTAATAATACTTTTTTCTAGTCTAGTACAAATCAGATCGGCTTCTTCGAAAGGCACTGAGTATCACCAAAGCTTACAATAAACACTAAGGATTTCTACTCGGTATATATGCATAAGTAGATCATGCATAGAGGGTTGCGGAAATTTTTTACACGGTCAGTCAGGCTATAAAGCATTTTGATAAGCCTGGGAAAGTACCAGTCAAATTCGTAACTTTTGAGATCGAATTCTGGGAAATGTAATATTTTCTGGAAAACTAGTAAGAATCCGGGTGACGCTTCAGATTCGGATGCAATCTGTAGGTAAACAATTTAACTAGCTCAGTCGAGTAATGAATTTAATTCGATCCGCGTTGCGTAAGCCAATTACGATTCTGGTTATCGTAGCTAGCTTATTTTACTTCGGCGTAGGTGCCGTTCGTACCATCAAAATTGACATATTCCCAAACCTGAATCTGCCGGTTATTTACATTTCTCAACCGTTTGGTGGGTACACCCCCGACCAGATGGAGGCATTTTTTGGTAAGCAGTATGTCAACTTGCTCCTGTATGTATCGGGGGTAAAAAGTATTGAAACCAAAAATATTCAGGGGATAACGCTGCTTAAACTGTCGTTCTACGAAGGCACCAATATGGCGCAGGCGGCTGCGGAAGTGTCGGCTTACTCCAACCGAGCACAGGCGGTGTTTCCGCCCGGTTCGCAGCCGCCGTTTATTCTGCGTTTCGATGCGTCCACGTTGCCGGTCGGGCAATTGGTATTGAGCAGCCCCAATCGATCCAACAACGAATTACAGGATTTAGCCAACGTTTACATTCGTTCCGGCTTTACGTCGATTCCGGGTCTGGTATCGCCAGCGCCCTTCGGCGGTAACTCGCGTTCCGTGGTTATCAAAGCAGACCCGACTCTACTGCGGGCGCATAACCTGACCCCCGATCAGCTGGTAGCTGCTCTGCGTATCAACAACCAGGCAACCCCCGCCGGAAACGTGCGGGTGGGCGATCTAAACTATTTTACGCCGGCCAATACAACCATCAAGACAATTGATGATTTTGGTAATATTCCGCTGTACACCGGTACCGTGCAGAACCTGTATCTGAGAGACGTTGCCACCATTGAAGATGGCGCTGATATCACGCAGGGTTACGTGCTGGTCAACGGAAAACGCTCGGTTTATCTGCCGATTACCAAGTCGGCGGATGCATCGACCTGGGAGGTTGTTCAGAACTTGAAAGCGGCTCTGCCGCGCTTCCAGGCTCTATTGCCAGAAGACGTAAAACTTACCTATACGTTTGACCAGTCGGTCTATGTGATCAATGCCGTAGAAAGCTTGATAACGGAAGGCGCCATTGGTGCTATCCTGACGGGGTTGATGGTACTCCTATTCCTGGGTGATTTACGCGGGGCGCTGATCGTTATCGTGACCATTCCTACCTGTATCATTGCGGGCGTTCTGTTCCTGTCCTTATTCGGGCAGACGATCAATATTATGACCCTGAGCGGGTTGTCGCTGGCTATCGGGATCCTGGTCGATGAAAGTACGGTAACCATCGAAAATATCCACCAGCATATGGACATGCACAAACCCAAAGCGCTCGCCATCTGGGATGCCTGTAAGGAAATCGCGTTCTCGAAATTGCTGATTCTGTTCTGTATTCTGGCGGTGTTTGCACCCGCTTTTACCATGAAAGGCATTCCGGGTGCCTTGTTTCTGCCGCTCTCGCTGGCGATTGGTTTCTCGATGATCACCTCGTACCTGATGGCACAGACGCTGGTTCCTGTTCTGGCCAACTGGTTTATGAAAGAGCACAATGCCGTTGGGAACGGAAAAGGCACGAAACAGGATGTGCTAGCGGCAAACGGGCAGCGTATATCGGTCAATGGTACCGGTAAAACCGGCTCGAATGGTCATCATTCGCACGACGATATATTGAGTCAGAAAGAAGAAATGGCGCACCGGATCGACGCGAACAACGACGGTAAAATCAGCTTCTTCGAACGAGTACGGGCTCGTTTCATGCGATTCATGGAGCGGTCGATGCCGTACCGGAAGCCTATCGTGTTGGTTTATGTCGTTGGCTCACTGGCGATTGCTGGACTGCTGATCACGACGATTGGCCGGGACGTGTTGCCCAAAGCGGGTGGGGGACAGTTTCAGGTTCGGTTGCGGAATCCCGACGGAACCCGGCTTGAAAAAACCGAAACCACCATGCTCAAAACCATTGACGTGCTGAACAAGCTGGTCGGTAAGGAAAACATCGAAATTACGTCAGCGATGGTTGGGATGCACGGTGCTCAGTTTTCGACGAGTCCGATTTACCTGTTTATGGCGGGACCGCAGGAAGGCGTTTTGCAGGTAAGTTTGAAAAGAGACTATGACGTTGACCTGGATGAACTGAAAGACAAATTCAGAGCCAGCATTAACAAAGCGTTACCTGACGTTAAGCTTTCGTTTGAACCGATTGAGTTGACCGATAAGATCCTGAGTCAGGGGTCACCAACGCCGATTGAAGTAAAGCTGACGGGGAAAAACAAAAAACAAAACGAAGAGTACGCGAATAAAGTCATCGCGAAACTTCAGAAGATCCCATACCTGCGTGATGTGCAGATCGGGCAGGCTACGAAGTATCCAACGATCAACGTAACGGTTGACCGGACCCGCGCTGCCCAGTTAGGAACGGATATGTCGTCTATCTCGCGTTCGTTGATTGCTTCGACCTCGTCGTCGCGTTATACCGAGAAAAGCGTGTGGATCGACCCAAAGTCGAATCAGAGCTATAGTGTACAGGTGCAGGTCCCGGAAAACCAGATGAAAAGCGTCAACGATCTGGGTGAAATTCCGATTACGCCAAACGCCAACCGGCCGGTACTAAGCGATGTCGCGACCATCCGGACCGGAACGACTTACGGCGAAAACGACAACGTCGGGGCTATTCCGGTGCTATCGGTTACGGCCAACCTGAACGATATGGACCTGGGAACCGCTGCGCACGATGTGCAGAAAGCCATCGATTCGCTGGGCGAACTACCCCGTGGATTGACGGTTAAAATGCAGGGGCTGACACAAGTACTGATCGAAACGCTGGACAGTCTGCAAACGGGCTTGTTCACGGCCATCATCGTTATTTTTCTGATGCTGGCTGCCAATTTCCAGTCGTTCAAAGTATCGCTGGTTGTTTTGTGTACGGTACCAGCGGTATTGCTTGGCTCGCTGCTGCTGCTGATATTGACTGGTTCGACGCTTAATTTGCAGTCGTATATGGGTATGATCATGTCGGTGGGGGTTTCTATTTCGAACGCCGTACTGATGGTAACGAATGCCGAAGAACTGCGCCTGAAAAACGGCAATGCGTTGCTTTCGGCCAAAGAAGCCGCTTCGGTCCGATTACGGCCTATTCTGATGACGAGTGTTGCGATGGTAGTGGGGATGATTCCGATGGCATCAGGTTTGGGTGAAGGTGGTTCGCAGGCGGCTCCGCTGGGACGTGCCGTGATTGGTGGTCTGATTGCATCGACGTTTGCGGCCTTGTTTATTCTTCCGATGGTATTTGCCTGGGTACAGGGTAACACCTCGACCGAGTCGGTATCGCTTGATCCTGAAGACAAAGAAAGTAAGTTTTATATTCCATCCTCCTATGAACCAGTTCATTAATAAACCATACCGTAGTTTGCTTACCCTTGTGGGGGGAATACTCCTGCTTAGTGCTTTATCAAGTTGTCATTCATCCGAAGGAAAGGAAGAAGAAGCTGAATCCGAAGCTCCCGAAGCCCCGGCCGCTCTGGAGGTGTTTAGCCTGACTAAAGGAAAACTGGCTTCGTCGCTACAGTTACCCGGCGAACTGGTAGCCTTTCGGGATGTCGATATTTACGCCCGAGTGACGGGTTACATCAAAACGCTGAACGCGGATGTCGGTTCGGAAGTAAAAAAAGGGCAGTTGCTGGCCCTGGCCGAAGCCCCCGAACTAGGCGCTCAGCTCGCGTCGGCGGAATCAAAGCTGAAAGCGCAGGAGGCTTTGTCTATCGCCAGTAAAGCCAATTACGAGCGTATTCTCGAAGCCAGCAAATTTTCTGGGGCCGTTTCGAAGAATGACGTGGATCAGGCACTAGCCAAACGCAATGCCGATCTGGCTCAATTGGATGCGGCTAAGTCGGCCTATCGGGAAGTGGCTGATCTGAGACAATACCTGCAAATCCGGGCTCCGTTTGATGGCGTTATCAGTGCGCGGAATGCCAGCACAGGCGCGTATGTCGGACCAGCGGGCAAAGGGTCTGAATTCCCGCTCTTTGTGTTGACGGAGCAAAAAAGGTTGCGTCTGGTAGTTTCTGTTCCCGAAACGTACACGGGCTATGTCGATCAGAACGACCAGGTGAGCTTTACGGTAAAGACGTTCCCCGATAAGACCTTTACCGGGCAAGTGAAACGGTTGGCCGGCGCATTGGACAAACGACTACGGTCGGAGCGGGTCGAGGTCGATGTGATCAATAATGACAAGAAGTTGTTGCCCGGTATGATCGCGGAGGTTAACATACCGCTGCCCACTAAAAACAGCACGTTTATTGTCCCAAAATCGGCGGTTGTGAACTCGACAACAGGCATTTTTCTGATTCGGGTTAAAGACAAGAAAGCGGAATATGTGCCGGTTAAACGAGGAATTGAGGCCAACGACAAAGTAGAAGTATTTGGCCAGCTGACCGAAGGCGATCAGTTTATTACGGCAGCCAACGAAGAGATTCGCGATGGTACGCCGGTAAATGTGAAATAGTAATACCGAAGTAAACAAAAAGAGCCGCAAGTCATCCCTTGCGGCTCTTTTTGTTATTTGACATATCCCAATTTTCGGGGGATGGTATAAATTTCCGTTTGTCGACCGTCGATGTAGCGGAACGTATTTCCGTCGAAAAAACCGTCTTCTTCGAGCATGATCCGCACCACTTTCTTCCATTCCGGAATTTCGACGGCGGCATTCAGTTCAATCGAATAGGCAGTGTTGGCCAGCAGTGGATAATCGCCAGCGCCGGGAACGCCTTTCTGCTGATCCCACAGGCCAATGGTTGGGCCAGCCGCGTGGCCGTGAACGCCAATCGGGTGGGAGTAGATGGTTCCTTTGATACCTTCTTTCTGCGATTGCTCCAGCGCGGCCAGAAGCATTTGATTGCCCGTTTTTCCAGCTTTAAATTGTTCGGTAAGAATGTCCTGCAACCGGTTGCCTTGCTTGAAAGCGGCTTTAAGCGACTCCGGTACATCGGTTTCGCCGGGCTTCAACACGTACGCGTGTTGTTGTTGATCGGTGTTCAGGCGCAGGTAGGTAATGCCAAAATCGACGTGAAGCAGATCACCCGGCATGATCACCTGTTTGTCGGGCCGCTTCGAAAACGTGCGCAGGTGGTTAAAATCCTGCTCGTCGGCGCGTTGCACATCAACCGTCGGGTGAAACCACGTGTCGAGACCAAGATTCGTGATGCGCTGGCGAAACCACCAGACGACATCGTCGGTCGTGGTAACGCCGGGCTGAATGACCTGTTCTGAAAAGCCTTCCTGAATGATTTGGTGCGACAGACGGCAAATAAGCGGATAGATCGCCATTTCTTTCTCGGTCCGCGTTTCGAGCCAGCCAACGGCTATTTTCTCCGCCGAAACAATCCGCTTCTGGTAATCGGCTGGTAGCTTCTTTAAAAATTCTTCGTGCTCTGTAAACGACAGTCCGTCGGCATGGCCGTAGTTGGTGGAACTGTTCAGTCCGATTTTCTTCGGCTTTCGCTCTTCGATAATCTTCGACAACGCTTCCCACTGGTTCGGGCGAACGTCGATATCCCAGGCTCCTTTGAGTAAATTACCTACGTCGTAGCGAGCGATTGCCAGCTTTTCGACGCCCTTATCGTTTCCTTTTGCATCTTTCCCCTGGTCGAAAAAGACGATGATGGTACGTCGGCGGGCCGATAGCCAGGTTGACGGTAACATCGTCCGCAGAACCGGATCTTCGTTGTACTCGCGGGAGATAATCACCCACATATCGATGCCTTCCCGGCGCATAAGTTGGGGCAGCAGATTCGTGAAGCGGTCATCCAAAATGTCATCAACCACCCGCGCCCGTTCGCGTTCGGTCAGCACAGCAGACGGCTGAGCAATGGATAGGGTAGAAGAGAGTAAGAAAAATAAAAGAAGAAACTGTAATGATCGATGCATAGTGTTCAGGTTGTGAGCAGTTTGTGGCAAGATACGCAAGACCTTATGGATTTTTAACAGTGTCTACTGCCAACCATTGCGTTTATTCGCGTATCTGTTGACAAAAGCACTCTTCGCGTATGGCTGGCACGCGAGTTGAAATCTTCTCTCGAAGCATAGAATGGTGCCTTTCGTTCGTTAGCTTGCTATACCCATTTGAATACCAACCTATTCGTGTATGAAGTCCACGTTACTACTATTCATTGCCTTTTTTTACTCGACATTCGTTCTAGCCCAGACGAGCAGCACGGGCCTGCGGGGCGTTGTCAAAAACGTCCAGGGAGAGGCTTTGCCGTATGCCGCTGTTGTGATCAAAGGTACGCCCAACGGGACCATCACAAACGCAGAAGGACGGTACGAGATTGGACTTGCGCCGGGAAATTACGTTGTTGTTTTTCAGTACCTGGGCTTTCAAACTGTTCAAAAATCAATAGAAGTAGGAACCGGTTTTACGAGCCTGGATGTGACGCTGGAAGAACAGGCCCTGCGACTCGCGGAAGTGGAAACGAAGGCGGGTAACGAAGATCCAGCTTACACCATTATGCGCCGGGCGATTGCCAAGAGCCGATTCCATCAGTTGCAGGTACAGCGGTTCAAAGCGCGGGTGTACACGAAGTCATCCTTCACCGTAACGGATTTGCCGAACCTGGCCGAAATGGCGTTTCGGAAGCAGTTGAAAGAAGCGGAGAAAGAAGCCAATTTTAAGGTGGGGGTGCCGATGCTGAACGAAACCGTTGCTGAAGTGTCGTTTAGTCAGCCCAATACGTATCGGCAGCGCATTATCGCCAACCGCAACTCACAGGGTGATTTCTTAAGTCCTAACCAGTTCTACAACGCCAGCTTCTACAACCCAACCATAGCCGGAACGGTTTCTCCGTTGTCGCCCAAAGCGTTTGCTTACTACAAGTTTGAATACAAGGGTACGTTTCGGGAGAATGGGCCGGACGGAAAAGCAATTGAGATTAGCAAGATTCAGGTTATTCCCCGGCAGTGGGGTGAGGGCGTTTTTCGGGGTACTATTTACATCATTGAAAACACCTGGGCAATCCATAGCCTGCAATTGGAAACGGTCAACAACATCGGTATCCTGATCAGTATCCGGCACGTATGTACACCAATTCAGGGTGTCTGGATGCCAACCAACCAACGGTTCAGCGGCAGCGGTTCCTACCTGGGCGTAAAAGGGAATGGGTATTACATCCGTAACCTGACATTCACCGAATTTGTGGTCAACCCGGCTTTTGTGGAGGATATCGAAGTGGCCGATGAAAAAAAAGGCGCTCCCGCGAATACGCTTGCCAAGAGCGATATCAAGGGAAAGCAGTTTGATGAACTAGTCAAGAAACAGAAAGAATTTTCGACCAAGAACTTACGGCAGCTTGTCAAAGAATACGAGAAGCAGGAAAAGCAGGCCCGGAAAAATCGCAAAGAGGATGTAACGGTAGTGCGTGACGACTCACTGGAGGTCGATTCCCTGGCGCGTAAACGGTCTAACGTTTTCTGGGATTCACTACGGTCGGTGCCCCTGACATCTGCCGAGGTTAAGAGCTACCGCAAGGCTGATAGTTTGGGCCTGACACGGGAAATAAAAGCACCCGGAACAAAAGATACCACCGGACGCGACACCACACAACAAAAGAAGTCAAAAGCGTTTTCGGTAGGGCAGCTGATCGGTGGTAATACCTGGCGGTTCAACAAACGGAGTTCCCTAATTTATACCAGCCCCATCACGCGAATCGAATACAACACCGTAGAAGGCTACACGTTGGAAGGGGCGCTTAATTACCGGTACCAGGCCCGAGTTGACTCGATCAATCGATTCCGCAAAATTCCGTTGGGGGAGTGGAATATCGGCGGAACGGGCCGTTATCAGTTTGGGCGTAAGCAATTCGTGGGGTATGGGTTGGCTAGTTATCAGCACAAAAATACGCTCGTGAGTCTGTCGGGTGGGCGGTATCTGTACCAGTTCAATCCCAACAATCCGATTAGCCCGTTCCTGAACTCGCTGACGACGCTGCTGTTCGAGCAGAACTTTGCCAAACTGTACCAGAAAGATTTTCTGAATCTATCCGTTACGGCAACACCGTTTAAGCAGCGCGTCAGTCTGACGGGCGGGTTAGAGTACGCCCAGCGGACCGAACTGGCGAATTATCGGGAGGATCTGAAACCGTGGATCGATTCGCCAAGGCGGGAGTTTACGGCAAACCGACCCGATAATAACGAACTGGCCAACACGGGCTTCCCAATACACAATGCAGTAGTCCTAAATCTGACGGCATCGGCTCGGCTAGGGGCCATGCAGTACACCATGCGCAACGGCCGACGGACTGCACTACGCAATAATGAAAGCCCATTACTGAGTGTCAACTACCGGAAAGGCATTCACGGCATTGCTAATTCCGCTGTCGACTATGATTTCTTGCAGGCAAGTATCAGTCATTCGTTCGAAACGGGTATTCGGAGCCGTCTGAATTACCAAATCGGAGCCGGCGCTTTCCTGAATGATAAGCAACTATATTTTCCTGATTTCAAGCACTTCGCTGGTAACCAGTTTTTCTTGCAGCAGGGCGATGTTGTATCAACATTCCGAATGCTGCCGTATTACCAGTACAGTACCGGCAAGCGTTTTGTAGAAGGTCACGTGCTGGCCGAGTTCCGTAAGTTTCTTCTTACGCAGGTAACGTTTATGCGGCTGCTCGGTATGAAAGAAAATCTGTTTGTGCATTCCCTGTACACGCTCGTTTCTAAAAACTATACCGAAGTAGGCTATGGACTGGACGGTCTGATTCCGCAGGTGTTTCCGTTTTTTCGGGTAGAAATTGTTTCGCAGTGGCAGGATGCGAAATACCAGGGATTGGGTTTCCGGGTAGGCACGACACTTAAGTTCGGGCGGTAAGAACGACGTACGACTGGGAGGCCAGCTTATTATTTCGGCTAATTGAAATCCTATTGATCGCCGGAATGGTTTAGCATACAGTTGCCATCCTACAGTATACATCGCTTATGGAGCGTCGTCTGTTTCTGCAAACATCGCTAACCGCAGCCGTTGGGTTGAACCAATTAACATCCGTTATGGCCGACGCTGATTCGTCAATTTTACCGGAACCAAAACCGGGCAAGCTGCCGCGCTGGCGGGGGTTTAACCTACTCGAAAAATTTGTTGCGGGTACGACCGGCCCCGAACCTGCCGGACCGTATCAGGAACGGGACTTCGAATGGATTGCAAACTGGGGCTTCAATTTCGTTCGGTTGCCTATGTCGTACCATTGCTGGGCTACGCCCGATCCGGCACACTGGACCGAACTAAACGAGCGCGTGTTGAAAGAAGTAGATCAGGCCGTTGACTACGGAAAGCAACATAAAATTCACGTCAATCTAAATTTGCACCGGATTCCCGGCTACTGCGTGAACCCGCCCGCCGAACCACTCGATCTCTGGACCGATGATCGGGCGTTGGAAGCTGCCGTTTTTCACTGGAAGCATCTGGCCGAGCGTTACAAAGGTCGGCCTAACCGGGAGGTTTCGTTCGACCTGATCAACGAGCCGAATACCGACGAGGCAAAATACATTCGCGTCGTAACGGCGCTGGTCGAAGGAATTCGTTCTGTTGACCCTAACCGGTTGATTATTGTTGATGGCTTGCAATACGGTAACCAGCCCGTATTTGACCTGGTTAATCTGCATGTTGGTCAGAGTACGCGCGGTTACCTACCGATGAATGTGAGCCACTACAAGGCAGAATGGGTGCCCATGCTGAAAGACGCACCTTCGCCTACCTGGCCGAATACTTGGATGAACGTGGTCTGGAACGCCGAGACGTTGAAAAAAATTACCATTGACCCCTGGAAGAAACTACAAAAGCAAGGGGTAGGCGTTCACGTTGGCGAGTGGGGTTGTTACAATAAAACGCCCCACGACGTTGCGTTGCGGTATATGGAAGATCACCTGAAGCTTTGGAAAGAGGCCGGATGGGGCTGGGCGCTCTGGAATTTTCGGGGCGCATTCGGTATCCTTAACAGCGACCGAGCCGACGTAACCTACAAAGAGCATCAGGGAATGCTGCTGGATGAACGAATGCTAACTTTGTTACAAAAATATTAGTAGTCCCGCCTGTTGCAGAAAGGCCCGTAGCGAGTAGTCAGACCCCACTGGTGCGGTTAGATCGTATCTATTCATCGGTAAACAATATATCGAAACAGTTACTCATCTTTGAATGTCGAAATGGCTAGTTTCGATGGATAAACACTTGTATGCGTAAATGGCTGATTTACAAGTGTCTGAAATTCCTGCCTGACTTCTGTTTGGGCTCTCTAGTCAACTTACCTAAAATCGCCTATTTTCTGCCTGCTACTAAACTATTTATACGAAATCATTAATCCTGAAGTTCTTATAATTAAGTAGCTGTCCAATATCGTACCGTAACCTTCATGACTAACCTGTCTCTTTATCAAACTGCACCTCCCGGATTTGAACTATCTACTGACGAGCGCGCCTTTCTCTGGCAACAAGTACTGAATCATTCCATAAACGGCTTAGTAGGACTTGTGGCCGTTCGCGAAGGGGCTTCTCCCGATGGACCAATCGTCAATTTTCAATATCGTTTTGCCAATAATACAGCACTACGCGATACACTGGGTAACAACCACGAAGAAAGCGCCGATATCACAGGACGACTGCTAACGGATTTTTTTCCGACAGTTCGCGAAACGAAGTTGTGGCAGACCTACATCAAGGTAATTGAAACGAATGAAGCGCAGCGGGTTGAGCAGACTTATAAGGTCGGTGACCACGACGTGTGGATCGTTCAGTCGGCGGCTCCGTTTGGTCACGACGGCCTGCTACTTTCTTACAGCGAAACCAGTGATCTGCACCATGCCGCCCGTCGATTAGCCCGACAAACCACGCTACTCAATGGTGTATTAAACTCTTCGCCTAATTCTATCGTCGTCTTTGAAGCGGTTCGCGACGACCAGCATAACCTGCTAAACTTTTGCATTGCACTCACTAATCAACAGTTCGAACGGCTGATCAGCCAGACTCCTATGCACTTTACGGGGTTACTGCTGACCGATATTTATCCAGTAAAACCGGAATGGATGGAGCAGTTGCGGCATATGCTCGATACGGGAGACGCCATTTGTTTCGAAGAATATGCTCCGTCGCTGGATCGCTGGTTCAACGTTACCCTCAATCACCTGAACGATGGATTTGTTGCTACAATACAAGATGTAACGGAGGCCAAACAATTGCAGCAGCAGCTGGAGGCAACCGTGCAGGAACTTCACCGGTCGAATCATAACCTGGAACAGTTTGCTTACGTAGCGTCGCACGATCTGCAAGAGCCGCTGCGGAAAATAGTTTCATTCGGTGATGTGCTGAACGATCAGTTTACTGAAGAATTAAGTGCGGCTGCAACCGATCTGATCCAGCGCATGCAGGTCTCGGCGGGGCGTATGCGGTCATTGGTTCAAGATCTGCTGACTTTTTCCCGGCTATCGGGAGATGCTAAAACATTTAGTCCGGTTGATCTCAACAAGTTGATTGACTTAGTGGCTGACGATCTCGAACTAACGATTTATGATCGCAAGGCACAGCTTACTGTCGATCCGCTGCCCATGGTCCAGGGCGACGTAGCTTTGCTGCGTCAGTTGTTTCAGAACTTGCTCAGTAATGCGCTGAAGTTTCAGCAAATCGATTCTGCCGGAACGCCAATTCCTCCCCAGGTTCGTATCAGTGGCTATGTAGCCACGGAATCCGATTTGCCCGCAACGCTGTTAGATGGGCCGTCGGCGGAGGGGCGGTTTGCAGTCCTGACCGTCGCTGATAACGGAATCGGATTTGATGAGCGCTATCTGGACAAAATATTCACCATTTTTCAGCAGCTTCATGGCCGAATGCAGTACGACGGAACCGGAATGGGTCTAGCCATTTGCAGAAAAGTGGCTGATATTCACGGCGGCTACATTACGGCGAGCAGTCAGGAAGGTAACGGTGCAATATTTCGTGTTTTTCTGCCTAGAGCGTAGAGGCTACTCTTGCAGGGGCCACTGCCTCAATAAATCTTTCGGCTGATCAACATTTTTGTTACACATCAGGTTTTCGCAGAAGAAGGATATAAGTTTGGTGTTTTATTGGCCATTCTAATTTGTCACCCTTCTTCTGCTAACAGCTTATGAAAATTACGGACGCAACGCCTGATTCAGCAAATGCTCTTAATTTAACTAGCCGCCCATCAACGACGACTAGTACAAATCGCCCTTCCTCCTCGTTCTCAGTCGATGATGTCCATGATCTGATCTGTTTTTCGCACTTACGGTGGAACTTCGTTTATCAACGTCCGCAACATCTGTTGACCCGAGCTACGAAAAACTACCGTGTATGGTTTATTGAGGAGCCCATCTGGAGTAACGAAACACGACTTACTACTTGTCAGCAGACCGACCGGCTAACCGTGCTGGTGCCGCATCTTCCTCATGGAACGAAACCTGACGAAGCCATTCGCTTACAGCGTCAGCTATTGGATGAGTTTTTGCAGAACGAACGTATTGGGAATTTTATAGCTTGGTATTACACTCCGATGGCTCTGTTGTTCAGTGATCATCTGCAACCGCGCCTGACGATTTACGATTGCATGGACGAACTGTCGGCTTTCTGGGGAGCTCCTCCGCAATTGCTGGCCGAAGAAAAGCGACTCATCGACAAAGCCGATATCGTATTTACGGGCGGCCATAGCCTGTACGAAGCCAAGCGCAACCGGCATTCGCAGGTATTCGCGTTCCCAAGCAGTATCGATTTCTCGCATTTTTCGGCAGCTCGCCAGCCGCAGCCCGATCCGGCAGATCAGCGTTCGCTAGCCAACCCACGGATTGGCTTTAGTGGAGTTATCGACGAACGGTTTGATTACAAATTGCTTGGTGAAGTAGCCCAGCGTCGGCCCGAATGGCAGTTTATCTTACTCGGTCCAATCGTTAAGATCAGCCGGGATTTATTGCCGAAAGGAGATAACGTGCATTACCTGGGCATGAAGGCGTACAAAGATCTACCAGCTTATTTCGGTAACTGGGACGTTGCGATGCTGCCTTTTGCACTCAACGATTCAACCCGATTCATCAGCCCGACTAAGACGCCTGAGTATCTAGCCGGTGGATTGCCCGTTGTGTCTACGCCAATTCGTGATGTAGTGCGTACCTACGGCAACGCCGATTTCGTCCAGATTGCTGATTCGGCGGATGCCTTCGAAGCGGCCATCGAGAAAGCGCTCAACGGAGGACACCCAGCCGACTGGGCCGCCATCGACAGCTTCCTGATGGAAAATTCCTGGAACCACACCTGGAACGATATGAACCGGTTGATGGTCGCCAACCTAAGCCTTGCTATCGAGCAGTAAACTACAGCGAAAATGGGCTAGGACATCCTAGCCCATTTTTTTATTCGCGGGGTACAACGAGAATGCTGTCTTCCTTATCCACAATTACCTGGCCCTCGGCGAGGCCTTTGGGCTTACGAACGTATTTTTTCGGCGTCACAATAACCGGACACAAGCTGTCCGTTCGGCGTTTTGAGTACCAGGCGGCTAGCTCGGCTGCTCGCTCAATCACGTTTTTGGGAAACGGTTTACCGGCCTGATATTTTACAATGACGTGCGAACCGGCAACATCGCGGGCATGAAGCCACAAATCTTCTTTGTACGCGTATTTCTGCGTCAGTAGATCGTTGTTTTTTGCGTTTCGTCCGATCAGAATGCGAAACTTATCGATGATTACCTCTTTAAAAAGATTCGTTGTGTCACCGCTTGCCAGTTGATTAGCCAGCTGGTCGCTCTGTAGATTATGCTGCTTGCTGTATCGGCGCAGCTCCTTTAAGGTTTGAATTACTTCAAGATCCGCTTTCTGCCGGTCGAGAAGCGTAATTTCTTCTTCCCGAGCTGTGATCTGTCCGGTCAAATAGTCTTCCTCGATTTTTTCGTTCTTCGCTTTTCGGTAGTAATTCTCGGCGTTTTTTTGTGGACTCAGGTCTGGTTTCAGTCGGATTGTGATGGGTTGATCCCGGTAAAAATCGGTCAATGTTACGGTTTCGGGCGATTTACTTCCAGACACCATAGGAATGTCATGTAAGTTAGCCATCAGAATATGACCCATCTCTTCATGGCTGGCTCCTTCCTCCCGATCAACGATGCGTTGCAGGTTAATTTCGATTAAGGCTTCAGCTCGCTTCCGTCTCTTTTCCAGCAGTCGAAGCAGGTTCCCTTTTTCGTGCTCAAAAGCAGTTAGGCCATTGTACGTAATAAAGAAACGGTTGGCGGCTTCGACCGGGTCCGTAAGCTCACGTTGTATATCGCCCAGAGGCAACAAACTAAGCGTCGGTTTGTGATGAAGCTTGGTTAAATAATAGTGAGGCTGTTCGAGTTGCTGTAAGGTTTGCTGGATCAGCGTCCACTTGGCCTCCGGGGTTGTTAGCGTATTATTGACGGCCTGTTCATTCAGCCACTCGTTTACAACCTTACCGAAAGTGGGAAACAATTTTCGATGATCGTACCCTGCTTTTTCAAACGCTTCCCAGGATTGATCAATAGGTCGGTCAAGGGCATCGAGCACGAGCTGACGATCTGTCAACAGCTTTTGATTAAATAGATCGGTAACCGTATTCTCGTGAAACGCCAGGAGATTAGGACGATTGCCGAAAAATTTGAACAGCATAGTGTACTTATCTTCCAGCAAGATTGCCAGGCATCGTTCATTCAGAAACGAGCGGACACCGATAACCGCGCGTCCCGGCCGATTTGCTTCTACCGTTTCGTCACTACTGCCCTGAACCTCTTCCTGCCCTGGCAGTGAATTCGTTACTTCTTCAAACAAATCGACGCTATTGTTACGAGCGCGCTGCACCGTTTGAGGAAACAACAGCCCCGAAAAGTCGGGCCGTAAGACGGCTTTTATGTAAAACGGCTTGTAATAATTCTGTTTTCCCTTGGCCTGGGCAAAGACAAGCACCACCTCATCGCGATCCTGGCTGAAGCACTCAACAAACCGGAGGCCGGTCAATAGAGTCTCAAGAGCGGGAGCCAGTTGACGAAGGAAATAATAGTTCGTATGCATAATCGGGCAAAGGTAGAGCTTATAAAACCCCGCTTACGAGCTTCTCATTTCATTTTGCCTAAAATATTTAGCGGCTCTTATCTCTGGTTGTGTTCGTGAGGATGATAAACGGTAAGTGTGTATCCCAGGTGGGTTTGAAATCGCGCTCGTTGAGAAATCCCTTCGAAAAGTTGCCTAACACTACGTCCGAATCGCCGTCATGATCCCAGTCGCCCACGTCCATGCAAATCCAGCGGCCATAGTCGCTAACGGGGAGCGCATGTCGCTTAAACTCAAAGGCTTTTTCCTGCTCAAAATACAAACAGCCTTCGGCCGGATTGTTTTTAAAATCCGCGAAGAAGGAAATGCTGATAATGTCTAAATCGCCGTCCTGATCGAAGTCGTTGGCGATGGCTTTTGTACAACCGTTGACGGGTAAAAAATGAGCCTGCTTGTATTGAAAATTACCTTGGTTGAGGTAAACATACACCCCGTGGTAAGGCTTGAAAATTTGAGAGTAATCACTGTTGTCACCACAGGTGTAAAGAATATCGACCTTTCCATCCTTGTTGAAATCGACTAGTTGAAAGCTGGT
This sequence comes from Spirosoma oryzicola, assembly GCF_021233055.1. Lineage (NCBI taxonomy): Bacteria > Pseudomonadati > Bacteroidota > Cytophagia > Cytophagales > Cytophagaceae > Spirosoma > Spirosoma oryzicola. The sequence goes on along the minus strand of NZ_CP089538.1, from coordinate 4,322,210 downwards.
TGAGCCGTAGACAGATGGGAATCGGAGCAGGTTTTGTTGAGTAAATCCTCCTTTTTTATCGTTTAGGAAAAGCCAGATTCCTTCGTCGGCATGGGCGAAGAGAACCATAACATCTGGCCAGCCATCAGCGTTAAAATCGCCCGTGGTGGCTTGAATAGCACCCGGGATTTCTTTAATAGGCAGTTTTGTGAACCGCCCATTTTTCTCTTGCTTCAGCCAGTACAAGCCACCCCGTAGGTGACCGAATCCGCATACAATCCAGTCGGTTAGTCCATCCCGATTGATGTCGGCGGCTAGTGATTGCAGCGGGCGGGGCAGATCGCTGTGAATTGTAGACGAGTCATTACGTGGCTTACCAGAAAGCGCTAGGTCAAGTAGTTCCCCTTTTGCAATATCGGCTGCCACCATTGTACCCAGACCAGTAAACACTCCTCGTTCGTTGCCTTGCTTGTCCCGGTAAAAGGCTACGTTGACAGGTGGGGACTTAAGCTGCTTTCGCCATACCGGGTGTAGCTGCTGATCCCAGCAGGTCAAGTCATTACGTATTCCATCTCCGGAGTACAGATGGGTACGGCTTGAGTCCATAACAACCATCGTCGTCTCCGACGTTTGTGTCGTATCTCGCTGCGGCTTTGTCAGCGAAAAAATGGACCAGTCATTCGAAGTAGATACGTCGGCGGGTTTAAGTTTTCTGGGTGCCAATGCTTTGTAATAAAGCATTATTTTTTGCCAGTTATCGTACGAGACAGCCGCTTTCTGCCCCGCGAAATAATAGCCGTTTCCGTACGATTCTATGCCCAGCATAGGAGCCATCGCGGGTAAAACGTGGGTGTCCCAGGTTTCCTGATCGAGCATGCTGGGTTCAGGAACCAGGTGACACGAACCGCAGTGCTTGATCGCTAGTTGCTGCCCTGCCTTAACCAACGGATTATCCAACTGATCACTGGCTCCTGAATGACAACTGTAAATAGCAATTCCCAGGGCTGCAATGACGACTAACTTACTGTACGCCCGAAAAAAGAAATGATGATTATAAGTCACTATCGATGTACCCTTCTTTTTACTGCTGGCTGCTGAGCAGTATGAAAAATGTGCCGCTTCACCCAAATCACTTGTCTACACCGACAAGTGATTTGGGTGAAGCGGATTACTTACTTTAAGGCTACGTCAACGCGAGGACGTTCCTGCCGTTTGTGGCCTTGTGAATCCGTTATCTCGACTGCTTTCACCAACGGACTTAGCAGTAACGTTCGTGCCGATTGAGACAAAAACGAACTGCCGTACGTAAACTCTACTTTTTGTCTCTTGCCATCCGCAAAGGTAAGTAACGCCGACGCATCAGTAGGGCGTAGCCGCAGGCTAGCAGCCGGTTTACTATTTCGGAACAAGCATAGCCGACCCCGATTTTGCGTGGCTACTACCAACTCCCGTCCTCGGCTATCCGTAAATTGCGCCAGTCCTTTCGCGTTGCCCGGTACAAACAAACCGCTACTAGCAATTGATTGGGGGATAAAGTTGCCTTTACCGTCGCCACGAAGAACCAGACCATTCAAAGCGTCGTACCGACCCGCAAAAACTTCGCCACCATAGTCGTTACCAACCAGCACGACATCCAGATTGCCGTCACGATCAACGTCTTCGGCAACCATGCCAAAGATGGGTCCCAACTGAGCTTGCGTCGGTAACGTATGAAGTGCGAACGTGCCGTCACCTTTGTTTTCTACGTAAGCAGACTCCAGGTAATTGGCTTCTAGGACCAGCGCACTCTGTCGCTCTTCCGGCGTAAGTAGCCGGTCGATGCTGGCCGTTGTAAAATCTTTGAAGTACGGGAACCGGCGACGCATGGCGATCATTTGCTTGATCAAATCTTCGCGCCCGTGAAAGGAGTACTCTTTTCGTTTTCCGTCCGCATCGGGAATAAAAATCGTCGGTATGGCGTCGTAAAAACCGTTATTGTCGAAATCTCCGGCGTAGACACGTACTGGTTCCGTATCGCTGGCCCGCATCCGGGCGTTACGACCCAAATTGCCCGCTATGTAATCGATGTCGCCATCCCGGTCAAAATCGCCCGCTACCAATGAATTCCACCAGCCTTTCTGACCTTCGAGACCAGAAGTGGTTTTCTCTAGTTTGCCGCGTTGGTTTTTCAGCAATGTCAACGGCATGAACTCACCAGCCAGCAGCAGATCGGGCCAACCATCGTTATCCGAATCAGTCCAGAGCGCATCGCACACGAGCCCTATGGTTTGCAGACCTGGCGCTACTGTTTTTGTAACATCCGTAAAGTGAGGTGTGCCTGTCTTCGATGAACCGCCATCATTGCGTAAGATAAAGCTTGATACCGGTTTTGGATAATGATCGGGCTCGACACGTCCCCCGATAAACAGGTCCAGATCCCCGTCCCGGTCGAAGTCGGCTGCTTTGACGCACGATTTGCTGACCACATTTTGTGGAATTGCACCGGGGCTCAGGATAAATTTACCCGATCCTTTAGGCCCATCGTTGATGTAAAGTCGATCCTGAAAAGCAGTTGTATTAGCCTGCCCTTCTATGCTACCGCTGGCAATGTACAAATCCAGGTCGCCATCGCCATCGGCGTCGAAAAGCAGCGTCCCCATGTCTTCTTCCGGCTTATCCTCCGGACCTTTCTGTTCGGGCAATAAATCTCGGTCAACGAACGAACCGGCCGCTGTCTGAATTAAGAAATGGCCTTTTTTCGATTTGGAGCCACCAATAAACAAGTCATCTAAGCCATCACCGTTAACGTCGCCAACCGATACGCTGGGACCGTACTGCGAAAACTTATGCGGTAATAGTTTCTGGTTGTTGAAGTCAATGTATTCCGGCTCCTCATGCTGGAAAGCTATTTTTAGCGAGTCGGTTACTTCGTGGAAAAGACTCGACGGTTGCTTGATAGCCGGTACAGGCTCATGCGCGTTACGACTGTCGACGATTAGCACCTGATTCGCTTTCACGTTCCGCAGGATCTGCTGCCGTGCGGCTTGCCCCCCGGTACCTGGCCAGATAATGCGGACTTCACTAATTGTCTTTGCGCTGCCTAAGCCGAAATGAGCGACTGGTTCAACCGTTGACAGATAACCCCTGTACGGGCTGTGCTCATACACCTGCTGTTGCCCGTTGTTTTCGCCGTAGTGCAATTCAACGAAAGCGCCTAAGCCCATCGGGTTCGACGTTGGACCCGCAAATTTTACGCGCAGGTAATTGGCTTTTTCCGGCTTACGCTCGATAAGGTTGTTCCGGTAGACGAAAGCGGAGTCGTTGATGTTGTTAACGATATAGTCCAGGTCGCCGTCGTTGTCAAGATCACCGTAAGCCGCCCCGTTCGAGAAAGAAGGATTATCAATGCCCCAATTCTGCGTAACGTCCGAAAACGTCAGATCGCCGTTGTTGTGAAACGCGTAATTACTGATCTTAACTACCGGAATTTGAGAAAGCTTATAATCTTTGGTCGCAATGTTGGCGTTCTCGGTGATGAACGTCATAAAATCACGGTCGGTAACGTCCTGCGGAAATCCGTTGGTGATGATCAGGTCGCGAAAGCCATCGTGGTCAAAGTCTGCGGCCATCGGTGTCCAGCTCCAATCGGTCTCGGCTACGTCGGCTAATAAGCTGATTTCACTGAATGCCGGAGTGTTCGAATTAGGACGCGGCCCCTGATTAAGCTGAAGCGTATTGCGTACGACCTGGTAGTTGAACTTATATTCGTCATTATAAAGATATGTCTGGTAGTTGTTGGGAGCCAGCAGCATCTTTTTTCGGTAATTGTCGCGGGGTAACATATCCAGCGCCAGTACATCAACCAAGCCGTCGTTATTAATATCCGTTACATCATTCCCCATGGCCGTGTTGCTGGTGTGCTTGAAATACTCGGCAGCCCGGTCGGTAAACGTACCGTCGTGGTTATTGATGTACATTAGGTCATCCGAAACGTAATCGTTCGTTACGTAAATGTCTTTCCAGCCATCCCGGTTGATATCCGTAATGTTTAGGCCCAATCCGTACCCTTCGTGTACGATCCCAGCCTGCTTCGAAACATTCGTAAAAAAAGGATGACCGAGTTTTTTGTCAAAATCATTACGGTACAGTCGGTCCGCATTCAGCGAAGAGCCATCGCTAACTTTGGTACGGTACACATTCGGCGACTCATCGATGCGGTCGGTGAGCAAATACAGGTCCAGATCACCATCGTTGTCGTAATCGAAAAAGGCCGCGTTGGTCGTATGGCTGTCGTCCGCAATGCCGTACTCATGCGCCATTTCGCGAAAGACAGGCTTGCCATCACGTAGCCCCTGGTTTACGTACAGCAGATTTTCGCGCTGCTTATCAGACTTACTAAGCGTCGCACTGACATAAATATCCAGCCAACCATCATTGTTGATATCGATCAGCGTCGCACCAGAACACCACTTACCGTTCCCGGTAATGCCTGCCGATGTGCTAATGTCATCAAACTTGAAATCGCCTTTATTCAGGTAAAGCCGGTTCGCAACCTGGTTACCGGTAAAAAATACATCGGGTAGTCCGTCTTTGTTAAAATCCCCTAACGCCACGCCACCACCATTATAGAAATACTCAACATCCAGAATACTCGTAGAGTCAGTGTTGGTGATCCGGTTGGCAAACGTAATGCCCGTCTCGGAAGCGGGTAGCAAAGAAAATAATCGGTTTGACGAAGACTGGCAGGAGGTAATAAGGTAACTGGATAAAAAGAGTAATACAAAATACAGATAACGGTAGGTCATAAAAATACTTATGAAAAAAACAGCGGCTAGACGTTAGTACAATAAACTGATTCTTGTGTAGACAAAGGAGGTTTTGCCTTTGTTATTCACTGGAGAATAACGGCATAATATTAAAAAATATTTATAGATTCTCAAAAGATTATCATTTCACAAGGATGAAATACAATATTCTGACAATCAGTTAATTGGTAAATATACGCATGGTGTTTTTTACGTATTTGTTAGTATAAAATTAGGTTAACGTTAAAAAATGACAAATTGATCTTTGAAAAATTAATTCGACTCATTAATATTGATCCGTTTTGAAATAATTGATGAGGCCAAATTTTATGAACACAAATTTTTACAAGACCTTTCAGTTTTTACTGCTGTGGGGATCGGTGCTCCTGTGGGGCACAACCGTTTTTGCTCAGAACCGTCGGATCACTGGTACAGTGAGTAGCAATACCGATCCGGTTCCGGGTGCTAACGTAGTTATTAAGGGTACGACCATCGGTACATCGACGGATGCCAATGGTGCTTTTACCTTGTCTGTGCGCGGAGCGGATGATGTACTTACGATATCCGCAATTGGGTTTAAGTCAACGCAGGTAACTGTAGGTAGCCAAACGGCTGTTGCCATTCAACTCGAAGAAGAATCCTCTACGCTGAATGAAGTCGTTGTAACAGGTTATACAACGGACAGTAAACGGGACAATACAGGTGCCGTCGCCACGGTAAAAGCGCGGGACTTAGCGGCTATTCCTTCAGCTAACGTTGAAACCCAGCTGCAAGGGCGCGTTGCCGGGGTAACCGTTATCGCCAGCGGACAGCCTGGAGCTAGCAACACCATCCGTGTCCGTGGATTTGGTGCCTTCGGTGGTAACCAGCCTTTGTACGTGGTTGATGGGGTTCCAACCCAGGGTAGTGGTTTCATCAGCCCAGACGATATTGAGTCAACGACGGTACTGAAAGATGCGGCTGCCGCTTCGATCTATGGTGCTCGTGCTGCGAACGGGGTTATCGTTATTACCACCAAGAAAGGCCAGCGCCGGGCTCAGAAACTGAGCGTTAGCTATGATGGTCTGTACGGGGTTACCGATCCGGGTCATGCGCCTGCTCTGCTAACACCACAAGAACAGGCTGACTGGACCTGGAACGCTATCCGTAATCGGCGTGTTGCCAATGGAGAAACGATAGGACCTGACAGCTTTACCGGTATCGCTGGTGGTCAGTATGGTTCTGGAACAACCCCTGTTTTGCCAGAATATATACAGGTTGGTAACCGCTTTGGCGTAACGGGTGGAGTCGATTTGAATGCTGAGCGGGCAAAGTACAATATCGATCCTTCTCTAGGCGCTGTTTATCAAGTAACACGTGCCAACAAAGAAGGTACAGACTGGTATAAAGCAATCACTAGAGTCCCTATTTTAATGCGCCATACCCTTGGCTTCTCGGGTGGAAGTGAAAGCGGTCGTTATTACGTGAGTGTCAGTCAGCAGTCGCAGCCTGGTATTATCCTGAACAACAACTTTGCTCGGTATACCTTCCGCGTTAACTCGGATTTCGACGTTCTGAAGAACAAGAAACTGCGGTTTGGTGAGAACTTACAGGCCACTTACATCGATAACACCGGTCAGTTTGGCGGTACCAATGGTCAAAATGCATCACAAGAAGAGAATGATATTCTGCTTGCTTTTCGGATGGCTCCCATTGTTCCCGTATACGACGTATTCGGTGGTTATGCAGGTACGGCAGCTAAAGGTTTCAACAACCCTTCCAACCCTAGAGCAAACCGCGATGCGGCTAAAAATAACCGGAACTTCAACGTAAGCCTATTTGGGAATGCGTATCTGGAATATGACATCATCCCTGATTTAACCGTTCGCAGTAGCATCGGTGGTGTTCTCTCGAACTACTACAACAAAACTACGTCGCGTAATACCTACGAAAATGCCGAAGGAAACAACGGCGGTTTCCGTATCAACGAAGGAGCTGGCTATACAATCGCTTGGACGTTTACAAATACCGCTCAGTACAAGCGGACGTTTGGTATCCATCACCTCGATGTGTTAGCTGGTCTTGAAGCACTGAACGACGGATTTGGCCGGAACATCAGTGGTGTGGGTCTGAACCCATTCTCAACGGATCCTGCGTATGCTAGTATCACAACGTCACAGGCTTCAGGTCGGCAATCAAACAGTGATCTGTTCAGTGGTGTAAACTTCTATTCGCAGTTTGGCCGCGTTAACTACAGCCTGATGGATAAATACATTGTTACGGCAGTAGTTCGTCGCGATGGTTCATCACGCTTCGGGGCTAGCAACCGCTACGGGGTTTTCCCAGCTTTCTCGGCCGCTTGGCGGTTATCGGGTGAGGACTTCATGAAAAACCTGCCCTTTATCACGGATTTGAAAGTTCGTGGTGGTTGGGGACAAATGGGTAACTCGAATAACGTAAACCCAAACAACCAGTACAGCTTGTTTCAGTCGAACATCGCGAACTCGTACGATATTAGCGGTGGTAACTCGGGTGTAGATCCCGGTTTCTTCCGTAGCCGGATCGGTAACCCAAATGCGAAATGGGAAACCAGTACCACGACAAACATCGGTATCGATGGTTCGTTCTTCAACGGCAAGCTTGATGTTGTATTCGATGTTTGGCGGAAGGATACCAAAGATCTGTTATACCAAGTACCTATTGCGGGTGTCGTAGGTGTCCGTGCAACAGCGCCGTCGGTAAATATCGCCAGCATGAGAAACCAGGGTATCGATATTCAACTGATTACCCGGGGTAAAGTGGCTAACGATCTAGGTTATGAAGTGGACGTAAATGGTAGTTTCTTGAGCAACAAAATTCTAACGTTGGCACCAGGCGTTCCTTACTTCGACGTGAGCCCACCTACGAACCGGCTTTCATTGCCTATGACTCGTAACCAACCTGGTCAGTCGATTGCTTCGTTCTTTGGCTATAAAGTACTTGGTTTGTTCAACACGCAGGAAGAAATTAATGCTGCGCCAAAACAAGAAGGAGCGGGTCTGGGACGTTTCCGTTACGCCGATGTAGATGGTAATGGTGTAATTGACAATAATGACCGTACGTTTATCGGTAGTCCAGTACCTAAGTTCACGGGCGGTATGAATTTGCGCCTTACGTACAAAGGATTTGATCTGGCTACGTATCTGTATACATCACTGGGCGGTAAGATATTCAACATGTCGAAGTGGTATACCGACTTCTACCCATCTTTCTCAGGAGCAGCTGTTAGTGCGCGGGTGAAAAATTCATGGACACCCACAAATACCAATACGACACAGCCAATTTTTGAAGATGTAGCAAACCTCAGTACCAACACAGTTCCTAACTCGTTCTATGTTGAGAATGGATCGTTCCTGCGGATGCAGAACATTACGCTTGGTTATACCTTGCCAGCGACGCTGCTGAACAAGGTCAACCTGAGCCGGGTTCGGATCTCGCTTGCGGCTAACAACGTCTTCACCGTTACAGGCTATAAAGGCCTAGATCCAGGTGTTGGTGGAGCGGCTGACCAGAACCTTGGCGTTGACATCGGTAACTATCCGATCACCCGGAGCTATAATGTGGGCCTGAACATCGGTTTTTAATTAAACTCAAGAAGCTAACAGCTTTTCGAAACGCATTAACTTTGTTCCTAGAATTAATAAATATGAAAAATATAATCACAAAAGGAGTGGGGGTTACACTACTTTTGACCGTAATCTCAGTGTCTTGCAAAGATTCCTTTTTGGACGTAGCGCCAACTGGTCAGTTGCAAAACGCAGATATAACAACAAATGCCGGTCTGCAAGGCTTGGTGATTAGTGCTTACACACAACTGAACGGACGGGGCTTTTCGCAAACGGCCAGTCCTACGAACTGGGTTTATGGTAGCATTATGGGTGGGGATGCCAACAAAGGGTCTGATCCATCTGACTTCAGTGCGATTACACCGTTTGAAACCTACTTAATTAACGCATCCAGTGCTGAAGTGAACTCTCGGTGGCAGGCATTATACGAAGGGGTTAGTCGGGCTAATTCGGTACTTCGTACCCTGCCTTCCGCTGCCTCTACCGTAACTGCCGCTTCGAAGCAGCAGTTTGCTGGCGAAGCTCGTTTTTTGAGAGGCCTGTATTACTTTGATCTTAAGCGGACCTTTAACATGGTTCCTTATATCGACGAGACGTTAGATTATGGAAGTGGTGCTACTACTGTAAAGAACGATGTCGATATCTGGCCTAAAATTGAGGCTGACTTCCAGTTCGCATATGACAACCTGGCTGAAACGAATTCTCAGGCAGGTCGCGCGAACAAATGGGCTGCGGCTACTTACCTGGCTAGAACGTATATGTATCAGAAGAAATTTTCTGATGCTAAGAAGCTATACGACCTCATTATCGCTAACGGTAAAACGGCCAACGGTAAAAAATATGGTCTCGTATCGCAATACGCTCAGGTATTTAACTCTGCCAACGAAAACAGCGAAGAAGCCGTATTCTCTACTCAGAACGTAGCAAACGCCGGTAGCTCAGATGCCGCTTCTGGCGATTTGAACCTAAACTATCCGTATAGTGCGGGTATCGGCGCTACTTGCTGCGACTTCTTTAAGCCAAGCTTCGATGCAGCTAACTCGTTCCGTACGGGTGCAAATGGTCTGCCGATTGATATGGCTCAGGCTAACGGCGCGTACGACAATGCTACCAACGAGCTGAAAACGGATATGGGGCTTCTGCCAGCTGATGCTTTCACGCCTGACACCAAAACCGTCGATCCACGTCTTGACCATACGGTTGGCCGTCGGGGTATTCCTTATCTGGATTATGGTAATTTCACCAGCGCCTGGACTCGTAACCAAGGCTTTGGCGGTCCGTACTCGACGAAAAAATACGTTTTCTACCTAGCTCAACAAGGCAAAGTGGCTGACGTATCGAACTGGACGAAAGGCTGGTCGGCGACGAACATCGTACTGATGCGTTATTCGGATGTTCTACTGATGGCTGCTGAAGCGGAGGTAGAAGTAGGAAGTCTATCGAAGGCAATGGAATACGTCAACTTAGTACGGAATCGCGCGGCCAATCCTGCCGGTTTCGTAACAACGTCTGATGGTAAGCCAGCCGCTAACTACGTAATCAGCCCATATCCGGCTTCGGCTTTCTCGTCGCAGGATGTAGCTCGTAACACGGTTCGGTTCGAGCGTAAGCTAGAGCTGTCACAAGAAGGACAGCGGTTCTTCGACCTGGTACGCTGGGGTATTGCTGCGCCAACGCTGACGGCGTTCCTGACGTACGAGAAAACGAAACTGTCGAATGCGTATAGCGGTGCGGTCTTTACAGCCGGTAAGAACGAGTATCTGCCGCTTCCTCAAACGCAGCTTGACCTGCAAAATGGTAGCGCAGCTATTCTGAAACAGAATCCTGGCTACTAAGCATAAACAGTTAGTTACTTTAACAAAAATCCACACTGGTACCGGTGTGGATTTTTGCTGTAAAAACAATCGGATTAGTGGTTTGTTATTATCCTACTCAACAACAAGATTACTATCATGGCTCACAACAAAACCACAGATCAGCCCGGTTCGAAAGATTTGCAGGCAAATCATAAGCGGACCCGTAATCAGGAAGCCCATGACACCGGTAAAGACCGTCCAAATGCTGAACGAGAAATGACAAGCTCGAATAAAAGCAAACAGGGTCCGGAAGACGATCACTCGACGGAAAACAAAACCACAGCAGAGCTTGCTTATGAACGCGGAGGGCATGGCCACTCCGGTCACAGCGGTAGTCGGAATGGAAGCCGGTAACTCAGTAAAGTTGTTTTCGTGTAATAGGTAGGGGCAAGTCAATGACGATGCCAAAAATACAAGTCCACTCAATGCAGTATATCGCGCATTGAGTGGACTTATTCGTTAAGCCTAAAATCGTTAGATTTTAGATTTGTTGCCGCTGCTTATTTCTGGGGCCGACTGATCGATTGTCGAAACGGGCTACTCAGATGTGCTACGCTGCATAAAAAAATACACCTTTCACGGATTCGTTTGCTAATGAAGCCGTGAAAGGCTTTTAATGAACCGCTTTTTTATTCTATTTGTATTCAGATAAAAAAAGAAGCCCCTCGATAGTCGAGGGGCTTCCATACGTTTATAGCGTTGTCGGTATTTAGTACCGGCAGTTGTGCCTTAGCAAAAATTACTTCGCGCTATCAGATGACATCGTCGAAGCCGAATCACCAGCCATCGAAGAATCTGTAGCCATCGTAGACGATGAATCAGACATCATGGTTGACGTAGAATCGGTCGAAGTCGTTTCAGTTTCAGTCTTTTTCGAGCTGCAAGAGGTTGCAAGGGCGATCATAGCCATGAAAAAGAAGGCAGATTTCGTAATTGCTTTCATAGTTTTGGGGCGTTTTTGTTTACGGGTGATTAATAAACCAATGTCGACGTTAATACTCGATAGGGAAAAAGGTAACCCAACTTTTTTTAACTTTTTTTTGGGTTACGTTTAAATTGATTTTGTATTAAGTAATGAGCCAAGGCGATGAAGGAAAGTAGGCGGCCCGTATTAACCGACGATGAATTGCTGGCGGGCTTGGCTACGGGTTCCGATGACGTGCTTAACCAACTGTACCGACGGTATTTTCCAATGGTGCTGCACCTGGTTACAAGCAATAGCGGGAGCGAAGACGATGCTAAAGATATTTACCAGGAGGCCATCGTTGTTTTATACGAGAAAGTGCAAAGCGGCTCATTAGAGCTGCATTGTCAGTTGAAAACGTACCTGTATTCTGTTGGCCGTCGTCTTTGGCTAAAGCAGTTGACGCAGCGCAATCGGTTTTTGGTTCGCGACGTAGAAACGCCCGCCGTCGATGACGATGCGGGGCAGCAGATTGACAGTGATTTAAATGAGCATGAAGAGCGGGATCGACAGTTTGATTTAATGGCCGATTCGCTCGAAAAGCTTGGTGAGCCCTGCCGCACACTGCTGGAAGATTTTTATATCCGGCATCTGAGTATGCAGGCAATAACGGATAAGTTTGGCTACACCAACGCGGACAACGCAAAGACGCAGAAGTACAAATGCCTGATGCGGCTGAAGCGATTGTTTTTTTCAGAGTACAAACAAAATTGAGGAGTATTCCGTACCCTGGTATCTGTGTACTTAACGAACGATGACAACAATGGAAACTAATGAGGAAAGAGATATCGAAGCAGCCTTACACGCTTATGGCGAACGGAACCGACTTCGGCAGAAACTAGCCGCCATTCATTCGAGTCTGGATATGGATGCTGTGCGGGAAGAGGTAAGTACGTACAGCATGGAGCAAGAGCCATCGGGCCAGGTTCGTTCGTTGTGGCGCACCTACCGTACGACACTGGCAGTTGCCGCTACCGTAGCCGCCATTACCACGTTCGGATCTATCTTTCTGTATCATTCGTATCGGCAGAGCCATCAGCAACAGGAACAGCAATACAGTTTGCTCAGTAAAGAAATTCAGGCCGTCAAATCATCTCAACGCAAATTGATGAATGATCTTAACGGCAGAGGCCGGGCGTTGTTTGTCAATCCGGCCCAGGTGTCCGGTTCTGGATTTATGCTGACAGCCGATGGTTATATGGTTACCAACAATCACATTGTTCGGGGAGCTGATTCGGTGTACGTGCAGAGTCCTGCCGGTGAAGTGTACAAAGCGCGGGTTGTTCACGCCGACCAGACGTACGATCTGGCTTTTCTACAACTCTGTGACGACAGTGCGTTTCGCGCTTTACCGTCGTTACCGTATAGCTTCGAGAACAGCCAGAGCGATCTGGGTGAACGTGTCTTTACCCTAGGCTATCCGCGTGAAGAAATCGTTTATGGCGAGGGCTACCTTAGCTCCGGTACTGGATACAGGGGCGATACAACGGCTTATCAGGTCGCTATTGGCGTCAATCCCGGTAACTCAGGTGGACCGCTGTTAGACGAAAAAGGGAACGTGATTGGCATAATCAGTGGCAAGCAGACAACGTCGGAAGGGGTAAGCTTCGCTGTCAAAACAAACTACCTGCTCAAAGCGCTGAATAATATTCCGGGCGATTCCCTAAAAGGGTTACCCATACGGCTGAACCATAAAAATACCCTTGCTCGCTTACCCCGTAAATTACAGATCAAACGGATGCAAGCGTACGTGTATCAGGTGAAAGTCTTTAAGCATAAAGAGTAGCAGCTTCTCGAACAATTTACGGTATTGATAGTTTTATAGAGGTAAGTTCACAAACACTCAACTACTATGAAAAAATTAATGCTGCTGGCTGCTTCACTGATGTTCACGATCACCGTTGCTTCAGCTCAGGACACAAAACAAAACGCAAAAGAAACGGCTCGTCAAGCAGGTCAGACAGTTGATGCTGCGGCTGATAAAGCAGGTCGTGAGACCAAAAAAGCTGGCCGGAAGGTATCGAATGCCGCTAAAAATACGGCTGAAGATGTAAAAGACGGTACAAACAAAGCACTTAACAAAGCGGATCGGAAAATGAAAAAAGCCGAACGCAAAATGGATAACTCGAAATAACGAATCTTTGTCGTTTTTTGAGAGTAAAACGGTACCGTTACTATAAAGTAATGGTACCGTTTTTTATTGGTCAACTGAGAAACTTCATTTTGCCCTCGCAACGTTATCACCACAACGTTGCTTACCATCCTATATAATTTATTTTACTTGATGAACACCCCAGTTTCGGTACTTCTGTTTGGTATTACTCGTGACCTGACCGGTCAATCAGCTGTGTCTGTGCCGATTAGTGAAGGCGCCCGCGTGAGTGACCTGCTTGATCAACTCTATCAGGAATACCCCAAATTGTCTGGCATTCGGTCCTTGTTGGTTGCTGTCAATGGCGAGTATGCGGAAGTAGATCAAGTGCTTACCAGCAAAGACGAGATTGCGCTGATTCCGCCCGTTAGCGGAGGTTAGTTGTAATCCGGTTACTGTAGCCCACTTTTCTTCTACTGGTAATTTTTCTTGTACCATGATTTCTCTAACTAGCGATCCCATTGATGTTGCTTCGGCTCTTACGTATCTGCAATCCGATCAGGCGGGAGCACTTGACTTATTTCTAGGCGTTGTCCGTGACAACACACAGGAACGCCCGGTCGACCGGCTGGAATACGAAGCTTATGATCGTATGGCGATCAGCGAAATGCAGAAAATCGCGGATGAAGCGCATCGTCGCTGGCCTATCCTGCGCTATACAATCATTCATCGAAAAGGCGTATTAGCCATTGGCGAAACAGCTATCTTCATCGGGGTCGCAACTGCGCACCGTGCGGATGCTTTCGACGCATGTCGGTTCATGATCGACACGATCAAACAAACCGTGCCGATTTGGAAAAAAGAGGTTTTTACGGATGGTGAAGTCTGGGTCAACGCGCACCCCTAAATCCACGGAAGCATCTGGTGGATTACTTCGTCGCTTTGTTGATTAAATACGTACCTGCGATTGGATAATGATCTGAATAGCTGACGTAGTTAATTGTTTCAAAGTTTAGCAAAGAAATCTGTGGGTCGTGGAACTGGTGGTCGATGCGGATAAAGCCTGGTAGTTTATTATAACTGAAGCCAAAACCACGACCGGCATCTTCGTAACTATTCGGAAGTATGCGACGCATGCGCTCATAGACGACACTGTAAGGAGTGTCGTTATGATCGCCCGTGACGATCACCGGAAATTCGCTTTCCCGGATGTGTCGTTCAACCTGTTGCACCTGTTTACGTCGCTCGATGAAACCATAGCGGAGGGCACTGAGAACACCGTGCGTTTCGTGTTTGACACCGGTCAGTTTTTCCTGACGAAGCACTTTCCCAACCCGGATGCCCATTGATTGCAGGTGAACGTTGATGACGCGTACGGTATCATTCCCCACTTTTATATTGGCCCAGACCAAGCCGTTCCCTCTGCTGAATATTTCCCGTCCCGAGTGAATGATTGGGTAAATAGAAAAAATAGCTACGCCAACCGATCCGTTGGGAACGTTGGTCATCTCGGGATGCAGAAAAGCAGAATAGCTATAACCAGCTTCGCGTAATCTCCGAACGGCGTCGTAGTCGGGTGTTGTTGTTGACGAAAAAAACTCCTGAAAACACTTAACCGGAGCATCATACCTCACGGTGTAATCAATTATTCGTCGTACCCTAGGCGATCTGCCGATCCGCTCCCATTCAGTATCCAGTCCAAACGACTGGACATTATAACTAAATACTTTTAGCGGGATATAGTTGTTGGTCAACACTCCCGGCGAATTCCAGACAAAGGTTCGCTGGCCAAATAACAACACCCCGATAATAAGCACCAAACCCGATAGCCAACTCCGCCAGGGACGCCAGGTAAGCCAAAGTATAATGCATATACCGTTGAGAAGCCAGGCTACAGGTATTGAAATCATGACCATACTGGCTGTCCAGTGTTCTGTAGGCAGCGAGTGTAAAAGCCAGTAGCTTAACAGGGTATATAAAGCAAGTAGTAAATTGAGTGACCAGAATAAAGATCGAAAAAAAAATGTAACGAGTCGACCAAGTTGGAAACGTACCGACATAGCGTTGTTGAGCAGCCCAAAATTCGTTTTCGGGCTAAAATTAGGGCATTAGCCAGACAAACACGCTATGTGACGCCGACGAGGGAGTTGCAAAACCGCAAAACATACTGTATATTTGCCCCATAATTACCGTATGGCGTTAGTGAAAAAAGGGAGTCAAACTCCCTTTTTTGTTAGCCCTACCTTATGGACGATAAAGCACAAATAACCGAACTATTACAGCCTTACCTGAACAATGGACAAATTTACATTGTTGATGTTCAGGTAGTTGGCCGGCAGGGTGGTCGAATCAAGGTTACCATTCTGCTGGACAGCGATGCTGGGATTACCATTGACGAATGCGCTGACATCAGCCGTCGGCTGGGTTTACAGATGGATGAGTCAAATTTCTTCGGCGAAGCTCCATTTACACTCGAAGTTTCTTCGCCGGGTGTCGATTTCCCATTAACGTTTCCACGGCAGTATATTCGTAATATAGGCAGAAACCTCGCCGTTTTGCTGACCAATGGTACAACCTATAAGGGCAAACTGGAATCAGCAGATGACACGGGTATTGTGTTGATTATTGAGCCGGAAAAGAAACCTAAGAGCAAAAAGAAGAAAGAAGCAAATCTGACTGTTGAAACCCCCGTTTCTGGCCCCGTGTCAGTGCCGTTTGAACAGATTAAGAAGGCTGTCGTAGAAATATCATTCAAATGAAGTCGTAAGGACTAGCCATTAACGAAGGTACAAACACTCGTTGATGAACGCTTTACGAAACTAGACGAAACACTACCATGACCAGTGGATTATTAATCGAATCGTTTGCCGATTTCGCCCGGTCGAAAAACATTGACCGCCCCACCATGATCGCCATTCTGGAAGATGTCTTCCGGACGATGATTCGCAAAAAATACGGTACCGATGAGAACTTTGACGTGATCATCAACGCCGAAAGCGGTGATCTGGAAATGTGGAGAACGCGGGAAATTGTGGACGACGACTCAGAGGATATTTGGGATTATGATAAAATTCCACTCGCTGAGGCTCGCAAAATCCAGGACGACTTCGAGGTTGGCGAACAGGTTGCCGAAGAAGTGAAGCTGGAAGATTTTGGCCGTCGGGTCGTACAAACCGCTCGTCAAACGCTGATTCAGAAGATAAAGGATATGGAAAAAGAACTCCTTTATCAGAAATACAAGGATCAGGTGGGTGATCTGGTTACGGCTGAGGTGTATCAACTCCTAAAGCACGAAATCATCCTGGTTGATTCGGAAAATAACGAGCTGAGCTTACCTCGAACAGAGCAGATTTCGAAGGACCGGTACCGCAAAGGCGAACCCGTAAAAGCGGTTGTAAGCCGTGTTGACATGCTCAACGGTACACCCAAGATTATTTTGTCGCGCACTTCTCCCGTTTTTCTGGAGCGGTTATTTGAAGTCGAAGTTCCGGAAATTTATGACGGCTTAATCTCGATTCGTAAGATCGTCCGGGAGCCGGGCGAACGGGCTAAAGTAGCCGTTGAGTCGTACGATGATCGTATCGATCCCGTAGGTGCCTGTGTTGGGATGAAAGGATCGCGTATACACGGTATTGTGCGCGAGCTAGGTAACGAAAATATCGACGTTATCAACTATACCGAAAACCTCGAACTGCTGATAAGCCGGGCGTTGAGCCCCGCCAAGATCAGTTCGATGCAAATCGACCGCGATACGAAGCGCGTATCTGTTTTCCTGAAGCCTGATCAGGTTTCGCTGGCAATCGGTAAAGGTGGCCAGAATATTAAACTGGCGGGCCGACTGGTTGACATGGAAATTGATGTCTTCCGGGATAATGAAGGCCATGAAGACGACGAAGACGTTGACTTGATGGAGTTCTCTGACGAAATCGACGAGTGGATGATCGATGAACTTCGTAAAGTTGGTCTCGATACCGCCAAGAGTGTACTTGCCCTGAGCAAAGAAGAACTGGTGCGTCGTACCGATCTGGAGGAGGACACTGTCGAGGAGATTGTAAATATCCTCAAGCAGGAATTTGAGTAGGCCTGATAAACGATTGCCGAGTTAGATATGGAGGCTGAAATAATACGCAGTTAGTCCTCACTTTTTAACTTTTCATTCTTCATTATCAGGAAAAGGGATTTTTATTGCCCTAACTGTTGTTCATACCATATCAACAACCATTAAATTTGCCGAATATAGACCGAACGTATGGCAGAAGATAAGTCAATGCGCCTGAGCCAAGTGGCAAAAATTCTCAACAAAGGACTTTCCTCTGTTGCGAATAGTCTGTCTGCCAAAGGGTTTAAGGTGGAAATTAATCCTAACACCAAAATCAACATGGAACAGTTGGAGGTGTTAGCGAAGGAGTATAAATCAACGGAACTCCTGAACGGAGCTCGCCGGTCCGAACCGTCGGTTGCGGTCGCCGAGCCACCGCGTCGTCGGGAGGAAGAGGTTATTTTGTACCGTCGTGATGACGCAGGTCGTCCTATTTCGGACGCGAAGGCGGACGCCCCTAAAACAGACGTCCCTCGGGTAGACACTCCTAAACCAGTGTCAGCCGAGTCAAAACCAGCTCCGCAAACCGCAGCAACCGGTTTGCCAGGGCTAAAAGTGATCGGCAAAATTGATCTTAACGCGAAACCAGCTCCGGCGGCTAAAGCTCCGGCTCCGCAGGTAGCGAAACCAGTAGAAACACCTCGTGTAGAGCCAGCTCAAGCGGAGGTTGCTAAACCAGTACCATCACAACCGGTAGTTGCACAGCCGCCTGTAGAAACACCGAAGCCGGTTCAACCTGCTGAGGTTAAGCCTACCGTTACACCACCTGTGGTAACCCCTGCTCCTGCGGTAGCTCCCAAAGTGGAGACTCCTCAGCCAGCACCCGTTGCGCAGCCTAAAATCGAGCCAGCTCCGGTCGCTCCTGTTCAGCCACGGCCTGAACCAGCGCAGCCAGTAGCTCGTACAGAAGCTCCTCGTGTGGAGACCCCTAAACCAGCTGAACCTGTAAATAATCCAGTTGCCAAGGTGGAACCGACGCGTCAGGAGAATCGTGATACTACTGCAAGCAGTCAGCCAAAAGCTGCTGCCCCTGTGCCAACTCCTCCAGTCGCGAATGACGCTGAGGAACCAGCAGCTAAAACCGAGACAATTCGGGCGGCTGGTAGCCATCAACTTGGTGGTTTGAAAATTCTTGGCAAGATTGAATTGCCTGTCAACAACCCGCGTCAGGGTGGTGGTGGCAATAGCAACGCCGATAAGAAAAAACGGAAACGCATTCGCGGTGGTCGCGATGGAGCTGTTGGTGGTACCAACCAGCCGAATCAAGGCGGTAATCAGCCACAAGGCCAAGGTAATCAAAACCGGAATGACCGTGGACCTCGTGACGGACAAGGTGATCGTAGTCCTGTAAACCGGGATAACAACCGGCCGCAGGGTGATCGCAACCAAGGTGGACAACGGGATAACAACCGACCACAGGGTGATCGTAACCAGGCACCGGCAAACCGTTCTGCGAATTCGAACAATAACGCCCAGCCGCAAGGTCAGGGTAACCAAAATCGGAACGCTCAGAGCCAGCCTTCGTCAGACAACCAAAATACCAACAACCGGACAGGTGGTGGTAATAACAACAATGGTCGTAGCGGTGGAAACCGTGATCGGGCAGGTGGTGGCAACAACAGTGGCCGTAGCGGAGGAAACCGTCGTGAAGCACCTACGCAAGCTGATGTTCGTAAGTCGATTCAGCAGACAAACGCCCGGATGCAGGGTAATTCGCCCAACCGGGGAGCTGACCGCCGACGTGACCGCCGGGCCGACCGGGCTGAACGTGATCGTTTAGCCAGCGAACAGGAGGAACTGGAAGCAAAAATCCTGAAAGTAACGGAGTTCGTATCGGCAAACGATCTGGCTTCGCTTATGAACGTGTCGATCAACGAAGTTATCTCGGTTTGTTTGAACCTGGGTATGTTCGTCTCGATCAACCAGCGGTTAGATGCGGAAGCGATTACGGTTATTGCGGATGAATTCGGTTACGATGTACAGTTTGTATCGGCAGAAGATGAAACGGAAGCGGGTATTGACGTAACAGCGGACGAACCGGATGAACTTCAGCCTCGTGCGCCAATCGTTACGATCATGGGTCACGTTGACCACGGTAAAACGTCGCTGCTTGATTACATCCGTCGTGCAAAAGTAGCCGCCGGTGAAGCCGGTGGTATCACGCAGCACATCGGTGCCTATAGCGTGAAAGCGACTGACGACCGGATGATCACGTTCCTTGATACACCGGGTCACGAAGCCTTTACGGCCATGCGGGCACGCGGTGCGAAAGTAACCGACGTCGTTATTATTGTAATTGCGGCTGACGACAGCGTGATGCCGCAGACGCGTGAAGCAATCAACCACGCACAAGTAGCCGGTGTACCTATCGTATTTGCTTTCTCAAAAGTAGATAAGCCGGGGGCCGAAGCTGACAAAATACGGACGGAGCTTTCGGCTATGAACTTCCTCGTTGAAGAATGGGGTGGTAAGTACCAGGCTCAGGAAATTTCGTCCAAGTCAGGTATGGGCGTTGACGATCTGCTTGAAAAAGTACTGCTCGAAGCCGAATTACTTGAACTGAAAGCGAATCCGGACCGTCGGGCGCTTGGTACCGTTATCGAAGCATCGCTCGACAAAGGCCGTGGCTACGTATCGACAGTACTGGTTGAAAATGGTACGTTGCGTCAGGGAGATGTCATGCTTGTCGGTGCGCACTACGGTCGCATTCGGGCTATGACAAATGACCGGGGTGAGCGGATCAAAGAAGCAGGACCAGCACAACCCGTTCAGATTCTTGGGTTGCCAGGTGCTCCGCAGGCAGGTGACAAGTTTAACGTGATGGAAACGGAGCGCGAAGCCCGCGAAATTGCTAACAAACGGGAGCAACTGCTGCGCGAACAAACGCTACGTACCCGCAAGCACATTACACTCGAAGAGATTGGCCGTCGGAAAGCGATTGGCTCGTTCAAAGAGCTTAATGTGATTGTGAAAGGTGACGTGGACGGTTCGGTCGAAGCCTTGTCGGATTCCTTGTTGCAACTGTCTACGGAAGAAGTTCAGGTGAACATCATCCACAAAGCGGTCGGACAGATTTCCGAGTCAGATATTCTGCTGGCATCGGCTTCGGATGCGGTTATCGTCGGCTTCCAGGTGCGGCCATCAGCTAATGCCAGGCGGTTGGCAGAACAGGAACAGATTGAAATTCGTCTGTACTCAATCATCTACGACGCGATCAACGAAGTCAAAGACGCTATGGAAGGTCTGCTAGCACCAACCACAGAAGAGGTTGTGACTGGTAATATCGAAGTCCGTGATGTGTTCAAGATCAGCAAAGTTGGTACAGTAGCCGGTTGTTATGTGACGGACGGTATCATCAAACGGAACAATAAAATCCGGGTTATCCGCGACTTTATCGTGATTCATACGGGTGAAATCAGCGCGCTGAAACGGTTCAAAGACGACGTTAACGAAGTGCGTTCAGGCTACGAATGTGGTTTGAGCGTCCGAAACTTCAATGACATTGAAGTGGGAGACACGATCGAAGCGTTCGAAATAAAAGAAGTGAAGCGTACGTTGTAATTCATCTGGACCAACGTTCTCAAGGTAGCCCCAGTCGTTTTTTTCGACTGGGGCTTTTTTTGTGGTTATGATTTAGTTACTGGAAAGGTACGTTAAATGATAGCAAGCATGGGTAGAACTGTTTTAGTATCGTACTTCCTATTGGTACAAACATTGGAGTAAGCGATTGGATAGAGACAAATAAGCGGGGAGCAGCGATGAAAATGTTAGTGATAAGTGATCTGCACGGACGAACTGTATGGCGGGAAGCCGCTATTGCCGACCATGATCAAGTTATTTTTTTAGGTGATTACACGGATAGTCGTGTTTTCGACGATTCAACCATCTATGAGAATTTAAAAGCGATCATCCAGCTTAAAAGTCAAACGCCTGACAAGTTTATACTGCTCATCGGAAACCACGACGCTCAATACCTGCATTACCCGCATTACCGATGTTCTGGCTTCCGCAGCAATGCACAGCCAGAGTTAAGCGCTATGTTTCGAGAATACAACCATCTGTTTCAGGTGTCTTATCAGCTTGGTGCCTATTTATTTAGCCATGCTGGCGTAACAAACAAATGGTTGGCACAACTATTGGCGAAAGCTGGGCAGGAGGCAATGTCAATTGAGCCTGGTTACGATCTGGCGGGATTACTTAACGCTGTCCACAAACAACCCTGGGAGATGCAACGGATTTTATTTGAGGTCGGGCCAAAGCGCGGAGGTAATGACGCCTTCAGCGGTCCTATCTGGGCTGATCGTTCAGAAACCAGTGTCGACTACCTACAGGGGTTTCACCAGATCGTCGGGCATACGCCAACGGATACGTTCAGAACAATTGGCGATGCGATCAGCTCGATAACGTATACAGACGTGTTACAGACCAAAACAGCATTTTATGAAGTCATAATCCCTGATTAACTTGGGTTGTAAAAACCAAATTCATAGCTTGAGTCGTTACTAAGTAAGACCCGCGTTCGCGCACTCATTTCCTTGAAACACCCTGAATGAATTTCCTATATCCTTCGTTCCTTTTCGGCCTGCTGGCTGTATCGGTTCCCATTGCAATTCATCTTTTCAACTTCCGTCGAACGCGTCGGGTGTTCTTTACCAATGTTGCTCTGCTGCGTACCGTTCAGACCGAAACAAAGTCGTTCCGTCGGTTAAAGCACTGGCTTATTCTGGTAGCTCGCTGTTTATTCCTGATTTGTCTGGTACTAGCGTTTGCGCAGCCGTTTATTCCAAGTAAAAACAAGCTGGGCTTATCGCGGCAGGGCGTTACGAGCCTTTATCTGGACAACTCGTACAGCATGCAGAACGAGCGGAATACGAAGCGGTATCTGGACATTGCTACCGGAAGGCTGGACGAGTTACTGACGCTGTTTCGTAATGCGACATCGTTACAATTGCTCACCAACGATTTCTCGACGGCGGAGCAGCAAACGGGCTCTGCGGAGTCTGTGCGCGACCGGGTTACGTCCGTGCGGTTTGCCCATACACCCCGAACGCTCGAAACGGTTTACCGGCGTCAACGAAATCTGCTAACTAGTCTTAATCCAGGGGGGCGTAATCAACTGTTTTGGTTTTCCGATTTTCAGAAAAGCACCGTCGGCGATTTGTCTCGCTTGACAATCGATACTACAGATCGCGTGTTTATTGTCCCACTGGATGCACAGGCTACAAAGAATGTTTACGTGGACTCCGTTTGGCTCAGTACGCCTTTCATTCGTGAACAACAGAACAACAGCCTGAACGTAAAACTAAACAACGGAGGTCGTGAAAACGTCAAGAACTTGCCTGTGCGGTTGTATCTGGACGATGCCCAGACGTCAACGGCGTCGGCAACGCTGCTACCGGGCGGTTCGGCTACCGTATCTCTAAACTTTAACGTGACCAAGAAAGGATACCATCGGGGACGGATTGTCTTCGAGGATTTTCCGATAACCTTCGACAATCAGTATTTCTTTGTCATTGAAGCATCTCCCGCCGTTCGGGTGCTGCACTTGTTTGAACAAAAGTCAGGAGCTCCCGGTCGCCCAACGGATTATGTGGACGCGGTTTACTCGAATGACAGCCTGTTTGTTCGCCGGAGTTTTAACGCACAGAACTTCGATGTTGGTCAGCTCAAAGAAACAGATTTAGTCGTGCTGGAAGGTGTTACCCAGGTCAACGGGGCGCTGCGCACGGAGTTAGAACGGTTTGTTCAGCAAGGCGGTAGTTTGACAATCATTCCGCCTACAAACCCCGATATGGCTTCGTACAAGCCGTTTCTGAACACACTCGGCGTCGGCAATGCGCAAAGTACCGTGAGTGCTGCCAGTGCGAATCCATCAAGCTTACCTATTGCCGACCCTGACCGGAGTAACCCATTTTTTCGGGATGTTTTTCAACAAAGCTACCAGTCGGAGCCATTGAATATGCCTAGCGCGGCCCCGGTTTGGCGGTGGAGTGCTGGTGAGCGGTTGCTTAGCTTACGGGATGGGAATCCGATGCTGACGCGCTCGAGAACAGGTCAGGGAATTGTGTATATTCTGGCTAATCCCTTGGCAAGCACTTATGGTAATTTGGCCGAACACGCTCTTTTTGTGCCGGTTATGTATAAGATGGCCGCTCTTAGTGTTCGGGCTCAGCGGACAGCTTATTCATTCGAGGATAACTTGATCACAATTCCCGTTTCAAATCCGTCGGAGCGGGCGGTTTATAAGTTGAAACACGACAAGCTGGAAATTATTCCGGTGCAGCGCACGGTAGGAAACCAACTGTTGATTGAAATGCCTAAAAGTAACGAGTTGTCGGCGGGGCAGGCGGTAGAAGCGGGGTATTACGAACTGCAACTCGATGGCAAAACCGAGCGCTTATTGGCATTCAACCACGGCAACAAAGAATCCGTTATGGATTTTTATTCGGCTAACGAGTTGCGCCGGGCTTTTGCTAATCAGCCTAACGTCGAAGTCTTCGATAGTATTCAGGACGGCGATTTTGTGCAGGTTCTGGAGCAGGAAAACTTAGGGCGCAGCTTATGGAAATACTTTTTGCTGGCGGCCTTAGCGTTCCTGCTGATCGAAGTTGGCCTGGTACGGTTTATGAAAGGCTAGAGCCTGCTGGATTCTGACCTCGTAAAAAAGCAACTGATCAGGCATCAGTTGCTTTTTCGTTCGTACTCCACAAAGTCAAACGAAACCTGATGTCGTTCGTCGGCTGGATGCGGGCGTCGGCTAACTTCCTGCCAATCGTTTTTGCTGAAAGAAGGGAAGGAGGTATCGCCCTCGTAAGCTTTCTGAACTTCGGTTAGATAGAGCGTCGTGGCAATAGGCAGGGCCATCGCGTAAATCTCCGCACCCCCAATCACAAAGATTTCGTCCGCCGGTTGATGCTCCGCGTGGTGATGGAGCGCTTTTTTTGCTTCATCAATCGCATCGTCGAGTGTATGCACGATAATAACCCCATCTGCCGAAAAATCCTTATTGCGCGTAATGACAATGTTGGTGCGGTTTGGCAAGGGCTTCCCGAGCGAGTCGAGCGATTTACGACCCATGATGATGGGGTGATGATTGGTCTTACGCTTGAAGAAAGCAAAGTCATCCGGCAAGTGCCAGGGCAGGTCGTTGTCACGCCCGATAGTACCGTTTTGCGCAACGGCGGCAATCAAACTAATTTTCATACAAATAAGTTGAGACTTGGTCTACTGTTAATTACGCTCACCTGTTTGCGCCTTTGTAGGAATCGGTTTAGAGAAACTGACTTCACCGTTCAGTACTACCAACAATCAAAGGCGATTACCTCGTAAAAACTCTTCGGCTGTCATGCGTCGTTTTCCCTCGGCCTGTAGCGAATCAAGACTGAGCCAGCCATCGGTAGCCCGGATTAAGATCGTCTTTTTGTTATCGGTATAAGCTTCGCCAACTTCAGCCGTGAAGGGCGATTCGTTGGCTAGCGAAACGGCATAAACCTTAAAGAACTTGCCATTTATCGTTGTCCATGCGGCTGGATAAGGCGACAAGCCACGCACAAAATTTCGAATGATTATCGTTGGCTGATTCCAGTCTATTTTGGTGGTTTCCCGGCTAAGTTTAGGGGCTGCTTTCAACTCGTCGGTTGTCGGCTGGGGAGTACGTGGATAGTCTCCGGCTTCGATAGCCCGAACCGTTCTTAGAACCAGATCGGCACCGCGTTCCATCAACCGGTCGTGCACTGTTCCGGCTGTGTCGTCGGGGTAGATGGGTTCGTTGTCCTGAAAAATCATCTGACCGGTATCAATTTCTTTCTCGATGAAAAAAGTGGTAACGCCCGTTTGGGTTTCACCGTTGATGATGGCCCAGTTGATGGGAGCGGCTCCCCGGTACTGAGGTAGCAGAGAACCGTGTAAATTGAACGTACCGACAGTAGGCATAGACCAGACAACTTCGGGCAGCATTCGAAAAGCCACGACGATTTGTAAATCAGCCTGATAGCTAGCCAGTTGTTCCAGAAACGCCGGATCACGGAGCTTTTCGGGTTGTAGCACGGGTAAATTAGCTGCTTCTGCTGCTTTCTTAACGGCGGACGGAGTGAGCTGCAATCCACGTCCGGATGGTCGGTCTGGCGCAGTAACAACGGCAACGACATGACAACCACCGCCCAATAGCCGCTGTAAGCTGGCAACAGCAAAATCGGGCGTACCCATAAACACGATGCGAAGTGGTTTATCCATAATTTGATAACTCAGTTTTTACCCTAGCTGATGAATCAAGTGTTGATATAGCCGGGAAGTATTTCTATTTTTGTCTCAGTGATGCGTTGCCCAAACGGACTAAGTCAGGATTGATCGATTAGCAAACGGTTCTACCCATGCGACGAAAAAATTACTATATTCCCAAAGCGCTCGCTTCGGTTATCCGACGGCGACACTGACACGGCTGCAAAGAAAACCAATTTGGTTGCAGAACGGTCGGTGTACCGTTCTTTTTGTTTTTAGGAGCGATCCTAGCCCAATATGAATAAACGAGTAAGTATGTAAGTATTATGGCAAAGATTTCATATTATACCGAAGAAGGACTCAACCGGCTTAAGGCGGAACTGAGTGATTTGAAAACTAAAGGCCGGGCTGAAATTGCCCGCCAGATTGCTGAAGCCCGTGACAAAGGGGACCTTAGCGAAAACGCGGAATACGACGCGGCTAAGGACGCACAGGGTCTTCATGAGCTAAAAATATCAAAACTGGAAGAGGTGCTGGCTAACGCCCGTATTCTCGACGAATCAACCATTGACGCTTCGCAGGTATCGGTGCTTTCGAAAGTAAAGATCAAGAATAAAAAGAACGGCGCTGAGATGCTTTACACGCTTGTTTCGGAAGAAGAAGCGGACCTCAAATCGGGGCGTATTTCGGTTGGATCGCCCATTGGTAAAGGATTGCTGGGTAAGCGCGTTGGTGATACCGCTGAAATCAAAGTTCCGGCCGGAATTATGGAGTTTGAAGTGGTTGAGATTGCGCGGTAATTAATTTCTTATCCGTTTCAGTCTGAAAAGTCTAGCTGATTTTGTTCCGGAATCGGAAAGCTACCAAACGCTAAAAGTTGATTATGCCTTCTATTTTCTCCCGTATCGTTGCTGGCGAAATTCCGGCCCACAAGATTGCCGAAACCGACGATTATCTGGCTTTTCTGGACGTAATGCCGACCACCACGGGGCACACACTGGTCATCCCGAAAAAAGAAGTCGATTATATTTTCGATCTGGACGATGATCTGTATGCTGGGTTAATGGCATTCGCCAAGCAGGTAGCACCGGCCATTGAAAAAGCCATTCCGTGCAAGCGCATTGGCGTTGCCGTTGTTGGATTGGAAGTACCTCACGCGCATGTCCACCTGATTCCGCTTAACTCGATGGCTGACATGAACTTTCATAACAAAATGAAGCCAACTCAGGAAGAGCTGGCGGAGACGGCGGCAACGATTCGGCAGTATATTTAAGGCAAAAAACACAAATACAAAATCCGTTTGAGTAAAGGCTTTATCGCTTCTCTCAAACGGATTTTTCTTTTATGATCTAGTACGCTTTCGTAGGTTTCGCTCCTTCGTTCAACTCGAATAGATAGCCGTCAGGGTCTGAAAAATAGACTTGGACGATGCCATCAAAGCGTACCTGCCGGTGATAAGGAATATTCTGCTCTTTCAGGTATTGCTCGGATTTGTTAATGTCAGCGACAAACAAAGCAAAGTGACTGCCATTTTTATCGTGGTTGATCTGAGCTGTTCGGCCATCCAGCAAGTGGATCTGCTGACCGTCGCCCAGGTCAAACCAGGCACGGATTGCTTTCAGGTTATCAGGAACAGGAAGCGGCTTCAGGCCCATTACGTCACGGTAAAAGGCGGCACTTTTGGGTACATCCTTCACGTGAATAGACAGGTGATTATGTCGTATGATGCCTAATTTGTCTTGTCCAAAAACAGTGCTGGAGAGAAGCGCACCAGCCATGATAAGCATTAAAATGAGTTGTTTCTTCATAGAAACGAAAGTAATCAATGAATCAAAACTACCCGACTAAACTGCCCACTTTCTTGAAGAATAGTGAGGGTATAACGGCCACTGGCTAGATCCCTTAGATTGATGGTTCGTGTATGGTCACCGACGCCAAGCGTTGATTCGGTTAACGTTCGGACCCGCTGGCCAAGCATATTGGTGAGGCTTAATGTGACAGGGCCGGATGCGTATACTGAAAAGTCAACGGTTAATGTTTCGGCGGTTGGGTTAGGGTATACCCGTAGATTGCCCATCAGAGGTTCGTTAACCGCGGTGATCGGCGTAATCGTAGACGTTTCAACCGTCTTGAGAATCAAGTTTGCAGGATCAATAAGCAACCCTGTTACGGCTCCGCGAGTTGGTAAGGTAAACGTTTGATCGGCCTGGTCATTGAAGACGGTTACTGTCGTATCGCCCGCTGCCGACTGAATACGCATTTGTACGGGCATGGTGAAGCTGCCAGGATTTGTTGCAATTGCGTTTCGCTGTTGAAGTCGTACGCTTACGGTATTCGTTCCGGGATTGGTCGATACGGTAGCTCTGTAACTCGGATACCCTTCGCCGTAGATCCATTGCTTAAAGAAATAATTCAGCGATTGCCCGTAGACTTGTTCGGCAATGGCCTGAAAATCTTCCGTAACGGCTGATTTGTAGGCAACCGTAGGAGAGGCTGCGTACGCGCGAAGAATAGAGAAAAATGTTTCCTGACCAACAACAGCCCGAAGCATGTGTAACACAACGGCTCCTTTGGCGTAGCTACGGTCAGGGCTAAAAATGTTGCCGAAGTTGGTAATGTCCTGAACGTAGATTGACCCACGCGCTCTTCGTGCCCTGGTCATGAAGTTGGTCATAGTCGATTGATAACCCGCCTGACCATTTGCCGATTCCGCGTAGATTGCTTCCGCGTAAGAGGCAAAGCCTTCGTTAAGCCAGATATTTTGCCAGTCGCGGCAGGTAATCTTATCGCCAAACCACTGGTGGGCCAGTTCATGCGCGATCACGTCTGACGCAAACGCGTTCTCCTCCATCGACGAAATCGTCTGATGTTCCATGCCTCCATTGCCCCGACCGATCTGCGCATGCCCGTATTTTTCCCGCAGGAACGGATACGGGCCAAAAAGATTAGTAAACAGCTGAACCATCGACGGAGTCTTATCCAACGACGCTTTTACTCGCGTTAATGTTTCGGGGTAAACATAATGGGTGATGGGTAAGGTCGTTCCGCTGGTAGCGAGTGTTGCGGGCGTGTCGTATCGCTCATAGTTCGTCGATGCAACTGAAATAAGATACTGCGCAATTGGATAGCTGTTTCGCCAGCGATATGTGCGTGTACCGTCCAAATTACTCGTTGTACTGATCAGTATGCCATTCGATACCGACACAAACTGGTTGGGGGCTGTAATACTGACCGCCGATGAGTCGGCCTTGTCGCCAGGGCTGTCCTTGCAGGGAAACCAGTCCGGAGCGCCGTACGGCTCGCTTAGACTCCAGATTACCGGATCATTGGTGGTATCGTGTCTGCCGAAAACAAAGCTATCATCACCAGCGGGAACGCCTTGGTAATAAACAATTAACGTCAAGGCCTGTCCGGTTGATAGGGGTTGAGCGGGAGTAACGGTCAGCTTATTCTGCGCATGTTGGTAGGAAATTTTCTGATTACCGACTTTCACTGAATCAACCCGAAGTCCTGTGCCAGTGGTGGCTATGGTCGAGTTTAGATCCAGGAAGAAGCTACTGATGGCAGCTGTGCTTTTAAGCGTAACGGTGGCGGCCCCGCGAAGGTAATTGGGTGTATGGGTCAAATACAACTCAAGTCCATAGTAAGTAACATCAATGCTCGGGTCACCGGCGTAGGCAACTCGGGCTTTAGGGTTGGATGTGATCCGATTGAAATAGGCCGCTTTATGCTCTTGACAAGCGGTCCCACCCGACGTATTTATAGGAAGTTGCGCCTGGGCAAGAAAAGGAAAGAAGAGAAGGATGAAGTAGAAAAAACGCATAGTCAGGAAGCACAGATAAGATGCTATACCCCAAACGTTGAACGTAAAAGAAAGTTACTCACCCGTAGTAAGTTGTTTGTAATTGGTCGTATTGTCTGCCTGCGCTTTCAACACGTCGAGCTGACGTTGTTCAGCTTCGGGGAGCTGAAGCTGCCAACCCATCGAACTGGCAAGCTGATACATCATGTACTGAATCTGATTGTTGGCGATTTTAGGCAGATCACTCTGTAAGGCCCGTTCGTTCATAGCCCGCTTTGCTTCGTCAAGAATCTGGGTATAATCAGCTCCGCTGAAATGATTGAGGATGCCCGCCTGAATATCGTAGAATTTATAGTCGGTGTCGATCGATAGTACTTCGGGTTTCGGAAAGGCTTCTATAATTAGCTTCTTTTCGCCGTTTTCTGAGGGACGAATTCGGACCTTGGAGAAATCGAATCCAACCAGAACTTTAGACTTCGCAATGACCATTGCTTTTTTTGGGTCGTTGAGTAGGTAAAGGATTTTCTTTTGATCCTGATAATTATAAATCTCCGAAAAATAGCCTTCAGCCATCACAACCTTGAATACCTTCTCAATACGTTCCAGCAACAAGGTCGATTCATGACGAACGTTGGTAACGCCGGAACGACTGCGTAGAGCATTGGCAAGGGCAGCACCCCCGCCGACGCCGACGAGTAATAATAAAACGGTTGTTAAAAAATCCATAGGGATAAAATCAAATGATCGTTTGACGACTACTCCGGGAATATGTCACGCCAATGCGCTTGCCGGCAAAAGGTTACGAAGCACACGTCGCTGTAGGGAAGAAACCGATTTACTATAAGTTTGTTGCAAGCAAAAAGGGGACCATCGAGGCCCCCTTTTTGCTTGTCACTACTTGTGGTTGTCTTATTTAGCGTAGGCTACTGCCCGCATTTCTCGAATAACAGTTACTTTGATCTGGCCGGGATACTGCATTTCTTTTTCGATCTTCTGCGAAATCTCGTATGACAATACACCTGCCCGCTCATCCGAAACGTGATCCGCATCGACCATAATGCGTAGTTCACGACCAGCCTGAATTGCGTAGCATTTCGTAACGCCGGGGAAATTACCAGCCAGTTCTTCCAGTTCTTTGAGCCGTTTGATGTACGATTCCATCATCTCCCGACGAGCACCAGGACGTGACCCGGAAACCGCGTCACAAACCTGCACAATAGGCGAAATCATGCTGGTCATCTCAATCTCGTCGTGGTGAGCGCCGATGGCATTGATGACTTCTGGATTCTCTTTGTATTTTTTAGCCAGCTCCATGCCCAGAATGGCGTGGGGCAATTCGGCTTCTTCGGGCCAAACTTTACCGATATCATGGAGCAGTCCGGCGCGTTTGGCTAGTTTCGCATTGAGGCCCAACTCGGCAGCCATCGTAGCGCAGAGTTTAGCCACTTCGCGGGAGTGCTGAAGGAGGTTTTGACCGTAGCTGGACCGGAAACGCATCCGACCCACCATCTTGATCAGTTCGGGGTGAAGACCGTGGATACCGAGATCAATGACGGTACGTTCGCCAATTTCCACGATCTCGTCTTCAATATTTTTTCGGGTTTTGGCAACAATTTCTTCAATGCGGGCCGGGTGAATACGACCGTCCTGCACGAGCCGGTGTAGCGATAAGCGGGCTATCTCGCGACGAACCGGATCGAATCCGGAGATAATAATGGCTTCGGGAGTATCGTCAACAATGATTTCAACGCCGGTAGCGGCTTCCAGCGCCCGGATGTTACGGCCTTCGCGGCCAATTACTTTACCTTTTACGTCGTCCGATTCAATGTTAAATACGGAAACGCAGTTTTCAATAGCGTGTTCGGTAGCCGTCCGTTGGATGGTTTCGATAACCACCTTTTTGGCTTCTTTGGTAGCCGTTAGTTTAGCTTCCTCGACAATATTTTTGATGAACGATGACGCTCGCGTTTCTGCTTCGGCCTTTAGCGTATCAATCAGTTGTTCACGCGCCTGATCAGCGGAGAGACCGGCTATTTTTTCGAGTTGCGCTACCTGATCGGCCAACATGCGTTCTGCTTCCTGCTGACGGCGGTCAACATCTTCCCGGCGTCGGTTGAGAGCTTCAACCTGCTGCGCTACACTATTTTTCTGCTGTGCAAGCTCGTTCCGCTGTTGATTTAATTCGTTTTCACGGTTACGTTGCTGATCCGCCTGTTGGTTCAGTTGCTGTTCGCGTTGTTTAAGTTTTGTTTCGTTCTGAAGAAGTAGATTTCGTTTCTGATTGGTGTTCTCTTCAAATTCAGCTTTTAACTTAAGGTACTTTTCTTTTGCTTCGAGCATCCGATCCTTCTTGATGGTTTCGGCTTGCAGTTCGGCATTCTTCAATATAGAAGCGGCTTTTTCTTCCGCTTCCTGTTCGCGTTTGGCATGATCACTCGCCATTGTCCGGCGACCGATCAGTAGCCCAATCCCGCCACCCGCGAGGACGGCAAAGACGGCTAACCAAAGTGGGATATCCATTGTACTTATATCGTTTGGGGTGAACAAATAAACCATTCAACCTGCCGCGATACGAGTGCCCTGTCCGGGGCATTGTGGGGTGGGTGACCCGCCGTTTTTATGTGGTTATGGCCGGCGTGACGACCTGATCTAACTGAGTTATTTTGTCAAACACCATCTGTTGTAATCGTTGCACTTGTCGTTCTCCTCTGAGCTTGGTAATCAGGCAATCGAAAGCTATCCTCGCCAGAGCGTCCTGCGTGTCGCTAATACCCATGTCGCGGTATTGCTTCAGTTCGTCCTGAAGAAGTTTGGCGGCCTCACGCACGATTGATTCCGACTCCGATTCTACAAACAACTTGTAGGACCGGTCGGCAATTTTTACGCGAATAGACAGTTCTTCCATCGCTGCAGTCGGCTCAGATTGGACCATAGGCCCGGAGCCAATTTGGGTTTATGACAAACTACTCAAGTGAGCTATACACCGTTCTAATTCCCGGATATACTCGTCGAGTTGTTTTTTTAATTCGGCATTCGTATCTGTCACAGACAGATTGTTACTTACAATAATACCAAAGTCTTTTGACTTTAGAACCTTTTTCGCTGAATTATCTAGTTTTTTCTGTAACTCTTTTGTTAAGGTTTGTTCTTTTTTTAGACGATCGTTTAAGTCGTCATTTTGCCTTTCCAGTTGCTTTATGTGGCGTTTTGCATCGTCGCATACACCTTTCAACAACCCGACTTTCCGCTCGAGTTGTTCCATTAAGGCTACGATTTGATGCTCACTGACCACGTTATTGCCTGTATGATAGAGTAACTGAGTATAAGCTAAGTCAAGCGTACACAAAAACGTATGCTTATACCCAACGAAACGTTACTTTCGAATGACTGCGCTTAATTCCCGCTCGAAACCGCTCATGAGCCGTTGCATCGTTTTTTCGATAGCGGCATCGGTCAGCGTCTGAGTTGGGTCCTGCAACGTAAAGCTCACGGAGTACGATTTTTTATCCGCACCCAGGTTTTCGCCTTCGTACACATCAAAAACATTTATCGAACGCAGCAATTTACGCTCCGTTTGATGCGCTAGCCGACTGATTTGCTCAAATGTAACAGTCTTATCGATCACCAGCGACAAATCGCGACGAACTTCCGGAAAACGCGGTACTTCTTCGTAACGGGTTTTCGTATTCGCTAGTTTAAGCAGAGCACTCCAGTCAAAGTCAGCGTAAAAAACAGGCTGCTTTAGATCAACCAGTTTTGTTAGTTTTGGTTGCACAATACCTAAGCTGACGAGTGGTTTCTTATTAACCAGATAAGTCAAGCCATACTGGAACAACGCCGGGTCAGCTGGCTGTGTATCAATTTGTTTTATCCGGAACAGATTCAGCACCCGCTGCACGGCCGTTGCCATATCATGGTAAGCTACTGGTTGCCCTTTTTGCAGCCAGCTTTCTGCTTCCTGATTGCCAACCATCGCCAGGCTCAGGCGCATCCGTTCGGTATACTTACTCGTGCCGTCTTCACCCTGTGTTTTGGAATAAACCTTACCGAACTCAAACGTCTTGAGGTCTTTTTGACGACGGTTCAGGTTATAGACGAGTGTTTCGAGCGAAGAAAACAACAGTGTTTGCCGCATCACGGATAATTCTTCACTCAACGGGTTGAGCAAGGTTACGTCCGCGCCGGAAAGCGTCGACCGGATTGCGTCGTTGTAGGTGGGACGAGTAAGCGACAAGGTCAGAATTTCGTAGAAACCGTTAGCCGCCAGCAACTGTCCTACGCGGCTTTGCCACTGATTCGGATCGACCTTGGGAAATTCCGACAACGAGTCCGCGGCCAGATTGACCGACAGAGGCACGTTATCCAAGCCATAAATTCGCAGGATTTCTTCGATCACATCGGCTTCGCGGGTAACGTCTACCCGGTACGGCGGAACGACGGCAATAAAGCTGTCAGGACTCATCTCGTCCGCTTCAATGTCGAGTGCATTCAGAATGCGGTGAATTTCTGTCCGGTCAATCGGAATACCGATCAGTCGGTCGATGTTTCGGTAGCGAACCAGGACTCTGAACGGTTGAATGGGTTCCGGGTACGAATCGCTTATCGCCGAACTTACTGCTCCGCCTGCCACTTCCTGAATCAGCAAAGCCGCCCGCTTCAAGGCAAAGATGGGCATGTTGGGGTCTGTTCCCCGTTCAAACCGGAAAGACGCGTCGGTTTTAAGGCCGTGATGCTGCGCGGTTTTTCGAACCGAGGTAGGTGAGAAGTACGCTGACTCCAGAAAGATACGAGTCGTTTGGTCACTTACGCCGGAGTCTTGCCCACCAAATACACCGGCAATCGCCATTGGCTTCTCGGCATCGCAGACCATCAGATCCGTAGCACTTAGTTTGCGCTCAACACCATCAAGGGTAACGAAAAGAGTACCTTCGGGCAGCGTTTTAACGACAATTTGATTTCCTGCGATCTTAGCCGCGTCGAAAGCGTGAAGTGGCTGGCCGAGGTCGTGACAGATAAAGTTTGTTACGTCAACTACATTGTTGATCGGGTTAAGACCAATGCTGAGCAACCGCTGTTTCAACCAATCGGGCGATTCACCTACGGTCAATCCCGTGATCGTTAAACCGGCGTAGCGGGGGCAGGCTGCCACGTCGTCTACGCGTACATCGATCGTCAGATCATGGTTGCTTACCGAAAAACCGTCTACGGACGGCATGGTTAGCGGACGGTTCAGAGCAGCTTTCAGGTCTCGGGCTGTCCCGAAATGCGAAGCAGCATCAATGCGGTTTGGGGTCAAGCCAATGGCAATCTGGTAATCAGCTTCCAGGTTGAAATAGCGGGCGGCTGGTGTTCCATTGGGCAGGTCGGTAGTCAGAACCATAATACCCGCGTGAGAAGCACCTAAACCGATTTCATCCTCGGCACAGATCATTCCTTCCGAAGCCGCACCCCGAATTTTTGCTTTTTTGATCTGGAATGCTTCGCCGGAGGCTGGATGAAGCGTAGCACCTACCAGAGCAACCACTACTTTCTGCCCGGCAGCCACGTTGGGAGCCCCACAGACGATCGAAAGCGGCTGATCGGCGCCAACGTCTACTGTTGTCAGACTAAGCTTATCCGCGTCGGGGTGACGAGTGCAGGTCAACACTTCGCCGATAACGACGCCTTCCAGGCCGCCCGGAACGGCCTCAATCTTTTCGATGCCTTCAACTTCAAGTCCTGTTCCCGTCAGGATTTTGCCTACTTCCTCCGGTAATTCAGGTAACTCAATATACTCTTGTAACCATTTATAGGAAACTTCCATAGAATGCCAATACGATAAATGCCGTAAAGGTAAGGAGAATTAGGAAGGAAGCGGAAACAAGAGTTCTTCAGTTTGTCTTTTCTGCCAGATTTCAGATTAGTGATAGCGCTCGCCGGCTTTTACGGCCGTCGTCAGCTTGTTTTCCGCCGGAGGCAGTGGGCAGGCATAAGTCGGGTTATAGGCACAATACGGATTATAAGCCGTGTTGAAGTCTAGCAACACTTGCGAATCGGTTAGTTGCGCGGGATTGATTTCCAGATAGCGACCTCCACCGTATGTTTCCTGGCCCGAAGTCGCATCGCGGAAAAGGATCGAATACGTATCCTGAACGCGTACAATCAGTAGCCTGCATGTCTCGCCGTTAAGATTGAATACCGCATGCGCAAACTTATCATACACCTCTTCGGAACCGTCGCTCATCCGCACGACAAGCTTTTGGGTTTTATCAGCAAAGGGTTCTAGACGGGCGGTGACGCGATAGGCAGGGTCAGCCGGGAAATAGGAAAGACCGTTGAAGCCAGCTTTATCCGGTAGCGGTGAATCTGCACCGGTCTTGAATGTCTGATCTTTCTTTTCCCGCTCCTGCTTTATCTGCTGGCTATAGGCTTCACGATCGACCGACGCGTCAAGCGCTGCCGAAGAGCTGGAACCCGCGCCGTCAAAAAAACTGAAGTACACAATAACGAAGCCTAATAGTACCAGTCCTACCAGCAGGTATTTGTTTTTTAGCATGAGTATGTCGAGCAAAAAGTCAACTACAAAGGTAAGTTTATCATACTAACCTTTGCGAATTAGACGCTTCTTTGATAAGAAAACCGTACACTGAGTAATATTAACATAGGGCTCATTCGTCTATTAAGGCATTTTTTCTATATTTGAGAGCTTCCTACTTTCTTCATAAAACCAAGAGTTGATCGTAATTAATGGCGAAACTTTACGAGCTTAAAACGTTTATTTCTGACACGGGAAATCTGACTGTTTTTGAAAATGTGATTCCTGGCACGATTCAGCGCGTTTTTTACATCTACGGAGCAGGCCAAAACCCTCGCGCAGGTCACCGTCACCACCGTACCTGGAATGCACTCGTTTGCCTAAATGGCAGTTGTCAAGTGTATAATCATAACGGGTATGTAGAAAATACCTATTTTTTGGATAATCCTACGAAGTGTCTGGTGTTAGAACCCGAAGACTGGCATATTATGGATAATTTCTCATCGGATGCAATCCTGCTCGTTATTTCAAACGCGTTGTACGACAAGGACGACTACATCTATGAGCCTTACCCAAACAGCCGCCGACTTAATGAGCCGGAGCTGGTCAATGCCCGATGATTCCTTTTCTGGATTTAGGGCGTATCAATGAACCCCATCAGGCGCGGGTACGGGAAGCGACCCACCGGGTCTTGCAGTCGGGTTGGTACATAACCGGTCGAGAGGTTGAGCAGTTCGAACGGCAGTTTGCTCATTTTTGCGGCACCCGCCATTGCATCGGTGTCGCTAACGGTCTTGATGCTTTGACGTTAGTGCTAAAAGCTTGGGATTTTCCGGCGAACAGCGAAGTAATTGTACCATCGAACGCTTACATTGCATCACTGCTGAGTGTTACGCTGGCGAATCTCACACCTGTTTTCGTTGAACCCGATCCGCACACCTATCTGGTTGATCCTAGTCGTATAGAAGCCGCTATTACGGGTCAGACAAAAGCGATTCTACCGGTTCATCTGTACGGTCGTTGCTGTGCTATGGGCCCGATCCGGGAGTTAGCTGAACGCTATAACCTGCTTATTCTGGAAGACGCGGCTCAGGCGCACGGAGCCATTTACGATGGACAGCGGGCCGGTAGTCTTGGAGATGCATCAGGGTGGAGTTTTTATCCGAGTAAGAATCTGGGTGCTTTAGGCGATGCTGGGGCTATCACAACCAACGACGATCTCCTTGCCGACCGATTGCGCTCTTTGCGCAATTACGGCTCGTCCCAGAAATACGTCAACGATTACATTGGTCACAACAGTCGTCTGGACGAGTTACAAGCCGCTATTTTAGTCGCCAAGCTGCCTTACCTAACGACTGAAAATGAAGTGCGGAGAAAGCTGGCTAAGTTGTATTTACAGGGCATCGACAATCCTGATGTGCTTTTACCCCCAACGGATCAAGTCGAGCAGGATGTCTGGCATTTGTTTGTGATCCGGCATCC
The DNA here is from genome assembly GCF_021233055.1 of Spirosoma oryzicola. NCBI lineage: Bacteria > Pseudomonadati > Bacteroidota > Cytophagia > Cytophagales > Cytophagaceae > Spirosoma > Spirosoma oryzicola. Next base: position 4,284,837 of record NZ_CP089538.1, on the reverse strand, counting down.
CCGTCGTGACGCGTTACGATTGTTTTTGCAGGAACGGGGTATTGGCACCGATGTGCACTACCCGATTCCGCCCCATCGGCAGCGAGCCTACAAAGAGTATGCTCACTATTCTTTTCCTATTTCGGAGCAGTTGCACCGGGAAGTTGTCAGCTTGCCCTTGAATACGGCGTTAACAGAACGTGAGGTCAGCTACATCATTGATACCATAAACCAATTCGGAGGATGAGCGGACGAAAGCCGATGAAACCCCTGTTGCAAAGCTGCTGCCTTGCTTCACCCTTTTTGCCCGGTGTTCGATGGAACTAAGCGTGGTCATACCCGTCTATAATAGCGAGCGAACGATTGGCCCGCTGCTGGAACGGCTGCAAACCTGCCTGTCGAGCCGGATGTTTGACGTGGTGCTGGTAAATGATGGGAGTAGCGATAACTCAGAAATTGTTTGTCAGCAGTTGGTCGATGCCTATGCCAATGTCCGCTTCATCTCGCTGCGCCGTAATTTTGGTGAGTTCAACGCCGTTCTGTGCGGTCTGAATCACGCTAAGGGACAGTATGTGGTCATTATTGATGACGATTTCCAAAATCCTCCCGAAGCAATCATAACGTTGCTTACGAAGGTAACTACGGAAGGTTTCGACGTAGTGTACAGCTATTACGCCAGTAAAAAACATCACTGGTTTAGAAACATGGGCAGTCGACTGGTAAACACCCTGACGACTTACTCGTTGGGTAAGCCGCGTGACTTGTATTTATCCAGTTTCAAGCTGATCCGTCGCGAAGTGGTCGAGGAGATTATCAAATACAAAGGACCTTATCCGTACATCGACGGACTGATTTTTCGCGTAACGCGTAACATTGGCAGGGTAGAAGTACCGCACAACAGCCGGGCCGAAGGACGATCAAACTACACCGCCAAGAAATTGGTAGCCTTGTTCTTGAACGTATTTATCGGTTATTCGCTCTGGCCAATTCGCATCTTTACCATAAGCGGAGCTTTGTTATTCAGTTTGGGTTTACTGGCAGGTATTTTTATGGGAATCAGTTGGCTGACCGGGATAACGAACCCGTCCGGTTGGTTTGTCGTTGGCTGGATCGTTGTATTTGCTACCGGAATACAACTGCTTTTTCTTGGTATTCTTGGTGAGTACTTGGGTAAATTGTTCATGGCTCATAGCGGATTGCCACCTTATGTCGAAAAAAGTCAACGGGAAAGGCAATTAATGGACAGAAGGCCATGATTGGACGTTCGGAAGAGTTCGAAAAAATGTTTCGGATAGAGGAGCAGTTGTGGTGGTATCGCATCCTGCACGAGCGGGTAGTTGATACGATCGTCCACTTTTTTAACGGTCGCCGTGATGTATCCATTCTGGATGCGGGCTGTGGAACGGGTGGGCTACTGCATTTCATGCGAGAACGGGGTTATACAATGCTAAGAGGCATTGACGGTTCATCGGATGCGGTCGATTTCTGTCACGAACGAGGGCTTCCCGTTCAACTCGTGAATTTGAATGAACTGACCGGTTTTGAGCCAGACGTCTTGTATGATGTAATTGTTTGCAACGACGTTTTTTGCTACTTCAACAACGACGACCTGACCCGCTTATTGAGGCAACTGGCGCGTCGGCTTAAGCCCGGTGGTATTCTAATCAGCAACAACAACGCGTTTGGAATCTTTCAGGGGCAGCACGACCTGGCTGTAGGCAGCACCCGACGGTTTGTCCAGGCCGATTTTGACCGATTGATGCCACCCACTGGTTTAAACATTGTGCGGGCAACCTACTGGAGCTTTTTATTGGCACCGTTGATTGTAGCGATGCGGCAATGGCAAAGCTGGCAGCTACGTCTTGGCTGGCGTCGTGCCGAAAATGCGCAGTCCGATGTATATTTGCCTAGTTCGTGGGTTAACAAAACGCTGTATACGATTGTGCGGCTCGAAGGAAAGCTGTTTCAACGAACCCCATTTGGCAGTTCGCTGTTTATTGTCTCGAAACCCACGCAGGCTGTCGAGTAGATGCTGACGGTGCGACGCAGGAACTGTACTATTACGTTCGAAAAATGTTTACTGGAATTATAGAATCGACTGGCCTGGTGGCTGGTATTGAGTCAGAAGGTACGAACCTGACCTTTCGGATCGAGTCAACAATGGCTTCCGAATTGAAAATTGACCAAAGCGTTAGCCATAACGGTGTATGCCTCACCGTTACGAGCGTTGCCGATGGGAGCTATACCGTTACGGCGGTTGACGAAACACTGAAAAAAACCAATCTGGGAAATCTTCAGGTAGGTGCACAGGTGAATCTCGAACGCTGTATGCCCGCTAATGGTCGGTTCGATGGCCATATCGTACAGGGGCACGTTGACCAAACCGGGATTTGCACGAGTGTGCAGGACCTGAACGGAAGCTGGCTGTTCGATTTTCAGTATGACCCCAATCTAGCCGGTAACGTAACGGTCGAGAAAGGCTCTATCTGCATCAATGGTGTTAGCTTAACCGTTTTCAATTCACACGATGACGGTTTTCGGGTAACGATCATTCCTTACACGTATGAGCACACGAACTTCCGCGATCTGAAACCGGGAGATATTGTTAATCTTGAATTCGACGTTGTAGGGAAGTACATCAAAAAAATGCTGGTTGGCTATCGGTAAGCGTTTTCAGATTCTACTACATTTGCAATTATCAGTACGTAACCAGGTAAGTGGATACGTAGAGTAACCCTAATGCACTCGTTTGCTTACGTGTTCACTACTCAATTAATAAACTACCGCTATTTACGCAATTAAACACCTGAATGGCTAAAATCAGCACCCGTTCTTTTCCTGACTTGCTGATTCAGATTGGCATCATTGCGGCTCTGGTAGCCGTTCTATTTCTGGGCTTTTTCTTTGTTTATCTACCGTTTACGACCAATCACGGTCAGACGATTACCGTACCGGACGTTTCGAAACTGAGTCTTGACGAGACGAAGAACATTCTGGACGACCGTAACCTGCGCTACGAAGTAAGCGACTGCACGTTTGTTGCCGGAGCCCAGCCACTAACGGTTGTGCAGCAGTATCCGCGCGCCAACGTCAAAGTAAAAGAAGGCCGTAAGATTTACATCACCGTGACAAAGCGGGTAGCGCCTATGGTGTCTATGCCTAATCTCGTTGATATGATCGACCGAAGTGCGGCCCGGACGCTGGAATCGCTTGGGCTGGCTGAAGGCGAACGGACCTACGTGCCCGATGTCGCCAAAAACTCAGTACTGCGCCAACTGTATAACGGCAAAGAAATCGCACCGGGAACACCCGTACCAAAAGGGGCAAAAATTGATCTTGAGGTCGGTGACGGTTTAGGAAATACGATGTTTGCGGTTCCAAACGTTGTAGGGTTGCAACTTGATGAGGCAGAAGCGGCTATTCGCGGTTCGAACTTAAAAGTTGGTACGAAAATTTCCGTTGAAGATCCTGAGAAAGAAGTAGGTACTGTCGTTCGTCAGCGGCCTGAAGCCCGGTCGGGTGAGCGAATCCGTGTTGGCGAAACGATGGATTTGTGGGTCGTGGGACCGATTGAACCCAATCAGGAATAACCCGGTTCGGGAACCGATTATACATGAATAAATCGCTACCTGTTTATCTTTGTCAGCACAGGCTACGTGTGCTGACGAGTCTATTGCTGCTATTAACTTGCTTGCTGTCAGCGTCAACGGGAGTTGCTCAGAACTCATTGAGTTTGCCTTTCTTTGACGATTTCTCAAAAACGTACGGCACAAATGGTCAGCAGCCAAATCCAGCACTCTGGCAATCCGGTAGTGGCGTTTACATCAACAATACGATGGGGATTAATCAGCCTACTGTCAACGTGGCGACGTTTGATGGGTTACGGGCTAATGGAATGCCCTACGTTCAGAATAACCAGCTTGCCCAGGGTTACACGGATACGCTTGCATCTCGGCCAATTAATCTGGCTGGGCAAACAACGGCCAGCGGTGTTTACCTGAGTTTTTTTTATCAGATCAAAGGATTAGGCGAATCGCCGGATGCGGGCAGCATATCCGTAACAACGAGTAGATCCGTTGTTGCTGGTGATACGATTACGCGATTTGATACCATCGTCACCCAACCGGGTGACTCCCTAATACTTCAATTTTTGGGTAGTGACAACGCCTGGCGAAAGGTGTGGGCAGCAGTAGGCGATACCACGAATAATAATTTTGTTCAGGTGTTTGTGCCGGTGAGTAATGCGGTCTATTTCCATTCGGGCTTTGCGTTTCGATTTCGTTCGTTTGGCCGGGCATCCGGACCATTCGACACCTGGAACCTTGATTATGTATACCTGAATCGAGGCCGTTCAGCAAACGACAGGTTTGTAAAAGATGCAGCCATGCGACAGGCACTTGGTCCTTTCTTCAAACGGTATACAGCTATGCCTTTGTCGCAGTATCTGGTTCAGCCTGAATTAGAGACGGCGGACTCGATCAAGACCGATATTCGAAATCTTAACAATGTATTCAACAGTCTGAAGTCGAACTTTATCGTTCGAGATGAGGTATCGGGGCGGACTGTGCAGGTTGATACCGCCCGAGCGACCAATCAATTTCAGATTGGCGGATTAGAGTTATTTCCTCGAGCTGTCCGACCACAACCGGTCAGGAGTTTGACCGGAGCAACTCGCGCTATCTTGCGTTATGAGTACAACGTAGAAACAACAGACGACCAAAACGTAACGATACCGGGTGGCGTCCTTAAACAGAACGATACGATCTCGGCGCGGGCGGTACTCGACAATTACTATGCTTACGACGATGGTAGTTGGGAATATGGGCTTCAATTAGGTCCCCGTGAGCGTGTAGCGGTACGTTTTATCCTGAATAAGCCCGATACAATGGCGGGTATTCAGGCTTGTATTGTGCCTTTCCGGACGAATCAGACCGGGCAGCCATTCGTCATAACAGTGTATGGCAATGCAACCCGAAACACCAATGGTGGGGCAACTGGACAACCGGGGGTTGTCCTTTATCAAAAAGCGTTTACCGTACAATACCCGGCCTCGCGCAACGAATTTGTTTACTTTCCATTTGACCGAGGCATAGCGGTTCAGGATACGTTTTATATCGGCTATCAACAAATCAGTACGAGTGACACTACTTTTTTGCGTTTGGGATTTGACAAAAACAGCCCTTTTGGCGCACAGATATTTTATAGTGGGGGTACTGTCTGGGAGCAAAACAGGCCCCAGGTTAGTCAGACCGGTGGCGTTGGCTTAAATTTGTCGGGTGCGTTCATGCTTCGCGCAGTGATGGGCGGAAAAGGCAATGGTCTTGTCACGGCCATTAACGAACCCGAACCACTAGCTCCGTTACTGGCTTACCCTAATCCAACGAATGGACTTATCCGCTGGGAAAATCCGCGGCTGACGCGGGTTGACGTAATGAGTTTAACAGGGCAAATCCTACGCTCAGTCGAACCAAGCCGAGGGCAGCAAACGTTAGACCTAAGTTATTTGCCTGATGGCCTGTACCTGCTCCGATTGTTGGAGAACGAGCGGACAGCCGTACAGAAACTGATTATTCAGCACTGACGAGGTTTGTGCATCATCAGGCGCAATAGCATCAAATTCAACAGTTATTAACCGTTAAACAGACCCATGGACATTACCGTACAAGAATTGAAGGAACGGCTTGATAAAGGCGAAAAATTGAATCTTATCGATGTTCGCGAGCCAAACGAATACGAAGCGGATAACATTGGTGCACGGCTTATCCCACTGGGTGATCTGCCATACCAACTGGACGAACTGGACGGTTTGCAAGACGAAGAAGTGATTGTTCACTGCCGGTCGGGAAAGCGTAGCGAAATGGCTCAGCAGATTCTTGAGCAAAATGGCTTCAACAATGTTCGCAACGTAATTGGCGGTATGCTGGCTTACCGCGCTCAGTAACAATTCTTTTAGTGGCAATGAGTTCTTTACATACACAAAGGACTCATTGCTGTTGGTTGGCTACCAAAGAAAGAATAGCCTCATCATCGTCTGGTCTGAACCAGGTGTAGTCACCTTGATTATGAAACCAGGTGAGCTGCCGTTTGGCGTAGCGTCGTGAGTTGCGTTTTAACAAACGAGTCATTTCCTCGTAGTTGTAAGCGCCATCCAGATACGGAAAAATCTCCTGATACCCTACCGTTTGTAACGCTGATAAATCCCGAAAAGCAACAAGTGATTGGGCTTCGTCTACTAGTCCAGCACTGAGCATGGCGTCCATTCGGGCATCGATGCGGGCATACAATTCGTCACGCGGGCGATCCAGCGCAACAAATACAGATTGGAACGGGCGCTGCGCTGGCTGCTGGCGACGAAACGACGAATAAGGCAGCCCGGTTGACAGACAAACTTCCAACGCGCGTAAAACTCGGGCGGGGTTCTGCATATCAGCCGTTTCGACATATGCCGGATCGAGTTGCGACAATTCGTGCTGAAGTATTGCCAAACCTTCTGTTTGCCAGCGGTCGCGCAGGTGCTGACGCAGGTCGGCGTCTACAACCGGCATATCGTCGAGGCCAAAGCACACCGCATTGATGTAAAGTCCGGTCCCCCCTGATAGAATTACAATATCTTTTTCCGCAAACAGAGTAGTCAATAAAGCTAGGCATTCGCGCTCGTAGCGGCCGGCATTGACTGAGTCAGTAATCGAATGCGAGTCAACAAAATGATGGCGCACGCCCTGCATCTCACTCTTTGTTGGCTTAGCGGTGCCAATGTTCAGCTCACGATACAGTTGTCGTGAATCTGCCGAAACAACATCCGTTTGCAGTGATTTAGCAAGTCGGACGCAAAGTGCCGTCTTGCCTACAGCTGTAGGCCCAGCTACAATGAGCAGTGTCTTCAATCAATCAGAAAATTAAATACAAAGCGCAAAATTAAGTGCTTTCCAACTACATAAATAAGTAAGTAGTTGGTACTATCGCTCAAACATGGGTGAAAAAATAAAAAAATAGTACCCTTATAACCTGGGTGATATTACGATAAACGAGGATTATGTTAACTTATTTGTTTAAGTACTAATACTTAAACCGGCTTTATAAGAGTACAAAAAGGATAGGAACAGCTGATCGAGTATCGTTCTAATTTGTAGCTTTTGGTGTGTGTCGATACATTAAATATTTCTCATTTGTTAACTATATTAATCTGCATATAGTTAAGCTAAAGTAAGCGTCAGGCGTCTTTTGTGGAGTTACATACGCTGGTTAACTTTTAAGAAGCATAAATCTTACTAGTTAGTAGGTGAATGTTCGGAAAAATGTTACAAAAACCGCACAAGACTTTTGCCAAATACAACATTTTAATTTCGTTCATTTTATCTTTGTGACCTACGTACAATTACTTACTATGAAATAAGTAGTTGTTATAACAATTAGTATTACCCCACTATGAGTGATAACACTAACACACAAGCCATTTCTGATGTTGACCAACCTGTTCTAAAAAAATCACTTGACGTTATCTGTGGTAAATGGCGACTGTACATTATTTATCAGTTGAGTGAGCAAGATCGGCGGTATGGTGAATTGCGTCGTATGATCCCCGATGTCAGCGAAAAGATTCTTATTCAGGAATTAAAAGCTTTGGTAACATTGGGTGTAGTCCGGAAGACTTCCTTCAGCGAAGTGCCACCACGCGTAGAATACGGTTTGACCGAAAAGACGCGTAAAATTTTGCCAATTCTAAAGCAAATAATGGAGATCGGTGAAGCGTTTCTTGTAGCGTAAGCCAGCTAGGGTAACTCTTTTATATGTCGTATCGTTACTCGGTTTAATTAGCCGGCTAGAAGATACGCATGAAATTGTTAATCAGCAGTTTTTGGTTGAGTGCGTTGTGGCTGTTAACCCCTGCTAGTATCTTTAACAGGGATAGCTGTCAACAAACAGCCATACCGGTCATTGCTGGGTACGAAAAAACGCTGCGGTTCAACGTTTACACCTTTAAGGTGTCGGCAACAGACAGCGGTGCTACGCGTGATGTATCGGTGAAAGCGTATCGTGGTGCGGCCTTGCTCACCAACTTTCGGATGCATATCGACGGGGCCGTGGTTGGTGCTGAGGTTGCAGATCTGGACAAAAACCGATTTCCTGAACTATACGTGTATAGCACAAGCGACGGAAGCGGGTCATTTGGGCGGGTATATGGCTGGCAGTTTCTGCCGGAGCGTAAAGCGGATATTCAACCAGAAAACTGGTTCAAAAAGTTGGATGGGTACATGGGACACGACAGCTTGTGGACAGAGCGTGATGTGCTGTGTCGCAAGTTCCCCGTTTATAATGCTGGCGACGTGAACGCTAAACCGACTGGTGGCGCTAGAATGCTTCGTTATCGGCTACGACCAGCAGGTCAATCATTTGTACTCGTGGCCGACTCGACAACACAGCAATCCGTGGAGCGATAAATACAAAAACAAAAGGCAGTATGTATCACATGATAACATACTGCCTTTTGCCGCAATAATAAGCTTATCTAAAAGAGCCGGAGGCCGAGCGACACGGTCGCGATACCGAGATAGCCAGTAATATCTTTGTTCTTGTAGACGCCACCGACCGGAACGGCGTAGCGGGCATCAAGATCCAGACGATTAAAGAATGTATAGCCTACACCAACTTCAGCCGCGTAGGTAAACGATTTGACTTCCAGAATTTTCTCCGTTGGACTGTTTGGATTTGGATTTTTTAGGTCCGATGTTGTCTCTGGCGTTGGAATAGTAAGCGTTGCAATCGTTGCAGTAGAAGTCCGTTTTGCCTGAGCTTTGTTTGTAAACAGCAGGTTGGGGCCAATAAAGGCCCGCACTTTTCCATCAGCCCATTTTTTTCCGAACAGAATCGGTACGTTCACCGATTCAAGTACTGATTCCGAAACGGTGCTAATGCCCGCAGGAGTAGCTGCCGGTACTTGCGGGGGCAGCGTTTGACCAGCCAAAACCGCAGCCACAGCCGCTGGGACGCTGAAATTTGTTTTCTGCTTCAGTACAAACCGGTTGTAATCGACTTCAACCTGGATGTAGAATTTGTTGAAATTCTGCCGCCCCCAGATGCCAAACGAATAACCGGTTCCAACACCGTTGCTCTGGTTGTCTAACTGAGGTACCGAAACAGTAGAAGTCAAGGCAACGGAAGGAATCGTTGTGTGGCCGTGGGTGAATGTAGCTCCTCCTTTGACGCCACCCTCGAAATTACTTTGCGAAAATGCAGATACTGTACCCACTAAAAAGGCTAGTGTAGTAGCTCTTAATCGGTTCATAGAGTAAGTAAAAAGTATAGTAGTAAGAAAGCGGGAAATAATTGACTTTAAGTTGAAAAAGCAAGCTTTTATCGCATCTAAACAGCTTGGATAGAGGAAAAGTTATTGAGCTTCTTGAGAGGAAATAAACATTAACCGGACAGGATGGTTGTGTGAAAGAATTTTATTGGCTTATTTGACGGCCATTTAATCACTTGTTTTACCAAAATATATACTAAACGCATGGGGCTCTTATCATTTTTCAAAGGAGTAGGCGAGAAAATCTTCCACAACGAGCAAACAGCGGCACCTGCTGATCCAGTACAAGCCGAAAAAGTAGAACCTGTACGGGCACAAGCCCTGCTCGACCACGTAAAGCAGTTGGGGCTGGCTTACAATAGCTTGACTATTAAAACGAAAGGTGATACAGTAACGCTCACGGGTTCTGTTAAATCGCAGGAGGATTCGGAAAAAATCGCTCTGGCTGTCGGTAACGTAGAAGGAGTGAGCGCCGTTGACAACCAACTTACGGTTGCTGAGCAAACACCCGCTGGCAAGTTCTATACGGTGAAATCCGGTGATTCGCTCTCAAAAATCGCTAAGGAAGTGTATGGCGACCCGATGAAATTTGGTGTCATTTTCGAGGCTAACAAGCCAATGCTGAAAGATCCCGATCTGATTTATCCGGATCAGGTGTTGCGGATTCCGACACTGTAAGACAGCATTGCTGTAAAAAATAAGTCAGGGGGGTTGAAGAATGGTGAAGTAGAGCGCAGTTGCGGATACGTTCATCAGTCTTCAACCCTTTTGCTTTGTTGGTGATCTCTTTCCGAACATTCGGATAAATGACCAGTTTTACTAATCTCAACTGAATGGAAAACGAATGGCTATTCACTTATTATCTTACCTGAAAGATCAGTTTACGCCCGGCGTAATCGATCAGCTTAGTACTGAACTAAACGAAACACCAGCGAGTACGCTGAAAGCCGTAACTGGTTCGCTACCCGTACTACTAGGTGCTTTAACCCAACGTGTCCAGACGACGGGGGGCGCAACCTCAATGATTAGTTTCCTCGATAAAGGAGATTATGGCAACACACCCCTTGAGGTAGCCCAGGTAACCGATTCGCATCAGGAGACGGTTGAAACCTCGTCGGCCGCCCGTGCGTTTCTGGACAAGATCTTTGACGATAAACTAACCGGCACTACCGACCTTATCAGTTCATACAGTGGTGTGAAAAAAGAATCTGCGCTTACAATTCTTGAATTGGCCGGTTCTATCCTGATGGGTACGCTGGGTCGGCAGGAACAGGAAAATGGGCTTACTGCGCATAGTCTGACGACGCTGTTGAAAGGGCAGGCTTCCGACTTCAAAACTGCGCTACCAAGTGGGTTGGATGCCGCAGGAAGTTTACTTGGTTTCAACGACCTGGTAACGCCCAGCGGTCCACCGACTGAAGTACAAGGCACCGATAATTTCAGCGGTACCGTCATCAACCCAAATATACCGAAGAGCGACGAAGGCGACCGGCGACGGGAGAATGTTCGCTGGCTACGCTGGGCTATGTTCGCGATTGCCGCCTTAGTGATTGCGCTGCTGGTGCAGAAATGCAGTCAGAATCAAAACGGAGTAGATGGCGTCAGTACTGACTCGACCTCACGCGTTGAATCAAATGCGGCAGAAGACACATCAGCCGCTACAAAGCGGAGTATTGAAGACGCCAATGGACAGGCTGCTGATTCAACGGCTCCCGGTGCATTGGGTATACGAGACTCAACGGACTCAAAATAGGCGCGTTTATCGGATCTCTATGCTCATTTAGCGGTTGATTTCGGGGTGTTTACAAACAGGTAAGCCCGCGCGGTTGTTATAAAGCGTAAACTCAACGTTTAATAGCTATGAATTACAACCGCGCACATCGCTTTCATAATTGGCTGGCAGTCTGCCTTTTGGTTAGCTCAAGTGTATTTCTGACCAATTGTTCAGGTGAAAAAAAAGACTCAACCGCTGAGTCAAAAGCGGCTTCGACAGGAAGCGATAGCTCCGTGTTTGGGCGTCAGGGCGATACGACAAACTCAAGCATGACTGCGCCACAGCAAGCACCACCCGATAGTGCTGATGCGCGGGGAGCTGTAGTGCCTGCTGAGATCAACGTCAAGGTTAAGAAATAAAAAAGGTAAGTCGGTGAGTCAATCGGGACGTGTTATATTGCTGTCTGATTGACTTACCGACTTCATTATGTTTGTTGACGCCATTGAGCGCATTGATTCGTTTACCCGCCCTCTTCATTCCATTGTTCGGCTGTATGGGCATGACGCAATAGTACCGGGCAGCGCTACCTTATTTTTTGTTAACGAACTAGGTTGTGCCGTTACGTGCAAACACGTTGCCGAACTCGTAGCAAAGGCTGACGCTATCTATCACAACTACCGCGATTTTCAGGGCGCTCGTCGGGATGTGCTGCGCGAAAAAAATGCAGCACAGCGCATTAGCCAGCTAGAACTGACGTTTAAGCTCCAATCCGAAACGATTATTCGGGTTCGTAATAGTTTCATAAGCTGTGTCGATCAATACAAAGAACTCACCATCGACATGCACCCAACCCAGGACCTGGCCCTGCTCCGGTTTAAAGGGTACAATCGCTTGCTGTACGGCTCGTATGCTACATTTTTGGGGGATACAAGTCGCGTAAAACCCGGTCGTAGCCTGTGTCGGCTCGGGTATCCATTTCCTGAGTTTACCAATTTTCGCTACAATCCAGCCCTCGACGACATCGAATGGACAACCGAAGGCCGGGTTACGTCACCTCGCTTCCCCATCGACGGTATTGTAACCCGGTTGCTTAGCGAAAACGGCGATATTACCGGAATAGAGATGAGTACGCCCGGTTTACGGGGGCAGAGTGGAGGTCCATTATTCGACACCAACGGCTTGATTTACGGTATGCAATCGGCTACGCGTCACCTGCACCTCGGCTTTGATATTGAAGATCGGGAGGTGCTGGTCAATGGGCGTAAAAGTCGAGTTTCCAATTATCCGTTTCTGAACGTCGGGCAGTGTGTTCATGTCGATGTAATCAAAGCGTTTTTAAGGGAGCGGGGAGTAAAGTATTACGAAGCGTAAAAGCATAGCTATCTAGTGCTTATCATCCAGTTCTGGCAAACGAATGGCCGAACAACCGCCTGTTGGCCGTATCTTTGAGCGGCCAACACTTTTTCTATGTCGGAACTTACTGCACAGGATTCCAAACAAACATCGCTCACCGTCAAGGCTTTGTCGTTGCTCAAACAGTTGATCGCAACGCAATCTTTCAGTCGCGAGGAAGAACAGACAGCTGTACTCATCGAAACTTTCTTTCGTGAACAGCATATAGCGTTCGAGCGGCTAAAAAACAATATCTGGGCTAAAAACCGCCACTTCGACGAACAGAAGCCAACGATATTGCTTAACTCTCACCACGATACCGTTAAACCAAATAAATCCTGGACCCTGGACCCTTTCAGTCCACTAGAGCGAGACGGTAAATTGTTTGGCCTCGGTTCCAACGATGCGGGCGGTTGTCTGGTTTCGCTCCTGGCAACGTTTGCCTACTTCTACGATCAGCCCAACATGGCCTATAACCTGGTGATGGCGGCTTCGGCGGAAGAAGAAATATCGGGTCGCGATGGGCTGGAATTGTTACTCCCCGAATTACCACCAATCTCTTTTGCCATTGTGGGAGAGCCGACCGAGATGCAGCTGGCAATTGCCGAAAAAGGACTGCTGGTGCTTGACTGTATCGCGCACGGTGTCAGTGGACACGCGGCTCGCAACGAAGGGGATAATGCAATCTACAAAGCCATCAACGATATTAACTGGCTAACAACCTACGAGTTTCCGAACGTGTCGCCAACGCTGGGGCCCGTCAAACTGTCGGTGACAATCATCAACGCCGGAACGCAGCATAACGTCGTGCCGGATGTATGCACGTTTACGATTGATGCGCGCGTAACGGAGCAGTACACGCTGGAAGAAGTCATTCAAACCATTCAAAATAATATTCAATCTGAAGTGAAGCCGCGCTCGATCCGGCTCAAACCTTCCAGCATTCCAGCCGATCACCCGATTGTACTAGCCGGTATTGCGCTGGGACGGTATACCTACGGGTCTCCAACTACCTCGGATCAGGCGGTCCTGAACTGTCCGTCGCTAAAATGCGGACCTGGACATTCGGGCCGGTCGCATTCAGCCGACGAATTTATTTATCTCCGTGAAATCGAAGAGGGCGTCGATGGGTACATACGAATGCTTAGTCAGGTGCTTTAAGCCGTCGTACCGTCAAGAAGGCTATCACTGACCACTTGATGAGTAGGCTGAGCCGTGCTCGTTTCTTTCTTGAAAAATAGGCTCATGCGCCTAAAGACGAGCTATGTCCAGGCTGATTGCTGCCCTAACGGCGTTTTGTATCTCCTTATTGGCGACCACCCTTACCGGGACTCGATTTGTTCTGGAACCTGTGCCGGACACCGATTGGGCAGAATACAATGGTGATGGCGCTCGTAGCCACTACTCTGCGCTTTCGCAGATCAACACACAGAACGTCAATCAGCTACGCATAGCTTGGACGTACGCATCCGGTGGCGCCGATACGTTGTTGAATCGTACTCAGATGCAATGCAACCCGATTGTCGTTGGTGGTGTGCTGTATGGTGTTTCGGCGGGGACGCAGGCCTTTGCCCTTGATGCCGCCACTGGGCAGGAGCGTTGGAAAACAAGCCTTGATGATAACGCTGGAACGACAAGCCGGGGTGTAACTTACTGGACTGAGGGTAAAGAAAAACGCATTTTCTTTGGTGCCGGGAAGTGGCTTTATGCACTGGATGCGCATACAGGTAAACCGATAGAAACATTTGGCAAACAGGGGCGTATCGATCTGGGAAAAGGTTTGGAACGACCCGGTGCGGATAAGTACGTGCTATCCAATACACCCAACACGATCTATAAAAATCTGATTATCGTTGGCGTGCGTGTGGCCGAAAGTGAAACGGCCTTGCTAGGCGACATTCGCGCATACGATGCTCGAACAGGGCAACTTGTCTGGACCTTCCACACGATTCCGCAGCGTGGTGAATTTGGATACGATACCTGGTCACCACGACCCGCCCGGCAGCATGTTGGTGGGGCCAACGCCTGGGCTGGAATGGCTATTGACCGTCAGCGGGGCATTGTGTACGTACCGACCGGTTCGGCAGCTTACGATTTTTACGGCGGCAATCGAAAAGGAAATAACCTGTTTGCCAATTGCTTACTGGCCCTAGACGCCAGCACTGGCAAGCGACTCTGGCATTACCAGCTCGTCCACCACGACGTATGGGATCGGGACCCACCTGCACCCCCCAACTTGCTGTCGATAGTCCAGAACGGTAAACGTATTGATGCCGTTGCGCAAATTACCAAGCAAGGGTATGTGTTTGTTTTTGATCGGGTCACGGGAAAACCGCTCTATCCAATTCACGAACAGGTGGTTCCTGGTGAGGTGGTGGTCGGGGAACAGGTCAGTGTAACGCAGCCAATTCCAACCAAACCTTACTTCACGCGTCAATCGTTTACCGAGAAAGATTTTAACCCGTTCGTCGCCAATCGTGATTCGCTGGTGAATGTGCTTCAGCGGGCAAATACGGGCTGGGCCTATATTCCCATTATCGATAAGATGACCGTTTTCTTTCCGGGCACCGACGGGGGAGCGCAGTGGGGTGGGGCCGCAACGGACCGACAAGGGATATTGTACGTTCCCGCGAAAGAAATACCCGTTTATACATCGCTGATCAGACGAGAGCAACCGGCGAGGGGAGTTGCCTTAACCGGTGCCAGTCTATACCGTCTTCACTGTGCTGCCTGCCACGGAACCGACCGACGCGGCAATCACGATGGTTCGTATCCGTCACTTATCATGGTTAATAAACGGTTGTCGGATGCGCAGATAAACCAAGTTTTGCTAAAAGGCCGCGCCATGATGCCTTCTTTTTCGCACTTGCCCGACGCCGAACGAAAAGCAATTATTGATTTCTTAACCGACAAAGTAAAGCAATCGACGGTAAGCAGTACGCAGAAAACAGGTGTTCCGTACCAGCACACCGGCTACAACCGGTGGTACGATGCCAACGGCTATCCGGTCAGTACACCGCCCTGGGGAACGCTGACGGCCATCGACCTGAACACGGGCGAACGCCGTTGGCAAGTGCCGCTGGGCGAATATCCGGCTTTGACCAAACGAGGTATCCCCATCACCGGAACGGATAACTACGGTGGACCGCTCGTTACGGCGGGCGATTTAGTGTTTATCGCAGCCAGTCGTGATGAGCAATTTCGGGCGTTCGACCGGACGACTGGCAAGCAGTTATGGCAGGTGCAACTGCCTGCTGCGGGGTATGCGTCACCCAGCACTTACGCCGTTAACGGCAGACAATATGTGGTTATAGCCTGCGGGGGTGGTAAGCTCAACACCAAATCGGGAGACAACTACGTATCCTTTGCCTTACCATAACGAATAAGTGCAAGATCTGATAAGCTTGTGCCTAACTGGCCTTTTCCAGTGAATTCACCTAGCCAAGAATGGAGCAAAGCACTGGCGCAGAAAGGTGAATAACTAATACGGTTTGGAACCAACAATTGGCAGAACATCTTGGTAGGGTAGTAACAGACCTGGATACGTATGCTTGAATTAACAGCCACAGCGGTATTTGTTGGTTATATTATCTACCTCCGCTACTACGCTGATCAACGAACGAATGCCGAGAAAGAAGCCGAGCAGTTACAGGAAGGCATTGCCCTGTACACGAATGGGCAGTTTGGTCAGGCGTTGGACTATTTTAACCGCACTCTCGTCACCCAACCTAGATCGGCGGTCGCGTACCTGTACCGGGCTCGTTGCTATCGGGCTATGGGTAATTCGTCGGCGGCCTTAGCTGACCTGAGTCAAGGAAAAAGTTACGATGATACCATTGCTGACTTACATCTCGAAAGCGGTCAGATTCACGCCGAACAACAGGATTACAAAGCTGCTTTTCTGGATTTCGACAAAGCTATTTTTCATTCGCACGGTGAGCAGGCCGAACCGTTTCGAAGCCGTGGGCTGGCTCGTCGGCATCTAGGGGAAGAGGCCGAAGCGCAGCAGGATATAACCAGAGCCGCCCAGATTGAACAACAAAGACAAACGCAGCCATCTATTGCACCAACGGCTAAAGCAACCTTCTTCGACCGAAAACTAGCGCTAAATGCTGGCCTGACCCTTATGATTAGTCTGATTCTGTTATACATCATTAAAAAGAGTCCGGTCATTCACTGGCCCTATTTGTGGGCAGCCATGTCGGCGGTGGGCATCGGCTTTATAGAACCTCGCAAAGGCTGGGTACTGGCTCTATTTCAAGTGTTCGTCATTCTACTTGGCTACTATGTAATCGTCGGGCCTAGCGAATCCAGTACACATCGGGAGGTCGAAACGTTTAGTTTGTTTGGGTCGGTCGGACTGACCTTTGCCGGTAGCCTGATTGGGAGCGTACTGAAAAAAGCACAGGTCTAGCGCTCTTAACAAACACGGTTGGTTGCCAGTTACTTTTTTGTAGCTGTAAACGCCGACTTATTCCTATTAGAATGCGAGCGTTCTGTTTATTGCCTATCTTGTAGCGTTAATTTCAACTGTTCACTATGCTGTATCCGCTTACATTCGAAACTATTTTTAAAGATAAAATCTGGGGTGGTCAGAAGATAAAAACCGTCTTGGGTAAAGATTTTTCGCCCCTGCCCAACTGCGGTGAAACCTGGGAAGTATCTGACGTGGAAGGCAATGTTTCCATCGTAAAAGAAGGAACCTTACAGGGTAAATCACTCCGCGATCTGGTGGAGCAATACAAGGGCGAACTGGTTGGCGCGCATGTCTACGAGAAATATGGCAATCGGTTTCCCCTGCTGATCAAGTTTATCGACGCTAATGATGACCTGTCGATTCAGGTTCACCCCAACGACGAACTAGCCGAAAAGCGGCACAGTGGATTCGGCAAGACAGAGATGTGGTACATCATGCAGGCCGACGAAGGAGCAAAGCTAAATTCGGGCTTTAATCGGGAGATAACGAAAGAAGAATACGTCAAAGTAGTAGCCGACAACACAATTCAGGATATCCTGAACATTGAACCCGCTAAGCCCGGCGACGTATTTTTTCTGCCAGCTGGCCGCGTTCACTACATCGGAAAAGGACTTTTGCTAGCTGAGATTCAGCAGACTTCTGACACAACCTACCGGATTTATGATTTCGACCGCGTTGATGCAACGACGGGGCAGAAACGTGAACTACATACTGACCTGGCCGTTGACGCCATCGATTATCACCACTACGATCATTACAAGACTCAATACGAGCAGAAGCTAAACGAGAGCGTCAATACAGTCGTTAGTGATTACTTCGTGACGAACGTGCTCAATTTTGACGAAGAAGTTGAACACGATTACACGCACATCGATTCGTTTGTGGTGCTTATTTGCGTGAGTGGCTCATTAACGATTGAAGCTAAAGGCGGCTATCGGGTTCCGCTCAAAATGGGTCAATGCGCCCTTATTCCAGCTTCGGTGGATAATGTTACGCTTGTTCCGGACGGCTCAATGACCGTTCTGGAGACGTATGTGCCGTAGTGTAAGCAGTTAAAACGAGTTCGGGCCTTGATTGATACGCCATATATTGAAGATATGGCGTATCAATCAAGGCCCGAACTCGTTCAAATTCAACTACTGAGCCAGTCCGTTAACCAAACTGTTTAGCAGCTTCTGTTGCTGAAGATCGTAGATGTATTCCCAGAACATCACGCCCGCCAGATGCTTCGACTTAACGTAGTCAATCTTATGCTTGAACGACTCTTCGTCGGCGTAAGAAATAAACATCCGCGACGATGGATTCCATAGGTACGGTGCCTGAGCGTCAGCATCCCAGTAACGAACAAATCCGTTTTTGCCAATGTACTTATCGGCTAGTTCGTCATGGCTGATAAAATAGTGCTTGCCCGTTGCTGGCTGGTAAAGGCCGTTGTCCTGCGGGTTAACATCGGCCCAGCCACGACCATAAAACGGAATGCCCAGGACAATTTTATTGGCCGGAACACCCGCTTTGATGTGTCCGTCAACACCATCGGCAGAGCTATTCCGCGACTGGTTTCCTTTTTTGGACTGGTACAGATTGCTGTGGTGACCGGTTATCTTGTCATTACCGTGGTAAATATCGTAGGTCATGATATTGACATAATCCAGGTATTTCTGCGCCTTTCCTAGCTCGGTATGATTAACAAATGCCGTGTCTACACCCGTGGCCGTGGTCAGCAGGTAATGGTTAGTCCCTGTCCGCTTGTCCTGTTTGCCTTGCTGGTCGAGACGCTCACGCAGGGCTTTGAACAGCAGCGTATAGTTTTGTTTGTCTTCAGGCCGGAAGATATTGTTGTCGCCTATCTGAGCCGGATATTCCCAGTCAATGTCAACGCCATCGAGTTTATGCTTCTTCAATAAATCGACCGCGCTATTGGCAAATTTCCGGCGCGATGCGTCGGTCAATGCTGCATCGGAGAAGTATTTACAACCGCCCCAGCCACCGATTGAAATCAGGATTTTCAGTTCTTTGTTATCTGCTTTCAGCGTGTTTAGGGCTGCGAGGTTTTCTACATCTTTGGCATTGAGCGGAGCTAGTTCGCCGTTGGCCGCTGGAACCGCAAATGCGTAATTGATATGGGTAAGTTTCTGGGCTTCGATCTGGCTCTTTGTCCAGCCGTTGCCACTAATGTAACCAATGATAACGTAGGGTTTTGACGAAGTGGTGGACTGAGCCAATACGAGTTGCAGGTGGCTGACGAAGAGTAGAGCAAGAATACTAAGAGGAAGGACGCTAATTCGATTTTTCATGCAGTTTTAGTTAAAGCAGCAATTTACGAACTAGGCGCGAATCGAAATGACGCCATTGCCGGAACATTTCGGCGCATTCGCCGGTGAATGATAGTAGTAGAATTATTTTTAGAATAATCTAAATTATAGCTTTGTTAAAATAACCTTAAAGAAAATATTCCGTTTGTCTTTCCGAGAAACGCTGAAAAAAAGGGTATAGAATTTATCTTGTCGTGTTTTACTGCTCAAGAACTGCTTTTTAAGCCTGTTGGACAAGAAATTAATCTGAACGGTTGTCAAAAACGGTCGGCTCAATCCTAACTAAAACCAGAAGCGAAGGATCGTTTAAAATGATCAATTGCGCTATCGATCATGCAGGATAACGTTGTCTTTTCCGTCATAGATGCGAAAAAGAATAAGCTCAAACGAGCGATTATCACGGAATTATACCGTTCTGAATCGCGTACAATCGCTCAATTGTCCAGTCGGCTACACACCAGCATTCCATCAACTACATCGCTGATTGAAGAGTTAAGCGTTACGCATTGGGTACAGGGAATCGGAACCGGAACGGCACATTACGGCAGAAAACCATCGCTGTTTGCGCTCGACGCTACGCAGCACGTTACGGTTGTTGTCGATATTAATGTTCACGACACAAAGTTACTGGTGTTCAATCTGGCTAATCAGGTCGTGTTCCGGCTGGATGTGGCGTTACGCCTTGACAAATCACCTGCGTTGCTGAAGATATTAGCCGAACCCTTGGAGCAACTCGCGCAACGCATCAAAGCTAAGCAGCTTCAGGTGATTGGCGTTGGAGCCGTATTACCCGGTCTGGTAAACCCCTGGGAGGCAATTAACCATACGTATCCGAGTATAAACTGTTCGGATCAGCCGCTGGACCAGTTGCTGCAACGAATTTTCGACGCGCCTGTTTATCTCATCAATGATACAAAAGCCACTATTTTTGGTGAGCATCGTTTTGGGTTGGCGCAGGACAAACGGCATGTTTTGTCGATCAACATCGATTGGGGAATCGGCCTGGGCGTTATTACCAACGGCGAAATTTTGCAGGGGTCGGCGGGTTTTGCCGGTGAACTGGGGCATATTCAGATGAAGACGGATGGCGAACTGTGCAGTTGTGGTAAAGTCGGCTGTCTGGAAACGCTGGCGTCTGCTTCATCGCTGATTCGGCGGGCCAGGGCTGGTTTGGAAGAAGGAAGAGTGTCACTGCTGACCGAACTCGATCCGGAAGACATCGATATTGAAAGCATCATCGCCAAAGCAAATGCCGGAGACGCTTTTTCTATTGACCTGCTGAACGATGTGGGCAGTGCTTTAGGAAAAGCCTTATCAACCACGGTTCATTTGTTTAACCCGGAACTGATCATTGTAAACGGCGTACTGGCTAAAGCCGAAAAATCAATCACGCGTCCCATCGAACAGGCCATTGATAAGTACTGTCTGCCGAACTACCGCGATAACCTCTCCATTGAATTGTCCAAACTTGGCGAAATGGCCAAATTCTACGGAACGCAGGCGTACGTCATCCAGAATTTATTGGAGCGCGAGTTGATCCCCTAGCTTCGCCATCTTACGAAAAGCGCACGGCGACGGATAAACGTAGCGTAGCGTTTTTTCGATTAGGGTAGCGACGAATCGGAAAAATGCGTTGCTTTGGCGTTTCGTACAACGTCTGTTACTCTATGAATTGTCTGCTCGGCGTGGATCTCGGTACCACCAACGTCAAAATCCTCGCTGTAAATACCCACGACTGGAATATCATTGCGCATACGTCGTTGCCGCTGGCGACACTGTCATCCCAACCGGGCTACGCCGAACAGGACCCTGAAGCGGTGTGGCAGGCTGTTCGGCAGGGATTGAGCGAAGTCGTGATCGGTGCTAAACGAAAACAGATCCATATTGATGGGGTTAGCTTTAGTGCTGGTATGCATAGTTTGCTGGCTGTCGATGCCGATGGCAAACCGCTGACGAATGCACTGCTCTGGTCCGACAATCGGGCGGAACCACAGGCCGATGAGCTTCATACAACTCAGGCTGCGCTGGGCGACGATATCTACGCCCATACCGGTACGCCGATTCACCCGATGATTCCGCTCTGCAAGTTGGCGTGGTTCCGGAAAAATCAACCAGATTTGCTGAAACAGGCTGCCAAATTCATCTCGCTCAAAGAGTATGTCTGGTGGAAACTGACGGCTCGTTATGATATCGACTACTCGATTGCTACAGCTACGGGCCTATTTGACGAAGAAAAGCGAACCTGGTATCAACCGGCTCTCGACTTTGCGGGGATTCGTCCTGAACAGCTTTCGGAGCCACAAGCCACCACGTTTTCGGTAGTGTATGATCATGACCAGCCGGGCGTTGCAAAAACTGCTTTACCGAAGGGGGTTCGCTTATATCCGGGAGCGTCGGACGGGTGTCTAGCGAATCTGGGGGCTGGCTGTATTGAGCCGGGAATCACAACAATCACGATTGGCACGAGTGGAGCCGTTCGGCAAACGGTCAACAAACCCCAGCGCGATCCGCACGGACGACTGTTCTGCTACTACCTCGATCAGCGGAATGGGACGCCTTACTATGTGGTGGGGGGACCGAGCAACAACGGGGCTAACGTATTACAATGGTTGTCGGAGAAGTTGATGCAGCAGGAAACGGAAACGGTTTTGGCGGAAGCCGAAACGGTCCCGGCGGGTTCTGACGATTTGCTATTTTTACCCTATCTACACGGCGAACGGGCGCCTATCTGGAATGCGTCTGCGCGTGGAGCTTATCTGAACGTCGATTACCGACATACGCGAGCGCATTTTATTCGCGCAGCGCTGGAAGGAGTCATGTTCAATTTGTTGAGTATTGAGCAATTATTAGCCGAACAGGCTGGCCCAACCCGAGAAATTTACGCAAACGGTGGTTTCGCTCAGTCAACGTTCTGGGTACAGATGATGGCCGATATATTTGGCGTTCCCGTCCGGCTCAACGACAGCAATGAAAGCAGCGCCATGGGAGCTGTTCTCCTCATTTCCGATTTGAATGCACCGCTGGAAAAAATAGCCGAAGACGTGCAGTTTGGACAGACATTTAATCCCGACGCAGCTAGGCATACCCAGTATAAACAGGTATTCGAACGTTGGACGAGCGCCTTACAAAAACAATGACCAGCAGACAAACGCACTCTCAAGAATAGAATACTATAAATGGTTTCAACAAAAAAGAGCTTATGACACGTAAGCTCTTTTTTGTTGGGAATAAGAATTGATACTACCAGCGTACCTGCCCGTCGCCTACGACGACCCATTTTTCGGTTACCAATTTCTCAAGCGCAAACGGGCCACGAGCGTGAAGTTTTTGGGTCGAGATACCGATTTCGGCACCTAGTCCAAACACGCCACCATCGGTAAAACGGGTCGATGCGTTGGCATAAACGGCAGCGGCATCAACTTCCGACAAAAAGCGATCAATAGCCGTCTGGTCTTGCGATAGAATGGCTTCCGAGTGCCGGGATGAATAGGTTTGAATGTGCGACAACGCTTCGTCCAGGCCCGCCACGACTTTTACTGCGCATTTGTAATCCAGAAATTCGCGACCGAAATCGTCCGGGCGTGCGTGCTGGAGCTTTTCGTAGCCTGCTTTTTCAAAAATAGGATAGGCTGTTTCGTCGGCGAACACCTCGACGTTCCACTTTCTGAAATCTTCTGTCAGCATGGGCAGGAATTTCTCCGCAACGGCGTTGTCGACGAGTACACAATCGAGCGAGTTACAAACCGATGGCCGTGAAACTCGTGCATTGACAACAATAGCTGTTGCCTTGTCGAGATCCGCTGTTTGGTCCACGTACGCGTGGCAGACTCCCGCACCCGTTTCTATGGTAGGAACCAGCGAGTTTTTACGAACAAACTGAATAAGCGATTCCGAACCACGCGGAATGATAATGTCCACATAGCGCGTGGCGGTCAGCAGTTCATTGACGACCGCCCGGTCGGGAGGCAACAGCGTTACGGCGGCTTTGGGTATCCCAAACGCTTCCAGAACATCCTGAATCAGACCCACCAGATAGCGGTTTGATAAATCAGCTTCTTTCCCGCCTTTCAGTACGCAGGCATTGCCCGACCGCAGACAAAGCGACGCTACATCGACCGTTACGTTCGGACGGGCTTCGTAAATGACGCCTACCACGCCTAGTGGAACCGCAATTTTTTTGAGTTGCAGCCCCTGTTCAATCGTCCGTTCAAAAATAACTTCTCCCGTTGGGTCGGGAAGTACGGCCACTGTCCGTAAGCTTTTGGAAAGGTCCGCAATACGTGCTTCGGTAAGTTTTAGCCGGTCATATTTCGGGTCCGATTCCGGCATCCGATCAAGGTCCTGCTTGTTTTCCGCCATAATTTCGCTCACGTGAGCGGCTAATACATCGGCAAGTCGGGTGAGCAGCTCGGTTTTCTGGGCCGAACTAAGCCGGCGAACAGCCGCAGCGGCCTGTTGCGCATCCTGAAGGAGTGGAGTAATCGGTGTCATAGAAATAGGCCGGATAGTCTTGTCCGACTAGTAAGCTAATGTGATAGCGCTTCCCGCCCAAACGAATTGGAGAAAGCAACGGTTACAAAAGTACAATATCATTGGCATTTGCTACCTCAACATTTTGTTGATTAAGCTGTTGGAGCAATACCGTGGACGAAATTCGCGCTCGTGCTACTGCAACGGTTGTCTTTTGCTCATCGACAATTTCAACCATTTCTCCGGTTGCAAATTCGCCTACTACTTCCCGGACGCCTACGGCTAGTAGGCTACGGCGCTGTTGAAGCGCACGCACGGCACCTGTGTCGATTCGGATTTGCCCGACTGCCAAGCTACCGCTGCCGAGCCATCGGTTTCTCGCCGAAAGCGTAGTCGGTTGTGGGATAAATTCGGTTCCTACATCACCCTCTAAAGCCTTGGCTAAGCTATCCGGTTCGTTAAGGCCGAAAATGACCACGCGAATACCCATACGGGTTGCCAGTTTAGCAAATGTGAGTTTTGAGGCCATACCACCCAGCCCGAGCGAGGATTTATCGGTTCTGACGACGCCAAAAATTCGTTCGTCGAAGGCCGTGACTTGCCGGATGATTTGCCCATTGGTATCAAGCAACCCACCGACCGACGTGCAAAGCATCAGCGCTTCGGCTCCGAAACCCACGGCAATCAGGGTAGCCAGTTCGTCGTTATCCGAAAATTTAAGTTCGCGGTTGCTTACAACGTCGTTTTCATTGGCAATCGGGATGATATCGTTGGCCCACAGTTCCTCGTAGGTTTGCTTGAGCTGTAAGAACTGGTCGCGGTTGGCAAAATGGTGGCGTTCGCAGAGGCTCTGGGCTATGGACACCCCATAGATCGAGAAAAAGCGCGAGTACTGATTAAGCAACAACAAATTGCCGACAGCCGCAGCCGCTTTTCGTTGGCTGATCTCCCCCCGGTAATCGTGGATTAGCGCCTTGCCCGCTCCAACGGCACCGGACGAAACAAGAACTAGTTTATAGTGCGGATGTAGCCTTGCGACTTGCCGAGCAATGTCCACCATAACTGGCTCGTTGGGTTCGCCAGTTGGCTTGGTGATGGATGCCGTCCCAAATTTGAGTACAAGAACAGGTTTTGACATGTAAAGCCCCGCTTATCCGCGCTAATTTACGGGATAGAGGGGCACAAAAATAGTAATTGCTACCTGATGTCAGCGGGAAAACTACTCCGTTATTGAATCACCCGCGTGGTTTTTAAACAGATGTTCCAGCGCTGGTTCGTTGAAACGGGCTTTCTTGCGTAGCGCGGATTTAAGCAGCTTCATATAATCCGGTTTAGGAATCTCGATGGCACCGTACCGGCGAACATTGTCGTTAATAAACTGTGTGTCAAGGAGTTGAAATTTTTGTTGGCGCAGGGTCAGGATTAGGTAGTGAAACGCCACCTTCGAGGCATTACTAACCAGGTGAAACATGGATTCACCAAAAAAAGCAGCCCCCAACGACACCCCATATAAGCCACCCACTAAACGGTTTTCAATATACGTTTCCACGCTGTGAGCCAGGCCCATCCGGTGCAGATCCGTATAAGCCCCAATAATTTCTTCTGAAATCCAGGTACTGTCTGATTCCGAACGAGGTAATGAACAATAGCGCATAACCTGTTCAAAATCAGTATTTATTCGGATCTCGAACTGGTTTTGGTTTATGACGGGTCGTAAGGAACGGGCGGGCTTGTAGGTGTCAATCGGAATGATGGCGCGTGGGTCGGGAGCGTACCAATACAGCGTACCGTCAGCGTCGGCCATCGGGAAAATACCGTGGATGTACCCATAAATCAGGTCGTCGGCGGACAGCTTGTTCATCAAACAAAAAGGTGCGTTCTGGGCAAATATAGAACAAATAGTCGATGAATCGGGAGAATAAAGCGTAACCATCTCTATCCGGCTGAGAAAGGCTGCAACTGGGCCAATTGTTGATATAACTCGAAAAAAACCGATATATTTCTGCCTTTTTTAAGTACATCTATCACACTGTATATGTTTTCTTTCTCGTTTAGGCATCGGCTGTGTCTACTGGCCGTATTTTGTACACTATGCCTAACTGCCTCCGTAGCGCAAAAAGCACAACCGGCAGGACCCGTTGTAAAATTCGGCGTAATCTATCCTGATCAGTTTACCAGCAGCACCGCCGATTCTACAGCTTCGGCTGTCATTCTTTATGATTACGGCGAGGTGACCTTTGACCGAAACGACAATGATTTATGGCTTGTGAGTCAGTATCACGTCAGAATCCACATTCGTAAGAAAGCTGCGTATGACCGGGCTACAATTCAACTGCCCGTTCGGATCGGTCATTTAGGTCAGCATGAGTCGGTCTCAGACTTTGAGGGGTATACCTACAATCTTGTGAACGGCAACGTATCCACTGATCGGCTGACCAAGGCTGGTCATTTCACCGAAAAAGCGTCGGATCAATTGATGATTGAGAAGTATACCTTGCCCAACGTTCATGAAGGATCGATCATTGATTACCGCTACACCGTCCGCACACCATTCAGCGTAGGCTACAACCCCCGTACGTGGCGGTTCCAGCAAGACGTACCCGTTAAATGGAGCGAATACCGCATTACTATTCCTGATTACTTTTACTATAAAATGCTGCTGAGCGGTTATTTAAGAATGATCGTCAACGAGCAGACAAAGGGTAAGACTCACCTTTTGCCAGGTCAAGATGATGTACAGACTTCTGTGTACCGGTTTGCGATGAAAGATGTTCCCGCTTTTCGGGAAGAGGCTTACATGACGATGGAGGATGACTACATGGCCAAGATCGAATTTGAGCTGGCTAGTTATCAACTGCCTGACGTGACGGGCATACGCCGGAAAGATTTTTCGGTTGGCTGGGATGCTTTTGACAGAACGTTACTTAATGACGCCGATTTTGGTGGTAAGATCAAGCGTACCGGTTCTATGCGGGAAACGGCTAAAGCGTTACTCAGTCAGCAGGCCGATACCTTATCCCGGATAAAGTCAGCGTATGAGTTTATTCGCCAGAACATCAAATGGAACGACGAAGCTTCGTTATGGTCGACGGAGTCGACAAAGAAAATAATCGACAACAAAAAAGGAAATGCCGCCGATATCAACTTACTGTTGATCGCGCTGCTGCGGGAAATGGACATTGATGCCAATCCGGTTGTTCTCAGTACTCGTTCGCACGGGCGCATCAACGAAGCTTACGCTTTGATAAAAAAGTTTAACTACGTTGTTGCTCAGGTATCGGTTGGCGGGAAAGATATGCTGCTGGATGCCACCGATCCTTACGTAACGCTCGGAATGTTACCGGTTCGCTGTCTGAATGGAACAGGCCGACTTGTTCATCCGACAAAGCCGCGTTTTGTATCATTACTGCCTCTGGAACGGGATGTTGAAGTGTACACCGGTACGTTTACCCTTAATGACGATGGGGGAATAAGTGGTAAGTTCATTCATTCTCATGGTGGCTATAGCGCCTGGAACGCACGCAGGGAGCTTGCGGTAGAAGGGAAAAAGAAATTTCTCGAGACGATTCAAAAGCAACGACCAGCCTGGCAAATTGAGCAGGCTACGCTTCCGGATGGGGTTTCCAGTTCGGGAGCCTTCACGACGGACTACACGATAAGCATACCCGAAGCCTGTTCTCGGGCGGGCGATCGTTTGTATTTCTACCCCATGCTGACCGAAGCGCACAGAATCAATCCGTTCAAAGAAACGGAGCGGCTTTATCCCGTTGATTTTGGTGTACCGATAGAAGAGAATTTTACGGCTACCTATACACTGCCGAAAGGATTCCGGGTGGAAGAAATGCCTAAACCAGTTTCTATGTCATTACCGGGCGACGGGGGCCGCTTTCTATATCATATTTCGGTCAATGCCGAAAACCAGCTTTTGGTTACCAGCCGCTTTATATTACGCCGACCCCTGTACTATGCCGAGGAGTACGGGGCTTTACGCGAACTGTTCAGTCAGGTAATAGCAAAACAGGCCGAGCAGGTGGTGTTGAAACGTGAAACCGTAGCGGAGACGCGCTGATCTGTCATGAAAAAAATTCTTTTGCTTATTCTGGTCATGAGTCGGATGGCTGCGGGGCAGTCTGAATACCAGGCAAGCACCTTGCCACCTGCGCTTAGGGAGAATGCACACGCGGTAATTCGTCGGCACGAAACCGTCTTTTCGGTTAAATCGGCGGGAGAAGCTACCCAGCGGATTCGTAGTGTCGTAACGGTGCTGGACGAACAAGGCGACGACCATTCCAGAATGGTGGTGGGCTACGATAAATTGTCGAAAGTGGTCAATCTGGAAGGCGCTTTGTACGATGCAACCGGCAAGCTGATCAAAAAGCTGAAAAAACCAGATATTAATGATTACAGCACATACACCGATTATAATCTCTTCGACGATAACCGGGTTAAATCGGCTTCGTTTCCCAAGCAGCCTGCTTACCCATACACGGTTGAATTTGTTGTTGAGACGCTTGAGCGAAACCTGATGTTTTATCCAACCTGGATGCCGCAGGATGATGAATACGTATCGGTTGAACAAGCCTCCTTTACAGTCAATATGCCGGCTGGACTTGCACTACGGTACAAAGAAATGAACATTGCTGCGCCAAGGAAAGAGGAGTCGTTGATCAATGGTGGTAAAACGTACGTCTGGACGTTAACCAACTCGCCGGCGGTGGAACTGGAGCCGTTGTCTCCTCCGGCCAGGGAGCAACTACCCATTGTCTACACAGCACCCACTGATTTTGAGGTGCAGTCGTACAAAGGAACGATTACGAGCTGGAGCGATTTAGGACGGTTTTACTACAACCTTAACCAAGGCCGTGATCGCATTCCTGACGACCTGCGGCAGCGCGTAATAGACCTGACGAAAAGTGAAACCACTACAGCCGGTAAGGTGCGAAAGGTGTATCAGTTTTTACAGGAGCAAACGCGTTACGTTAGCATTCAGTTGGGAATAGGAGGCTGGCAAACCATTGAAGCGGAGAAAGTAGCTGTTGGTAAATACGGCGATTGCAAAGCTCTGACCAACTATGCCCAGGCTCTGTTAAAGGCCGCGGGCGTAACCGCTTATCCGGCTTTGGCAAGGGCTGGCGACAAAGAGCCGGACCTCCAAGCAAACTTCCCCAGCTTTCAGTTTAATCACGTTATCTTGTGCGTGCCGAACGAGAAAGATACCCTTTTTCTGGAATGTACCAGCTCCCACGATCCGGCTGGCTACGTCGGTGATTTTACGGGCAATCGTCATGTGTTACTCGTTCTGCCGGAGGGGAGTCGGTTGGTCAAAACGCCAATGTATCGAGCAATGGACAATTGCCAGCAACGACGGGCGACGGTCACGGTCAACGAGCAGGGGGACGCAAGCGTCGATTTGGTGACGTGTTATACGGGTTTTCAGCAGGATGATCACGTAAATGCCATCCATAGTCTAAACCCCGAAGATCAGCGTAGCTGGCTGCTCAAACGCATTGCTATTCCTGCTTTTGAACTTGACTCGTTTTCATTCCGGAAACAAACGGGTGCCATTCCCTCGGTTACTGAACGGTTGGGATTGTCGATCCGCCGATGGGCAAACGCTAGTGGAACACGCTTGTTTCTACCCCTCAACCTAATGTCGGCGCTTTCTCCTGCTACGCCGTTGACGCAGCCACGCCAGACCCCCGTCGAATTAGGGCCAGCTTATGATTTCGATGATAGCGATACCATCACCTACCAGTTACCCAGAGGATATAAGCCCGAATACCAGATCGAGCCATTGACCATTGAGTCAAAATTCGGGACTTACCAAGCGAAGTTGGTTATGGATGGCGAGCGGGTTGTTTATATCCGACGAATCACAATGCATCGGGGACGTTTTCCCGCGCCAGCTTATGCCGAGTGGGTCGATTTTCGCAAGAAAATAGCTAAAGCTGACCGGACGCAGCTCGTGTTTGTGAAACGGAGTTAAACCAAATCCTTTTCGCATTGTCGAATGTTACGTGTAAAAGATTTAACGAACAACCATGAAAAAAGGGATTATTGTCTTGCTGGCTGCGCTGCCGCTTTTGCTTAGCCGGTGTTCTGTCAACCAGCAACTTTCGCAGGCAAAAGCCTTGGGCGATTGCCGATACACCATTGCTTCGGCTGACAGCGTATTTCTGGCTGGTACCGATATTCGCGAGTTCCGGAAACTCGAAGACCTCAATCCGGCTCGCTTTCCTCGGCTGGCGGCTGGGTTGCTGACGCGAAATGTGCCCCTCGATGCCCGGATCAACCTTGATATTACGAATCCAACGAATAAGCTGGCTGGAATCAACCAATTGGAGTATAAAGTGATCTTGGCCGGGCAGGAACTGTTCAACGGTTTTCTGAATCAACGGATCGAAGTTCAACCCGGTGGTGGCCGTACGCGCATTCCTGTGCGGCTGAATGCTAATGCCTATCAACTGCTGACCGATGCGAAAACCCGCGACGCTTTTACGCAACTCGTTCAAAACTTGTCGGGTTCATCGGGTACGCAGCCATCGAAACTAACGATCAAGATCAAGCCTACGCTGGCGCTTGGCAACAAGGCCGTCAACTATCCAGGCTATATCACCATCGATCAGGAAGTGACAAATAAAATTTTGCTCGGCAATTGATCCAGTTGCTGCGCTGAACAACTGATGCCATCTGGTATTCCAGTTCCTGCGTTGCCCATCAGTAGCATTTCGTACGCCCCGGCTTTTTTAGGCTGGGGCTTTTTTATTCTATGTTAAACGGATTAAAACTGTACGATCTGATGCGTCAACTTTTTTTTACCTTGATACTAGCGGCTGTCGCAACCAGCGGGCAAGGGCAAAGCAACCGGATACAACTGACACACCAAGAAGCGCAGAAACGGGTGGAAGTAACGGTTGATGGCAAACCCTTTACGGCGTATATCTACCCTGGACCTGCGGTGCTTAAAAAGCCCGTTCTCTATCCGATTCGGTCGGCGGGTGGCAACTTCATTACGCGTGGCTGGCCAATGGACCCGCGACCCGGCGAACGAATCGACCATCCGCACCATGTAGGTATGTGGTTTAATTACGGCGACGTAAACGGTCACGATTTCTGGAATAACTCTACGGCTGTCGGTCCCGAACACAAAGGACCGTTTGGCACTATCGTGCACACCGGAGTAAAGTCCATGAAAAGCGGTAAGGACAAAGCCGAAGTGGTGGTGACCGCCGACTGGCTTGATAAAGACAATAAGGTTATGCTTCAGGAGACAACGACTTTCGAATTTCGGGGTACTGCCGACAGCCGTACCATTGATCGCATTACTACGTTGAAAGCTGCGGATAAAGATGTTCTTTTCAAGGATAACAAAGAAGGTATGATTGCGCTTCGACTGGCCCGGCAACTCGAACAGCCGTCTACCAAACCCGAAGTCTTTACCGATGCGCAGGGAGTGGCCACCAAAGTACCTGTGCTCGATAACGCGGGTGTAACAGGAATGTACCATAGCAGCGAGGGTGTTGAAGGCGATGCTGTTTGGGGTACGCGCGGCAAATGGATGAACCTGACTGGCGTCGTGAACGAAGAACCCGTCTCCGTCGTCTTGCTGGATCATCCGCAGAATGTTGGTTATCCAACGTACTGGCATGCCAGAGGATATGGTTTGTTTGCTGCTAACCCGTTAGGGCCTGCCGTGTTTACGGATGGTAAAGCTCCGGCTATGAACTATACGCTACCCGCTGGCAAGTCGGTTACATTCCGGTATCGGTTGCTTATCCAGTCTGGAAAAACATCAGACAAATTTATAAGCCAGCAGGTAGCCGGATTTGGTCGCTGAGCCTCACAGAGTTGCGGCTGAAGAATACATATGATATATTTGTTGATTAAGAGAACTCCAGATTCTATGTAGGACTGGTGTTTCTACTTCTATCCATATGTATTTTTCACCTTTATTGATCCGGCTCGGTATTGTACTTTGGCTGGTAACGCTGGAGAATGGTGTCGCTCAGGTCGTGTATACACCGCGTAACCCGCCTGTAACAGCATTCAACGGACTACAAACCATTCAGAACGACCGAATCAAGGTCGGCGTCGATTCTCGCTACGGAGGGGCCATTACGTACCTGTCGGTTGTCAATGGGCCAAACATGGTCAATAACTTCGATCTTGGCCGGCAGATTCAGATTGGCCTTTACAGCAACCCAAACCCTTACTCGGAGAATGGTATCCAACCCCGGCAGGATTGGGTTGGATTAGGCTGGAATCCAATTCAGGCCGGTGATATTTACGGCAACCCATCGAACGTTCTGGATTTTCAAAAGACCAACGAGCTGCTGTACGTAAAAACGCACCCACGCCATTTTCCGCTAAACAATGTACTAGGCGAATCGTACATTGAACACTGGATAAAGTTGGTTGGGAATGTGGTGAAAGTGCACGCAAAAGCAACGCTTTTTCGGTCCGACAAAACTCCGTATGAAGGGCGTCAGCAGGAGATGCCCTGTATTTATCTAAACGGGCACTACCACAACATCTACGCGTATACAGGCAATAACCCTTTCGCAAATGACGCGCTTACCAAAATTCGTCCGCCGGTGAGCTTCGGTGATATTTTCCCCACCGAACCCTGGATGGCGTCTACCGACGATAATGGTTTCGGTGTAGGACTTTATTCTGAAGATTCATACGATTGGAAAAAAGGTTATTTCGGGAGCGATCTGGCCGGTGATGAGTTCACGCAGGATGCATCCTATATTGCAAACACGCCTTTCGTTATCCTTGATCACAACATTACGTACGA
This sequence comes from Spirosoma oryzicola, assembly GCF_021233055.1. NCBI lineage: Bacteria > Pseudomonadati > Bacteroidota > Cytophagia > Cytophagales > Cytophagaceae > Spirosoma > Spirosoma oryzicola. The sequence continues at coordinate 4,252,392 of NZ_CP089538.1, read as the reverse complement.
GTGGGATTACGAAATGGTCGTTGGTAGCCTGCCGGATATTCGGGCGTATATGTACGCAAAACCGCGTCCAGCATCGGGACCCAACTACCGATTTGATACCTCGCGTCGGGGTTGGCATTACTTTAATGCTGTTGATACCGGATGGCCAATTCAAGGGTATCTGGACATCAAACTGACTAACAAGCAACGGGATCTGATTCAGTCTCCTGGCGTTTGCTGGAAGGGTAGCAACAATACTAAATTATACCTGAGAGCGGCTTTTCAAACGCAGCATAATTCGTTTCGTTTGTCGTGGAAGAATCCGGGACAATCGCACATAACGCGTGGCTCGGATCAGTATCTGGATTTCCCAATTAATAACGACGGCCAGTTTCATACCTATGAAATCGATTTGAGTAAGAAGCAGAACTGGCAGGAGTCCACTATTTCGCAGATCGAGTTTCGGCCACCCCCCGACGGACCCGACGTGAGCGGATGGGTAAAAATAGGATGGCTGGCTACCAGCGCTGATGGTCCCAAAAACAGTCCGGTTTCTGGTAACGTACCGGTTGTGACCACGCCCGTAGCACTGGCTCCGGCTAGCCCGACAGCTTGTCCGCCAAAATGTGTACCGTTCGTCGTACAAAAAAGAGGTAAGTAAAAAGGGCAGTCGTTTGACTGCCCTTTTTACGTTAGTTCAAGTGAACCAGCGCAGACCGATAAACGCGCCCTTCGAGCGAGTCCAGCCATGTGCGGAGCGTATTATTCTCGTGGCTGGCCCGGTTGAGCTCAGCGTCGATTTGGCGAAGTAGAAAAAACAACTGGTGAACGTGTAGCCACTGCTGATGGAGTCGATTGGTATCCTCCGGCGTGCGTGCCTGCTGACGAGCTTCATGCGTCAGTTGGCGCAGGCTCATCTTCAGGTGATAGCGCAGAATCATCAACCGGCTGGCCATCGGTAACTCGGTCGGGTTGCGCTCCATGTGCGATATACCTTTGGCAAGCACGTTATTACGCTGTTGGAGCTGATCGGAAACAATCATCCAAGCTTGCTCGGCCTGGAGGGCTTCATAAGAGACGGTTTTCATTGCGAGTAGTACATTACGGTTTATGAACAAATATACAGATTTGGCCGACTTTACAAGGGGTGTAATCTTATTTTTATAAAATTTTAATTTGTTAAACGGTACGTTAGCCAATGATTAGATAAGGAAAGTGCAATTTGGTTTAATACCTCTTTGAAACTATTTATACGGACAGCCCTTTTTTGCAGACAGCGAGCTTGATAGAGGTAATGGTTGTATGTTAGTTATAAAATTCGCGCTGAGTACACCCGTAGGCTACTGGCTGCTGATACCTGCTGCGCGTTGAAGATAAGTAGGCACTTTACCAGAAAGGATTTATCTTCGCGCTGCTGCCGTAAACTCCATAAACTGCTTACTTAGACATGGATCCTATTTATAAAGCGTTGATTGTGTGTACTAATCACACCGATTACCCGACCAAATCGCATAAAACAGGGCTTTGGCTGAGTGAGGCTACGCATTTCTATGACGAGTTGGCGGATCGCAAGCTACCCTACGACATTGCCAGTCCAAATGGGGGCCGAGTGCCGATTGATGAAAAAAGTATAGACCGGCGCGATACCATCAACGAAAAATGGTATAATGATCCCACTTTCCGGCATAAACTCGAGCACTCGATCCGCTTAGACGACGTAAATCCCGCTGATTACCAGATCGTGTACTTTACAGGGGGCCATGGTACGATGTGGGATTTTCCGGACAACCCAACCTTACAGGCCATAACCCGGCAGATCTACGAAAATGGTGGCTTTGTAGCGGCTGTTTGTCACGGAGTCAGTGGCCTGTTGAACGTCAAGCTCTCCGACGGAACGACATTGATTGATAACCGACAGGTGACTGGCTTCTCGAATATGGAAGAGAAGTTGGCGCGGCTCGATGATCAGGTTCCTTTTCTGCTGGAAGATGCCTTGCGCCAGAAGAATGCGCTGTACAGCAAAGGGATTCTTCCCTTCCTGCCGTATATTGAAGTGGATGAGCGCTTGGTAACGGGACAAAATCCGCTATCGGCCCGTAAGGTAGGCCGTAAGGTGATGGAGGAAATGTACGAGAAGTAGTACTGTAAATAGATTGAATAAGGAGTTGAATCAATGACCGTAGTGATCTGGCCAACTCCTTATCCTTCGGTCAGCTAAACAAAGACAGTAGGAAATACCTCGCGGAGCGGCTTCAGTTCCATATCCTTCTCGGAAACGATTGGATTGCTAACCCCCCAGTTGATATTTAGATCAGGGTCATTCCAGATGACGCCTGCTTCGGAGGCTTTGTTGTACACGTTCGTACATTTGTAACTAAAGATGCTATCTTCCAGCGCGACGAAACCGTGGCCAAAGCCTTCCGGGATGTAGGCCATGTTAGCCAGCTTCGCGTCTAACAGAAACGTTTCGTACTGCCCGAACGTCGGTGAATCAGGTCGCAGATCGACGGCTACATCAAGCACTTGGCCGGTTATGACCCGCACTAGCTTTCCCTGAGCAAACGGATCGTTTTGCATGTGTAGGCCACGTAAAACTCCCTTTACCGAGAATGATTGGTTATCCTGCACAAACTCCATGGGCAAGCCCAGCGTTGCAAATAAAGTTTTGTTGTAGGACTCAAAAAAATAACCGCGTTCGTCTTCAAACACGCGAGGAATAAGTTCAATCAGGCCGCTAATAGAAGTTTCGCGAACTTGCATAGGAGATAGTAAAATGGTAAAAGTGCGCTTCTTGTCCTGCAAAGCTACAAAAGACAGACCGTAGTTTGTAACTTTGTGAGCAACCAATTTACTAAGTGGGTTTACTTCACGAGTATGACATACAAGGAATTAAGCGAACAAATTTTTAGAAAAAAATCCTACCTGTGCGTTGGTCTTGATACCGATCCCCATAAACTTCCTTCGCATCTGCGAAACGAAAAAGACCCCGTATTTGCGTTTAACCGGGCTATCATTGACGCTACGGCTGATCTGGCCGTGGCTTATAAACCGAATATTGCCTTTTACGAAGCGCAGGGCCCTCGTGGCTGGGAAAGCCTGCAACGAACGCTGGAATGCATCCCTGCCGATTGTTTCACCATTGCCGACGCCAAACGTGGCGATATTGGAAACACATCCAGTCTGTACGCTCGTACCTTTTTCGATCCGGAAGCTGCTGGACTAAATTTTGATTCGGTTACGGTTGCGCCTTACATGGGAAATGATTCGGTTACGCCATTTCTAGCCTATGAAGGCAAGTGGGTTATCCTGCTTGCGTTAACGTCTAATTCGGGTAGTGCCGATTTCCAGCGTCAGCCCGTGGGTGAGCAGGAATTGTTTGAGATCGTGATTCAAACCGCTCAGACTTGGGCGGGCCCAGATCGGTTGATGTTCGTTGTAGGAGCAACGCAGGCGGATGAATTGAGTCGCATCCGTGAACTGGCTCCGGACAATTTTTTGCTTGTTCCAGGCGTAGGCGCTCAGGGTGGTTCGCTGGCAGAGGTATCGCGTCGGGGCCTGACGACGGCGGGCGGGTTGCTGGTGAATGCATCTCGGAGCATCTTGTACGCATCAAGCGGAACCGATTTTGCCGAGCAGGCGCGGGCCGAAGCCCAACTGCTTCAGACAGAGATGGCACAGTACCTGTCTGAATAACACAAAAAAAGGCGTTCAGCCTACATAGAGTATGCTAAACGCCTTTTCGCTCGCTGTTCAGGTTCGATTAGAACCAGCCAGCCCCAGGGATTCGGAACGGCCACGGAATCATAGCCAGTATCAGGAGCAGCCCAAGACCATAAAAAATAGCAATTAGCCGCTGTTTGGATGCCGCATTGGTAGCCCGTTTGGAACGTGAATAACCAATGGTAATGAGTATAATAGCGATCAACATACCCGTGATATGCTCGACCGTATAAAAGCGATACAGTTTGTCGCTAATTTCGTTGAAATTCACTTTAGGGCTGATAAAATACAAAAGCAGTCCGATTACTAACTGAAGGTGGGCACTGATCAGCGTAAAGAGGTATAGCTTGCGGTTGCCGTCGGTGTAGTCGCTTTTCGCAAGCGCACTTAAGACGGACGCAACTAACAAAACAAGAGCAATCCAGCGTAAGCCGGAGTGGGCATGGAGTAAGCCGGTATACATACGAAATCAATTTTGGCGTAAAGAAACAACCAAAATGCCAACTTACAGTAGCGATTGGTTGTTTGATGACTATGATTCTTTACAACACTACCTATAGCGTGGCCAACGAAGTCGAGCATGACTGGCTCCATTGGATGAAAACCAGCCACATTCCGGCTATGCTGTCAACAGGTCTGCCCATCAGTCATAAGTTGCTCCGCCTGTTGACCGAAATCGATAACGGCGGTGTGACTTATTCCGTACAGCTTGACTTTAATGCCATGGAGGATTATTTCACCTACCAAAGTCTTCATGCCGACGAGATGCAACAGCAGATGCATGACCGCTTCGCCAATCAGTTTGTATCGTTCGATACCCTGCTGGAAGATGCGTAAAGAATAAAGCTTTACAGATCCAGCAAAAGGTGCTGCTCACACAGGATAGGCTGTTATCAGCTATCCTGTTTTTTTATTTTCTTGATCAGCTGTTCTGCTTCTTTGGGGTCAGTCGTTGGAAAATCGACGGGTAGTGACTCCAACAACTCGGTAATAACCGACGCTATAATCAACTGCTGATTGGGCCGATCGTCGCTGGGTATGACATACCACGGATTTTGCCGGGTTGCGGTAGCATTAATCGTGTCCTCGTAAGCCTGTAAATAGTTGGGCCAGAATTCGCGCTCTTCGAGGTCGCTTTCGCTTAATTTCCACTGCTTCTGAGTGTCTTCCAGTCGGGCAATAAGTCGCTTGCCTTGTTCTTCCTTATCAACATTCAGATAGAACTTTACAATCGGGAAGCCGTTTCTGAAAAGGTAGTCCTCAAAATGCACGATGTCGCCGAAGCGTTGTTTCCAAAGCATTTTTTCATCCTTTGGTAATAAACCAGGTGGAATCATTTGCTGGCTCAAACGGTCGGGATGCACTCGTAGAGCGAGCACCTCCTCATAATACGACCGGTTAAAAACACCAATCTGACCCCGTTCGGGAAGCTCCTGCCAAAACCGCCACAAAAAGTCATGACTCAGGTCTTCTTTGGCTGGCTTCTTGAAAGGAGCTATCTGAAAGCGGGAGGGATTAACGCCTTTAAAAATTCGTCGAATGCTACTGTCTTTTCCGGCAGCGTCCATTGCCTGAAGTACAACCAGTAATCCGTAATGGCCATCGGCGTGCATTCGGTTCTGGGCCTGATCCATACGAGCGGCCAAATCGTCCAGCTGCCGGGTGTGATCTGCTTCGTCGGTATAAAAATTGGTAATCTGAGTTGGATTGTCAGCAATTAGGAATTTCTTTTTGCCATCAAACCGGAACTGGCTGGTTTTTAAGTTTTTCATGAACGATATACGACCGACAAGCCACAAGTAAAGGTGATTCGGCTGCGGACAGCTGAACTGAACTCGTTGACGTAGGCTATGCGCCACAAAGATTCTAGTCCGACCCGAGCCGTTTGTAAAGGACCTGCCTGCCAACTTAAGTGATTAAAGCAGGAGTACTTTACAGATAACTCCTGAAAGCAGGAATCGTTGTAAGTTGTTTTTAGAAGATAGGGTGTGTTGTCGCCTATTTTCATCAACAGATTGCCGGTTGGTTATCGGCAGAACCCTGTAGAGGGGTGAGAAAAGCGATAACATTTACATTGACTCTCAAGCGTGGTGAAAGCCTATCGGAGAAGAAATAAATGATGCGCTGGATTTTGAACTCGCCAGCGCATCATCATGCAGAATAAGCGGAGTACTTAATAGACTTAACCTTTTGTCGTAAGTGTGGATAGAAGTAGAAAGTTGCGTCAGTTGGATTAGTGCACAACAGAACTTCGACTGCGAAAAAGCGATTATTTCTGAAAACTACGATAGCAAATTTCCCAACTGCCTGCTATTTCCTACGAAAGCGACTTTTTTACGAACGAGCTTATCATGCTTGTGTCTTTCCTTTGGCTATTCATCCTTGTAGTCAGGCAATTATCATCGTGCCCACACCCTCAATCTCTCGTTTTATCGTATTATTACAGTGTGCAAATCGTTTTCTTAACAGGCTCTCTTGTCTGTTAGCTGGTAGAATGGATCAACAAGTACGCAGATTGTTATTTCTTGGAATGGCCCTTACAGGATTACTGTCGTACTCCACTTCTGCACAACGCCCGCTAGTAGGTAAGTACTTGTACGAGAAACTGGCGAAAACCCAGCAGGAATATAAGGAAGCGATAGCCACCGGCGATTCGATGGAAGTTGCCGAGAAGTGCTATTTACTAGGCAAACGCCATAGTGCAGTGGGCGATTATGTGACAGCGCAGGCTTGGTTCATTCGATCATTGCGCATCAGAGAACCGCTTGGGCCTTCCGAGAACATTGGTAAGGTGCATCTGCGAATGGCAGAAAACCATATCGTTCAGAGGCAGCATGGGCAGGCAATGACTCATGCTCGTCAGGCGATGGCCAACTTCAGCCACGTTCGTTCACAACACGGCGAAATGGGGGCTTTCATTGTGCTGGCTGGCGTTCACGACCTGGGTTGGCGAATGAATCGAGAGAAAGCGGGATCGATACCGGAAGCTTCGTTAGACAGCGCCCTATTTTTTTTTAGGAAAGCAGAACGATTAGCCATCGCCCTCAAAAAAGCACCAGATATTGCCAATGTCTACCTATGCATGGGGAAAACGTTAGCGTTGCGAAATGGTAATCTGGCTCTTCCATACCTAAAAAAAGCCTATGCAATTAATTTGGAGCAGAAGACCCCCTACAGCATCATTAATAGTTTACAGGAGTTGGCCAGTTGTTACTTGGCTATTGATCAGCCACTCACCGCCAAAAAATGGCTGGATCAGGCGGCTTATGTGCGTGATACGGCCAGGCACGGGGACTACTGGCAGAATGGGCTTCTGGAAGAAATCTACACAAAACTTTATCAGCAAACCGGTCAGTGGAAGCTAGCTTTCGAACATCAGCAAAAGTACAATCAGCTTCGTATGGAAGCGCTGAACGCTGACCGGGAGGGGGCAATAGCACAAGCCGAAATGCGCTATGAAAGCGAAAAAAAAGGAGTGCAGCTCAATGCACAAAAGCGGATGACCTGGATGACGACGGTACTTTTTGGTATAACGGCTATCGGTTGTCTTGTTTTTTACTGGCTATTCCGAAAATACCGTCGGCTTAGTGAGCACAATGCCAAACTAGTAAAAGAGCAGAACCACCGGGTCAAAAACAATCTTCAGTCCATCACGAGTCTGCTTGGGCTACAATACAATCGGCTGACCGATCCTGCTGCCAGAGAAGCCGTTGAGGAAAGCCTTTTGCGTGTGGAAGCGATGGCGCTGGTGCACCAGCGTCTGTATGATGGAGAACGGCTGGTTGAAGTGGATCTTAGGGAATATATTCCTGAGTTAGTCAGTGGCGTGTTGCGCAGCTTCAATTTTGATCATGTTCAGCCCAAGTATACCCTGAGTCCAATATGGCTGGATGCCGACCGAGCCATTAGCGTTGGTTTACTGCTAAATGAGCTAGTGACTAACTCGTGTAAGTACGCATTTCCAGATCACCCAAACCCATCTTTAGAAATAAGCTGTCAGGAAGTAAATGGAAAGCTCAACGTTCTGTTTTTAGACAATGGGCCTGGGTTTACGCCCAAACCGAAAGCAAATTCGTTTGGCATGAAGCTGATGGATATGATTACCCAGAAACTAAAAGGGAAAAGCTATTTCAACATGGACAACGGTTGTTCGTTTACACTGTCGTTCGACTTATCAACGCTGGTTACTCTTCAATAGCCCGCTCTCTATTGTTACAGATATATACTACTAATGGAAACGCCTTTACGAATTCTAATTGTTGAAGATGACTTGTTTATGGCCACCGATATGGAAGAGAGCCTAGGTAAGTCAGGCTACATCATCTGCGGGATGGCAACCAGCTATGAGGCTGCGATCAGGAGTATGGAACAAAGCCAGCCCGACATCGTGCTGATGGATATCATGCTAAACGGGCCGATTGATGGCATTACAACGGTAAAAGAGCTAATGCGCATCAAGTGGGTGCCTGTCATTTACATAACCGGAAATTCGGAAGCGGAGACGTTTAAGCGGGCAAAAGGAACGTTTCCGGCTGCTTTTTTACATAAACCGGTTCGTGTCCGCGAATTAGCCGCTCAAATTGATTTAGCCATGCATAATTTTTACGCAGGAAATATTGCGGGTTCACCTGAATTGCCCGATCACACGTTTCTACCTACGGGTAGTGGTTATATTCGGGTTATTAAGACCGAGATTCTCTTTGTAAAAGCGGATCGTGGCAACAGTGAACTGTTTTTAACGCCAGCGGGCTTTCATCGAATTTATCCTACCAGGACGTACCATGCCATCAATATATCATTAAACCTGGGTAGACTCTTACCCTACCTGTCCGCCGGGTTTTATCAATTGTCGCGTTCGCTGGTTATCAATCTTGCTTACATAGACCGGATTGAGTCGAATCAGCTCTATATCGGTTCGCACGAAATTGCCATTCCCGATGGAGCCCGAAAGCCCCTGATCAATTACTTACAAGTTGTCAGGACACGTTAGTATTCATTTTTTACCCACTCAAATCAGCGCTGCGGTTTAGGTAAAAGTAACCAGCTTATAGGCTACAAGAAAAAAGCCCGGCTTCAAATTGAGTCGGGCTTTCTACTTCTATCCACACCAAAACAAGCAGTTCAGAAGAACAAAGCTCGTTTTTCAGCGCAAAGCTATCATTTGTTACTTAGTATCAAATATTTACTGGTACTAATACTACTATAAGGCTACTTTATAGTTAGTGAAATATGACTACATAAGCTGTGGCGTATGCTATAGCGTTAGGAGGACATGATGGTATAGCTGGACAAGCAGCAGATTTAAACTTTATTTCGATTCTATTATGTAGAATTGCTTAGCAGTCAGTAAATCGGATAACACAACCAGCGATCGTAGCGTTATTCGTAGAAATTAAAGCTATAAAAGTTAAGGGCAGGTTATCAATATGAAATCTGTTGATAATCTCCGGTGGCTATATCGGTTTACCGCTACTATACACTTTGCCATGAAAAACAAATTACCTATGTATCTCTATGTCGTCATTGGTCTGATCCTGTTGGCGCTTGGGGTGACCTATTACGTAGGGGGGATTCGGTTGTAGAAGAAAAGCATTCCCCTGTAGTTGTCTTTATTTCATTACATTGTTTGCACAACCCCTACACATTCGCTTATTTTGCACTCCCATAAGGAAACAGCTGACGCTACGAGCTTGTAATGCTTATCTAATACAAGCCAGAATACGGATAAGATCAGCGGCTGTCAAAACACAAACAGAGAGGTGTCCGAGTGGTTGAAGGAGCACGCCTGGAAAGTGTGTATGCGGGCAACCGTATCGAGGGTTCGAATCCCTTCCTCTCTGCAATAGTACGCTTATAATGAATCGATGCCTGATACTAAACCGTATCAGGCTTTTTTTTTGGCCCTTTTTGGCCGTTCCGCCCCGATTTTGTTGGCTGATGACACCTCCGGTAGCACCCTGAAAAGTCTGGTAGCACCCCCTCGCAGCCTAATATTAAAAACCGATTAAAAGGATTATACCGCTTAATCAACAAAATCGAATGGCCCCCCTTTACTAATTCGCTTCACCCGCTGCACTAAATGCAGCACATATGAACATTTCAAGAATGGACATTAGCTTTTGGAGACGCAGAAGCAAGCAAAACGGTAAAGCCGTGATTTATTGCCGCATCACGGTAAGCGGCGAACGAATTGACATCGGTAGTACTGGCCATACTATCGGGTGGGAAAACTGGGACGGTGAGCGGGTAACAAAAGCCGAGCCTGAATCCTACTTCATGAATGGCCACTTAGACACCATGCGTGATCAGCTGCGGGCTCACTACAGCGATTTATTCAGAAAGAAAGAAAAGATCACAGCAGCCAAGATCAGACGCTTGTTTGAGGGCCAGAGCTCTGCTGTTAGTTTGCTATCAGCCTTCGAGCTTTACTTGAAGGATTGCCAGGCCGATGCTGAGCGCAACCTGGTAGAAGAAACTATTGGCGTGTATGACAACGTCCGAAAAAAGCTCACTGACTTTCTGATCTCGCGCAAAGCCATCGATCTACTCGTTGAAGACTTCGACTTGACTTGGGTGAAAGCCTATCGGGGTTGGATGAAAAAATTTAAGCAAGCCAATGGCAAAATCGGCCATGCTGATAGCTACATAGCTAAGCAAACGCAGACCATCAAAAACGTCATTGCGTGGGCCAAATTGAACAAATTGACCGATAAAAACCCTTTAGACGGCTACAAAGTGAAAGGCATAACCTATGGTGACCCGGTCTTTTTGACCAATGATCAATTCGAAACCTTATTAAAGCATCGCTTTAAGAGTCCAAAGCTCCAGCAAGTGGCCGATCTGTTTATCATATTATGTCGAACTGGCTTTCACTATGGTGATCTCGAAGACTTCATCAGAGTGCACAAAACGGCCCTGCGGCCTGGTATCGATGGCGAGGTGTGGCTGATGAAAGCCCGCATCAAAAACGACGTGATGGCTAAGATTCCGCAATTTGATGAGGTCAAAAAGATCGTGGCTAAATATGGCGGTTGGGACCAGTTGCCGCTCATCAGTTTGGTCAAGTTCAACTTCTGGCTCAAGCTGGTGGCCGCTGAAATGAATCTGCACCCTGAGCTCAGCAGCAAGGCTGGTCGGAAAACGTTTACCGATTGGTGCTTCAATACGCTCTGCCTAACCACCGACGCGGTCAAAGTGCTGCTCGGTCGAAAGTCTGATAAGGGTATGGAAGTTTACGGCAAGCCCGATGAGCGTCGAGTCTCGGTCGAACTGAAAGCCAGTAAAGCGATGCAGGCCCGCCAACGAAATAAGGTTTCCTGACCAGTCTGCCAATTGATAATAGCTTGGTCAATTGATCAGGCTATTGTTAGTTGCAATTTTAGTCAATTACAACCACTTTATTAACGAACTAAACATGATCAAAATTAATAAGTTTTCAATATTTAATTTATCGATAAGGTTTCTCTTTCATTGAGAAAACTAGTTCGATATACCGAGTTTATGTAAGAATGATTTATTTTCTAGAAACTTCAAAGTATAATCTAAAATATTTAATAATTGTTCTTGTAGTTTGAACTTGTACGTTGTATAATTTATATCACTTGAAAAATTGTTACTTACATTCGAATAGTAACTGACATTGCCGCTATACTGGTTAGTTATATTCCACCCGACAGGAAGAGTAATTGGTTTATCTAAGAAGTCGGATAAAGGTAGGTCAATCAATTTACTTGTTTCAATGCTATTATAGATTTCAACTGACATCCTTTTATCATTGATATTAGCGAAAATACTTTTTGCATCATCAAAATTCATTAAAAAGTGCATTAGTGGAATGACAATTTTAATAATTGGAAGTGTCAACGTATCGTCAAATAACAGCTTTTCATTACGAAACTCATTTGATATATTTTTAAGATAATTATAGTCGCCAAATATTGTCGTTAGTATTTGTATTATTTTGAAAAATTTGAAATCATTGCTAGAGATATAAAAGGAATTTATATTATTCTTAACAGGAAATTGGTAATTATCAGCCCAAACTGCTTTGCTCAAAATGCGAAGATTTCCTGACATTTTATACTTTAAAGTATTGTCTGCTTCGTTTATTATCTGCGGAAATTCATATTTATTTAAAATAAATTCATTTGTTGGAGATAGTCTCTCATGTTTGACAATATTCCTGATAGATATTTTATTGTTCTTAGTGAAAAAAGCTAGAAACAATCCTAATAATTTTAATTCTTCATCGTCTAATTCTGATGAAAAATTATGTTGGCAATGGTAAGCAATTGAAGCTTGATTATCAAAATGAAAAATTTCTGTCGAATAGAACTTTCCTATATATCCTTGAAAATCAACGCCTTCTCCATATTTATGTTTGTATATTTTTTCAATGTTATTGATGCTACAAACAATTATAATTTTATCAAAACCAAATTTGTTTTGATCATATTCGACTTTGTTGTTAAAATAGTTTTGATGAACACTAAATATATTTAATATTCTAAATATGTGTTCGGGGTCTAATCTATCAAAGTCATCAATTATTAAAACGTTTTCCTTTATACTATTTGTTGATGCGTAATCAGGGTTGTTGTATTTTATAGCTTGTAATGAAGTTCTGATGATTTTAGTAATAATGTCATCTTCGTAAATTGAACCTTTAACTTTATTCTGCGATGATATGAAATCTAATAACTTATCATACTCACTTTTATTGGAGTCGATAAGGCTCGATTTCTTCTTAAGAAATTCTTCTCTTAATTTTAAGGATTTTAAAATTACGTCGACACCTTGTTTTACAATAGGTATATCGAGGTCTTTTATAGTCTCAAGAAGAAGTTTCGCAACCTCTTCAGGACTACTTTCTAGTAGTTGCCAAGCATACAATTCATCGCTGAATATTGGGGTTGAAGCTACTTTGAAATCGGAAGATAGTAGAATTTGAATTGCTATATCTAGCTTAATATATTCAAAAATGTCTTCATTGTTACCAACAATGTATTTAACGGGTGACAACCAAAATGGTCTATAAACATTGCTATAGTTAAAGTAGTTTTCTAGAAAGAAGCTTTTACCATAACCAAATGGTGCAGAAAATAGAATATGCTTATTATCGTTTTTATTTAGATGCTTACTAAATAGCTCAACAGCTGTTTCAATGCTTACTCTCATATTAATTCGATAAATGTTATGGGTTCAATCAAAAGTTTATGTACATACTGAGGATTTATTAATTTAGAGGGTTAGATGGAAACTGATTACTATTTAGTGCTTTTTTTACTCGTTGAACTGTGTCTTTTGAGTTACTTCGGATAGCAGAAATCTGCCGAATACTGAGCCCTGCTTTAAGATCTTTAACAATCCGTGGGTATTTTTCTAGTAGTTCTTTATTTCCAATAACGCTTCCTATTGGCCGCCCGATGCGAACCCCATTGTTACGAGCTTCTTCTTGACCTGAAATAATGCGCTCAGACAAACGCTCAGTTTCCTGTGCTCCCATTTCTACCATTACGGCTAAGATCATATTCGTTACTGGATTACGTTTATAGTTAGGTAACAATGTTTCTAAATGTAGATTATGTGCATAGATTGAAACACCCAGCTCTGTGATTTCTTCTACTAATTGTGGTGTTTCCCCACGACGTCGCCCAAGTCTAGTAAATTCGGTTACCAATATTTTTTTGATAGTACGCTTTCTACATAGCTGCAGCAATTCCTCCAACTCAGGCCGTTCAACGTTTCGACGTTTGGTAGCACTTCCTTTCTCATGAACAACTTGGGCAATCTTGTATCCTAATCTCTCTGCATGCCTTGTGAGTTCTAACACTTGCCGCTCATAGCTTTGAGACTTTTTGGATACCCTTACAAATAGTGCCACCGGAACAGTTTCTTGATCCATATTACAATATAGAGAAGCGTCCTGAGAAAAACTTGTGTTTTTTCTAGGACAGTTTTATATAGGGAGAAGCAGTCTCATAGTTGTCTAAACTACTTTGAATTCGCAAAGACTTTTTTCAGGACAGATAATTGTTTACTATGCTTCAGCAAAATATGATGAAACTTGGTTGTGGTTTTGTGCTTACTCTATAAATATATCGGTTGAATGTAATACTCTTCTAAATTACTAAATCTTTGAAATTTGCTCTCACCATAGAAGAGTAGATGCTTTTTGCCAAACCTAGTTCTTTAAAAAGAGACTTTGCCTCTTCAGCCTCTGGCAAATCGCTTTTTGCTAAGACAGCTAATGGTTTCAGTATCTTAATATAGTCTAATCTTTCGTCTTCTAACTTTTTACGATCTAAACCCGTCCTTCTTATAGTCTCTTCTCCTTTCATTGACCCATCTAAAGGCTTTACCACCTCAGAGGCAAAAGTGATATGTTGCTCAGGGTCATCTAGTTCTGGATGTATGATTAAGCTATACTCCTGTGTATAGTCATCATGATGAGATTTGGCACGTTTAGATTCGTCATCTAGTGGAAAGTAATTCTTTTTGTAACTTTGGTTACATTTTTCGCAGGCAAAAAAAAGGTTATTAAAATCGTATGCTAACCAGTAGTATCCTGGTTTTATTAATGGCAAACCTTCAGATACTTGATAACCGCCTTTTGGACGGAAATGCTCTACATCTCCATGTGATGTATGATCAACTCTCGCTTCACAAAAGCAACACTTGCCATGTTGTATTTCAACTAGCGTTTTCTTCACATCTTCATGGCCATAAATATGCGATTTAAATACAAACTCAAAATCACCAGCGTCAAAATTTGCCTTTAAATAGTTAGTTTCAGTATCTCCTGCTCCGCCTGAGTCAAGAATGGCAGGAATTGCAGCTTCAGCTTTATTAATACGTATCACTTTTTTTGGAGGTTAGAAGTAGCTTTTATTATAAGATCCAAGGCCTTGAGAGCCTCTCTAGATTCACTTGCTGGCAATTCACTAAGCTCTTCCTCTAGATTGTCTAATTCATGAATTTCTTCAGCTGTTAAATCATCTTTTTTTAAAAGCTCTCGTCTACGAGTCATTTTATCTTCTATTTGCGGTGCACGGCCACCTATACCGCCAAATAGATCACTACTTAGTATTTGATCAATTCGCCAGTCATGAACATTTATTTTATCATTTTCTACGACTGTTTCGTTACCTACTCTCTTGAGCAAAATTATGTTAGCCCCTTCAGCAGCCTGTACTATTAAGGGGCTGTGAGCGGTTACAATGAACTGAGTATTAGGAAAAGTTTCTGTTAGGAATTCTATAATATATCTCTGAAAACGAGGATGTAGATGCAAGTCTATTTCATCTACTAAACAAACTGCAGGTTCTGCTAGAGGGTTTGTACTGTCTGGGTATCTATCAAACAGTCCTCTTGCAAAATCAACCATCCATGCAATAAGAGTTCTATAGCCAAGACTTAAATCATTCAGACGTACCTCTCCGTAAGCAGTCTGAAAATACACATTAACTGCATAGCGTCGTTGTTGCGTTTTTATGCTTTGGACCTCTTCTCGAAAAAGTTTTTGTAATGCGTTTCGGACTAGTAAATAATAACCTGTTTGATTTGAGTCTTTATTATAACTAAGTTCCGCTTCAAGAAGCCATTGCTCTGCATTCGATAAAGGCGCGTCCTCTCTAAATATGCTTAGTACAGGGCTAACTTGTTCCGAAACTACAGCTTGATTAATTCCTCTTGCTGCTCCATATCCGAATAAAGCAAAGCTTTCTCCTGCTTCTTCTCTAGCATGATAGTTGGCGTATTTAACGAAAGTTCCATACCTCATGTCATTGAATTCTATTGTTTGTGAAATACTTTTTTCCTCATTACCTGTGGCAAGAATGCATTTGATAGATATACTTTCATAAGTACGTCGTAATATGACTGCCTCAGTGTCGCTCCAAAAGGCACCTGTAGCAAAACAAAGTCCTTTCAAAACTGTCGTTTTGCCAGTCCCATTGTCACCTAAAATAATATTCCACTGAGCAGGGGCACCATTCTTGTCTGTGAAGCTGATTGTTTGCTTAGAATCAAAGGAACGTATCTTGCCAAGTGAGATACTTTTGAACCAAGTCTTTGATATAGTACTCATATGTCTTAGTGTTTGCTAGAAGCTTTTAGAAACGGTTACTAATGCGATTTTAGCTTAAACTTATACATCCTAATAGAGGAATACTTAATGTAATGATTAAAATAGAAATAAAACTTTAAATTATTGATGAAGGACTTGTTTTATAAATTCGGACTAATTATTGTGATAATCTGAGTAAGGTGCTGATTATTAGCTGATTAAAAAGTTGCACTGTTTTTGTTGTAGGACAAAGGTTAACTCATTGTAAAATAGTCACTTACAAAATTACAATGCCGTTTTTTGAGCGCAACTTTGTGTGTTGACCCCGCCCTTTGGCATTTTGGAAATTTCCAAAATTGAAAATGCCGAATAGCTGAAACGGTCGAGCCGCTCGCAGGTACTTGCAAAATCCTGGAGCGGCTCGACCGTTTTGAATTGATACGTGTTGCCGGTTATAGTTGGGGCTGACTGAGTGTCGAGCCGGTCGACTGATCAGGCTGGCCAGCTTGAGCGGCCTGGTGATCCATCAGGTTGGCCAGCCTGATCAGCGTCCAAACTCAATCTCGAAGTCTTCGTTGGCTTTGGCCAGTCCGAGCCGCATGCGTCGCATGATGTAGTAGTCGACCGTATCGGATAGGTGGGTTGCCAGCTCCTGCTCACCGCCCCCTTCTTCGCTTGATTTGTCCTTCGAGTAGTCGGTCTGTATCGGGCTGTTCTCGATACTGATGACAGCCGCCTTTGCCTTCACCCCGTCGATGCGCACCTTGAACTGCTCGGGCTCCTTCTCGGCCAGCACCCGGTTGATGCTGTTGTGCTTATCCTTGTGCAGTGGGTTGAAGTTGAGTGGGGCTAGTACCACGTCCCATCCTGCTTCTGTTAGTATCTCTTCTACCTGCATGAACATGGTCTTATTCGAGCCTGCACTCTTGCTGCCCCCGTTGCGGTCACCCGTCAGAATGATGTGCTTTTTTTTGTGCTCCCCATAAACCTGCTTGATGGAATGGGCCAGGGCTTGTGCCATCGTGCCCCCATCCTGAGCCTCTTTCACAAACACCACATCGACTAGCCTGGCATACTCATCATCCTCCTGCCACATGGTGGCACTGGTGAAGTGGGCATTGAAGTCAAGGGATGCCACCAGGTACTTGTTGGTCGAGTAGAATAACTCACCGTTCATTTTCAAAGGCTCGTCTTCGTCGTGCTCTTCCAGAACGTGGGTCTCTCTGCTGAAAGAAGGGTAGAAGGTTTTAGGCAGCTTCGAAATACGCTTGCCATCCACTTCAACCTCGAATTCCATCTTGGTCAGAATCTTGCGCAGGCCGTCAATATAGTCATCAGGCAGAAAGGCTTGATTGTCCCTGGTGCGTACTTCCATGTAGTAGTACTTGTCGGGCTCTTTTTTCGATAGCTCTTCAATCTCATACATCCATTGGCCATCGGGTGTCCAGGGTGGGGAGGAAAACACAAAAAAGCTATGGTGCAGAAAAGAGTCAAATTTTCCGACGTTCGCTCTTAGGGTGGGCAATACGATTTTAAGCCAGGTTTTTTTAAAATTCAGCCCTTCATCGACAACGTACATATCGTAGTTAGCCCCCCGGTTTTCGTCAGCCGCCAGCTTGAAGGATTCAAACTCGATGCAGAATCCATTGGCGAAGGTGATGCAGTTTTCCCAGTTATCGGGTGCCTCGTAAGGCCGGTCGAAGCCGGGTGGTGGTTCCCGCCAGAGCACATAGTCCCCTTCGCCGGTTTCCCATTCGTATTCGTGGCAATTCCAGCGTTTCCAGCCTGCCTTTAGCCCTGACGTTAATTTCGACTTTGCTTTTTTGACGGTTTTAACGCCCCAGCCGCATTTTGCCTTTGGTAGTTCTTCAGACGCTATTTTGAGTAGATCAGAAAGGCTAATCGACTTACCTGAGCCGCGACCGCCCACCATACCGACCATTTTGAAATGTCGTGAGGTGACAGCATCCAAAAAAGTGCCTTGTTTTTCATTGACCAGCAGTTCAATCTCGTCTTGGTCGGCAGGTTCATCGTATTTCTTCATGGCTGATGTCCTGAATTTGATTTTGGGCCACTGGCGCAGGGGCCACGGTGACCGATTTGATTTTGAAGACCACTTTGGTCGGTTTTTTCTTCGACTCGTTGTCGACTACCTTCTGATTGTCATAGGCACCGTCGATTTTGGCTGCTTTATCCATCAGGATGCCAAACGACACCAGGTCGCCCATTTGCTTGGCTTCAAAAGCCGCACTACGAAAGATTTCAGCGTACATATACTTGACGCCTTCTTTGTTCTTAGACTGGCGTAGCTCGGCAAACACCTCGTAGGCCAGCGTCAGGATTTCACGCGCCCGACGATCCTGAATCGAGCGGGTATTTTTAAGCATGCTCAAAACGTCCTGATCCGAGTGCCCTGCGCGTAGCCAGGCCCGAACGGTGTCAATCTTTTCGTAGGTCTCAAACTGGGTCGGTGTCAGTTCGGTCTTGTCATCGAGCAGGTACTTTTGATAGACGCTCAACTCTTCCTGCACTTTGACCAGGTATTTATTGTGTTGTCTCATTGGGGTTGTCGATTGAGAAAAAAATGGTCTATTCCAGAAAAAGCGTCAAATTTTAGAGCCCTTCATTTTTTAGCTCTTGCTTGTATTTTAGCTCACCAAGCTCGGCTTCCAGAGCTTCGCGCAGACCGATCAGCCGGTCAAGCTCGGCTTGCCAGACATCGGCTTTTTTGTGGTCGGGCTGCTCTTCGAGCTTTTGTTTGTTCTTGGAGATGCCGGTGCGGGTGCGGGCCAGTTCAACTTTGATCTCGGCTTCACTCATGCCCAGGGGTATGGTCGTGGGTTTGGGCTCGGGCAGCTTGCGACGCTGCTGGCCGGTCTCGATCTCGAAGCGAACGTCTTTCCACTCTTCGCGCAACTGCATGATTTGTTTGACAACCGGCAAGCGGCCAGCAACGTCATCATCGGCAAAGTCAGCCAGCGTATTAGACAAAAGAGCAGCTCGACGGTGAAGGTCTTCGGCCTTCAACATCAGCTGCTCTTTTTCCAAGCCTACCGGGTTGTTAACTATTCGCCGGGCGTCGGTTCGCTTTTTTTTTCCGGCTCCGTGGGCTGGTTGGTTTGTTCGGTCGGCTGCTGATCACCCTGGCCATCCGCTTGCGCCTGGTCATCTTGTAGCTCATCCTGATCACCCGCTTGCGTCTGGTCATCGTTGTTGGCCATCGTTTCGGTGGCCGTCACTACGGGTGCCGCTGGTGCTGGAGCAGTGGGCACCACTGGCTTTGGAGCCGCTGGCGTCGCTGGCTTTGACGCTGCTGGAGCCACTCTAGGAGCCGCTTTTTGCATAGTCTGTTTAGCCGGTGTCACTGGCTTTGTCGGTGTGGGTGCTGCGGGCGCAGGGCTGATGGCGTCACCCTGCGCTAAAGCCGCTTCATAAGCGGCTTTAGCTGCTGCCAGAGCCGCTGCAGAGTCTTCTGTCTGTTGAGAGCTATGATTCATTTGGGCCAGCTGATAGGCCGCTTTGAGTTGTTTTTTGTCTAGCATGACGATAAAAGGGGTATCGTTTAAAATGGTCCGAATTTTTGCTTTAAGCTGTTCTAGGGTTTCCATAAACCGGGTTTAGGACTCGGTCTCGGTCCCTTTGACTTTGTCTTCGACTACTTCCAGGTACTGGCCAGGATATTGAGCCGCGACCGCTTCGGCCTGCTCCACGGTTAGGGCGTCAGCCCGAAAACTCTCATCACCTATCGAAAACGATACGTCTGGAGCACACAGCAGCTTGATTTTTTTGGTTGACTTTGCCATAACGAATCAGAAAAAAAGCTCCTGCCCGGTGACGGTCCGACGCGTCGGGAGCAGGAGCCGGTTGAGCGGTTAAAAAATAAAGACTAGGAAACGCCAGGGATCACAATTGTGTCTTTCAACGGCAGGTAGCCATGCATATAGCCGTCCTGCTTTGATTTGAGCGTCCATTCCCGACGATCACCGCCTTTGGCACCCGATGTGTGGGTGATCTCAAACTGCTGGCCGTTGATTGACGTACCGATGACAATGCGCTGACCATCGTTGCTGAGCTCGATGGCAACTACCTCCTGGTTGAGCAGGTTTTCGATAGCGGCCACCTGCACTTTACCAAAGCCTGCAATCTTAACTTCAATCATTTGCTCCCAGGACTGATAGCCCGATGCGCCTTTCATGTTCTGGTCGATCTTGAGCGAGTTATCCGAAACGGCTACTTCAACGAACACTGCAGCCGGTGGGCCTGCCACCAGTACGGGTGGGTTGATAATTTCCCCCTCTACGATGTCGCCTTTTTTGGGCCATTCGCCAACGATGGAATCAACCCCGATGAGCCACAATTTGCGACCACCGCCAGGGTTGGCTTCACCCTGCGCAGGCCGTTTGATGGGAGACAATGCCCCGTACAAGGCCAGCGGGCCACTCAAGAGCGAAAGGCCGGTCAATGCCTCAAACCCATACGTCAGCAACGGAATACTGACAATCCCTGCCAGCACGTTGCCGGTCTGCTCGGCCACCAGGGCCGCTACTGCAAAAAGGGCTAAGCCCAAAAACACTTTGAAAAACTTCATCTGTTTAGCTATCTGATAAAAACTTGTGAACTGAAAAAAATAGACTGGAGCAATGCCCTGGCTACCGTGAAGCAGCCAGGGGAAAGGGATTAAACCGCGTCGTTAATGAACAGCAGATCGGGTGATGCGAAGTCGAAGCCAATCGACACCCGAATGCTGATCTGCCACGACTTGACCTGCTTGACGATGTTGATGTGATACACGCCCGGTGCCTCGTTGGCAATGAACTTGAGGTTGTCTTTGGGCGTAATGGCCATCGTTTGTTTACCGGCAAGACCCGGATCAATCACAAAGCTGATCTGGCTGTAATCGTCGAGCGTGGTCGGCTTGTCAGCCGGTCCAACGTGCTCGGGGAACAGGGCGCGACGATTACGACGGTACTTGTCGTAGCTCACTTGGGACAAATAGAAGTTGAGCGGAATGGCCAGCATGTCTTCGCGGGTGCTGGCCACCAGCTGCGCCAGACCGTTGATCTGCTCGTAAGCATTGTCATCGGTCAGGTCTTCCCCGTCGAAGACGTGATTGGCACTGATCTTAGCTGCGGCATCGGTTGACGCGCGAGCTGCGGTAAACTTCTTGAGAAAGCCATCGGCAATGTTTTCGGCTCCTTTCGCGGTCGTGTTGTAGACGCCTTTCCAAACCGTTTTGGTCCGCGCAAACTGGAAGTGCTGACGAATGATTTGCCGGATAAAGAAGAGCTCAAACGGATTGTCACGCACTTCAGACTCGGTGCGGGTGGGTTCCAGCATCCAGCCGTAATAGGAGCGGTACGCCTTTTTGATTTGATCCAAAGTGATCTCAAGATCAATGTCACCTTCGGTGAAATCGGCTTTGCGCGAACGAATCTCCAGCGCATTCTGCCCTTCGAATTTATCGCTGGCCGCTTTGAAGGCATCTTTGATTTCGGCACTTACCAGTAAGCCTTTGTCCCGAATGATCTCGGTCGAAAAGTCATTTTGCAGCGAGGCCACCCCGTCCAACGTCGAGTTGATCAGGACAATGTTGCCGCCCATGTCCTGCACCGTCCGCATGAGGTCGGTGCCAAAATTTGAAAAATCAATTGCTTCATTCATTGTACTCTCTTTTTTTTAGCGTTAGTGGTCCGGCATCCCGGCTGTCTGATTGAAAAAAATAGGGCCATTGTTGGCCGTTTACTTGGTGCGGTTGCGGTTCTGGTAAGCCGCCAGTACGCTGGCTGAAGCCGCTGACAGCGTTGGCTGCTCGGTGTCTACCTGCTGGCCACGGTTGCTGGCGTCAGCTACGGGTAAGGCCGTACCCTGGCCGGTCATTTTCTGGTACCAGGCTTTGTACTGGCCGAGCTCGTTGGTGGTGTTGGTCAGTTGAGCCGTCAGCGTGTTGACACTGGCTTCAGCCGTCGTGGCTCGGGTGGTCATGGCCGTTAGTTGGCCCGCCAGATCACCCATCGGAGCCGGAATCTCCAGCGGCATGGTGCCCTGCGCGACGGGTGCTACGGGCGTGGTCACAGTCGGGGTAGCCGGTGCGACGGGTGGCACTGCTGCAGTCGGCTGAGCCGGTGCGCCCTGTACTTCGCCCGTTGGCGGGTTGACCGTCGCTGACTGCAGCTTCTGATGGATGACAGCCGCTTCCTGTTCGGCTTTGATGACTTCGTCCTGCGTAGCATTGGCCAGGAACGACAACGCAAAGGAGGGCAATAGGGTAGCTAGAAAGCTGCCCGATACGGGGTTTTTAAGCATAGCTTTTAGATAATTGAAGTACTCGTTGGTAAGAAGTTTGCAGGTCGGCTACCTTGTCGGCCAGACCTTCTTTGATGGAATCCTGCGTATTGTAGAGCTTGCCGGTGTAGACATCGTCTGACTTGATCTTGGTGCCCCGTCCAATGCGCACGTCGGCTTTGAAGACTTTGTTGGAGGCATCGAGCCCTTTCTGAATTTCGGCTCTGGCTTCGTCATCGAGCGGCTCAATGTCGTTTTGCCGGTTCTTGTGAATGCTGCCCGTCGAGCGGAAAATTTCGGGCTCTAAACCGGCTTGTGCCATCGCTTTGGCCCGGTTGACGTGCATGTACATGGTGCCGATGGAACCGACCGAGCTCACGGTGCCTGGCTTCATGTGCACCTCACTGCCCTGGCTACCCACCCAGTAGCCCGCTGATGCGCAGAACTGAACCGAGGAAACGACGGGCTTTTTTTCCTTCACCGCCCGCACCGCCTGCACAAACTCCGCAATGCCCGCTACCTGGCCCCCGCCCGTATTGAAGTCCAGAATGACCCCTTTCTTTTTATCATTAGCTGCGATGTTGTAGAGCATCGAAATGATAAAATCAGTAGAAAACACATTGCCATACAGATCACTGCGGGTTAGAATGCCAGTGACGGGAATGACGGGCACCTGCGCATCCTGGCCGATGCTGAGCCGGTCGGCCCAGTAGCCCTCAATGGTGTAGTCGGTCTGCGATGAGCAGGCTTCGAGCACCGTGGCCGGTACGTCGGGGTAACCCGTCAGGTAAGGCCGGAATTGATTAGCCTCTAAAGCCGCCATGACGGTTGAAACGTGAAGATGGGAGATGGCCCAAATGCCATTCAGATTGACAGACATTGCCGTAATGGTCTATTACGCTACGAAAGTCAGCAGGCAACTACCGTCAGGAAAGGACCAAAAAAAGCCCGCTGCTGACGGCTGGCGGGCTCTTGGTTGGTTAGTAGGAATACAGCAGCTGAATCTCGGCCACGTTGCCAAAGGATTCGGTACCGGGCCAGTAGAGCCGCCAGTACTGAGCCGTGACGGGCGCGAAGGTGAAGCTGAAGGTTTGAGTGTAGTTGTTACTGTCAACCCCCGATACGGTGTAAACCGTTGTCCAGCTTGCCCCATCGGTCGAATACTGGAATTGACCCGTATTGATCTTGGTGCCGTAGTAGCTGTCAGGCCGGGGGATAAAGCTAATCTTGTTGAGCGTTTTAGGGGCTACCAGGTTGCGCCCGACGTACTTGCCCGCATCCCCATTGGCCGCATCGTAGAAGGTCTGCGCGTTGCCGTCGAAGACCTTGTCAGGGGTTCGGGTGGTATCGCCCGAAAACACCCCGCCACCATCGTGAATAACGCTGCCCATACTGCTGTAATCAATGGGTGCATTGTCCGAGGTGCTGGTCAGCAGCCGTCTGACCCCGTTGGGCCACAGCAGATAGTTGGCGTTAAAGGTGTTGGTCTTATTGTCCTGGCTGACCAACACAAAGGTGAGCGTCGACGGGGTGCCCAGGGCCACCAGAGCCGGGTAATTAAACACCGTCGTGAAGGCCACCCCACCGCTGGCGGGCGTTACCCATCCGGTAGCATAGTCCGTACTGCTCGATTTAGCGAGTACCTGGCCAGCCGTCCCACCAGCGGGTAACAGCCGGGGTCGCAGGCTGTTGACATCCGTGACCACGGCAGTGGCAAACGCCTTTAGGTCGGAAATGAGTTGATCGTACCAAGCCATTAAGCTGATTTTTTCTGCGTGTAGTAAGCCGCAAAATCAAAGCTCGGGTTGCCGATGTCGGCTTTGCTTGCCGCCCCGATGTTGTCTCTAGCCTGCTGCTGCTCGGTCGTCGTAAAGGTCTGCGCCTGATCGACGCGCACCCGTTTGCCCAGGGCCACCGCAATGCTGTCAAGTACGCTGGCGTCAGCGGCCATTTGATCAGCCAGTTCTTTCAAGGTGTCCAGGGCCGCTGGTGCCCCGTTGACCAGAGCCGCAACAGCTGCATCGATGCTGCCCTGAATCTTGTTCGAGCTCCAGGTCGAGTTTGCCGCTTTGACTGCATCGTTGATGCCCGCAGCATTGGCGATCTTGGTATTGAGCGAGGTCAGCGCAGCTACCAGGCTGGTTTTGGTGATGTCAGCAGGTAACGCACTCAAATTGCCGATCATACCAATGATGGCTTTGTAATCGCCAGCGAGTAGGTCTACTAAGTCTTTTAACTCCTGTTCTAACATGGTTTATAAAAATTAAAATTGTTTTTTGAGATTGTATAAAGCGGCAAAGTCGGTCTTGGTGGTGATCTGACTGGCCTGGGTGCTGCCCCCGAAAATGACAACGCCTTTCTGGTTGATCAGCTGAACGGGTGGCACCGCTGAGCGCACCAGCTGCACCGTGACGGGTCCGGTGCGAATGAGCTTCACGGGCTCGTTGCGGGCTGGTCGGATGACTTTGATGACGTTCACGGTTCGACCTGCATTAAGAGTTGCACGAAAATTTCCCGCTCGTCATCGCGTACCCCGTACAGCAGCAGCGTGTAAGCCCCCGTTGCCAGTTCACCCATGCGGATGGTGTTCAGCGTCACCACGACGCTGTTGAGAGCCGGTCGGCTGATGCCCGACGTTTCGGATAAGGCCAGCAGCATGCCCTGGTTGTTGCTGAGCTCGGCACTGAAGCGGTAGTCGGTCAAATCCTGCTCGGTGGTCTCATCGGAAAAGACCTGGTACGCCCTGGCGAACTGTTCGCTCCTGCTGACTTTGACGCGGTCGATGGGTGCGGTTAAATCCTGCTGAGTCATAGGCTGATTCATTAAATTGGTACGCAAAACTGGCTCAGCCTGCAGCCACCCGAAAGGACGCACAAAAAAGGCTCCCGGTTATCCAGGAGCCTTTTAGCGGGCTTAGTTCACCCACCAGCGGTGACCGAACCAGCGGCAAGCCAAGTACATGCAGTAGTTACGAATGGGCTTGCGGGGTTCAACAGCCTTCAGCTGCTCGTACAGCTGCTCATCAGCCAGCCGCCTGGCTTGTCTTTGGCCAACGACTTCTTCAAATAGCCGGTTGTCATACCACCAGTCATGCAGCAGGGTGGCCCGGTTGTGCCGCCCGATTGGCGGGAAAAAGCCCCAAAGCAGCATGGGCACCGAGGCAAAGTCGGTCGTATAGCCACGAGGCACCGTCACCTTGCCCGCTTTGGTCATAAACGTAACGGATTGGACCAATACCCACCGATCTGCCTTCGGGTCGTCTTCTTTGTAGCGAACGACAATCGGCTGCTGGCTCATAATCCGCTGCGGGCGTCGATGTTGAGAATTTCACTCGTCAGCAGGGCATATAGCAGCGAGGCAAACGGTGTTCTGTCGGTGACGGTGAGCCCTTTCTTTTTGAGATCACCCAGGGTGATGCCCTGAAAGTAGTCGCGTTGGGGCATGGCACCCTCAGTGCCTTCAGCTACCACCTGGCCGGTTGCATCGACAAACGCCCCCATCGTCTGGCGGGTAATGATCTGGTCGGCATACCGTTGCATGCCCGCCTGCTGTTGGTTGGTGGTCAGCGTCGGATCAGCCTGAATGCGCTCGGTGAGCGGCTGGCCACTCGCGTCGACGGTAATGACGCGCACCTGCTGCACCATGTTCAAATCAGGGCCGATAATAAAGTTTTCGTGCTGCGCAATGCGGCTGAAGTTGGTGACGGGTTCGACTGAAATCGGGGTTTTGATTGTGTCCATTGGTAGAAAGAAAAAGACGGTTGAGAGATAAAATAAAAATTACCAGGATTGCAGCTGCAGTCGACGCCAGCCCGCTGCTGTTTTGAGATAGAACCAGGTGTCATCCCAGGCCACCTGGCCGACTTCCCCGTTGGGGTCGCCAGGGCCATAGGGGGTATACTTGGTTTCCAGACGTAACTGCTGGTAACCGTTGGCGGCTTTGAGGTGCAGCATCGAGGTGGCATTGCTCAGGCCCAAAGCCAGCCATCCCCGATTATTCAAATAGGCCAGTAGCTTTTTTACGGTCGATCCGTTTTCAATGAGCAGCTGCCAGAAGGAAAACCCCGACCCCGCCACGTTGGAGCTAATAAAGGCCATGTCACTGGCCCCCGAGACGTAGTTTGCCCCCAAACTCAGATGACCCGCCCCCGCTTCGCTGATGAGTACAGGGGGCAGGGCACCGTCTGAGTTACTGACGGGGAACGTCGTAAAACGAGATCGTAGGGCTTGCAGGGGTCGGTAACTGGTCGGATTGAGCGTATTGAGCACCAGCGAGCCGGTCAGATTAGCCGTCAGGGTAAATGCGCTATAACAGACGGCCATAACGTGGCTGTTGACGCGCAGGGTAATGGCCCGAAATGCGTTATCTGATTGCACGTACAGAATGGTGCGGCCATCGGCCTGCTGGTAGGCCACAATACCGACATTATCCATGTCGCCTTCCGTCGTATAGCGAAAGCGAAAGCCGCCCCGGTTGGCCGCGTATAGATTGAGCTCGAAATGCCCGCCTGAGCTACCGTCCCAGGGCTTGGCCCAAAGCGTCAGGTCAATGAAGTCGTAGGTGCCGCCCGTTGCGGCTGGCAGTTCGGCAAACGCATAAAACCGCGTGGCCGGTACGTTTGGCTCAGCCGGGTTGGTGACAACAAAGTACTGGCCTGCGGGCAGGCCATTGAGTGAACCAAAATTGGCCGTGTTGGCCTGCAGGGTAGCCCCGCTGCCATCTTCGGTGTTGCGGCCAAAGATCGTCTTGCCCAGTCGGTAGACGCTATCCCCGTTGGCCCCGCCTGGCTGGCCGTCGCTGACTTTGTTCCAGGTGCCTAAATTATTATTGACGGCATCGCGCACCCAGCGCACCAGCGTTTTCAAGAAAACCCGAATACCTGACGGCTTGATCTCGCGCGAGGCATTGTCGGGGAAAGCCGCGTCAATCTGGCTTTCAATTGGAGCGGAATCTAAAGGCATACTTATGAATCAAAAGAAAGGTTGAAACCAAAATCAAAAGCGGAATTAACAAACAGTACTTCAGGCTCGGTGCTTTCCAGCCGCCAGGCCGGGTGGTAACTCCGACCCGTAAACGTTAGCAACAGCCCGTTGGTGGCTCCCTGCAGTCGGCTGGTGGTTAAGCGCAGGCCGTTGTCGGGCTCTCCGGCAAGCCAGCCCTGGCCGTTGTAGTCGACCCAAAACACCACCCATCGGGTGGCTGCGTACCGGCTCAAGTACTGATCGAAGGCCGGTGATGGTTTGGGCATGGGTATCTGCAGCTGGGGTGCGTAGACAGAGCCCGCTGCTTCGGTGTCGCCAGGCTCTTCAAAGGTGGCCGTCTTGGTCATGGGTTTGATGCGGCTCAGCATGGCCCCCGTCCGCACCAGCAGCCCCGCCTTGCTGACCGTCAGCGGCTGGCCCGCAACGGGCAACTCCTGCGGGCTGAGCACGTTCAGCACGTCGGCTGCACGTAGCAGCCAAAGGGCACGAACGTAGCCCGCATTGGGTTCACCTGGTTGCAGGCCAAAGACTTGTTCGGTAATGGTCATAACCCAAAAGTAGACCCCATAAACCCCGTCCAAAAGGACTGAATTTCGTAGCCGATTTTTATGAAAAAAGGCTCTGACGCATCGCCAGAGCCTTTTTTTGCCGGACTTTTTACGCACGAGCCGGACATTTCAGGTAAAAGCCGGACTTTTTAGTTCAAAACCGGACTTTTTACGCATAAATTTTTTCCATTTTTTCGGCCATTGCGGGCTAAATAGTCCCGATACACCTTGCGCATGGTCTCGAAGTCAACGTCAACGTCGGCTTCGATGCCGTATCGCTCCAGGAATGTGCGCACGTAGGGACCGTAATTGCCCCCCGCTAACTCGTGTACTTTGCGCACTTCGCAGATCAGCGACCGCCGAAAAATCTCGTCCAGCTGCCTGGTCAACCCTGGGATTTTGTCGGGTGGTACCTCGTAACTTTTCTCCCGGCAATAGTAGCTGATGATGACGGTGGTGCCACTGGGTTTCTCGACGCTCATCGGGAAAGGATAGGAGCGAGACACCAAATTCATCAATGAACCGATCTCGCTCCACTTTTCGACGTGTAAGATGCCCGCCTGCGCTTCGAATTCACCCTCTAAAAACTTCTTTAAGTACTTTGGTACGGTTAACGTTAGACGTTTGAGCATTTAATGTTGAAGGTAATAATGGTCAGTAAAAGCTACATGATAAACGCAGGTGGAGGGCAACCATAAAGATAATTACTCTCCACCAAATGTTTATACTCAATAAAGCTAGTGTTAAACATTCTCCGTTCACTGGCCCGATTATTTGCCCCCAAAGGTGCTGATTCCGGCAATGAGTGCATCTAATCGTCCCGCCTGGTTGGTTCCGTAAACCGCCCCCTCGACCCCGTTCACCGCGCCCCGTACCTGCCAGACGGCCCCCTCAACTGAGTTGATGGAACCTTTCAGGCTGCGCACCTCGACCGATAAGCCGTCGACCGAGCTCGTGGTGCGGTTGGCCGAGTCTTTCAAAGCCGCTTCGGTCTTATCGCCTAAAGTACCCAGTGCCTGCTTCTGGTCCTTATTGAGCAATTCTACCGAGTCGGTCACCTCATCGCTCAGCTGGCCCAGTGCCTGCTTCTGGTCTTTATTGAGCACCTCCAGCGAGTCGGTCACCTCGTTGCTTAGTTTACCCAGTGCCTGCTGCTGGTCTTTGTTCAGCTCATCGAGTGAATCGGTTACCGCATCGCTTAGTTTCTCCAGTGCCTCTTTGGTGCTCTTGGCCGAATCGTCAACCGACTTGGTCACGTTCTTGCTCAAACTGTCGAGCGCATCGTCGGTGTCCTGGCTGAGCTCATCGAGTGACTTGGTGACCGCATCGCTTAATTTATCCAGTGCCTCGGTCTGATCCGTGTTCAGGTCTTTGAGCGCGTCGGTTACTTCATCGCCTAATTTGGTCAGTGCCTGCTGCTGATCGTTGTTTAACTCATCGATTGAGTCCGTTACCGCATCGCCTAGCTTCTCCAGGGCGTCTTTGGTGCTTTTAGCCGAATCGTCCACTGACTTGGTCACGTTCTTGCTCAGGCTGTCGATGGCCTTCGTCTGATCTTTATTGAGCGTCTCCAGGCCGGTTTTGGTGGTGGTGGTCAACTTGTCCAGCGACTGGCGTTCGGCCAGCCCGTTGGTGTTGATGACCTTCTCGGTCCGGTTGCCCAGGGAGTTGAATAAAAACTCTAGATTCTCGGTCAGATCATTCAGGTTATTATCACCCCGTTTGAGCAGCTTGTCAAAGCCGTCTTCGGTGGTTTTAGCCAGTTTGATGGCATCCTGCTTGACCTGGTCCTGCACTTTCTCCAGGCCGGTTTTGGTGGTCTGGTTGAGTCCCATCAGTGAGAGTAGGAGCTTGTTGCCGCTGGTGTCGATGGCCTTCACCATTGCGTCGGTCGACTCACTAAAGCCGGTACCAAGTTTGATCGAGATGCCCGCTAACAGCAGCCGCTGGCTGTTGCCGCTGGTGTCGATGGCTTTGGTAATATCCCCACTGGCTTTCTCGCTGGCCGCTTTGATGGCCGCAATGATGCGGGTGCTTTCGCTGGTGCTGCGCGTCTCCAGGCTGCTCATGCCTTTGACGATGGCATCAACCAGCTCATCGGTGCTGGCGTTCTGGGTCAGCACCATGCTGAGCAAGACATTGCGCAGGGTGGTGTTGAGCTTATCGAACGATGCGCTCTGGCCGGTGCGCAGGGCTTCCAGCCCTTTGATGGTATCGCTCGACAGGTAGTTCAAGCCCTGGCGAATGTCCAGAGCCAAATTGCCAAAGAGCAGTTTCTGGTCCGAGCTCATCTTGTCGACCGAGTCCACGATTTTGGCCAGCAGCTTGAGCTGCTCTTCACCCTGCTTTTCGGCTTTCTCCTGAGCGGCTTTGGCCTCGGCTGAGCCTGCCAAACTGCTATAATCGTCCGAGCCGTAATCACCCG
Organism: Spirosoma oryzicola; assembly: GCF_021233055.1. Classification (NCBI taxonomy): domain Bacteria; kingdom Pseudomonadati; phylum Bacteroidota; class Cytophagia; order Cytophagales; family Cytophagaceae; genus Spirosoma; species Spirosoma oryzicola. Next base: position 4,222,389 of record NZ_CP089538.1, on the reverse strand, counting down.
CACTGGCAGCAGCTGCTTCGGCATCAGCAGCCGCTTGTGCAGCCGCTTCTTCGGCTTCGCGTTGGGCTTCTTCAGCGGCTTTTTTGGCTTTCTTGGAGCCAAAGAGGTGCATTTCCTGCTTCCAGTAGGGCGTTGTAAACAAGCCCCCGTCTTTGAAGCCCGCTGGTTTGCCCATCGCATTGCGGTCATTGAGCGTAACGGGCCGGTCCCGTTTGCCAGGGGTGCGGGCATTGCGGAACATCTCGTTGATAAGCGGCAGGTTGGCCGCTGTCTGCTCCCGGCTGATGATGGCCTCGTCGCCTTCCATTTCGCCCACGTCCCGACCCGTAGCCCGGTCGATGAGCGCAATGCCGCCCCGCCCGTATTCCGAACCGTGTCGGCCCCCGCTTGGAATAAAGCCCCCATGCCGAAACTGGGGGGCTGGCTGGCTCTTGATCATGGCCACCTGAATGCCGGTCATCACCGCAGTGGTCGCGGCAAACACCAGGTTGATCGGGAAAAAGCCCGACGCCAGGGCTTTGATGGTGGCCAGGGCTCCGGCAATCAGGGCCGATGCCACGTCGGCTTTTTTCTGAGCCTCCCAGGCTTTGCGCTTGGCCTCAGCTTCGGTGGCCGCTGCTTTCTTGTTTTCAGCCTCGATGCTTCGGTTGAGCTCTTTCTGGTTCTGAATCCGGGTCTGCTTTTCGGCTTCGACTTTCTTGAGCTTTTCCCGCTTTTCCTTCTCGGCTTCTTCGATTTTTTTGTCAGCTTCTTCTTTGGCCAGCCTGATCTTTTCTTTCTGATCTTCTTTGGCTTTGGCCAGGATTTCTTTAGCTGCTTTTTCATCGCCTTTCTGCACCGCTTCGATGGCCTTGAGCTCGGCATCCTGCTCATCTTTGGCCAGTTCGATTTTGGTCTTGGCCGTGTCCTTCGCCAGTTCGGTCTGCGCTTTGGCCGTGTCTTTGGCCGCATCGATCTTGTGCTCTGCTTCGTCGGTGGCCTGCTTTTTGGCCGTCTCGAAAGCGGCTTTGGCTTCGCTCAGCAGCTGCTGGCGGGTGGCCTGGTCGATGTCCTTTCGCTTATTGATGGCCGCAACCTCGGCATCGCGGGTGGCCTCAGCGGCATCAATTTTTTCGTTCTTCTCGTTGGTAGCCGACTTGATGGCTTCTTTCTCGGTTCGCTGAGCGGCATCGATGCTTTGCTTGGCTTCGTCCTGAGCGGCTTCGATAGCGGCTTGAGCGGTGTCTTTAGCCGCTTCTTTCTTGCCATCGGCATTCTCTTTGTAGCCTGACAGCTGCTCATCGAGCTTTTTCTTTTCTTCACTGCTCGACAGTTGCCGATACTGCTGTTCAAGACTGGAAATGGTCGCCTGCGTTGCGGATTTGATCGCAGAAATCTTGTCGTTCGACTCCTGGGTGACTTTCTGCTTTTCAAACTCAGCAGCATCCTGAGCCGCTTTCTCAATCGCCAGCTGATCATTGAGCAGGGCAACTTTTTCATCGCGCTCTTTTTTGGCGGCTGCAATGGCCGCTTCCGCTTTCTTTTGTGCAAGCTGATTGAGAAACCCAACGGCTGCGGTGGCCATCTGTGCAGCGGCTTCAAAGCCCGCCATGTCATCTTGCAGCTTCTTCTGCCAGGCTGATTTATTGCCCTGCACCAGTTTGTCGGCATGCTCGACAAAGCCGCTCAGATCACCTTTTAAGAGCGAGGTAAACGCACTGGAGGCATGGCCCCAGTTCTCCTTTTTCTTTTCCTGGAGCTCTTTGTCAATCTTGGCAATTTCATCGGCATGCTTCTTTTCGGCCAGCTGCCGCTCATTATGAAAGCGGCCTTCAATGGCGGTGATGGCCTGCTCTTTCTGCTCAGTGGTGGTGGCTTCTTTAGCGGCTTTGGCTTTCTCAGCCGCTTCTTCGGCATCGAGCTTGTCGATGGTGAGTCGTAGCTGCGCGTCCGACCGCTCTTTGTGAATTCGGGTTAGTTCAGCGGCATTGCCTTTGGCCTTCAATTCGCGCCAGTCGAACAGGGCGTTCTCGGCCTTCTGCTGCTGGTCGATAATCAGTTTTTCAACCGCCAGCCGCTTGGTTTCTTCTTCTTCGGCTTTCTTGCGCTTTTTCTCGGCAAACTCGCCCGCCACGCGGGTGATGTCTTCCTGCAGTTTTTTGTCCAGGTTGGCAATCTGCTGGTTCTTGATTTTCTCATCCTGAATGCCCCGCATGATTTCCTCAGCGGCCAGATCGCGCTTGGCCTGCAGCTTGGCAAACTCGCGCTGCATCTCGTCTTTGATGCCCGCAATGTGGGCTTCGGTTTCCAGCTTGGCCAGTTCTTCCAGGGCTTTCTCATTGGCTTTCTGTACCTCCTGCAGGTGCTTTTGGTGGTCGGCCTCGGCTTTCTTGGCGGCTTTTTCAGCGGCTTTCTCCCGATCTTTGATGGCTTTTTCCTGTTCTTTGGATAGCCCGCCCTGAAATTTCTGGCCCTGGTCCTTACCGGCAAATTCCGCTTTCTGGCCTGCTGACTTATCGGTCCAAATGGCAACGATGCTATCGGCTCCCTGCTTGGCATTGGCTTTGACCCCATCGATGACTTTCTGACCCGCCAGTTTGGTCTGATCCCAGTATTTGGAGGCCGCATCGAAGTTGCCCGACAAAAACTCTTTGATGGCCAGGCCCATATTTTTAAATACCCCGCCCGAACTGATAAAGAAATCGAACAGGGTCTTGTTCCAGGCAATGACCCCGGTGATGGCCGTTGAAATAACGTTCACCAGCCCCCTAATGACGGTAATGCCGCCCGACAGCGACTGCAGCACTAACACGAAAACAGGCCGTAATTTTTCGCCCAGTTCGACTTTGAGCGAGTCAAAATTGTCTTCCAGATTGGAAGACATACCGCCCAGGGTTTCCATCATTTTAGCGTTCTGGCCGCCCACCCCGTTCATCTGGCCATAGCGGACCATGACGTTTTGAATCGCATCGTCCTGGCTTTTGAAGGATTCGACCACTTTGCCGTTGGCTTTGTCGACAACCTGAAATTCATCGCCAAACCGTTTGACCTCCAGACCCGCCCCTTTGAAGGAAAACGACATGGTATCACCCGCCTTGCTGGCCCGAATGCCGAACTCTTTCAGTCGCTCGAATTCGCCCGTTTGGGCATCGAGGGCCGCTTCAACCAGCTGATCAAACGATTTGCCCTGCGATGCGGCCAGGTCCGTCAGGGCCACCATCTCTTTCTGAGACGGTCGCATGCCCCGGTTGACCATTTTGACGTACCCTTCGGTGAGCTCATCGACGGTGAAGGCCGTCTCGGCACCGAGCTTTTTGAGAGCGGCCATCGATTCTTTAGCCTGCTTCTCGGAGCCCAGAGCCGTGGTGAGCGTTTTTTCGTACTTTTCGAACTTGGCCGTTGTCTCAAAAATGGCCTTGCCGATGTCAACGATGTAGCCGATGATCTGCAGGGCAATGAACGCCTGAAAGGCTTTTTGCACCGTACCCACCCCGCTGGTGATCTTTTGCCACATGGTGGGTTTGCCCAAATCGTCCGACTGCTTTTTGATGTCGTCGATTTGTTTGCCCACCGCTTTGAACTGCTTTTCAGCCTCGGCCAGCCGTTTGGCGGCTGCGTTGAATTCGTCGGTGCCTGGCTTGAGTTTAGACAGGTCTTTGTTGAGCTGACCGACCAGCGTTTTTAGCTGGCTGTAGCTGAGCTGCGTTAAATCAACTTCTTTACGGACTTTGGCCGTTTCGGTGTTGACTGCGGCCAGTTCGTTTTTGTACTTCTTCCATTCTTCCCCCCCTTTGCCGCCACTTTTCTCAATCTCCTTCAGGGTGTCTTTGAGTTGTTTGGCTTTGGTGTTCAGCTGGAGCAGTTCGTTGTCGAAGTCTCGGGTGTTGCCCTTCAGGGTGAGTGTGGCTGTTTCGTTTAAATTGATAGCCATATTAGTCGTTAAAAAGGAGTTTGAAACCGCGCATGGCCGTCAGTTGGGCTGCTTCGAAAAGGTCTTTGAACAGGTAGGGCAGAACGTCCTTCAGCAAGGGGTCGGAATAGACGCCCCGATAACCCCGCTTAACGTTGGGGTAATGCATGCGGTTGACCTTGATGCCCCAGGCAATGCGCTCGATGGCTGCCGTGTCGGATGCGGGCCGCACCAGGTGCGCAGTCGGGTAGCCGGGTATTCTGGCAAACTTGCCCAGGCCAGTGAGCTCGACAAATCGCTCTAATGCCGCCAGTGGTGGGGTACGGGGATAATTAAGGTTTTGCATGTCGGCAATGCGGACCAGTGCCGACATCTGAATGCGGGCCTGCACAAAACCCTCTCCTTCTTCAGCCGCGAAGACTCGAAAGGAGTTGAGCATGTCCTGGGTGAGCACGAGACCCGCCTGCTGAATACGTTGTTTGAAGAGCTCAACCGCCTTGATGGTATAGCCGTCGAGTACCTTTGCTGCATCGCGGTTGGTGGTGAGCCAGGTGGCCCGCGCGTCCCCGCGCATGCCGCCTGAATAGCTGCCTGATTCTGCCATGCTACGAAAGTGAACAGGCATTTGGCAAGCTGGAAGGACACAAAAAAACCAATCTAGCTAGATTGGTTTTTTTGTGAATGATATTGATTTATCTTAAATGACTCTGAAGAAAATCCTGCATATGAATTCTAACAGCAGTAGAAGCGGCCCAATAAGCATTGATCGCTTGATCTAGCTCAGGGGTTAATACAACATCTGGCCCTTCCTGCTCTATATAAATCTTTCTTATTGCCCTTACTCTTTCTATAAGAATTTCATAGACATTGCCTTCCGTATTTAAAAACGGAAATAGGAAATTATTACTCGAGGCAAACGATATTAAGCCCATTTCTGCTACATACAAAACAGAAACGGCTTCTCTTTGTGCAAGATCAGGCACCCCGTTTATCCGCCCCATTATGTCAAGTACATTTTTGAACTCAGAAAACTGTAAATCGAAAAGGTGACGTCTCACTTCTCGATTTTCTTTTTCTTCCTCTGATTGTGCAACCTTGAAAGCTATATAACCTGTAAGAAGTAAAGTAATGAAGGATAAGATTGGGTTGGAAACTCCACCAACGTAGTCGCCAAATTGTCCCCAAGTTTCACGGCTATTAGATAAACCTAAACCACATGCGTAAAATTTTTGGTAATACAAGTAAAAAGTAAGTCCTAAAACCAATGTTGCGATCACTGATACGGCCAGAAAAAATCCTTTTGTCATATTAGCGGATAAATTGTGTGAGAAAGGCCTACAATCTATGTATCAAAATATTGCTGAAGATTACCGTCTACTAACTTTCGCCTTATACAGCTACCAGTAAGCACTCAGCGGGCTTGCTAATAGGTAGGCTTACGTTCACGCTGAGCACAAAATAGTCGACGCCATTGATGTGCACCTTCTGGTGCCACTTCAGCCCCGCTAGGTCTGTCTCAGTCAGGTTGAGCGATTGTTTGGCGTAAAACTGGGTTTGCCGCATGGCTTCGAGCTCGCGCCAGTGGTTTTGATAGAGTCCGTCTGCCTCATTCCAGTACAGGGAAAAGTCGCCTTTTTCGGGTGATGCATCCGGCTCACCTGCTACAATGCCGTTCCAAAATAAGAGTCGCGGGGTGAAGGTGTTGCCCAGTTGGCTGAATTGGGCCGTAATTCCGATCTGAGACACTTTTGTACGTCCGGTGATGTCATCGGTCATCAGCGTTGAAAAACGGCTCTTGAGGGGCGAAAAATTGGGGCTGTTGCCTGGCGTCAGGTAATCGGCCATAATAGCGGGCTTGTCCTTCATCAATCCATCGTTCGAATCCAAGTCGTAGCCCAGCTGCAGCCGGGTGTTGACCTCTGGTGTTTTGACCGCTCTACCGACCGCTTTCGCGCTCCAGTCGACAACGGCTGCTTTGGTGATGGAATCCTGCCAGAAACCGATTGTGAGCCGACGGTCAGCGAAGTTGAAATCAAAGCGCAGGTTGAACAGCTTGCGGATCTCCAGTAAGAGCTCCGTGACCGTCAGGGTGGGTAAGTGCCGGTTGATGGTGATGCTGGTGGCCCCGTCGAGTGCCCTGGTATTGTAGAACAGCAGTTTGGAATAAACCGGATGATTCACAAAATCACCGTCGATGGTGGTGCCGGTAGCCTGGCTGATTTTTTTCAATAGCCAGGTTAGCAGAATCATGGGCGTTTGCGGCCCGGTGCCTGACGGGTCGTTTACCTTGCCGTTGTAATTAACCGCTGGCCCGTTGGTGCCGTAGAAGTCGGGGTTGCGAATCAGAGGAAATGCAGCCGCCGTCATGCCGTCCGATTTGATCTCGGCATTGAGCAGCCCCGCCAGCGGTAACGATCCAAAGTCGAGCTCGGTGAGCAGCTCGTTTTGCCAGTCACCAAAAAATTCACCCAGGGGTTCGGCCATCTGGCCCACATAACCCGCTGGCCCTGCCTCGGTCAGCACATACATGGCTTCTCGGATCAAATGCCCGCCCCAGTACTGCTCAAAGCGTCGACGTTGCAAAATGCCCCCAACTTGCGGCTGCTCCCAGTATCCAAAGATTTGCTGGTTGCGCCTGCTGAGCGGGAACGCGGGCAGGTTAGCCGTCGATCCGGGAATCTTGGCATAGTCAAAATGCGGGGTGACCAAATTCATATCCAGGCTGCTGCCCGCGGTCAATTCGACCGATTGGCCGTCAATGCGAATGTCTAAGCTCATCGATCTTCAAATTTTACGTAGTACAACTCACCCGATGCCGGTGCCGGTCCGGTGCCGTCTGCCCCCACCAGGCTCAAAAGTTCATAGCCGTCTTTGTTGTGGGTAAAGTCCTGAGTCCTGAGCAGCACCCCGTTTTTGTAGAGCGTCAGCCGCTTATTGGCATACGGACTACCCAGGCTATAGAGCAGCCAGTTGGCGTCTGCAGCCGGAAAGTTCAGATCATTACTACCAGCCAGGTAGACAAATTGACCCGCCTGGCCTTGCAGACTTTGGGTGTTGCCCATGTCAGCGGGTCCGTTTAGCCCGTCGTTGTGATAGATCGCTGCAGCTGCCGGGTTACTAAAGCGAATGTGGAATTGATTCGCGGGCACGTTCCAGGTGTAATTTTCCGACATCGCGCAGCTGCCATTGGCGTCGGCATAGGCTTGCGTGTCCAGACTGGCAAATTCGGCTTCAGCCCTGGCGTTGGCATCGGCCTGGTCTTCGCCCCCGTACTTGCCCGCCCCAACGCTGATAGTGGCTGGCCCGCCCTGCTGGCCCGATGGGCAGGTGCTGCGGTTGAATCTGCCGGTTCGGCTGATGGCCGCATTGCCGTAGGGCGTCGAGCCCGCTACAACGCCCGGTACAGGGGTAGGGGTGATGAAGTCGGCATTGCCCACCGCGTTGGGCTTCTCCGTGATGGGCTTCACGTCGGTGCCGTCATCGGTGTAGTACTTGCGCAGCCGGATCGGAGCCCCCAGGCCGGTGCGCTTGCCGTAACTATCCAGCACCTGGCGAAAGCCAATACCCCGCCAGGCCGTTGGCCGACCCGCCTGCGCACTGGAAATGGGCAACAAACTGAAGTTCTGCTCAACCTTCGCTTTTTTGAAACTAAGGGTGCGGGCAATCAGGTCGGCATTGTCTTCGTGGGTGAGCAGTTCGCTGGTGGTTAGTAGCAGCGGCACCTGGCCTTTGTCGGTGACCAGGTAGATGGCTTTACTGAACAGCAGTTCGTCCATGTACCGAGCCCAGGCACTGGCCTGGCGGGTAAAGTAGCCCGTCGAGACGCTCAGGCTGTGATCACCTTCTGCCTGAATGATGCGCACCTGCGCCACGTCGATGGCCGTCGATGCCGTCTCGTCAATCTCCACCGATACCCGTCGCACGCTGGTGGCCTCAGTGGCCTGGCCAGTAATGCGCAGCGTGTCGAAGCCCCCTAGTGAGTTCTCAAAAAGGATAAACCGTTCCTGCTCTTGTTCCCGACTGTCGACCCGAAAAGTGCGCACCTGGGAAATGCGGTTATCATTGCCGTCACTGAGCCATACGTCATAGCTGGCCACGTCGTAGCCCAGGCCGTTGGGGTACATGCCAGCCGGAACACAAACCACCTGATTGAGCGATGCCCCGCTGAGCGTGTCGAGCGTTCGCACGTCCGAGCGGCCATCGGGGTAGGTCACCTGAATGCGTCGTTTGATGATGGCCGGAACGGGTGAGCAGTTCAGCAGAAAATACAAATATTCGGGCTGGTAGAGCGAGACCGATTTTGCCAGGGGTTGCCAGGTTAAGAACTGGCGGGTATCGCGCAGGTAGGTGTTGAAGAAACGGTCAGCCCATCCGGCAAAATCTTCGTTGGTCAGCCCGCCTTTGAAAATCCATTCTTTAGGCCGGGTTAGTTCAGTGCTTACCGCTGGTTTGCCTCCGGTGACGGTTTCGCGCAGGCAGTAGGGCATGGTCATGGTGGGTACGATGCTCATGGCCGTCTGATTGAAAGCCGGTTTCTGTGTTTCAAGAAAGCCGTCGAGCACTTCGTCAATGCGGAATTGAGCCCCGTCGAACCGCTCCAGACCGCCACTGATTTGGGGTGGCCGCTCCCTGCCGATCAGGGTGGTGAGCTTGGTAAACTCGCTGCTTTGGGGGAAAGTGGGGACCAGCAGCGTCAGGGCATAGCGCAGGCTGCTGCGGTCGGTGAGCGTGGTGTCAGCCGGGTCAATGACAACATCGAGCCGGTTGCGGGAAAAATGAAGGGGTAGAAAGACCAGATTGGTGGCCAGCGCGTCGATCATGGCAAAAAGTATTTTACCAAAGATTGCCTGGCGCACCAACGGCCAAAAGGACAGCTACGAGAAACGCTTTTTGCCGTAACGGTCGACGGTGAGTCGCTTGACGGGTTTCTCCAGCACATGCTTCTGCCAAACCTGTTGACGTACCAGGCTTGTTTTTAAGCCAATCGAGCGAAAGCGGCCCGTGAACAGTGCCATGAAACAGAAATACAGCATGGCCAGCGGCCCCAGTAGCAGCCAGGTAAGCCAGAAGAGTAGTTTTTTGCGCAGCATACAGGTTATCGGTTATCGTTTCGAAACAGGTCATTAGCGACCAGTCCGATTTTGAGTTTTACTTCGTAGCCCGCGGTTGAATCGAGCGTCATCATGGTGACGGGCTCCAAGTGTGCGGTGTTGTAATCAAAGTCAACCCCCTCGGTGGTCTGATGGTCGAGCTTGAACTGCTGCAGGATGGCCAGCGAGATGGCTTCAGCCTGGTCAAATGCCATGTCTTCACTTTCCTGGTTGCCTTGTTCGCTCTGGCAAAAGACGTAAAAGACGGCCTCAAAGAAAATAGAGTACTGGTCAGCCCCGTTGTCGAAGGGTTTGTATTTGGGCCGCATGGCAAACACAGCCGGGTAAATCGGCTCGTTGACCGATGCCGCAAGCAGCCGCTCCATGCGTTCCCCGTTGCTCTGGCTGACGCTGAGCACATTCTCAGTGTTCTCTGATACGCTTCTAAAGTACTGCCAAAAAATATTAGTCGCTGTCTTTGTTTGCATCGGCTTGCTGTTTGAGTAAATCATTGCGGTGTTCTTCCAGGAAAAGCAGTACTTCGTGCACGTTGGCCTGCTGCGTTTGTTTGAGGTTGCCGAAAATACCTTTTTCGGCCAGCAGGTGCGCGTTCTTGATAAAGCTCTGACCTGAGTAGGCTTCAGGCAGGGCATCTGAAGCGGTGCTCGTCGATTCGCTCTCAAAGAGCGCGTAACGGTTCATCAGGTTCTTGATGGTAGCGGCCACGTACAGCATGACGGCCAGCCGGTCACGGTAATCGATTTTAGCGGCCAGCTTCACCCGCTCCCGCACCAGAAACTCGTTGTACTCTTCGCGGTGGTCACCGTTCCAGCCAGGCTGCAGGGTGTAACCCCGTTTCGGTCGGGGTCGGCAAGCGGTTGCCACCAGGTAATTGAGCCGCTCTTCACCCGGCACCAGCTGCTCAACGAACGCCTGCAGGTGAATGTACAAATCAGTGAGCTCACCGTATGACATCGACATAAAGTCAGGCTCAGCCAGCAGCCAAGCATGGCCATCAACCTGCAGCTGCGCAAAGGGTGGCTTGTTCATCGGCTTGAGCCACATCCACGACAGCCAGGCCACCAGCTGGCCGAGTACTTCGGCATTCGCATAGCGTACCGAGTCGGGCAGATCGGGTGAAAAATGGGTTTTGTGGAGCTTCTTCCAAACGCGCGGGCGAATGTTGAGAGCCAGCTGAATGAGAGCATGATGCATTTGACCCGACTCCGGGGTGAGGTAAACCAGCTCGATCAGATTAGGTAGTCGTTCTTGGTTTACCTCGTCCCAGGCTTCGGGTAGCTCGTAATCAATGCCATCTAAGGTGATGATGCGCATTAGGAATTGAGAGCTTTCTTAATTTCGTACTCAGGCAGATTGACGGTGAACTGTGCCACCAGGGCACCAATGATGCCCGCGACGGTAGCAATGCCACTGGCTACCATTTCGATGCCGCTTGGTACGATCACCCCTTTGGCCTCCAGGCTCAGGATGGCCGCTGCGAACGTGGCCAGGATGATGCCACCGTTGCGAATCTTCTGAAAGAGTTTGGGCGTGGGAGCCGTCAGCCGCTCGGTCAGGCTGAGCTCGTCTTGCAGGTTTGACATGAGAAATAGAGTTTGTGTTTGGTTTGTGAAATGGTGAGCAAGTACAAACCAAAAAACCGCCCCCTAAAGGACGGTTTTCTATTATCGCCAGGTGCGATTTACTTCGGCCAGTGAGGTGCTCAGCTTGGTACTATATGCCGGGTCTTCAGCGTAGTGCTTGACAATCCATCGACGGAACGCCCGCTCATCGGTCAGGCCATTTTTGGTGCAAATGTCGTATTCCCAAGCCTGGTAATCGGCCATCATCATTTGTGCGCTGGCATACTCACCGTAGCCCTTGCGAACGCACTTTTGATAGCCCCGGCTGTTGCGTCGGAATCCAAACCAGTTGTGGGTTTTCATCATGTGCCGTGAGCTAAAGTTTCCCGTCTCCAGCACTGCAATGGCGACCGCTGTTTCAGGGTAAAGCAGCTCGGTCTCGGTGATCATTCGAACAGGATCGCCCCAACGTCGGACTAATCGCTCAGCCCGCCTGCTCTTCGTTGGGGCCGTCAGGGGTTTTCGGGACTGGTCACGATTTTACTGGCTGAGCCGTTCTGCTTGACCAGCAGCTGCTCAACCTCCTGGAGTGACACCAGATTCTGCATCAGTGATTGCCGCTTTTTGTTGAGCTTGGTTTCAAGCTGCTGGTTTTCCTTTTGCAGCAGGGCGTTCTGTTCCTCCAGATAGGCTTTTTTCTTTTTACGGGCTTCAAAGCTGTAGCTCAGACTGTCGCTGATGGCGTTGGGTAAGGTCATCGTTACCGCTTCCGTATCGATAATCAGGCTATCGGTTTCGGCCCGTGAGAGCGTGTCGGCCCGAATCGAATCGGCTACCGACTCAATGCCAACGGCATCATTAAGCTGGCCCCAGGGCCGAGCGGCCACCAGAGCCAGCAGGCCCACCAGCAGGCCCGCCAGCACATAAAGGTGAATGGGTTGTTTCATACGTTACGGTTTAAAAAGTGATGCGGCTGACAACGATCATTTCGCTTTTTAGTCGCTGCTTCAAAAAGACGCCTTCACCCGATCCGTTGGGGTTGGAGGTGTTGCCCCCGATCACCCAGCAGTAGTTTTCATTGCTCGGCCAGTTGACAATTACTTCGACGTGATTGATGCGCTTGCTTTTAAAGCGAAACAAGGCCAGATCACCCGCCAGCGGCACCCGCCCGTTTATGGGCCGGTTGTTGCGCCAGACGATGACGCTGGCGGGTAGTGACCAGTTGGCGGCAATGGCTGGCCCTTTGACCCCGTGTTTGACGCTGGCCGTAACAAAGACGTGATGGCAGAACAGCCCGCAATACATCGTGCCGGGTCCGTAGCCATAAGGCTTCATAAACAGGGTGTAGACTGGCCCCCGGTTCTGGCCCTCTTCCTTAACACCCACGTAGCGAACTGCAGCCTGGGTGACGGCTTTGCGCTGGTCGACTACCGACCGACGCTTACTGTCTGCGGTAGATTGACCAGCAGCAGGGCTATAAACAAAAGACAGAGCCCAAAGAAGGCTAACAAGAAGACGCATAACCGTTGGTAGGACGTTAACTCGTGTTTGATGGTGGTCATCATGTCTGGCCCATCCAGGCTGGACCCGTTTTGGTTGTCGGGTCTGAAAAAGCGGAACAACTCAGGCCAGAACAAACGCAGCAGTGCCAGGCTGGCCCCCAGGATAAAGACAAGCCGGAAACAGGCCGTCCAAAGCTGAGTCATCGTGTTGGAAAAGATCAGCTGACCAGGCCGCTGCTCAGCGGTGGTATAAGCGGTATAATCAGCCAGGGCGTAGAAAGCCACAAAGGCAACGGCCAGCCCACCGTACAGGCTCAGCAGGTAGCGGGACTGGTTCAGCCATCGAACCAGGCTGGCCAGTACGCGGGCTAAGAATCCCGATTTTAGTGCTGGTTCTGGTTCGTAGATCGGTAGGGGTTCGCTTTCTCCGATTACCTGGCCAGTGGCTCGATCAACTACTGTGATCACCGACTTTGGTGCGGGTTCGTTGACTGCTTCAGGATCATTGTTTGCTGTCGCTGACCAGGCCGCTGCTGCCATCTGTTTAAGCATAGCATCCGTTGGCAATCCGTTTCCCTCGTTGCCAGCAGGCTGCTCACTGGCAGCCCGCTGGTCATCCGCTTTTTTGCGTTTGAAATCCATTAATTACAACGTGTCTAAAAGGTTGGTCAATGTCTTCTGCGCTTCTTCACCCTCGGTGCGCAGCAGCTTACGAAACGCCCGGCTGATGGCCACTTTATCGCTCAGGTCGTAGCCGCTTTCGCTCAGGTGGTTCATAATTTCCTGAGCCGCTTCGTCGGTGCTTACTTTGTCTTCTTGTGGGTTGCTTGCTGGTAACATGATTTATGGATTGTTTAAAGGATTACATGAGGTTTGTCGGTAAAATCGTCCGGCTCATACTCGGTGCCTGGTGTCAGGTACTTCTGATAGTATGAAGCAAACAGAATCGGGGTGGCCGTCTCATCAAGATAACTGCGCACGTTGGCCAGCTTCTTCTCACCGTCCAGATTTAGCTGCTGTTGCATGCGTTCGCGCAGGTTGCCGTCAGGGGCCACCCCTTCGTTGATACCGCTCTTGGAGCGTTTTTCGGAAATGCCATCTTCGTTGATGTCGAGCGGCAAATAGGGCCACGCCTGGTAAACGGCCAGGTAGGCCAGGGCTTTTCGAATCAGACTGATGAGCATTTCTTCGTCAAAGCTCAAAGTTGCCTGCGGGTTCTGCCATTTGCTTTTCAAATCAGCAAAGACCGCTGGCGTCAGGGCCGGTCGAATCTGCTCATTCTCCACGTCTTCAATGTGGGTGATGAGCTTCTGAAAGAAACGGTAGTTGCGGCCCGCAATCGGTAGCAGCTGGCCGAGCTCAGCGGCTGAGCGCAGAAAGTACTTGTTGCGCAGTTTGAAGGCCGCTGAAGCTGTCCAGGCTTCTGGCTTCTGAATCTCCAGTTCACGCCAGAAGTATTCAAGCGACAAATCCAGCATCGACAGGTTGGCATCGCGCGTGTCGACGTATTCCCACTTGGTGACCGCCACCGTGTTCTGCGCACTGTTTTTCATCATGCCCAGATCACCCACCCGAAATTTCTGGTGCGGAAAGGCCAGCGTGTAGGCATACCAGGCCAGGCAGCTATGCGTCAGCCTGAGCAGTTCCCGGTTGTCGACCGTTGCCGCATTAAGCGTTTTAAGGTAAGCGAAGAGCTCTGGCCCGATCTCGTCTCTGAACCAGCGTTCGGCATGCAAACAGAAACCCTGAATCTGCTCAAACTTCATCGACGCCTGCAACGAGCCCAGCTGCGCTTTTAAAATCTCCTGGTTGAGCATGGCTAGTTGTGGTTGATGACCGCCTGTGAGCCGGTCGGGTTAACGTCAAGCGTAGTAATCTGAACGCCCGAGAAAGAGGGCACAATGTCTTTGTAACCCATGATCTTGAGCCCGTACTGAACCGGCTCCAGCAGTATCTGATGGTGAACGGGCGTTCTGAAATGCTGCTGAAACTCGGCCATGACTCTAATCTGTGAGCCCGAGTCATTGCCCTTGCCTGGATTGACCCCGCCCAGGGTGGGCAGGATGCCAGCGGCATTGGCAATAGAAACGTTGGCCATCTCCCAAACCTTCGAGTAGGCATCGTCCGACATCTCATTTTTGAGCGGGACCACGTCGATGGCATCCTGTGCTTTGCCGTCTTCACCGCGCATGTATTTTAAGATGAGCGACTTGTTGACGTTCTTGGTGCCTGCCATCCAGTTCGATAGGTTGTCGGAAAACTCAGACCACCGCTGGCGAATCTTGTCGACGGGTACCGACTTGCCGCCCTCGGTATCGAAGTAATCTTTGGGGACGCGCACCAGGTACTTGATGTTATAGCCGTTGGTGATCCCGCTCTTGTGAAAAATGGGGATCAGGTTGGCTAGTTCAATCCAGTCGGCTGCACCCCACCAGCTTGGATAGGCATAGTGGGGGTTGCCCGACATATGCTCTCTAGAGTGAAAGACGCTGACAATGTTGGCTTCAGGATTGGCAAAATTGAAGCCGGGTAAAGGCTCGGAGTCTTTGGGCCGGTAGTAGCTCAGATCACCGAAATACGGATTAAACAGATACTGCTTGTTAAACTTGGTGCTTTTCTGGTCGATGCGCGAACTGTAGCAGTCCATGATGTCCAGCAGGGGCAAGCCGTCCAAGTCCAGCTGAAAGCGGGTGAAGTGGTTGCCGTTGGTGAGCCGCTCGTTGATGGCCCCGATGGCGTAGTTGGCCAGCCGGGTCTTTAGCTTCCATTCATCGAGTTTGCTGTCACTATAGGGCTCCAGCTGCACTTTGCTCTGCTCGTATTTGCGCTTAAAAAAGCTGATGCCGGTGCCGTAGATCATGTCGCGGTTCGACTCCAGCAGCGGGCGCACCTGGTTGTTTTTTTGAATCAGCACCCCCATCGTGTTGGGCTGATTGTCGGCATTGCCCCAGGGTACGTGGCTCAGGCCATTGCCGCCAAAAATGCTGGCCGTTCCATAGGCATGGTCACGGCCAGCTGATTCGGTCAGCTGCAGAATGGCTGCGGTCTTGTTTCGGCCAGTGACTAAAGCCACTTGTTCAGTAATCCACTCCATCAGTACTGGTGATTTATCCGCATGCCGTTGTATTCGAGCAGCAGGTCAATGTGTAGTTCAAAAACGGTGTTATTCTCCAGGTTCTGGAGCAGCAGAATGTGGTTGAGATTGACGTTCTGGCGAAACTTGGCCGCACCTGG
Organism: Spirosoma oryzicola; assembly: GCF_021233055.1. Classification (NCBI taxonomy): domain Bacteria; kingdom Pseudomonadati; phylum Bacteroidota; class Cytophagia; order Cytophagales; family Cytophagaceae; genus Spirosoma; species Spirosoma oryzicola. Next base: position 4,207,091 of record NZ_CP089538.1, on the reverse strand, counting down.
TGCGTTGCGAACGCTTTTGCAGACCTGGTCTTTTTCGCCAACGGTGGCATCAACCTTGCAATACTTCAGACTGAAGACGTGTGGTTTGCCGTTCTCGCGGGTGTCCTGGTGAATCTCGGCAAACATGGTCCTGCGGTTGATGGTCCTCTTTACTTTTCCCATAGTCCAAAATTGCGCTCTTCAGGCACCGACTGAAAGGACATCTTCGAAGCCTGAGCCAGTCGACTGCAGCCCCGACCAGCAAGCCGATGCCAATGGCTGCGAGTGCCTGGAGTAAGGAGCCGGTGACGCTCATCGGACAACGTGCAGATAGATTGACAACGCCAGGGCCGCACCTAGTAGCCAGGTCTTTAGCTGGCCACTGTTTTTCTGCTGCGTCAGCTGGCCGATCTGCTGTTTGTCATCAACCTGGTGGCCGATCTGCTGGCCGGTGTTTTGATGGCACTCACTCAGCTGGCCCGCCAGGTCATCGCGCTGGCTTTCGCGTTCTTTGACCTGGCCTTGTAAAAAGCTAATCTTTAGCCTGGCAAAGTGCAGAGCCGTCAGGCTGTCGAGTAGGGGTCTGGCGTTGGCCACAAACTGAGCCGCAACGGCTGCACTATCTACCCCTCGCCGGGCCGCGCCCGGTTTTATTGATTGCGCTGTTGATCTGGCGCATGGCATCCAAAGTAGAAAACCCACCATTAGCCCGTAAAGAGTCTTGTTCATCGCGTTTTTTTAGTACAAGAGTGAGTGAATCGATTTTGCCTTGTAGTTTCCATTCCTGCTGTTTGGCTCTGATCTCATCAGCCTGACGCTGGTTGGCGATGGCCGCATTGAGCAGGTCGCGCACTTCTGCTGCAGTTGAATCTGTGTCGGGTGTCAGCAGTTCGACCAGGACGGCCACCGCTACCGCTGTGAGCACACTGACGGTTAGTTCTCTGAACAGATTGGCACTGGTGCCAAACTTGGCATAGGTGCCCTGGAGAAAATGCGCAATGATGTTGAGATACTTCATAGACTGGAATTGATTTAGCCGGCTACGTTGAACTAAGAGATTAGTTAGTCAGCTACTTTTTGGCTGCGCGTTTTGCCCAGTCGGTGAGCTCGAAGTGAGGCAGATCGATGAGTGATTTGAAATTACCACCCCAGGTGATGCCAACGGTCTGCAGAACCAGTTTGGCGAAGCGTTGGAAGTGCAGGGTGCTCCAATCAAGTTTTCCTGCCTTATCCTGGAAAGCGACATCAAACGCCAGCGATGGGCTGAAGTTGTGAGCCGACTGGCCGGGCTTTGCATTGGTCACCTTCTCATCAGCCTCATCAATCTTGCCATCACCGTCGTTGTCTTTGCGGTCGGTGGGCTGATTGTAGAGCTTGAGCTGCTCTTCATTCGAGCGGTAGGTGCTGGTCAGAATTGGTTTAGGTGCTTCTGGATAAAGAAGGGTGTACTGTGCTTCTGCTTTACCGAATGCATAAGCAAGAGCGGGGTGCAAATCTTCGATTGAACGCGATGCCATTGGCCTGTTATTTTGATTGACAGACCAAAAGTCAATGAGTAATGGCCTACATTAAAGGACAAGGATTCCTATATTTGATAATCTTAAACCTTATCTCTAATGACTCATTCTTTTACTCAGGATCAGTTTGGAAAGCCAATGGATAGTATTGACGCTGATGATATTAGGTCATATTTCTCTCGAGAACGTGATGAATCATTATCACTTGAGTATAAGTCGTTCTTCCAGCATGAAGGCGACATAAAACATAAAGAGAACGGAGTATTAAGAACGATTTGTAGTTTTTTAAATTCAAACGGAGGGCTATTGATATGGGGAGCTCCAAAAGGCATTAAAAATGCTACTGGACAAAAAGTATTTATAGGCGATCTTTCACCAGTAGAGAAACTCTACTCAAAAGATGACTTTATCAATAAGATTTCTAATCGTATTAAGCCCTTTGCTGCACCGATTCAGGTTTGTAAAGTCGAAGTTGATCCAGGTAGGTACGTATATCTTATAGAAGTTCCTGAAAGCGAAACAAAACCGCACCAGTTCGATGATATATACTATATTCGTCTAGATGGTCAAACAAAAGTTGCTCCACACTATATTATTGAAGCTTTATTCAAGCAAATAAAATACCCAGATTTGAACGTCTTCTTACGTTTAGACGGATTTATAAACTTAGAAAAAGAGCTAAATATTAGGTCAGTTAACATAGCGATTACATGCTTTTTGATTAATTCGTCAAAGTTTTTACATGAATATGAACCTTATTACATGTTAACAATCAATAGAGGAGGGTTCATAAACAAGGGGAAAGCTAGAATAGATAATCAGCTACATATATATAATATACCTTCGATTACTGCCTTAACTTATAATTTGCCATTAGTTAGAAGAGAAGTCATTCACATCCCAATAGAAGATTATTACAATTGGTGTGACAAGGATAATTCAATTACACTGTCAATAACTGGTGGTGGGAAAATATCCCCACCTAAAAAAAGTACTTACGAGATAGAGCTCGTAAATGCTTTTAACAACAAAGACCTTCTTCTAAGAGAAGATGTGAATATTAAAAGAGTAATGGATTTAATGCCAGTAAGCTTAAATCAATTTTACCATGAAGAATGGGAGGGCTCTGAACAAGAGAGGTTTAATTCAATACTTAAATATGCACAAGCTAGGTGAGGTTAAGCACAAAATTGCTTGTGCATATTTAAATGTTAATTTAGCATCCATTCAATGAACTTGTCTTCGCCCATGAGCTCGACGGCAGCTAAATAGTACATGGCGCAGCCAATCTCTTTGGCTTCTTGTCGTAGCTCTGGATTCTGCTCGATGCGTTGCTGCACAATAGTGGCCGCTTCGATATAGTTGACACCTGGTGGCCGCTCAAGTTTCCGCAATTCATTGGTAAACATTTGCAGCTGTTCTTTATAGCCTTCTTCACCATACCCTTCTTTTAGGTGCTGTCGAAATAGCCTCATTTCTACGAACGCTACTCGGATTTCGTCTTTGTCGGTCATAGCTATTCGTCAGATGTTTCGTCTAAATTCTGGTCATCTTCGGTGGTCAGGCCGTAGGCAATATTGATCAGGTTATCAAGCTGCTCGGCCTGCACAGTAACGTCAAACTCTTGCTTGAGATAATCAGCCAGCTTCTGGCGAACGTCAATCTCAGGATCAGCCACGAATACAACCCGATCTTCCTGCAGGGTTTTCAAGTAGGCAGTCATCTTGCCGAGCGTGGTGCGGTCGGGACTTTTGACCAGCAGTTCAACCATTTTAAAAATGATGTCTCGGGTCTGCACAAATGGCTTGCGGTCTTCCTTGCTTCGACTTGATAAGAAGGCTGTTTTGTACCCTTCAGCATCCTGCTGCACCTTCGTTCGGAACGGTGATTTGGCAATCAGCATAAAACCGATGTGGTGCAGAATATTAGCCACCAGTTGTTTCTCAGCCATTTCTTCAGCGGTTTCGATGGCCGTCTCAGTGCGTTTATTGTTTGTTGTACTCATAGAATTTAGGGGGATTTGTTTTAATACAGATTTCAAAAATGGGGGCCATCATGGCCGAGAAAACGATGCCTAGCACCAGAATGGCAGCAGCTGCGAGTGCGGCCAGTAGATAGAAGGGCATCAGTAAAAAATTAATCATGGTACTCTAAGGTTTGGGGTTGAACATGGGCATTGACTAAGGCTTGATTGAGTTTGTCAAGTAGCCTCTGAATGTCTGATAACCAGGCGTTTAGATGCAGCTCAGTGTGCAGGGCAAAGGCCAGTGAAATAGGCATCGAGTAGGAAAACTCTTTGTTGACTGGTCGACCAGACCATCTGAGCCAGTGGCTTCGGCTGCGCTCATAGTGCTCAGCCAGAATGATGCTGGTCAAACTGCCTTGCTGTCGATATTGGGGTACGCCTATGCGCACCTGAGCGTCGGTGCAGAATGTGAAAATCACTTTCATCTCATTGGCCGTTAGTTTCAACTTTAGCTTTTGCATGGCTCCTGCATACTTTTTTGCATCTTCTTGAGGAAACTGGGTAGGGGTTCGCCCTTGATTGGTACCGGGTTCAGAATCTCCACGTTTTTACAGTGCAGGTAAAGCCCGCCTTTTGGCCCTTGCGTCAGATGAGCCTCAATACGTACGTCGGCACGTCGGCCTAAACCACCCCATTTGAAGCCCGCCCGCACCCGATATTTGCAGACGATCTCGGTCTTTTCGGGGTTGTTGACGGCTTCCAGCAGATCACTGTGCACAGGGACCGAAAACTCAATGCGCAAACCATCTTCAGCGTTGACGGCACGAGCCGGGTAACTCACCCAGGTGTCAAAGCTGTACTTGCCCAGGCTGACAGGTTCGATAATAGCCCGTTTAGCCCGTTTACGTTTTGGCTTTTCGACTGGTGCGGGATCAGGTAGCGCAAAGAGTTCGATCTGCATACCGTCTATTATTTAGGAAAATGAGACAGAATTGAGCCGACTGAAACAGGTTTGTTGATGCGGCCAGCGGTGCTGGTAGTGACTGGTGGGATTTGTGGCCAGGTCGGTTGAGGGGGCAAATTGCTCAGAGCCGGTGCCGCTAGGGTTGGCGTGATCGGGGGAATGGTGCCCGTCAGTGGCATCGGGTATTCTTCAGGGCCAATGTCGGTGAAGTGGTTGTCGACGTGGTAGCAGCGATTGTCGAAGACCTTCACCATTTTGAGTTTGCGGGTGCTGAACCAGGCACTAACGGCTGCATTTTTCTTGAAGCATTTAATGCCATAATAGTCGGTAGTCCGTTTGCGCATCGGTGAAAAGCCAGGTACGGTGCGGGTGTTTGCCTTGTAATTGATTCGCCATAAAGGAACGTTAACCTGCTGCATTAGATAGGTGATGGTTTCCTCGTACTTGGCCGCAATCTCTTGCAGCTGTGCGCCTGCCTTTTCGGACATATACAAATTAAGCAGTGATGAGCCATCGGTGCCGGTCTGCCAGACGGGGTGACAATCTCTCAGGAATGCATACAGATCAGGCCAGCGGTAGGATTTGTAAAGCAGGTCACCAAAGATGGTGCGTAGATCGCGCGGTAAGCCATCGGGAAACATGGCCCGCTCTTCGGGCTTGTCGAACGAATACCAGACCCAGGGTTTACCGCCTTTGCTGCGGTATTCGTCGGTTGTCTCATGGAAATAGAGAAAGAACTTAAACAGGGATTGCTGCGGGTCACTTTTGCAGGCTGAGCCAGGGGTCGGGGAATTTGCGCGTTGCATGACGAAATTTTCATTTTTCGCGCTTTCTATAGGTTTTTAGAGTATATACGACCTTCCATCGATCTACCGATTTACCGATTTATAGTCTCAACTCTATAAAAATATCTATAGAAAGCTGCGGGGAAAAAAAATAAGTTTTGGGCAATACTCTACCAGTCAGCCTTTTTGGGCTGTTTTCGAAAAAACCGGCTTCACTGCCAATCTGACAGCGAAAACTTGGCCCGATCTGCTAACGTATATGTCTATACGCCTAGATCAGTAGTGGTGATGTGCACATCAGCCACTTGCCTGGTGGGAATGTTAGGGCATAGGGGGTTTAAGTTGCCGACTAGCCATCGCTAGTCGGCAAACCTGCACTACCTTACCCTTAAAAAACCAGTTCTTCCCACCTGGTTTGCTTTGGCGGCAGGACTCGAACCTGCATCTCTCTGATGTATAGCGGCTAAGTACGACGGTGGGCTATCAACACCAGAGGCTCTATCATTGAGCTACTCCAAAAAACTATGCTATCAGCCTACCATTGTAGGGTTGCAAAGGTGCTCAGCTGAGCCCAGTGCTCACAGGACTGGAATTTTGAGGCTGTTTGCCGGTGCATCGGGCAACACCATGCCCATTGAGAGCCGTCTGCGATTTGAACACCCGCTCACATTTAGGGCAGCTGATGACGGCTGGTTCGATCACCGCTGGCTCTGGTGCTGGAGTGGCTGCTAATTCAGCCCGAAAGAGTTGGTAAAACTGCTCTTTAAGAAAGTCGAGCGGTCCTACGTTGGTCATGGCTGCTTTGCTGGCTATCGAGGCCAGGGCCATGCGTTGCAGATGGTGGTTGCCCTCCAGGCCGCGAAAGAGCGTGTCTTGCAGGGTCTCAAGCGTTGACTGGCTCATGCTAGTGATGTGTTAGAAGCCAGCTTGATCAAGCCCCGAAACTTACGGAACAGGGTTAACCATACTCTCAATTTTAACGCCTTCAGCCGAACGGTTTCGCTAGCAAGGCTGTGGTCCTGAACGTTGGTCTGCTTGAGTGTAGTGAGCAGTTGTTCGTTTTCTTGGATGCTCAGGTCAGCCGCTTCAATAATTTTAAACCTGATCTTGACTGGCAGCTGCTGCAGTTCGCCATCAGTTAAGAAATGGAATTCAGAAACATTCATATAGTACCGTGATAGGAGTTGCTCGAAGCCATCAGCGGGCTTGAGCCGATTGCGAAAATGGCGCATTCTGCATACTCCTGGTAGGACGGCTTTGGCGAGTCTCATTCTAATCGTTTCGCGTATCATAGGGCTGAACGATTAGAGCGTGAACCGGATGAATTGAGTAGTGTAGTGAACATAATATAGAGCAGTTTTGAGATTACTGGGTGTCAGTGGGCTCTGCAACGTCATTGTAAAAATTCCAGTACTCCAGAATAGTATCAGTTAAGTATTTGTCCTGATCTGGAGTAGGTTGTTGTTTCTTAGCAATCAGTTCAGCAAACGTGTTAGAGGTAGGGGTGTAGCCAAAACCCTCGTGAAACTTCTTTATGAGTTCTCCTTTGGCTCGTCTTGGTATTGAGCCGTCTTCCCATTGTTTGATTGTTTTTTCAGCTAGAAAGCGCATGACCGTTTACAAAGTTGTTAACCACTTGTTGTGAGAATTGATGTAGAATTGCTAGGTTCGTATTGAAATCGTGCTCAATATTAGAATATATCTTTTAATTATTAACACAAATTCTCTAAGATATTTTTTAATATTTTGAAGATTTTATATAAATGACTAATAATCAAATGTATAATGGTAGGATTTGGTAAGGAAAGATCAGTTGAATTAAAGAGAATTCTTGATCGTTTGCCGCCTTTGCTGGTCACATTTAGCATCGGTAGTACACCAAAATCGTCAAGTGTTCTCGAATTTCTTTCAAAAGAGGATGACACTTTTTCTCTAGTCAGTAAGAAAGAATGCCAAGTATCTCGGCCACTAAATAGTGTTCAACTTTATGAGTTGATGTCAACCATAGTTTCTTTAAAGAAGAAAATTGTAGTGAGCATTGACGATAATAATTATCGCTTTGGTTGCTTTCGTGCTGCTATGTATGCTTATGTATATGATGAAGGAGTTGAATGGAAAGACGAAATGATAAGAGGGTTTACAGACGGGTCTCCGAGTGATGTAGTTATGACAAAAGACATTTACCAATTTTTACAAACTATGGAAGCACATGGAAAATAAGCAGCAAACAGTCGGGCAACGCTTTGCCGCTCTCATAAGTGAGTTGAAGATGTCTAATAATTCTTTTGCCAAATCTATTGGCAAATCGTCAACTACTATAAACTATATAGTAGATGAAAAAAATAAACCGGGTTTTGACGTCTTGGAAACTATTTTAAGAGTATACCCAAACGTCAACCCAAATTGGCTTATGAATGGAGAAGGTAATATTTTTAGGGATAAAGAACAGTCGGTCGAGTCAGATGGATATATAAAACAATATCTGGAAAAGCTCGAAGAAAGGTTCATTAGATTGCTTGAAGCTAAAGACCGTCAGATAGAAGGTTATCAACGAACTATCGATGCACTATTAGTGGGAAAGTCTGAGGATGCCACTGCAGAACCGCTTTTCACTATCACTGGTGATTTTGAGAAAGATATTCGGACATACGCTAAATCCGTCAAATGGAATATGCAGTCAGAATTTCTTTTTCCTTCTATCCAGCAGGTAGCAAAGTCGGTGGCATCCCGTTAACCTACGAGGTTAACTGGTTCATTATGAGTGTACTTGTTGAGGGGTTTACAATCCCTTCCTCTCTGCTGATTATAAGCGTAACGGTCTTTTTATTTGATCGTTACGCTTCTTTATTATCAGGCGTTGCAATACTGTTTTGAGTCCTGATAAAATGCTTCACTTCACGCGCACTCACTGGCTATTTAGCAAACGAAACCCCCTAAGGCCATCACTCGCTGAATTCAATCGTGACATCGCCTTGACTGATTCAATAGACGGTATGTATCCGTAACAATGCGTTAGTTCTAAACACGGTGTTTGTTGCGGTACAATAAAAGATTCTATGCTTTGGCCCGGTGACGGGGTTGTCGTAATTCGCATGGTTGGGGCTACAACCGTAATACTTACTACGCGACTGTGATTCGCTGGACCGACGGCGGGCGGATCACGGTTCGCTCGGATGATGCTAGGGAAGGCGTGAAAATGGTCTCACCCGATAACGTCAGAAAGCGGTGATTACCATCGCACTTAGTCAACAGGTTAAGGGTTGACCAAGTGCGTCGGTAAACTTGTCGTGATAGCACATTCATTACCGAATCTTGACTCAATACGTGTGATAAAAAACCGCCCGGCTCCGCTTGAAGTCGGGTAATTTTTTTGTTGAAATAGTCTCGCCAAACTATGTTCTGGCAGCAGCCTGCTTAAAGTAAAACTTTAGGTAGGCTGCTGCCAGCGCATTTAGAGAGACAAAGTTCTTAGTAGTCCACACAAATGTTCATTTTTTTACATGTTGGGTGAAATGGGGAACCTCTATCTGAAGGGATTAGGCTAAATTTGCCCCCGCGACTGACACACTCAAGTGGCCCCGGGCCGGTAGTTGTCCGCCCCGTCCACAATCTACGATGCGGATTTCCTTTTCGTATTATCCAACTAATTTACGGTTCACTTTATGACGCGTTCTTTACGTTCTTTTTCCCGCTTCAGCCTGCTACTGCTACCAAGCAGGACTACAGCCGGTTTGTGCAGAGCGACGACTACTCGTATATCAACAATAGCAGCTTCACGCTCAACGCCCGAGTTACGGCTTATCAGAACGGAGTGATCTTCTACGGCACTGAACCTACGGGTAGCGGTAATGCCCGTGAAGCAGTGCCGGAAGCAGGCTCGTTGCTAATGGTGAAGGTGCTGGGCAACCCGGTCGTCGGCCAATCGGCGGAGGTAGAGATTAGCGTGGTAAGCGGTCAGACGGTGCAACTGAAATTAGTTGACTTACAGGGCCAGACCCTGCATGGCCAGAGCATTAAGGAGGCAGCTTCTACAGACCGGGTAAGCCTACCGCTAGGTAACGCGCAAGGCATCCTCTTACTGGATGTGCGTACAGCAACCCAGCGCCAGCAGATCAAGCTCGTGCGGCCATAGCGTAGTCAAAAGTTTATTTTACTGATAAGCCCGGTCAGCCTTACCGCTGACGGGCTTTTTTTGTGTAAAAAACGGTACAGCAGCTAGACGATTTTTAGACGGCCTTCTGACCAAAACCTTCTTCAAAACGGTAACTATTGGCAAGACGAGCTTTTATGCGTTTTAGGAATTAGCTTACGACTAAGTTTGAAACCTAGATTGTAGTCAAACTTTTAGTTACAAAGACATTGAGTCCCAAACTTCTTAGCAAAACGTATTTCACCGCACATGGTATGAATGAACCATACCCTTAAAGACGGGGGGCGTTTCGTTTCCAACTAGCTGAAAATGAAAGTAGTGTCATTTTGCTTATAATACCATCACGATTATATAAATCGGCCACGATCGGAGGGAAGAACGCACTTTACTGATTCAATAATTCTGAGGAGCCAGATGTAGGTATGTTAGCTCATAATAGGCATAAGCTCGGTTTATCGCAGTAGCTGTACGTAGTATAAAATAGTACTAAGTTGTGCGCTATCGGTCACTCTTTTTTAATGAGTGGAATGCCTATTAATTGCCGACGCAAAGACACGAGCTTACGACGCGAAACAGGCAGACTTAATCCTGACTTTAAGTGAGCAACAGCTCCGTCTAATCCTACTTCTATTTGAAATATAAATTGCCGATTAACCAGATAGCGCCGATGGATGCGAACAAAATCAGCAAGTGGTAACTGGTTGACAAATACCTTAAGGGTATGGGGAGAAAGGGTTGGGGCACTGTCCGCCCAACGCAACCAAGTATAGTTAGCAATAGCCTCTAGATAGACCAAATTGTCGGTAGTTACCCAATGAGACCCTTTTGCTTTCGTATAGATGCGAAGCAGTGAAGGGTTAGGCAAGTCGTCGGAACTTTTGAAGGCTACAGACATTACGTGATGAAAAGCAGGGCTAATAGTATTTTCAAGAGAAAACTCCGGACTATGCTAATCCGGCGCTTTACTAGTTCTCTTTAACAAGATAGTATCGGTGGAAGCTGTAGTTGCTTGACAAGCCGCTGTGTTGCCTGCATAACTGATTTACTGCGTCGGTTACGCGCCTGAACGCTGCGTATATAAGCTGCCAACTGTTCTCTAAACAGATGAAGGTTGGCATCATTATTGGAGGGCAGGGGGTTATTCATCGTAGGCAAAGGTACAAGCTACTTTTGCCGAACATTACGGGTATACGCCCGTTTCGTTCCGGGGAAAACCCCCTATTTACGTGTAAGCCCTAATGGATACTTCTAGAAAGCAATAGCCTTATCTGTTAATACATTTTGTTTCTCATCCAGATGACGGGTCGCTGGTCGTAGTGATCTTCTAAAATAGGCCCGCATACAAGAACATGATAGAGCAACACTGACAGGCTGTTGATGAATAACGATCAAATCGGAAATTAAATAGGATAAAGCGCAACCATGATACCCGTAAGTGTATCATGGTTGCGCTTTATCCGTTAAATGGCTGTATTAGAGACTAGTTACCGCAGTCTATAAAGAGGTTTGTTCATCGTCAATAAGTCCAAGCACTATACATTCGGGCTTACTTGTCTCTACACCCTTCTGCCCAATGAACAGAGGTACTTGGCAGACTGGTTCTCAACTAGGGCTATTCTTGGACTCTTCATCAAATTGGCCAAGGGCTACCCGATAAAGTTTATGTATTTGCTCGAGCAAATAGGAGATCGCCAATAGTGAGCCCAGTGAGCGCATATTTAATCGATGAAATACTATAAAAGCTGAGCTAACTAGCAGTCAGTAAGCAGATAGATATGAAAAATTATACAGATTATTACTAAGCTAAAGATCCCTGATCCGGGTATCAGCGTAAGTACCTTACTACAAGGTGAGCTTGTATGAATTGCCGTAATGGATGTTGTTATTTGCTATTGAGTGAGTATTAATACATCTTTTGTTGAAGAGAGACTATCTACCCGGAAAAACTTCATGACTAAGCGCATTAACAAAGCTACTGATTACTCTACCAGTCAGCCCCTTTCAGGGGTACTTGGCGATTGGATGGAAGCCATCAATCAACTTCGTCATTGGAACACATTACTACAAAAAGCTATTGACGAGCAGACAGATTTTCATTCTCGTAGCGATTTAGTAGATGATGAGAATAGGGTTCAACTGATCGAGCTTGTTCAACTTAAAAATAAAATCGTTTCCGGATTAGACGAGTTAAGAAAGGATTTGGTGACTACCGAAGAAGAAACAAGCATTGCCCAGCAAGCACTGATGATAATTGAGGATACACAAACCGTACTTCAATGGTGCCTCGACATTAAAAAGCGGCTTAATCTTTAGAGTTATTGAGAATGAAATTTGTTAATATTAGGTATTATTAAGTAACTTAATGATTCTCTATTTCGTTATGTAGTCAGATTGTTTACTCTGATAAGTTGTAAGAGATATTATGCTCTCATTAAGTAACGCATTAGAACGCTATGCATTCAGTTATGCGGCAAAATTCATTCATCTAATCGATCCAGATGAGCAGTTACAGCTTATCCGGTTGATTAGTCAATTGGACACCATGTGTCCTGTGAATAATGGGTTAGTCCAATTGAATCATGACTTAGCTGAACAAGTGTCAGGATCTTGTTTAAGCGAACTACAGCAGGAATGGAAAGAAGCACTGAACAAGCCAAGCTAGTAGATTATCTTACGTAACTGACAACGGTTCAAATGGGTATGTCTGTTTATGCAATCGCTTGTTATCTACTATCAGATGTACAATAAAAAAAGCCTGACTTAGTTCGAGTCAGGCTTTTTTTGTGTAGTCAAGATCTAAGAATCTTAACCGAACGTATATATGTAAAGTTCGTTGTGACAGGCTGTAATAAGTAAGCAAGCCCCGCAAAGTAGAGCTTGCCTAAGTGCAATACGCTTTATCCAATTATTATTACGTTAAAAGTAACACTGTATTTGTGGTTTTTGAAGAATCATTTACTAATCGGTATGAGTACGTTCTGTTCTCATTCACATGTCAATTTTATACCTCTTAGTAAATAAGTTTACATGATTTGAGATAGGTTAAACAATATGTTATTGATAAAGTTTTATATGGTAGCCTGCAAGGAAAGTGCGCTTTATCCAATTTCTAATTAAGAAAGTCGTCTCGGACAGCAACGGCGTCTACTGATTGTCTGCGATTGAATGAATCAAGAATGCCCGGCCAAGATATCTTGACCGGGCGTTTTAGCATTCATCGTATCCTTTTTTGTAGGTAGCCCTTAATAGTGCTCTTTAGATAGCATTGTCTGTAAATATCACATCACTTCTTCACTGACTTAACGCTAATTGCTGAAATACAATTCGAAGCTATTTCGAACTGACAGTCAATCAGTAACCCAGTAGAGTCGTATTACCAGTTTCAATCACAAATGGATGGTTTGTGCTTACATCAGCCTATATAGCAGGCTGAGCCTGTGGCCTACTCGATAAAAAAGCTATACATAGTAGAGCTTACCTATATGTTAGTCAATGTACCCGTGGGTAAATAAGTATTTTCAGATATGAGAAATTATTCATTAGTGGGTACATTTGATTTACATTTGTTTCTCAACGGTATAGAAGTAGATGACAGATAAGTAAATGTACTCTTAGCTAAAAACTAACATATATGACTATTAGCGTGCCCCAGCTCCGATTATTAAGAATGGTGGAAGAAATAGAAGATCACGCTATTATTCTGCTGGACAAGGAGGGAAACGTTGAAACATGGAATAAAGGAGCTGAGAAAATCAAAGGATATCTTGCTGGGGAAATCATAGGTAAGAATTTTAGAACATTTTACTCCGACACAGACCGCCAGTTAGATCTGCCTACCCGTCTACTGAATGAAGCGTCGACTACTGGTAGCGCTTGTCATGAAGGGTGGAGAATTCGCAAAGACGGAAGTAGATTTTGGGGAGATATTACCATAACGGCGGTTCACGACGAAAGCGGAGAGGTTACTGGATTTGCTAAAATCACACGTGATCTAACCGAGCGTACGCAGTCCGAAAGAACGATCAAAAAGCATCTACAGGAACTGGAGACGCGCAATAAGGAGCTGGAACAGTTTGTCTATATCGCTTCGCACGATTTGCAGGAGCCGCTTCTTAACGTTAATAATTTCGTCGAGTTGTTGCAGCATGAATACGCCCCGCAACTTGACGAAACGGCAGCGATGTACCTCGATGTGATCAATCAGAGCACTGAGCGTATGCGCGATCTGATAAAGGGCTTGTTGGATTACGCGCGGTTAGGTAAAGAGAAATACCTGTCAACAGTTGACTGTCACCAACTGGTTGGTACACTCGTGAAAGATCTGGCGACTAACATCGCCTTGTCCGGCGCTGAAATTCAATGTGCTGATTTACCTACCCTTGCCGCCTATCCTGTTGAGTTACGGCAGTTATTTCAAAACTTGATTGGTAATGCCATTAAGTTTAGAAAACTAGACACCGCTCCTCAAATCAGTATTTCAGCCGAAAGAGCTGATCGCTTCTGGAAGTTTGCCGTACGTGACAACGGTATCGGGATCAATCCCGCCTTCAAGGATAAAATATTTTTAATCTTCCGTCGTCTGCATGGTCGGGATACCTACGATGGCAATGGTATCGGACTGGCTCACTGCAAAAAAATTGTAGAAATGCACGGCGGAGAAATAACGGTTGAGTCGAAACCTGGCGAGGGAAGTACGTTCTTTTTTACCATTCCGAACGTCGATCTTCAGTCACACTAATTAGCTAGCATGAAAAAGTTTAAGAATCTTGATTGTGTGCTCCTCGTTGACGATGACCGGTTCATTAACCTGGCTCAGTCGAAGGCGGTAGAAAGGGCGGATATAGGAGTAAATGTTAAAGCAATAACCAACGTTGAAGAAGCCCTGGCGTTTTTGACGGTCTCCGGTGATTACGAAGGAACCCATCACATACCCAGACCAGGCATCATTTTCCTGGATATCAATATGCCTGGTCTGACAGGCTGGGATTTCATGGAATTGTATCACAAGCTGGACAAGGCCTACAAAGCCAAGGTTATTGTGGTTATGCTAACTACTTCGCTGAATCCGGATGACCACCAACGCGCTTTGTCTGATAATGCTATCGTCGATTTTTTGCACAAGCCGTTGCGGCCGGATATGGTTGTTAAGCTGGCAGAGCGCTATTTTGAAGCCGAAGAAGTCGAAGGCTAGGCCGGGGCCCAGGTAAAATTTCTCAGTAAGCGACCAAGTGCTATTGCTATGCGGCTATTGTTGAATTTGACAATTACATTGCCAATACAACCACTTTCCTAAAGACGAATTTTGGTGTCTGGAAAGATTGAACCTTAAGCGCCGACTTCCCAGAAAGTGAGCTTTGGGGAGGATCTATACATATACGCCTGATGAATCAAGTTATTCATCAGGCGTATAAGGTAACAGGTTATAATGCTTATCGAGTGTTACCAATAGATGGATTTTGATAAAAATAGTTGCACATATAATTGTTTTCAAGGGATTGTAGACAGGTTTAGCACGAAATTAGCTAAGAGGACACTTCGCAAAATTTTGATCTATATTTAATGTAGGTCTTTAACAACTAAAAAATTATTATACAAAATATGTAAATTCAGTTACATTAATAAAGTTGCTAAAATAGAATGATCAAAGAGCACATGTTACCAGTTGATACGGCGATTTTAATTGGTTGATTGAATGAATTAATCATATGTTTAATTTGGTAATATGGTGAAATAAAAAAGGAAAAAATCGTTGGGTATCAGCAGGTTTGGCATATTATATGGTATAGGGTTGAATTACAATAGTCAGTATTTCAACGTGTATTCTTTGAAACTACTAACCACCCAAACCATGAATCCACAGATACAAAACGATTTTCTCAAACTTATCGGTATCGCTATAACAGACCAACGGGTTATTCAAATCAAGCACAATAGCATATGGCGAACGATTGAACCTTATATGGCGGGCCTGCATAAAGAAACGCAGGTGCCAAGCTTATACGGTTTTTGCCGGGATGTCATTCCAACATTGTATAAGGAGAATGACGAGCGTTGGCAGATCTTTCGCTTTACCGAAATTGAAGATATTGAATTGACGTACTATGAGTTCCAGCCTCATCTTGGCTACACGGGTAAATACGAGTCAATACAACCTGCCTATATAAAGTTAGCACCCCGTTCATAACCCCGCCATAAAGCAACGCTCATCAACTAGGCTTTGAGCCGAAAGTAAAAGTCTAACTGATGAGCGTTGCTACAGAAAATGGCAGAGTAATTAGCAGTAGAGGTAGTGAACAATTTAAGTAATAAACCCTCTTCATGAATTCATATTAATTAGTAAGTCGGTGTTGTAAAAATTATATTTTATAGTGTAATATTTCTTTGCAAGCAGCATCTGCGTTCTGTAAAGTCAAAAAAGTCTGGAAGAGTTAAACAAAAGCCTACATAAGTCTATTTTACTAAAAACACAGACTGTAAGCTGAGTAGACTTTCTAAGTTTACAATCCGGTCTTAATGACATTCCTAACGGCTATGACAACGCATAGAAACGACTCAACGATATGGGCGCACAATCCTAAAAATGTAGCATTCATTGGCGATTATCTTCCTCGTCAGTGTGGTATTGCTACGTTTACATCTGATTTATACAAATCGTACAATACATTCATTCCCGATTCGCGGGCAATGGTTGTTTCCGTGAATGATACGCTTGATGGGTATGATTACCCAAGCGAGGTTCGCTACGATTTCTATCAGCATGATCAGGAAGCGTATCGTAAAGCCGCCGAATTCTTGAATTCGAAGGATACAGAAGTGGTTTGCTTGCAACATGAGTACGGAATTTTTGGCGGTCCAGCTGGTAGTTACATATTGACATTGCTCCGGAACCTCACAATGCCCGTTGTGACAACATTCCATACCATTCTTAAAAATCCGAATGAAGAACAGTTACTAGTTCTTAAGAGTATTGCGGACCTCTCGTCGCGAGTAATCTGCATGTCAGAGAAAGGCCGCGATTTTCTGATCAATATTTACGAAGTACCGGAAGAAAAAATAGATCTGGTGCCACATGGTATTCCCGATATGCCGTTTGTCGATCCTCATTTCTACAAGGATCGTTTCGGTATGGAAGGAAAACAGACGTTACTTACTTTTGGCTTATTGTCGCCAAATAAGGGTCTCGAAAATGTAATCCGCGCTCTGCCACGGATTGTAGAGCGGTTCCCGAACGTAGTGTATATGGTACTCGGTGCGACGCATCCGCACCTGATCCGCCACGAAGGGGAAGCGTATCGAGATAGTCTGGTAAAATTGGCAGAAGACTGTGGCGTTAGCGAGAACGTGCGTTTCTACAATGAATTTGTCGAACTGGACGATCTTCTAGAATACCTTGGCGCAGCCGATATTTACATTACACCCTATCTGAATCCGGCTCAGATAACGTCTGGAACGCTATCGTACGCCTTTGGCTGTGGCAAAGCGGTTGTATCGACTCCCTACTGGCATGCAGAGGAGTTGCTGGCGGAGGGGCGGGGTACGCTTGTGCCTTTCGGCGATTCGGAAGCAATTGCCGACCAGATCATTAATTTGCTCGCCGACGAACCAGCGCGTCATGCCATGCGGAAAAAGGCTTACATGATGGGTCGTGACATGATCTGGGAGCGGGCTATTCAGGAGTATGCCAGATCGTTTGCCCAAGCTCGTCAGGAGCGTATGAGCACTATCAATAACCAAACGCCGTATGATATGGGTGGGAACGGTAGTGCTGCCTTCAAACTTCCGACACTTCGGCTTGATCACTTATTCCGCTTGACCGACTCGACTGGTATTGTTCAGCACGCCCGTTATCATTTGCCATACTACGAAGAAGGTTATTGCACCGACGACAACGCGCGGGCACTTATCTTGTCCATCATGGTTCAGGAAGCGGGCTTAGGCGACCGTACATTAAGTCAGGCGGCTGACAATTACTGCGCGTTCTTGAATCACGCCTACACGGAAGATCACCGGCGGTTCCGCAACTTCATGAGCTACGACCGTCGCTGGCTGGAGGATGTAGGCTCTGACGATAGTACAGGGCGGACCATATGGGCGCTGGGCGTGTGTATTGGCCGGTCAACGGACCGAAACACGATCACCTGGGCAATGAGTCTGATGGAAAAAGTGCTTCCCAGTATCGCTGAGATGACTTCGCCGAGAGCCTGGGCCTTTGCCTTACTGGGTATCTACGAGTATCAGAAATGTTTTAATGATGACCGTTTGGCCAAGAAAATTCAGCGGCAATTGCTTGATAAACTGGCATTCCGGTATACCGAAACGGCAACACCAGACTGGCCTTGGTTTGAAAATACCTTATCGTATGATAACGCGGTACTTGCTCATGTGATGATCCGCTCCGGCGAAGAACGGTTAGTAGAGATAGGCTTGCGTTCGTTGCGCTGGCTGACCAACCTACAAACTTCAGAACGGGGACATTTTCAGCCAATTGGCTCCAACGGATTTTATACAAAAGGCCAGACCCGTGCTTATTTTGACCAGCAGCCACTGGAAGCGCAGAGTACTGTTGCCGCCTGTCTGGCAGCTTTTGAACTAACCGGCGACGACCAATGGCATCGGACTGCCATCCGGATCTTCAAGTGGTTCACCGGTTTGAACGATTTGGGACTGTCGATTTATGATCAGCAGACCGGCGGTTGCCGTGATGGATTGCACATCGACCGCGTGAATCAGAACCAGGGTGCGGAATCGACGCTATCGTATCTCTTGGCTTTGGCGGACTTATACAACACTCAGAAAAGACGTACAGCCACAAAATCAGTTGACGTAACTATTTCATCACTGGTCAACGGATAATATTGATTAATTAGATCGTTGAATAATTGGATTTAAGCAAAATAGCCTAAATTCAGTTGTTCAACGATTTTGCTATTCAGTAACTTAAAATACATGAGTATAAAAGCCACCCGTACCGGCATTGTGCTTCGTCCCGATCCTACCCGTGTTTTGTTTCGCGCGTTCGATTTGGGCAGCACGACCCGCACCTTAAAAATTATCGCCCGCGTAGGCAGTATGACCGATGACGAAGCCGCCCAAAAACTGGACGAAGTAATCCGGGAATTTGGCGGACGGCATTACAAACTGGAACGTTTTTTATTGCAGCGGTTCGAACAGATCAAGCCCCAGTTGCTGACCGATGAGCCATTGACTCTTGAGCGCAAACTACTGTTGGGCGCTTACTTCACGATGGAGTATTCGCTGGAATCAGCGGCTTTGTTTAACCCATCCATGATCTGGCACCCGGATCAAAGTAATGTACCACCTGGTTATAAGCGATTTATACTAAGTCTTCGGGCAACCGGGGAAGGGCATGTCTCGTCAATATCCTTTCGAATGGGTTACATTGACGAGGAAGGTAAAATTGTGTTACGCAAACCTTCCCGGTATGTTACGTCGCCCGAAATTGTATCCAACCACCGGTTCAACCGCGCCCAGTTCGAACGAAAGCTATATGAGTTACGACTCGAAAATAGTATTCAGGAAAAAATGATGGCAGGGCTTGGTGACGAGTTTAGTCTTTCTGAACTCGAAAGCCAGGTGAAGCGGGTTACGGCCCAGTATCGCTACAACGCCGAGTATGAAACCATTGCCAGTGGTTTGCTGGCTCTGGCGAAATCGAACTACGAAATTCATTTTGAGGAAGATCAGAGTTTGGATGAGCGCTGTATCTTCCCTACTTCACCCAACGAAACCAATGGGATTGAAGATGCTCGTTTCGTCCGGTTTACAGACGATGATGGTGAAGTAACGTACTACGCTACTTATACCGCTTACAATGGACGAGTGACTTTCCCTCAATTGCTGGAAACCAAAGACTTCACCCATTTTAGCATCAGCACGTTAAACGGAGCGGAGGTGTCAAACAAGGGGATGGCTTTATTCCCTCGTAAGATAGGAGGGAAGTACGCCATGATTTCCCGGCAGGATGGCGAGAACATCTATCTGATGTATTCCGACGACCTGTATTTTTGGCAGACAAAAGAGCTGATCTTAAAACCGACATACAATTGGGAGTACGTTCAGTTGGGTAACTGCGGATCGCCAATTGAAACCGAAGCCGGATGGTTGGTACTTAGTCACGGCGTTGGGCCAATGCGAAAGTATGCCGTAGGCGCTTTTCTGCTTGACCTTAACGATCCTAGCAAAGTCATTGGTCGGACCAGCGAGCCTATATTAAGTCCCGACGAAAACGAACGAGAAGGGTATGTGCCAAACGTAGTCTATAGCTGCGGAGGGCTTATCAACGGACGTGAATTAATCATTCCATACGCCATGTCTGATTATGCAAGTAGCTTTGCTACGGTCAACGTCGACGAATTATTGGCTGAATTGGTTGGGTCGGCTACCCCGCAACTAGCAAATTCGCAGGAAGCTGTTTCCTAGAACGACTGTAAAGTACGCATTCACAAGAAGTGCCCTGGCAATAACTAAAATTGGTTGTTGCCAGGGCACTTTTTCTTTATCATACGCTTATAGAAAACACTTCGTCGCCGATTAATAAAGTAGTCGACTATTGCTGTCAATAGTAGCTAGTACATACTTCCTATAGTTTACTAGGTAAATATAACTAATCCAATTTCCGTCAGGAATCAGGATAAACAAAAGGCGAAAGAATTAATAGCATTTAAATATCAGAATTATTTATTGTACTACAAATGGTTACTGAGATCCTTATTTTTAATCTCTTTTTAATGTAAATATTAAGAATTGATTATCAGAATATTAGCAAATCAATGAAGAAATGTAGTAAAGAATCAGTTATGCCATAGATTTTATTCTGTGGAATAAATGCAGCGCAAAATTTTGTTGTGTGATAATTTTTGTACAATTTTGATACGGGTTTCTGTGTAAACCCAATATTAACCTAGACTATTTCACTTTATGAGAAAACTTCTAATTGCACAGCTCATGCTGTGCTTTCTCAGTTTACCGTTGCTGGCTCAGGACATAGCTGTCACCGGTAAGGTTACGTCAACAGAAGATGGCTCTCAGCTACCTGGTGTAAACGTTGCCATCAAAGGAACATCGCGCGGAACCAGCACAAACGCAAGCGGTGATTATCAACTCAATGCACCAGCGGGGTCGACGCTGGTTTTCAGCTTCATCGGCTTCATCACACAAGAGGTTAAAGTAGGCAATCAGTCTACTATCAACGTAAGTATGGTATCTGATGCCGCCCAACTCCAGGAAGTGGTGGTAACAGCGCTGGGCATTAAGCGGGATGCTAAGTCGATTTCGTTTGCCACCCAGCAGGTCAATGCCGAAAACCTGACTGTTACTCGTCAGCCCGACGCGGGTAATGCGTTAGCTGGTAAAGTGGCAGGTTTACAGGTGCTTAGCCAGGCAGGTGCAAAGCTTGGATCAGGAGCGGTCGTGCGTATTCGCGGAGCGGCTTCATTGGTCGATAAAAACCCATTGTATGTAATCGATGGTACACCATTATCAAGCGATAGTGGTACACCTGGATCGTTGGACATCAACTCGGATGATATTGAGAATGTATCCGTTCTTAAAGGACCGAACGCAACGGCACTGTACGGCCAGCGTGGCGACGCAGGGGTTATTGTCATTACAACCAAGAAAGGGCTGAATCGTAAGGGAATCGGGGTTGACATCAACAGTACAACGACGTTTGAGCAGGTTAACATCATCCCGAAATACCAAAATGAATACGGTGGCGGTGGCGAGCCCGAATGGCGTACCTACACCTGGGCTTCGGGTAACCCAGTAGAGTGGAAGGCACTTGACGGAAAGCGGTACCATGATTATTCAGATGATGCATCCTGGGGGCCACGCATTGATGGTGGCGAATATATCCCCTGGTACGCGTGGTATCCTAATAGCCCATACTCGTTCAAGACAGCGAACTATACGGCTCAGCCCAACAACGTTCGTCAGTACTACAATACGGGTAGAACGTTTAATAACAGCATTAGCCTGAGAGGTGGTGGCACAGGCTATAACCTGCGCTTGTCGTATACGAATCTTGATCAGACGGGGGTGATACCAAACACTGCGTTGAGACGTAACTACATCACCGCATCAAGCACGTTCGATTTAGGGCAACACTTGACAGCAGGTGTCAACCTGAACTTTACAACGGAGCGTCTACAGGGTGACTTCAACGACGGATACGGTAACTATTCAGGAGCTGGTTCCTTCAACCAGTGGTTCCATCGTGATCTGGACATGGGCATCATCAAGGAGCTACGTGACCTCAGAACGCCTATTGGAGCGCTGGCTAGCTGGAACCATACAAATCCAACGTCTACGACCAATTTTAACTCGACTACGTTCAATAAGGGCAACTATTGGTACAACTGGTACTCTTATCAGGACAACATCAACAACGTAGCTAACCGAGATCGTTTGTTTGGAGATGTGAACTTGACCTATAAGTTCAACGACCATTTCCGGGCTCAGGGCTGGTTACGCCGAAATCAGCGTAACTCGAATAATGAGAACAAAACGCCGACAATTATTGAAACCAGTGGTGCTCAAACGGGTCAGAAGGCTACCTATCAAACAGGTCAGACGCTTGACCGGGAAGATAACTACGAGTTCTTGACTACTTATGACAACCGCTTTGGCGATTTTGATTTAAGCGCTAACGTAGGGGGAAATATTCGGGACAATACGTTTACGACGGTTACGCTGTCAACAAACGGCGGATTGTTCGTACCTGATCTATTCACGATTGGTAACTCGTTGCAGGCATTTACGCAAACCAATAACCGGTATCGCAAAACGGTCCGTAGTGTATATGGACGGGCTTCGTTGGGATGGCGTAGTTTGGTGTATCTGGAAGTAACGGGCCGTAATGACTGGAGTTCCGCGTTACCCGCTAACAACAACTCCTATTTCTACCCATCGGTGGGCGGTAGCTTTGTATTCTCTGAACTTACTCGTGAGTCTCTGCCCTTTCTATCGTTTGGTAAATTGCGGGGTAGCTGGGCGCAGGTTGGTTCCGATTTGAACCCGTACCAGCTTTCGTTGAACTACGCTGTCGATCAGGCCAAGTACAACGGTACCAACAGCTTGATGACAACGCCTAACTTGTTGCCGAACGCTGGAATTATTCCATCGTTATCGTCAGCCTACGAAGCAGGTGTTGATTTACGGTTCCTGAAAAGCCGCGTTGGCTTAGCGTTCACGTACTATCACGAGAACAAGATCAACGAAATCTTGAACGTTGATGTAACGTCGGTCAGTGGTTTTACGCAAAAGGTAATTAACGCTGGTCGAATTGAGCGGGATGGTATTGAACTTCAGCTGGACGGAAAACCCGTTGTTGGTAAGGATTTCAACTGGGACATGACGCTGAACTTTGCCGTGAATACATCACGTATCATCAGCCTGGCGCCGGGTGTAAATTCCATCCAGGCAACGTCGGCTACGCCGTTTGGCCAGACGGCTCAATCGTATAACACAAACGATGCGTTTAACTTTGCGTATATCATTCACTCGACAGGTGTTGATAATGGTGGTAATAACCGTTGGGGGCAGTTGCGTGGTAATGGTATCGTTTACAAAGATGGTCAGCCTGTGGTGAATGCAGATGGTACGTATCAGTTTGCTACGAACCAGTATTTCGGCTCTGTTCTGCCTTCGTTTACGGGTGGTTTCGTGAACAACCTGCGCTACAAGGATCTAACCCTTGCCTTCAGCATCGATTACCAGAAAGGTGGTAAATATTTCTCGTTGTCGAACTTCTGGGGAACTTACTCGGGTCTGTACGCTGAAACAGCGGCTACCAACGACAAAGGAAAGAATGTTCGTGACGACGTAGCTCAGGGTGGTGGTGTGCATGTAAAAGGGGTAAATGCAAACGGAGAAGCCGTTGATACGTATGTTGCCGCTTACGATTACTACCACCAGTTTGGTAACAACTCGATTATCGACCAGTCAGTATTTGACGCTTCTTACGTTAAACTGCGTGAAGTAAGCATTGGTTACCGTCTGCCCATCAAAGCCAACAAGTTCGTGCAAAGCATTAACCTGGCAGTTGTAGCTCGTAACCCTTGGTTGATTTACGCAACGAACCGTAACATCGATCCGTCTGAATTGTCGCAACGGTTTGGTGAGAACGGTCAGCAGCCTGGTACCCGTTCGCTTGGTTTCAATATCCGTTTAGGTCTCTAAAACAAACTGCGCTGGCCTACGGGTCAGCGCAGACTAGCCATTAGCTTTCAAATGACAACGATAAAAAATAAAGTTCTGGCACTCAGTTTACTTACATGCCTGGGTTTCATGACCAGTTGCAGTGATTTTGGTAGCGAGAACGTGACACCGAACGCTGCTTCTACACCGGTTACGTCGGCTCTGCTGACGGAAGCTATTACGGGGGTTCCACCTACAACCGCAACGGGTGCTTTGCTTGACGGTGTTGCTGGACGTTTAACAAGTTTGGCGCCTGAACCACGGTTGTTCGCGCAGTATTGGTCGCAGACGCAGTATCCGGAAAACTCGCTCTATTCAACAACGTTTTCCGACTGGAGCCGCTATTATGCCGTTACGTTGCAGGATCTGCAAACGATCATTAATTACAATTCTGACCCGGCTACAAAAGCATACGTTGCCCAGTTCGGCTCGAATAACAACCAGCTGGCTATCGCTCGTATCCTGAAAGCATACATGTTCTGGGTAACAACGGACCGTTGGGGTGATATTCCATACTTCAATGCGCTGAAGCAGGAAACACAGGTGACCTATGATTCGCAGCAATCAATATACGCGGATCTTTTCAAGGAGTTAAAAGAAGCATCTGCTCAGTTTGACAGCGGTACAACTGCGAGTGGTGATATTATCTTCAGTGGTAGTGCCGCCAAATGGAAAAAGTTTGCCAACTCCATGCGGATGCTGATGGCGCTTCGTATTGTTAAGGTAGACCCAACTACGGCCAAAACCGAGTTTACGGCAGCCTATACGGATGCTGCTGGGTACATTAGCACCAACACCGATAACGCATTAGTGCAGTTTACGGATGCAAACCAGTTCCGCAACCCAGACAACGCACTGTTTGATGGTCGGAATGACTACGCAGTTAGTGATGTACTGGTTAATAAGCTGAAAGATCTGAGTGATCCGCGTCTGCCGGTTTACGCTGCACCAACGCCATCGGGCAGCTACGCTGGATTGCCTTATGGTCTGAATCGTAACCTGTTGATTCAGTATACAGGCGCTAATGAGTTTTCGTCACCTGGTACAAAAATCCTGGCTAAGACGCAGCCTGGCTACATTATCACAGCATCGCAGATGTTGTTTGCCAAAGCTGAAGCGGCCGTGCGTGGATGGATTACAGATGATGCAACGACGGCGTACAATGCCGCTATTCAGGCTTCTTGGCAACAATATGGTGTATATGATGCTACTAAGTTTGCTGCTTACACGACCAGTGCAAAAGTAGCCCCAACTACAACCGATTTCTTGGCTAAGATTGGGGATCAGCGTTGGATTGCTCTTTACCCAAATGGTACAGAAGCGTGGATAGAATGGCGTCGTACAGGTTACCCAGATCTGAAACCTACACCCTACGCAGTAAATGAGAGCAAGCAGATACCACGTCGGTATGGCTATCCAAACACGGAGCCTACGCTCAACACGGCAGCTTATAACGCGGCTATTGGTAAATTGACCAATGGCGATAAAACGAGTTCGCGTGTTTGGTGGGATAAATAATCGTACTCAGAATCGTTAATTTAGGAAGGGGGCTATGGCCCCTTTTCTTTTTGTACAAAAAAAATGGGTCAACAATGTCGACCCATTTTCTGCATTACGCTTTATCCAACTATTAAATTATTTCTCATCAAAGACTCTGTACGCTTTCTTTTCCATAAAGGACTAGAAACCATATACAAAGGAAATCCCTAGGAAGAATAGGTTTGCATACCGTCCAATAAATAAAAAGGTGGCTTGTCGTGCGATGGGCAGAATGACTCGATACGATATAATTATACCAATATATCATATGATTTAATAAGCCTATTAGAGATCTAGAATTTACGTATTTATTAATCGGCGACGGTGACTATGGCTCCGGCTGAAGCCCTATTTGCTATTGATATAATTCAATTCGTACTGAGATAGGCTGAGAAGATTATCGGGATGAATAAAGAAATGTCTGGTCAAAATAGACTTAAACTTTTTGTAAAAACGCCAGTTATTCTATCTATAATAAGCACTCAACGCCATGGAAGATGACTCAAAAGAAGTAAAGCGAGACGACGCG
This sequence comes from Spirosoma oryzicola, assembly GCF_021233055.1. NCBI lineage: Bacteria > Pseudomonadati > Bacteroidota > Cytophagia > Cytophagales > Cytophagaceae > Spirosoma > Spirosoma oryzicola. Next base: position 4,181,445 of record NZ_CP089538.1, on the reverse strand, counting down.
CAAATTAATGGTCGAACCGAAGGACCACTCGGTACTGACGATGCTGACGTTGACATGCGTGTACAGGATAACAGGAACCGAGATGAAATAGAAGATTCTGCCAACGGGCTTGATAGCGTACAAATCAGAGGTGGCCAGGATGGCCGCAACAACCGTGGTGTTGCCAGTACTGATATGGATGGTAAAAACGGTGTGCTTCGCATGGGTGATATGGATAATAGCACTATGGAAGTAACGGACGAAGGAGCCAGTAATGCCGCAAATGATAAAGCCTTGACGAATACGGCTATGGTTGACGTTACAACGCATGGACCAGACGATTATGCATCTGCTGATCAGGTAGGCGTTCCCAAAGCGCAGGAGCAGGCCAAAGAGCAGAACGACAATGAGCAGGAAGAAACTGAGGACAACTCCGAAGAGAACTCTGAGGATGATATTGCTCAGACGGGTACGGACCTGAACAATCAGCCCGAATACTGAGTAGATCGATAAATGCTTAATATACAATGCTTTCGTACATCATGTGAGCATTCACAATCAACTTTATAAACAACAACGTTATGAGCGTAAGTAGCAATAGTCGGAAAGAAAGTACAGAGTCATATGCTGCCCAACAAATGCACAGCACAATGGGCATTGCTCCAGAGTTGGCTCAATTAAACGATAAAAACCTGGAAAACGATCTGCCATCTCGGGTAGCATCGAGCCGTGATACTGATGTACCCGGTGATATTCAGGAAGCCGAAGCACGGGCGTCCACTGAGGGTGATGGTCCGTCGGATGCTGATATCGAAGAATCAAAGCGCGCTTCATGGGGGCAGCCTCCACTGTCGCCGGATGCCGATGATGCATCTACAGACGAGAATAACCCAATGACGGCCTATCAGCAACCAATAAATCAGGCTGGTTTGTCAGAATCTGAAAAAGTAGCTGACGCTGATTGGAATCGGAGTACGCTGGAAGGTCAAATTCCCGTCACCCAAAAAGATGAACCAGACCGGACGCTTGGTAATTCGTAGGAATTAATTTTCGAGAAAATGTAGGGCGAACCATCGGTTCGCCTTTTTTTGTGTCTAAACTATAGACAACATGTTATTTTGAATCAATTTTCGGTAACCAATCGATCCTGGCTGAGCTATCTGATTGGCTGGCCCGCTCTAACACTGGGTCTTTTGTTAGTCGCGTTGGTGTCGCATTTGGGTTATTTACCGCTTGATACCAGTTCAGATGAACCACGCCGGGCATTAGTTGCTATTGAAATGATGCTTTCGGGTGATTACATCACACCGACGCTCAACGGAGAACTGTACTTTAATAAACCACCACTTTACAACTGGTTTATCGTATTGTTTTACCGGTTTTTCGATAATTACTCGTCGTTTACGCTGCGATTGCCGATGGTTGTTTCTATACTGCTGCTCGGCGTAACGGTGTTTAGCTTCGTCCGTCGATACATACCGGTCCGTGCCGACAAGGCGACGATGGTAGCCTTTGTCGTGGCCATGATGGTTTTAACCAATGGTCGGGTGTTGATTTACGACTCGCTCTGGAGCTCCATTGATTTTCCTTTTGCGTGGCTCACCTATCTAGCCATGATGCTCGTTTACCATTTTGATCGTCGGCAAAAGTACTGGGCTCTTTTTTTGAGTACCTACGCTTTAACTGCGCTTGGCTTTCTGACAAAAGGGCTACCAGCCGTGGTATTTCAAGGTTTAACGCTGTTGAGCTGGTTCATCTATACCCGACAGTTTCGACGGCTGTTTCACCCTGCTCACTTTGTCGGTATAGGCTTATTCCTATTGATAACGGGTTGCTATTATGCTGCATATTTTAGCCGAAATCACATTCCGCTGACCAGCGTAGCCAGTGTTTTGTTCGATGAAAGCGCTAAACGGACCGTTGTAACATTTGGCGTGGGAGAGACGCTATTGCACTTGTTGACATTTCCGTTCGAAATGATTTATCATTTTGTTCCATACTTGTTATTACTCATTCTGCTGTTTCGGCGAGGAAACATCAAGCGTCTACGACAGGAGCCTTTTATTGCGTTTAATACAGTTGTGTTTCTGGCAAACGTAGTTGTGTATTGGTCGTCACCCCAAGTGTACGCTCGTTACCTGATCGGTTTACTGCCACTTTTATTCACAGTACTCGCGTACTGCTACTACGAACAGAGCGAACCCACTCAAATGGATCGTAAATGGGTCGAGCGCATTTGGCTGGGATCGGCAATGATCGTTACCGCTGGGTGCTGGGTAGCGTTGTTTCATCCGAAAACCAGCATTGTCGAGGGTATCACTTGGAAGGTTACACTGATTTTTATGTTATTAGCCATTAGTACGTGGTGGCTCTGGCAGGACACAACTAATCGACTTGCCCGTATGTTGCTGGTAATGGTTGTTGTTCGCATTGGGATTAACTGGATTACGTTACCAGGCAGATTAGCCTCGCGGCAGTTTTACAAGAATGAATCGGAGCGTATTGCCCGTAAAACGATGGGTAGCCCCCTCTATAGCTACCGCGAAACAATTTACAACAGCAGCGGAGCCGCCGACGTAAATTCGTTTCATATCACTGCTCTGAGGGGTGAGATTTTGCGAAAAACAAACCGTAAACTACCGAATGCCTATTACATTGCCGATTCTGCCAGCTTGCAAGGAGAACGGTACGAGACAATTGATACCATTTGCTTGTTCAACAAGCATCCGGCTAAGCTAGTCCGTTTCCTGAGTGCTGATTAGCCAAGCAGTTCCCGTACTGCCGAACCAGGGAGTAGTGTACCTGCTCTTACCTGTGCTTCGATAGTCGTGAGTCGTTCGCGCATACCCGACTGAGCGTAAAAACGGTGATCCAACGTTTGTTGCAGTAAAGCGCGAAACCAGGCTAGTTGCTGCTCCTGTCTGCGTTGTTTGTGATGCCCGCTCGCTGTGGTTAGCCGCTGATGGCCGAGAATAGCCCGCCATAGGTCATCAATCCCCGCGCCCGTTACGGCTGAGCAGGTCAATACGGGTGGAAACCAACCGGTGCCGGTAGGAGGGAAAAGGTGTAGCGCATTCTGATAATCGACCTGTGCCTGCTGAGCAGCCGCAGTATTAACGCCGTCCGCCTTCGTAATAGCCAGCATATCGGCTAACTCCATGATGCCTCGTTTCATACCCTGAAGTTCGTCGCCCGCTCCGGCCAGCATCAGCAGCAGAAAAAAATCGACCATACCGTGAACAACCGTTTCCGATTGACCCACGCCGACTGTCTCGATCAGAACAATATCAAAACCAGCTGCTTCGCAGAGAAGCATTGTTTCCCGCGTACGATGCGCCACACCGCCCAGCGATGCGCCCGCTGGCGACGGACGAATGTAAGCCTTAGGGTCTAGCGAAAGCGTTTCCATACGCGTTTTATCGCCTAATAAACTGCCACCCGACCGTTGGCTGGTTGGGTCAACGGCTAGTACAGCCAATTGGTGTCCCTGACTGGTCAGGTACTTGCCCAGCGTTTCGATGAACGTGCTTTTACCAACACCCGGTACGCCTGTAATACCAATGCGAAGGGATGGTTTAGCCGGGGAGTTGTTTGTCTGCGTTAGAACAGCCGTCAGGACTTGCTGAGCCAACTGCTGGTCGTCGGACCGTCGGCTTTCGATTAGCGTGATCGCTCGACTCAGCAGGAACCGATTTCCAGCCAGAATACCGTTTGCGTACTGATCGGGAGTAAGTCGGTTACGCATAATTTTTCAGTGGTTCTGGTTGAGTCCAAGTCAAAACCCTTTCAGATCGTCCGGCGTCGTAATTTTGATGTTCTCGTAAGAACCTTCAATGAGCGTAATCGGAAATCCGGCGTATTCCATGACGCTGGCGCAGTCTGTAAAAAATGGCTGTTCATCAACCGTAAACGCTTGTCGAAACAAATCTAGTCTGAATGTCTGGGGTGTTTGTACCAATCGGTACTGGCTGCGGTCAACGGCCTGGCTACTACCATCCGAAGAGACAAGGCGTACCGAATCCTTCACGGGTACGCAGGTGACAGCAGATCCCGTTCGGGCGGCTGTTTCAAAGCTATGGTTGATAATGTCAGGTGTAATAAACGGGCGGACCCCATCATGAACCGCCACCAGCCCTTCGGCGGCTGAAACCGCATTCAGGCCATTTCGTACGGATTGAAACCGCGTCGCTCCGCCCGTAACGAGCTGAACGTCGCAGTGAAAATTGTGTTGATCGCACAGGCTGGTCCATATAAGCTGATCGCGGGCGGGCAGCACCAGCCTGATATGTGAAGCGGGCAACACAGCGAGAAATTGCTCGACCGTGCGTTGAAGAATGGATTTACCACCTAACAACAGAAACTGCTTCGGAACGTCCGATTTCATCCGACTGCCACTACCGCCCGCAACGATGATGGCAAAGCGAGACTCACTAAACGATTGAACCATAACGAAAAGAGGGGCCGTAAAGCCCCTCAGAAATACATATCAATGAACGACTCAATAAACAATCGGCTTACAGAATCAGCATGGCGTCGCCGTAGCTAAAGAAACGATACTTTTCTTTGATAGCTACTTCGTACGCGTGACGGATTAGCTCATGCCCACCAAAAGCGCTCGTCATCATGATCAGGATCGACTCAGGCAGGTGCAGACTGGTCAGCAGCGAATTGGCTATTTTGAAATCGTACGGGGGGAAAATAAACTTGTCAGTCCAGCCTTCCACCGGTTTCAGCCGGCTGTTGGCAGATACGGATGATTCAATTGCTTTCAACGACGTTGTCCCGATAGCGCACACACGTTTGCCCCCGTCGAGAGCGGTATTGACGATCTGAGCGGCATCCTCTGGAATGCGGTAATTTTCGGAATCGGTTTTGTGCTTGGTCAGGTCCTCAACGTCTACCTGACGGAATGTTCCCAACCCAACGTGAAGCGTGATAGGCGCAAAATGAATGCCTTTAATCTCCATACGCTTCATCATGGCACGGGTAAAGTGCAGACCCGCCGTTGGAGCGGCTACAGCGCCCACATGCTGAGCAAAAACTGTCTGGTAAAGGTCACGGTCAGTAAGTTCCGCTTCGCGTTTGATTTCGCGCGGCAGGGGCGTTTCGCCCAGTTCATCCACCGCTTTCATGAACTCTTCGTGGCTACCGTCAAACAGGAACCGGATGGTCCGCCCACGAGAGGTTGTATTGTCGATTACTTCGGCCACGAGGTCACTGTCGCCAAAATAAAGTTTGTTGCCAACGCGAATTTTTCGGGCTGGATCGACCAGTACGTCCCAAAGCTTCATTTCGCGGTTGAGTTCGCGCAGCAGAAAAACCTCGATTTTAGCCCCGGTTTTTTCTTTATTACCGTATAATCTTGCCGGAAATACTTTCGTGTTGTTGATAACCATCACGTCGCCGTCGCCGAAATAGCTTAACATATCCGAAAACTGCTTGTGCTCAATTGTTTTGGTTTTACGGTCAACAACCATTAACCGTGACTCACCCCGTTCAACTGGGTATTTAGCAATTAAACTGTCGGGCAAATCAAATTTGAATTCGGATAACTTCATGGCGTATCAGTACGGAAAAGAACAGCGCGTTTTGTGTAAAGGCCGCAAATATAGTGCAAAACCCGGAAAATTTAACACGTTCCGGGTTGTTTTCTTGCAAATATGAATGAAAAATATTATTCGCTGGCTGGCAAATGAGGCAGCGGCTCCACCGAACCGGCTGTATTTACTTCCCGGCGGTCGGTTATGTTGAATTTCGCCATCAATTCGGATGATACCTCATTTGAGTAGGTTCCCTGTGCCGAGACAAACACGCCTTTCAGGCCACCATTCGTGGTGATAGCGTACAGCGTCATTTCGTCGCCGGGATCTGATGTGCCTTCGAAGCGGTGAAATTCATCAACGTCGAATTCTTCACCACGTAATTTTGTCTCGGTGCTCTGTTCGACCAGAAAGTCTTTTTTAGGAGCGAATTCGTGCGTATAACCACGGCTACGCAGGTCCTCCATTGCTTCAGTCAGGGTTTCAAAATGCTTCATAATGTTGTAATGAATTGTATGCAATTACAACTCAAAAAGGCAGCGATAGTTTTGCCAGCGAATGATTACTAATTTCCTGTTTGCCCTTTTGAAAAAAATAAGCCGTGTAAGCAGCGAGGAAAACAATTTGCCCACGCACTAAATAGAAAGAAATGGTTAACGAATACGCTGCTTATTATGTGCTTAGAATCCATGTGCGCGATGACAACCTGTAGCGTATACTCCGCTGGTCAAACCAAGAGTAGAGAATAGGAAAGAGGTACAACAAGCAAACGGGCCAATAAGGAAGCTTCCCTACTGGCCCGTTTGCGTATTCCGACGTCAATACAAACTAATCTGGCAAAACTTTCAGCTGGATGTCTTTGAAGTACACTTTGCTTTTTGGGTCGTGTCCTTGCAGCGCAACCGTACCACTGCTTAGTTTTTTCATAGACTTACCCTGGCTAACGCTGTCAGGTTCCATGTACTCATTGATCGTTTTGTCGTTGAGTTTGATGGTTACTTTTTTGCCTTGTACGATGATGTGCTCGGTATACCATTCATCGTCTTTCACAAAAACCTGTTTCACATCTTGAAGGCCATAAACGCTACCCGTTTTGCGCCAGTCGGTATGCGTCTGATTCACCTGAATTTCGTAGCCTTGTGAAGGCCAGCCTGATGGTTGGTAAGCTGTGTGAATAAACATGCCTGAGTTAGAACCGGGCATTGTTTTAACCTGAGCTTTCCACTCAAAATTCTTGAAATTGTGGTTGCCGACGGGACCTTCGTAGAATAAGTGAGCGCGGGGACCCGCAACCACAATGGCGCCGTCCTGAACACTGAACGTACTGGGGCTTTCCTCGGTAACCTTCCAGCCGTTAAGGGTCTTCCCATCAAAAATGCTGACCCAGCCGTCGGCGCTTGGTCGAACCGTTAGATTCATGAACAGCCCAGCTAGTGCAAGAGCCAGAATGATCGAAAATTTTCTCATGTGACAGCGAGTAGAGTTTGGTATCTGGTTAAGAATAAAAAGATCAATCTATACTCTTTGCCGGGCAAAAAAGATGAGTAGCTTGTATGACAAAGCAGTCATGAGGGGCAAGTCGTGAACTAGGCTATTTAATTCAAACAGTCCTTATAAGCACGTCGTTACGTCTTCTTACAATACGCGCGACACGTTATGAAAAAAGGATGGATTATTGCCCTGGCCCTGTTGCTGATCGGTGCAGCCGGTGCCTATATCTGGTACAGTAGACTTAAAAGCAATGCTGCCGCTGAAAACGGCCCTTATGACAACACCCTTAAACCTCGCATAGAGCTTAGCCGATTTGATATAACGGACATCAGCGACGATGCCATCACCATGAACATGTACATGCTGATCGACAATCCATTGCCCGTAGGCTTTAAGGCGCACCAGCTTGATTACACGGTTTACATTGCCAATACGCCCGTGATTGCCGACTCCTACAAAAAACCAATTGAGGTTAAGTCCGGGGATAGTACCGTGGTTATGATGCCGGTTAAAATGCTGAACAAGAAATTGGTGGGAGTGCTGAAAACGCTGGAGGAAAAAGGAATCGATAGTACAACGTATAAAGTCCGGTCCAGCTTTGTGCTTGATGTACCCATCGTCGGCGAGAAAACTTTTGCTGCAACGATGGAACGGCGATTACCGACGGTATACATTCCAAAAATCAAAATCGACGATATTGACCTCGGAAAGTTTGGGTTGAAGCGGATGGACGTAGCCGCTAAAGTGAGCATAACCAATAAAAATAAGTTTCCGATCAATTTCACGGATACGCGTTATACCGTCATGATTGATGGGAAACAGATTGCCGATGGCTATCAGCCGGAGCCTGTTGTCATTAAAGCCCAGGCTACCACGCCCGTCGTGTTTCCCGTAACCTCCAAGCCGGGTAAGACGCTAAGCGTGCTGCCGAAGATGCTTTTTGACAAAAAGGACACGCCCTATCTGGTTAACTTCAGTTGTAAGATTGCCGACAAAAGCGATAATCCGATGTTTAAAAACAGCAAGATGATGGCCACCGTCCGAGGAACGCTGGATGATCTAAAGAAACTCAAATAATCGTCAGCCTGTTCCGTGCCATTACCAGAAGCAGGGAACAGGCTTCAAATTCGGTGCTTCCAACGGCTTAGCGAGCGATGATCAGTCGTTTGGTCAACGTACCCCGTTCGGTGGCAACCTGGACTACGTAGCTTCCGGCGGCTAGCGTACTCACATCGAAGTGGACACTGTTCGGCATCACCAGGGTTGGGTTGAGTAATTGCAAACGGCCCTGAACGTCTGTCAATGCGATTGTTTGTAAGCCTTTACTGATATTATCGGCTTCCAGGGTCACATCTGCTGATGCCGGGTTTGGATACAGGTTTACGGTTTGCGGACTTGTATCGACGGCGGTACTGGAGGATCGGAAGATCGGAGAAACCGAAAAGTCCCGGAATAGCGTGGCCGTTTCCGTAGCATTGTCAGTGCCAAACCAGTCCGTCAGAATAGCCGCGTAGACTTGCCGAAAATCCGTTTGCATTTTCAAGTTGTTGTTGTCCAAATCGCTCAGGTTCGGGTTTTTACCGATCATTGGCGTTCGAATGGCGGTACCGAACACAAACATAGGAGCCGACGTTCCGTGATCGGTACCGCGACTGCCGTTTGACATAGCCCGGCGACCAAACTCCGAAAACGTTATGCCAACGACTCGGTCTTCAACGTTCAGCTTTTCCAGATCCGTCTGAAACGCCAGGATTGCATCGGACAGGGTTTTTAGCAATTTGGCGTGCGTGCCTGTGGTGGTGTCGTTGGCATCGACCTGACTGGCGTGCGTATCGAAGCCGCCCAGGGTAACGTAATAAACTTTGGTTTGTAATCCTCCGCTGATTAACCGCGCCACGATCTTCAGCTGATCGCTTAATGAATTGCCGGTCGGGTAAGTCGCTAGATTCTTTCCTTTTCCAGCGGCATTCTTGATTTGGCTGGCGTAGCTAACCGAACTTGCCTGCTGTTGGCGGATATAATCAAGCTGTTGACCAGCGTAGCCTGACTCGCTACCGGATGGGCTGTTCGGGCGCTCGCCCACCAGCCGGGCAAACGTATCAGGGTCTTGGAGTACCAGCGCCATCGAATTGCTTGGACCAAGTAAGGTTGTTGCTGTGACGTAGCCGATCTGGATAGCCGGTGGGTCGGGCATGGCTTTGGATGGATAGGCCTCCGGAAAATTCGGGTACCGACTATTGAGGTAACGGCCCGTCCAGCCCGACGTAGCTGTCTGATTGGAATCGACGGCGGTCATCCAGATATCGCTCGCCCGAAAATGCGAAAAGTTAGGGGTAGGGTACGACACGCCCTGAATGATGCTCAGTCTGCCATCGTTGAAGAGCTGCTGCATACCGCTCATGGCCGGATGCAGCCCCGTGCCTGCATAGTTTTTTAGCTTTAGCGCCTTCCCTTCGGGAATGGCAATGTTGCCGCGAAACGACGATGACGAATACACACTCATCTGATCGAGCGGAATAACGGTGTTCAACCCATCGTTACCACCCTGAAGCTGAATGATCACCAGTACCCGGTCGGTCTGACTAGCCAGACTGATCATTGACCGTATAAACGAGGACGGCTTGGCAAATGCTTTTGCTCCATAGCCATCGATCAAAACCGGCAGGAGCAGCGACGAAGCGGCATGCTGCAAAAAATGACGACGTTTCATTCGATTCAGAGTAGGATGAGTTAGCGTAGATGCGGCAAAAAGCCGGTAGAGAGTTCTGAGTTCGATAGGCTATCAGGCAATCTGATACTCGGCCATGCGAAAAATGTACTGGAGCAGATTCGTTAGCTTCAGTTGAACGGCCTGTTTCTTAGCCGTATCGTTCGGGTTTCGGACGTAATCGTTCCATTCGCCCGTCCATTCGTAGCGAGGAATCGAACTGAGCAGAACTGTGTCCGTCAGAAAATCTTTCTGAGCCTGAGAAAGCGAAACCGCCAGTAAATGCGTGGTCATGTCATCGACCAGTTTACCCGCAATGGTTGGGTCCGACAGCGATTTGGCATAAGCGAGCACATCAATGACGGGCTTGCCCGCTAGTTTCAAATTACCTGTTGTCAATGTATCGCTGAAACTACCCCGCAAGCCCAGCGTTGTCGAGTTGATCCATTGCTGGTAGTAGCCGGTCTGATAGTAAGCTGTCCAGCCGAAAACGTTCGGTGGATCGAGAAGGTCCTGTTGCTGCTCTTTAAGCCGAGCGTATGCATAATTACCTACCTGATAAAAGGTCGTTATCGCCTGTTTTGGGTCAGGAACTGGCACACCCCAAAAACGCAGCGTTCCCACAACCAGGTCGGTCGGCGATTTGATAATAGCCCCCCGGATGCTTTCGTCAAAGAAATGCTGGCTTTGAAACAGGGTCCGCAATACGGGTTTGATCTCGAAATTATTTTTCCTGAACAGATCGCCCAACGGTTGAATAACATTGGTTTCGATGGTCGGTGTAATGTCCGAGTTGACAAACCAGCGATAAAGCCGACGGCAGATGTACCGGGGTGTTTCGGCATTGAGCAGAATCATGTCAAGCAGATCGTTCAGCTCATCCAGCCCTGCGTTTGCGCCTGATCTTCCTTTGATAACGGTATTCCGGTAAGTAGTCGAAAAGGATTTGGCGGTTGTGTCGTGCCGGTTTGGCTGAAACGTACTGCTGAATGTGGCATTCGTGGCATCGCGGTAGCCGGTATCGACCCAACCCGTCAGCACCTTGGCCGCTGCGCGAACGTCATCTTCGGTATAGCCACCGTTACGACCGATGGTAAACAGCTCCTGTAGCTCGCGGGCGTAGTTTTCGTTTGCTTTCCCAACTACATTCTGATTGCCGTTCAGGAAACGAAGCATCGCCGGGTCCTGCGTAATCGCTATGGCGAATGCTTTAAAGTTGCCCAGAGCGTGCTGGCGTAACAGCGTATTATACCGGTACGAGTAGCGGTAGTCATCAACCGTGGCGGTGTTGGTCACGAAATGGTTTGACCAGAACAACGTCATTTTTTCCAACAACGACAGCGGTTGACCAAGCATCAGATTGGCCCACCAGGATTTGACGTAACCGGTGCGTTTTCCGGCATTTGTCATGTCGAATGGCTGATCGTGAAAGGTTGTTGCGGTAACTGCATCGAGCGGTGGAGGTGGAGTCGGCTGGTCGGCTAAAAGCGCGGGTAAGAGCTGACTTGCTGTTTTGCCCGTGTTGGTTTTAATCTGTTCGGGAGTAGGACCAAACGTTGTTCGCCGGATCAGATGAGCAACCTGGGCGGCAGTCAGGGGTTGGGTGTAAGCGTCGAGTAAGGCCACGGTATGAACGGTCAAATTCTTCTGGCTAGCATGCGTAATACCGCGTAAATATACTTAGTGCTCTAACGGATTTTACCGCTTAATTGACTTTTAATGAGGTAGTTAGGCGGATAGGAAACATAATTCCATACTTGATCGGATAATTCTAATTTGCAGTAACATATTAATGAAAAATCATACTTAAGAGATAAGTTTGTAAACAAAAAGCTCCGCGCTGAATTAGCGACGGAGCTTTCAATAAGGGATAACTTACGGTATAAACTTACAGTTGAGGCTGCTCAGCTACCAACGTTTCGTCAACATGACCCGGCTTGCGGTTCCGCATGAAGAAGTAAAGACCGCTGAACGCAACAATGAGGATAACGGGGAAAATAACCATGTGCGATAAGGTCGCCTGACCAGCCGCTAGTTCCATTGCATCACCCGAAAGACCACGACCTTTTGCTTCTGCGGTTTCCGCATCCAGCCACTTACCAATAACCGGTTGGAAAATAGATGAAGCAAACATGCCCATACCACCCATGATCGACATACCAAATGCACCAGCGCGTGGGATGTATTCAGCAACAAAACCAATCATGGTTGGCCAGAAATAACAAACGCCAATCGCGAAAATGACAGCCGAAACATACACCATTGGACCCGTTGCCGTACTCATCAGGTAAACACCAAGCGCGGCAAAAATAGACGAGCCAAGTAGTACGCCCATCGGGTTCAGGTTGTGCACAACCGGACCAGCGAAATACCGCCCTACGGCCATTAAACCCGTTACCAACGCCAGAATAAGCATCGGGCTAGCCCCTGCTTTACCCAAAATCGGGCCAACCCACTGCTCTGGACCGAACTCCGAAATAGCCGTTAGGGCCATGCAAGCCAGCATAAACAGATAGAGTGGAGAGAACATTGCTTTCAGGTTAGCACCAGTCGATGCGGCTCCTTCCACTTTGTTGGCCGGAAACTGCTGACCCAGGAACATAAGCGCGTAGATCACAGCAGGAATCAGGATCGAGCCAATTTGATACTGCCAGCCTAGGCCCGCATCGGTCATAAACTTCGACACCAAGGTTCCGATCACGATACCGCCCGGAAACCACATGTGGAAACGGCTGAGCATTTTGATTTTCACGTTGCCTTCGTACATATCGGCAATCATCGGGTTACAGGCCGCTTCAACTGTTCCGTTACCAAAGCCAACGAAGAACGTGGAAAGAAGTAGCGTCCAGTAACCATCAGCTGTAATCGTCATCACCAGACCGATGACGTGCGTTACAAAAGCAACCCAAACGATGCGTTTAGGGCCAATCACGTTGTATAAAGGACCCCCAAAAATCATAGCAATTGGAAAGCCCAGGAAAGCCATTGCGTTAACGAAGCCCAGCTGTTCGGCGGTCAGGTTGAACTCCTGCCCGAGCTGGGTCAGCACACCGGCTCGAATAGCAAACGCCATAGCGGTCGTGATAAGCGAGAAGCAACTGGCGTTGAACAGTCGCGAACGATTAATGGTCAGGTCCATTTTTTGAAAGAAGGGGATTAAAAATTAGTAATTCGTTAAAGAGTTAAACGGGTTAATGCAGTTGAGAAGAACAAAGAAGGGGCTTTGGAAACATGTCTATTGCATGACTTTTCGGAGCCTGAATTCTCTTTATTCAATAGTTTTCTAAAGACATTCGGCGGCATAAACTCCCCGCTGGATAGTCGTATTTATGCAAAATTTCCGAAAAATAATAGAAAACCGCTAATTTCCGGTCGTGAAAAAGCGAGTAGGTTCCTCCATTGTCAGGCTTGACATAGTACCAAGCTCACCATTCTTTTTTACATTCTGTTGTGGCCGAGTCTGTTGGCGGCAGGCTCGTGCAAATACTCTGTAACCAAAACGCTCATGATCAATCGTAAATTATCCTTAACGAACACTCAACTCGAACACTGATGCACAGAAAATTGCGAATGGGTATGGTTGGCGGAGGGCTTGATGCCTTCATTGGCGCCGTTCACCGCCGGGCGGCAGGTTTTGATAACGAAATTGAACTGGTGTGTGGCGTTTTCAGCGCATCAGCCGAAAAATCGAAAGCGACCGGCCATGCGCTCTACTTACCCGAAGACCGCGTTTATACCTCGTTTGAAGAAATGATCGAACGCGAAAAAACGTTGCCCGAAGGCGAGCGGATGGATTTTGTGTCTATCGTAACGCCAAATCACCTGCACTTCCCGCCCGCTAAGATGGCGCTCGAAAATGGCTTTCACGTTATCTGCGATAAGCCGATGACGCTGAATCTGGAGGAAGCGAAAGAACTGAAAGAAATCGTTGAAAAGTCAGGCTTGGTTTTTGGATTGACGCACAACTATACGGGCTATCCGATGGTGAAAGAAGCCCGCGACATGGTCCGTAACGGAAAATTAGGCCAGATTCGGAAAGTGGTGGTTGAATATCCGCAGGGATGGCTGTCGAAGAAAGAAGAAGACAATAACTACAAACAGGCAATCTGGCGGACAGACCCTACCAAGTCGGGAGCCGCTGGCTGTATGGGTGATATCGGGACGCACGCGGAAAACCTGGCCGAATACGTTACCGGCCTGAAAATAAGCGAGCTTTGTGCCGACCTGAGTGCCTTTGTACCGGGTCGCCAGCTCGACGACGACGGCAACGTATTGCTGCGTTTCGACAATGGAGCGAAAGGTGTTCTGCATGCCAGCCAGATTGCGAATGGTGAAGAAAACTCACTGAAGCTATTTGTGTACGGTGAACTGGGTGGCCTGGAGTGGCATCAGATGGATCCCAACACGCTCAAGTACAAGACGCAGGAAGGGCAGCGCATCATCCGCACGAACGTAGGCGATCTATCAGCATCCGCGAAAGCGCACTGGCGGTTGCCAGCGGGCCACCCCGAAGGATTCTTTGAAGCATTCGCGAATATCTACCGCAACTTTGCTTATGCCGTGAAAGCGCACATGGAAGGTCGCCCGGCCGATCCGGTTTATGACTTTCCAAGCGTGGCAGACGGTGTTCGGGGTCTGGCTTTTATCGATACCGTTATTGCCTCGTCGAAGTCGGACGAAAAATGGACGAAGTTTGTGCAGTAAAATAGCTGCTCGGCAGCCAGTCTGGACGGCCACGTCTGGATTTTAGATACGCTACATTGCCCGGACGTGGCCGTCCGGGCGACAAACCCCTGATCATGCAAAAAATTAATGTTGGTGTTGTTGGCACTGGATTCATCGGACCCGCACACATCGAAGCCCTCCGTCGCTTACCAAACACGAATGTCCTTGCTCTTTGTGAGGTAACTGCTGAACTCGCTCGTCAGAAAGCGGATCAATTAGGTATCGAACGTTCGTGCACGTTTGAAGAACTGCTGGCCATGGATGATATTCAGGTAGTCCATATCTGTACGCCAAACTTTCTGCATTACCAGCAGTCGAAAGCGGCTCTGGAAGCGGGTAAGCACGTGGTGTGTGAAAAACCCCTGGCGAAAGATTTACACGAAGCCGAAGAACTGGTAAAACTGGCGAAAGAAACCGGGCTGGTCAATGCGGTTCATTTCAATCTTCGCTACTATCCGCTGGTTCGTCAGATGAAGGCAATGCGGGAGAAAAACGATCTGGGAGACGTCTATTCCGTGATCGGTTCGTATTTGCAGGACTGGCTTTTCTACGATACCGACTACAACTGGCGGCTCGAACCCGACAAGTCGGGCGATTCGCGGGCGATTGCCGATATTGGTTCACACCTGATGGATAGTCTGGAGTACATCACAGGGCTGAAAACAGTAGCGGTAATGGCCGACTTCAATACGGTCCACAAAGTTCGTAAGAAGCCATTGAAGCCGGTGGAAACCTATTCGGGCAAGATGCTGCAACCCGAAGACTACGCGGATGTCCCCATCAATACGGAAGACCACGCCAACGTGTTGCTGAAGTTTGACAACGGTAACCGGGGCGTCATCACGGTATCGCAGGTGTCGGCGGGTCGTAAGAATCAGATGAAGCTGGAGATTGCCGGATCGAAGCAAACGTTTGCCTGGAATTCGGAAGCGCCCAACGAGATGTGGATCGGTAACCGCGACGGAGCGAACCAGTCGCTCATGCGCGATCCATCGCTGATGCACGCCGAAGCTCGGTCGGTAATCAGTTTCCCCGGTGGTCACAACGAAGGTTTCCCCGATACCTCGAAGCAGTTGTTCAAAGAAGTTTACGATGCCATTGCTGCCGGTAAACAACCCGAAAACCCAACCTTCCCGACCTTTGCCGACGGCTACCGCGAACTGCTTATCTGCGAGAAAATCCTGGAAAGCAACCGCAAACAGGCGTGGGTCACTATTGAGTGATTGTGTGAATGAGTGATCGTTAAGCTCTGAGCAATATGGATACACAGCGATTCGATAAAGGTGAGTTTGCCGATGGCATAGAAAACCGCCTGAAAATGTATACGTTTCGCTGTGTTCAAGTTTTTAGAGCATTGCCTCGATCATACGAAGCGCAACACTTTGGGAAGCAATTAGTCCGTAGTTCGTCGTCATCCGCAGCTAACTACCGAGCCGTAAGACGTGCTCGTAGTAAAAATGAATTCTTTGCTAAACTTAGCATAGTTGTCGAAGAATTAGATGAATCGCTGTTTTGGCTTGAAATGCTCATTTTTACTGAAATTTTGTCAGAAACACGGTTGAGTAGTTTAATCGATGAGGGATACCAGTTGTTAAAAATAGTGGCGAAAGCGCGGAATAACACGGGTACTAGCTAAAAAGGGTCACTCAATTACTCAATCACTAATTCACTCAATAAGACATGAAAACAATGAAAGGCCCTGGCATCTTTCTGGCTCAGTTTCTGGGCGATGCCGAACCCTTCAACTCGTTAGAGTCAATTGCCAAATACATGGCCGATCTCGGCTATAAAGGTGTACAGATTCCGACCTGGGACCCTCGAATGATCGACCTGAAACAGGCGTCGGAGAGCAAAACCTACTGCGACGATTACGCGGGTAAACTCAGAGAAATTGGTGTAGAAGTAACCGAACTGGCTACGCACCTGCAAGGACAATTGGTAGCGGTTCATCCGGCTTACGGACCTATGTTCGATGGCTTTGGCCCCGCCGAGCTGGCCGGCAGACCGAAAGAGCAACAAGCCTGGGCGGTTGATCAGTTGCTGATGACTGCCAAGGCTAGTAAAAACCTGGGTCTGAAAGTAAGCCCCACCTTCTCGGGAGCCTTGCTTTGGCCGTTTATTTATCCGTGGCCGCAGCGTCCGGCTGGTCTGGTAGAAACGGGTTTCAAAGAGTTAGCCGAGCGCTGGACACCCATCCTGAACGCCTACGACGAAGCGGGTATCGATGTCGCTTACGAGTTGCATCCGGGTGAAGATCTGCACGATGGAATTACGTTTGAGATGTTTCTGGAACACGTCAACAACCATCCACGGGCGGGTATCAACTACGACCCAAGCCACTTCGTGTTACAACAACTGGATTACCTTCAGTTCATTGATTTCTACCACGAGCGTATTTTTGCATATCACGTTAAGGATGCTGAGTTCAATCCAACGGGTAAGCAGGGTGTGTACGGCGGTTATCAAGGCTGGGTTGAGCGGGCCGGACGGTTCCGTTCGCTGGGCGATGGACAGGTTGATTTCTCCGGTATCTTCTCCAAACTAGCGCAGTACGACTACGACCGGTGGGCGGTACTGGAGTGGGAGTGTGCCATAAAACATCCTGAACAGGGCGCTGCCGAAGGTGCACCGTTCATCGAGAGTCACATCATCCGCGTAACCGAACGGGCTTTCGACGATTTCGCTGGAACGGGTGCCGACGAGAACTTTAACAAGAAAGTGCTCGGGTTGTAGGTTTGATTTTTCGTAGATGTGGAGTCGGCGGGGCCGCCGACTCCACGTGTCAAATGCCGGGGTGATTACTTCGGCATTTGTCATATACTCACGCTATGGATCGCATTTTCGGTGAAATCACGGGGATACCCGAAGGAAGTGAATTTGAAAATCGCTTTTACCTTTCCCAGTACGGCATACATCGCCCTCTGCAAGCGGGAATAAGCGGCTCGCAGACTGAAGGCGCGGACTCGATTGTATTGTCTGGCGGTTACGAGGACGACGAAGACAATGGCGACGAAATTATATACACGGGGCACGGCGGAAGAAGCCAGGTGACGGGCTTACAGGTGAGCGATCAGACCCTCAGCCGACAGAATCTAGCCTTAGCGCTTAACTGTCAGCGAGGGCTACCGGTCAGAGTCATTCGAGGCTACAACCATAATTCGCCGTATTCTCCTTCGGTGGGGTACCGGTATGATGGCTTGTATCGGGTAGACAGTTACTGGCGAGAGAAAGGATTGTCCGGTTTTTTCGTCTGGCGGTTTCGGCTGATCAAGATTAAGCCTTCAACGGATTCGAATCAGGTTTCGGAAGAGCAACCGACTTACGGCCAAACGCAGCGGGTCGATACAAGTGTGTCTAGAATCGTGCGCGACAGCCAACTAAGCCGGTTTATTAAAGAACTGTATGGCTATCATTGTCAGGTTTGTCAGCGTACAATCGAAACAAACATCGGTCCCTACGCCGAAGCGGCTCACATCCGACCATTAGGGCGGCCCCATAATGGCCCCGATGTGTTAACTAATTTGCTCTGCCTGTGTCCAAACCATCATGTCATGTTTGACTTTGGCGGGTTTAGCATAGCTGATGATTTGAGCCTACTGGGGGTGAAGGGTAAACTTTATAATCACAAGAGCCATGTTGTTGGCATTGAGTATCTTCAATACCATCGGCAGCATTTCTTTTCTCGTGAAGTCGGGCTTTAAAACCCGACTTCACTTTAAGCAGCCTCAGATAAGAAAATCTACATTTAAGCTTCTATTTCATTCGGACGATGGTTACGCCCGCGCCACCGCGGTCGGCGTGTTCGTCTTCCATCTTACCAACTTGCTTGTAACCACGCAGGTGATTCCGTACGAGCGTCCGAAGAATACCGTCGCCTTTGCCGTGAACAATGCGCAATTCGGGATAACCGAGCATCAGCGCATCATCGACAAAACGGTCTACTTCGCCGAGGGCTTCTTCGCCCCGCTTGCCCCGGATGTCGAGGTTGAAGCTAAAGTTCTGCATCTTCTCGTTCATATCCAGCCCCTGACTACGCGGGCGGTCATCTTTCGTTTCAGTCGCGTCTTTGAAGGCTTTCTTGCTTACCTTTTCCAGCCGATTCACTTTCACGTTCGACTTCAGATCACCGATGCGAATTTCGGCATCTTTACCGCGCAACGATAGGACTTGACCCACCGCATTCTGTCCGGCAATGCGTACGTAGCTACCGACCGTAATTGCCCCATTGTCGGCTTCAAATTCTTCTTCTGCCGGTTTGGGTTTATCCGCAACAAGCGTTTCGGGCTTTAGCTCTTTCTGCTCAAACTGCTCCAAATCCTGCCGAACCTGTCGGGTTGCTTCGCGTTCAGCCTTATTTTCCTTGATCTCACGAATTGTGCTCTCGATCCGTTGATTCGCTTCCTGAACCAACGCTTTTGCTTTCAGTTTGGCGTTATTAATCAAGAGTTTCTGTTCGTTGTCGAGCCGGGTTTTCAGCGCCGTATATTCAGCCAGTTGTTGAGCCAGTTTCCGCTGATTGATGCTGATCTCCAGGTTTTTCTCCGAGAACACACGCTTTTCAATATCCAGCTCTTTTAACAGCTTCTCGAAGTTTACCTGCTGATTGCCCAGCTTCTCTTTTGCCCGGTCGATTACGCCTTTGGGTAAGCCGATCTTCTGCGCAATTTCGAAGGCAAACGAACTACCCGGACGACCAATTTCCAGCTGGTAGAGCGGTTCCAGATTTTCGCCATCGAAGCGCATCGCTCCGTTGATCAATCCCGACGTTTTGTCGGCAAAGACTTTCAGGTTGGTGTAGTGCGTATTGATGACTCCGTAAGCCCCCGACTTATTTAATTCTTCCAGGATCGACTCCGCAATTGCTCCGCCCAAACCCGGCTCCGTACCCGTCCCAAACTCGTCAATCAGAAACAAAGTCCGTTTGTTGGACCCAATCACAAACTGCTTCATCGCCGTCAGGTGCGACGAATAGGTACTCAGGTCATTTTCGAGCGATTGTTCGTCGCCAATGTCAATGAATAGGTTCTGAAAAACGCCCATCTCGGAGTAGTCCGCCATCGGAACCAGCAATCCGCACTGGAGCATGTACTGTACCAGGCCAATGGTTTTCAGCGCTACCGACTTACCACCCGCGTTGGGACCGGAAATGATCAGAATTCGTGTTTTTTCCTCAAGGCGAACGCTTAACGGTATGACCGTTTTTCCCTGCTTCTGGAAGGATAAGTGCAACAGCGGATGCCGGGCGTCAATCCAGTTCACGAATGGTCGCTCGATAAGCTTTGGCATGATAGCATCCAGTTGAACCGCCAGCTTTGCCTTCGCCCGGATGAAGTCAATCTGGGCCAGAAAGTTTACGGCTTTCCTGAGTTCGTCCAGATGCGGACGAATCTGATCCGTTAATGCGAGCAGAATCCGGTGGATTTCGCGCCGTTCTTCGTACTCAAGTTCCCGGATTTCGTTGTTCGCGTCGAAAACTTCAGCCGGTTCGAGAAACACGGTTTGTCCCGTTTGCGACTCATCGTGCACAAATCCCTTGATCTTGCGCTTGTGTTCAGCGGCAATCGGAATCACCAACCGTCCACCCCGAATGGTTAAGCTTAGATCGTCCGGGATCCAGCCGTTCTGGCGGGCTTGCCGCAAAATGCTGTCGAGCCGTTTGCGCAGGTTGGCCTGCTCACTAATAATACGGCGACGGATGCTGGCCAGTTCGGGCGAAGCCGAGTCGCGGACAAGACCCCGATCATCGATGACCCGTTCCAGGGCGTTCGTTAAATTTTTATCGACACCTATCGGACCGGCCAATTCACGCAGGAACGGAAAGCTACGGTCAGCATGGGCGTTGTTTTCTTCGCGTTTGGCGAGAAATTTCAGACAGTCCTGAATGGTCCGCAGCGCCAGTTTTAGATCGAAAAATTCGGCTTCCGTCAAGGCGAGACCTTCAACGCGGGCGCGGTTCAGGTGGGGCCGAACGTCAATATAATTACTGCTTGGAAATTCAGGTTCGTACTGGACAATCTGCTTAAACTCATCGGTTTGTCGTAGCAGTTTATCAATCAGTTGAGCGTTGTCCGTAAATCGAATTTTCTCAACGTAATCCTGGCCTAACTGACTGACGCAGGCGTCTTTGAGATGTTGACGAATGGTGTCAAACCCGAGTTTTTGTTCTAGTGTATTTGGGTAAAGCATTTAATGGGTGAAAAGGCGTTATAAATAGCCACTTAGATAACGTTTATTGGCCTGGGGAGGTTCGCTACAGAAATTCCTTTATATATGTGACCAGCTGGTAATAGAGCGCGTCATAAATCCGGTTAAAGTTTTTGAAAATACTTTGTATTATACTTACGTTTACTTAGAAATTAATAAGCGTAAAGAAACAAGGTAATGTTATCAATCACTGGTTTATCGAAACTACATATCATACATGGATAATTATCTTGTGGTGTACTATAAAGGCAATGAGCCCACCTTTGCCTACACCGAAACCGTCGAAGCTGCTCTTTCGTATGCCGTATCAATAACGACTAGTCAAAAAAACGACAAAGAGGATACGTTGTCAATTATTGAGGTGTCTACTGATAAAATCGTTTTTTATAGTCAGGGGGAAAACATAGTCAATAAACTAAAGGCTAAGACCCGCCCAACCATAAAAAACAAGCTTGCTGCTTATTCCTGGGTTCGCTTACTTATGAACTGGATGGGACTTGGTATGCGGTTGGCAAAGCCAAGTAATTAGTCCGGGTTGAACGGTAGCTAGAAAGTTATCTTGCTGATTTTAAGGTTCTTTATTTCGGTGCTGGGGCTGAAAATTGGCTCGCGAAATACAGGATTGTTTATGAAATGTCAGCTGTCGTTAAGTACCGTAGCATTAAATTTTAGCTTCCTGACTAAAAACTATACGCTGAGCCGAAGTCTTTTCAGTATGTTTGGGGACATACTTATTTACTATGCTTACCCGTACAATCGTTCCCTTTCTAACGGCTGTTTGTTTATCTGCTTCCCTTAGTGCTACATTAACTGGTTGCCAATCAAAAGGCTCCGACACTGCCGAATCGACAAAAACGACTACGGCGACCGAAGCATCCAACGCGGATAAACCCGCTAAAGCTAACGCCGAAACAGCACCCTCCGTTGATCCGACAAGTATTCCTGCCAGCAAGATAGCGGATGCGGCTACTATTTTGTCTCGTCCTCAGGTACCCATTCTGTGTTATCACCAGATTCGGGATTGGCGAGCGAGTGACTCCAAATCGGCGAAAGATTACATCATTCCGGTGGCCGCTTTCAAAGAACAGATGCAGATGCTGGCCGATAGTGGTTACCACACTATTTTGCCCGATCAGCTTTACGCGTATCTGACGACTGGCGCACCTCTGCCGCCTAAGCCATTCATGCTCACGTTCGATGATGGCGATCTGGACCAGTACGAAGTGGCAGCGCCTGAACTCGAAAAGCATGGCTTCAAAGGGTCATTTTTTATCATGACCGTCGCCATCGGTCGTCGGGGTAAGCAGCCGTACATGGATAAGGCCCAGATCAAGGATTTGTCTGATCGGGGGCATACCATTGGCGCGCATACCTGGGATCACCACAACGTGAAGAAATACCAGGGCGAAGATTGGAAAATACAACTGGAAGAGCCTAAAGCCAAGCTGGAAGCGATTACCGGTAAACCCGTTCGGTATTTTGCTTATCCATTCGGTCTGTGGAATAAGCCTGCTCTGCCTGAACTACAGAAACGGGGTTATGCAGCTGCGTTCACGCTGGCTGACAAACGCGATGATCAGATGCCGCTCTATACCGTCCGGCGGATTATTGCGGGTGGGCAGTGGAAAGCAAAGACCATGTATCGGAACATGATTCAAAGCTTCGATAACAAATAATTGAGGTTAAACCCAACAGAAAAAGCGGCTCCGGAGCCGCTTTTTCTGTTTTCTACTGACCTAAGCGAAGTGGTTGCCAAGCGCTACTCAAACCGTCCGGCCCAGTCGATTCCCGCTACAATATGAGGCATTGCGTTTGGATCGGTAAATGTTTCATTTGTGTGCCCCATGCCGGTGTAAAAAACGCGGCCTTTGCGAACAGTATTTGTCCACGAAATCGGATGATCTCCGCCCATCGCTTTGGGTAAGGTGGCTTTGTACGACGCTTCGTTGAGAGTCAACAACACCTGAATGCTGTCTTTACCCCGTACGCTTTGTTTAAAGTTGTACCATTCATCGACCTTTCGCCATTTGGCAGGCAGATGCTTCGTCGTTGGATGCGTACGCGTGTCCGTAATGATCTCGGCTTCGGGCGTGTGTTCGGGAAAAAGCGGATGATCGCGGAAGTGCGTACCCAGCAAATGATCGTACCAGTCCCAGCTGTATTCCGTATCCGAGGCCGCGTGAATACCCATGTAACCGCCACCATTTTCGACAAATCGTTCGAAGGCTTTTTCCTGATCTGCGGTCAGAATATCGCCGGTTGTTGACAGAAACACAACGACCTTAAAGCGACGTAGGTAATCATCGTTAAAGAACGCACCGTTCTCGGTCGTACGAACATCCCAGCCTCTTTCCTTCCCGGCCTTTTGCAGCGCATCAATACCGGGTTCAATTGACTCATGCCGGAAACCGTTCGTCTTTGAGAAGATCAAAACGCCTTTCTCGCCAACCTGACCCGGATCTGCCGGACGAACGGTGTCAAAGACCGGTTCTTGTCCGGGAAGTTGTCTGGTTACGTACATGCCGAACAGGACGGCGCCACCCACCAGTAGCGCTAGGAACAGAACTAGACCCAGTACGATTTTTAGGGGTTTGCGCATGGCTTAGGCCAGTTCAGTTCGTACTCGTTCGAGCAGACTTTTCGTGGCTTTGATGCCGTCGGCGGTAGATAGATAACCACCCGTCGGATTGTACATGCTCATGATGCCACCTTCGTACTCAACGCCCACATAACCGCTGAAACCTGCATCCTTGATGATCTGGAACATCCGCCGGAAATCGGTCTCGGTCTCGTTGCCCTTGGCGTCGAACTTATGCGTTTTGGCACTGATTCCTTTGGCGTAAGGCATCATTTTTTTGACCCCTTCGTACCGATCATATTCTTTGATGCATTTGGTGCCCATGACCCCCTTTATATCGTTGGTTTCCGGCTTGCTGCGCTGCATACAGAAGTTGCCGAAATCGGGGAGGAGACCCGCGTTGGGCATGTTGACCTGCTTCAGGATACCCACCAACCAGTCGATATTGGTCGAATTACCAAAGTGATTTTCGACAATTACGTTGATGTTCGATTTGGCAGCGTATTCCAGCAGTTTATGGTAGCCATCGGCAGCGGCTTTGGCCGCTTCGTCAGCGGGATCATCGGGCGTTCCCGATAACGCTTTTGACGAATCGCCCAGGTTGACCCGAATAGCACTACATCCCAGAAATTTGGCGGCTTCGACCCAGGGACGATGCGCTTCAACGGCTTGCTGGCGTTTCGTCGCATCCAGATCGGCAATGTTAGCGCCATCAACCATGATGAGGTTGTTTTTCATGCCCAGGTCGTCGCAGCGCTGCTTAAGCTCTTTCAAATAAGCCTGATCGGTATGTTTGTCGTTGAAAAACATGGAAACATACTCCAGTACGTTGATACCGAAATCGTTTTTGGCACGCGCCGGAAAATCCATGTTGGTCATTTTGCCGGAGAACAGATCGCCCGCGAACGAAAACTCAGCGAGTGAGATGTCGAAATTGAATTTTTTAGCGGGCATATGGGCAAAGGATTGGGTTGGCAAAATGGACGATAGGCCGATTCCGGCGGCTGTCAGGCCAAGTTGGTTAAGGAATTCACGACGAGATTGGCTCATGGTTCAGCAGAAAAAGGGATTAGTTGGAAAATTGAACGGTAGCGGGGACGAAGAGCGGAGCTTTACCCGCTTTCTCGTTTTTAAAGACAAAATATAAATCGTGCGTACCCATAGTAGGCGTAACGCTTACCTTCGCCATGCTTGGCTTAAACATCTCGGCGGGGTCTTTGCTTTCGCTGGGCAAAATGTCTTCAGTCTGACCCAGTAGTTTGCCGGTTGGCGAATCGATCCGCACTTCAATGCGACCGCCCACGGCGCTCAACTGCGCTTTGGGAACAGCTACCGCAAATTCCATTGCCTTGATTCCCGTCAGATCGAGCTGATTGAATTGAACGTACGTATCCGCCCCCATGACGATCACTAGCGGGTACGGTTGTGTACCCATTTTGAAGAGGTTTATCCCTTTCGACTGGCGGTCGCTTGATCCCATCGCCATCACCGGATTGCGCAGAATAAGCGTTTGTTCGGCGGTCTGCGCGGGCAAATTGTTCGCGCCTTTGTCTTTGTAAGATGCCTGAAACACCAGATTCCCTTTTTCGTTCTGAGCCGGTGTGTACGTTCCTTTGGCAGGCAACAGGGGGTTAGCAACTTTCTGATCCGACAGCGTAAGAATGTATCTGACAATCTCGCCCGCGTCAGCTTGATTCAACTGAGGGTGAGCCGTCATAATGGCGTCGCCCCACACGCCACCACCGCCTTTGATGATCTTGTTCGACAGGCTGGCTACGGCATTTGCGTCGCCTTTGTAGCGTTTCGCAACGTCGATAAACGAGGGACCGACCGATTTTTTATCCGTAAAATGACAGGCTTTACAATCGCTTTTGTCCATAAGCGTTTTGCCAGTACCCAGATAAGCCGCTTCCGAAAACTTATGCCCTTCGCTGCTACCTGTTTCCTTCGCATTTGCTTCGTTTATGTAGTTCGCCCGCACTAAAACCTGTTTCGCTGGAATGCGACCACTCGCCAGACTTCCGTCTTCCTTGTCGGTTACGCTTACCTGATACGCAATCGGCTGACCGGGAAAATAAAAGCTTTTGTTTCCATTCGTGATGTCCAGCGTCACCTGGGGTGGCTGGTTTCCCGCTGTAATGTCTACCTCGCGGGTACTGGCGAGTCCGTGGGCGTCGGTTACGGTCAGAATAGCTTTGTATTGACCGGGTTTCTGAAACGTGAAGGTTGGATTCGGCTCGGTCAAAACCGTTGGCTGTCCGCCCGTCCGGCTTACAATTTTCCATTGGTAGGTTAACGCATCGCCGTCGAAATCGGTAGTACCTGCCGATGATAGATTTACTTTCAGGGGTACCGCACCCGCTTTCTGACTGGCCGCTAGCTGTACGTTGGGTTTACGGTTGCCTCCGTTAAATTCAATGCGTACCAACCGCGAGTCATCATTTTTGAGGAACCAGCCCGTACCATATTCGAGTACGTACAGATCACCATTTGGCCCAAACGCCATGTCAATCGGGTGGCTCAACGGCATATTAGGCAGGAACCGCTCCATCTTGGTCATGTCGCCCTTGCCATCGAAGCTGACCGCCAGAATCATATCGCGCATCCATTCGTACAGAAAGAGTTTTCCGTTGTAGTACTCTGGAAAAGGACGCTTAGCGCCTTTGAAATCGTCTTTGTAGTAAGCAGGACCAGCCATCGCGCTGCGGCCACCACTGCCCATGAGCGGAAACTTCTTGCTTTCAGCCGCTGGGTACGAAATCAAAGCGGGCTGAGCGGGCGGGAGATCGCGAAGACCGGTACTGTTCGGCGAATCGTTGAACGGGTGTGCCGGATCGAATTTAGCGCCTGATTTGTTGGTCACAAAATCGAGGTCGTTGTAGGCTTTGTTGTCGCCCACAAAATAAGGCCAGCCAAAATTACCGGGCTTTTTTGCCTGATTGTACTCATCTTCAGCGGTCGGGCCAACACCAACGGAATCGGTTCCTGCGTCGGGACCAACGTCTCCCCAGTATACGTAGTTTGTTCGTTTATCGACCGAAATGCGGTACGGATTGCGATGACCCATCGTGTAAATCTCAGGCCGTGTTTTGGGCGTTCCTTTTGCGAACAGGTTGCCTTCCGGAATCGTGTATGTTCCGTCCGCTTCGGGGTGAATACGAAGAATTTTTCCCCGCAGATCGTTGGTGTTAGCCGACGATTTCTGAGCATCCCACGGACTGCGGTCGGGCCGCTCATCGATGGGCGCGTAGAGCGTCGCGCGGGGGCTGGTGTTATCACCGGTCGATAGGTACAGGTTGCCGTCGCGGTCCCAGTCGATTGAGCCGCCGGTATGACAGCATTGCTCGCGTTGCACCGGAACTTCCAGCAACACCTTTTTTGACGAAAGAACCAACTCATCGCCCTGTAATTCGTAGCGGGTCAGAATATTCTTGGGCTCGTCGCCAGCGGGTGAGTAGTAGAGGTATACCCAGTGGTTTTTAGTAAAATCAGGGTCGATGTTAACACCGAGCAGACCATCTTCCGCTTCGGTTTCGTGGCCTTCTTTGTCTTTGTATTTGGTGCTAACCGGAATGGTAGCGATCGTTTTGAGTTGCTTGGTCGCCGGCGAATAAAGTCTGACCTCGCCATGCCGTTCGATAAACAATACACGTTCATCGGGTAGAACGGCCATTTCGAGCGGCTCATTAAGCTTTTCGGCCAAGACTACTTTTGTGAAGCGGTTCTCATCGGGTAAATCGCCGGGATCGACGAAGGGCCTGACCGAGTAAGCCCACAGACCGATAGCGCCTACACACAAGGTAGCCAGGGTCCGGAAAGGTTGTAGCGTAAAAGAATGTTGTTTCATTAACAATGCGTATTTTCAACACAATAATAGCTTTATTTGCCATTGTGTATGAAAAACACACTATAAATATTTTAAAATTTACATGGCCGAGTACAAAAACCAGTTTCAGCAGCTTATTTTAGATCTAAAGACTAATTACATTCCCTCTGTCTCAATCGACTTCGTCATTTTCGGCTTTCACGACGGACAGTTAAAAGTGCTGTTGTTACGCTGGAAAGGAACGGACGAGTGGAGCTTACCGGGTGGACGGATTCGTCACGAAGAAGATCTTCAGGCTGCGGCTTATCGAAGCCTAAACGAGCGGACTGGCTTAAGCGAAATTTTCCTTCAGCAATTTCATACATTCGGTGATGTGGTACGTTACATCAATTTTAGCCAGCAGGAGACATTAGCCAAGTTAGGTTTGCCCGAAGATCTGGCTAGTGAAGTGATGGGTCGTGATGTGTCGGTCGGTTATTACGCGCTGGTCGAATTCGCGAATGTGATTCCAACCCCCGATTTCTTCACGGAAGAATGTCGCTGGTGGGACATTGACCAGATTCCGCCCTTGCTTTTCGACCACAACAGCATGGTTGCATTAGCCTTGAAGACGTTACGCCGGCAACTCAGTTACCAGCCCATTGGCTATAAGTTGCTGCCCGATAAATTTACCATGCCCGACCTACAGCAACTCTACGAAACGATTCTTGGGCAGTCGCTGGATCGCCGGAACTTTCAGAAACGTATGCTGGGGTACGGCATTTTGGAGCGGCTGGAAGAACGTAAGACGGGGGGCGCTCATAAAGCACCGTATTTATACCGGTTCGATAAGGAAAAATACCAGCAGGCATTGGCTGATGAAACCCTTTTTGTCGGCTAAGCGTTTTTCGGCAGCACGTATACTAGACACGTTTTGCGTGCGTTTGCAAAAAACCTTCCTACTTTTGGATGGTTAAACAAGCCGTAATAGTACGGACTACCATGACTACAAAAATTCGTGTAGCGCTCGACCGGACGCCAAACACTAACCACACCGGATTTTACGTCGCTCTGGCAAAAGGATCTTATCAGGAGGCCGGTCTTGATGTTGAATTTATTTCTCCCGATCAGGATGACTACCAGATGATGCCCGCCCGGCGCTTAGCGCAGGGTAAGTGTGAACTGGCCATTACGCCTTCCGAAAGTGTGATCAGCTACCAAACCAACGGTACTGATCTGGTGGCTGTCGCTACCGTGCTCGCCCGCGACATAAGCGCTATTGTAACGCTTGGTGAAAGCGGTATTGATCGACCGCAGAAACTAGATGGTAAAGTCTACGCGTCGTATGGCGCCCGCTACGAAGAGGATATTATTCGACAGCTTATCCAGAACGACGAAGGACGCGGTCAGGTCCTCTCGCACAAACTAGGGTGGTCGGAAATCTGGAAATCTTTGTTAACCAGAGAGGTCGATGCTGCCTGGTTCTGGCTGACCTGGGAGGGCGTTCGGGCCGATATTGATGGGGTCGAGTTGAATCAATTTCTATTCGACGATTACGCGATTCCCTACGGATACAATCCCTTACTAACCGCACAGCGAAGCTGGGTTGAACAGAATCCGGAGGCATTACGGCAATTTCTGGAAGCAACGGCTGCCGGGTTTCGGTATGCAGCTAAGAATTCCGATGAAGCTGCTCGTATCTTAAGAAAAACAGTAAAGCATCCGGCATTGGCCGACCGGAATTTTGTAGACCAGAGCCAGCAAATGGTTTCCTGCTATTACCTGGATGGTGAAGGCAACTGGGGCTTTATGCACCGAAGCGTCTGGACATCGTTCGTTAACTGGATGATTCGCAACCGGATGCTGACAGATCGTGACGGTGAACTCATTCAGCAACTCGACATCGACCGTCTCTTCACGAACGAATTTCTGGAGAATACGCCCGTCCCGATTCGGTTGTAAGCCGAGACTTTCGTGCTATAAGAAATTAACCACCAATTGTCGACATCGACTCCGTAACAACATCCCGGCCCTGTTCGGCTTCAAAGCCGTTGGCCGGGCGGTGAGCAAAGGCTTTCAGGAAAGCTGTAATCAATTCGTCGTCGGATGCGCCCGCCCGGATCAGCGCGCGGATGTCAAGTACACCGTTGTCATAAAGGCAGGTCTTAAGGGTTCCCTGCGCCGTCAGACGAATCCGATTGCAGGTACCGCAGAACGTGCGACTGAAAGCGGCAATCACACCAATTGTTCCCTGATGACCTGGAATCTGGTAGTTGGCCGACGTAGAAAACGGCGGGTCGGTCAGCTTTTGCAGGGTCGGGTACTGGGCTCTTATCTCTTCGATGATGCGTCGGTGAGTCCAGTGCAATACGGGGTAATGACTACCTTCCCCGTTGAACGGCATTTCTTCAATAAACCGGACATCGACGGGTAATAGGCGGGTCATCTCCGTAAGTGGAATCAAGTCCTGCGTATTTTGTCCGTCCATCACAACCGCGTTGATTTTCGTCTGAATACCCGCTTCCAGCAGAGCATCGAGGGTTTTCAGAACGGCGGGTAATTCGTCGCGTCGGGTGATTTTATGAAATCGTTCCCGATCAAGTGTGTCCAGACTCAGGTTGACCGCCCGAACGCCGAGTGCCGCCAGATCAGCAACGTGAGGTGCCGTCAAAACACCGTTGGTTGTTAGTGAAATATCCTTGAGCCCATCAACTTCGGCCAGCCGATGCAGGAAGTCCATTAGTCCCGTTCGGACAAACGGCTCTCCACCCGTTATTCGTACTTTCGACACCTCAAGCCGAGCTAGTACACGCACAACTCGCTCCATTTCTTCGTATGAAAGCAGCTGGTGCTTGGGCAGGTACTTGATCCCTTCTTCGGGCATGCAGTAAAAGCACCGCAAATTGCAACGGTCGGTTACGGCTAGCCGAAGGTAAGAGATAGGGCGATTGTGATTGTCGTAGATCATGAGCGTATTGACCCAACACGAAAATACGGATTTTGATTGCACGGAAGCGTATATATAGCTTCTGCACCAGTAAAAGTTATTTTGTGCAGTAAGTCGCTCCCCTGATTAGACGATGGGTAACACCATTTACTAAATGGACTTCGTATACGGGTAACTAAAATAGTAAGTAAAAATACGTTGGCAGGCGGAACATATTTGTTATTTAAAATTTAGTATTATTTTTGAGATAAATTTACTTTCTAGCAGGTGAAGAAAGTCGTCTCAATCGGTCTCTTCGTTTTACTACTGTACCACACACTGGCTTATGTGCTTGTGTGCATCGGTACGTGGTGGCAGGCTGAGCACGACTTATCCGAACGACTACTGGTTTATCGATCGGTTGATAGTATCGTTGAATTCCAGATTCCGCTCAAAGACAAACCCGACGAAAGCACGCTGGCGAATACCACATCGGATGGATTTACGTACCGGGGGCATTATTATAGTGTGGTGAGTCTGGAAATCCGGGGCGACACCCTGCACATTGCTGGTCTGGAAGCGGAAGGGCGCTCCTTCTGGCAAAGCGACTTGCTTTCGTTTCTGAACGACCATATTTCGGGTACGACAGATTCTAATCATAAAGCTAATCAGCTGCTCAAATTCTTGTTGAAAGAATACTCGCCCAATCCGCGAGCCATTTTTAGTTTCCTTTCTCCTATATGGCGCGAGGCTGTTCGCATTCCCGACACATTATTTGTGTTTGCGGCTCGTGCGCTGCCCGTTCACTCACCCCCGCCAGAAATCTAGGTTCCTGAATGATTTTACAGTGTGTTTTCAGTACATTCTACTGATCCGTTGGCTATGCCTACATCTGTGGCATCTGAACAGCGGTCGTAGGTTCTGCCCGTCGGTTTGTTGGCCTCTAAATCGCTGGTACGAATCCTCGCACACTGTAATCTATCCATTTTTGTCATTGCTGGTAATGCCTTGTGTCACAGGTGTACGCGCTTTTGTGCGTCCAGTTGATGCATTGCTTGTCGGCAATTGTCAATCAACTTATTCACACAGGATCAACCTAGATCTTTCTCAATGAAAACGATTTCTACTATCGTTCTAGCGGTAGCCTATACACTATTTTCGACTGAATCCAGCCGGGCGCAGGGTTGCGTCGCCGTGCGGCATATGAGTTGCGCGGCTCCGGCAGGAATGAACTCAGCCGACTTTTTCAAACAACGTAATGGACACTGGCAAGTATCAGCCGGTTACCGTTTCTTCCGCTCGTACAAACACTTCGTCGGTGATGTCGAGCAGAAACATCGTGTCGAGCAAGGGACACAGGTAATCAACGTGTCGCATGCCCTTGACCTGGGCATAACGTATCTGGTCAACCATCGGCTGTCCTTTTCGGCGAATCTGCCGATTCAGTACAACGATCGTTCGTCGCTTTATGAACATTATGGGAACGCAGTAGCCCAGAATCCTGAGCAAAAGCGGTTTCATACGGGTTCCCAGGGGATCGGCGACCTGCGGATTTCCGGAAGCTACTGGGTGATTAATCCGGCCAAGTTACCCAAAGCGAATCTTGCTGTGGGCCTTGGCATTAAGCTGCCAACGGGAAATTATCAGGCGACCGATGATTTTCACAAGCTGACGAAAGAAGGCACCGACTACACCATCAATAAACCAGTTGACCAATCGATTCAGCTTGGCGATGGGGGAGTTGGAGCGAGTGTTGAGCTTCAGGGGTATGCGCAGCTAACAAAAACGCTGACCGCTTACGCAAACGGTTTTTACCTGTTTAACCCGCGCGAAACCAATGGCGTTATCCGTAGTCCCGAAGTAACACCCGTTGATCCGGTGGTTGGAACATTCTCGGTGGCCGACCAGTTTGCCGCTCGTCTTGGCTTGAGTCAATCGCTGGGTTTTGTTCCCGGATTGTCCGTCATGCTGGGCGGTCGGGTAGAAGGCGTTCCGGCAATGGACGCCATCGGTGGAAGTTCTGGTTTCCGGCGGCCCGGTTATATCGTTTCCGTTGAGCCAGGACTGGCTTATATGCGTCACAAAACATCGGTAGCGGCTACAGTGCCTATCGCTATTTACCGGAACCGGATCAAGAGTTATGCTGATCGGTTAGATCCACTGGGACAGAAGCACGGCGATGCCGCCTTCGCTGATTACCTGGTATCGATCAACGTATCACGTTGGTTTTAAGTACAATATACAAGAGTTTACTTTTTCTATTCACGCTGTTCGGGAGGACGAAGATCGGACACCGCTGTGTTCGATCTTCCACTCTTACATCCATGATTGCTTTATTGAGCGACATGACGTGACTTCATCTTTGGCATCCTTTGGCATATTGCCCCGTAGGATCTCAGTGATCGGATGATTGAATAGCTTCTTTTAACAGTACAGCCTAAAATGAAGAAATCACAAATAAGAATTGATTACGCATTGATAATAGCGATGGTCGCTCTGGCAGGGCAGCTATACGCGCAGAAAATGACTAACAAAGGGGAAGCTGGCAACAAGCCCGTTTCTGATTCGTTGCCCACCCGTACCCTGAGTCAGGTGACGGTTAAGGGAGTAAAGCCAGTTGTCGTAGAATCACTGCCCGAAGTCTACGGCACGTATCTGATGGGTGGTAAGCGGAGCGAAGTGATCAAGCTGGCTGATGTGGACGCAAACGTAGCTGAGAAGACGCCCCGGCAGGTATTTGCCCGGATTCCGGGTGTGTTTGTGTACGATATGGATGGAACAGGAAATCAAATCAATATAGCGACTCGTGGACTGGACCCACACCGTTCCTGGGAGAATAACATTCGGCAGAATGGAGTAATCACCAATTCGGATATGTACGGTTACCCAGCCAGTCATTACTCCGCCCCGATGGAAAGCATCGAACGGGTTGAATTCGTGCGTGGAACCGCTTCGCTACAGTACGGAGCCCAATTTGGAGGGATGCTAAACTACGTAACCAAACGAGCCGATAGTACACGGCGTTTTGGTTTTGAAACGGTTAACTCTGTTGGGTCGTATGGCTTGTTGAGCACGTATAACGCCATCGGTGGTCGGGTCGGGAAATGGACTTACTACGCGTACTACTACCGTCGTCATTCGGATGGATACCGGCAAAATAGCCGGTCGGATGCCGAAGCGCAATTAGGGCGGTTGCATTACCAGGCTAATGAGCGGTTGGGAATAACGGCGGAGGTGGGACGCTCTACCTACACCTACCAGATTCCGGGGCCGCTAACCGATGCCATGTTTGCGCAGGACCCGCGCCAGTCGACCCGAAGCCGGAATTATTTTAACCCGGATATTTACGTACCGTCGATCAAAGTAGACTGGCAGCTATCGGATCGGACCCGGTTGCTCTGGACGACTTCGGCGGTGCTGGGCGCTCGTAACAGCGTACAACTGGATGCATTTGCGACCGTACCCGACACCATTAACCGCGCTACGGGACAATACAGAGCCCGTCAGGTTGATATCGACAATTTTCACAGCTACACAACCGAAGTACGCCTGATGCATCAGTACCAACTTGGTAACGTCAATGCAACCGCGGCTGCGGGCGTTCAGCTGATTAGCACGGATTTACATCGACGTCAGCAGGGCGCAGGAACGACAGCCAGTGATTTCGATTTGACGCTGACCAGTCCGTTTCGTCGTGACCTGCATTTCCGGACCAAAAACCTGGCGGCATTTGCCGAAAGCCAGTTTCACCTGACGAATCGGTTAACGGTTTCACCGGGTATTCGGATCGAAAACGGCCAGACCGAAATGCGCGGTACGATTACGTACTACCAGCCCGAAAATCTGCCGACCGACATCAGCCACAAATTTGCTTTGTTGGGCGTCAACGCTCAGTACCGTATCAACGATGCCGTGAAAGTGTACGGTGGCTGGGCGCAGGCTTACCGTCCTGTTATCTTCAAAGACATTATTCCTACATCGGTTTACGAACGGATTGACAAGAATCTGAAAGACGCGTATGGCTACAATGCGGAAGTCGGTATCGAAGGCCGTTGGCAAGGGTTACACCTGAATCTGACGGTTTTTGATCTGTTGTACCGCAACCGTCTAGGAACGCTGTTGCTGACCAACACGGACGGTACGAACTATATTTTCCGTACAAACATTGGTGACAGCCGCAGCACAGGTGTCGAAGCGCTTATCGAAGCCCAGCTGCTCCGCACGGAGAAGATACTGATCAGTGGTTTCACGTCAACGGCTTATAACAACGCCCGCTATCTGAACGGTCAGGTGTCGGCGGGTACAGAGAACCGGACGGTTAAAGGGAATCAGGTAGAGTCGGCACCGCGTTGGACCAGCCGCAATGGCGTCACAGCGCGTTACGGTTCCGCCAGTCTAACCCTGCAATACAGTTACGTGAGTGAAACGTTCTCCGACGCGCTGAATACGCCAACCGCATCAGCGAACGGAGCTGTTGGACCCGTGCCCTCGTATGCGCTGGTCGATTTGAACGGCACCTGGCGCATCGGTCGTCAACTCACCCTGCGTGGCAGTGTTAACAACCTCTTAAACAAGCAATACTTTACCAAACGTCCTACATTTTACCCTGGACCGGGCGTATGGCCTTCCGACGGTCGGAGTGCGGTGTTGACGGTTGGCCTTACCATCTAATGTTTTAAAACCAGCTGTTCAGGATCTTATTCCAACGTATCCACCGACCAAATCGATGAGTCCTGAACAGCTCCTTTGTTAACCGATGACTATGAAAAAGAATCTACAGTACCTGGCGCTGGCATTGCTGCTCATGCCTTTCGCCGTTCGGGCGCAGATGCCACACGACGCTATCTACATGGGGAAGAACTCGGTTTGTGTGGCTGCCATGTACGGACATAGCTCCTGGAATAACTACTGGGAGAATACACTCAAACGCGAAAACTTCAATATTGGCACCCATACAACCCAAAGTGCCATGATCATGCCCGCTATCGGAATTAGCAAGCGGGTAAATGTGATTTTGAGCTTACCCTACGTCTGGACGAGCGCCAGCGCGGGTAATCTGATGGGGCAGCGGGGTATTCAGGATATATCGGCCTGGTTAAAAGTAAAAGCGTTTGTTGCCGGTGGGTTTTCGCTGCATGGTATTGTCGGCGCATCCGTTCCACTGGGTGGCTATGTTCCTGATTTCATGCCCATGTCGATTGGGTTGCAATGCCGTACCGCTACCGCGCGCTTACTAGCCAACTACAAACACCCATCGACGGGCCTGTATCTGACGGCGCACGGCAGCTACGGATGGCGGAGTAACATTAAGCTCGACCGCGATTCCTACCTCGCCGACGAACGTCTTTACAACACCAATCAGGTGAAAATGCCTAACGTTTACGATGCAGCGGTTCGCCTGGGTGTCCTGCGGAAAGGGTGGCAAACCGAAGTATGGGCGGAGCGTACCGCCTGCCTGAGTGGCGACAACATTCGTCGGAACGATATGCCTTTCCCAACAAACAACATGCAGGCTACATCGGTGGGCTGGTACGGTAAGTTTCAACCCCGGAATGTTGGGGTTAACGCCCGGGTCGGTTACGTCGTCGATGGACTGAACGTAGGACAGAGCACCAGCTATACCGTTGGGCTACTGTATCAAATCAATTTTAGGAAATAATTCAGCCGTACAAACCATGAAAAAGTTAAGTCAATTTTTACTAATTACGAGTGTTGCCGCTGGTTTGTCGACAGCATTTTTGTCGTGCGACAAAGGCATCGATGAGCCACAGGTTCAGGCTTACACACCCGCTAATCTTGACGAAAAAGCAAGTAACTGGAAAACATACGTACTGGCATCACCCGCTGATATAGTTGTGGACGCACCCAAAGCGGTGGGGTCTACTGAATATCAGGCTGAACTGGCCAGTTTAAAACAAAAAACGACCAACCTGACAGCCAGCCAGCAGGATGCCGTAACCTACTGGGGAGCCGGTGCCGTGTATCGCTGGAACGAAATCGGGCGTGAATTGTGCGCTCGTTACAATATTCCACCTGCTTCGACAGCCGATGGAAAATACCCCGTACCGGACGCGGCCAACCCGCTGGCGGACCCAAGGTTTCCGTTTGCGAATCCACCGTATTCGGCTCGTGCTCTGGCTTATTTGAGCGTAGCGCAGTACGACGCCCTGGTATCGACCTGGTATTACAAATACAAGTACAACCGGATTTCGCCCGATAAAGCGGATGCTTCCATCAAACCGTTGCTGGCTACGTCGGCTCTCCCATCGTACCCATCCGAAGATGCGGTTGTGGCTACGGCTTCGGTGGTTATTCTGAAAGCTATGTTTCCCGGCGAAGTAGCCTATCTGGATGCTAAACTGGCCGAGCATCGCAACAGCCGTCTGTGGGCGGGTGTGAACGTCGAGAGTGATCTGACCGCCGGTGAGGCACTCGGTACGGCTGTAGCGGCAAAAATAATGGGTCGGGCCAAAGCCGATGGGATGAGCACGTCGAACAACCAGACCGTGACGGCGGGGATGATTCAGGCGGCCAAAGAGCGTGGACTCAAAGATGTCTGGGTAAGTCAGGAGAGTCCGGCGCGTCCACCGATGTTGCCCAATTACGGCTCGGTTCAGACCTGGAATTTTGACAAGAAAACCTTGGTCAGCATGCGCCCACCCGCACCACCGGAGCTGAACAGTGCCGAATACAACACTGATTTTTCGGAGTTGAGTAAGATCAACAAAAGCCAAACCCGCGAACAGGCTCGTGTTGCGAACTTCTGGTCTGATGGTCCGGGCAGTTACACCCCTCCCGGTCACTGGCACCGTACGGCGGCCAACGCAGGCCATGATGCAAAATACAGCGAAGTCCGCATGGCGCGTATGCTGGCGTTGCTGGGTACGACCGAAATGGACGCTGCCATCGGTTGCTGGGAAGCAAAGTACTACTACTATTATCCTCGTCCGCAACAATTCGGTATGAAAACATCGGTCGGGCTGCCCAACTTTCCTTCGTACCCATCCGGTCACTCGACCTTCTCGGGCGCAGCCGCTACGGTGTTAGCCTATATTTTTCCTGATAAGGCCGATGAATTTAAGGCACAGGCCAACGAGGCATCTTTGTCGCGGATATATGGCTTGATTCACTATCGGTTCGATTCCGAAAAAGGGGTAGACCACGGCAATGCGATTGGCGCTTATGCCATCGCTCGTGGCAAAGCTGACGGATCAGGATTGTAAGAGTTTAAAGAGTTTATCATAGGTTAATCGTAGTTCCCGGTTGCGTTGCGGCCGGGAACTATTGTTTTAGGCCGTACACGACTTGTCTATTCCTGGCGTTACTAACGAAGACCGCAGACACAGAATCACCAACTTTAATGGGAAGGATGCTAGCGAACGGCTACCTTTACCCGCCTAAAGCAGAACTATGCGATTTTTACCAGTCCCTGTTATTGCGCTTGTCTGGCTGTGTTTTGCCCGGCCAACCCACGCTCAAGGCTTGATCGACGGCTTTATGCGGGGAGACCGAAAAGCAAACCTAGCCCTGACCTATTCGCAGGAAACGTACGATTCTTATTACATCAACAAAACCGAAACGCGGGACCCAAATTTGGGAACAGTGACGACGCAGGCGCTGAACGTGTACGGTAGTTTCGGGTTGGGCTACGATCTTGATCTGATCGTGTCGGCCCCTTACATTCGGTCGGAGTCCAGCGCGGGGTATCGACAAAAGCAGGAAGGGTTTCAGGATGTGTCGGCTGCGTTGCGGTGGGAAGCCTACGATTACAAAATCGGTAAGGCGCGGCTTTCCTGGCTGTTTGCTCTGGGGTATTCGATGCCGTTGCAGAACTACGTCAACGACGATCTGATTGCGATTGGTCGAGGTTCTCGAAATCTCGACGGACGTACCATGCTTCATTTGAAAGCGGGTACCTTTTTCCTGACTGGGCAGTACGGTTATATTCGCCGGGGGCAGGTCACGCTTGATCGGGTTGTGAATTATTACGAACCCGGACAGGTCAATCCCAACACCAGTGCCAAGATCAACGTACCCGACGTGACGGAGCTTATTGTCAGAACCGGCATTGTAACCAAACCGCTCTACATCGACGTGTGGTATCAGCAGCAGACACCGTACAAAAAGTACATCGAAGGAACGAATATCGCGCCCGGTATTCCGTTTCCGTCAAATGCGGTCGGCTTTAGCCGTGTAGGCGCTACGGTCTACCTGAAGCTGGTAGGACAACTTGGTCTGACGGCTGGCTACGGAGCAACCATTGATGGACGTAATATTGGTAAGTCGAGCCGCGTTACCGGAGGCTTGGTCATTGGACGGATTGCCCGGTAATTACTATCTATGAACGCAACGGTTCACCGCTTTTGCGTTCGAATCTTTTCGAGAATGAATAAGTCTTTGTCCATAATGTTTCTGAGTGCGGTCCTTGTGTGGGTATCGGGTTGTAAAGAACCGATAATTGACGAGGGCATTTTGCCGTTCAGTGAACCCGCTACCGTAGATGCCGACGGTGGTAACTGGCGTACGATTGTCCTGCCATCAGCGGCTGCTATCAATGTTCCGCAACCGGATGCCGTTACATCCGATGCGTATAAAAGTGAATTTGCCCAGGTTAGGAACGGTGTGGCCAGACTGGAGCCAGAGAAAATCACGGCCATCAATTACTGGGCTGTTGGGGGTGTCAAGCGCTGGAATCAGATTGCGCGGCTGCTGGTGGCTAAGTACAGTGTAGAGTCAGGTAATCCGCAGGAGGCAACGAATTCGCCTGTTAGCGCGCCATTTGCCGCCCGACTTTATGCCGCCCTCAGCGTAGCACAGTACGATGCGATGGTTGTCGCCTGGCGGGCTAAGTACCAGTATAACCGGCCATCGCTGCTGGATCAGGGGGTAACCACGCGCTTGCCCATCGCCAACGTTCCTTCGTACCCCTCGGAAGATGCTGCCATCGCCGAAGTGTCCTGCCAGATGCTGGCCTATTTCTTTCCGAACGAAACCGCCTGGCTTAAAACAAAAGCTACCGAACACAAACAAAGCCGAATTTGGAACGGAGCCAACGTACCGAGCGACATAAAAGGAGGGGAGGATCTGGGAGCCGCCGTAACCGCAAAAGTAATTGATCGGGTCAAAAATGATCGGTTCAGCGTCGCCAACGACCCGAACAACACGTGGACGAATGTACTGGCGAAAGCGCCTTATGACGTAAAATGGAGCAGCCTGTTTATTCCTGCCCGGACTCCGGTAGCCCCGCTGGCCGGAAACGTAAAAACCTGGCTTGACTCAACGGCTGTTAGAAAGAGTCTTACATCTGTACCGCCAGCTACCACGTCAGCCACATTTCAGAATGATTTAAACGAAGTGCGTACAATTGCCAGCGTGCGCACCCGCGAACAGTCGCGTATTGCGGGAAAATGGGACGACGGTGTTGGGACGTACACCATTCCCGGCCATTGGAACCTGATCGCCGAAGAATACATCCAGCAGTACCGGCAGAACGAACTGCGGGCCGCCCGAACTTACGCGCTGGTGAACCGCGCTTTGCAGGATGGCGGTACGGCTTGCTGGGCAGCCAAGTATACTTACTTTGTACCGCGTCCTTCGCAGATCGACCCGACGATCAGAACCGCAACGATCATTCCCAACACGCCCGCTTACCCGTCTGAACAGGCCACGTTCGCATCCGCTGCTACAGCCGTTCTGCTTTATCTGTTTCCCGACGAAGCGACTGAACTGAACGCCCAGGTTACCGAAGCGACGCAGGCAGAGCTGTATAGCGGTACTGCGTATCGGTTCGCCAACGAAGAAGGATCTAGACTCGGTACGGCTGTTGGTAAACTTGCGGTCGAGTCGGCAAAAGGCGATGGCGCGAAGTAAAACAGCGCTAGGGCAGCAATCCGCCTACCCGGTTCCTCATTGAAAACCTGATGAGCCTGGTAGACGTACTGCTAAGCAGGTAATAAATCGAAGACTCTGAGCGCCTTTTTAGTGGAGAACGGGCTCTATTCCGCTCATAAGCGGGATTCTATCTTACGCATAGATCGTTTGCTGTAGTTCTATCGACGCGTAGTTTTACGAACATGATGTTTCGGTATAAGAAGCAATAGACGACGAATGCACGTTTTTTTGCAACATTCTTTACCGTTCGGGATTATTTCATAGAGGAGGTATTAACCTAGATAGACTACGAATGGAATCATCCAAAAAAAGCGCGAAAGTTTCTTCTTCACGTACGGCCAGTGCAATCGTCGCTGTGCCAATGCCAGCAGCAACCGAATCCACTTCTTTATCGGCCGCAGATTCGTTTCGTTCCGGTCAGTCGCGAGTGGTCATTGAGCATGTGTCCCCCGAAATTGACGGTGGGCGTTTTCCCATAAAAGCAGTACCGGGCGATGTAATTGCCGTCGAAGCCGACATTTTTGCGGACGGACACGATTATCTAACGGCCAAGTTGCTTTATAAGCACGCGACCGATGCCGATTGGACTGAAACCGCGATGACTTTGCTTGTCAATGACCGCTGGGGCGCGTCATTCGTCGTGGAAAAGCAAGGACGCTATGCATATACCATTGAAGGGTGGGTCGATCACCCGGCCTCGTGGCAGCACGAAATTCACTTGAAAGTAGCCGATGGTCAGCGGATTACCAGTGAGCTATTGGCGGGCGCACAGTATCTGGATGGAATGATTCAGCGAGCGGGTGGCAAACTGCCGGGCAAAGAAAAAAAGAAAACATCGGTCTCGACCGTCGAGGAGTCAGCCGATGTTAAGTCTCTCCGCGATATGGCCGCTTTGTTTCGCGACGAAAATCGCTACGACGAAGCTGTTTCCGTTGCTGAAAGCGATCAGTTCACGTTCTTCGCGAATCGCTACCCCGAACGTCAGCATCCTACGCGCTACAGTCATGAACTCGGAATCGAAGTGGACCGGGCAAGGGCCGGATTCAGCACTTGGTATTGTTTGTTTCCGCGCTCGGCATCGCAGGCAGAAGGACCCGGTGGCGAGCCTGTCCATGGGACATTCCGGGATGTGGAAGCGTTGTTGCCCCGCATTTCACAGATGGGTTTTGATGTGTTGTATCTGCCGCCCATTCACCCGATTGGGATGGCTCACCGGAAAGGGAAAAACAACTCGGTTATTTGTCAGCCGGGCGAACCGGGTGTTCCGTATGGGATTGGTTCGTCTGAGGGTGGACACGACGCGATCCACCCTGATCTAGGTACTGTTGATGAGTTTAAGCACCTCATTGCTATTTCGGCCAACTACGGGATGGAGGTCGCTATGGACCTTGCCATTCAGTGTTCACCCGATCACCCTTGGGCCAAAGAACATCCAGAGTGGTTCAAAAAACGTCCCGACGGTACGATCCAGTACGCCGAAAACCCACCCAAAAAATACCAGGATATTTATCCGGTTTACTTCGAAACCGAAGATTGGCAAAACCTGTGGAATGAGCTAAAGCGCGTTCTGTTGGTATGGGCTTCGTGGGGGGTGCGCATCGTGCGGGTCGATAATCCACATACCAAACCATTTAGTTTCTGGGAGTGGGTTATCGCGGAGGTGAAGCGCGAGTTTCCGGACATGATCTTTCTTTCGGAAGCGTTCACAAAACCGAAAGTGATGCAGGAGTTAGCCAAACGGGGGTTTGCGCATTCGTACACCTACTACACCTGGCGCAACACAAAAGCGGAGTTGCAGGAGTACCTGACCGAGTTGACGCAGAGCGAAATGAAGCATTATTTTCGCCCCAACTTCTGGCCGACGACGCACGATATCAACCCGTATAGTCTGCAATCAGGCCATGAGCCGCAATTCCTGATTCGCTATTTTATGGCGGCAACGCTATCCAGTAATTATGGCATCTATGGTCCATCTTTCGAACTGATGGAACACGTGCCGTTCCCAAATAAGGAAGAGTACCTGAATTCCGAGAAGTACGAAATTCGGCGGTGGGACTGGAACAAAACAAACAAGCTTACGTACCTGATCACGCTTGTCAACCGGATTCGCCATGAGAACACAGCGTTGCAAAAAACAAACAACCTGACGTTCTGCAACGCGAGTGACGATGCTATTATGGCGTATCTGAAAACGTCGGGTGATAACCGACTGCTGATCGTTGTCAATACCGATGCCTACAACCGGCGGGCCGCTACCATCCAAGTACCCATCTGGCAACTGGGTATTGCACCCGATCAGGAATACACGGTACACGACCTGCTAACGCAGGCCTATTACACCTGGCGTGGCGAATGGAACTACGTTGAGCTGGACCCCTACGCGCTGCCAATGCACCTGTTCAGAATCGAGCTGTAAGGTATGTGGTGTCGGCGGGGCCGCCCGTGCGGTCTGAGAACCCGACACCACATATCCACACCGTTTATTGAGGTGGGTTGGCTAATAGCCAGGC
Organism: Spirosoma oryzicola; assembly: GCF_021233055.1. NCBI lineage: Bacteria > Pseudomonadati > Bacteroidota > Cytophagia > Cytophagales > Cytophagaceae > Spirosoma > Spirosoma oryzicola. The sequence continues at coordinate 4,139,089 of NZ_CP089538.1, read as the reverse complement.
TGTCTGAAAGACCAACGTAGCCCGTTTTTGCAAGACACCGTAATTTATCTTGTCCGCTGTATCCCAGGGGCGGTGGTAATCGGGGTGTTCACCGTCCGAAAAGAACATCACGGGTATACCGAACCGGGCAAAGTTGTAGTGGTCAGATCGGTAGAAATATTGATTTGGATCATTCTCGCTATCGTGTGCATAATCCAGGTCAATGGCGACGGATTGTTTGTTGGCCGCATCGGCGGTTTTACGCAGCATGTCGTCGTTTTTTCCCGCGATCAAATAGCAATAGTTATGATTTTTCCGGTGTTTGAAGTCCGTTCGTCCTACCATGTCTATATTCAGATCAGCAATAAATTGCTGTAAGGGAATAGGGCTATTGTTGACAAAGTGTTTCGACCCAAGCAATCCTTGTTCTTCGCCCGAAAAGAGCACAAACAGTAAGCTCCGGCGGCTTCGAATACCCTTTTGCGCTAAGCTGTCGAATAAAGAAGCGATACTCAACAGGGCCGCTGTGCCCGAGGCATTATCATCGGCCCCGTGGTAAATCTCGTCCCCATTCTGACCCAGATGATCGTAGTGGGCAGACAGCACCAGTATCTCTTTTTTCAAATCAGTACCGATAAGAAGACCAGCTACGTTGTGTCCCATAATGACTTGACTGCTATCGTCGGTGGTCAACGGAGGAGAAATCAACTCGTACTGTTCGTATGAACTGGCGGCAAGCCCTGATCGGGCACCGAATGGCTTGATACGGCTCCGTGAATAGAAAAACGGTTGGCGTAAAGAACCTCTAAGCGAATCGAGGCTAAACACGGCGGACAAATGGCTTTGGCGAAAGGAGCGGACACAATACAGAGACGCTTCCTGTTGCCCCTTTGTACCCGTTTGACGACCTTCGAAACGCTTATCGGCTAGGGCATAAACATGGTTTTTGAGTAACGAATCCGACACCACAAGCCGGGAAAGAGCCGGTTGCGCGTGAGTTTGACGAGTAATCAGTATCAAAAAAAGTAAGAAACGTAAAGCAATTCCAGGCATAAACGGGGAGGAATAGGGCCATGTGGTGTGAAAACAGTATCAATACCCGTAAACATACAAAGGAGTCGGCTTCTGAAAACCGACTCCCCCAAAACATGCGTTGTGTTGTAAGTAACTTATTTCTCCGGTACGAACGTCAATGAACTGAACTGGCTTTCTTCGAAAACTTCCTGGGCCAGCGTTTGCAGTTCATCCGCCGTAACAGCTTTGATGTCATTGAAGATGTCGTTCAGCGCTTCTACCCGGTCGATGTCGAGCAGGCTCTTGGCCATCATCAGCATAAAGCTATTGTTGCTTTCTTCGGCCATCGCCAACTGTCCAATGAGCTGCTCCTTGGTCTGGTGAAGCTGCAAGGTAGTAAGCGGTTCTTCACGAAGACGTTTCAGCTCTTTGTTGATCAAGCTATGCGCCCGGTCTACTTTCTTCGGGTCGGTGCCAAAATAAATACCCAGAAAACCTGTGTCGAGATAAGGCGTGTAGCTGGCGTCGATGGAATAAACCAAGCCGTATTTCTCACGTAAGTTGAGGTTAAGTCGAGAATTCATACCCGGTCCGCCCAGCAGGTTGACAAGCATGAAAAACGGTAGTCGGCGCGGATCGGTCAAGCCATAGGCGGGCCGGCCAAGCGCGCACTGAGCCTGTGTGATGGGACGCTCTACCCGCGTATGCCGGGGAATATAATCCGTGGGCGTCTTACGCTGACGGGACGAATGCTGCGTCGGTACATCGCGAAGGTATTTTTCGGCTATTTTAATAACTTGCTTGAACGGCAGGTTGCTCACTGAAGCAAATACAATCCGGCTCGTATCATAGTTTTCTGCGATGAACCGTTGCAGGTCTTCGCGCCGGAATGAACTAACCGTTTCATTGGTACCAAGAATATTGCCCCCTAACGCATGATTTGGAAACACCAGCTCATCGAAATCGTCCTGAATCGCATCTTCCGGCGAGTCGTAATACATGGCCATTTCTTCCAGAACAACACCCCGTTCGCGCTCGATCTGTTTTTCGGGGAAGATCGAGTGAAACGTAATGTCGGCCAGCAGTTCGGCTGCCTTCTCGAAGTGAACACCCAGCACCGACGCGTGAAAACAAACTTTTTCTTTCGTTGTATACGCGTTTAATTCACCACCAACCGTTTCTAGTCGTGTGATAATGTGGTACGATTTTCGTTTCTCTGTACCTTTGAAGGCCATATGTTCCCAGAAATGGGCTAATCCCTGCTGGTGGGGTTGTTCATCGCGGCTTCCGATATCGAGCATGATCCCGCAGTGAGCGATCTGGGTATGCGGAATCTGTTTATGAGCAATTCGGATGCCATTGGGCAGGGTATATACTTCGTAATCTTCCATTCTTAAGCAATTGACGCTGTAAGCGCGCTAATGATAACCGTAACCAATTCGCCCCGGTTCCTGATCTGTCAAACTGCCTTCATTGGCGATGTGATTTTGGCTACGGCTCTGTTGGAACAGCTTCGTCTGGCCCGGCCCGATGCCGTACTGGACGTACTGGTTCGCAAAGGTAACGAGAGTCTGCTGGCAAATCATCCGTTTATTAATGAGGTATTGATCTGGGAAAAAAAAGACGGTAAATATCGCAGCCTCTGGCGATTACTTGGCCTTATCCGCTCCCGCAACTATGACGTTATGCTAAACCTTCAGCGGTTTGGTACAACGGGGTTGCTGACGGCTTTGTCGAAAGCAGGGATAACGATTGGCTTTGCGAATAATCCCTTTTCTCGGTTCTTTACGTACCGTATCGAGCACCACATCGAACCCGGTGTACACGAGGTCCAGCGAAACGCCCAGTTTCTAAAACCGCTTCGGTTGCAGGCTCCTGTTGCGCAGCCTAAGCTGTATCCGTCTGGCGCTGATTACGAAACCGTCCGCCCTTACCAGACTCGTCCCTACATCTGCATGGCACCAACATCGGTGTGGTTTACCAAGCAGTATCCCGCCGAGCGTTGGGTTGAGCTAATCCAGAAACTACCTTCCGACTCGACGATTTATTTACTGGGTGCACCCACCGACGCGCCGGTCTGCGATACCATCCTTGCGCAAGTCGGTCGACCAGCGGGAGCAGTCATTAATCTGGCTGGTAAACTAAGCTTGTTGCAGTCTGCCGCTTTGCAGCAAGGGGCCAGAATGAATTACGTGAACGATTCCGCCCCGATGCACCTGTGTTCAGCGATGAACGCGCCCACTACGGCCATCTTCTGTTCGACAGTGCCGGAATTTGGTTTTGGACCACTAGCGGATCAGTCAAGAGTGGTACAGACGCGCGAAGAACTGGAGTGTAAACCCTGCACCTTGCACGGTAAATCGGCGTGCCCGCTGGGTCATTACGCCTGTGCCTGGGGAATCTCCGTGGATGAACTGGCAACGTTTTAAACGGGATGCTGAATCTACTGCGATCCAGACCGTTGACGGATAGCACAAATGTGGCTGCAAAGTAGACGACTCATAATTTAACCTGCTGTGAACGATACAGTATCTTTTGGGAGTGGGTATAATTTATTTTCGTATTCATACAGCAGGTTAGCGATCTTATCCATTTGAATTGTTTGTTCGTGAGTCAGCTCGGTAGCGGGAATAGCGAGCAGGTCGGACAAGGCATTCCACAATTCCAGATAAATTTCTCTTTCACGTCGCTTGTGATCTTGTACCGTCCGCTGACGCAGGGTATAGGATACGGTGGTATTGGTGTCCATAACTGCATAGGATTAGAAGATGGTACTTGTGTGAAGCAGCGGCTTTACTCGTTGTATATTAACGTAGTAACGCTACAGCTTGGATTTAGTTAGTTACTATTTGTGCAAAATGCATCACTGGCGGAGTAGGCGTTACTAATTCGATTTTTAACTACATGCCGGATAATTCTGCTTTTGTTAGTAGAGAGCATCGTACTACCTTCCCCAGCTTAGTGACGAGTTGCCGTTTCACAAATCGTCTCTGTCGCAAGAAATTTAGGCTTATTTGGCAGTTACAGCTAATAACTTACCCGGAATTGTCGTTGGAGTGGTAATACCGAAAAGGGGGCCTTACTGTTGTTGGTATGGAATTTTGGGAGGATAGAGCCGGGTTTTGAAGAGTTGGTAAGATGCGGTTACCATTCGGTTCAGTTCTCCAGCCGTTAACTCATATTTTATGGGCTACGATTGTTTTATTCTTTATTTTTGGGCCGCAATTTTAAATCCTGTTAGTCAAACAGATCATGAGTGTTGTTCTTAAACCAACCGTCAGTAATATAATTAATCTTTGGTTTAGCGAAGATACGCCGATTCGGCAATACAAAATTAAACTGAATCCTGCCATGTGGGGTGCCTGCCAGCACATACAGCAGGATTTCTGTCCACCGTCTAAAACACAACAAATTGAGAAGTACCGGAAATCGGACAAGGTTGCTTTCGCCAAAGCCGTACAGCAACAGTTAGGCTGCGTCATAGAGCCCAGCGACAACTAGTTTAGCAAGATAAGTCATCGTACAAAAGCCAGATCTTAGGATCTGGCTTTTGTTGTTTGTTGCGTTATTAATTCTAATTTTGTTACCTTTATAAAAAAATGTTAACAATTTGTAGTTCAAAGTAAAACTATAGGCAAGCTTCATTCGTATATATAGGTAGACTAACCGAAACCTATGCAATACATATCCGTATTTACACTATTTGCTTTCCCGGTAGCAAAAGGGTTTCCGTCGCTACAGCAAGCAACTGATTATTTAAGTAAAGCTGACAACGATCAGGACATAGCTCCGCTTGGCATTTATGATGCCGTCATGGGCGTCGTTATTCCGTACAAAGGCGAAGAGTATTCGCTACTAAATATGGAGGAAAGGATGATTGCTCGTCTGGCCAAGAAACATCTTGAGCGCGTAGCCTGAACATAGCGAAACAATCGTTCGCTTATCGGTTCGAATCAATGGAGCCACTGATAATCAAATCAGGATTTTGCCGCTCGTACTCTTGGATATAGGAAAAACTTATATCGGTTAATTCGTAGTAGTCCTGCTCTTCGTTGGCCTGCTGGCTGGTTCTCAATAGGTCATGGTTAACCAACTCTTCGAGGAGATAAAAGATGAGTTTCGGGTCGAAGTTAGTTTGTTCTGCAAGCTGGTGTAAGGTCACCCCGTGGCGGGTAGCCATCAGAAGGGTATAGTGGCCAAACGTGAGTGTCATAGCAGAGGGCAGGCATAGCCTGATTAATGATTGAGCAAGAAGAGGTATAGAATAGATCCATAGATTAACTTGACAAATTACAGGCCAAAGTGTGACTGGTTACACGAAAATTTACGGTTAAATACTATTATTTGAGAAGTTTTATAAGAATAGCTGTCATTGATAACCGACTATCGTAAACATAAATGACGCTCTGTTGGCAATCGATCAAATAAGGTTTCTGCTCCTGATTGGTACGCTTATACATCCAGCTAAACCGACTGTAAAAAGAAAAACCTGCCCGGTCTAGACCAAGCAGGTTTTTTTGATGGTATACTAAAAAGAGTTGAGCTCTTCTTAGGCTTATTTTGTGCCGTAACGCTTGCGGAACTTGTCCACACGGCCCGCCGTATCCAGCAACACGTTTTTACCGGTGTAGAATGGGTGCGACTGCGAGCTAACTTCGATCTTAACGAGCGGGTAGGTTTGGCCTTCAAACTCGATCGTGTCTTTTGTTTGAACCGTCGAACGCGTCAGGAACTTGTAATCGCTCGACAGGTCGTGGAATACCACTGCGCGGTAGTCCGGGTGAATGCCCTTTTTCATAATCTAATCTCAGTTTCTTGTCATCTTCTCGGTTTCCGACCGAAAAGGAACGCAAAGGTACGTGGTTTTGTGCGGATTGACAAGCAGTTTCTAGGGTTCTTTGCGTAGATGATTATCAAGCGAATACTCATGTCCGTTTGCTAACATTGGACGGCGAATTAGGTGTTACTACTAGCTATTTTCTATATCTTTAGAAGCCTCAGTACGGCATGAGTGCCCTCCGTCAAACCTGCTTGTGCACCGTAACCAGTCAGTAAAATCAATTTTTATTTTTCTTAGCATAGCTCTCCACTTGGGTATTTGATAAGTCGCTAAGGATTACGGCTTAACAATTTCTTAACCTTCCGGCAGAGTTGAACGTTTTAACGAATTGCAAGAACACCCGAACCTTCGGGGTTGCTTTTCCGTCTATTTCAATAGAACTTTAAAATTCGATTTTAGTCTGGCAGCGGCTAACTAGGCCAACTTTGTTTCTTTAGTTACTTACACATGACTGCCAACTGAAATGATGCGAGCAAGCCTGTCGGCGTTTCTCCTGGAAACTTCAATTTCTTGAATTCAATATTTATTCCATATATTAAAATATAATCATAACGCTCATGTACGTAATCAAACGTGACGGACGCCGGGAGTCGGTTAAGTTCGACAAGATTACCGCCAGGATCGAAAAACTGTGCTACGGCCTAGATCCGGCTTATGTTCAGCCCGTGGAGGTTGCCATGAAAGTGGTTAACGGCCTCTATGACGGTGTGAAAACCACTGAGCTCGACAATCTGGCCGCTGAAACAGCCGCTTCAATGACCACCAAGCACCCCGATTACGCCATCCTGGCCGCTCGGATTGCTATTTCGAACCTGCACAAAGAGACGAACAAATCGTTTTCCGGTACCATCAAACGGCTGTATACGTACGAAGATCCTAAGACCGGGGAGAACGCAGCACTGATTTCGAAAGAGGTCTACGAGGTAGTTCGCCAGAACGCGGCTTTGCTGGATTCTACCATCATTTACGATCGGGATTATGGGTACGACTATTTCGGCTACAAAACCCTCGAAAAGTCGTATCTGTTGAAGATCAACGGACGGATTGCCGAACGGCCCCAGCATATGCTGATGCGCGTGGCTGTAGGTATTCACATGGACGACATCGACGCGGCTATCGAAACCTATAACCTGCTCAGTGAGAAGTGGTTCACTCATGCAACGCCAACGCTGTTCAACGCCGGAACACCTAAGCCACAGATGTCGAGCTGCTTCCTGCTGACGATGCAGGACGACTCCATCGAAGGTATTTACGATACGCTGAAACAAACCGCCAAGATCTCGCAATCAGCGGGTGGTATCGGTCTGAGCATTCACAACATTCGCGCAACCGGAACCTACATCAAAGGTACCAACGGAACCAGTAACGGGATCATCCCGATGCTGCGCGTGTTTAACGATACGGCGCGCTACGTCGATCAGGGCGGTGGTAAGCGCAAAGGGTCGTTCGCTATTTACCTGGAACCCTGGCACGCGGATATCTATGACTTCCTGGATCTGAAAAAGAACTCCGGAAAAGAAGAAAACCGTGCCCGTGATTTGTTCTACGCGCTCTGGACGCCCGATCTGTTCATGAAGCGGGTTGAGGACAATGATGTCTGGTCGCTGTTCTGCCCCCACGAATGCCCCGGTATGGCGGATTGCTACGGTGAAGAATTCGAAGCACTGTACACCCGCTACGAACGCGAAGGCCGTGCCCGCCGGACGGTAAAAGCGCAGGATTTGTGGTTCAAGATTCTGGAATCGCAAACCGAAACGGGTACGCCGTACATGCTGTACAAAGATGCGGCCAACAAAAAGTCGAACCAGAAAAACCTGGGTACGATCAAGTCGTCGAACCTGTGCACGGAGATCATTGAATATACGGCTCCCGACGAGGTAGCGGTTTGTAACCTGGCGTCGATAGCATTGCCGAAGTTCATCACACGCGGTAACGATGGTATGTTGCGGTTCGACCACGATAAGTTATACGAGGTTACCAAAACGGCTACGCGTAACCTGAACAAAATCATCGACATCAACTATTACCCAGTTGATGAAGCGCGTCGGAGCAACATGCGCCACCGGCCAATTGGCTTGGGCGTGCAGGGCTTGGCGGATGCCTTTATCCTGCTGCGGATGCCGTTTGAGTCGGATGAAGCGCGTCGCCTGAACGAAGATATTTTCGAAACTATCTATTTCGGAGCCATGACCGCTTCGATGGAACTGTCGAAAGTACAAGGCCCTTACGAAACCTGGAAAGGCTCACCTATCTCGCAGGGTATTTTCCAGTTCGATATGTGGGACCGTGACGGCGAACCGGTGAAACCAAAGTCGGGCCGTTGGGATTGGGAAAGCCTGCGTAAAGAGGTTGTTGAACACGGCGTTCGGAACTCGCTATTGCTGGCACCGATGCCAACCGCTTCGACCTCGCAAATTCTGGGTAACAACGAATGCTTCGAGCCGTATACAAGCAACATCTACACGCGTCGTGTGTTGTCGGGTGAGTTTGTCGTGGTTAACAAGCACCTGCTTAAAGATCTCGTAAAACTAGGCTTGTGGAACGATACCATGAAGAACAACCTGATCCTGGCCAACGGGTCGATTCAGGCGATTCCCGGTATTCCGCAGAATATCAAAGAGCTGTACAAAACGGTTTGGGAGATCAAGCAGAAAAATATCATCGACATGGCCGCCGACCGGGGTGCGTACATCTGTCAGTCGCAGTCGTTGAACATTCACATTCAGGATTCGAACTTTGGTAAACTAACATCGATGCACTTCTACGCGTGGAAGGCAGGTCTGAAAACGGGTATGTACTACCTGCGTACCAAAGCTGCTGCCGATGCCGTTAAGTTTACCGTTGTTCAGCCACAAGCCGAACCACAGCTGGAGCCCGCTATGGCCGAAACCGCACCCATCGAGAAGCCACTCGATTACGCGCAGTACGCAAAAGAGCACGCTACCAACGCTGTACCAACGCCGGTGCCGATGGTAACCGACCTCGAACAGCAATACGCTGCTATGACCTGCTCGCTCGACGATCCCGAAGGTTGCGAAATGTGCGGATCGTAAGCAATAAGCTTTCCTTATCTGTTGACTCCCGGCCAGACTAAATCTGGCCGGGATTTTTTTTTGTCTATTAGAAAGAACAGACTTGTGCTTATTTTAAGATATTTATCTACTATCTATTGAAATTAGCCATTTATCCGGTAGATTATTTTTTATGAACGGTTGTGTGTTTTAATTCGCTACAGGTCTTATCATAGCATGTCAAAATGACTTTTCAGCAAACGAATCAATACTACTATCCTTTTGTCAAACTCCGCTGTCAGTGCCTTGTCTGGATTGCTTTTTGGCTTGTCGTTAGTTATCCAGGTAGTGTTTTAGCGCAGAGTCCGAGTTCTAAGCAGATAGACGCGTTGGTTGACAAGCAGCTATGGCCTGCCATCGATGAGCTTAGCGCGTATGTGGCCTTACCCAATGACGCGGTCAATGCATCGGATATTCTCAACAACATTGCGTGGACCGAAAAAGCGTTGGCGAAACGAGGATTCCAGACAACCGTACTCAAAACCGCTAATCTGCCGCTGGTTCTGGCCGAGAAAACATTTCCTAAAGCTACCCAAACGGTTCTGTTTTACTTTCACCTGGACGGTCAACCGGTACGGGCTAATGAATGGAATCAGAAAGATCCGTTTGTGACCGTACTGAAGGAGAAAACGGGCGCCGGTGACTATAAAGAATTGAGTTCTAATCCACCTAAGACAGTAGTTAACGACGAGTGGCGTCTGTTCGGTCGGTCCACGTCGGATGATAAAGGGCCGATCATTATGATGCTCAACGCGCTCGACATTGTACAGGACCAAAAGAAAACCCCGCCTTTCAACGTAAAAATCATCATTGATTCGGAGGAAGAGAAAGGCTCACCTTCATTGAAAGGGGCACTGGACACGTATAAAGATAAATTGCGGGCCGATTACATGATTGTCATGGACGGTCCGATGCATTCATCCAACCTGCCAACGCTCACGTTCGGCTGTCGGGGAAACGCCGGGTTCACCATTACGACCTACGGACCTGCTACCCCTCAGCACAGCGGTCATTTTGGCAACTACGCGCCCAATCCGGCCTTTCGGCTCGCCCGGCTGATTACGTCGATGAAAGATGAGCAGGGGAGGGTCCTGATTCCGGATTTCTACGAGGGTATCGCGTTCGATGATGAAACAAAAAAGATCATGGCCGCCGTGCCGGATAAGGAACAGGACATCAACAAAGCGTTGCTGATTACCCAGGAGGACAAAGTAGGCAGTAATTACCAGGAGTCGCTGCAATATCCGTCGCTGAATGTCCGGGGCATGAAGTCCGCTGAGATCGGCAAAGGGGCCGCAACCATTGTGCCGAGTGAAGCTACCGCGCTGTTCGACATTCGGCTGGTGCCCGAAACCGACGGAAAACGGATGGTCGAACTGGTCCGCAAGCACATCGAAAAGCAAGGGTTTACCGTACTGGACCATGTACCTACACCCGAAGAACGATTGAAATACGCGCAGCTTGTTTACTTCGAAGGCAATGCAGGTACGCCAGCTTTCCGAACGAATATTAACGAACCGATGGGCGTCTGGCTGCGAAAAGCACTGACCGATGGGTTTGGGAAAGATCCGGTCAGGAGGGACCCGGTAATCATCCGTATCATGGGAGGAACGGTACCCGTTGTTCCGTTTATTCAGGCGCTGAACATTCCGGCAGTCATCGTTCCGCTGGTTAACATGGACAACAACCAGCATAGCCCCAACGAAAACTTACGACTCGGTAACTTACGGACAGGTATAAAAACCTGCCTGTCTATTCTGACAACACCGCTGAATTAGCGCTACCCCTCAAGACGTACCAGATAGTTACCGGAAGAAGAAACGGCTGGGGGCAATGCCAACCCGAACGGAGTCAACCAGAGCGCCGTTGGGCTGGTAGCGAAGCACGTAACCCGGTTGATCATTCGAAGGCGTCACAGCGGCATAAATCAATCCGCGTGCGTCATTGGGGTCTGTACTGAGTCCACTGAAGAAACGGCGTATAAACGGTGTACTGGCCTGAATGTCCGTATCGTTGATCGAAAAACGGTACGTTTCGCCCCGCAATCTGCCGTTATCGTTGTAGGAATTGACAAAGAAAAAAAGCTTTCGGTCGGCGCTCAGCGTGATGGCGCTGGGCGTTCGGGAGCCATTGCCAACGCGCAGCCGGGTTTCGACTAGTTTCGTCGCTGGATTGATGCGCACCATTTCGTTGGTTGACGATACATAGGCCCACAGCTTTTGATTGAAATCATAGCCGACTGGATTAGCATTGACGCCCGCATCGATACCCGGCTGAACAACCTCATCCGTGTCTGTATTGATCACGGTGAGTACCCGTTCGCCACCCGCGCTGCCCACAAACACTTCTTTGTCGACTAGTACCATGCGTTCGGCACCTTTCGGAACCGGTATCTTTTTGCTGACGGTCCGGGAGGCTAGGTTCAGCACCAGGATATAGCCGGGGTTAGCAAAGGCGTTTCCTCCGCTTCCTACGGCATCCCAGCAACTGATATACGCCTTGTTGGGGGCGGCATAAATAACGAATCGCGGATTTTCTACGTCCGGTGATTGGAACGTCACCAGTGATTTAAACGTACCCGATTCAACGACTTCAACTTTATCCTGACCCGCAGCGTTGTTATCGAGCAGAATCACCCCTTTCCCATCGATCTCTACATAGTCTTTGATAACGCCGGTCAAGGATCGTCCATTAGCAGCGGTAAACACATCGTTCGTAACCGTATTGGTGTTGCGAGCGATAAAGGAAATTGTCCCGTTATTGGCTGAGGGAGAACCGGCGTTGACAACGTACGCACCCCGCTCATAGGGCGAAGGCGGGGCATCTCCAACGTGGCAGGCTTCACTAAAAAGCGTCAGAAAAGCAAGGCTAAGGCTGTTGAGTAGAAGAGTACGCATGGTCATAAACGTTACGGCTGAGCTATTTTATTAGACAAAGAACCGATTTATTGCTGACATACCGCGCTCCCTGACGCTTTTTTTGTGCCTGAAATTACCCTCCGCGTACTCCGGTTAGTTACCCGTTTGCGAAAGACCTCGTTGTTGTTCTCTGGTTGCTGCCAACCGGCCTGAATGCATCATCTTCGTTACCAATGAGCCGATTTGACTGCCTTACCCCTTACCAAGTAAAGCGAATACCAATGTTCGCATTCCGACGGCGGGTGTTATAGCCGTAGACATCGTAATAGGTTTGGTCAAACAAATTACGGACATCAGCGAATAAACGCAGTTTAGGCGTAATCTGCCCTTCCGCGTACAGATCAATCGTGGTATAAGAGGCCAGCGTCACGCTCTCCGTTGTAAAGGTTTCTCCGTTATAAAAACGATCGGTACGCTCACCAATGGAGCGCATCGTGGCGGAAACGAACAGGCGCGGTATAATCTGATAGCCTACGCTCAGGTTGATCTGTGTCTTGGGTCGCCGAAACAGGTTGTTGTAGGTCGTGTCGCGTCCGGCATTAGCAGTCGTTACCTTACCCGTTAGCCAGGTTACGTTGCCTGACAGGGTCAGTTTGTTGATAGCCGCCTGTGCTTCCAGTTCCAGACCGTGATCGTGCTGCCGGTCGAAGTTGATATAACGACCGAAGGGTGCGCTGTTCAGCGATTCAAAAAATACAACGTCCTTGATCTGCCGGTCGAAATAAACGGCCCGGACCCAGGCCGTGCGGCTTTTGGTGAATACTTGCAATCCGGCTTCGGTGGAGACGCTGTATTCGGGCCGCAGTGTTTTGTTGCCGTACGGCGAGAATAACTGGTAAAGCGAAGGCGCGCGGAATCCCGACGACAGGTTAGCAAAGATCTTGATCCGATCCGACAGTAGGTAAGACGGGTTAAACGAGTACGTAAACACGTTTCCGTACAACGAATTCCGGTTAAATCGACCACCCAGCTCAACCGAAAGACCCCGGTATGGGGTGAGGATGGCCGTGGCATACACACCAACTTGCCCAACACGAGCGGTATCTTTTCCAATGGATGGCGACTGGTAAGGACCGTACTGGCTGATCGACAGGTAGCTTTGGTCGGTGTTGCTAAAACGATAATCCGCACCAGTCAGCAATTCGCCCCAGGAACCTAGCTTCAGGTTGTGATACACTTCCGCAAAGTGAGCCAGCCCTCCGTATTGCTGGTACGAGTAAATCTCTGATGCGTTCGGCTCAACCGCTGTCGAGTCGTTCTTAAACATCCGGCGGCTATCACCGATGCTGTAGTTAAACGACAGTTTGCCCTGGGCGTGTTTGTAATCAAAGCCAGTCGCTAACCGCTTGAACTGGCTCTTGAACGTGAAATCTTTATCATCGGCAAACGCTCCGGCGTCGATGTCGGCGGAGTAGGCCGTCGTCAAACCCTGTACTTTCAGCGTAAGCCGTGACGTTGGTTGAAACGCGAAATTGGCCAGTAAGGCGTTCTGCCGGTAACCATCCTTGTCAAAATTATTTGTGCCGGTGGGATCGGTGGCCGACGAGAAACCCGCCGACGACAGCCGCGTGTACTGCACGTTGTACGATAGCCTATTGGTTTGGCCGCTTACGCCCACGCTTCCCCGAAAAGTTTTGTACGTACCGTAGTTAACCGTTGCATTCACGCCAAACGGCTTTCGGCCAACGGCATTGCTGCTCGCGCGCTTCGTAAAAATGTTGATGACGCCCGCCACTGCATCGGAACCGTAACTGGTTGATTGCGCTCCCCGTAAGATTTCGATCCGGTCGCACTCGCCCACGGTCAGCAGGTTCAGGTCGAAGGTGTTCGCTACGCCAGACGGATCATAAACCGGCAGTCCGTCCAGCAGAATCAACGTATTACCGGCTGAGGCTCCCCGTAGAAAAATGTCGGTGTTGGTGCCGAGTGGTCCATTCGAACCGACGATTTGCAGACCGGCCTGCCGCGACAGCAGTTCGCTCACGGATTGTGTTGCGTAGCGTTGCAATACCGAGTCAGACAGTACCGTAACGACTTTGCCGGTTTGGGAAAGCTTTTGTTCGATCTTGTTGGCCGTGACCGTCACGGCATCCAGTTGAACGGAGTTCGAAGAAGGAACTTGTGGATTGTCCTGCGCCAGAGCGGACAGGGAGGATACGGCCAGAGCCGCCGAAAGAAACGTACTGATTTTGCTCATCATTAATCAGGTAAAATGAGATTAAGTAATGAGCTGTCGGAAACTGAAATAAAAGACAAACGAACCGTTGCTCGTTTGTGACCGCACAGGTGACGCGCCACCTAACCGAACTGTCTTTCATCTCCGGCTTTTTACCCGAAAGCTCGAATCATGAATTCGTTTGAGGCAGGTCTTCTGGCTTGTTCTACCGACAACGCCTTCCCGCCAAACGGCAGTGGCTTTTTAGTTATCAGCTGGTAATTAGAACTTACAGCTACGGGAATAGCCCCGGATTTACACCGGTGTTCCCTTTTAATCACCCTTACGAGAAGGGCAAACCTAAAACGAGCGGACAAATATAGGCCATAAACGCGTAAGACGGCCATCCGGTCCGTCCCGAATCAATGTGTCGGTACGAATTTACCGGACAGTGTATTCGAGGGGGGACCAGATGGGCGCGTTATTTAAAAGCCGTCGGCCTTAATTTCCTTTTCGGTGATTGTGCCGTACTTCTTGACCTTTTCGCGGATGGTATCCGCTTTGCCGATCAGCACGAATTGCAGGTTGTTTTTTGGGAAATACTGATCGATGATTTGCCGCGTTTTCGCTACCGTCAATCCATCGACATTCTTCTGGAAATTGTTGATAAACGACTCGTCAAAACCCAGACTAAACATATCCGTCAGCAGGTCGGCCAGCGAACCGGCGGATTCGTATCGGGGCGGGAAATCGGCTTTGACGTAGTTTTTAGCCGAAAGCAGCGTTTTCTCGTCGATACCCGTGCGGTGCAGGCTGTCCAGTACCTGAAGGGCCATATCAATGGCCTCCGTGGTGGTACTCACTTTCGTAAACGTCGAAATGGCGAAGGTACCGCTGTTGCGGAACGTACCGAACCGGCTACCGGCCCCGTAGGTCAATCCCGAATTGACGCGTAGCGCGTCGTTGAGCCAGGACGTAAACCGACCGCCCAGAATGGTGTTGACTACCACGACCGGAATGTAATCGGGATTGTTTTGCGTGATGCCTTTGCCGCCAATCAAAAAGGTCGTTTCGCGGGCATCGTCTTTGTTGACCAGCAAGACCCGGTTTTTGTCGAACGAAACCGTTGGGTCCGTTAGTTTGGGTGAGGTAGCCGCGGCTGTTTTCCAGTTGCCGAACAAATCGGTGATCCGCTTTTTCATGGCAGCCGTATTGAAGTCACCCACAACCGCGATGGCCGCCCGGTCGGCAGTGTAGTTTTTCTGGTAAAACTGCCGAACGTCATTCGCTGTAATGGCCGATACCGACGAAGGGGTTCCCGAAATCGGGTTGGCATACGGGTGGTTTTCGAATACGAACCGGTTGAAATACGAATTGACAACCCCACGCGGACTTTCTTTTTGCTGCGTTAGCTGGAGCAGTTGCCGCTGTTTATACTTGTCGAACTCACCTTTGTCGAACGTCGGTTTGGTGATTACGTCCTGAATAATGTCGAAGAGCAGATCCTGATCTTTCACAGCAAATGAAGCCGTTAGTTTCGCTACTTCCTTTCCGCCATAGGTGTCTACGCTGGCTCCCACGTATTCCGCTTTTTCTTCCAGCTGCGCTTTGGTGTACTTGGAGCTGCCAAACAACAAGGCATCAGCGGTCATATTGGCTAGGCCGTAGCGGTTGCCATCCTGCACAGCGCCCGCGTCGAAGACCACCGACACGTTGATCAGCGGTACTTCGCGCTGTTCCATCAGGTAGACG
This sequence comes from Spirosoma oryzicola, assembly GCF_021233055.1. Lineage (NCBI taxonomy): Bacteria > Pseudomonadati > Bacteroidota > Cytophagia > Cytophagales > Cytophagaceae > Spirosoma > Spirosoma oryzicola. Next base: position 4,123,360 of record NZ_CP089538.1, on the reverse strand, counting down.
GTCAAGCCATTTTTGAGTTTAAACTTCTGGTAAGGTGGCACTTTGAATGTCTGCGCCAGCGACACGCCCGCTATAAGCAAGGCGGTTATGATTATGACTATTTTTTTCATACTACAAAGCCCGTCGGTCTTTGAATCATTGGGGATGAATAATCGTAGTTAGTTATTTTTCGCGGGGTTGGTTTTTGGCTCTGGCAGCAGATAGCCAACCGTGCGGTTGCGGGCCGTCAGATACGTTTTGGCCACGCGCTGAATGTCTTCTTTGGTGACTTTCTCGTAAAGCGCCGGTGCTTCGTACAGCTTTTTGTAATCGCCGAAAAACAGCTCATAGGTGCCGAGCGAATTGGCTTTACCGTTGATTGTTTCCATCGTGCGATAGAATTCCATCAGCTTCTGGTTTTTCAATTTCTGCAACTCAACGTCGGTAATGCCTTCCGAGATGACTTTGTCGATCTGGTTAAGCACCGATTTTTCCAGTTGCTCCGCCGAAACATTGCTGGCGGCAATGGCGTAGACCGAAAACAGGTTCGGATCGAACGACTCGCCAAAGTAGCTGGACGCCCGCGAGGCAATGGTCGAATCGAGTACCAGCGATTTAATCAACCGCGACGAGTTTCCCGAACTCAACACACCACTCAGCAAATCAAGCGCGTAGTAGTCGGGGTTGCGGGCTTCGGGGGTGTGGTACGCCATCAGAATGTTCGGCGTAGCAATGTCCTTGTAGGTTGTCACGCGCCGTTCACCGTTTTGGGCCGGTTCTACCGTGCGCAGGCTGTCGGGTAATTTCTGGGCCGGAATCGACTCGATGTACTTTTCGGCCAGCTTCTTTACCTGAGCCGCCGTCACATCACCGACGACCACCGCAACGGCATTGTTGGGCGAGTAATAGGTTTTAAAATACTTTTCTAAATCTTCCTGCGTCCACTTTTTGATGTCGGATTCGAAACCAATGACCGGAAACATGTACGGATGCTCGACAAAAGCGACCGATTTGACCAGTTCGCTGATGACACGGTAGTTGCTGTTTTCCAGACCCGTACTGCGCTCGGACAGCACGACGCCCCGTTCGCTCTGCACCATCTTGGGGTCAATCGCTAAGTCGCGGATGCGGTCGGATTCGAGGTCGAAGATGGTTTCGAGGGCACCGCTCTGGAACCAGTCGGTATAGACCGTCGTGTTTTCGGTCGTGTAGGCATTGTTCGAACCGCCGTTGGCTTCCATCACCCGGTCGAACTGTTTAGGACCGTATTTTTTTGCCCCGTTGAACATCATGTGCTCGAAAAAGTGCGACAGCCCCGTGATGCCGTGGACTTCGTTGCGGGCACCGACTTTCCAGAATGTGTAGAAGTTGGCGTTGGGGATAGAGTGGTCTTCGAGGACCATGAATTTCATGCCGTTCTTGAGCGTGAACGTCTGCACGTCCTCCGGTTTGGGCTTGTTCTGTGCCAGCGCGATACCCACAGAGAGGGTTAGTCCGGCCAGCAGCCCGATTCGTTTGTTCATGGAAATGATTTGCGAATGAAATAGTAAAATGAAACGGTTTTCGGGCTAAAAGACAACAATGCGCGGTTGATGTTGCATCGTGTAATATAGCCGGAAAGCCCGAATTTACTTGTCTGGATTCGTCGTCCCAAAATATACCAGCTCAATTTGTTCGCCGGGCGCAATCACCGATGTTCCTTGTGTATGAATAATCTCGAATTGCTGAACGATATCTTTCCACAAACTATGGCGCATGGGTATGCGATACGTGCGGATCTGCCCATCGTTGACGACGGAAATCGGCAAAACCTGACCATAGTGCGGTCGTGCTCCGCGCGGAAACACAAGTGAATTCTGAATAGGAAACTCCGGATTAATGCCATCGGGCGACTGTCCGTTCAGAAGCCAGGTCAGGTTGAGTTGCTGCTCGGGACCTTTATAACCCATTCGAATGTAGATCGTATCAATGTCGCTGGCCCGCCAGCTTCCCGTCGACGAAAGAATTTTTGTTCCCCGAGCGTTCAGCGGCCCGTTGTCGATGTGGCCGTCGTAGGTGACGGTCCAGTTGTCTACCCGGAATGGCTGCTTTTGGTCGTGGCCGCCATCAAACACGTACCACTGATTGCGGCCGTTGGTCTTGTCGAACCAGAAATCGGGTTTAGTCAGGCGCGGTTGCGCATACACATGCTCCCGAATCTGGGCCTCGGTACCCACGATAAGCGTGAATTCTTTCAGCCATGTATTGTCGCTATCCAGCGGATCGAAAACCCGCCCGCCCAAATAGGTCATGGTATTGCCGCCTTCCCAATTATCGTGAGCCGGAATTGCCGCAACGTTATAATTTGCCCGGTACATCTCGGGTGAATACAGGCCAATCAGCCGGTTTGCGCCAATTTCAACGGCTTCCCAGGGTTCGGTCAGGTAAAAGGACGAGATCTGTTGCGTAATAATCGATCCGCCCTGCGTTTGCGCCCGCTCGATACCGTCCGATGTGCTCGTTGCTGCGTTGGTGAACGGAGCCGATCCGTTATAAAACCGAACGCTCTTGGCTCCGTTAATCATCAGAAACGGCCACTCCTGTTCCTCGAAATTGTAAAAACCTTTGTCGCCACGCTGGTTTGTCAGACGCACTTTTACATGCACCTTGTTCTCATCGAGCCGTACCCATTGCTCATAAAAGAAAGGCAGCAGTCGCTTGTCCTGATGCGCCCAGGAAAGGCATTGCGTTTTCGTGTAGATGTACCCATTAATCAGACCGTGAAATAATACCGGCGAGGAATTGCCACCATCGTCACCCGCCTGCAACGGATTGTACCCCACACCTTTCCAGCGGGGTGAATCATCGGCAAAGGAGCGAGGCCCGGCGTAAGAAGCAAAACCCGATTCGCGCCCTTTATCGAAGAAATTAACCAAATATTGATTGGTCGTCTTGTCGTAGATCTGGATCGATCCGCCGTACTCTTTCCGTACTTCCAGCCGAAGCGTGGCCGATTCCTGAACCGTAGTAGCTCCAATCGCGCGGCCATTGATCAGGTTGCCGTTGTAGCTCAGCCACTCGGCTTCCTGAGCCGGGACCGTGTACGTAAAAGGACCAACGGTACTTGACGATACGACAGTAGCGGGTGGAACGACCACAGCGGGCGGTGCCGGATTACCGCCAGTTCCCGGAGTGGGCCATGTAAGCGGAGCATCTTTGCAACCCTCTAGTCCAAGAATACCTATAAAAATGGTTACGATGAGAAGGCGATAAGGTGATTGATTCATGTGGAAAAGGTAAAGAATACTGCTGGTTGATGAGCTATCAATACGTATGCCAGGCGTTGATTGAGAGGACGTACAAGTAAGAAACGAGCGATCGTACGCAGTACCACGTTTATGTTTTATCGAATAATTAACGACTGCGCAGGAATAACGGTATGAAAAATACGGTTTGTTGGACTTAAATAAGCCAGATCCGGCAATAAATCGTTTCCAGCTGGCTATAATCTTTGGTAGCGGTCCAGGCTGGTGCGGGATAATAGACCTCCATGGGCGATGCGAATAGGGGTTTAGCGAAGCTTTTCGTACCTTTTAGCCTTATTTCTACTCATTCAGAAAATGATTAAAGTAAACCTGACCATCCTCTTTCAATTCGTTTTACTTGTTTCCTACGCTCAACAAAACCTGGTTCCTTATGTGCACCCGCTGATCGGTACCGAGAAAATGGGGCACACCTTCCCCGGCGCTACCGTTCCCTTCGGCTCTGTTCAGCTAAGTCCTGACTCCGATACGCTATCCTACGAACTCAACGGCAAATACAACGGCGATGTGTACAAGTACTGCGCTGGTTATAAGTACGAAGACAAAACGATTGTCGGTTTCAGCCACACGCATTTCAGCGGTACGGGCCATTCCGATCTGGGCGATTTCCTGATTATGCCCACGCAGGGCGCTTTACAGCTCAATCCGGGGGTGGCCTCGAATCCAAAGAGCGGCTACCGCTCGGCTTTCTCTCACGCGAATGAAGTGGCCGAAGCAGGCTACTACAAAGTAAAGCTCGACGATCACAAAATTCTGGCCGAGCTGACCGCTTCGAACCGGGTCGGTTTTCACCAGTACACGTTTCCCAAGTCCGACCAGTCGCACATCATTCTCGATTTAATGCATGGCATCTACAATTACGACGACAAGACCGTCTGGACATTCGTACGCGTGGTGAACGACACACTGGTGACTGGTTACCGGCAAACCAACGGCTGGGCGCGCACCCGCACGGTGTACTTTGCCTTGTCGTTCTCGAAGCCGTTCAAAAGCTACGGTCAGAAAAATCTGGACAAAGCGCAGGTCTACAAAGGCTTCTGGCGCAAGTTTGACCAGACCCGCAATTTTCCGGACATCGCTGGTAAGCGGATTCGGATGTATTTCGACTTCGACACGGAAGAAGGCGAGCAGGTAAAGCTAAAAATGGCTTTATCGCCAGTTAGCCAGGAAAATGCCCTGGCGAATATGCGGGCCGAAGTTCCGCACTGGAATTTCGAGCAGGTCAAAGCCAAAGCGCAGGCCGACTGGAACCGGGAGCTGAACAAAATTCAGATTGACGCGTCGGAAACCGATAAGGTGAATTTCTACACATCGCTGTACCATACCTTCATTAATCCGACGGAGTATATGGACGTGAATGGGCAGTACAAAGGCTTGGATCAGGGTGTTCATCAGGCAGCGGGATTTACGAATTATACGACGTTCTCGCTGTGGGATACGTACCGGGCGTTGCATCCGTTTTTCAATCTTATGCAGCCCGCCCGTAACAATGACATGGTCAAATCTATGCTTAGTCACTACGATCAGAGCACGTTGAAAATGCTGCCGGTCTGGTCGCACTACGCCAACGACAACTGGTGCATGAGCGGCTACCACAGCGTGTCAGTAATAGCCGACGCAGTTATCAAAGGCGTATTCAACGGCGACGCCCAAAAAGCGCTCGATGCCTGCATTGCTACCTCCAATCACCGCGATTACGAAGGAATCGGCGACTACATCGACAAGGGCTACATTCCGGCGTCGGCTAATGGAACATCGGTGTCGAACACGCTGGAATATGCCTACGACGACTGGTGTATCGCCCAGATGGCGAAGAAACTAAACCGGCAGGACGTGTACGAAACCTACCGCAAACGCGCTCAGAACTGGCAAAACGTGTTCGATAAGTCGATTGGCTTCATGCGTCCGCGCCTGACCGATGGGTCGTTCAAGAAAGAGTTTGATGTGCTCAGTACGCACGGGCAAGGGTTTATCGAAGGAAATTCATGGAACTTCAGCTTCTTCGTCCCTCAGGACCCGGCGTCTTTGATCCAGTACATGGGTGGCCCCAAGAAGTTTGCGGCCCGGCTCGATACGTTGTTTGCCATGAACCTGCCCGACAAGTTTTTTGCCGAAACCGAAGATATTACGCGCGAAGGCATCATTGGCGGCTACATTCACGGCAACGAACCGGCGCACCACGTCGCTTATCTGTACAACTGGGCGGGCCAACCCTGGAAAACGCAGGAGCGCGTTCGTATGATTCTTAATATGCAGTACAAACCCACTCCCGACGGTCTGGGCGGTAACGACGATTGCGGGCAGATGAGCGCCTGGTATATGTTCTCGTCGATGGGTTTTTATCCCGTAGCGCCGGGATCAGACGAATACGCCTTGGGTAGTCCATCGGTTAAGAGTGCCCGATTGCAACTCGAAAATGGTCAGACGTTTACAGTTGAGGCCATCAACCAGAGCGACAAAAATGTGTACGTTCAAAAAGTGCTTTTAAACGGCAAACCACTAACGCAGCCAAGCATTACGCACGCTGATATTCTAAAAGGCGGTAAACTGACGTTTTACATGACCAACAAACCCGTCAGGAAATAACCTATTTTTCAGTGGTGTCGGTTTTGCGAACCAGTATTGTCCGAAATGTTAAATTTGCTTCGATCCGATGTCCTTCTATAGTGGTGTCGGCGGGGCCGCCCGCGCGGTTCTCAAAACCGACACTTCGCGTCAGCAATCTGTGTCGGTTTCTTAAAACCGACACCACCACATCATGCATTGTACGGATTTCGGACAATACTGTTTTGAGAACCGCGCGGGCGGACCCGCCGACACCACCAAATGGGTGGCCTTAGCGATACCACTTTCAGCATGGGGAGCAAGACTTTTAGTCCGTTCGTAAACTCTTTACCGGGTTGGTCAGGGCGGCTTTTAAGCTCTGGAAGCTGATGGTCAGGAGCGTAATCAGGACCACTGCCAAACCCGCCAAGGCAAACACCCACCACGCCACATCAATCTTGTAGGCGAAATCCTGCAACCACGTTGTCATCGCCCACCACGCCACTGGCGAAGCAATAAACAAGGCAATGATAACCAGCTTCAAAAAGTCTTTCGACAGTAAGCCGACGATACTGCCGACACTGGCCCCAAGCACTTTACGAATGCCAATTTCTTTCGTGCGCTGTTCGGCGGTGAACGTAGCCAGACCAAACAAGCCCATGCAGGAAATCAGGATGGCGATGGCCGTCGCCAGATTGACAAGTTGAGCAGTTTTCTGCTCTTTCTCGTAGAGTTTGGCAATGGAATCATCAAGAAATGCGTAGTCGAATTTGTTGTCTGGGTACACCTCATTCCAGGCTTGTTCAATACTCGCTAGCGTTGCTTTCAAATCGTCGGCGTGCCTGCCTTTTGTCGTTAGTCTGACGCCAATATTGCGTGCTAGTTGGGGGATGTAGCCAATAAAAGACGAGGAGATTTTTTCGTGAAATGACTGTTCGTGGAAATCGGCGACAACGCCAACGACAGGATACATTTTATCGTTGAATTGGAGCTGTTGGTTTACCGCGTCGGCTGGCTTTTTGAAGCCCATAGCTTTGGCAAAAGTCGCGTTGATGACCAGTTCACGAAGCGAATCCCCTGGATGAAAATTTCGACCCGCCAGCAAGCGTAACTGATAGAGCGGTATATAATTGGCATCGCCCACCTTGATCGAAGACTTCATATCTACCGTCTTTTTTCCGGGATATTTCAGCTTGGTCATCATGTATGCACCGCCCATCGGCGAAAACCATTGCATCGATATCCGATCAACACCCGATAACCGTTTAATTTTTTCGGCCAGTACCTGACTTTTATCATCACGCAGGGTGCGTACTTCAAGCGTAGCGTTCGTGGTAAAGCCCAGATCTTTGTTGCGCATGAAATCAAGCTGCTGACCGACGATCAACGTGGCAATAATGAAAACCAGCGACACCGTAAACTGAAACACAATCAGCCCTTTCCGGAAATACCCTTTCTGGCTACCGGGCAAGGCGTTTTGCCCTTTTAATGTCAACGCTGGCAGGTACGATGATAAGAGCCAGGACGGATAAAAACCGGCCAGCAACGACGTGATCAGCACCATCGCCACCAGAAAAGCGAGCGTTTTGAGACTGAATAAACTGTACGTTAAGCCGTTTGGCGTCAAGGATTGAATCGATGACAGGATCGGCTTCGTAAGCAGTAAAGCCAGCACTACCGCCAGGCAGGTTAGCAGCGCTGTTTCGCTCAGAAACTGAACGATCAGGCTGTTCCGGCTGCTTCCCATGACTTTGCGAATACCGATTTCTTTTGACCGCTGAACAGACTGTGCCGTCGATAGATTGATAAAATTGATAGCCGCAATGATCAGAATGAAAGCCGCAACACCCATCAGGCCGTATAGGGTCGGGAGGTGCGCTTTTCGGGAGTAGTTGTCATCATAATTAGCATTGAAATGAAGGTCGAAAAGTGGCTGTAAACTCGGCCAGAACTTCATTTCCTTCGCGTAGTGACGCTTCGAAAATTGTCCAAATTGAGCGGCTAGCTGAGCGGGTGTTGTACCCTGGGGCAGTTTAACGAAAGCCTGTGATGCCGACCAGTTGTCGTTCCATTGATCGAGGTCGATGTCCTGCTTTAGCTGACTGGCCCGTACCGTAGCCATCGAAATAAAATCGGTAAACGTAAAGTCGGTTGGCTGCTCCCAGTCTTGCACGATACCCGCCACGCTAGTCCGTATCGAATCCCGGTAAATGACTTCTTTGCCCAGCATCTGCTGGAGGGGAATGTCACCAAAATAGGTGCGTGCTTTGCGCTCGGATAGTACTAGTTTGAACGGTTCATTGAGCGCTGTGCGGGGATTGCCAGCGAGCCATTTGTAGTTGAAAACAGAAAAGTACTGTGGATCAGCAACGATAATATCCGCATTGTTGCCTGTGCTCCGGCGGCTTTCGAAGCGTACCGGCTTTTCGCTGCCGTTCGGAATCAGTACGTCGGTTTCGATATTGTGAAAAGCGGTTACCGTTTCCACGCCCGCAATCTCGTTTCGAACAGCCGCCGGAACCGCATTGGGAACAAAACCAACGGGATGCCGTTCGTCGTTCGCTTCATATTTTACGTCGCCAACAAGCCGGTAAATCCGCTCCTTATCGGGATGAAACGTGTCGTAGCTTAGCTCGTAGTTGGTGATCAGGTAGATAACCAGGCAGGCCGTTACGCCCAGCGTCAGGCCAAACAGGTTGATGAGCGTACTGGCTTTGTGCTTGACCAGATTACGAAAGGCGATTCTGAAAAAGTTGCGTAGCATGGCAGGATTTAGGAAAAAAGGGGAGGGATAGTCCGTTGGATTTCGTTTGATCGCGAAGGGTTTCAGGAAACTCAGCACTTCTTTGGCGTACTGCCGCCGGGCGGATCGCTCGCCCAGCTGGGTTTGATTGCGCTCAAAGCGTTCGTGCAAGTCGCCCTGCACTTCTTCCAGCAGATGTGGAGCGCAGAACCATTCGAGCAGCCGGTCGGCCCAACGGGGCGGGGCTACTGGTTTTTCTGGGCTGTCTAGTCGTTTCTTAGCGTTCATAGGCTGATAGCCGGTAAAGCGTTGGGCGCAATGGAACTCCACAACTGGTCGCGCGTGGCCCGAATGTCATGCAGCGTCCGGCTACCTAATGCCGTGACCGCGAACAGCCGTTTACGACGTCCTCCGCGTTCGGCGGTGGCATCACCCATGCGGGAAGACAGCATCCCTTTTTCTTCCAACCGATGGAGGGCGGCATGAACGGCGCTGATGCTTACCGAGCGCCCGGTCTGTCGATCAAGCTCATCGGTAATCGCCACGCCATAAGCGCCATCGCCCAGCACGGCAACCGTCAATAAAACCACCTCTTCGAACTCGCCCAGATACGATCTTCTCATACGATTGAGATATATTCAATTTTTGTAGAACAAATGGCTTGCCAGGATTAAAAAAGTCTTTTTCGGTTAAAATGGACTGCTTTTCGGATTAACACGGTTGTACGAATTCGGACACAACAGTCCGAAGCCGAACAGACGCGCTTGTCGATAAACCTGTTTTAAATTAAGCGGAAAACAAGCTTTGTTCTGCGGAAATTGGCGTTTAGTTTCGCGCTTATTAGCGAGAAAAACGTGTAAAAAGCTATTGTATGAATCAAACGCTGTGGTCGTTGAGCGGTCAACGTGCGCTCGTAACGGGCGGAACCAAAGGTATCGGCGAGGCTATTGTCCGTCAGTTTCTCGATCTGGGAGCCTCGGTTTTTATCGTGGCTCGCGACAATGAATTGCTTCAGAGACAGATCAACGATTACCGGCAGCAAGGCCATACGGTCGAGGGAATTGCGGCCGATGTTAGTCAGCCGGGCGTAGCGGCTCAGATCATTGAATCCGTAAAAACGACCTGGGGTAAGCTGGATATTCTGGTCAACAATGCCGGATCGAATATCCGGAAACCCACTGCCGAATACAGTCCTGCCGAGTACGATTATGTGTTGAACACCAACCTGCGCTCGGCCTACGAACTAAGTCAGGCGGCTTACCCGATGCTGAAGGAATCCGAAGCGGGTGGAAAAATCGTTTTCGTATCGTCAGTGTCGGGGCTTACACATACCAGTAGTGGCTCGTTGTATGGCATGACCAAAGCGGCTATGCTGCAACTGACGCGCAATTTGGCGGTCGAATGGGCGTCGGATGGAATTCGGGTGAATGCGGTTGCGCCCTGGTACATCAATACGCCCTTAGCCGCGCCGGTTCTGACCAATCCCGAAAAGTTAGGTGGCATTCTTAAGCGAACGCCCATGAACCGGATTGGCGAACCCGCCGAGGTAGCATCCGCCGTTTCGTTTCTGACGATGCCCGCATCGGGCTATATCACTGGTCAAGTCATTGCCGTAGATGGCGGATTACTGGCCTGGGGTTACTAAGCACGGTAGTAAGAAACAGGTTAATGCGCCTTGCCGTATGTTTTTTCGCCCGCTTCAATGGCTACCGGCAAAACATTGTTTTTGGGCGGAATCGGGCAGGAGTACCCTTCGCGGTAAGCACAATACGGATTGTACGCTTTGTTGAAGTCAAGCGTCATCTGCCCGTTTTTGATGTCGCCCATGCGAAAGTCGAGGTAGCGGCCTCCGCCGTAGGTTGATAGGCCGGACGTAGCATCTTTAAACGGAAGAAACAGGTAATCACGGTATTCCGGCATGCGTAGCAAGTTCAGATTGCGGTAGATCGTTAGCTGTTGGGGTTTGCCGTTTACCGTGAACGATAGCAGGGCGTAGGCTACGTGGGGTTGTGTTTTGCCGCTGTAGGTGGGCATATCGAACGGCTCCGCTTTAGGCGTCAACTGAATGGTAGCGATAACACGGTAGGTCGAATCGGGTTCGTAGAATCGCAGAAATGACAGATCGTCTTTCGATTTCAGCGGGCTACTTGAGGAGGTTATAAAGTCACTTTTGTACGTTTCGCGGTATTTGGCAACTTCTTCTGCGTAAGGTAGTTGTGCGAGTGCAGTGGTTGTCAGCAAAACGGATAATAGGAGCAGGGTAAAGCGCATAACTATTCGGGCAAAGCGATGTTTATAGCAGTGAACCGCCACGAACAGGGCAGTGTTATTCCTATGCGAAAGAACCACATCGAATCAACATACGCAACAAGGCCATGAATCAGAGCAAAGAAACATTCCAGGACATCATAAAAGGAGACAAGCCCGTACTTGTCGATTTTTACGCCGATTGGTGCGGTCCCTGTAAACAGCAGGCTCCCATCCTGAAGCAACTCACCGACCGCGCTGGCGATAAAGTACGGGTCGTTAAGATCAACGTCGATAAAGCGCAGGCTGCGGCCAACCAGTATCAGATTCGGAGTATCCCGACCATGATCATGTTTAAAGACGGAAAGATTGTTTGGCGGCAGTCGGGCGTTCAACCCCTACACACACTGGAAGGGCTGGTTAAACAGTTCAGCTAATCTAAAAAAGTAAAAAGGAAAGAGTCCGGTCGTGCGTGTACGACCGGACTCTTTCCTTTTTAAGTTGGACCCATGCTCTGTGGAAGACACCAGCACATTGCTTACTTCACTTTTTCTGCGCCTGCGCTAACCCAAAATTCTTTAGGTTGGTCAGGGCAATTACGTTGATTATCTTCCATTGGCCGTTGAATTTTTCAACGACCCGCGTCTCTTTCGATGTTGTCTTACCGTGACTGTCCAGCAGCGTCTGATCGTAGGTGACTAAAGCCATATTCCCGTTTTGATGGATGATATAGTTGGCATTCTGCACCGTTACGTTGTCCGAGACTTTTGAACTCTTGAATTGGTTGGCGAACTGCTTTTCCAAATTAGCCCATCCCTTGATGAGCATAAAGTCACCCCCGTATAGATTAGCCGCAAAATTCACGTAAGGCTCATGAGCCCAGGCCGCAGCCCATCTCGCTTTGTCGCGCTTGAAAAACCCTTCGGTTTCGTTGTACAATACCCGTTTGATTGCTTCCGTGTCGGTCTGAGCCCAACTGTACGAAGCCATACTCAACAAAAAAGCGGTTGCTACGAATAACGTTTTCATGACCGGTAAATGTTGATTCAACGGTTAATGTATGGAGTAATTTGGCTAGAGTCAACTTATTTTGGTATTTTTATTAGTTTAAATAGGGATTAAATAATCATTTGATAGAGAGTGACTTCAGATGAACAAGGCTGTATCTCTCCCTGGAAGACGACTGGTCTATCAATTAATTCAATTAGTTTAGCCGAAACCCTGTAACTATGAAAAAAAGAACCTTTCTTAAACTATCTTCGGCCTTAATGGCAACTCCAATCATCTCTCCACTGGCTCAGCTAGTATCGGACGAAAAGTTAAAGAACTGGGCCGGTAACTATACCTACAGCACCAGTCGGTTGTACGCTGCCAAATCAATCGAGCAGGTGTCGGAACTGGTAAAAAAGTACGACAAATTGAAGGTGCTGGGCACGCGTCACTGCTTCAACGGTATTGCCGATAGCACCCATAATTTTATCTCGCTCCGGGAGATGGACAAGGTGCTGGCAATGGATACGGAGGCTCGTACAGTAACGGTTGACGCTAGTATGCGGTATGGACAGTTAGCGCCGTACCTCGATAGCAAAGGATACGCGTTACACAACCTGGCGTCGTTACCGCACATCTCCGTGGCTGGGGCCTGCGCAACAGCTACGCATGGTTCAGGGGTGAAAAACGGGAATCTGGCAACGGCGGTATCGGCGATGGAAATTGTGCTGGCCAATGGCGATGTACGAACCTTGTCACGCGCGAAAGACGGCGACACCTTTCGGGCGGCTGTCGTTAACCTTGGCGCGTTGGGGGTTGTCACAAAAATGACGCTCGACGTACAGCCGACCTTTACGATGCGGCAGGACGTGTATGTCGATCTCCCGCTGGATCAGATGAGCGGAAATTTCGATGCCATCATGTCGGGTGGTTACAGCGTCAGCCTGTTTACCGACTGGCAGAAAAAGCGCGTCAATGAAGTGTGGATTAAAAGCCGCGCTAAGAAAGATGATCAGGCGAAGGCTAAACCGGATTTCTTCGGTGCTACGCTGGCTACCAAAAATCTGCATCCTATTGCCGAAATATCGGCTGAGAACTGTACCGAACAGATGGGCGTACCGGGTCCTTGGTATGAGCGTTTACCCCACTTCCGAATGGGCTTTACACCGAGCAGCGGCAAAGAACTGCAATCGGAATACTTTGTCCCGTACAAAAATGCCGTCGAAGCGATTCTTGCTGTCGAGCGGCTCCGCGACCACATTAGCCCGCACCTGCTGATTTCGGAACTTCGCACCATCGACGCCGACGACTTGTGGATGAGTATGGCCTACAAACAGCCGAGCCTGGCTATTCACTTTACCTGGAAACAGGATTGGGCGTCGGTCAGTAAGGTACTGCCGATGATCGAAAAAGAGCTGGAGCCGTTTGGGGCGCGTCCGCACTGGGGAAAACTGTTTACGCTATCGGCGGCCAAACTGCAATCCCGCTACGAGAAGCTGGACGATTTCAAAAAGCTGGTCCGGGATTTTGACCCGAAAGGCAAATTTCGAAACGCGTTTCTGGATTCGACCATTTATGGGTAGTCCGGTATTAGCCCATCGTTTCCATCAGCAATCGTGACTCTTCGAGGTCCAGTTCATACAGGATCGTGCGTAGTACTTCGTCGTCGTGGCGACCTTCCCGGCGGAGTTGAGAAACCATTTCGCGCTCGACCTGAATAATTTCCTGTTGAATCCGAAGCGATTCTTTCACTTCGGATTCATTGATATGCCGACGTCGGCGGTCTTGCTGAAGGCGTAGCCGGTCGATGCGGGTTTCGTATTTATGCTTGAGCAAAGCCAGGGCCTCGTCGGATATATCGTCGCTCAGGGAATAGTTCGATTCCAGGTGCTCAATAGCGCTGGCTGCCAGTCGAATTCGCAGTTTGACTTCATCCTGCTTGGAGCGCTGGTCTGGTTCAATGTTCAGCCAGCGGATCAGAAAAGGTAAGGCGATACCTTGAAGAACGAGCGTAGAAAAGATAACGCAGCAGGTGAAAAAAATAACAAGGTCGCGGTGAGGGAATGGTGATTTGTTTGCCAGTGTTAGCGGAAGGGCCAGCGCCGTTGCCAGCGAGAGTACACCCCGCATGCCCGTCCAGCCTATCACGGTAAGCAGTTTGTTGTTGAACAGCGGAGCGTGGTGTCTGCCGAATAACCGAGGGATATAACTTGCCAGGAATACCCATACAAAGCGCGCCACGATAACCGCCAGACTAATCAGTGCCCCGTAGCCGATAAGCATTCCTGGTGAATAGACGGACGTGGTCATCAAGATCCGTCGGAGTTGTAAACCCATGAACACGAATACGGCACTATTGAGCAGGAATGTGACAACGTTCCAGATGTTGATGATCTGTAAATGAGCCTGCCGCGACAAAAACTCGGAAGACCGGAGCGTTAGAAACAAGCCCGATGATAATACGGCCAGCACGCCCGACACATGCAGTTCCTCCGCAACGATATAGCCTGCAAAGGGCATAAGCAGGGTCAGCGTGGTTTCAACAACCGGTGTGTCATTGGTCAGTTGATGAATAGCCTTGACGAGCCATGCCAACGCCACACCAATCAGAATACCGCCTAAAACAACGACAAGGAACTGTTGACCTGCTTCCAGCAGCACAAAATTTCCGGTCGTTACCGCCACGACGGCATAACGATACGCAATAAGTCCCGTGGCGTCGTTGACAAGGCTCTCGGCTTCCAGAATGGCAATAACCCGACGCGGCAGCCCCATTTGTTTGATAACCGCCGTACCGGCAATAGGGTCGGTAGTCGATACGGTCGCTCCCATCACAAAAGCCAATGGCCACGAGAAGCCCGGTATAAATGTGTGAGCGACCCAGGCTACGCCCGCCGTAGAGAACAGAACGAGACCAAACGCCAGCAGTAAGATAGGACGGAAATTGGCCTTGAAATCGGCCCAGGAGGTATTCCAGGCTGCGGCATAAATCAAAGGCGGCAGGAAAATAAGGATAATAACGTCGGGTCTGATCACGACTTCCGGTAAGCCGGGAATCAGGCTAATGGTGATCCCCGCCAACACCAGCACAATCGGAGAGGCAATTCGAACCCGCTCGGCCAGGGCCGCTAATGCGGTAACAATAGCTAATAATGTAACCAGTAATGCTGCACTACTCATAACCTAACAACCCGGCGCTTCGTCGGTGTGTTTGGGTTCAAGTGGCAAAACTACCTAGCCCATGCCTGAAACCGCAGCTCGGAATGGCAACTATTTTTGTACAAATAGAGGATATTTCCTTCGTGCCCGTCTTTTCTGATCAGCGTTTTTCCTTCTTTGAAAAAGATTGGATAATTTGCTGGTTAGAAATGTATTTTTCCTGCTACTCCCGTTCGTTTTACAACCGAAACTCACTTTAATCACGTTTACTTGACTATTTATGAAACGTAGAGAAGCCATACAGCAAGCGGCCCTGATGATGGGCGGGCTGCTGTCGGCACCCACGCTTGCGGGCGCTATGGGCCGGGTCATCAATACCGGACCTAGTGTGGCCGTCACGGCTGAACAGGAAGCGCTGCTGGCCGAAGTTGCTGATGTAATCATCCCGACTACGAGTACGCCCGGTGCCAAAGCCGCTGGCGCCGAAAAATTCATCGTTCGGGTCATGCGCGATTGTTATCCCAAGAGTGACCAAGACAATTTCTACGCCGGACTAGCCAAGCTGGACGCTACTAGCAAAACAAAATTCGGCAAAGGATTCACGGACCTGGATGTAGCTCAGAAGAACGAAATGGTGAAACAGACCATGACCGACGATAAGCCTTTCTTCCTGCGGATGAAGGAACTGACCACTACCGGCTATTTCACCTCTGAAATTGGTGCTACCAAAGCGTTAGAATACCTTCCCGTTCCCGGACAGTTCAACGGCTGTATGCCTTTAAAACCCGGTCAGAAAACATGGGCATTATAACCGTCTGTAGCTCAGGTTTTCGTGTCGTTTCAATCCCTTGAACCGGCATCAGAAACCAAAACTATAGACTGAAAACATCGTCAAAAATGAACCTCAATATTGATTCTATAAAAGAAACGACCTACGATGCCATTGTCATCGGATCGGGTGTGACGGGTGGTTGGGCCGCTAAAGAACTGACCGAAAAGGGCCTGCGGGTGCTGATGCTCGAAAAAGGGCACCAGCTCGAACACGTAACGGGCTACGAAAACGCCATGAAAGACCCCTGGCAGCTGAAGTACAACGGCCGACTGACCACGGAGCAGAAAGAAACGCACCCGAAACTGATGCGCGATTATCCGTACAACGAGATGACCGAAACGTATTGGATGAAGGATGCGGATTCGCTCTATAAAGAAGTAAAGCGGTTCGACTGGTTTCGGCCTAACATCGTTGGGGGTAAGTCGATTATGTGGGGACGGCAATCGTACCGACTGAGCGACATCGATTTTGAAGCCAACGCCAAAGACGGGATTGCCGTCGACTGGCCAATCCGTTACAAAGACGTTGCTCCCTGGTACTCATATGTCGAAAAAGTAGTCGGCATTTCGGGGGAAGCGCTTAATCTGCCGCAACTGCCCGACAGCGACTTTTTGCCGCCGATGGAGATGTATTGCGTGGAAAAGGAAGTTCGGAAGCGGATTGAGAAAAACTTTCCGGGTCGGACAATGACCATTGGTCGGGTCGCTAACCTGTCGAAGGCGGGTCAGGCGCAGCTGGGCATTGGTCGTGCTCCGTGCCAGTACCGGAACAAATGCTCATTGGGTTGTCCCTACGGCGCTTATTTCAGCACCCAGTCCTGCACGCTGCCGTACGCGGCTAAAACCGGTCGGCTAACCCTTCGCCCTGATTCGGTTGTTACGGAAATCATGTACGACGAAAACCAGAAACGCGCTACAGGCGTGCGGGTCGTTGATGCCGTGACCTTACAGGGCCGTGAGTACTTTGCCAAGCTGATTTTTTCCTGCGGCAGTACCCTCGGAACTACGTCGATTCTGCTGAACTCCAAGTCAAGCCGGTTCCCTAACGGACTCGGTAACGACTCCGAACAGTTGGGTCATAACCTGATGGATCACCACTTCCGTACGGGGGCTTCCGGCGACTGGGAAGGCGATCTGGACAAATATTACATCGGTCGGCGAGCCAACGGTATTTACGTACCGCGTTACCGCAACATCGGTAACGACAAACGCGATTACCTGCGCGGCTTCGGCTACCAGGGGGGCGGCAGTCGCCAGGGCTGGCAGCGTAACATTGCCGAAATGAGCTTTGGGGCTGATTACAAGGAAGAGCTGACGAAACCCGGCCCGTGGACAATGGGCCTCGGCGCTTTTGGTGAGACGTTGCCGTACTACGAAAACCGCATGTATCTCGACAAAAACGAGAAAGACAAGTGGGGAATGCCGCTGGCCGTTTTTGATGCCGAGCTGAAAGAAAACGAAAAGAAAATGCGCGTCGATATGATGAACGATGCCAAGGAAATGCTCGAATCGGCTGGCGTGAAGAACGTGAAAGCCTACGACCGGGGTTCGTACCTGGGTATGGCGATTCACGAAATGGGAACCGCTCGGATGGGGCGTGATCCGAAAACGTCGGTGCTGAATGGTAACAACCAGATGCACGCCGTTAAAAACGTATTCGTCACCGATGGCGCTTGCATGACCTCGGCGTCCTGCGTAAACCCGTCGCTCACGTACATGGCCCTGACTGCGCGTGCCGTTGACTTTGCCCTGAAAGAGTCGAAAAAGAAAACGATCTAATCCGTTTTTATACTAGCCTAAAAATCACCGGTTCAGCGACAAACGACCCGGTGATTTTTGGTTAAAAGGCGTTGTAGTGAGGATAAAGCCAGCCTTTGAGGCCGTGTCATCCGTAAAGCCAGCGTAATAAAATTTGTTTTTGTATGGGTATAAATACCTTTCTTGCCTGCTTTATCGGCTAGTGGCGTATCACCGTTTTTACGCCTTACCCCCCAATCTTTTAGCCTGTTCTGATTTATGAATCTTTTTCGTTCGGCTAAGCGCTCCCGACTTTCCCGCCGGGCTGTAGCCCTTTCTTCCGCTGGTCTGGTTGTCGGTGCAACGCTTGTAGGCGCTTACCAGAACACCAACCTTAATGCCGCTTCGGAGCGTTACCTGACCCGTTTGTTTGCCGGGCTCAACGATGATGACAAGCACGATCCCAAATACGCAGTCGGCAGTTTGAACGTCGCTTCTGGATTGGAAGCGACGCTGTTTGCCGCCGAACCGATGCTGAGTAACCCAACCGATATTGACGTTGACGCCAAAGGGCGAGTTTGGGTGTGCGAAGCGTACAACTACCGTCCGGCTATCAACGGCAATCCGACGCGCAAGGAAGGCGACCGGATCGTTATTCTGGAAGACCAGAACGGCGACGGTAAAGCCGACATCACCAAAGTGTTTTATCAGGACCCAAGCATCGAGTCACCCCTGGGTATTTGGGTGCAGGGCAACAAAGTGATCGTTGCCGATAGCCCGAACGTGTGGGTACTGACCGACGAGAACGGCGATGATAAAGCCGACAAAAAAGAATTGCTGTTCAGCGGAATCGGGGGTGAACAGCACGACCACGGGATGCACACATTTGTGTTTGGTCCCGATGGGAAGTGGTACTTCAATTTCGGTAACGAAGGCCAACAGCTGTTGGATAAAGACGGCAAGCCCGTCATTGACATTGCCACCAGAAAACCCATCAATAAGCAGAATTTCAAGCAGGGCATGGTATTCCGCTGCGATCCCGATGGCAAAAACGTAGAGCTGCTTGGTCAAAACTTCCGGAACAACTACGAAGTAGCGGTTGACTCCTACGGAACGCTCTGGCAGTCGGACAACGATGACGATGGTAACAAAGGCGTTCGGATCAATTACGTCATGGAGTATGGTAACTACGGGTACACCGACGAAATGACGGGCGCGGGCTGGCAGGCCAACCGGGAAAACATCGAACCCGAAATCCCCCGGCGGCACTGGCACCTCAACGATCCCGGCGTTGTCCCGAATCTATTGCAGACGGGTGCGGGTTCACCAACGGGCATCATCGTTTACGAAGGAAACTTACTGCCCGACGTATTTCGGAATCAGATCATTCACTGCGATGCAGGGCCGAATGTGGTGCGGTCGTACACGGTTCAGAAAGATGGCGCAGGGTATAAAGCGGATATCGTAAACGTGCTGGAAGGCGCTCGCGATCAGTGGTTTCGCCCGGCTGACGTATGCGTGGCTCCTGATGGTTCGCTGATCATTGCTGACTGGTACGACCCCGGTGTCGGTGGTCACCAGGCGGGGGATCAGAATCGGGGCCGGGTCTACCGGGTAGCTCCGCCCAACTCGCCGTACAAAATGCCGAAGGTTGACGTTTCGACGATCGATGGCGCTATCGAAGCGTTGCAAAGCCCGAACATGTCGATTCGCTACGCCGGATGGCAGAAACTGCGCGAGTCAGGTCCCAAGGCCGAGAAGGCATTGGCAAAATTGTACAAAACGGCTACCAATCCCCGGATGCAGGCTCGGGCCTTGTGGCTGCTGAGTAAACTGGACAAAGGATCTAAATACCTGGAAACGGCGCTCAAAAGTGATAATCCTGATGTCCGCATTACGGCGTTACGGGCGGCCCGCCAACTCAAAACAGACATTATTCCGTACGTAAAACAACTGGTCAACGACCCTGATGCACAGGTGCGCCGGGAATGTGCCCTTGCGCTTCGCCGGAACCAGAACGCCGGACCGCCTTCGCCCGAAGCGCCGGGTCTGTGGGCCCAGTTGGCGAGTAAGTACGATGGCAAAGACCGCTGGTACTTGGAAGCGCTCGGTATCGGAGCCGATGGCAGTTGGGACAGTTATTTTACCGCCTGGATGAAGCAGCAAGGCAATGACGTGTTAGCCAATGCGCCGAGCCGTGACATTGTGTGGCGAGCCCGCACGAAAGAATCGGTGCCCCTGCTGGCTAAACTGGCCGGCGACGGTGGAACGGATCTGAATCAGCGGTTGCGTTATTTCCGGGCGTTTGATTTCAATCCGGGCGCGAGCGAAAAATCAGCTGCCTTGCTGGGAATCTTGCAGGCCAATAGCGGTTCAATGGACGTGACCAAGCTGGTACTGCGCCACCTCGATCCCGCTTTTGTGAAAAGTTCGCCCGTCGCGACGAGTGCTTTGAACAAGCTGCTGACGGATGTATACGGAACGCCTGAATACATCGAGCTGGTGACGCGCTACGAACCCGTTTCAGAGAATGCGAAATTAAGTCAGCTGGCGCTCAGCAAATACAACGATGCACTGGGCCGGGATGCCGTTCGGCAGTTGATTAAGCAAAATGGGAGTGCGTTGATCTGGAACAGCATCAACAGCACCAATGCCGACGATGCCTCGCAGATGGTGACGGCTTTGCAACGCGTGGGTAATAAAGAATCGCTGGAGATTCTTAAACTGGTGGCGCTGGACGAAAAGCGCCCATCATCACTGCGAATGACCGCTACCCGTGCGTTGGGCGGCAGCATGGACGGAGCCGATATGGTGGTTGCTCTGCTGAAATCAGGAGACATCAAAGGCGATTACAAAAAAGCTGCTGTACAAGGGGTAAGCAACGACTGGCGCAAAAATATTCGTCAGCAAGCGGCTAGCTTTCTGGACGGTGGACAAAGCGCCGAAGGTAAAAAATTGCCCGGTATGAACGAACTGATGGCGATGAACGGCGATGCCGCAAAAGGCGTCATGGTCTTCAAAAACAACTGCTCAATCTGTCATCAGGTCAACGGAGAAGGCATGGATTTCGGGCCTAAACTTTCCGAGATCGGTTCCAAGCTACCCAAAGAAGGTCAATATCTGGCGATCTTACACCCCGACGCTGGGATCAGTTTCGGCTTCGAAGGGTGGGAGGTGAAATTCAAAGACGGCAGCACCATGTCGGGTATTATTTCCAGTAAAACCGAAACGGATTTGCAGATGAAATTTCCGGGCGGTGTTGTGCAGAATTACAAAATGGCCGATGTGATGTCTATGAAAAAAATGGACGCGTCGATGATGCCATCGGGCCTTCAGGAAGCCATGAGCACGCAGGAACTAGTAGACCTTGTCGCGTATTTAACGAGTTTGAAAAAGAAATAAGCGGGGCGACGGATTCTTAAATCGACGTAATTACCGTTCTGACTACAACAACTATGCAACGACGCAATTTTGTAAAATCGACAGTAGGCTTAGCCGGTGCTACCGCTTCCGGTGAAGCGTTCACAACCAACTGGCACTCGCAACCTAACTTTCTGGCTAAAAATACTTTCAAGCTCAAATACGCGCCCCACTTCGGCATGTTTGAAAACAGCGCCGGAAAAGACCCTATCGATCAGCTGAAGTTTATGGCCGACATGGGCTTTACCGCCCTGGAAGATAACGGCATGATGGGACGTGACCCGGCGCAACAAACCAAGATAGGTGAGGAGATGGCGCGTCTGGGCATGACGATGGGTGTATTTGTTCTGGATAAAGGCGGTAACTCACAAAACACGCTGGCCGCCGGTAAGCAGGAGTACATCGACATTTTCCTGAATGGCTGCCGGAAAGCGGTAGAGACCGCCAAGCGCATCAACGGTAAGTTCACGACCGTTGTGCCGGGTGACTTCGAACGGAATCTGCCCATTGGTATTCAAACCGGTCACGTGATTGATGCCTTGCGCCGGGGAGCCGACATTCTGGCTCCGGCTGGTGTGACAATGGTACTGGAACCACTCAGCGATACGCCTAATCTGTTCTTACGAACATCGGACCAGACCTACGAAATCTGCCGGGCGGTTAATAGTCCTTCCTGCAAAATTCTGTTTGACATTTATCACATGCAGAAAAACGAAGGGCATATTCTTCCGCATATCGACTGGTGCTGGAGCGAGATCGGCTATTTTCAGATCGGTGATAACCCCGGCCGGAACGAGCCAACAACGGGCGAAATCAATTACAAAAACGTGTTCAAGTACATCTACCAAAAGCAAAAACAAACCGGGAAGGACTTTATTTTTGGTATGGAACACGGCAAATCGCAGAAGGGCAAAGAAGGCGAAGTGGCGTTAATTAAAGCGTACGTAGAATCCGATAGCTTTACCGTGTAAGCACATAGATTGGTCTCACAGACCAGAAAGCAAATAACCCGGTCACCTAGTCGGGTTATTTGCTTTTAATATCCTTTTCTGAGCTACTGAAGGGTTGATCTGGCTTACAGAACGACAACCGAATTTTCTTCACCCGCAACGCCACTAGCAACATATTTATCAGCGGCCCAATCGTTTGTCCAGGTTGTACCATCTAACACGTAGCGATATTGGTATTCGCCACCAACTGGCAGTTCAACTGTGGTTTTGTACGAACCATCTTTTTGTTTTTTCAAGACCTGCGTTGTGACGTCCCAGTCATTGAATTCACCGGCCAGAGCGACCGTTTTTGCACCGTTGACAGCCTCAGCCGGCAACTCAAACGTAACTTTTGCGATAGGCTTGCTTTTGAGAAATTGTTTGGCAATCGCCATAGTGGTTAATTATTTGATTTACAGTGCAAAATTATATTGAAAAAAAAGTAAGATCATAGTTATCAAACTCTTAAGCGCTAATATTCTTCAAAAAATTACATTGTTTGCTTTTAGTTTTATAGTTATGTCTAGAAAAAATGCTATTTAATTCGCCGAGTAAGACACTACTTTATGCCGATTTAATGAAGCAGGTAACACTACATTTACCGAATAATAAACGTTAGTTCGTTCTGATAGATCGGTTTACTCATTCGTGGCGAATGTGGTCAGCGTCGTTCAACAAAAACGTATTCGCCGGTTCCGTACGGGTTAATGATTAGCTGGTTATTCGCTACCGAAACTATTTTCATTAATCGCCCCTGCATGGATGACATACAGACCGCCATGATTCGAACGTCGTCCCCTTCGATGGTATAGTTACCCATGCCGCAGCCTAAAAAGCTGTAGTCAATGGGCTTGGTGTTTTCGTAGAATTCATTGAATCCACCATCCTTATCGAACGTAATGTAAACCCCCTTGTCTGTAGGGACACTGACCGCCGTACAGGAAGCGCTACCCGTTGGCCGACAGTAGGTGGTCAACTGCCACGTACCTACCAGTCGGTTAGCCTTAACGTCCTGGTCTGACTTCGAGCAGGCTAAAACCGTAAAAAGTAGAAGTACTGCTGAGAGCTGTTTCATCGATGAATGAATCTAGCGTTTGGTAGCAAGACCCGACCGCGTACGTAACCGTTGGAACGACGATGCTTACTGGTGTTGAACGACCCGCTGCGCTGGGTAACTCCGGTACTCGCGTGTCCAGTGCCAGGCACCCACGGCCGCGATAAAGCAAAACACAAAGTACTCAACGCCAACGAATTTGACGCCTTTTACGAAATACATGTACGTCAGGATAGCGTCCACGACAAGCCAAACGTACCAGCATTCGACCCGCTTCTCAATCATCAGAAACGTGGCGACAATGCTCATGACAGTGGTAAACGAATCTAAGTAAGGAAACGCACTTGGCTTACTGAAGAGCACCGGAAACCATTCGTGCAGATTACTGGCAAAGGTGCCAAGGACTAGTGTGGCCACCAGGCCGGACAGGGTCCAGACAACGAGCTGTCGAGTGGGTATCCGGCTGATTCGTAGTTCATGGCTACTCGTTGCTTCATTCTGCTTAGGATGCGTCCAGCGCCACCAACCCTGTAGGTTTGTTACAAAGAAAAATACCTGCAAAAACATGTCAGGGTACAGCTGAACCTGATAAAAAAGAAAGAAAAATAAAAAGACGCTAACGGCTCCGATAGGCCAGCTCCACACGTTCGCCTGGGCTGATAACCAGACGGCTACAGCGCCCGTGACGGCCCCGAAAAACTCAAGGTAACTCATGGAGTAACCCCAGATTGTAAAAAAAATCGTGTTGATGTCGAAAAAGTGGGCCATTGAGCAAAGTAATCAGCGGAGGATCTTACCTTTTGCGAAAGTACGGATTAACCATTTACCTGAACCCATTTATGCAACGTATTGCCATGCTCGGTGGTGGCTTCATTGGCCGCTTCTACGCCGACTCGATTCACGGACAACGCAGCCGCGACAAGGTAGTAGCCATCTACGCTCGTCGGGAGGAAACCGCCAGCAAGTTCGCCCAGGATTACGGCTGTGATTTTGCTTCGACAGATATGGAAGAAGTAGTTGCACATCCTGATGTCGATATGGTCTGTATTGCGCTGCCCAACAATCTTCACGAGACGGCGGTCAATCTCTGTGCAAAACATAAGAAATCGGTGGTGTGTACAAAACCCCTGGGTCGCAATGCGGAAGAAGCCTTCCGGATGATGCAAACGGTCGAAGAAGCGGGTATTTTTGCCGGTTATCTCGAAGATCTGTGCTACACGCCAAAGTTTTTGAAAGCGCTAGACAGCGTCAAAAATGGGGCGTTGGGTCGAATCCTCTGGGCGAAGTCGCGCGAAACGCACCCCGGTCCGCACTCCGATTGGTTCTGGGATAAGGAACAGGCCGGTGGCGGTTGTATGCTCGATTTGGGATGTCACTGCGTTGAAATCGCCCGCAACTTTATCGGTAAGGATGTAAAGCCAGTGGAAGTGATGTGCTGGGCTGCCACGCAGGTTAAACCAATCGATGCCGAGGATCACGCCATTGCGCTGGTGAAATACGAAAATGGAGCCATCGGCCAGTTCGAGGTAAGCTGGACCTTCCGGGGCGGCATGGACCTGCGCGACGAAGTGATGGGTACCGAAGGCACGATCTGGATCAATAACTTTTTGCGAACGGGCTTTGAGATGTTCACCACCGGGAAAGGCGCGGATTATGTGGCCGAAAAAGCCGAATCGACTACGGGCTGGTTGTTTCCGGTGGGCGATGAAGTAAACGATCTGGGTTACAATCATATGTTTACCGACATGTTTCTGTCCCAGGAAGAAGGGCGTGAACCCGCCGAAACCTTCTACGATGGCTATATCGTCAACGCCGTGCTGGACGCTGCTTATCGGTCAGCCGAAACAAAGCAATGGGAGAAAGTAATTCTTCCGGTCTGGCGTGGTCAGGAAGGGCTGACGCAGCAAACCACGCTGGTCGATTACGACGAGCAGTACTACCTGATCAAAGAAGAAGTTACCCACGACGGTCGCCATAAAGTAATCCTGAAAGACAAACAAACCGGAAAAATCAGCGAACGGGACATTGTGTAATGATTGGTTTTTCGACAGGATTAACAGGATTGACAGGATTTTGGCGTATACGCCCGTCTTTATTGTAAAGTAGAACTCGCCCGATAGCTATAATACTGAGCGTAGTTTTCGGACTCGCTATCTTGTAAATCCTGTTAATCCTGTCAAAAAAAACAGTAGTTACAAACCCAATTACCCTATATTGGCTCCGTAATCCGTTGAGTTTAGTCGAAACAATTATCAGGAATTGGAATGTGGTTAGAATCGAAAAAGATAGTGGTGATTGGAGGGACGACAGGCATGGGTTTGTCAGCGGCTTTGGCGTTTGTGCGCGAGGGAGCGCAGGTGGTTGTCGTTGGGCGAAATGCTGAAAGCTGTGCTACTGCCGAGCAACAACTTGATGGAAATGGACTGGCGATGTCGGGGGATGCCTCCGATCCGCAAACGGCTCCCAAAGCCATTGCCCTCTGCCAGCAGATTTTTGGTGGCTTCGACGGTTTATTTCACGTAGCGGGCGGTAGTGGCCGACGGTTCGGCGACGGGCCGCTTCACGAGATTACGCCTGAAGGCTGGAATTATACCATCAATATCAATCTCACCTCATTGATGCTGTCGAATCAGGCGGCTGTTCGGGCGTTCCGGGCGCAGTGTACGGGCGGCACGATTCTGAACATGGGGTCTGTGCTGGGGTCGAGTCCGTCACCAACGTATTTTGCTACGCACGCGTATGCCGCCGTAAAATCGGGCGTGATTGGCTTTACAAAATCCGTAGCGGCCTATTACGCCAACGACAACATTCGCGTCAACGTACTGGCTCCGGCGCTAGTTGAAACACCCATGTCGCAGCGGGCAACGACCAACGATGCGATCATGTCCTTTACTCGTACTAAACAACCCTTGGATGGCGGTCGAATTGGTCAGCCTACCGACCTGGACGGAGCCGCTGTGTACTTTATGTCCGATTATTCGGCTTTTACTACCGGACAGGTCCTGACAGTCGACGGCGGATGGAGCGTGAGTGAAGGTCAGGTTTAGACCTGGATTCAGATAATTCGCCTAATTCAATAACGTAAAAACAAGCTAATTGACCCGTCACCTAAAGCATCGTTTAGACAGATGAACGCAATCGGCATTGACCTTGGCGGTACCTGGATCAAAGGCGTTTTAATGAATAGTGAAACGGGCGAAATCGTCAAACAACTATACCATCCGACCAATGGTGAAAAGGACTGGAAACAGGCCGTTGCCGAAACCGTGGCCGACTTACGAAAGTTGTCCCCGGACAACGTAACGGCTACCGGATTATCAGCGCCGGGGCTGCCCGACGAAACCAATCAGTACATCGCGTTCATGCCGGGACGGCTAAGTGGTCTGGAAGGCTTTCATTGGGGAAGTTTTCTGAATGATGACGTTCACGTCGTCAACGATGCTCACGCGGCATTGCTGGCCGAAAGTCGGTTCGGGGTTGCCAAGGGGTATCGTCAGGTCGTGATGCTGACGCTCGGCACGGGGGTTGGGGGCGGTATTCTGATCGATGGTCGCTTGTACCAGGGCAATTTTCAGAAGGCGGGTAGTGTTGGTCACATTGCCGTCGATGGCGAGAGCGTTTCAGACGTAACGGGTATGCCGGGCAGCCTGGAAAATGCCATTGGCAACTGTACCATCGAGAAGCGGTCAATGGGTCGGTTTACATCGACCTATCAACTGCTGGAAGCGTACAAACAGGGTGATTACGTGGCGCAGTGGGTATGGCTGTCGTCTGTTCGGAAGCTAGCTATAGGAGTGAGTTCGCTGATCAACGGTTTCTCGCCAGACCTGGTCGTGCTGGGGGGAGGCATTACGCAAGCTGAAGAGGATTTGATGCGGCCCCTGGCTGAGTTTATGACTTTGTACGAATGGCGGCCCGGTGGTCAGGCTACGCCCCTAAAGATTGCCCAATTTGGCGATATGGCGGGTGCGATTGGGGCCGCGAGTTTTGCCATTCAACGTTCTATTTCACCAGTTTAGTTGGATTTCTGCCGATCAATGACTCAACAATATATTGCGAAGTGCCGCCAGATGCTGGACAGTATCGAAGCCCAGACTCCCCATATTCAGCAGGCGGCTCAGTGGTTTGCCGATACGATTCTGGCGGGCCGAATGGTGCATGTGTTCGGATCAGGTCACAGCCGGATCATGGTCGAAGAAATGTGGCCTCGATACGGTTCGTTTCCCGGTTTTAACCCCATCGTCGAACTCTCGCTAACGTTCCACAATCTGGTCGTAGGAGCCAACGGGCAGCGGCAGGCGATGTTCCTGGAAAACGTTCCGGGTCTGGCCGACCGTATCCTTCGTAACTTTGCGCTGACCAGGCAGGATTCCGCTCTGATTATATCGTCGTCGGGCTGTAACGTTGTTCCTATCGAAATGGCCGAACTGTTTCAGCGGCAGGGTGTGAAAGTGGTGGCGCTGATTACCAAAGAGCACTCCGAACAAAGCACAAGCAAACGCGCCGATAGAAAAAAATTAGGGGACTTCGCCGATCTGATTCTGGATACAGGCGCACCCGTTGGCGACGCCATGCTAACCATACCCGAATTAGACACGCCGGTTGCGCCCGGCAGTACAGTTGGCGGAGCCGTTGTGGTAAATAGCCTTAAGGCCGAAGTTGCGCGACTGCTAACGGAGGCCGGTCGTCCGCCAAAAGTGCTTAGTGCGGGCGTGGTAGTGGGTGCCGAACGAGCAGTTGATCTGTTCGAATCGGCCTACGATGAGCACGCGCACCGACTGGCAAAACTATACCAGCAGGTGGGCATCCCCAGTTACGTTAGCCAAGAGAATACACAAGACTTATGATTGAAACGTCGCGCCTGACAATTATCCCTCTGACGCTTGATCAAATTCGACTGCACCTTGCTGATCGGTACCAGTTGGAAAAGACGTTGGGACTGAAAAAAGGACATCGGGAAGTGACTGAGCCTTTGCTGAGTATCATCACACACTTCACCGTTCCCCGCCTGAAAGATCCGTCGAACGACCCGCTTTACCATACCATGTGGCTGGCAATCGATCGTGATAAGCAGCAGTTCGTGGCCGAAGCGAAATTTAAAGGTGAGCCTGATGAAACGGGCACGGTAGAGATTGGCTACGGCACGTACCCGGCGCTTTGGCGAAACGGCTACATGAGCGAAATGGTGGGTGGTCTGGTCAACTGGGTTGGGCAGCAACCGGGAGTTCATCGCGTTGTGGCCGATACCGACGTTGAAAATGTAGCTTCGCAGAAGGTGCTGGAAAAGAACGGTTTTTCTTTATTCGACCGGGTAGAAAACATGCTTTGGTGGGAATACATAGTCTAAAGACGCTGACCCGGTCAGACAGTAGATGAAACAGGGCTTTGCCTTAACCTGATTTGATCAGTTTACTAACCCTCTACCAACGTGCAGCCTGTTCCCATCAAAACTACGGTTGTTGGCTCTATGCCGTTTCCGGGTTGGCTGGAATTTTCCAGTCAGCACCTCGCGCAGTTTGGTCCTGCGGACATCAACGAAATGATTGACGATGCGGTTGTGACTGCCGTTCACGATCAGGTGGCGGCTGGCCTGGACGTTATTTCCGACGGTGAGCAAACCCGCTTCGATTTCAACCTGTCGTTCTATGGCTACATCAACGGTATCCAGAATAACGAAACGGAACTTCGGCGGTTTGGTCCACCCGCTCACGATCAGCGGGGCAAGCACAACATTCTGGAACCGCTGACGGCTCCCAACGGACTGGGCGTAGTGGAAGAATACCTGCGGTTAAAACGAATCGCTCCCAACGGACAAGGACTAAAAGTTTCGATTCCGGGTCCGTATACGCTCAGCGGTCGATTATTGCCGGGTACTTTATACAAAGACCGGTGGGAAGTGACCGAAGCCTTATTACCTCTGGTAAACAAGGAGATCGCTGATCTGGTAGCGCTGGGTGTCCCGGAAATCTGCGTCGATGAGCCGTCCATGTCGTGTTACGCGTACCGCGAAGATACCCGGCGGTTTGTCGATATTTTTAATCGGACCGTTGCGCCGGGAGTTGGCAAAACCCGCTTGTCGATGCACCTCTGTTTCGGCAACTACAAAGGGCGTTCGGTGGGTAAAAAGACCATCGCGCCCATGCTCCCTGACTTTCTGGATATGACCGTCGATGAGATTCATTCTGAAATGACGATCCTGAATTTTGCCGAGGTCAATCTGCTCGAACGGTTTGCCGAAAAAGTTGATGTGGCCGTCGGCGTGATCGACGTAAAAAGCTACTACATCGAAACGCCCGACGACGTAGCCGAACGGATTCGAAAATGTTTACCTTATGTACCCGCCGAAAAACTGGCCGTTGCTCCCGATTGCGGGCTTAGCCAGACGGCCCGCTGGGCAGCCAAGCAAAAACTAGCCAACATGGTTGCCGGGGCAAAGATGGTCAGATCAGAACTGTAACGAACGGAAGGCAGTAGACAGAAAGCGGGTAAACGAAAAAGACCGCTTGGTCAGGCGGTCTTTCGAATAAACGATACTGTCAGAACCTGTTAAACGGCAAAACTTTCGCCACAACCGCAGGTACGTGACGCATTCGGATTTTTAAACTGAAAACCTTTTCCGTTCAGACCGTCCGAAAAGTCGAGTTCGGTACCCGCCAGGTAAAGCAGGCTTTTGCGGTCGACCAGAATCTTAATGCCTTTATCTTCAACGACATGGTCGGTTGGTTGCTGTGTAGCGTCGAACTGTAGATCGTACATCAGGCCCGAACAGCCTCCGCCCTGAACACCCACTCGGATTGCGTAACTGTCGGTGAGGCCGTCTTTCTGACGGAGTTCAATGATTTTATCTTTGGCGATTTCTGAGACAGTAACCATAGTCGTAATGGAATCGAATTTGACGCGAATTAATGCTATTCTATTAACTTTCTGCCAATCGGAAAAGTTCTGCTTACCCCGTTAGTCTGTCAATTGATCCATAACGATGCTAACCAACGTCGAACACATCGGTATTGCGGTCCGCGATATTGCCGCGTCCAATGCGCTATTTGCCAAACTGCTGAACGTTCAGCCGTATAAATCCGAAACGGTTGAAGCAGAAGGCGTGACAACCACATTCTTTCAGGTCAATCAGACAAAAATAGAGCTGCTTGAAGCCATAAACCCCACAAGTCCAATCGCCAAATTTCTGGAGAAAAAGGGCGAGGGTATTCACCACATTGCCTTCGAAGTTGACGATATACGGACCGAGATGGATCGCTTACAGCGAGAAGGGTTTACGGTGCTAAACGAGACGCCCAAGCCTGGAGCCGACAACAAACTAGTCTGTTTCTTGCATCCCAAAGGGACAAATGGCGTCCTGATCGAATTATGTCAGGAAATCAAATAAGTATTTTTAACTCGATCGGTTCGTACCTACAAACACGATGTTTTATCCGGTGACACCGTTTACATAGGTCCGTTGGTATAGAGAGGGGTCAACTAAACCGCAATTAATGCTGTTATTGGAATAAGGGCGTCGTTTCCAGTATAGGTATAGAATAAAAACCAAAAATTTTAGGACCAAGTGTTTGGTTGATAGCTTACCTTTGCGGGTCAAAACAACGACGCGCCCCCGTCATGGACCAGTATTCATATATCGCTAATTCCGACGCGGCTTACGTAGACCAACTGTATCAGTCTTATAAACAAGACCCTCAATCAGTTGACGAAAGCTGGCAACAATTTTTCAAAGGATTCGAATTTTCATTGACCTACGGCGAAAATGCCAAAGGAACCAATGGTAAAACCAACGGCGCTTCGACCAACGGTAATGGGGCTGCTCAAGCTGGCGCTTCGACAAAACCGGTTGATGCAAGTCATGCCGAAAAAGAAGTTTCGGTTGCCAGTCTGATCAAAGCCTACCGGTCTCGCGGTCACCTGTTAGCCAAAACCAACCCGCTCAAAGAGCGCAAAGACCGTCAGCCACGGGTCGATCTGCCCGATTACGCCTTGTCGGAAGCAGACCTGGATACGGTATTCGAGTCAGGTAAATTGCTTGGCATTGGACCCGCTACTTTACGGGTCATCATGGAATCGCTTCGGAAGGTATATGCCGGTGATATCGGTTTCGAATACATGTTTATCCGTGAGCTGGACGTTAAAAACTGGCTACGGAACAAAATCGAAAAAGAAGCGCTGGTCTTTACGCCATCAAACGACGAGAAGAAGCGTATTTTCGAGAAGTTGAATGAAGCGACCGTCTTCGAGAACTTTCTGGCAACGAAATACCTCGGACAGAAGCGCTTTTCGCTGGAGGGAGGGGAAGTGACCATTCCGGCGTTGGATACCATCATCAGTCAAGCCGCCGATATGGGCGTGGAAGAAGTGATGATCGGTATGGCGCACCGCGGACGGCTGAACGTGCTGGCCAATATCCTGGGTAAATCCTACGAATCGATCTTTGACGGTTTCGAAGGAAACGTGCCTGAGCAGGTTCACGGCGACGGCGACGTAAAATACCACTTGGGTTATTCAAGCCTGATCGAAACCAAATCGGGTAAACAGATCAGCGTAAAACTTGCACCGAACCCGTCACACCTGGAGGCTGTAAACCCCGTAGTTGAAGGATTTGTGCGGGCGCAGGCCGACGAAGAATACAATGGTGACTTCAGAAAGATCATGCCAATCCTGATTCACGGCGACGCTGCGGTGGCAGGGCAGGGGATCGTCTATGAAGTTACGCAAATGGCTAAGCTGCCGGGTTACCAAACCGGTGGTACGGTTCACTTTGTCATTAATAACCAGATTGGCTTTACAACCGACTTCGATGATGCTCGGTCATCGATCTATTGCTCGGACATTGCCAAGATTATCGACGCACCGGTTTTCCACGTAAATGGCGATAATCCGGAAGCGGTTATTTTCTGCGCTAAACTAGCGGTTGAGTTCCGTGAGAAATTCAATCGGGACGTGTTCATCGACATGGTTTGCTACCGTCGGTATGGCCATAACGAATCAGATGAACCCAAGTTTACGCAGCCGACGATGTACAACATCATCGATAAGCACGCCAACCCACGCGAACTGTACAAAGACCTGCTGATTGAGCGGGGCGACGTAGACGCTGAACTGGCGCAACGCATGGATACCGAATTCAAGCAGCAGTTGCAGGATCGGCTCGACCGCGTGAAGCAAAAAGCTGAGATTCCGTACAAACCACTGCGGCTCGACCTCGACTGGGCAGAACTGCGTTTCAGCGAACCCGCTGATTTTGATCAGTCGCCCGAAACGGGTGTTTCGCCTGAAGTGCTGTCGGAAGTTGGTAAAGCGCTCGTCAAAATTCCGGAAGGGTTCAAGCCGCTTAAGCAAATTGATAAACTGCTGAAAGATCGGCAGACGATGCTCAATGACACCAAAATGGTGAACTGGGGCACCGCCGAACTGCTGGCTTACGGGTCGCTGTTGCTGGATGGTAAACCCGTTCGACTGAGCGGTCAGGATGTGCAGCGGGGTACATTCTCGCACCGTCATGCAGTATTACACGATTCGGAAACGAACCAGTCGTATTCATCGCTTGATTTTATCCGGGACGGTCAACAGAAATTCCAGATCTACAACTCACTGCTGTCGGAATACGGCGTACTGGGTTTTGAATATGGTTATGCCATGGCGAACCCGCACGCGCTGGTTATCTGGGAAGCGCAGTTCGGGGATTTCTCGAACGGTGCTCAGTTGATCATCGACCAGTTTATCGCAGCTGCTGAATCGAAGTGGGGCATTGAGAACGGTGTAACGTTGCTCTTGCCACACGGTTACGAAGGACAGGGACCTGAACACTCGAACGCCCGGCCTGAACGTTATCTTCAGCTCTATGCGGAGTACAACATGGTCGTTGCCAATATTTCAACACCAGCCAACTTCTTCCACCTGCTGCGTCGGCAACTGGCTTGGCCGTTCCGTAAGCCACTGGTGGTGATGTCGCCTAAGTCGTTGCTGCGTCATCCAAAATGTGTTTCCCCGCTGGAAGAGTTGACCAAAGGAAGCTTCCAGGAGGTGCTCGATGATAACTATGCACAGGCCGAAAAAGTAAAACGAGTGCTGTTATGTACCGGTAAAGTCTACTATGATCTGCTCGATAAGCAACAGGCCGATCAGCGTGACGACGTAGCGATTGTTCGACTCGAGCAACTGGCTCCGCTGCCTAAAAAGCAACTGGACGCTATTTTGGAGCAGTATAAATCCGCTGAAGTGTTCTGGGTACAGGAAGAACCCGAAAACATGGGCTACTGGACTTACCTGCTGCGGGTAGGGATGAATCTACCCATCATCTCGCGTAAGGCTGCGGCTTCACCGGCTACGGGTTATCCCAAAATACACACGCAGGAACAAGCCGATATCGTTCGGAGAGCTTTTGAATAAATAAAGTTTTCGGTTTTTAGTTTTCAGTTTTTGGGTGAATCATTGCTGCAAGAACTGAAAACTGAGGACCCAAGACTGAAAACTAGAAAAAAATGGCCGTTGACATGAAAATTCCTCCCGTGGGGGAATCCATTACCGAAGTTACAGTTGGCACCTGGTACAAAAAGGAAGGTGACCACGTAAAAATGGACGATGTTCTGTGTGGACTCGATTCCGACAAAGCTACATTTGAGTTGACAGCCGAAGCTGATGGTATTCTGCACATCTTAGCGCAGGAAGGAGACGTTCTGCCAATTGGTGCCAGTATCTGCACAATCGACGGTGACGGTAGTGCTCCTGCTGCATCGCCATCGTCCGAACCCGCCAAAGCCGAAGCGCCGAAACCCGCTGAACAGGCGGCACCGGTCGCCGAATCCGCTCCTGCTTTACAGCCTGTGGCTGAACCTGCTGCGGCTGCTGTTGCTACGGGTGGTAGTGTAATCGAAATGAAAGTCCCGGCCGTTGGTGAGTCAGTTACGGAAGTTACAATTGCCTCTTGGAGTAAGAAAGATGGGGATCAGGTAGCCCTCGACGAAGTACTGTGCGAACTCGAATCGGACAAAGCTACGTTTGAGCTTCCCGCCGAAGCCGCTGGAACGCTTCGCATCGTTGCCCAGGCGGGTGAAACCCTGGCAATCGGCGCTTTGATCGCTAAAATCGAAACCGGAACAGCGGCTGCTCAACCCGCAGGATCACCACAGCCTGCTCCGGCTCAACCGGCTTCTCAAGAAAAATCCGCAGAGCCTGCCAGCAACGGTCAGAACGGCTATGCGGCCAATTATCCGTCGCCTGCTGCGGCTAAGATTCTGGACGAGAAAGGCGTTAATGCTCAGCAAGTACAAGGAACGGGTGTCGGTGGTCGGATCACTAAGGAGGATGCAATGAAAGCATCACCTGCTCCGGCTCAGCCAGCTCCACAACCCGCAGCACCGAAGCCAGCGGCACCAGCACCCGCTCCGGCGGCTAGTGCTCCGGTTGCCGGTAGCCGCAATCAGCGTCGCGAAAAAATGACCTCGCTCCGCCGGACTATTGCCCGTCGGTTGGTAGCCGTGAAAAACGAAACGGCTATGCTGACTACCTTCAACGAGGTAGACATGAAACCGGTGATGGACCTGCGGAACAAATACAAAGATAAGTTCAAGGAGAAGCATGGCGTAGGGCTTGGCTTTATGTCGTTCTTCGCCAAAGCGGTCTGCGCAGCGTTGAAAGACTTCCCAGCCGTGAACGCCCAGATCGACGGAGACAGCATCGTTTACAACGATTTCTGTGATATTTCCATCGCTGTGTCAACCGACCGGGGCCTTGTCGTTCCCGTCATTCGGAACGCCGAGCAGATGAGCTTCGCGCAGGTCGAGAAAGAAATCGTTCGTCTGGCAGGTTTAGCCCGTGACAACAAGTTGACTATTGAGCAAATGACCGGCGGTACGTTTACGATCACCAATGGCGGTACATTTGGGTCCATGCTGTCAACGCCGATCATCAACGCGCCCCAGTCGGCTATTCTGGGTATGCACAACATTGTTGAGCGGCCCGTTGTCGTCAATGGCGAAATCGTTATCCGGCCTATCATGTACGTAGCACTGTCGTACGATCACCGCATCATCGATGGTAAAGAGTCGGTAAGCTTCCTGGTTCGCGTAAAACAGATCCTCGAAGATCCATCCCGCTTGCTACTGGATATGTAAGCTACTAATGCAAAACGAAAAGCCCCGCTCGGTGTCGAGCGGGGCTTTTCGTTTTGCGAAAATATTATTCGTTAATCAGGCTAACACCCGTCATTTCCGGCGGCTGAGGAATACCCATCAGGTGCAGAATCGTTGGTGCTATATCGGCGAGTTTACCATCATTTAAAACCGGATGATAATCCTTATCGACCAAAATACAAGGAACCAGATTGGTCGTGTGGGCCGTGTTGGGTGAACCATCTTCGTTAGCCATGTACTCAGCATTACCGTGGTCGGCAATGATGATGGTTGTGTAGCCGTGTTCCAGAGCGGCTTCGGTAACCGCTTGAGCACAAGCATCAGCTGTCTCCGCTGCTTTGACAACCGCTTCGAACACGCCCGTATGGCCGACCATATCAGTGTTGGCAAAATTCAGGCAAACGAAATCCGTTTCTTCGTTCTGTAATTCCGGTATGATGGCGTCGCGGATATCGTAAGCAGCCATTTCAGGCTTCTGGTCGTACGTTTTCACCGGAATGGTCATGGCTACACCCTCTTCGCTGTACACCGTCATTTCTTTGGGCGATGGGCACAACAGCCGTTTCTCACCCGTAAAGGGTTCCTCGCGGCCACCCGAAAAGAAGAAGGTTACGTGCGGGTATTTCTCGGTTTCGGCAATCCGAATTTGTTTGCGACCCGCATCCGCGATGACCTCACCGAGCGTTTTTTCCAGATTGTCTTTGTCGAAAATCACTTTTACACCCTCAAACTCGCTGTCGTAGTTCGTCATGGTGATGTAATGAAGCGCCAGTTTCTTCATGCCCAATTCCGGAAAATCTTTCTGGGTCAGGGCCTGGGTAATTTCGCGTCCCCGGTCGGTACGGAAGTTGAAACAAAGCACTACGTCACCTTCTTCAATGACCGCAAGAGGAGTACCTTCGGCATCTGTGTTAATAATCGGCTTGACGAATTCATCGGTAACATCGGCATCATACGAAGCCTGCAATGCGCCGATAGGATCGGTGGTCGGCACACCAACACCGAGTACCATCGCATCATACGCTACTTTGACGCGCTCCCACCGGTTGTCGCGGTCCATCGCGTAGTAACGACCCGTAACGCTGGCAATGTGCCCTGTGGTGGCCGTCATGTGCGCTTGTAAATCCGTCAGGTAGGCAACGCCCCCTTTGGGATCGGTGTCCCGTCCGTCTGTAAAGGCATGAACAAACACGTCGGTGAGCCCACGCGCATGAGCAATGGATAACAAGCCCTTCACGTGGTTGATGTGCGCATGAACGCCACCGTCTGAAACCAGACCGATGAAGTGCACTTTTTTACCCTGAGTCTGGGCGTAGTTGAGCGCATCAACCAGTACGGGTTCATTGTCCAGCGTGTGTTCATCAACGGCTTTGTTTACCTTGACGAGATCCTGATAGACGATTCGGCCCGCGCCGAGGTTCATGTGTCCTACTTCCGAGTTACCCATCTGTCCGGCGGGCAGACCAACGGCCAGCCCCGACGCTTCTAGAGTGCTATGTGCGTACTTTGGGTACAGCGAGTTCATGAACGGTGTACTAGCCGCTTCAATGGCCGAAACTTCGGGGCGCAGGGGAATGCCCCAGCCGTCGAGGATAACAAGAATGACTTTTTTGTTCATAATGTAAATAAGCCAATGAGTGAACAAGCGATTTTTTCGGTCGATTACTCACTCAAAAGTTGACGATTATCTTGTTGTATTAAGTAGGAAAGTAATTGGCGGCAACACCGCAATGTGATCTGATAGACGTCTTCAAAAACGTCGGGACCTTCGTAATAAGGATCGGGCACGTTCGGATCGTCGCTGACATCCGGGTCAAACTCGCGCAGCAGAAAAATGGTGTCGTTGTTGGGAAGACCGGTGCTGCGGTAATGTAATTTCTCAACGGCTTCGAGGTTCTGCTCATCCATCGCAACAAAGTGCGTGAACTGAGCCAGATCTTCGCCAGTCAGGCGTCGGGCCCGATGGGTAAGCGTCAGATTGTGTTCTAAAGCATTTTCGCGCGTACGGCGATCGGGTAGCTGACCAAGATGATACGAGGAGGTTCCGGCTGAATCACACTGGATTTGGTCGCTTAGTCCTTTTTCTTCTACTAATGTTCTGAATACACCTTCGGCTACGGGCGACCGGCAGATGTTACCGAGACAAACGAAAAGAACGTTGATCATAGGCTAGGGAGCATAGAGCGGTGAGCGCGGTACACGGAACACGTTCCTTACTTCCTGCACGGGCCACCGGGCTATTTTTCAATTGGATCATTCTTGTCGTCTACGATGACGAAAATATCTTCGCTGGGTTTTTTCATCAGGTACTTTTCCCGCGCGTACTTTTCGCGGAGCCGATCATTGCCCAGCACTTCCTTCCGTTCGGTCTGTACTTTCTGAATCTGCGTCTGGTAAAACGACGCTTCTCCTTCCAGCTCGCGCAGTTTCCACCAGTTACGGATCTGCATAGGAAGGTCATTGGCATCAAAAAACGTCATCCATACCAGTAATCCCAAACCAGTAGCGACGTAAAAATTGCGTAAGTAGTAGAGGATTCTTTGGAGCATGGCTTTTGTGGTGTCGAGTCAAAGGACCCGTATTGTCCGAGATAGGTGAAGTGAGCGTGGAGTCGGTTTCTCAAAACCGACACAGGTTGCTGACGCAAAGGGTCGGTTTTGAGAAACCGACTCCACGCCCACTTCACGCGCCCAGCAGCACATTACTCATTCTGGAGGTTTCGGACAATACGGATCGCATGACCCGACATTTTTAAACGTAAAAAAGTGTCGGGTACTTAGACCGCACGGGCGGCCCCGCCTAGGTGGCCCCGCCGACACCACAAAAAACGTTACAACTTCTTGCCTGGGAAGTAAGCGGTTTCGCCTAGTTCTTCCTCGATGCGAAGCAGTTGGTTGTATTTCGCCATCCGGTCCGAACGCGACGCCGAACCCGTTTTGATCTGGCCCGTGTTGAGCGCAACTGCCAAATCAGCGATGGTTGCGTCTTCGGTTTCGCCCGAACGGTGCGACATGATGTTTTTGTACGAATTGCGTTTCGCCAGATTCACCGTGTCAATCGTTTCGGTCAACGAACCGATCTGGTTAACCTTGATCAGGATCGCGTTGGCAATGCCTTGGTCGATACCTTCCTGTAGACGGGTTACATTAGTTACGAACAGATCGTCGCCAACGAGTTGGGTTTTCGTACCTTTCAACGCGTCGGTATGCGCTTTCCAGCCGTTCCAATCGTCTTCGGCCATACCATCTTCGATAGACAGAATGGGGTATTTGTTAACCCACTCTTTCCAGTAGCCAGCCATTTCTGACGAAGTCAGTTTATCGCCAGTCGATTTTTTGAAGTGGTAAACGCCTTCTTCGGCATTGTAGAACTCCGACGAAGCAGCATCCATGGCAATCCAAACGTCTTCACCCGGACGGTAGCCCGCTTTCTCGATGGCTTGCAGAATGGTCTGAATCGCTTCTTCGTTCGATTTGATGTTTGGTGCAAAACCACCTTCATCACCCACGTTCGTTGCTAAGCCCATGCCTTTCAGCACTTTCTTCAGCGTGTGGAATATTTCGGTACCCCAACGCAGTGCTTCCGAGAAGCTGGGTGCATTGGCAGGCATAACCATGAATTCCTGGAAATCAATGGAGTTATCGGCATGTGAACCACCGTTCAGGATGTTCATCATGGGTACGGGCAGCGTGTTGGCGCTGACACCACCGATGTAGCGGTACAGGGGCAGACCGGCTTCTTGGGCAGCCGCTTTAGCTACGGCCAGTGATACACCCAGAATGGCGTTAGCACCCAAACGGCCTTTGTTTGGCGTACCGTCCAGCTCCAGCATAATTTTATCAATCATGCTTTGGTCATAAACCGAAATGCCAACCAGTTCAGGGAAAATAAGATCGTTAACGTTCGATACCGCTTTCAGTACGCCTTTGCCAACGTATACTTTCGGATCGTCGTCGCGGAGTTCAACCGCTTCGTGAGAGCCAGTTGATGCGCCTGATGGTACAGCCGCGCGACCAAGATATCCGTTTTCTGTCCGAACGTCTACCTCAACGGTCGGGTTGCCTCGTGAATCCAGAATCTGTCGGGCATGAATGCTTTGAATGGTACTCATCGCAGAAAATAAGAAGGGTTAACACCAAAAAAGCCAATTTTTTCGGCCATGACTACCAAGTCGTTAGGCCGATTGGCAAACCAGCAGCAAAGTAACGAAATACCGAGGAAAAGTTTTTATATACGCGATCAGATATAGAACGGATGATCACGGTTTTAGCAGATGCCTGGCTGTCTGACGGGTTTTAACGGCCTGTCATAGTGGGTGTTTACGTTATTGATTCGTTACACGAAGTTGAATACAGCGACAACAACCGCTTTTTTAGGACAAGGCTGATAGACCATGAAGTGGGTTTAAGGACCGGGAGCAATTAACCAGTATATTTGACCATCGCTACACAGTCTGACAAAGAGTTTCGTTACTGAGTCAGGCTTATTCGCTCCATGAAACAACTTTTAGCCGCTATAGCCGTATGGATTAGTATGCAAAATGGGTTTGCTCAAACGTCAAAACCTATTTTTGCGACGCCACTTAGCCCACGTCTGGCGAATTACCGGATTGATGTAAAACTGGACCCGGTTACCAAAAAGCTCGACGGACGCGAAACGTTGACGTGGAAAAATCCGTCGAACGATGTCATTCGTGAGTTACGGTTTCACCTGTATCTGAACGCCTTTCGCAACGAGAAATCGACGTTTATGCGCGAATCCGGCGGTCAGCTCCGGGGCGACGCAATTGATCGCAATTCGAAAGAGAATCCGTACGGCTACACGGAGATCGTGTCGATGAAGACAAAAGGGGAATCGCTGGCTTACCAGTTTATTCAGCCGGATGATCGGGATGCCGGATCACCAAACAAAGACGACCGCACGGTGATCCGGGTACCGCTGAGCAAACCCGTTGGACCCGGTGAGACAATTACGCTGGACATCGCTTTCCGCGCCAAGCTGCCCAAGATCTTTGCCCGAACGGGGTTCAGCCGTGATTTTTTTCTGGTTGGACAATGGTTTCCCAAAATCGGGGTGTACGAACCGGCGGGTACGCGCTACGCGAAGCAAGGCCAATGGAACTGTCACCAGTTTCACGCCCACTCGGAGTTCTACGCTGACTATGGCGTTTATGACGTAGCCATGACGATGCCCAAAGAATACTGGATCAGCGCTACGGGTCTTTTCCAGTCCGAGAAAATTACGCCGAACGGATTGAAGACGGTTCGGTATCATGCCGAAGATGTGGTTGATTTTGCCTGGACGGCCTCCCCGCATTTTCAGGTCGTAAACGATA
Source organism: Spirosoma oryzicola (assembly GCF_021233055.1). Taxonomy (NCBI): domain Bacteria; kingdom Pseudomonadati; phylum Bacteroidota; class Cytophagia; order Cytophagales; family Cytophagaceae; genus Spirosoma; species Spirosoma oryzicola. Next base: position 4,082,893 of record NZ_CP089538.1, on the reverse strand, counting down.
GTTGGAAGCGGCCATCGGGTGGAGAGGTCAAGATCGAACTCGTGATGCAACCGGAACATCGGCATCAGGCTCAGCGCCATCTGAATGCGGCTAAAGCGGCTTTGGCGTATTTCGATAAGCACCTGGGCAAATACCCGTTTCCCAATCTCACTATCGTTGATCCTCCTCTTCACGCCAGTGGGTCGTTTGGTATGGAGTACCCCACGTTCATTACCGCCGGAACGGCCTGGTTTTTACCCGCCGGAGCCCGCTTCCCTGAATTAGTGACTGTCCATGAGTTTGGACACCAGTACTTTATGCAGCTCCTGGCATCGAACGAGTTCGAAGAAGCCTGGCTTGATGAAGGATTTAATCAGTATTACGAGGGCCGAATTATGGACGAAACGTACGGGGTTCGGTCGTCGCAGTTTGACTTATTTGGCTACAAGCAGGGCGACCTGGAAGGGTCGCGCGATAGTTACGTACACCAGCAAAATCCGGGTATCGGCTCGTCGTTTGGCAACACCTGGCAGTTGCCCGATGGTCAGTACGGTGTGTTAACGTATTCAAAGACCGCAACCTGGCTGAAAACGTTGGAAGGGTTAGTTGGTCGCCCGGTGATGGACGAGATCATGCAGACGTATTTCAATCGCTGGAAATTCAAACATCCGAATGCCGACAGCTTTACGACCATTGTTAACGAAATTGTCTTGAAGGGGCTCGGTACAAAATACGGCCCGGACATGAACTGGTTTTTTGACCAGGTGTTGTATGGCGATAACGTAGTCGATTACGAACTGATCGCCCTGCGAAACCGCCTGCGCGACGGAAAGCGCCAGGCCGTCGTCACGGTTCAGCGGAACGGCGATGGCAAAATGCCGGTTGATGTGCTGGTCCATTTCGACAACGGCAAGGAGATGATGCTGTTTTGGGACGGCAAAGCGCGTCAGCGTCAGTTTACGCTTACCGAAAACGCCCGCGTGCTGTGGGCTAAGGTGGACCCGAAGCAAAAAATCTACATGGACACCGACCTGAATAATAATAGCCTGACGCTGGAACCATCGTCGGCACCAGCGGCTAAATTTGCTACGAAATTTTTGTTCTGGATCGAAAACTGGATGCAATGGCTGGCGTGGCTGGCTTAGAAGCGAACATGACTTTTCTTGAAATAACCGATAGTCTTACCGCTGAATTTGGTGACGCCATTCAGGCGAATACCCAAAATCTTCAGCCTTATCTGACCGTTCCGGCTGACCGTCTGGTAGCAATCTGCCAGTTCCTGCGGGACGACGAACGGCTCTTTTTTGATCTGCTGGCCTGCGTTACGGGCATCGACAACGGCTTGCAAGCCAACACGATGGAGGTCGTTTATAACCTCACATCTATACCCTACGAGCACAATCTGATGCTGAAAGTTTTTGTGCCGCGCGATACGGGGAGTAGTCAGCTGCCTTCCGTGCCGAGCGTCGTGTCGATCTGGCGCACTGCCGACTGGCACGAGCGGGAAGCATTCGATTTAGTGGGTATTCGATTCGAGGGACATCCTGATCTGCGCCGAATTCTGCTGCCTACCGATTGGGTAGGTCATCCGCTCCGCACCGATTATCAGGAAGAGGAGCAGTACCACGGTATAAAAACGAAGTAGCGCCTGCTATTTTTCGCCAGTCGTTGACCTTTTGCCGGGCCAATTCGTTATTGCTTTATCTTGTTCGTACTGACTAATGAAAAAATCGTGTTGGCTTCTCTACGGCCTGCTCATAACGGCGGGTTATCTACTTCCTGCCTTATCGTTTGCACAAACGGATTCGGTGATTGTAACCGGACGAATCCGTAATTTATCGGCTCGCTTGTACCGTGAATCGCCAGCGGTATCCGTTAGTCGGAACAACATCCTGCAAGCCAGTCGCGAACTGGTGCGTTCAACACCCTTGAATATCGACGGTACGTTTCGCGTGTCGATGCCGCTGATCTACACGCAGGAAGAAATGTACTTTACCTATGGCCGCATTTCGACGGCTTTCCTGGCTTCGGCGGGCAATTTGAGTATTGAGCTAAACGCCGATTCGCTGTTTACGGCGGCTGTGCCGTTTCGCTTCGGTGGGGTCAATGCGCAGGTCAACCAGCAGTTTGCCCGTTACAAAGCGTTTGAAGCGACTTACGCCAACAAACCCGATGGTAAAAAGCTCTCTGACAAAATAAATGGCGTGGGTGATGAAGCTGCCTATCGAATCCTAACGAGCGCTTACCGGGCACCCCTTTCGGCTTTCGCCCAGCGGGAAAAACCGTTTCCTCTGCTGGCCCGCTGGGTCGGGTCGGCGGACCGCTACAACGCAGCGGCTTTTTTGTACGACAAGGCCACTTACGATAATGAAGAGCTGGACAAAGCCCTGAACGATTCGCTTCGTCCGGCTAATGATCGCTTGCTGACGGCTGCCCGCGTATCGGCGATGAACCGCTTCGCGGCTTACGTTACCCAACGGGTATCAGCGGAGGCCGGTAACAGTCGCTCAAACGGGTTGACCGTCCGGGCGCTGGCTGTTTTGCTCGAACGCTACGGCAAAAACATCACGGCGGATGAACGACTCCGGCTTAATGATTACGCGTTGAGTAATTCAGCGCGTGCGTCGGACCTGCGCTTTTTTGACGGATTGGTGAAGCGGAATCCCGACACACTTCAACGGCTGGTAAATTATGAGACGCTTATTCAGCGCAGTATCCGGCTCTACGACGGCGCGGCTGTCGATTACCTGGCTGCTTACTGGCTGGCGAGTTCGTTGCCCGGTCTAACAATCGATTTCTCGAAGCTCCTGTACAGTTACGCTCGCCCGCAGATAAAAGAACCGACACTCATCCAGTCGCTCGATGAGTTGTATCGGCTCGAAGTAAAAGACAGCACCCGCATCCGGGCGGCCATTCAAACATTACGCAAAGCGGGAAAAGCCGCCAATAGCCTTGAGATTTCGCCGGGTGTGTTTGCGACGCGTGACGATTTGAGAAGTGGCTCCGATCTGCTCGATCAGGTGGTTAATGCCAATCGGGGAAAAGTTATTTATCTGCTGCTTTTCTCGCCCGGTGACGAAGCGGGTCGGCAGGCTGCGCTCGATGCCCAGCGGCTTCGTAACGCCTACAGCTCCCGCGATTTTGCGTTGATCTACCTGCCCATGAGCGGAGCGGATAAGTCGTTATGGCCGGAGATCGCGACACGGTACAACCTTTCCGGTGATCACCTGTTACTGACGGATTCACAGCTGTACGACGCCATTGACCGACTCCGACCCGATGGCGAACTAGCCGCAACGGTGATTAATCGCGTCGGTAAAATAAACAAACGGAACGCCCCCTTACCCGCCGATTTTGGCGAAGTACGAAAAGTTATCGCTAAAAATCTGTAGATCGCTAGTAGTCGTTTTAATGAATTTCTACTAATTAAAAACTATTGGTGCCTCCCGCGAGTAAGAATACTAGAATTGGTTGATAGAAACCAACGCCTTGCTGTTCAGTAAGGTTGGGTGTCATTCTTATGAGCAGATCGCAGGCTACGTATTGGTTGACGTTACTACTTTTTACTGCATTACTAGCCGGTATTCCGTATCCATCGCGGTCTCAAACTGTGGTTAAGCGGTTATTCAATCGGTTTTTCAATGACACCACTTCGTCGGCTGATCCGCACGTTTCGTTTTATCCAACCATAAGTTATGCGCCCGAAACCAGTGTCGAGATTGGGGTGTCGGCGTTGTACCTGTATCACGCCAACAACGACGTAAAGCACAACCGACTGAGCGAAATTCAGGCGTTTAGTTTTGTCACGCTACGTGGGCAGTACGGCCTGAATATCGATCATACAATCTACGGAGACCGTGATCGCTGGTTCTTTCTGGGGCGGGGGCGGCTTCAACGTTTTCCGTTGCTGTACTACGGCATTGGCCCCGACACCAAACCCGATCATCCAGCTACCATCGATGCCTTTTCGATTCAGTTACGAGAGCGGGCCATGCGTCGGATTGCTCCTAATTTGTTTGGTGGTATTGAGGTTGATTACCAGCGTCTAAGTAGCGTTAAGTTCAACCAGCCGGAAATCAATACGCATACACTACCCGTCGGTGGTTTAGGAACCGCAAATCTGGGTTTTGGCGTGGGATTCGTCTACGACAGCCGCCCAAACGTGTTAAACGCCCGACGCGGAGCTTTTGCCGAACTGGCATACCTGAACTACAACCGTTCGCGGGGTAGCTCATTGTCGTTTTCTAACCTCTCAATGGACGTACGTTTGTTTAAAACCGTACGGCCCGGTCAGGTGCTGGCCTGGCAGGCTTACGGGGTGTGGGCCAACGGTACCGTGCCGTTCAACCAACTGGCGCTGCTGGGTAGTGAGATTATTATGAGAGGATACTATCCGGGTCGTTTCCGGGATAAGGCTTACGCTGCTACGCAGCTTGAATACCGCTGGTTGCCGTTTCCGTTCAGTCGTCGGTTCGGTGGGGCTGTTTTTGCGGCTGTTGGTACGGTTGGTCCAGCGCCGGGTCAGATCCGACTCGATAAATTACTGCCTACGGGTGGGGCCGGAGTTCGGTATTTGCTCTTTAAAAAGAAAGACGTGTACCTGCGTGCCGACGTAGGGGTTACGCAGGAGGGAGTAGGCTTTTATATCCTTACCGGTGAGGCTTTCTAAAAATAGATTTTCGTGGTTGCGGGCTGAATGTGTTAGCGTCAAACAGCCCGCAACCATGAAAGAGTATTACAAGCCGTGCTGGTCTAACAGGTAAACCAAAGCAGCCATCGATGCCGCACCAAGCTCGAGTTCACGTTGGCTGACCGTTTCGAAGCGATCGACCATGGTGTGGTGATAATCGAAATACCGTTGCGAATCCGGTTTGAAACCAAACAACACCGTACCTAACTGGGCCAGCGGTCCAATATCTGCTCCGCCACTTCCCGCGCCAATTTCGGTTAACCCATAAGGCGCTAGCAACGGTTTCCAGGGATTTACTTTTTCCCGTTGGGCCGGTGTTCCGACGATGCCGAACCCACGTGGTGTGAACCCTCCATTGTCTGACTCGACAGCGGCAATGTGCTTTTCATTGTTCTTTTTAGCCAGATCGGCGTATTGAACGCCACCGCGTAGTCCGTTTTCTTCGTTCATGAACATCACCGCCCGAATGGTACGCTTGGGTTTGATGCCCAGCGTTTTCAAAATTCGTAGTACTTCGATCGACTGTACACAACCGGCACCATCGTCGTGAGCCCCTTCGGCCAGATCCCAGGAGTCGAGGTGACCACCTACAACAATAATCTCGTCGGGTTTCTCGCTGCCTTTCAGTTCACCGACGACGTTGTAGGATTTCGCATCGGGCAAGGTTTCGCAGTTTTGTTTGAAATAAAAGGTCAGATTCGGGTTCTCGGCGAGTGACTTGCTGAGTAAGTCGGCTCCGTTAGTGCTGATGGCCGCCGTCGGAATTAAGGGTACACCCGTTGCGTAGCGCATACCACCCACATGCGGGTAATCATCGTGAACGTTGGTCATCGACCGGACAATGGCTCCGACCGCACCGAGTTTAGCGGCTTCCGTAGCGCCGTTGGCCCGCTGGTCGACCGCTCCGCCGTACGCTTCGAAGGTGTTTATCTTGGTCGGGTCCATCGGGCGATTAAAAAACACGATTTTTCCTTTCACTTTGTCAGGACTCATGGCCCGCAGTTCCGGAAAGCTTTTGACTTCAATCACACCCGCTTCGACGCCCTTAGGCCCGGTGGCTACCGAACCGCCCAGCGCTGCTATGGGTACCGTAGTTTTCTGCTTGCCATTTTTGATAAATGCTTCTTCTTTGTCACCCCGGACCCAGTGAGGAACCATCACGTCCTGCAAAAAGACCCGGTCGAAGCCTTGTTGCTCCATCACCTGCTTGGTCCAGTCCACGGCTTTCTGAGCACCTTCCGAACCACTCAGCCGAGGGCCGATCTGTTTGGTCAGGTAGCGCAGCCACTCGTAGGATTTGCCGTTGGCAAGGGCTTCGCTATAAATCCGCCGGACCGCAACCGAGTCGGTAGTCTGGGCGTGGGCACACGCAATGGATACGCTCAAAAGAGCGGTAAAGAGTTTTTTCATGATTGGGCGGTTGTATTGGTTAAGTAGGCAAGATACAGAAAAGCCCGACCGCTTTCCAGCAGTCGGGCCTGTTTCCTTACGTCCTAAAGTATTACATGTTGATGGCCCGGTTGTCCGTAGCCGCCAGACACGCTTCTTTGAACGCTTCGGTGAAGGTTGGGTGAGCGTGCGACATCCGGGATACGTCTTCGGCGGAGGCCCGGAATTCCATTGCTGTTACGGCTTCGGCAATCATGTCAGCTGCGCGCGCACCAATCATGTGAACGCCCAGAATCTCGTCGGTCTCTTTGTGCGCCAGTACTTTCACCAGCCCGTCGATGTCCATGCTCGCCCGCGCCCGGCCCAGTGCTTTGAACGGGAACGAACCTACTTTGTACGGGATACCTTCTTTCTTGATTTCGTCTTCGGTGTAGCCAACCGATGCTACTTCCGGCCAGGTGTACACCACGCCCGGAATCAGGTGGTAGTGGATATGCGGTTTCTGACCAACGATAACCTCGGCGATGAACGTGCCTTCTTCTTCGGCTTTGTGGGCCAGCATCGCTCCGCGAATTACGTCACCCAGCGCGTAGATATGCGGAACGTTAGTGCGCAGGTACTTGTCTACCTCAACTTTACCGCGTTCATCGGCTTTAACACCGGCGGCTTCCAGGTTCAGACCATCCGTGTACGGACGCCGGCCAACCGAAACCAGGCAGTAGTCGCCCGTAAGGGTTATCTGCTCGCCCTTGGGCGTGTCGATGCTTACGAGAACTTCGTCGCCTTTGTTTTCAACCTTCGTGACTTTATGGTTGAAATAAAAATCAGCCCCTAGTTTTTTGACGACTTTTTGAAGCTCTTTGCCGAGCGTTTTGTCCATCGTCGGAATCATCGAGTCAGCGAACTCAACGAACGATACTTTCGATCCGATCCGGGCGTAGACCGAACCCAGCTCGGCACCGATTACACCCGCACCAATGACGATCAAATGCTTGGGTATTTCGGATAAAGCCAGCGCTTCCGTTGACGTAATGACCCGCTTTTTGTCCAGCGGCATCGACGGGAACGACATCGGTTTAGAACCCGTCGCAATCACGATATTTTTGCCGGTGATGGTTTGTTCTGAACCATCCTCTTTGGTAATCTTGATCGTGTGCGGATCAACGAACGAGCCAACGCCATGTAGTTCGTCGATCTTATTTTTCTTCATCAGGAACGCAATGCCTTTCGTTGTCTGGTCAACAACTTCCTGCTTGCGTTTGATCATCTGCGCCAGATCGACCTGCAAATCATTCAGTTTGATGCCGTGTTCAGCAAACGTATGAGCCGCGTTGTAGTAGTGCTCCGATGAGTCGAGCAAGGCTTTCGACGGAATGCAGCCGACGTTCAGGCAAGTACCACCCAGCGTTGGATATTTTTCGATAATGGCTGTTTTGAGTCCGAGTTGGGCACAACGAATGGCTCCGGTGTAGCCACCGGGTCCCGAACCAATGAAAATAACATCGTATTCCATGAAAATGATTGTTATGTCTGGATGCTGGATGATATAGGTTTGAAATCGGACGTAAAAGTAATGAATCCCACGCCTAACCGCTGCCAACCAACGTCTGTAAGTAAAGCATTATGACTGCAAATTTGGTTCAGAATTCGATTACCCAAACCGATTTGCAAAAAAACGTGTTGGTGGTACCAGAAGGCGCGCTCTGTCCGGCGCCGTTTCGAATCAATTTATGCGTTTTATTTACTCTGGCTGTCTGCTGCTTATCCTCTTTGCCAGCAGTTGCACCGACTCCGTTCAACAGAATCAACCGAATGTGTACTACGACGTGTTGGGTTTTGTCAAGCGTCAGATCACCGACCTCTCCGCCCAAAAACCGCTTGTTCATAAACTAGTAGGGGTCAACGCCAAACAAGATACAGAAAACACGAAAGACGTGAACTGGAGTCGCGAACTTGAGTTGTTCACGCAGGCCGACATCAACAAGCCCGCTCTCCGTAGCAGTTATCAGATCACGCGGCCCGATTCGCTGACGTATCAATACACCCTAAAAAAATCGGAAGAGCGACTGACGGTGCGGTCACTAAACGTTCGGCTGGATTCGCTGACCCACCAGCCGCGCCGTATTGAAGCGGTTCTGCAAACGCGCAACCCGCTGTATGCGTCGGAGCGGCATTTGTTGCTGGAAAGCGGTCTGGATGGTAAACAGCAGTGGCGCATTCAGCACTACAAGCTCTCTGGGTTTCAAAAACTGCCTTATTTCGACAAGAATGAGTTTTTGGTGGAAGGACAGGTTCAGTAACCGCAAATTCTTTGGGGGATTCCGGCTCCGCTAAAAACGGATCGGTCATCTTTTTCTATATTTGTTCTGTCATGTTACCGAACGAAACAAGTCGGTAGTCCGTTTCTTTTTCATCAACTTGACACTTAATCGCTACGGCGGTCTTCGCCGTTACAACGGTCTCTGTTATGAGTGACGCTATTAAACACGAGTGCGGAATTGCGCTTATCCGGCTCCGCAAACCGTATCAGTATTACATCGACAAATACGGTACGGCCCTCTACGGCGCCAATAAGCTGTATCTGCTGATGGAAAAGCAGGTTAACCGGGGCCAGGATGGCGCTGGTATCGCCAACGTCAAAATCGATGTACCACCGGGTCACCGCTACATCAGTCGCTACCGTTCCGTTGATCAGAGACCTGTAACGGACATTTTCGAGAAGGTTAATAAGAAATTTCGTAAAGCCCTCAAAGGCAACCGCGACAAGGCAAAAGACGCCAAATGGCTTCAGGAAAACGTTGCTTTCTCGGGTGAGGTCTGGATGGGACACTTGCGGTACGGTACGCACGGAGCCAACGACATTGAGAACTGTCACCCGATGCTTCGGCAAAGTAACTGGCGTAGCCGGAATCTGGTCGTAGCGGGGAATTTCAACATGACGAATGTCGATAAGCTGTTCGACAAACTCGTTTCGCTGGGTCAGCATCCGAAGGATAAGGTTGATACGATCACGGTGATGGAAAAAATCGGGCATTTCCTCGATGAAGAAAACCAGCGGGTGTTTGACCGATTCAAAGGCATCTACGAAAATCCCGATTTGTCGGATATCATCGAAGATAACATTGACATGCAGCGGGTTCTGCATCGTTCCTGCCGCGACTTCGACGGTGGCTATGCGATGGTGGGTATGACGGGCTACGGCGCATCTTTCGTTGCCCGCGATCCCGCCGGTATCCGGCCTGCTTACTATTATGCCGATGACGAAGTGATTGTGGTGGCTTCGGAGAAACCCGCCATCAAAACGGCTTTCAACGCTGATTACAGCGAAATCAAGGAAGTGCAGCCCGGTCACGCACTCATCATTGACAAGTACGGCGAGTACAACGAACTTCAGTTCGTGAAGCCTATCGAAAAGCGGTCATGCAGCTTCGAACGGATTTATTTCTCGCGTGCTACTGATCCTGATATCTACAACGAGCGCAAAACATTGGGTAAACTGCTCGTTCCGCAGATCTTGGAGGAGATTGACTACGACCTTGAAAATACGGTCTTCTCCTACATCCCTAACACGGCCGAAACTGCTTTCTTCGGAATGGTTGAAGGTTTGGAAGAATACCTGTACAAACAGCGGAAGAAAGCCATTATGGACGGAATCCTGTTCGAGGAAGAACTCGACCGGGTACTTTCTTTCCGTCCTCGCGTCGAAAAGCTTGTTTCTAAAGACGTGAAAATGCGGACCTTCATCACCGACGATTCGCAACGGGATGATATGGTTTCGCATGTGTACGATACTACCTTCGAAGTGATTCGGAAAGGCGTCGATAATGTAGTTGTCGTTGACGATTCGATTGTGCGGGGAACAACGCTGGAGAAAAGTATCCTTCGGATGCTGGACCGGCTCGGCCCTAAAAAGATTATTATTGTATCCTCGGCTCCCCAGATTCGTTTCCCCGATTGCTACGGCATCGATATGTCGAAGTTCAAAGAGTTTGTTGGCTTCCGGGCGGCACTCGAACTTCTCCGCGAACGGGGTCAGGATTATATCCTGGACGAAGTATACGCGCAAAGTGTAGCCGCCATCGAGTCGGGCAATGCGTCGCAGCAGAACTATGTGAAGGCTATCTTCGAACCTTTCACGCACGAAGAACTGTCTCGCAAAGTGGCGCAGATCGTTACACCCGCTGATCTGAAAGCCGAAGTAGCGGTGGTGTACCAAACGGTCGAGAACCTGCACCGCGCCTGCCCAAACCACTCCGGTGATTGGTACTTCACGGGGAATTACCCAACGCCCGGTGGTAACAACGTGGTAAACAAAGCATTCGTGAATTTTATGGAAGGCCGACTCGTACGCGCCTACTAAACGATAACTCCCAAAACAAAAAGAGACACAAGCTGCTTGTGTCTCTTTTTGTTTTGGGAGTCATTACAATATATTAAACGCCTTAGCCGATTAGCCTTCTCTCGCCCAAACAATAAAGTCCGTTACGGGTGCTTCTTTTATCAACGGACGGATCAGTTGAACCACCTGCCCGCGATGGTAAGCCGCGTGATGACTCATGTGCGTCAGAATATCAATCAATGTGCTGTGAAATGGCTCATCCTTCGACGTGACATAATCAAACGATTGCAACAGTTCAGGTTCGGCAAGTGCATTCAGATAGCTAACCATTTTACGGTGCTGTCGTTCAGCGGTTTCACCCATCCAGCTAACCGGAACATCCTCCCAAATTGCTACAAAAGTTGGTTCCTTCGTGAACCGGCCAAACCAGATCTGTTGCGCGTATAGAATATGGCCCATCACGGCGACGGCTCTCGCTGGCGGATTATCCAGACCTTCGAGGACGTTGATGATACGCTGGTTTGCCCAGAGTTCGTAGTTCAGTAAATGGATGAGGTAGTTTTTCATTGAATGCCGCGTTTCACCGCCTGATACAACGCTTCGACAACGTTGGTTCGCGTATTCAACTCGCTAATTCGGTTATTGTTCCGAGTTGGGTAGACCCGGTTCGACAGGAAAACGTACGACAAATTGTACGCCGGTTCGACCCAGATGAACGTTCCGGTAAAACCTGAATGCCCAAAGCTATCCTTCGTGGCTGATTTGGGCGCGTTTCCTGAATACTTAAACGACGGTTTGTCGAAGCCCAGACCGCGCCGGTTGCCCAGTTCTGGAAACTGGTAGCGCGTAAATTCATTCATGGTTTTGGCTGAGATAAATTGCTGACCACCGTAGGAGCCTTTCTGCAAATACATCTGCACCATTTTTAGTAGGTCGTTTGAGCTGCCAAACAGCCCCGCGTGACCCGACAGCCCGTCGAGCATGGCCGCGCCCTCGTCGTGAACACGCCCCCAGATAAGGGTTTTTCGGAAAAGAGAATCGTACTCAGTCGGCACGATGCGGTCGAGCGAATAGAACCGGCGTGGTTTGTACGTCAGCGTCGTCGCGCCGAGTGGCCGGTAGAAGTTTGTTTTGAGGTAATCTTCAAAGTTTATTTTGGTCAGGTACTTGACCACCTGCGGGTAAAGGATAAACGACAGGTCGGAGTAAACGTACTCTTTTTTCTCGTTCAGTGGCGAATCTTCAATCTGCTGATAAATCGTTTTCGGGTAGTTCTTGAACTCGAACAGGCTGTCCGTTACTTCAATAGGATAGCGACCGGACTGTTCGTCTTTGAACGTTCTAGGTTTCCAGGAGCCGTCTTCTTCTTTCGTGTCTTTCCAGAAGGCAATCCACGCTTTCAGCCGGGCCTGGTGGGTCAGTACATCGCGCCAGCGCAGATCGGCTTTGTTCGATTTTTTGAGCCAGGGCAGGTAATCTTCCATCTTGCCGTCCAGATTGAACTTGCCGGCGTCAACCAGTTTCATCAGGGCAGGGGTGGACGTGCTTACTTTTGTTACCGACGCCATATCAAACAGATCGTCCAGTTGTGTTGGCTTGGGTTCGGCACCCAGCGAAGCGTCATACGTGTGGTTGCCGTAAGCTTTGTGGAAAATCACTTTTCCATCTTTGGCCATCTGAACGACGCAGCCCGGAAACGCTTTTTGGGTCAACCCTACGTTGACGAGCGAGTCAACTTGTTGCGTTAAGTACCGGCTGTCGATACCGACTTCTTCGGGAATTGTGTATTTTAATCGACCGATGGGTTTGATGGTCAGTCCATCGCCCGTCCGAAACCGTTGATTGACTGTCACCGGTAGTTTTCCCGAAGCACCGATAGCGCCAAAAATGAGTTGGGCCGAAAGATCTTCGGCGTAAGGCGTCAGTTGGTAAGGCATCACGATGGCGCGCGCCTGTTCAATGTTACGGCTGGTCTGTGCCGTATCCGAGGGAAATGTTAGCTTGTCGAGCACGTACGCATTGCCGAAAACGGTCACAACGGCTTTGCCTGTCGCCACCAATTCGCTAACCAGACCTGCGGTTTTAGCCTGGAGACCATATTTCGCCGTAGGCCGAATGTTGTTTAGATGTACATCGACCAGGATAAGGTTGTAATTCTTGAGAGAATCCCGAACCTGTGCCAACGTTGAGTCGGCGGTTTTTGACGTAATATTGAAATGATCTACCTGCGTGTAGTTGGCAGCCATTTTCTGAAAAGCCGTCAGTTTGTCGCTTTCAACGGCAACCGACGCAATGCGTAGCGTATCCAGCCGCTGGAGAGGAAGCAGATTATCCACGTTTTTCAGCACCGTCAGACTGGCTTCAGTAAGCTTCCGGTTAAGCAACTCGTCGCGAACCGGGTTTAGGTCGCGCACCAGATTATCAAGAACGATAGGCTTGTATTGGTTCAGCCCCACCCACGCCTTGGCCCGTAGTACTTTCAGACACCGGGCGTCCAGCGATTCCTGCGTGATGCGACCGTCGGTTATGGCCTGTCTGATCTGCGCCAACGCCGAAGGAACATCCTCCGTAAATTCAAGCACGTCCATGCCCGCTTCCAGACCCAGTTCATCGGCTTTTCCCGACGGAAAATATTTCGTAACGCCTTTCATGTTCATGGCGTCCGAGAAAATCAACCCCTGAAAGCCCAGTTCATCTTTGAGTAGATTCGTGACAATAGCGGGCGAAAGCGTCGAGGGCCGATTGCGGGTGGTGTCGAGCGACGGAATGCTCAGGTGAGCAATCATCACACCGGCGGCTCCGGCGTTGATCAACTGACGAAACGGGTACAGTTCCAGCGAATCGAGCTCGGCCCGGCTTTTGTTGATCAGCGGTAGGTCGTAGTGAGAGTCGGTGCCCGTATCGCCGTGTCCCGGAAAATGCTTCAGGCTGGTCAGCAGGTGATTATCCTGCATCCCGCGCACATACGCCAGGGCTTTGCGCGCAACCGCATACTTATCTTCGCCGAACGACCGGAAATTGATCACCGGGTTGTTCGGGTTGTTATTGACATCAATGGACGGCGCAAAATTGACGTGGACCCCTAGTCGACGGGCTTGCCGCGCCAGACTCGCGCCCATGTTATAAATCAGCGAATCGTTACCCTGCATAGCGCCCAGTGTCATCTGGTACGGATAGCGGACGGTGCTGTCGAGTCGCATCGCCAAACCCCATTCGGCATCCATGGCGATCAGCAACGGTACGGTCGAAAGGGCTTGCAGCCGGTTGGTAAGCTTTGCCTGACGCATAGGACCACCCTGAAACATGACCACGCCACCGAGTTTGTAGGTGCGCACCAGGTTGACGAGTGAATCTTCGTAAGCTGGTTTCCGGTTCGAATAACCCGCCACCATAATCAACTGAGCGATCCGTTGATCGGGCGTGAGACTCGCAAAGACCGAGTCGGCCCAGCGATTCTGGGCGGGTGTAAGCTTTAAAAAGGGCGGGGGCGTTGACTGCGAAAAAGCCGTTAAGGAAAAGAAAACGTTGATGAAAAGAATAATCAGGAACCGGCAAAAAGGCATGAGCAAATCAATTGGGTCGTGAAGACCCAAAAATACGAAAAGGTCGGCTAAGACCTATCGATCCGGGTACTTTGCCAACAGCCCATCGCGTAAAATTCACCAAAATGTAAGCGAAACCGTTAAGTTTTTCCTGATCGGTAAAAAGTGAGTGCCTAAGTCGGGTCTTGACCGCTAGAACAGAGGTTGTACAATTGAAGAGCGCAAACAGGCCAAACGGATTATTTGCGCCGGGCGTCGGTGTCTTCACCGGGCGCTATAAATATTTTTTTATCCGTAATGAGTGGGCGATGCTCTTCCAGAAAGGCTTTAAACAAGCGAATCTCTTCCAGTTGTTTATCAATGGGGTGGGTCAGCGCATAACTTTCCACGTACACATCCCGAAAATCAGTGATGACGTACTCCATTAGCTTGATACCCTTGCGTTTAAGCGCGTGGAGGTACAAATTCTGGTGATTATGCACGAAACGACCCGGCTGATAAGACGCTGTAGTTTTCAAATCAACGGCTTTGAATTTGCCGATCACATCGACGTAGCCGTAAAACAGCACATCGTCGATTTCCCATTGGCAGAAAACCTGCGTATCGACAATGGGCCGGGGGAGAAGTTTTCGCACCTTCTTAACGATCTCGGCGTCAAATCGATCTTCGTCAGTACCTTTGATAACGGCTTCTTCGAACGAAACACCACGCTCCTGCGCTGCGGTAGTTGGCGTCGGAACGCGGTTAATGGAGTCGATGAGCGCCTGCACCGACAGGTTGCCGCCATGTAGATACCGCGAGAAAACGTTGAGCAGGGAAGGGTAAAAGCGATACTGAATCACGGAGTACAGTTTTAGGCGTTGACGAAGCGGGCTGAAGATAGCCACACGCTTTAAACCGCAAATCGGGTACTTAGTTTCGGACAACCAGTAACACGCCCGCCATAATCAGCACCAGTCCGGCTAGTCGCCAGCCGTTGGCGGGGTGTAGTGCAAAACCCATCAATCCGTAATGATCCAGCACTACGGCAGCCAGCAATTGACCCGCGACACTCAGACTAACCAGATTGGCCGTTCCAATTTTGGGTACACTGACAATCACCGTGATCATGTATAGCGCCCCCATCGCTCCGCCCATCCATTTCCACCAGCTTACCTGCTTGACGGTATCCAGCGAAGGTACCGAACTGCCCGATGCCAGTAGAAGCAACACCAGTACAATGAATCCAGAACCGAACGAGATTGCAGCCGCCAGAATGGGGTTGGCCATCGCCTGACGTAGATTGGCATTAACACCCGCTTGGACGGTAATCGCCAGACCGACCAGAAAAGCAAAAAAAACGTAGAGGTAATTCATGCGTGCAAAGGTAGCAACGGGTCGTATCGCTTTGCGCCCGAACTTCTTTTTCTAACCAACTTGCCGGGTGATTCTTGAGCATTTGACAACAAATGCTTGTGTAATCTGCAACGGATGACTCTTGTTGTGGGTAACGGCTAATAGGTCTGCACTATTGATAACTGCCAGCGCAGGATAGTCCGAATCGGACCGGTATCTAGTATTCACCCACTACATAGTCGTTATGCGTCAATTGCTTTTTCTTGCATTCATGTTTGTTTCATCCGTAACGGTTGCTCAATCGCTCGGTCCGTTTAAACTAAATGCCTCCCTAGGCTACGCTTCTCCGGCTGATCGGTCGGGCGATAAAGACGGGAGTAAAGGGGGATTTGTGTATAGCCTCGAACCGCAGTACGAAATCGGGCGACACCTCGATGTGGGTGTTCGATTCGAGCAGGCATTTATCCAGCGTCCCGAAGTACTGGGCAACATTATTTTCTTCGATTCGCAGGCAAAATCGCTTATGTCAGGTGCATTAACCTTGACTTATACGGTCGGAAAAAGCACGGCTTTTCGGCCGTACGTGGGCGGTGGTGTAGGCTTTTACAGGGCTGCGGCCAGTGAGCAGCAGGTGATGGGCGCGGTTAATACAACACTGTCCTATGCGTTACCGGTCACGAACAAGCTGGGTGGATTATTGCGGGCAGGTATTAAATTCTGGCAATTCAACGTTGAAGCCGTCTACAATTTTCTCGATGATACAACCGTTATCAACGAGTTTACGAACGCGAAACTGATTGGTAAAAATGAATATTTCAGCTTGAAAGCCGGTTATACAATAGGTGGCAAGTTGCACTAATCGGGTCGAGACTGTGATGTAGTTATGGTCCTATCAGATAGTCTCAAACACCAGAAGGCTCATAGCGTGGTGTCGGTTTTGAGAAACCGACACCACGCTATGAGCCTTCTGGTGTTTAGGAAACCCATCGACTACGATAAGTCCCGCCAAGAAGCTTAAGCTGCCTGGTTTTTTGTGGCGGAGCTAACCACTCGTTTCAGTGTAAGTCCCTGACCGATAATCGAGAAAATAACAATGCTGTAGCAGCAAGCCAGAATCAATTCGCGATAGGGCGAGTCGGGTAATGACAAAGCCAGTGCTACGGATATGCCGCCCCGGAGTCCTGCCCAGGTAAGAATGCGTAAGCTACCGGGCTTGAGTCTTGACAGTTGAAACTGTAATAGGTAAGGCAGCAGTATGCTGAGGCTCCGGGCTACGATAGCCAGCACTACGGTCAGTAAGCCAATCAGCAGATAATCGCGGATGAACGGAAGCACCACGATTTGCAGCCCAATCATTACGAACAGTATCGTGTTAAGGATTTCATCCATCAAATGCCAGAACCGATCCAGGTAAAACTTGGGGGTGTCAGTGCGCGACGAGCCTGACAAGCGGCTTCCTAATAGCAACCCAGCGGCTACTTCGGCCAAAGGAACTGATACGTGCAGGGCATTGCCTATAACCGAAACGATCATAACCATTGCCAGCGATAACAGAACAACCGTGTGGAAATCGTCCGACGCTTTGATCAGGCGGTAAGCGATTAACCCCATCAGGATACCCAGCGATATGCCTCCGAATACCTCACGGCAGAAAAGCAGGACAGCGTCCGAGAAAGAAAAACTAACATCCGGGTTGGCCACTTCCTGCAACGAGATAAACAGCACCAGGCCCACACCGTCGTTGAACAGCGATTCGCCCGTGATGATTGTTTCCAGTCGGCGTGGAATAGGGGAATCTTTAAGAATGGCCCCAACGGCTACTGGATCGGTAGGCGAAATGAGCGCACCGAACAGAAAACAATACATAAGCGGAACGGGAAAATTAAAAAGGTTGGTCAGGAAGTAAAAGCCAACACCAAACAAAGCCGTTGAAAAAATGACCCCGACGGTACTCAAGACCAGTACCGGACGGAATTGCTGTTTCAGATCGTCGAGGTCAAAATGCAGCGCAGCGGCAAAGAGCAGGAAGCCCAGCATGACATCGAGGAGTGTTTTAGTAAAGTCGATCTGCTCGGTGATGCCAATCAGCAGTTGGGCAAACCCCGACGAGAGGCTACCGATGATCACCACCGAAATAATAAGAACCAGTGTCAAGAAAACAACTCCAATGGTTCCGGGAAGTCGTATAAAGCGGGCGTTTATGTAAGAAAGCAGCGCGCTAAGTCCAACCAGTATGCTGGTAGCAGTGAAAAGATCCATGCAGTAAAATGGTTAAAAGGCAATCGATAACGGGCTAACCTGCGCATTACTGATTGCCCAATGTAACAATAGAATCTGGGGGCTTCTCTAACTTAACTGCTCATTTCCATATGGTGTTTTCACGAATCGGTACTTAGACCAACAACGAGGTTACCGTAGGGAAGCTTTCAGGAGCCAGGGGTTCGTGCTAATTTGCGGCAAACTATAGAAAGCTGATGAAATACCTGGCCGCTCTGATTGGGGTGATTTTGATTGCCGCTCTTGGCCTCTTTTCATTCCAAAAAGAGAAACCAAGACCTAACATCCTGTTTATTCTGGCCGATGACTGGAGTTATCCGTATGCCAGTATCTACGGCGACAAGTCGATTCGAACCCCTAATCTGGACCGGCTGGCTCAGCACGGAACCGTTTTTACCAACGCTTACTGCGCTTCGCCATCCTGCACCCCCTCGCGGGCGGCTATGCTGACCGGACGGTATCCGCACAACCTGGGTGAAGGCGTTAATCTGTGTGGACGGCTGGATCACAGCGTTCCAACCTACGTTCAGTTATTGAACAAAGCGGGCTACGCTGTGGCGTACGACCGTAAAGGCTGGTCTCCCGGCGATTTTCGAAAGATGGGCTATACCCAAAATCCCGCTGGCGATTCGGCAGTATTCGAGACGTTTATAGACAAGCTACCCAAGGGAAAGCCGTTCTTTTTCTGGTTCGGCACCAACGACCCGCACCGCCCTTTCGATCAGGGAAGCGGCAAGAAAGCGGGTATCGATCCTCAAAAAATTAACCTGCCCAAGTTTTTGCCGGATGTGCCGGAAGTGAGAGGGGATGTGGCCGATTACCTGGGCGAAGTAGAGCGGTTTGACCGGGAAATTGGCGAGTTGCTCAAAAAACTGGAAAGCTCGGGTCAGCTGGAAAACACGATGATTGTCGTCGCGTCGGACAATGGCATGCCTTTTCCGCACGCCAAAGCCAATCTGTACGACTACGGCACGCGCGTTCCGCTGCTCATCAGCCGCTTCGACAAAAACGGGAGTCAGCCGAAACGCAATGACTCGTTTGTCAATCTGCTTGATTTGATGCCAACGTTTCTGGATTGGGCGGGCGTTCAGCAGCGGCCCGAACTGGATGGAATGAGTTTGCTGCCCGTATTGAACGGTCAGCAAGCGGTTCATCGGTCGGAGGTGTTTCTTGAACGAGAGCGGCATTGTTTGTGCCGGGCCGAATTTGACTACGGAGCCGGGTATCCGATGCGCGCCATCCGGACGAAAGAGTATCTGTACATTCGAAACTTCCGACCCGACCGAATGCCTGCGGGCGACGAAACGATTCCGGGAACGCCTTCCGTATTCGGTGATGTGGACGGTGGTCCGACGAAAGTGTACATGATGGATCATCGCAATGAGCCAGCGGTTAAGACACTGTTTGCGCTAGGATTCGAGAAGCGCCCCGCCGATGAGCTGTATATCCTGAAAGACGATCCGTACAATATGCGTAATCAGACCAGCAATCCAAAATACGCGGTAGTCAAGAAAGGATTGCAGCAGCGGCTGGATACCTGGATGCAGGCCGAGAACGATCCGCGTCGGCAGGGCGGTGGTGATAAGATCGACAAGTACGAATCGACAACCCACGCCTGGATAACCCGAACGGGTATCATTTTCTGGGACTAGAATGGCCGGCTACTGATCACTGAGCAGTAAAAACATCTCGGCTGCGTGGCGGGCATGAGGGAAAGCCAGCTTTTGCTTCACCAACTCTTTGTCAAGCACGGTCAAAGCGGGGTAATGGGCATCGCTGGCTTTTTGTTCCCAGCTGAGGGGGTAGTCGACGGTACCCAGCATACCGCGTTTTTCGTGGTAGAAATGATCTTCAGCCCAAACCAGATACGGCTTAGTCGCACTGACTTCTTCGTCGAACTTCGGTCCTGCAACGTGCTCATTGGTAAAATCCCACCACAACAGCGCCGAATAACTGTCGTATTGCTTCGGAATGACATATGGATCGGGTAGTCCCAACGATTTCAGCCCGTACTTCAGCCACTTGGTCTGGAAAACCGGATGGTCCTCGTTATCGGTTTTGCCAAGGATGTACTTGTCTTTTCGAAACCGGTTGACCGAGTCCAGAGCCATTTGCACAACCGGATGATTGCGGTCCGAAACCAGCGATACTAAAAACAACACCTGACCCACATTATCGACCTCGGCGACTCCTGGTTTATTCCAATCGAACGGATCGCGTATCGATAAGATCCAGTCGCGGATAAGCCGTAGGTTGTCTGTTTTTTTCAGAACCATACCCATAAGAGCAGCATTACCGTACGAAGGTTTTGGGTAAACCATGACGTTTGATACGGGTCGGCTAACACCGTCGGAGCCCGCTACGAGGTTAATCAACAGGTCGTGGTGTAATACCCGCAGGACTGGTCCGAACGTGTTGCTAGCAAAACGTGGTAGGTTTACCGTTCGTTTCGTATTGCGTATGCGTCTGACTTTAGGTAGTTTATTGCTATTGGTTGCCGCTGCCTGAATCAACCAGACTCCCGTTTCGTCTTCCCGGATTTGAACGGTGCTGTTATCGTCCAGGGTCAGATGAACCAGGTATTCGGACGGAACAATCAGCTCACTTTTGACCGTCCATTGCTCCTCGATGTGCCCGGTTAAGGCGTCGATCAATCGCCCGGCCCGGTAAATGTACTTGGCCCGGTCGCCCATGCCGAACAGAAAAAACGATAAGTCGGGCAGATTGCGGTGGTTGAGATGTTCCTGGCGTAGTCGGGTCAGGTTACTGCGGTAAAGTTGCAGAGCTGCTTCCGGGTTTGGGTACAACGTTGGTGGGTTGGGCTGTGCCCAGCCTGAAAAGATAGGCAGCAGAGCTACGACCAGAAAGAGTAGACAGCGCTTCATACACAACAAAACCAAAAACGGCTGCATCTACGGGAGCCCTGCTCGCCCTGCATACCCGATTATACGCTAATCCTGTATTGCTATAATTTCGACTTAACGGGCTGATCGCTGTAAACGAGCAGGTCCGTCATAGAAACCACGTGTTCGGCATCTGGATTCAGCAACTTAACCCGCACCGTATGTTTGCCTTTGGGGAGCTGATACTTCCAAAATAGATCATAGCGACGATGGATAAAATTAACGGGCAGTTTAGCGGTTTCAATCTTTTTGTCGTCAACGTAAAGTTCGGCATTAAAGGCAAATGTGCTTTCGTAGCCCCAGTTACTCCGGTTCTTTGGTTTTGCCTCGCCCCGAATGACAAAACCGATGCCGTCAAATTCAGTCGTGTATTCGTTCTCCAGGCTTTTACGAATGGGCGTAACCCGCACCGGATAATGACCCGTAAACGCCTGTTCGAGTCGAACAGTTTTGGGCGTCTGGACCGCAATTGTTACCTGATCGCCGTTGATTTTACCGCCGTTCCGTTCAACAACCTGGAGCGCGTGTTTCAGGCTTAGCGCGTACACATCGTTGAGCGATAGGGTTGTGTATTTGAAATCAATGTCTTCGGCTTCCCGCAAGCCTTGTTTCCAGTAACCCGGAATTTTGTCATAGCCGAGCATCGTTCCCAAAATACCCCCCGCCGAGGATGGATTGCAATCCGAGTCCTGACCAGCGCGGGTGCTGATTTCCATCGTTTTGGTGAAATCGCCCCCGCCGTACAGTAAGCCGAGAACGATGTAAGCGGCATTGATTTTTGCGTCAATGTCAAGGGCATGAAACACGCCTTCGGGACAGCCGATTTCATCCGACCATTTTTTCTGGATTTCAAACCAGTTGCGTTTCCAGTCAGTGGGGTACTGCTCATGCCATTTGATGACATCGGCAATGCACTGGTAAAAGGTACTCTGCGCCGGAATGGTCTTCAACGCTTCTTTGACAACGTAATTGACATCGTTGGAAACAAACGCCAGCGAATACATAGCCCCGACAAACGCGCCCCCGTACCAGCCGTCGCCGTAGTTCATAATGTGCCCGATGGGATCGCCAATCTGAACGGCGGAATTGGGCATTCCGGGAGCCATTAAACCCGAAAAATCCGCTTCGATCTGAAAATCAATATCGTCGGCGTGGGGGTTGTTCAGCCAGTGACCCGACTCGGGTGCTTTAAGACCATTCAGCAGATTGTATCGCCCCGCCTGATTCGCGTGCCAGAGCATGTATCCCGCGTTGGCATACGCTTTCGCATGTTCATCAACCGGTGCATCAAGACCTTTCTGTTCAAACACATCCACGAACGTCAGATCCATGTAAATGTCGTCGTAAAGGCCCGGATTGTTCAGCATTGTGTGCTTGATGTAGCCGTCGTACCACGGAATGGGCTGATAGTCGTTGATCATCGTGCCGTTGTACTGAAACTCGGTCGGCCCGCCAAATGTGCAGCCAATCAGTTGCCCGGCCCAACCGCCTTTGATCTTATCCTGAATGGCCGTTTTAGCCATCGTTACCGATTTAGGAGGGGTTTTCGATTTCTTAACTGGTGGTACAGCGCCCGACAATGAAGCGAGCAGGATACCCGATAACAGTAACTTTTTCATAAAGAAAGGTGAGGGATAAAAGACTATGCGTTATCTACGATTACAGTCAGCAGGCTGGATAACGTCGTTACTACTTGCTCAGTAGTGGTTCCAGTTCGTGTCGGTACGGGGCCGATGCCTGAGCGCCCATGCGTGTAACTGATACGGAAGCCGCCCGGCAGGCAAATGTTACAGCATCCGCCAGCGTTTTTCCTTCGGATAAAGCTACCGTCAATGCTCCGTTGAAGCAATCTCCCGCAGCGGTTGTGTCAATTGCTTTGACAACGGGCGTTTCGACGAGCTGGCCGGACTGGCTGTCGGTAGTTAGGTAAGCTCCTTTTGAGCCGAGGGTAATAACCACGTTGGAAACGCCCATTTCCTGGAGCTTTTGCGCTGCTTTTTCGGCGGTAGCAAGATCAACTACCCGAACGCCCGTTAGCAGTTCGGCTTCGGTTTCGTTGGGCGTAATCAGGAACAAATGCGGAAATAAATCAGGTGGCAGCGTCTGGGCGGGGGCCGGATTCAGAATGACGCGCAAACCTCGCTCAGACGCTCTCCGAACGACGTATTCGACAGTCGGCAGCGGAATTTCCAGCTGAAGTAATACCAGCGCGCCGGGTTCTGCCGACTGCAAGGCGGCTTCGGTTTCTTCCGGGAGCAGATTGGCATTCGCGCCCGGAGCTACCGTAATGCTGTTTTCGCCGGATGCATCGACGTTGATCAGGGCTACCCCTGACGGATGATCGCTATCGGTTTGTACATAGGTTGTGTTGATGCCTTCCCGCTCGAATCCGTCAAGGGCCTGTTTGCCGAAAATGTCGTTGCCTACTTTCGCAACAAACGTTACCGAACCTCCCTTCGAAGCCTCAACCAGTCGGGCAGCTGCTACAGCCTGATTGGCCCCCTTGCCACCGGGATTCATTAAAAATGTACCCCCCATGACGGTTTCGCCCGGCGCGGGTAGTTTTTCGGCCTTTACGACCATGTCGGTGTTTGAGCTTCCAATGACAAGAATCTGATCTGGCATTCGGTAAATGAGTTAAGGGGCGGGTGCAAATTTATCTGGCAAAAAGTATATTGCAAGCTGAATAGTTGTCTATTCAGACGATTGATGGGTAAGCTGTCGTTGCCGAAGACAGAGTTGCATCGCCCGGTAAGTTTCTGTTCGCATTATGGCTATGTTGTCTAGTACCGGGTAATGATAATCTTAGTTTCAACTGAGTTTGGAGTATGAAGGCTACCTTGCTTCTCTTTTCTTACCAATACGCTTACTAATCAGTGCCCGGTCATGGTCAATTTTCGAATTACTGTACTCAATTTACTGCTCACTAGCTGCTTAAGTCACTTGGCTGCCAACGCTCAGCACACCTTATCGCTCTCCAATTATACGTATTCGCCCACACAAACGGCGGTAGGGACGCTTCGGGCTACTGGTCCGGTAAGTCGTCTGAGCCTGCGGGGGCCTAATGCGGGTTTATTCACCCTGAACAAAAGCAATCAGCTGGCTATTTCGCCGAAAGCCGCGAAAACGGCCACGCCCTGGTACGATCTTATCGTTGAAGGACAAACGGCTTCTGGTAGCGTGCGCGATACGTTTCGGATTGTGAAAGATGAATTTATCCGCAATCAGGTAATTGCACACCGGGGAGCCTGGAAACAAACCAAGACAAGTGAAAACTCGATTACGGCGCTACAAAATGCGATTCGGCTAGGCTGCATGGGTAGCGAGTTCGACGTGCACATGTCCGCCGATTCGGTGTTGTTCGTCAATCACGACGCGACCATTCAAGGGCTTGCTATCGAGAAAACGCCTTCTTCGGAACTGGCTAAAATCAAACTCAGCAACGGAGAGCCCCTGCCCACGCTGGAAGCTTATCTGACCGAAGGCATGAAACAAAACCGTACCCGGCTGATTCTGGAAATAAAAACATCGACAATGGGGAAAGAACGGTCGATGGCGTTGACGGAGCGTGTCCTGCAAACCGTAAACCAATTAAAAGCGCAGGCCTGGGTCGATTACATCGCTTTCGATTATGACGTTTGTAAGAAAGTGAAAGCGCTTAATCCGGATGCACGGGTTGCTTACCTGTACGGCGACAAATCACCGGAGCAACTGGCTGCCGACAATCTGTTTGGCTTAGATTACCACTTCAGTGTACTAAAGAAAAACGAAGACTGGATAGCCGACGCGCAAAAGCGTCACCTGACAGTTAACGTCTGGACCGTGAATGATCGGGAAACGTTGATGTGGTTTTTGGAGCGGCACGCTGATTTCATCACCACCAACGAACCGGAATTATTGCTATCGCTACTTGCCAATTAGGTAGCGTACAGCCAGCATCGGGTTGACCAACCTGACGCTGGCTGTACGAAAAAATTATTCCGATACGGCTTTGTTGAGCACCGCTTCGGCACCCGCTTCGAGAATCTCGTTCAGGTAGTCAGCCACCGCTTCGGTGAAGCCCGGCAACGTTGTCAGATCGGCCTGCCAGAGCGATTTGTCGGACAGTACGCTTTTGACAAACGAAAAAACGGTTGCGGAATCATTTTCCTTGACGGTCTGCCAGTCGCCGTAGTAATAACCAGCGCGTTCGTCGCGGATCGGGTAGTTGAGTACCCCACCACCGACGGCAATCTCGCCAAAGAACTGGCCTTCTTCCTGCCGTACGGCCTTCATAAAACGCAGGTAAGCCGCGAAACCCAACGCTATAAATTTGGGCACCGCATTGAACTGTTCGTAGTACCGTTGAATGGTCGCTACGTTTCGAGCCTGCATCTTTGCCGTTTCCTGAAGCGAAATGTTCAGCAGCAGGTGATCGAGGTACGGATTGCGGAACCGATCCAGTACATCGTGAGCGAACTGGGCAACATCGGCTTTGTCCATACCCGGAACGCCGTAATCTGGGACGGTCGGCACGATCTCTTTGAGCATCAACGACTCGACAAATTTGCTCATTGCCGGGTGCTTCATCTCATCCGCTACCGTTTCCAAACCGAGCAGGTAGCCCAGTGGCATGGTGAGCGTGTGTGTACCGTTCAGTACCCGTAACTTACGCTCTTTGTAAAAATTAATATCCTCGTCAATAATTACTTGTGGCGTACTTCCGTCCACGAAGCTTAGCGTTTCCCGAACGCGGTCGTCGCCTTCGATAGCCCACAGGTGATACGGTTCCGTAAACGTCAGCAGGTCGTCTTCATAGCCAAGCTCCTGTTGAAGTTCCTGCTTAGCTTCGTCGGTTGGGCGCGTGACAATGCGGTCAACCAGCGAGTTACAAAAGCGAACGTGAAACTTAAGCCACTTCGTAAACAGCTTGCCCAACTCGTTGAATTGAGCCAGTTTTTCCACGGCTTCGCGAAGGATCAAACCATTGTCGGTGACCAGCTCCGTTGGAATAACTACCAGACCTTTGGCTTTCGAGCCGCCTACGCTACGGAATCGTTCGTACAGAAAGGCCGTCAACTTCGCCGGAAACGATTGGGGAGGATGCTGGAAGATACTTTCTTCGGTATAGTTTAAGCCTACCTCGGTGGTATTGGAAATGATGATCTGCAACTTTGGGTTTCGAGCCAGCATCAAAATCTCATTCCACTGGGTCTGAGCCGCCATCACCCGGCTGATCGCCGACACAATCGTTGTTTCGGCTACGTTTTCACCTTGCTGAACACCCCGAACGGCCACGGTGTACAGATTATCCTGATCCGAAAATTCGCTGGTTTGACTATCGGTTGATTTAACGACGACAATCGAGCCGTTGAATCGACCTTCAGCATTGGCTTTTTGCACTAAATAATCGGGCAGGCCACGCAATAGGACGCCTGTACCGAACTGTAAGACCTTTTCCGGAAAAACAGGAGCGGGATGCGTCGAACGGTTGAGTTTTGACATGGGTGGGTGGGTGGCAGGCTGTTCTGCAATCATCTAAGAAGTTCGTTAACTATTGCGTAAAGATGAAAACGTCGGGTTGATACTTCACAATTCAGCAATAATACGCAGTACATCGCTAACTGTAGCCTCTATTTTATCAAACGCACGGTTTGCTAGTACATCTTTTGGGAAAAGCTGTGAACCCATCCCAACGGCGACAACACCCGCACCGAACCACTTGGATAGGCTTTCCCGGTTGGGTTCAACGCCACCCGTTACCATCGCACTGGCAAACGGCAGCGGTCCGCTTAGGCTCCGAATAAATTGAGGTCCCAACACCTCTCCCGGAAAGATCTTGACCACTTCAACGCCCCATTCGTGAGCGGTAGTAATTTCGGTTAATGTCGCGCAACCAGGCATGTAAGCCACTTTTCGACGGTTGCACAGCCGGGCAACTTCTTCACTGAAAGTTGGACCGACAATGAAGTCAGCACCGAGTTGCAGATAAAGCGCAGCCGTTGGCGCGTCCAGTACGGTACCGGCACCAAGTGCCAGACCGGGAAACTCGCGGGCACAAATCCGGCTCAGGTTCGCAAAACGTTCGTGGGCAAAATCGCCCCGGTTGGTGAATTCGAACGCCCGAACACCCGCCCGGTAACAGGCTGACACGACACCCAGACAGACTTCATCGTCGGGATGGTAAAAGACGGGAACAAGCGGGGTCTGACGGATGGTTTGATAAAGCGTTAGTCGGGGAATGCGGGCCATTTTTATGAAGTTTATCGTTTTGGGCGGACGGTCATTAATCGACGGTCGGCCACTAAATTCTACAAAGCACAAGCGTGTTTTAGCGTCGCAGTTTTCCGGAACTGTCACCCGCTTCCAGCGTTTCAATTTCGCTGACGGTGGCCAGATTCACATCGCCGGGAATCGTATGCTTCAAGGCTGAAGCCGCTGCGCCGAACTCAACCGCTCGCTGTGGATCGTTGAAAGTAAGCAAACCGTAAATCAGTCCGGCCATGTAGGCATCACCTGTGCCAATCCGATCCACAATAGGTTGAATGCTGTACACTCTTGATTTATGAACGGTATTGCCGTCGAACAGCTTGGCCGACAGTTCATTGTGCGATGCACTCAGGGAATTGCGTTTGGTATCCGTAATGTACTTCAGGGTTGGAAAACGTTTCATCATAGCCCGTCCTGCTTCGATAAACGTGCTGCCTACCACGCCGTACAGTTCCGAAAAAAGCGCTTTGTTACCCAAAACAAGCGTACAGCCTTCGGTTAAGGCAGGCATAATTTCCTGCGGAGTACGACCGTATTGCCAGAGATTACTGCGGTAAACGATATCACCCGAAACCGGAACGCCGAGTCGATTCGCGGTCTGAATACCAGCCAGCAAACAATCCGCAGCGCCCTGCGAGAGTGCGGGCGTAATCCCGGTCCAGTGGAACCAGTCGGCACCACTCAGGACAACCTCCCAGTCAATATCGTTGGGCGTGATGCGCGAAAACGCCGAATCGACACGGTCATAGATAATCTGGCTGGCCCGGCTTCCCGCACCCGTTTCCAGAAAATACAACCCAAGTCGACCATCACCGAAACGAATATGCTGCGTTCCTACGCCGTACTGACGTAAGTAGCCAGCCGCCGACCGACCTAAAGCATGATCGGGAAAACGAGTGACGTGGGCGGTTTCGAGTCCTAACTGCGCCAGGGAGACGGCCACATTGGCTTCGGTCCCGCCAAAGTGCATGGTCAATGAATCGGTTTGTACAAAACGCTCAACACCCGGTGGACTAAGCCGGAGCATAACTTCGCCGAAAGTGATGACTTTCATGAATGGTAAGAAGGGTAGATTAGAATGTGCAAGTTACGGGCATCCGTTGAGAAATGTGTAGTATTTATTTGGCACTTAACAAGCTCCATTTTCCCCGGTTTTCCAATTCTTCGGCTTTGACCGGTTCCAGTTTGGGCAGGACCAGGTGAATAAGCAGCAAAGCGGTCAGGTAGCTGCAACTGGCAACGATGAACATGGGCAAATACCCGAATGCCGTAATAATTCGTCCAGACAGCAGCGCGAGCAGGATACCACCCACCGCCCCGAACATACCGCCGATACCCGTTACCGATGCCACAACATTTCTCGGAAACAGGTCGGAGGCAAAGGTGTACATGTTGGCCGCCCAACCCTGGTGCGCAGCCGTAGCGAGCGAAATGAGGGCGATAGCGATGGTCAGACTGTTGGTTTGAGCCGCAAAAAATATGGGTACAACGCACAAGGCGCAGATAAGCATGGTGGTCTTGCGGGCGCGATTGGCCGACCAGCCCAGGCTCATAAACTGGGTGCTCAGCCAGCCAAAGAAAATGCTCCCGGCATCGGAAACGAGGTAAATGATTAGGAAAGGAACGCCGAAGCTTTTCAGATCGAGCTTCTGATCAAGCGCGTCATTTGAGTTGAAAAAATCGGGAAGCCACGTCATGTAAAACCACCAGATCGGATCGGCCAGGAACTTACCAATGGCAAAGGCCCAGGTTTGTTTGTAGCTCAACAATTGCCCCCAGGAGGGTTTTACGGGCACACGACGTTCCTCGTCGCTCCGGATGTAAGCTAGTTCGGCGGGGGAGAGCTTTGGGTTCCGTTCGGGTTTGCTGTAGGTAAACCACCAGAGTATAAGCAGGCCAAAACCGAGTAAACCCGTTACAAAAAAGGAACTTCGCCAACCAAAGCGTAGAATCAGGGAAGGAATGGCGAGAGCCGTCAGGATGATGCCGACGTTTGTTCCGGCGTTGAAAAGTCCATTGGCAAACGAGCGCTCGCGCCGGGGAAACCATTCCGATATGGTTTTGACCGACGACGGGAAATTAGCCGATTCGCCCAGCCCCAAAATACCCCGTGTCCACCGCAGACCGGTCATCGTTTGCACAAACGTCGTCAAGGTAGCCGCGATGCTCCAGACAATAATGCCCAGGGCAAAGCCGCGTTTGGTACCAATCCGGTCAATAAGCCAGCCCGCCAGTAGAAAACCGATGGCATAGGCAAATTTGAAAGCCGCATCCACATCGCTGTACAGGATCTTGAACCGGTCGATGGCTTCCTTGGTCAGCTCTTTGTCAAGCGGTAAATCGAGCATTTCTTTGCGAAAAACCTCATCGGTCATCGTAAAGGAAAGCACCTGGCGATCAATGTAGTTGATGGTCGTTGCCAGGAACAACAGCGCGACGATACGCCAGCGGAAACGACCGGATGTTGTGAGCGTTTGCAAAACAAATGACTGCTAATTAGTGAGAAAAGCATAGAAATACGCTTTTTTACCTAAAATTAGTCAGTAAGTCGGTAGTTGCAAGCCGTCAAATGGTCTGTACGTGTCAAACTTGCTTGCTTATTAATATACTAACTTACTGATTATAAAATGCTTGAACAAACCTGGCGATGGTTTGGACCGAATGATCCGGTATCGCTAAACGACGTACGACAGGCTGGCGCTACCGGCATTGTAACCGCCCTGCATCATATTCCAAACGGCGAAGTCTGGTCGATAGACGAAATCCAGAGCCGCAAATCACAAATTGAACGGGCGGGCCTGACCTGGTCGGTTGTCGAAAGTATTCCTGTTCATGAAGGGATCAAAACGCGATCCGGTGATTTCCTGCGCTACATCGAAGACTACAAAGAATCGATTGTGAATGTAGCGCAGGCCGGTATCGATACGGTTTGTTACAATTTCATGCCTGTCCTCGACTGGACGCGGACCGATCTCGATTATCCTATGCCCGACGGTTCGACGGGGTTACGGTTCGATGCTACCGAATTTGCTGCTTTTGAGCTGTATATTCTGAAACGTCCGGGCGCGGAATACCTGTACAACGATACCCAAAAGCAACGGGCGCGGGCAATGCTCGATTCGATGACGGATGCGCAGGTGAAACGCCTGACGCGCACAATCATTGCGGGGCTGCCCGGTTCCGAAGAAAGTTATACCGTAGAACAATTCCGGAATGCGCTCGATGCGTACAAAGACATCAGCGACCACGACTTACGGCAGAATCTGTATGCCTTCCTGCGGGAGATCGTACCCGTAGCTCAATCGGTTGGTGTACGACTAGCCATTCATCCCGACGATCCGCCATACCCGATTCTCGGGTTGCCCCGCGTGGTCAGCACCGAAGCCGATGCCCGTGCGCTGCTGGCTGCGGCCAACTCACCGGCGAACGGAATCTGTTTCTGCACGGGCTCCTACGGCGTTCGGGCGGATAACGATTTAGTGGGCATGGCCGAACGGCTGGGCGATAAGATTCACTTTGTTCACCTGCGCAGTACCGAACGGAATGCCGACGGTAGTTTCCAGGAAGCGAACCACCTCGAGGGCGATGTGCCGATGGCAGGCGTGATGCGGGCTTTGTTGAACGAGCAGAAACGGCGGCAAGACGAAGGCCGAACCGATTTGCGAATGCCGTTCCGCCCCGATCATGGTCACCGGATGCTCGATGATCTGACGTCGGGTAAGCGGACCAATCCGGGCTATACCGCTATTGGCCGATTGCGCGGACTGGCAGAACTACGCGGCCTGATGACGGGGCTAATGCATCAATAGCCTGTTGCCCGGATTAGTTGTTTGTCCTACACAGACTAGCTAGGTAGATAATGGCAATTACGCCGAAGGTGAATCGTTTTCAGTTCATGAGTCACCCTTTTAAAAAATAAATACAGAGACCGGGAGAAACTACCCGGTTTTTGCTTTTCCAACCATGAATACACTCTTGTCTTCTCCCGCGTTTTTGTCCGACGACTTTCTGCTTCAGACGGAGACAGCCCGGCGGCTTTACCACGAGTACGCCCGGCCCATGCCAATCATTGATTACCACTGTCATCTGCCGCCCGATCAGATTGCTGCCGATAAACGGTTTGAGAACATAACGCAGCTCTGGCTCTACGGCGACCATTATAAATGGCGGGCTATGCGCACCCACGGCATCGATGAACGGTACTGCACGGGCAATGCATCCGATTGGGAGAAGTTTGAGAAATGGGCGGAAACCGTGCCGTACACAGTGCGGAACCCCCTATACCACTGGTCGCATCTGGAGCTTAAAAACCCGTTTGGCCTGACCGATATTCTAAGCCCCTCTACGGCCCGGTCGGTGTACGATAGCTGTAATGAGCAATTGCCCAACCTATCGACACGCGCTCTGCTTCAACATTTCGATGTCCGGGTGGTCTGTACGACGGATGATCCGACGGATTCACTTGAGCACCACCGCGCTATTGCCAGGGACGGTTTTAAAGTAAAGATCCTGCCTACGTTCCGACCTGACAAGGCTATGGCCGTTGATGATCCGGCTGCGTTTCGGGCTTATGTTCAGAAAGTGGGGGAGGTGACGAACCGCGAAATTCGTACCCTAACTGATTACATGGATGCGCTCAAGTCCCGGCACGATTACTTTGCCGAAATGGGCTGCCGCTTATCCGATCACGGTCTCGAAACTGTCTATGCCGAACCGTACGTAGAAAGCGAAATCAAAACGATTTTCGACAATCTATTGCTCAACTGGAGTGATGGACTAAAGGTGCTTAGCCCTACCGATATACTAAAGTTCAAGTCGTTCATGCTCGTTCAATTTGCCGAATGGGATCACGAGAAAGGCTGGACGCAGCAGTTTCACCTGGGGGCGCTCCGGAACAACAACGTTCGGCGGTTGCGCGATCTCGGTCCGGACACCGGGTGGGATAGCATCGGCGATTTTCCGCAGGCTGTTGCCTTGTCGCGCTTTCTGGGTGGTCTGGATGATCGCAACCAACTGGCAAAGACGATTCTGTATAACCTCAATCCGGCGGACAACGAAGTGATCGCTACCATGATCGGCAACTTCAACGACGGTTCGGTACGCGGTAAGGTACAGTTCGGTTCGGGCTGGTGGTTCCTGGATCAGAAAGACGGGATGGAAAAACAGATCAACGCCTTGTCGAACATGGGCTTGTTGAGTGCCTTCGTCGGGATGCTGACCGATTCGCGGAGTTTTGTATCGTACAGCCGACACGAATATTTCCGACGCATTCTCTGCAACATCTTCGGGAACGATATTGAAAACGGCGAGCTACCGAATGATGTGGATTGGATCGGGCAGATTGTACAGGACATCTGTTATCGCAACGCCGAGCGGTATTTCGGTTTCTAACAGTAAGTGGCGTTTTGGGTGTGGTATCAGGTTTGAGAACCTGACACCACACCCAAAACGCACAAAAAACATTCACTCAAAAACGACATTTGTTTTTCTATGGAACACACATTTGTCGACATCAACAATACACAATCCGGGCGCATTCGGCTGCACGTGGTTCAGGCGGGTCCAGTTGATGGGCCGTTGGTTATTCTGCTGCATGGTTTTCCCGAGTTCTGGTACGGCTGGCACCAGCAGATTAGTGAACTAGCCGCAGCCGGTTTTTGCGTTTGGGTACCCGATCAGCGCGGCTATAACCTGAGTGACAAACCGAAAGGGGTAGCTTCCTATGCAATTGATAGTTTAGCCGCCGATATAATTGGATTAATCGACGCAGCAGGTCGGCAAAAAGCAAGGGTCGTCGGTCACGACTGGGGCGCGGCTGTCGCCTGGTGGACCGCTGTGGTATATCCAGAGCGGGTCGAGCGGCTTGTTGTGCTGAACGTACCCCACCCGGTTGTTATGAAAAAGTTTGCCAGTCGTGATCTGGGTCAACTAAAACGGAGCTGGTACATCGGATTTTTTCAACTGCCCTGGCTGCCCGAAAAATTACTGGGATTACGCAATTACTCGTTTCTGGCGCGAACCCTGCGTGGAAGCAGCCGCCGGGGGACGTTTACGAACGACGATCTCGGCCACTATAAAACGGCCTGGTCGCAACCCGGTACATTAACGGCAATGGTCAACTGGTACCGGGCGGCTCTACGGAAACCACCAAGTCGTCAGAAATCGATTCGGGTCACCGTGCCGACGCTGATTATCTGGGGTGTCAAAGACCGATTTTTAAAGCGCGAAATGGCCCAACTTAGTCTTGATCTTTGCGATGAAGGACGTGTTGTTTATCTGGAAAACGCTACCCACTGGGTTCAGCACGAAGAAGCCGAACGAGTCAATGCGTTACTAAAAGAGGATACGCGTATCTAGTCACCCCTATTTAGAGGTGACTAGGCGTGAACGACTACTGCTTGTAAATCTTTCCGTCCTTCATCACAAACTGAACGGTCTGCAACGTTTTGATATTCTGCAACGGATTTTCGCTAACGGCAATGATGTCGGCCAGTTTGCCCGTTTCAATCGAGCCAATTTGCGTATCCAGGCCAAGCAGCTTGGCATTGGTTAGCAGGGCTGTTTTGATTGCTTCTACGGCGGGCATACCGGCTTCGACCATGTATTCGAACTCCTTGGCGTTGTAACCGTGAATGTACACGCCGGCATCGGTTCCAAAGGCAATCTTAACTCCCGCTTTGTAAGCTTTACCAAACGTAGCCTGAATTTTCGGTCCGATTGCCAGGGCTTTCGGCGTCACGAGGGCGGGGTAATACCCAAACATCCGGGCGGAATCGGCGACGGTTTTACCGGCAATAATCGTCGGAACAAAGTACGTACCGTGCTTTTTGAATAGTTCAATCGCTTCGTCGTCCATAAACGTGCCGTGCTCGATGGTTTGCACGCCCGCGCGGATGGCTCGCTTCATGCCTTCGGCCCCGTGGGCGTGAGCCGCCACGGCAAAACCGTAATCTTTGGCCGCATCGACCACCGCTTTCACTTCTTCCTCCGTAAATTGGGGGTTAGACCCATCTTTTGCGTTACTCAACACCCCACCCGTTGCCGTAATTTTGATCAGGTCGGCTCCGTCTTTGTACCGTTGCCGAACGGCTTTGCGGGCATCGGCTGCGCTGTTGATCACACCATCTTCTGGTCCCGGATCGCCCATGAGATCTTTACGGTAGCCGTTCGTCGGATCGGCATGACCGCCGGTTGTTGCAATGGATTTGCCAACGGTCAGCACACGAGGACCGTCAACCAGCCCAGCATTGATGGCATTGCGAAGCGAAATATTGACACCGCTGCCTCCTAAGTCTCGCACCGTAGTAAAACCGGCAAGAAGCGTTGTTTTGGCGTATTTTGACGCCTGGAAAGCCACATCCGGCACGTTCTTCGTAAAGCCATCAATGGCTCCGCCCCGGCGCGTCTGACTTTCGAGGTGAACGTGCATGTCGATCAGGCCAGGCAGGACAGTTTTTGATTTCAGATCGACAACGGCGTCTTTACCAGCAGGATTGGTATAGCCTTTCTGAATAGCGGTAATTTTGTTACCTTCAACAACAACCGTCATTTGAGGTTGCAGCGAGTTGCCGACGCCATCGAAGAGGTTTCCGCAGTGAATGAGTGTACGCTGGGCAAACAGAGGAGCTGCCAGCAGGGATAATCCTGCCAGTAGGTATAGTTTTTTCATAAAAGATTGTTGGTTGGGTACAAAAAAGGCCGCAACGGATCGTTGCAGCCCTTAATCTACTGAAATTAGTTAAAGTGAGCTAGTCAATCGGCGAAACCTGCACAATAACTTCCTGCGAAGATTCTGAGCTAGAGCTAGCATTATACCGTCCATCTCGTAAAATGACCTTATATCGTTGTCCGCCAAAGTCAATGCTTGTTGAGTCCATAAGCGTCGGTTGGTTAGTAGGCATACGCCTATAATTAGGAATCCATGCAAATAACCGAACAGATTGGCTCTGAGACGCTTTTGACAAGTGTAGCAAGACACTAGCATTGTCAGGAGCGAAACAGTCAGCGTTAGGCGGGCAAATGGATACACGAACCGAATCAGCCCGGATATTTAAGCCAGTTGATGTTTGTATGGATGTTCCAGCCTGAAGAGCCAAGTGGTCAGCAGGAAGTTTTTCACGCGGTACTGTGTCTCCAGAGTGACAAGCCGCAAGCAGTACGGTTCCAACGATGAGTAAACCAGAAAGCGCCTTTGTGAAATTAAACATAATCCCTGGTGTTTTTTGACAAGGATTCGTCCGCCTGAAAAAAGGTTGGATCGATCAATTATTTTTTCACGATCACGCCGTCGGCCATAAATGTCAGAGCTTTTTCGGGCTGGTTGATTTTCTCGATTTCTTCTTTTGATTTACCCGCATCCTCGGCGTAGTGACGGAGTTCGTCAACCGGCGTAGTCGTACTTTCGGCGGTGCCTTCTACAACGACCGTTTTGCCAACGATGTCTTTCGGAACGAAGAAGGCGTAGTCTTTAAACATGACGCGCATGGTTTGTCCGTCGCCCGTTTTAATTTTCATCCAGCAGCCTTTCATTTTGCAGACCGACTCGACAGTGCCTTCGACTTTCGTATCCAGCTTGTCTTTGCCGTTCATTTTTGCCGATAACTGCGTAGCGGGGATAGCTCCTTTTTCGGTAATTTTTTTGCCGTGATAACTCGCTTCGCCCTGCGCAAAAGCACCAAACGATGCACCGACGAGTAAGCTGAGAATGAGCAGTTTTTTCATGGTGAAAGTAAAATTTGACGAATTGATAAACGAAGATAAGGAAAGATTGTGGTTTGTCATGTGATACCTCGTTGGCGGACATTTATCAAAAAGCGAACCAAGTTTCAGTAAGTTTTTTGATCTTGCTCTTTAAGTTCATACCGGACTGCCATTTCATGAAACTCTACTGCGAATTATGACACGAATCAATGCGGTATTTGTCGTCGGCCTGTGTGCGTTGGCCCTGACAGCCTGCCAGAAAAAAGAGAAGGACGACGTGCCTTCGCGTACCACCTTTTTCGACAAATCGGGAATGGATACGACTGTTTTGCCTGGCAATGACTTTTTCTCGTACGCCAACGGAGCCTGGGTGAAGAAAACGAAAATTCCCGATGATCAGACCGGCTGGGGCTCGTTTTACCAGATTTACGAAGATAACCAGCGCAAAACGCGATCCATTCTGGAAGAAGCCGCCAAGTCTGACGCTAAATCGGGAAGTGTCGAACAGAAAGTTGGCGATTTCTACGCCAGCGGGATGGATACGGCTACCATTAACAAACTCAGCTACGAACCGCTAAAAGCCGAACTGGCAAAAATTGCGGCTCTGACCGATTACAAGCAGGTGTTGAACTACTTAGCTGCTGACGAAAGTAATCGGGGCGGGGAGTTCATTGGGTTTTACGTCGGTTCCGACGACCGGCAGAGTTCGATCAATCGGATCAATTTCAGTCAGGCGGGTTTGTCGTTGCCCGAGAAAGAGTACTACACCCGCACCGACGAGGCCACGAAGAAAATTCGAACAGCTTTCGTCGCTTACGTGGCTAAACTTTTTACGATGGTTGGCGTCGATCCGACTTCGGCTCGCACCAAAGCCGACGCCATTCTGGAATTTGAAACGGCCCTGGCCAAGTCGCACAAAGCGCCCGCCGATCTGCGGGATCCGGTTGCGAATTACAACAAATTTGCCGTTGCTGACCTGACCAAACGAATGCCCAACCTCGACTGGCGGACGTTGCTCAGCACGATGGGTCTGGAGAAAATCGATACGGTCTTGGTGGCGCAACCTGGCTACTACCAGGCATTGGACAAAACATTACCGACAGCGTCGATTAGTGTACTGAAAGACCGGCTTGTGTTTGACCTGCTGGACCACAACGCCAGTTTGTTGAGCAAACCCTTTGAGCAGGCCAGTTTCGATTTCAACAGCAAAACGCTCTACGGACAGCCTCAGCTATCCGAACGCTGGAAGCGCATTGCTGACCGTACGGACGGTTCGCTGGGAGAAGCCCTGGGACAATTATGGGTTAAGAAATATTTCCCGGCAGAAGCCAAAGAGCGGATGTTGACGCTGGTCGATAATTTGCAAAAGGTGTACCGCGAGCGCATCGAAAAGCTCGATTGGATGGCTCCCGAAACCAAAGAAGTTGCCCTGGTAAAGCTGGATAAATTCGTCAAGAAAATCGGCTATCCCGACAAGTGGAAAGATTATTCGGATGTCGATATCAAGCGGGACGATTATTTTGGTAACGTGCAGCGGGCCCGGAAGCACTATTACAAGGAAGAGTTTGCAAAAATCAACAAACCCGTTGATCGCACCGAATGGGGTATGACTCCGCCAACGGTGAATGCCTACGCCAATCCGACTAACAACGAAATCGTTTTCCCAGCGGGAATTCTTCAGTTCCCATTCTTTGA
The DNA here is from genome assembly GCF_021233055.1 of Spirosoma oryzicola. Lineage (NCBI taxonomy): Bacteria > Pseudomonadati > Bacteroidota > Cytophagia > Cytophagales > Cytophagaceae > Spirosoma > Spirosoma oryzicola. The sequence continues at coordinate 4,045,795 of NZ_CP089538.1, read as the reverse complement.
CAAAGATGCCGATGATGCCATCAACTACGGTGGTATCGGAATGGTGATCGGCCACGAAATGACCCACCTGTTCGACGATCAGGGTCGTCAATATGACGCGAATGGTAACCTTCGCGACTGGTGGACCAAACAGGATGCCGAGCGATTCAAGACGAAAGTGCAAACGGTTGTCAACCAGTATAACAAGTACACGGTTCTTGACAATTTACAGTTAAACGGTCGGCTAACGTTGGGCGAAAACCTGGCCGACCTGGGCGGTATCACGCTAGCCTATCAGGCGTTCAAACTCACTAAGCAGGGCAAGGGCACCGATAAAATTGACGGCTTCACACCCGATCAACGCTTTTTCCTGGGCTTTGCGCAGGTATGGCGCATCAAGGTACGTGACGAAACCGAACGGGCTGGAATCTCTACTGATCCACATTCGCCCGCTAAGTTTCGGGTCAACGGTCCGCTGACAAATTTCGAACCGTTTTACCGGGCGTTTAGCGTAAAGCCGGGACAGAAGCTGTACAAGCCCGAAGTCGAACAGGCAAAGGTGTGGTAGCTAGTTTCCTGACCCCTCTTCTAAGAGAGGGGTCAGGAAAATTACGTCCAGTAAAGCATCGGTGCGTTGGGAAAGCACTTCGCCCATTCAGCATAAAAAAACGCTTTCATGTCTTTCATGTCGGTGGGTTGATAGACGTATTTGGTACCGCCAAACTTGTTTCGTTTCTCGGCCCGGCCCGCTTCGTCCATGTCGAGCGATGTATTTGGATACCATTGCATCAGCACGTCCTTGGAGCCTGGAGTAAACCGGTGAGTGATAAATTCAACCGTTAGGTCACAGGGAAAGTCAAGATACGTTTTAATGCGGTCTAGTAGAGCCGTATATTCCTCGCGCCAGTTAGGAATGGGCATGATCGGAGCCAGAACTACGCCGACCCGATAGCCGCCACCGCCTAATTCGCGGGGAAGCGCCAGCTTTCGCATCGCCTGCAACCGAGCCTCAACCGAAGCCGTACCTCCTTCCAACCGCCGGGCCACCGAGTCGGTATTCAAACTAAACCGGGCACGTGTCTGACCGTTGTGCTGTAAGTCTAGCAAGCTATCAACCTGATTGTATTTAGAGACGAAGCGCAACTGACCTTGCTCACGCGTACCAAAATGGCGAATGCATTCGGCCAGACTACCCGTCAGGTGCTCAATACCCAGTACGTCGGTGTAGCAGCTAACTTCAAAGCTGGTGGGGCGGTTGGGATCGTGGCCCTGCCAGCTTTTGTTGGGCGGAAAGGTACCCTCGTAGGTAGCGGTATGCGCAAGCATCTTGGGCAGGTTTGCATAGGCACGAACTACGGGTGGACCGGCCAAACTACCCGCCAGATAGCAGTAGTGACAATGAGCGGGGCATCCTTCCGCCAGGTTCATTTGCCAGTCTGCTGACGGCGGAATGGGTTGCAAACGGAAAGCGCTCGGTGGTGCGTTGACAATGGCAAGCGTATTTTTAGCAATACGATAGGTCTCCCGCTCGTCTGCTCCACGCAAACCCGTAATGCGGTTGTTCTTAGCTACTTCGATGGGTAGATCAAAGGCCGAAATTCGTTCGTACATTGCCTGGCCAAAAGGCTCTTTCAACGCATCGGCTGTGAAAACAACCCGTTTTGGCATCCAAACACGGGCTGATTTAACGAGCGGTTCTTTGGCCAACTGAGGCTTCACTTGTTCGGTTTGTTCACCAGTCATAACGAGAGTATATAAGGAACAGCAGGAGGGGAAAAACGTAGCCCTGCTACTCTTTTATAACATAGTTTGGGACGTTATAAATCCATTTGGCTGATATTTGATAGGGTGTTATCTTGGTGATAAAGAACGAGTTATTAATAGAATAACAGATTATATTAATGAAGCGTTAAATAAATATAGAACCGTAATCTTAGAGGAAATGTAGGTATGGAAAATAGGAGCAAGACCAACATACAGAACCAGCTCATGACCGATTGTCGTGCTTTTATTGATGTAGCAAACGAGCGTTCTGAAGCTCAGTTTACACAACAAGTCGATGGAAAGTGGTCTGTTGCCGAAGTAATGCAGCATCTCTACCTGTCGGCCCGACCAGTTGCTCGATTGATGGCAGGGCCGCGTGAGGTTTTTGACCAATGGGGTAATGCAGACAGGCCATCCCGGCACTATGAAGAAATCGCGGCAGCTTACCAAAAAGTTTTAACCTTTGGCAACAAAGCCCCCGCAAGCATGTCGCCCCGCCCGGAAGATATGGAAGTGACGAAACAAGGGATGATAGATCGGTTTTCGGCCATTTACGCATCACTCGTGGAGGCTTCCGAAGGATGGTCAGACAACGACCTTAATACATTTCTTATTCCCCATCCTGTGCTCGGTATGCTGACCGTTCGTGAAATGCTGTATTTTACAAGCGCGCATACGCAACACCACTTACGTCTGCTGCCAAAAACCTAAAAAGCCAATTCTTTTGAATTGGCTTTTTAGGTCAGTATGTCATTTGCTTACCGGGCAAGGCGTAGGCCCCGGTTACCCACCTGGCCAAAGTAATAATTGACGCCGAACTTAAGCCGACCCCCTTTACCACGCCCCAATGTTGGGTCAAATTTGTTGTAAAAGTTACCTTCGTAGCTTACCTCAGCTCCCAACCGGTGCAGAATCCAGAACATAACGCCTAGCTCTAGGCCAACACTGGTGTAGGTTGCCTTGGTGTCCGATGCGATATTTTCGGAGAATTCGCGGCCACCATTTAAACTCGCGCCAACAAAGCTGCTGACCCGCGTACGAAATGGGTAATACCGGGCGAAAATACCAGCTTGACGCGCGTGGTATTTGTTACCAACGAGCCGATCATAGTCGAATCGCAGCCCAGCCGCGAAGCCAGGCTGGAAAAAGTAGCCCAATCGAGCGTTGATGTCAGTGTATACTTTTCCGCTGGTAGCCCCAAATCCAACGCCACCCCCCAGGAAAAGATTGCCTGGCTGGAACCAGCTAAGCTGGTTGTCCTGCATGTAGTTGCGCGATTTTTCGATTTCCTCGCTTAGCTTTTCTTCTACCTGGTTCGCTTTTTGGCGAGCTTCCTGACGGGTACGTTCGTCGATCAGCGGTTTTGAGCGTTCCGTTGAGTCGGCGTTGTTCTGGGCATATCCTGCCAGCGAAAAACAGGCAAGAAGCGTAATCGTTGATAGCAGCTGTTTCATCATCGTTGAGTTTATGTATTTTTTATAGAAACGTTGACTTAGTAAACTGTAAAGGATAAAGAAGGTTTGCTTCGGCTGTTGGACGAGCGTTTGCCGCTACAAAACAGAAAAAGCCGCCTTAAATGAAGAAGACGGCTTATCCTTGAAAAGAGACTAAAACAAATTCTTATTTTGATAACTGCTTGATTAAGGCTTCTACCTGATCAAACGATGTTGCCGGGAAGTTGGCAATTCGGATTTGTGAGTCCTTGAACTTGCCGTAACCCGTTCCAACCACCATACCCGCCTGTTTTGCGTTTGAAATGACATCGGCAGAGGGTTTTTGGGTATTCGCTACAATAACCGTCTGTGACCGATGCCGTTCCTGCTGCACAAAGGGAGTGTAGTCTGCCGAATCATCCAGGAACTTGTACAGCATCCGGGCTTTTTCTTCGGTTTGTTTGCGAATGGTGTCAATACCGATCTTGTTGAGATCCTCGGCTATTTTTCCCAGCAGGTAGATGAACAGCACGTTTGGTGTAGCGGGCGTTTCAAATGTTTTGTAATGACTCCAGAGCGTAGGCAGGGTATGATGCGCCCCGACGGTCATGCTGTCGTACTTCTGTAACCGCTCCGCCTTTTCAAGGCAGGTTTGACTGGCAATCCATACGCCCAAACCGGCTGGCATACCAAACGCTTTCTGAACCGAGAAAAACGCAGAATCGACCAAACCATAATCCAGATCAGGGTAGGGGGCCGACGAAACCATATCGACAACGACCAGCTTCTTGGCGTATTTGCGCTTGATTTTGTGAATGTCCTGCGTACGGGTCTGCACACCCGACGAGGTTTCGTTGTGGGTCAGGCAAATCAGCTCGGCGTATTCCGGCACCTCAATTTCGTTGGCATCGAAACCTTCGCCGAACGGCTTTTCGAAGACATGAGCGTACTTGTGCAGCGCGTTGGCGTAGTCGTAAAACTTTTTCGAAAAGGACCCGTTGACGAGGTGAAAGCTCTCGTGCTCAACGCAGTTGAACAAGATGCGCTCCCACACTTCCGAGGCCGAGCCGGTAAAAAAAATGCCGTGCGTTTCGGGAACGTTCAACAACGTGCGTAGTTGCTCGTCGGTGAATTTGTAGATATCCCGGAATTTCTGGCTTCGGTGCGAAATCGACCCAAGCTGCTCGTCCATCGCCGTTTGAAGGTGCTGATAGATGGTTGGATACAGCTCAGCCGGACCGGGCGTAAAGTACGTTTGTTTCATAAAGAGCCAAAGAGTGAAAGAGCAATCAAGCGAAAGAGTGTGTCGGTCTGTTGATCACTCTTTCGCTTGGTTACTTTCTAGTACAGAAGTCTAAACTTAATCGTCTGGTCGATTTTTTTGAGGTCTTCAACGACCTCATCGGCATATTCTTTGGCTACATCGGTAATCACATAGCCGATCTGCTCATTCGTTTTGAGGTATTGGCCGTGAATATTGATGTTGTATTTCGCAAAGATATTGTTCATCTGCGCCAGAATACCGGGTACATTGGCGTGAACGTGCAGCAGCCGGTGCGACTCCTTCAGCAGCGGCAACTGAATCTCAGGGAAGTTGACACTACCGTAGGTGCTGCCGTTGTTAATGTATTCGAGCAATTTGGCCGGCACAAAGTTGCCAATGTTCTCCTGCGCTTCTTCCGTACTACCGCCAATGTGTGGCGTCAGGATGACATTGGGCTGATTGCGCAGCGCATTAATAAACTCTTCGTTGTTGGTTTTGGGTTCGTACGGGAACACATCAATTCCTGCCCCTCCGATCTTGCCCCGCTCAATGGCATCGACCAGCGCCGGAATATCGACAATGTGACCCCGTGACAGATTGAGGAAAATAACCCCGTTTTTCATTAACCCGAATTCGCGGTAGCTAATCAGGTTTTTGTTTTCTTTCCGACCGTCGGTATGCAAACTAATGATGTCGGCGATGGCCAGCAGTTCGTCCAGCGATTTGCACTTGCGGGCATTGCCGAGCGCCAGTTTATCGACTACATCGTAGAAGTACACTTCCATACCGAGTGCTTCTGCAACGACCGACAACTGCGTTCCGATGTTGCCATAGCCGATCAGTCCGAGTTTTTTACCCCGTACTTCGAAGCTATTCTTAGCCGATTTGTCCCATACGCCCTGGTGCATCAGGTTGCTCTTGGGAACGATGTTCCGAATAAGCATGATGATTTCGCCAACCGCCAGTTCAACGACCGAGCGGGTGTTGCTGTAGGGCGCATTGAAAACCGCGATACCGCGTTCGGTGCAGGCGGGCAGATCAATCTGGTTGGTACCAATGCAGAACGCGCCGACCGTCATCAGTTTGTTAGCGTGTTCCAGTACCCGCTGCGTTACGTTGGTCTTGGACCGGATACCCAGAATCGATACGTCGCGGATCGCTTCGATGAGCTCATCTTCGTCCAGCGCACCTTTCCGGATTTCGACGTTAAATCCTTCCTGTTCAAACAGTTTGACGGCAACCGGGTGCACGTTTTCGAGTAGCAAAACCTTGATGCGGCTTTTAGGGTACGATTGGCTGCGGCTCAGGTGGTTATGGTACAGAAATTCGTCCAGCGAAGGAGCAATAAAATCAGCCTTTTCGACGACGCGGGGACGCATCACATTTTCGGTGAATGCGTAGAACCGATTGGCCAGACCAGCCGCCCGGATTTCGTAGTCGGTATACCCATCGCCAATGACGTACACTTCACCGTCGAGTTTCAAGTCGCGAATCACCTGCGATTTACCACCGTTTGCCGAGAGCGGATTCTCGCGGTCAAAACCAACAATACTACCGGCTTCGTCGAACACGAATGTATTGGCAAACACGTTTTCCGCCAGCACGCCCAGTGAGGTAACGATCGGAACGATAAACTCTTTGAACCCATTGGACACGACGTAAATGTGATCGGCATTCTCGGCCAGAAACTGTTTGTTTCGCTGGAATGAATCCGAGATTTTTCCCATCAGGGTCTCGATCAGCGCCGGAAGATGATCGCGGTGGGCTTTCAACAGATTCAACCGTAGTTCGAGCGATTCAGTGAACGAAATCTCCCCCGACATACCCCGGTCAGTGATCGATTTGATCTGATCCAGCACGTCGTCGCGGTCAGGGCGACCAATAAGCGAGATCTCGCCCAGCACGTCTAAGGCTTCTACCTTGGTAAAGGTGCTGTCGAAATCGATGATATAATACGTTTGTTCGGTCGAGCCGACGTTCGGTGATTTGGTGAGCATGGGTGAGAAACCGCTATCGCAGCGACTTGATTAATCTACGTATGGTTGTGTCAAATTAGATTCTAGTAAAAACGATGCCGCCCGTTCTTCGGACCAGTAGGTACCGTTGATGCCACCGGTTCGCGGTGGAAACCCGCAATGACCGCCTTGCTCCGGAAACTCCATCCATACGGTGGGTAGTTCCCGCGCCAGCTGCTCGGGAAAGCATTCCGGCGACAAAAACGGGTCATTTTTCGCATTGACAATCAGCGTTGGAACGGCGATGCCCGGTATGAATTGCAACGAGCTGCTCCGTGTGTAGTAATCGGTTACGTCGCGAAAACCATTCTGCGGAGCGGTAAACAAATCGTCAAACTCCCGAATCGTTCGCACTTTCTCGATTCGTTCCGTTGGAAACACCCCCGGCATGACCGCAGCTTTTTGCAATACCTTTCGTTTTAGCGTTCGGTTGAATCGGTAATTATACACCAGGCTGTCCCACTGTTCGAGCCGGTGGGCCGACCCAAGCAGATCAACCGGTACCGAAAACACCACCGCTTTCCGAATCGCTGGATGAAGTGATTTGCCCTGTTCGCCGAGGTATTTTAAGGTTACGTTCCCCCCGGCGCTGAAACCCATCAGGTAAATGGTCTGATAGCCTTTCGAGAGCGCGTATTGAATGATGAAGTGAAGATCACCCGTTTCGCCGATGTGGTAGAAACGCTGCTGGCGGTTCATTTCGCCACTGCACGAGCGGTAATGCCAGGCCAGACAGTCGAAACCCTGTTTGGTTAAGTGACTAACCATTCCAGCCAGATACTGACTCGTTGAGCTGCCTTCCAGTCCGTGAGAGAGGATAACCAGCGGTTTGGAACGCGCTACGTCGCTTTCCAGCACGGCGTCCCAATTACTTTGTTCTCCACTCCAGTCCAGATCTAGAAAATCATCATCGGGCGTTTCGATCCGTTCGCGGTTGTAGGAAACCGTAACCTTGCGAAAAAGCGAGGGAATGATGGTTTGCAGGTGCCCATTCCACAAACGGGCAGGCGGCTGGTAACTCGACGGCGCAATCAGCGGCATTACAACACGCGGGTGATTGAAACCGCAAAGGTAAAGAAAACGATGAAGCAGACCATTATTTTATGCAGAAACAATCCTTCATCGACCGGCAGAACAGCCAGCAGCCATAGCAATCAGGTTTGTAATTCCGTCTGGAAAGTACTGGTTACTGGAATAACTAGCCTTGTTCAGCCGCATTTGGAGAAAAAATTGCAGAGGTTTTAAAGTAACAGAATAGCAGAAAGTGGGAAGGGTTGCAGGCCGTAAGGCCAGTCAGTAAAAATCCAGTTTGCACCGGTAATCTTTACAGACCTACCCGAAAACTATCGCTTATTTTGTAACGTACATAATACAACTAACCAAATCAATGTAGTAGGATGAAAAACCTGATTGCAGTATTTAGTTTCCTGTTCGCTATGGTATCACTGGTGCAGGCGCAGGATAAAAAAGCGCCAGCGAGTCCAAAGATCACCGCCGAAAGCCCCGACAAGTCGATCAAGGTCGTTTATGGTCAGCCGTCCAAAAAAGGTCGGGTTATTTTCGGACCCGAAGGATCGACCAGCTTGGAGAAATACGGTAAAGTATGGCGGACGGGAGCCAACGAAGCGACCGAAGTGACGTTCAAGAACGACGTAATGTTCGGTGGTAAAATGGTAAAAGCCGGTACGTACACACTGTACACGATTCCTGGTGAGAAAGAATGGAAAGTACTGCTGAATAGCACGCTGGGTCAGTGGGGAGCGTACGATTACGAAAAAATTAAAGGTAATGACGTCGCTATGGTAACCGTACCGGTATCAACTGGTAAATCACCAATGGAGAAGCTGACGATTACGCCATCGAACAGCAGCATCGCCATCGCATGGGACAACATGACGGTATCGGTGCCTGTAACGAAGCATGGATCGTAAGCTTACGGGCCCATCCGGACGCTTTAGTTTTTAAAATTAAAAAGTACACCCAATTGCTCACAGGAGGAGCTGGGTGTACTTTTTGTAAGAAAAGAACGGAGCCAATTCCATCGTTTTTGAGCAACCAGGGGTCTATCTTGCAACGAGCGCATTAAAATTTGCGTAAAAAGTTAACAGACAGCAAATTAAGTAGTTACTTTAGTGAACAACCTCAGTCGTATTGGATGATGAAACGCTACCTTCTTTTTTTACTTATAACACTGGCTGGCTGGCCTGCCTTTGCGCAGAAAATGGCCGACTACTACCAGCTTCCCAGTGCGCAGCGCCAATACGATCGGTTGCTCACTCGCTATGGCGGTGCCTACACCCGCGACCGCTGGTATGTGTCGTTGAGCGGGTTTGTGCGGACAGACCGTGCTAAACTTGATAATTCATTCAATGGCCTCCTGTACAGCGATCGCGTTACAACATTGGCGGGTAGTGCATTGGTTGGCTGGTCTCACCGTGAGCAATGGGCGGTTGAAGCAGGCTATGCCAATATGCCTATCCATACGGAGGTGGTTGTCAACAGTGCTTCCTATCCTTACGCATTCCGGTTTACGAACAACAGACAGGGGTTCGTCCTGCGCGGAAAACGAATGATTTTGTCAACTAGTGGCCCCTGGCGTCGTTCCGGATTTTGGCTGACGGGCGGCCTGTGGCTGATGCCCAACAATGGACAGGATAAAGGGCAGTTTGCTTTAGCGGGTTACGGAAATAAAGATAGCCATTGGGAAAAGCCGGATACGATCCGATTGACCGGTCGTACCGCTTTGAACACGAATCCAACAGCTATGCTCGAAACGGGTGTCGAATACAATCTCCGGCTTAGCAACCGATTCGACATGGGCTTTGCGGTTCATAAACTATGGGGGCTGGGAAATTCACTCACGACCAACGTATCTTACTTTCTTAATGGGCGTGATGTACAGCAGGCTCAACTGCTTGGAACGGGTAGCGGAATGAGCTATGGCGTAACACTTCGCTATAATTTTGTCGTTCGCCAAACACTAGCACACGTGCTCGATGTACAAGGTAAACAGCGCATTAAGTAGCAGTACCCTAGTATAGTTAGCTTTACAATGCGAATAGTCTATCGGGTTTTAGGGTTGATAATCAGGCTGTTGATATTGAAAAAGTCTGACTTTTTTACCCGAAAAATTTGCGAAACAGAAAAATACTGTTCACCTTTGCCCATGAACTTAATAGACTGAGTCATCAGGCAGTCAATTACAAGGATGAACACGAAAGCATTTCAACCGGTATTTTCTTCTGAAATATCCGTTTCTCGGTTTCGAATGTGCGCCATGCACATGGCTTGCTGTTGTTGATTCTATTCAATTTCGATTCCTCTGTATTACCTCTGCTCACCGCGAAATTTATCACGTCAACTGGTGTGTAAACCAATCTCTCGCTAGCTTGACAAGCAATAAATGATTTTTATTTACAACAATACACTACTAAATATATAGGATAAATATTTTATCCTGTAAGGCAGCTAAAGCACAAATACCTATGACACTCCAATTTCAAAATGAACTCGGTGATTTTCGGACAGTTATTACAAAGCCTCGTCAGTCCAATACGGACGTACAACCGTTGAAAACAGGAGATATCGCTCCTTTTTTTAGTCTCTCGGGTGGGTCCGGCGACTGGAAGGCTTCCAATTTCAATTACCCTAAGCCCGGTTCTGGACAGTCCGTTTCTCTGCTGGATTTAGTAGCTGAAAAACCCGTTGTTGTTAGCTTCTACTGCCCATGCTGGGGACGGTACGCTGGTCCTTACCTCGAATCGCTTATCCGGCTTAACGACGCACTTCAACAGATCGGGGTCGAGTTGGTTGTTCTTTCGATCGAATCGCCACAAGCGTTAGCGCGTCAGGGGAAACAGCTGGATTTTCTATTCGCTCATGATGCCGATCAGCAGGTGTCCCGTCAGTTTGGGGTTTACAATGAAGACAGTCCCGTCTGGGATCGGGTATCCGGGATCTCCGACGAAGCGTTTATCCCGGCTGTTTACGTGATTGGCTCAGACCGCCGAATCGAGTATGATTTTCTGGATGAAAACTTCGATACGCCCATTGATATTGATGAAATTATTGCTCAGGTCTGGTCGCTCATTCCCGTTGAGTTACAACTTAACGATAAGCCGCTAAGCCGATTAAATACCTACGCCCAACGATTTGTTGCTCTTTGGGTATTGGGGTTTCTCGCGGCTGCTGGTACGCAGTTCCTCAATCCATAAGCGTAAATTCTATCCATAAAGACAGCTGAGATAGGCTACTATATTTCCCAAGCCGGAAACATTCATTCGATCCGTGATTAATAATTCTGACAAGCCACTGGCCACCTTTGACAAATTGCCATTTCCTGAGCAGGCAGCAACGATTTGGCAAAAAGGTCAGCCAGTGGCTACCCGTCATCTCCCTGATTTCCGGTTGCATTTGTACGCGGTTGACCTGTTTTTTGTTGAGATGTGGGTATGTCGGCGTCGGTTTGTCGTTACCTTGTTTCGAACAATCACGGATACGGATGATCTTTTACCCTACGTTGATGAGCGTCCACTTATCAATCTGAATGCGTATACATAATCGCTTAAACCGCTTTGATGATCATCGTAGAAGTCAATCCTTTTCTCAATCAACACATAACCTGCACTTATAAAGCTTGCTAAAATGGATCACCTGGGCTGTCTCTTGTGTTCAGCGTCGGTGTTGACAAGACAAAGTAACCTCCTCTAAAACCAATGAATAAAGTATCTACCCTCATCCTCTTTTTTGCTTTACTTTCCTCGCTGAGCAACGCACAAAACCAATTAAAGACCGTAGGACCCGAAAAGGGTTCATTGGTTATCGTTGGTGGTGGAAATATGGCACCCGAACTTTGGAGCCGATTTGTCGAACTGGCGGGTGGACCAGCTGCTGCGAACATCGTCATCATTCCAACGGCGGGCGAAGACTCGTCGGCCAGTAAGGCTCCGCGTGAAACCGAACGGCTGCAAAGTCTCGGCGTAAAAAACATCACTGTATTGCACACCCGCGATCCGAAAGTTGCCAACCAGGAATCGTTTGTCGCGCCGTTGAAAAAAGCTACGGGGGTGTGGTTCGTTGGTGGGCGGCACTGGCGATTGACCGATTCTTACCTGAACACACTAGCCCACAAAGAATTTAACGCGGTGCTTAGCCGGGGTGGTGTTATCGGAGGAACCTCGGCCGGTGCGACTATTCAGGGTTCGTTTATGGTCCGGGGCGATACGAAAGGAAACTCAATCATGATCGGTGACCACACGCAGGGACTCGATTTCATCCATAACGTGACCATCGACCAGCACGTACTGCGTCGTAACCGCCAGTTTGACCTGATCGACGTGATCAAATCACGGCCAGAATTGCTAGGCGTTGGTATCGACGAAGGAACGGCTATCGTGGTGCAGCAGAACACGTTCGAGGTAATCGGTGCATCGTATGTCGCGGTCTATACGGCGGAACAGATTGCTAACAACGCCAAATATCCATCGGGACAGAACAGTACCGGTGGGCCATTTTTCTTTCTCGGAAAAGGACAGAAGTTCGATTTGCAGGCGCGGAAGGTAATCAACCAGCAGCCGGTACGGTTTAACGAGCCCGCCAAATAGAGTATAACCGCAGCGATAGTTCGTTTCTGATTTACTCAACGACACTAAATCGAATCGTAACCTTCAACAAAACCCAGTACCTAGTAGCATGAAATTTGAAACGCTTCAACTGCACGGCGGACAGCAGATCGATCCCACAACAAACGCCCGGGCGGTGCCCATCTACCAGACCACTTCCTATGCTTTCAACAACACGGAGCATGGCGCGAATCTGTTTGCTTTAAAGGAGTTTGGGAATATCTACACCCGAATCATGAACCCAACCGGCGATGTGTTCGAGAAGCGCATTGCGGCACTGGAAGGGGGCGTTGGGGCGTTAGCCGTTGCGTCGGGCCATGCGGCTCAGTTTATCGCTATCAACAACATCACCACTGTTGGCGATAACTTCGTCACTACGACGTATCTGTACGGTGGGTCGTACAACCAGTTCAAGAATTCATTTAAAAATATCGGTGTAGAAGCCCGGTTTGCCGACGGGGATAAGGTCGAAAGCTTTGAGCGACTGATCGACGACCGGACAAAATTCTTGTATCTGGAAACGATTGGTAACCCCGGCTTCAACGTTCCCGACTTTGACGCATTTGCCCGGCTAGCCGAAAAATACGATTTACCGCTTATTGTCGATAATACGTTCGGAGCCGCCGGAGCCATCTGCCGCCCGTTCGATTACGGCGCTCATATCATCGTGGAGTCCGCTACCAAATGGATTGGCGGCCACGGCACGACCATCGGCGGGGTCATTGTTGATTCGGGTAAGTACAACTGGGGCAACGGCAAATATCCACAGTTTACGCAGCCATCGCCGAGTTACCACGGACTGGTTTTGAATGACGCGTTCGGCGTTGGCGGACCGTTTGGCAACATCCAGTTCATTATCCGGGCCAGGGTAGAAGGTTTGCGCGACTGGGGTCCCGCCCAAAGTCCGTTCAACTCGTTCCTGTTGCTTCAGGGCCTTGAAACACTTTCGCTTCGCATCGAACGCACGACCGAGAATGCCCTGGCGCTGGCGCAGTGGCTTCAGCAACAACCGCAAGTTGCATCGGTCAATTATTTGGGCTTAGAAACCAATCCGTACCACGAACTAGCCAAAAAATACCTGCAACGTGGTTTTGGTGGTGTGCTTTCTTTCGAGCTGAAAGGCGATAAAGCGCGGGCTGAAAAATTTGTCAACAGTCTAAAACTCATCAGCCATCTGGCGAACGTGGGCGATTCAAAAACGCTGATCATTCACCCGGCTTCAACGACGCATTCGCAGTTGAACGAAGAAGAACAATCGGGGGCGGGGGTAGCGCCTACCGCGCTGCGGGTTTCGCTGGGTATCGAACATATTGACGATATAAAAGCAGATATTGAGCAGGCGTTTTCCCAGTTGTAACTGGTCAATAGCCTCTGCCTCTGGTTTGGCGTTATTGCGAAGACGCCAAACCAGAGGCTATAAACTATAAACAGTACATGTATTTTGAGTAAGCCCGATTACGATGCGGTTGTGGTGGGTTCCGGACCGAATGGACTAAGTGCGGCAATTACCTTGCAGCAGGCCGGTCTATCCGTGCTCTTATTGGAAGCCAAAGCCGACATTGGCGGAGGATTGCGTTCGGCAGAACTGACACTTCCCGGCTTTGTGCATGACATTTGCTCGGCGGTTCACCCGCTGGCGGCTGGCTCGCCATTTTTCCAGCGTCTGCCACTGGCCGAACACGGTCTGGAATTTATTTACCCACCCCTGGCAGCGGCACATCCGTTTGACGATGGAACGGCAGCGGCATTGCGCTCATCCGTTGAAGAAACAGCTCGCTTTCTGGGGACTGACGAACAGGCATACCTGCGTTTACTGGAACCGCTGGCGCGTCACTGGCCGACGTTGGCTCCTGATGTGCTGGGACCTTTACGCTTTCCTAAACACCCCATCGATCTAGCGCTGTTCGGGCTGGATGCCTTGCCCTCGGCGGTGCAGTTGGCGAAGCGATTCAAGACCCGAGAAGCCCGTGGTTTATTTGCGGGTATGGCGGCTCACGCTATTCAGCCGCTCTCGAATCTGACTACTTCAGCCATCGCGTTGGTGCTAATGACGACGGGTCATTTACGCGGCTGGCCGGTTCCCAAAGGAGGTTCGCAGGCTATCGCCAATGCGTTAGTATCATACTTTCAGTCGATTGGCGGTAAAGTTGAAACCAACACACCGGTTCGCTCGATAAGCCAGCTGCCGTCCTCGAAGGTAGTCGTGTTCGACGTGACGCCGAAGCAACTGCTGGCTATTGCGGGGGATCGGTTTTCGTCCGGCCCGCTCAACCGGTTGTACCGCTGGCAGCTGGAGCATTATCGGTACGGAATGGGTGTGTTCAAGGTCGATTGGGCACTGGACGGTCCAATTCCGTTCACCGCTCCCGAATGCCGACAAGCCGGAACCATTCATCTGGGAAGCACACTCGAAGAAATTGCGGAGGCCGAACGGCTCACGTCACTTGGCCATCACCCGGATCGGCCTTATGTATTGCTGGCGCAACAAAGCCTGTTTGATTCAACGCGCGCTCCGCAAGGGAAGCACACCGCCTGGGCTTACTGCCATGTACCCAACGGGTCGACGGTTGACCGAACGGAAGTAATCGAACAGCAAATCGAACGGTATGCGCCTGGTTTTCGGGACCGGATTCTGGCCCGGCATACGATAAACACCGCCCAGCTGGAAGCGTATAATCCAAACTACGTGGGGGGTGACATCAACGGTGGTATTATCGACATCCGGCAGTTGTACACGCGCCCGGTGGTAACCTTATCGCCTTACCGGACATCAGCGCCTGGCATTTACCTGTGCTCATCGTCTACGCCACCGGGTGGGGGAGTACACGGTATGTGCGGTTATCATGCAGCTCGGGTTGCCCTACGCGAAGGATTCGGTTTGCCCGTGTCGGTTCCACTAGCAACCGGGTAAAGTGTATTGTAACCAATCGGTTTAAGGCAGCCAGGCCGCGCGGTGGTCAATAGCAAATTGCTCGAATGTAATCGGTGGACGACCCAGCAGTTGTTCAGTTTCATTCGTGAGGTCAGCGGCTTTGCCCAGTCGCGCTACGGTGTAAAGGGCCGTTTTAACCAGTGTATGCGCTAACGACCTATTCTCCCGGTGCCACTTCTGCCAGATGAATTCCAGCATAGACGGATTTTTATAGATAATCTGACGATCCAGCAACCGGCTCAGTAGCTGGGCAATCTCGTAATAAGTCAACGCGTCGGAACCGGTTAGTTCGTACCCTCTATTCCTGTATTCATTGCTCTGGCTTGTCAGTGTCCGGGCGGCAACGGCAGCTACATCACGTACGTCAATCAAACTGGTACGACCATTGCCAGCAGGTACAAAAATCTCGTTGCGCAGTCGGATTTCGTCGCGGTGGGTATGGCAAAGGTTTTGCATGAAAAAGCTGGGCCGAAGAAAGGTGAATGATAATCCGGCCTCGACGATAAGCTTTTCAATCGCATGATGCGGAACGATCGGATTGTGTTCTACACCCTGTAACGATAAAAAAGTTACGTGTCGAACGGCTGCCTGCTTCATCGCAGCTATAAATGGCTTAAAATAAGCATCTACATCCGACAATTCGGCCGGCCGGATCAGCAATACGCGGGTGATACCCGTAAGAGCAGAAGCGAACGTATTCGAATTGGTAAAATCCAGTTTGACAAAACGATCTGGCAGAATCTGCATTACGGCCTTTGCGTTAGCCGGGTCGCGCACAGCAGCTATTAACTCGACAGATGATCCAGTGGTATCTTTTTTCAGCGCGAGTAGCGTTTCTCCGCCTACATTTCCCGTTGCGCCGGTAATCAGGATGCGTTCGTCTGCCACGTTCGTTGAGAAAAAAACTGGATAAATAAGGAAAAAAGCCACTTTTAGGCTTTAGTACGTACAGTACCACGCTCAATGAGCGCTCGATTAGCTTTATCAGGTACCCGGTGTCCAATGTTTCATGGTCGATGTAAATTAGCCGACGAATAATCAACTAAATCCTGTATATGAATGAAAGGTTTTAAATGGACTGTCTTATTGGTAAGCCTTCTGGGCCTGGACACTGCCTGGGCCGATGTTCGATTGCCCCGTGTGTTTGGTTCGCACATGGTGTTGCAACGTCGAAAACCAGTACCCGTGTGGGGGTGGGCCGATGCAGGAGAGAAAGTAACCGTTACTTTCAACAACCAGACAAAAACGGTCAAGGCAGGAAAGGAAGGAAAATGGAAGGTACTGCTTGATCCGATGGAAGCTGGTGGACCTTATCAACTGACGGTAAAAGGCAAAACGAATGCGGTCTCCTTCGAGGATGTGCTGTTAGGCGAAGTATGGGTTTGTTCGGGCCAGTCGAACATGGAATGGCCATTGCAGGCCGCTACGAATGGGAAAGAAGAAGCAAAAGAGGCCAACTATCCAACTATTCGCCAGTTGTCGGTGAAGAAAGCTGTTAGCCTGACGCCGAAAGATGATATTGAGGGTGAGTGGGCGGTGTGTAGTCCCAAAACGGCACCAGGATTTACCGCCGTTGGTTATTTCTTCGCCCGGCAGTTGCAGAAGGAACTAAACGTACCGATCGGCCTGATCAATACGACGTGGGGAGGAACCCACTCCGAGACGTGGACTAGTCGGGAAGCGCTCAACCAGAACGACGAACTTCGTCTTGTCGCCAATAAGCTTCCGGCCACAGACGACGAAGTAATCCAGAGCGGTAAAGAACGAATTCGCTTGCTGCTGGAAAAGCAGCAGGGCGGATTGCCGACTGCTGCCGAAGAAAAAAAATGGGCAGATCCTACGCTGAATACCGACCAGTGGAAATCCATGAATCAACCCAGCGACTGGGAGTGGGGCGGTTTACCCACCCTCGACGGCGTGGTGTGGTTCCGGCGGGAGATAACCATACCGGAAGAGGCTACGCTTAAAAACGTAACGCTTCAGTTCGGCTCTGTTGATGATAAGGATTCTACGTTCGTCAATGGGCAGTTCGTCGGGGGAGCAAAACGGGGCCAGCCGCGTTCATACGCTATTCCTGACGGGTTGCTAAAACTGGGTCGAAATGTTATTGCCGTTCGCGTTACGGATGAAAGCGGTGCGGGTGGCTTTGCCGGGAAACCTGAGCAAATGCAGCTTACCGGTGACAATCTAACCATTCCGCTGGCCGGGCCGTGGAAGTATCGGGTAGCGGCTGTGTTTCCGTCGTCGTTTAAACCTGGCCCGAACACCTACGCCACACAGTTGTTCAATGCCATGCTCAATCCGTTAATTCCGTACGCGATGGAGGGTGTTATCTGGTACCAGGGCGAATCAAACGCGGGGCGTTCCTATCAATACCGAAAAGCTTTTCCGCTCATGATTCAGGATTGGCGGCAGCGCTGGGGTAACGATTTTCCTTTTCTGTTCGTGCAACTGGCTAGCTACAATGCATCCAACGGTAACAGTCAGCGTGGCAGTGGTTGGGCCGAACTCCGGGAAGCACAAACGATGACGCTTCAATTACCGAATACGGGTATGGCCGTAACGTCGGACATTGGTGAGTCGAACGATATTCACCCGAAAAACAAACAGGACGTTGGCAAACGGTTGGCTGCCGAAGCGATGCGGGTAGCCTACAGCGGAGCTGCCAAAGGAGAAAATTCAGTAGGTGACGCTTCGCGCGGCCCCATGTTCGATGCTATGCGCGTGGACGGAAATCGGGCGGTACTGACGTTTCGGAATGTGGGCAGTGGCTTGCTGGTAAAGGATAAATACGGCTACTTAAGAGGCTTTGAGGTCGCGGGAGCGGACCAAAAATTCTACTACGCCAAAGCCTACCTTCAAGGAAATACGATCATTGTCCACGCCGATTCGGTAACGGCACCGGTTGCTGTCCGGTACGGCTGGGCCGATGACAACGGTGATGTGAATTTGTACAATAAAGAGTCGTTTCCAGCGGTGCCGTTCCGTACAGACACCTGGAAAGGAGTGACCGAAGCAACCAAATTTGGCGATCAATGATTGCGCAGGCGGTAACTAGGGTTCAGGAGGCTATGTTAGCCTCCTGAACGTTATTCGTGTTTCTGTTCCTGCTTCCGCATGGGCATACTGTCGATTGTATCGAACAGGTCCTTTGGCGAAACGGGCTTCATGTATGTTTGTTTGACCCCACCGTCTTTGCCGATGAGCCAGCCGATAAAATCTTCGGAAGGAACCAACTTGTAGTCATGCATCAAAAACTGGCGGTCGGGTTCCTGTAGGAGGGAAGCAACAATGACGATCACATCGAGATCCCGCTCATCGAGGCCATCTCTTACTTCATTGAGGGCTTCCTGTTGTTCGATAAGGTAGTGCTGAACATCGTCGCGGCCATAGAGGAGCAACACGCGCCGGTGGTCTTTCTTTTCGCTTAAAATCGCCCTGAGCGACTTCTGCTGATTTGCTGTACTTTCCATACTTGGGATGAGTCCGATTAATAGAAGAATCAGAAGTATCAACCAACGGTAGCGCATAGTGTTTCAGGTAAGGCGGTTGCCAGACCGCATAAAGCGAAAAATACTACGGCCAGCGAGCCGCTTTACAACAAATCTTCCGACCGTTCCAGCATCAGTATCGACGACTGCGGCACAATGACGTACTGTTCGCCTTCGTACTGCAATTCGATGGCGTTTCGTTGCAGATAAAGCGCTACATCGCCTTCCTGCGCCTGAAGTGGCATGTACTTGACTTTCTCTTCAGTTTCTTTCCACGGCTCGTCGTCAGTGGGGGCAGGAATAGGGTAGCCCGGTCCCACCTTAATAACATAACCCGACTGAACTTGTTCGCGCTCCTGCACCGTTGGGGGCAGGTATAAGCCGCTGACTGTCCGATCCGTTGGATCTTTGGGCTTTATAAGCACCCGGTCGCCTACCACGATCAGGCGTTTCAGTTTATTGTCTGGGGTAATATTAACCATGTCAGTTAGTAATCAACAAGTAATTGTAAAGGCCAACAGCAACTTTAAGGCAAAAGCGACGTGAACCGACAAATTGACAGTTATTTCGTTCATCGTTTGCCGCCCAGCGGTTGACTACAGCAAAAGCCAATTTTTTGAGTGATAGTTGAGCTATTTTGCATCTGCTTCAACAGCCGTTGGTACAATACTTGAATGAACAGCAATAGTTTAGCGAAGCAAAACAGATACACGTCACACATGAAACTAAATCAGGCCGTCGTTTGGCGCGTTATTTCAGCCCTGTTGGCGTTAGTCGTTTCGTTAAGCTTTTTCTGGTTATCGTTTTCGAGACCGGACTACGCTAACGCTTTACTCTTTGTAAGCTTTGTCATTCAAATCGTGATTTACATTGCTTACAAAAAACGGTTTCCCTGAGTCCGCGCAGCCTACAGTCAATCGCTTAAGCGGCTCTCAGTGGTAGGATGCCCCGTTGATCACGGAACGGGGTCGTAGCCCTGCCCGCCCCACGGATGGCAGCGACCAATCCGTTTCATGCCTAGCCAGCCGCCCCGTATGGGACCGTGTTTCTGAATGGCTTCAATGGTGTATTGCGAGCAGGTGGGGGTGTACCGGCAGGCATTAGGAAAATAAGGAGAGATCGCGGCCTGATAAATCCTGACCAGCCCAATCAGAATTGATTTCATCATGCGCCTATAACACGAAAACAACGGAAAACTTTCCCGCAATCCGTATCTTTGCCCGCCGTCGCTCGTTACTAATCGGCGTTGACTCTGATTCATTATGCTGCAATACGTGATTTGGGACGTTAATCCCGAAATTTTTCACATTGGTTCGTTTTCAGTGCGCTGGTACGGACTGTTGTTTGCACTGGGTTTTCTGATCGGGATGCAGATTATGACCTACATCTTCAAGAAAGAAAACAAACCCGTTGCTGATACCGACACCCTTCTGATTTACATGGTGGTGGCCACAATTTTGGGCGCTCGCATTGGTCACTTTCTGTTCTACGAACCCGAAGTTCTGTTTAAAAATCCACTCGAAGTGATTCTGCCGCCGTACCGGGGGCTGGCCAGCCACGGCGCTACTGTTGGTATCCTGACGAGCTTATGGCTGTATTCGCGCCGGAAAGAAAGCCGCCTGACGAACCAGTCGTTTCTTTGGGTGACCGACCGAATTGTCATTGTTGTAGCATTGGGTGGTGCCAGTATTCGCCTGGGTAACCTGATGAACTCGGAGATTGTCGGTCGACCAACGGACGTCCCCTGGGCGTTTGTGTTTATGAATAACAGCGAATACGCCAAGATTCCGCGTCACCCGGCACAGCTTTATGAGTCGCTATCCTGTCTGGTTATATTTTTTGTTTTGCTGTGGTTCTGGAATCACTATAAAGAGCGTACACCACGCGGCAGCATGTTAGGTATCTTCCTGATCTGGGTGTTTGGCCTTCGGTTCTTCTATGAATACCTGAAAGAAAATCAGGTGCCTTTCGAGGATAGCCTACCGCTAAACGTAGGTCAGTTACTGAGCATCCCGGCGGTGTTGATGGGCATTTATTTTCTGGTACGCAGCTACCGAACCCCGGTTGTATTGGCGGAGCCGGACGATACGCCCAAGAAAGTGCGGTCCTGACAAGGCCATCGTTCGTTTTACCAAAAAAGGGACCTCAATGGTCCCTTTTTTGGTATCTGGCTTGTTCGGTACGTTCACTGAAAAGAGTAACGGGCGCAAGCCTGCTTTAAATTCATGTGAGAAACCGGGTGAGTTTGACCCAACGGCGAAGTGCTGGCTACAGGGTCAGTTCTAGAGAAGGGTCCCAAAGCCGCTTTTCAAAATCGACTACCCGGTCGTCAACTACCGCTACGCCTTCATCTTCCAGCAGTTGCTGCATAATGGTTGGACCACCGAAAAAATGCTTACCCGACAGCACGCCGACGCTATTGACAACCCGGTGCGCCGGTACATTCGGATAGTTGTGGCTGCCGTTCATGGCCCAGCCAACCATGCGGGCACCGGCCCGTAAACTCAGATAACGAGCAATAGCGCCGTACGTCGTTACGCGTCCTTTCGGAACCAGCCGCACGACTTCGTACACTTCCTCAAAATAGTTGCGCTGTTCAGGCATATAGACAGAAACCTGTTGGCTAACGACTAGGCCGATCAGCCAACAGATCACATACACTATTCTTTTTCCTCAATGGCTTTCGTTAGCTGACCGTACCATTCTTCGCCGTAAGCCCGAACCAAGGCTTCACGGACAAACTTGTAAATAGGAACGTTTAGCTGTTCGCCGAAACCACAGGCTGGACTACAAATCGGCCAGCGGTCGTAGTTGAGCGCATGGAACGATTCGTATTTGGTAACGCGAATTGGATACAGGTGGCAGGATATGGGCTTCTTCCAATTAACTTTTCCGTCGTTGTAAGCTTCCTCAATACCGCATTTCAAAATACCCCGTTCGTTCCAGGTGGCGTATACGCACTCCCGACCACCCACGGTATTCGTGACAAAACCGCCGTCGCCGTCGGATTCGTACCCCCCGCGCAGCTCTATTTCCCGAATGCCTTCCGGCGACAGATACGGTTTTACATCGTTAAAAATCCGGTCCAGAATAGCCGGTTCGTCGCCTTCGAGTGGAGCGCCCATGTCGCCCTCAACGCAGCAGGCTCCTTTGCATTTATCTAAGTTGCAGACAAAAAACTTTTCGGCAACGTCGTCGCTGATGCACGTATTATCAATCAGAATCATAACTATGACGCGGCTCAAAACCGCTGTATTGAATCAGACGCGGCTTTTGGACCGCGCTCGTTAAATAGCTCAGGAAAAGGATTGAACGACCCTTACTGGTATCTGCTCCCGAACGATTGTTTTCTTACGTAAAGATACACACGATAAACGACAAAGCCGCCCCTAACCGTAAGGGCGGCTCTGTTGATTTGATGACGTTCCGTTGGGCTACTTCATTATTTTAATTCGTTGGCCTTCCTTAACGGTGTTATCTGTTAGATTATTCCACTCCTGAATCTGTTCGATGCTGACGCCATACTGTTTCGAAATGCGGAACATTGTTTCACCTTTTGCAACGGTATGGTAGGTGGCAGTTCCCTGGGATGCCGTTGCTGCCGATTTGGTTGGTGCCGACGCGACCGGGCTACCCGCTGCTTTTTTGACGACCAACTGTTGACCAACTCTCAGTCCGTCGTTGGCTGTCAGGTCATTTAGGGTCAATAATTGATCAACCGTGAGACCATAGAGTTTTGAAATGCTGTAATAGGTCTGACCGGGTTCTACCGTGTGCGTCGAAGCCGTCCGATTGGTGCTTGTAGCCGCTGGTGTCGCTGGACGATTCATGACCGATGCCGACGGCTTTACGGGTTCGGGGAGTGGCTTCTCGGCGGGCGGAGTCGAGCGGGTTTCGTTCTTCACCACGGCTGGTGAACCAGAGCGGGCGGGCGGAGTCGATGGAATGGTCAATGAGCCATCGGCCTGCTGTTCGCGCGGACCTTCGTAAGAACCCCGTTCGGGTTCCGGCGCTGGGGCTGTTCTGACCGGACGATTGCTGGCATACGTATCCGACGACTTTGTCGCCTTGGGTGCTGCAACGGGCGAATCTGTAGCGCGCTCCGCAACGGGTGCAGCTGGTTGTTCGCGCTCTGGAGTGGTTGCAACCGGAACCGTGCGTGGTGGTTCGGAGGAGTCGGGCGTACGAACGATTACTACACGTTGCGAGCCTTCGTTGTTCGTTGACCGATTCGGTTGAGTTGACGCGGGCTGACTGCTGGGGGCCGGGCTTTCGAACGATGGACTCGTCACTGTGCGCGTAGGTTCGGGCCGGGGGGCTGTGGCCGGTTCCGACGTTCCATCATTCGGCGTGACACCGCCACCAACCAGTTTTGGCTGGTACATTTTGCGCTCCGACGCGTTCCGGGGTACATTTCCCAGTCCATCTACCGACCGATTCGGGTTGGTTCTTTCTGCTGGCGCGCGGTCGGCTACCGTTGCCTCGGTTCGGGTAGGGGGGGTAGGTGTCTGATCGTAAACCGGTGGTGTTGGGGTATTGATAATCTCAACGGGTTTGTTGGCGGGTCGGCGCTCGCGAAGCCACATCACCCGACCTACCGTCAGCTTCTGAAGGCGGTCGAGCCGGTTATAACGCATCAGTTTCTTAAGCCGGATACCGTAGCGTTGCGAAATACTGCGTGAGGTTTCATCCTGACGAACGGTATGGAAAGGAACCAGTGCCTTTTTCATCTTCTTCGCCAAGTAATACACGTCGTTGACAATGATCGGGTCCTGTTCGTTCATATCATTGTAGCGCAGGAAGCTCGACAGGCTGATTTTAGCCTTGCGCGCCAATGACGCACTGTTGTCTCCGGCCTGGGCCTGAATACCGGGTAAACCGTTGATTTCGTACAGAATTGGATCGCTTTTGCTAGTCCGACCGGTTGTTACCCGACGCAACACCGGAAATCCAACGTCGTTCTGGACAAAATCAGGTCGTTTTTTGTCGCCGACGTTGACAATTTTCTGGCGGATGTCATTAATCTGGTTGTTGGCAACGGGGATTGCCATCACGTAGGCTTTGTCGGTTGGGACGCTTTCGCCCTGCACCCAACGGTTGTATTTTCGCAACTCAAATTCATCGACTCCCAGCTCTTCGGCAATGGATTTCAGTGTTTTGCCCCCGCCGTTACCGTATTCGATCAAGGCGAACTGATTGCCAGCCTGGTGAAATTTCAGGGCATTTTCAATCGCAAGTTTGTGGGCGAAGAAGCGTAGGATGTAGCGGTCCGTACGGCCATCGAGCGCCACTTCGCGGGCGTAGGACCAATCGGGAGGAATCAATTTGGAAATACCGCCGGTGCCGAGGTAATAGGAGTACAGCGAAGCGACCCAGTTGTTGAACTGTGTATTGCTTCGCTTCAAATATTTTGCGGCACCGTGGGTCGAAGCCGTAATGCTTTTCCGTTCATCAATCTCGTCGTCCACGCGCAATCCGTGGTCGGTTGCGGTTTCGCGCTTGAACTGCCAGTAGCCAACCGCCATCGATGTTGACACGGCGTCGGGTATAAGTGAGCTTTCCTGAACGGCCAGGTATTTGAAGTCCGTTGGTACGTCCTCGTCGATCAGAATTGCTTCGATCATCGGAAAATACAACGCTACCCGGTCCAGTTTGGCGGTCCAGTATTGTCGGTTAGAGAGCAGCGCGTTGACATCCTGCTGGATGATGCGTCGGGCATCGGGATCGAACCGGACCGAAATGTCAGCAAACGTTACCTGTTCGGGTACAACCGGTATCGATGTTGATGTTTGGGCCGTTGCAATCAGGCTAATTAGCGTGAATAGAAGGGTGAAGGAATACGTCAATGTTCTCATAAAGTCTGCGTACCGCTTCGGCGGTTTGTTTGGTCAATCGTAAGTCAGCGTTTGCGGATCAGCATAATCCCGTCGCGGACGGGTAACAGCACGTTTTCGACGCGCGGGTCGTCCTGAACCTTTTGGTTAAAAGCCAGGACAAGAGGGGTATCGCGATCAGACAGTTTTATGGGTTCAACAACCTTGCCACTCCACAAGACATTGTCCGCCAAAATAAAACCGCCCGGTCGAAGTTTGTCGATAATCAAATCAAAATACAGCGCATTGTTGCGCTTGTCGGCGTCAATAAAAACCAGATCGAAGGTTTCGTCGAGGGTTGGAATAATAGCCGAAGCCTGCCCCAGATAAAAGTCGATTTTAGCGCTCAACGGCGATTGCTGCCAGTAGGAACGTGCAAAATCCTCAAGCTCTTCGTTATGGTCGATGGTGATTAGTTTGCCGTCGTCGGTCAACCCTTCCGCAAGACACAGCGCTGAATAACCCGTGTATGTACCGATTTCGAGAATACGGCGGGGCCGGATCATCCAGGAAATCATCGACAGGAATCGCCCCTGCACATGCCCCGACAGCATTCGGGGGGCCATGATATGGGCACGGGTGTTTCGGTTAAGCTGGCGCAGCAAATCGCTTTCGGGCGACGTGTGCGCTTCGGCATAGGCAGTAAGGTCAGAGGGTAGAAAATCCATTCGGCTGACATGGCTATGCCTTCACGGAAAGTGAGTGGCATGAACAATGGGCTGTTTAAGTAAAAGTAATTGTTTTTAGGAAACGAACGTCGAATTTGGTTTCGTAGTACCTAAAATTTAGCGATAGGAAAACACCGGCAGTTACATCGTTCGCCGTCAGGCTGAACCCGACAACGGGAGCCGGTTTATTGACGATAGCGCAGGGTTAAATCCTGTTTTTAGAGTCGACCACAATCGTAACCGGACCGTCGTTGAGCAACGATACTTTCATGTCCGCTCCAAATTCGCCCGTCTGAATCGGCTTTCCGAGGTCTGTCGTCAACTGGCTAATCATGGCTTCATAAAGTGGTATGGCTACTTCAGGCCGGGCGGCTTCGATGAAACTAGGACGATTGCCTTTTTTGGTGCTGGCGTGAAGCGTAAACTGACTGATGAGTAGAATGTCTCCGCCAACGGTCGTCAGGTCGAGATTCATTTTGTCATCGGCATCGTTGAAGACGCGCATCCCAACAATCTTCTTACTAAGCCACTCCACATCCTCACGAGAGTCGGTGTGAGTGATGCCAAGCAAAATCAGAAAACCGGTTCCGATCTGACCTTTAACGGTATTGTCAATGGTAACGGATGCCTGGGAAACGCGCTGAATAACGGCAAGCATAGAGAAAAAGAGGATTGCGTAAAAGGAATATGGATACTAAACTTCGGTGAGCAGCCACTGGGCAATCATGAAGTAAACGCCGATCCCAATTAGGTCATTTGCGGTTGTGATGAATGGTCCTGACGCTACCGCCGGATTGATACCGATTCGGTTGAGAAGCAATGGCGTTATCGTACCCATGAAGGAAGCCAGCAATACAACGGCCAGCAAGGACGTGGCGACGACAAAAAACAGGCGGGGTTCACCAATGAGAAAGGTGTACGTTCCGGCGATCAAACCAACTACCAACCCGTTGATGATGGCCACCAGCAAGGTTCGCAGGAGCCGTTTGGCGATGGTTGTGCTCAGACCCGACGTGTCGGCCAGGCTTTGCAGAATCAGCGATGAGGTTTGAATGCCAACGTTACCGCCCGTCGAGCCAATGATCGGAATAAAAGCCGCCAGGGCCGAAACCTTGCCCAGTTCGCTTTGAAAGCCGTTGATAACCGTGGCTGCCAGCAAACTGCCGACGGCGCCCGCTACAAGCCAGGGCAACTGAATTTTTGAGCGCTGCCAGATGTTGTCGTCTTCCTCGACTTCCCCCGAAAGACCTGAAATAACCTGAATGTCTTCTTCGGCCTGTTCGGTAATCACGTCAACCACGTCGTCAATCGTAATCCGGCCCAGCAAGCGCTGCTGGATGTTCACCACCGGAATGGCGTCTAAGTCGTACTTCCGCATCACTTCGGCCACTTCCGTAACGGGGCGGTAGGTCTCCACGAATACAACGTCATCGTCGTAGATATCGTCGATTCTTGTGGTTTTACGCGCGAGCACGATTTTTTTCAACGAAACCAGCCCCAGCAATTTGCCAACATCGTCAACGACGTACACAGCGTACACATTTTCAACGTCTTCCGCTTGCTGGCGAATTTCCTCAATGCAGGCATTGACCGTCAGGTTGACATTTATTTTGATCAACTCTTTCTGCATCAGGCCGCCCGCTACGCTGTCGTCGTAGTGCAGCAGATCCAGAATAAAACGGGCTTGCTCCCGATCTTCCAGCAGCCCAATCACTTCTTCGCGTACCTGAATAGGCTGCTCGTTGAGTAGGTCAACGGCATCATCGGAGTCCATCTGGTTAATGAATGGAGCCAGCTCTTCGGAGGTAAACGTTTTGAGCAGGTTCGTCCGGTCTGTTGGGTCGAGGTTCGCCAGAATCTCCGCGCCAACGGGTTTGTCGAGCAGGCTGAGCAGGTAATGGGCCGGTTCCGGTTCGAGTTCGTACAGGATTCCCGAAATATCGGCGGGAAACAGTTCTTCCATCTCAGTACGAAGCAGCGTGTCGTCGCCCGCTTCAATCGCTGATTGGATATGATCAAGATAATCTTTGGTAAGTTCGAAAGTCACGGCTCCGTCGATGAATCATGAATGATAACGTATGAATGGTGAATCTGACCACCTTGTTTTCGTCAATTCATCATTTATCACTCCGTCGTCATCATTAACTGGGTCAGTTGGATAAAATCGGCTACACTCAATTGCTCAGCACGCTTGTCCATAAACGAACTGGCAAGGGCCGCTTCGGTCGGGTTGAGTGGTTTGAGGGCATTGCGGAGAGTTTTTCGGCGCTGGCTGAACCCGTGTTTGACAACCTGAACGAATTTACGTTCGTCGCAGCCGAGATCCGTTTTGTCATTGCGTCGAAGTGAAATAACGCCTGAATGTACTTTGGGTGGCGGATTGAACACATCGGGTGCAACCGTAAATTCGTACTTGATGTCGTACCAGGCCTGAAGCAATACGCTCAGAATCCCGTAGTCTTTGTTGCCCGGTCCCGACGCCACCCGCTGAGCCACTTCGCGCTGGAACATACCCACCAGCTCCGGCACGCGGTTGCGCATGTCGAGTACTTTGAAGAGAATCTGCGTTGAGATATTGTACGGGAAATTGCCGATCACCGCAAACGGTTCTGTATTGTCCGGTTGCTTGGTAGGAAGCAGATCGGGACGGATATTCAGAAAATCGGATGCCAGAATATGCCCCTCCAGCTTCGGAAAATGCTGTTTCAGGTAATCGACGGATTCGCGGTCTATTTCAATAACGTACGTCTCAAATCGGGTGTCGGTCAGAAGATACTGCGTCAGTACACCCATGCCCGGCCCGATTTCGAGGGCTTTTGTGTAATTTCCGTGTCCAGACAGCAGTTCAGCAATGCGCTGGGCAATGCTGAGATCTTTCAGAAAATGCTGACCGAGTTCTTTTTTAGGCTTAACGTACACGATGCTGTAAAGTAATGCGGTTTATGCTTCACCGGAGCAAAGCAGTGCAAAGGTACGGGGCCGCGCTCGAAATCCGGCAACGCTTGTCTGAATGCCCGGCACTCAGAAATCAATATCCGTTAGCTCGAAGTTCTGTTTGAGGGGAATAATACCACCTTCTTCGGCACCGGGATGGTAGATAATCGTTTCGGGCTGAATTCCTTTCTGCACATTGCCGATGTCGCGCTCTCGGTTGCCGTTGGCGTCGATGATCAGTCGAACCCGGTAGCGCCCCGGTTTAAGCCGGGGGAAGCTGTAATAGGTTGCTCCATACGCCGTTCGGACAACCGTGTATTTTTCGTCCAGAAGCTCAACGATGAAATTTTTATCGGGTCGATTGACGCGGCCCGCAATCAGGCCGTAGCTATCTTCCTCCGCAATTCGGTAGCGGGCGTTGTAGCGGGCGAGTGTATCGCCCTGCACACTAATGAATGAGCCTTTCTGGAGCCTGAAAATAAGCGTATCCTTGAGGTTTGTTTTTCGTTTGATTTCCAGTTGGCTGAAACTGTTACTCCATACCAGTTCTTCCGGCGTAAATTTGTACGGCTTGGTACTATCAGGACCAATGACGATAAGTTCGGTGAAATACCGAAAAACCGGTTTAGAGAACTGAAGCTTAAAATCCAGGTTGTTGTCGATGGGGTCGCTGGCCTGGGGCGACACCTGAACCGTGAGGGGTCGGCGGTCTTTAGCGCGTGACTTGATCGGCGAAAAATACACCCGTTCCCTCAATTCCGTGATGTTGCCAACCGAATCTTCGGCCATGACCACCATATTGATCGTATCGTTGGCCGCCCGGTTGGCCGGACGAAACAACCGGATCATCTTGGGGCTTTCCAGAAACGACACAAGCGTATCGCCAGATGGCACGAAGGTCATTGATACCGCCGATGTGGATGTGGCCGATGTGGATGTGGCCGATGTGGATGTGGCCGTCGTGGAAACAGCCGTCGTGGAGACGGCCGACGTAGATTTGGGTGCTGCGGTCGTCGATGTGGCAGAAGTCGAAGCCGCCGTGGATGTGGCCGCCGTGGATGTGGCTGATGTTACTGGTACCATTTTCCCGAACAGTAGCTTGTAGCTGGCAATACCGCTGCTTAATTCCAGACCCAACGTTTCGTCGGTGCGTTCGCGTCGGCTGATGCGGGGCTTACCGTAGCCCCGAAAAGCGATCATGTTAACATCGGTATAATTACGGTTCAGATTCACTACACTATCGCGGAAAGCGACCCGCTCACCGGGGGTATTGTTGACCAAGTTCAAATCTTTATCGTCGAAGCCGTACACCTTGTACTGACCGGCTTTCACGTTTTCGATGCGGTAGTTTCCGCTGCTGTCCGTTCGGGCGTAATAGGCGGGGCGCTTGCGGTTGATCGGTAGGGTGTCGGTTGGCGCAAACAGACCCACTACGAAGTTCAGAATGGGTAATCGGCTTTCGTCGTCTACAACGTTACCGCTCAGATACAGCGAGTCGATAGCCGGACCGGTGCTGAACACAATCTTCGCATCTTTCGCAATATTTCGTTCGGTGATATCCTTTATGCCGTCAGAAAAGTTAATGGTGTAGGTTGTGTTTGGCTGAAACGGTCGGTTGAAGTTCAGGCGTAACCCTTTGGGCAGCACTTTCACGACGAATGTGTTGCTGTCCTGCGGGGTGATCGTAATTTTCTGCTGGATATTTTCGGTGTTGACGTACTCGTCAAATTCCAGTTCGACCGACTTGCCGGTGTAGTTCAACTGGCGGGCGGCAGGCATACTGCTGACCAGCGTGGGCGCAAGGGTATCTTTCTTGCCACCGGGTGGCTGAGCAACCTGAGCACAATTTTGGAGAAGAATCGGAAGCGACAGTAAAAAAAGTATTACAAAATGGCGGAGCGTCATATCAAATGCAATCAGACTACAAAGGTAAACGTCCGTTCATCGTTAAACTGTACCGGCTGACATAAAATGGCTGTGTGCTTCGTTACCTTAAGTAGAATTTTAAGAAAAATTAAAGCTCTCCGCCAGAACGGAGGGTAGAGAACGGGGCTGTTTGGTACTTTTGCTCCGCACACATTCTCGTAATGACGAAAAAATTATTCATGATCCGCACACGAATAGGCTGGTATAACCTGCTTTTGGGCGTAGGGCTGGCCACCTTTTTGCAGAGCTGTAATCTGGCTCCAAAAGAAGAGGAAACGCCTACTGTCAAAGCCGATACCATTAACCAGATTAATTTCTTTCTGGAAACGTCGGCTAGTATGGGTGGCTATCTAAACGGTAGTACCGAGTTCAAAAATATCGTTTCCGAATTTGCGAACAAGCTCAGCCAGATCGAGCCGGTTCGTAAACCCCTCGCCCTTTATACCATCAGCACCGAAGCGCAGGCGTATCCCGGCGACGTTGACAAATTCGTGACGAGTCTGGCGACGGTTCCGCTGGCGAACGCCCGTAGTTCCGAATTGCACACGATTTTCCGGCAGGTAGGCGAAAAAGCGCGTAACAACAGCGTCGCCTTACTGGTGTCGGATTGTATTCTATCGTTTCCCGACGAAGACATCAAGAAAAATCCGCAGATCAACGCCACGGACGCGTCGAGCGTGCTGAAAAACGAAATCAACCGGCAGTTCGCTCAGTTGAGCAAAGACACGATCAACGCGACGGTCTACGCCTTTTCGTCGGCTTTCAACGGGACGTATTACGATTACCAGAACAAAAAGCAGAAGCTAAACGGCGAATCGCGACCGTTTTATATCTGGGTGATCGGCAAACAGCGCGTTCTGAACCTGTTCAATCAGAAACTACAGGCCACGCTGACTACAAAGCCCGATAAGCAGCTTGACTTTGGCGGAACCGGTACGATTACGGACTACGATCTATTTTACACCCTGAACCGGAAAGGCGAAAACTGGAACGCCGATGAGCCACGGATTACCAATCTCAAGGGTGTGCGAACGGACCGGCCAGCAGAATTTGCCATCGGTGTTAACCTGAGCGGCTTGCCGTCTTACGCCCAGACGGAAGCCTACCTGACCAAAAATCTAAACGTGTCGGCGGGTAATGCGGGGGTGAAACTACTCCGGATCGAACCCAAGGATGCTGTCAAAGACACGGAAAAGCTAAAAACGAACGAAGCGAAGATGCTGAGCGAAGCCACGCACGTGCTGACGTTTCGGGTTACGCAGTTATTCGAGCCAAAAACACCCGTTACGATCAAACTGCCCGTTCGGTACGATACGTGGTACTTGAATCAATCGACGATGGACGACCGTACCGCAACCGGTCGGGAAGGGAAAACATTTGCGCTTGAACACCTGATGAATGGTGTCCGCGATGCGTACGAAACCCGTTCCGGCAATGATAAATCGTTTCTTCAACTGAATCTTACCCTCGAACAATAAACAAGCCCCATGTTCACTGCTTTGTACGAATTGCTGATCGGCAAAAACCCTGACCCAACGTATCGCAACACTGTTTTTACGCCTGTCGGCTTACTGACAGTGGTGATTATGCTGGCGTTAGCGGCCACCTTCTATCTGTTACTTGGCCGTTGGCAGGCCGTTTTTCACCGAACCAGTCATTGGATCATTACGCTGGTTATCGCTCTGATTATCGCCTTTTCGCTGGCTGTCAGTTACGCGAAAGATGCAACCGGCGAGCCTGAAGCGGACAGCTATATGCTTGGTTTCGGTGGAGTTAACTTAATTCTGGCGGGGCTGTTGTTTTTCGGTTTTTCGCTACTCTTCCGGCGCGGTTCAAAGTTTGCCCGGTACACCCCGTTTTAAATCGTAGTTGACACTAGTTTTCAGGGTTTGGTTTTCAGGCTGGCGTAAACGAGAATGATCGCTTCGCGGCCTGAAAACAAAAAGCTGGAAGCTGAACATGTAAAAAGATGAAGCTTTTTGTTTTTGCTATCGGCGGGACAGGTGCGCGGGTACTGCGTTCGCTAACGATGATGCTGGCAGCCGGGGCCAAAGTACCCGATAATCTGACAATCATCCCGATTCTGCTGGATATGGATATGCAGAATGGCGATACGGCCCGTGCGCTTAACGGTGTCGAACTGTACCGGACCATCCGCAATGCGGCTTATCCGAACGGAGCCGCGCCGAACAGTCAGGCCTTTTTTGC
Source organism: Spirosoma oryzicola (assembly GCF_021233055.1). Taxonomy (NCBI): domain Bacteria; kingdom Pseudomonadati; phylum Bacteroidota; class Cytophagia; order Cytophagales; family Cytophagaceae; genus Spirosoma; species Spirosoma oryzicola. The sequence continues at coordinate 4,013,687 of NZ_CP089538.1, read as the reverse complement.
CGCGCCCATCCAGTCGCTGGGCACGCTCCAGAGCGAAACCACGCAGGAACGCATCGGCGATTCGTTTCTACCCCAATTGACCGAGCACCAGGGTACGTTCGAGGAGTTTTTGAACGTCAGCACGATGGACGACATCGACCGGGAATTGCTGAAAGTGCTGTACGACAACTCGGCCCGGCCCACCAGTGCGGAGCTGAAACTCGATCTGTCGGTTGGTTTCAAAGGCAATCCGAACATTGGTAGCGTCGTATTTAACGCCCTCGAAGATTCGGCCCTCTACAAATACTTCGTCGGCGCGTTCAATAACGAAACGGACCGGATTTTCATCATTAGTTCGATCTTCGGTGGTACCGGTTCGTCGGGCTTTCCGCAGTTGGTGAAGCTGTTGCAGGAGCCGAGTCAGAAAATGCCGATTCGCAATGCCCGCAAAGGAGCCGTTACGGTGATGCCGTATTTTGCGCTGGAAGAAAACGGGCAGAGCGCCATCGACCAGAACCGCTTCAACTCGAAAACGAAGGCGGCCCTGTCGTACTACCAGAATCAGATTCATCTTGATTCGCTGTATTACATCGGTGACAAACCCGGCGCTAAGCTTTACGCGAACGTGGAAGGTGGCGTCAAACAAGCCAACAATGCGCATATCGTAGAACTGCTGGCTGCTGAAACCGTTCTGGATTTTGCGAACCGGGGGGCGGGTGAATTTGCTGGTGCCAAAACGTACTACGAATACGGCCTCCGGCGCGACGACCGTCAACTGGATTTCGTTCACTTCGCTGACTCGACGTACCGCAACGTGATGCAGCCGATGATTCGGTTTGCCTACGCCAGCAAGTTCTATACCGAGTACATACCTGCAAACCTGCGGGAGTCTTTTGCCAAAAGCTTGGGCTTGCAGCAGCAATTGGGTAGTGGAACCTACTTCGTGGCGCTGACCAAGTTTATGGGAGAATATTTCCGGAAATGGCTGTCTGAAATGGCCGATAACGACCGCAAATTCGACCCGTTCAATTTCCAGACGGATTTCAACGGAATGGTTCGTGCCAAACAAATTGAGCCTAAAACCTTCATGGGCTTTGGCGACAAAGGAATCAACGAAAGCTTCCTGCTGAACGAAGCGGGCGACGCCGAGCCAAAACTCCTGGCCCAGTACCCGCAGCCCGAAACGCGCCTGATGCACCTGTTGATGGTCGTCGCCGATAAGTGTATGCAAAAACTCGGTGACCTCAACCGGCAGCTTGTTTAAACCTAATGTTTGGCCTACCGCTAGCTCGCTAAGGCTGTAGGCCGGATTTTGTAAACTGAAAAGTTTAGTATGCCCCATATCCTTCGCATTGACAACGACCCGAACGTGGTCGAACAAAATCACCTCGGCTGGACGGGCGGAACCGTTGGGCTGGTCGGTAATCGCATTGAACACATCCCCGATACCCTGCTGAATCAGGCAGGACTGGCCGCCAAAGCGGGTACCTCCATTCCGTCGCCGTTTGCCCGGTTGTATCTGTTTGATGCTGCTTTCCGGCTGGTGATGAATGACCTGCGTCCGGCTCAGCCGAATATGTACCATGTGCTGGTATCGCACTGCCTCGATCTGCTCGAGCTGTTGTTCCAGGCCGGGGCCAGCCCTGACCTGACGTACCGGGTCTGGAATCGCGCGGATCGGCTTGGTGCGTTGAACCAAAAAGCACCGTTGCCCAACGCGCCGAATCGGCGGCATCCGCACCGGGTACTGGCGAAGGCGCTGGAACTGGACATGCGCCACGATCTGGCTAACCTGCAAACCTTCACGCTGATTTACTACAAAGGCGCGTTGCTGGGCGGCACGTCACCGCTGACGTTGGTATTTACGTCGCCCAACTGGGAGCAGGAACGCCAGAACAAGTTTCTCGATCCACCCAAGAGCAGTACGGGCCGGGTGTTGTTTCAGCAAGAATACGTACCCCTCGAAAATCGTGACCGGGCGTTCGTGACGTACCTGAGCCGGTTGTTCGAACAATACAAAAACCTGCTGCCGGAAAACAGTGGTCTGATGAAATTTCTGGACAAACTGTTCCGCGACAATCCGTATCCGCTACCCGTTGATGCCGGAAAAACGCTCAATGATTTTATTCCGATCAGCACCAACATCGAAGGGTTCAGTACGCTTCAGGTCGTGACGGGCTTACCGCTCTACAGCGTTCGGGCCGACGACGTGTTGCGCGAGGTGGAAAGCAACAGCGATTTTGTGATGCTGCCAACGGTTGGTTACTACAAAGAAGAAACCAACAAGAACGGCGTCAAAACAAACGTGCGGCCTCCCTTGGCACTGGCTTCGCGGATGGATGTGCGCGGACGATACGTCAAAAATACTGACTGGGATTCCCGTACCGTTATTCCGTCGTCGCTGCTGAACGATCTGAGCGCGGGCGGATTGCTGGCCGACCGTCGGTTGCCGGGCGTCGATAACGTGCAGTATCCATTCGTCTCGACCGACGATTTCCTGGAGGATTTTTTGATTCGGATGCCGTTCAAAATCAACAGCGAACGGTTCTTTACCGGAACGGCAAACCGCGCGGATTGCGATTTTCTGCTGCCGGTTCGAAAAGAATATTTCAATTTCTTTACCCTCGACGATCTGCGCAATTACCTGACGCTGGACATCAGCGACCAGCGCGTTACGGTTACGCTCAAAGTACCCGTGCGTGGGCAAAGCGTACGATTTGTAGACTTCCGGAAGACGTACGAACTGAACGAACCCGAAAAAGTCCTCGACCTACCGGTCGGCATGGGTTTCTTCCCGTTCTATCGACTGACGATTCCCGACCAGCAAACGCTGAATCGGTACACGGTTCTGCTGGCCGACGGTACAACGTCGCAGGCAACGCAGGCAAATTTCTACCGGTTCCAGGATGTGGTCAGCCAACATGCGCTGACGAGTGGGAAACCCCAGCCCCGCAGTCCGAAAGTAGGCGAACGACCTGCATCGTATTATTACAAGATCAACGAAGCGTTCGATCTGGTCGAAATTCAGCTGTCCAACAACGATATTCCGTACCGGGGCATGGTGTTGCCGGAGTTTATCACGGTTTCAAATCGGGGCTACGAAGAGTTTACGTTTGCGATTGACTTTGGTACGTCGAATACGCACGTAGCGTATCTGGTCAAGGATCAGGGCGGTTCTAAACCTGATCCAGAAGCACTGACCGTTACCGAAGATGACCTGCAAATGGTTTTGCTCAACAAGCCGTACTCGGGACCGGGAATTAGCAAGGATTATGACCGGTACAGCGTCCGGAGCAGCTTTGGCGCGTTCGAGCAATTAGAGCCGCTGGTCCGGCGCGAGTTCGTACCGCCCCTCATTGGCCGAAATCCGAGACTGGGTACACCCTTTGCCTTTCCCTTACGGACGACCATCTACGAGCGGGAGGGACTTACGCAGGGGGGCGACTACCTGTTTACGAAACTGAACCTCGGCTTCAACATCGACCTTGAACAGGTTACGGTGGGCGAGAACAACCGCTATGTATCGACACTGAAATGGTTATTCGAGAATAAGCCAAACGATACGCTGAACGATTTGCGGGTGCGGGCGTTTTTCGAGACGCTTCTGCTCTTGATTCGCCATAAGGTTGTGCAGAACAAAGGCGATGTGGCCCTGACGAAAATCGTCTGGCTGGCTCCGTCGAGCATGACCCGGCGTACGCGCAACCGACTGACCGCCGAGTGGAACAAAGCGATGCAGGAGGTATTTGGTACTACGGCTTATTTTCAGGATGAACCTATTCTGGAATCGCTGGCACCGTACTTCTATCTGCAACGGCAGGGCGTTCTGCCGACGGCCAATGCGGTCAACGTCGATATCGGAGGGGGCACGTCGGATTTGATGTTTTTTGCGCAGAGCCAGCGTCGGTATTTCAATACCTCATTCCGATTCGCAGCCAACGATATCTGGGGTGGAGGCCTCGATGAAACGGGAGCACCGTCGGGACGGATGGACAACGGCTTCGTGTCCAACTTCCTGACGTACCGGAGCAACAACCCATCAAGCCAGAAAACAGGAGCCGATCAGACGCTGGACGCTTTCCTGGACCCTAAACGTCGGATGTCGCCCGAAGATGTGGTGAGCTTGCTGTTCAAATACGACGATCATTTCCAGTTTACGAAAGCGATTCAGAACCAGCAGCCCGCGTTGTTGATTGTGCTGTACCTGCATTACGCGTCGATCATATACCACTTGGTGCAGCTGATCGAATCGCAGGAAAAGCAGGATGCCGGTGTACCGCTCGATCTGCCGCGCTTCCTGACGTTCACGGGTCGGGGTAGCCAGTACCTGAACCTGCTTGGTACGCGGGGCGATCTGATCGATTACACCAAGCGGTTGTTTGCCGCTTATACGACCAAGCCGGTGCCCGCCAATTTCCAGATTCTGCTGACTGATAACCCGAAAGAAACAACGGCAAACGGCGCGGTTCTGTACCAGACGGCTACTGACCGCGATCAGTACCGGGGCAACCAGACAACGGCGTATTGGGGTAACGAGCCAACGCACCCAATTTCGTTCGCTTACAACGAAACGACCGTAGACGTAGTGGGTGGCGAAAACGATTTCCACGACTCTGTACTTCGAAACGTGCGTGATTTTCTGGAAAAGACGTTAAAAAATAGCTCGGTGTCGGCTTTCCTCGGTGACTTTGGTATTCGCCGGACGCAGGATTACTACGACTTCTTGGTTGGCTCGGACGTAACCCGGAGTAGCGTACTGCACGATAGCTACATGCTGGCTAAACTGCCCATCGAACGCGATGCCGATGCGCGGCTGTCGGAAACGTTCTTTTTCCTGCCGCTCAAGAACGCGCTCTACGAACTGTCGAAATACATTGCCAAAAATCAGTCGTAACCGAATGATGACGCAACGATTCAAAAAAGGCTGGCTGTTGGTTCTCGGACTGACAGCCAGCGTAGTCGCGCAGGCTCAAGACACAGTAGTCGCGCAAACGCAAGATGCAGGCGCAGCGTCGAAACCAAGCGTCTACACCTACCTGGCTTTAATTCTTGCGCTTGTCGCTACCATTGGCCTGGTCCTGCTCTGGTGGCAAAGTCGGTTGGCGTGGAGTAAAATTAATGCGGAGCGACGATCCCCAAGTGGTAGCACCGATAGTATGCGCGAAGTAAGTGGACGCGTTACTTCGCTAGAACAGGATAATAGGGCATTGGTTACGAAGTTGAAAGCTCTGGAAGCCCAATTAGCGCAGCTTCGCGAACAGCAAACGGCTCGGGTCGATCATCGGCCAGCCCCCACACAGCCCGCTGTCGCATCGACACCACCGCCTTCCCCGCGACCAGCGCCCGCTCAACCGGTAGTTGCTACCAGCGAACCTGTTCAACGCCCTGCTGCACCAATGCCGTCACAAGCGCAGCGGTCTGCCCCGGTCAAGACGCTACCGTCAAAACTATACGCCCGCACGGCCGATGTACCCGGTGGTTTTAGCGTAAGTAGCTTGGTCGAAACGCCCAACCGGCCAATGGTCTTTGTGATTACGCCAACGGGACCAGCACAGGCTACCTTCCGCGTGACCGACGATCCGGAAGCCCAGCGGCTAGCGCTTAGCGACCCCTATTCGTACCTGAGCGACGCCTGCAATTACCAGTCCCGACCCGAAGCAAACAGCCGTATTCACATGATTTCTGACGGAAAATTGCAATTGCAAGGTGAAAAATGGCATATTATTGAAAAAGCGGAAATTAGTTTCTATGCCTAATGTGTTAGGTGTGTAGTGGGGTAGTCCTAATGAGTGGTGTCAGATTTGAGAATCTGACACCACTCATTAGGACTACCTTGTTTGCCAATTCTACTTACCCAATCCAGCATTTAGGCTGTCACGATGACGCTTACCGAATTAAAAGAACGAATAAAAGAAGAGGTCGTCCTGCACGAAGGCGACTTGAAAGAATGGCAGTGGCGCAGAAATGGTCTGCTAACCGAAGCCGAGCAGGATGGTATTGCGTCCGCTGAATTTATGCGGCTGGTCAACGACGTGAGCTACCAGGTCGGCGGGTTGTTCCCCCGCATCAACTCGTTGAAATCGACGGCTGAAACGTACGCGCGGACCGACAAAAAAAAACTATTACCCCTGCACCTTGAAGAAATCATTACTGAAGCGGAACGATTGACCTTATCGCGGTCGTTCGTAACGGATCGCTGGCTTCCGGCTATTCTGGCTACCATTCCTGATCCGCCTAAATCAGAGCCAGTAACGGCACCCCCTCCACAACCCGTTCCTTCGGCTCCGTCGATACCTCAGGCCACTCCAACGAGTATAAGCCGGGAGGAGGTACGGAAGCGGATTGCGGCCAAACTCGACTTATACAAATCACAACAAACGATTCAATCCTGGGTGTTGCGGGATTTGTTAAGCAGCATCGACGCCGACGAATCGGTCGTAACCGAAGAAGTCTTCTCGTATCTGGTCAGCAATTTCTTTAAAGCCGCTCGCGAACCGCAGGGTAATTCACTGCGCGAACGACTGGTATCTGCCGATTGGGAAAATGTGCTGTACAAGTCCGATTCGAAGCCTGCGCCCGTTGTAAAGACGGAGCCTTATCGTCCAGAACCGACGCGCATTCCCGAACCACAGCCCGTTGTCCGTTCGTTTACCGCCCAGCCCGCCCGTGTACACAAAGGCGAGGCTGTAACCTTATCCTGGGAGGTAGACAATTTGTTGGCCGTTACAATTGACGATCTGGGTACGGGCCTTTCTCCGCAAAACAGGGGTTGGGTCAAGCCGACAAAAACCACCGACTATACCCTTTTCGACGCCAATAATAATCCGTTGAGTACGGTTCGGGTAGAGGTTATTCCCCGCGACCGAAGTGGCGTATATGGCGTGTTGTTCGCGCTGGCGTTGCTGGCCTTGATTTACTGGTTTATCAAAAATACGAGTTCACAGCAGCCCGAACCACCCCGCAAGTCGCGAACGGAAAAAGCGACTAAGCATGCAACGAGTCGTTCCTCTCGTCTGCCTAAAAAAAAGCGTAAGGCGGTAGAAGAAGTAGCTGAGAAACCGGTCAAAAACCCAGTAGAAACCGTTGCCAGCGATGAACCTGCTCCAAAGGTCAGTGTGCAGAAGGAGGAGGCTCCCGTTCGGACTGCCTCCGCACCGGCTAGCAGCGAGCCTTCTCCAAGCCGGTCGTCATCGCAAACCGCGAAACCACAATACTCCGAACCTGCCGATAAGCCTTACGACAAAGTAGATAATCGCATTGATGAGCAGGGCTGGCGCATGGCCCGAAAAGGTAAACGCTGGGGCTATGTCAACGAATACGACGAATGGGTGATCCAGCCCCAGTTTGAAGCGACGACACCTTTCCGTGGAAATACCGCTTCTGTTTTTCTCAACGGGCAGCTCATGACCATTGATCGATCAGGAGCGCAGGTTCGGAATTAGCCTTCTATTCGGTGCCGGTCTGCACGGCCAAATGTTGAAACTTAACAGTTGGCGAGGCCGCAATGAAGCCGATACCATTTCCTTTGAAGGGTCGGAAAACGTGCGGACTGTCTTCTACTTCCTGTCCATTGATGTAAAAGTGAAGTTGATTCAGTTCCTTCTTGATGGTCAACGTGTTGCGCTCGCGATTAACGGGGACTTTTGGTGAAACAGGATTGCCGGGCATGTAATTGGCAAACGTGCTACCGTTGGTAATCGATTTGATCGATACGCGGTTAGCGCCCATAAGCCGAAATTGACAAAACGTAGTAACATCTTTCACCCCGACCAGTAGACCACCATCGGGCTGGACACCCGGCGGCACAATCATATCAACGGTTATGGTAAAGGTCTTTGCTTTGTTAAGATCCACTGCTTGCGGCAGACGGATATAACTATGAGCAGGATTAGCCGTTGCGGGAGACGTTTTACGGATGTAATAATTGCCGAGGCTCATTTCCAGTTCATAGCCATTTTTTCGCCCAACCAGCCAATGATTCTGATTGTCGGTAAATGATTCAGTGAAGGAGACCGGGCCTGTACTAGCGGGTTTGGACGCTTCGGTCTTCGGTACGGACTCTGTAGCGATGGATGCTGTCGTATTATCTGCAACCGGGGCCGGGGTCGTATTAGTTGTGGCTGGCTGGGTTACGGAGCTGGTATACGAGGGTAGCGGCTCCGGACCGGACGCGCCGAGCGTAACGCTCAGCTTCTGAAAAGCCGTCCAGTAAGCGGAGGAAATCATACCAATCCCATTGCCCGGTAGCATTCTGAACCGGTAAGGACTGGTACGAATTTCCTGGTCATTAATATAAAAGTGGAGCGAATACCCTTTCCGCCGAATGGTGAGCCGGTTGCGATTGGATTCCACGGGAATACCGGGTTTAAAGAAATCGCCGGACATGTAATCGCTGGTTGTCTGGCCGTTTACCATTCGAACGATTGAAACTTCCCCCTGACCGTTCAGCGTAAAGGCGTTATAATTCAGAGAGTCGCGAACGCCGAACAGAATGCCACCACTGGGTACGCGTCCCGAATCGGCCAATACGTCAATTTTGATGGTAAACTGGTCCGCTACGTTCAGGTTGATGTCTGTTGGCAACGGCACATAACTAAACGCTGCCTGCCTCGTACTACTGTTCCGTTTGAGAATACTGTAGCGGCCCATCCCAATCTGGTAGTGGTAATCACCCTGGATTCCGGCTTTCCAGCCGTTGCGGTTGGTTGCGAAGTCACCGGTAAAGGCAGGGCGGAAGCCGGGGGTTGTCGCTGGAGCGGAATTTGTCCGGTTCGCTCTGGAAGTAGCGCTACGCAGTGGTGCCGACGAAGCGGATTGACCGGTAGTTGGCTGCGTTGGCGACGTGGGATGGATCGTGACTTTCTGCCACTCGCTCGATGCCGAATAAATAAACGGTTTGGACTCTCGGGTTGTCGTCGATTGCCCAACGCTGTATTTCGTTAGCGAAACAAATGCGATAACGAAGAAAATCAGGCGCATGGTCATTTTTGCTTAGAATGAATACCGGATGCCCGCCGTTGGCTGGCCAGCCTGAAGGCCCGGATAAGCCGAGAAAGACCGAATCCGACGGGCTTCTTTCTTTAACTGGCTGTTTCGCAGTCCTCTCAATAGTGTCAGCACCACATCGGTTGCCGCTACGGCAATAGCTACCCTCGTTGCCACGTAATACCGGTGATGGTGATCGTTGGCAAGGGCATAGTACGGTTCGCCAGCCTGGGCATTTTTCTGCTGTTCGTAGATAGCAAAATTATCCCTCGACTTTTGGCGCTCGATGATACCGTAGGCCGCTAAGCCGTAACATCCTATTGTTATTAACGGACGCAGACCAAGTTTTGGCTTAGGCCACTGCACAAAAATATTGCCGACACCCGGTGCCACCGCCGATAGCAAAGCCCAGGCCGGTCCGGCGTAGCGATCCTGGCGGGGTCGCTCCTGACCGGGTCGCTCCGTGTTGGATTGGGATGGCTGTGCACTGGATGGTGCTGCGCCAGTGGGTGTCGTTGGGGCGGGTTCGGTAACGGCATCCGGGCGGGGTGCGGGGGCGTTCGCCAACGGAGAGGACTCCCGTATCGGGCTCGTTTTGATCCGGACAACGGCCTGAATTTCTTCGTTGAGCGCATAGCCGTTCGCTAAGGCGTTCCAAACAATGCGCCGGTCGGAGCCCGCTGTAATTCGAGTGCCTATATCACCCCGTACAAACTGGGGGAGAACGGTTAGAAGGCCGCGCTGACGACTGCGTACATCAAAATAAACAGAGTCGCCGGGGCGGGCGTTAACCAGATCATAGCGAATTTCCAGTTGTGTTGAGTCCAGTACGCGCAGGCGAATGTTGCGCACGCGTTCCTGAGCCCAGGCCGGAGAGTTTATGAGCAAGTACAAACTAACAAGAAAGAGCAATCGCATGATCATTGGTTACGGACGGTTATTCGGTAGGTCGTGGTGAAGATATCGTCACAGGTATTGGCTATTGTCATGGTTACTACGTAGGTCCCGGCTTTTTCGTAATTGTACGCCACGCGTGTTCCGACACGGTTTACGCCTTTATTATCGCCAAAATCCCAACCTATCAGGCCAATGTCGCCCTGAGGGTTTTCCGCAAATAAAGTTACGTCCAGTCGGTCGGCGGTGAAGCCAATCGTGGCGGAGGGTTTGGCGCAGGTAGGAAAGGTTTTTCGTTTTAAATCAAAAGGTTCGCAACTTAGTAGCGTAAGCGAAAGAAAACTGATAATAAACCACGTTCGCATAGTTGTAGGATCATTCAGGGCAAATTTCGCAATATTATGTCAACGAATTAACGGCTTTCGAATAAAAATGATCCTTGGCATCCGAGCGGGATGCTTTGTGGAAAATTGATATTTTTTTTACATTTAATCAGTGAGTCAATAAAGGTATACGTTATCACTGACAGTCAAGTTACTTCTATAATTACCTACTCACTGACGGTTAACTATGCAATGGTCTGCCAAAACAAAAGATGAATTAGTCGCCGAGATTCAACGGCTTCATCATGAACGCGATGGGGTAGCGCTGGCGGATGGAACGCCCTATACGGATGTTCGTCAGACGCTCGATCAGCTTAATTTAATCGGCGTTACCGTCGATCAGGAAGGAACCTTATTGTATGTCAATCCCTACACGTATCGCGTAACAGCCTGGCAACCGGATGAGGTTGTCGGAAAAAACTTCTTTGACGTTTTTATTCCGGCGGCTGACCGGGCCCGGCTCGAACTGGAATTTGAAGAAGCGCTCACTAAACGCGTCAATCCTGAACAGAAAGAAGTTAGTCTGCTGGCACGGAGCGGAGCGGTCCGAAACGTACGGCTCAACTCGTTTATCATCAATCCCGCCGATGATCTTAAGGCAGCGTCGTTTACGCTGATCGGCGAAGACGTTACCAATAAACGGCGCGTGGCGTCGGCCTTATCGAATACCAACGCGCAGTTGCAGGATCTGGTCGATAATACGTCGGATCTGATTCAGCTTCTGACACTGGACGGTAAGTTTATTTTTGTTAATAAAGCCTGGCGTGAGATGCTCGGCTACAGTTCGGACGAAATTGCAGCGCTGAACCTGCGTGACGTGCTGCATCCCGACTATACCGATAGTACGCTGGCGATGCTCAGTCGTATTCAGAACGGCGATAAGTTGCCTTATTTTGAAACGGTTTTTCGCAGTCGATCCGGCAAAACGCTTTTTCTGTCGGGTAGTGTCAACTGCCGGTTCGATAACGGTCGTCCGACGGCGTTCCGTTGCATCCTGCACGATATAACCGGTAAGATTCGGGCGGAAAAATCGCAGAAGCTGTACTATAGCATCGCCAACTGGACGATCAATACGCCCAATCTAAACGAGCTGTATCACAAGATTCACGAGGAATTGGGCAACATCATCGATGCGCGCAACTTTTTCATTGCCCTCTACGATTCCAGTAAAACCTACCTGTCGTTTCCGTATTACGTCGATGAGTACTTCGGAGGCAACATGCGGTTTACCAAACGGAAGCTGGGTAACGGCCTTACCGAATACACGATTCGGGCGAATAAGCCCTTGTTTCTGTACGAAAAAGACATTCGGCAGCTGGCCGAACAGCATCAGATCGACTTGTACGGGCAGCTCCAACCGCAGGTGATGCTAACGGCCCCCTTGCGGATCGGTGACGAAATCACGGGAATTATTGGCGTTAAATCGTACGATGACGCCCAAATATACGGTCCCCGCGACCTGGAATTACTGGAGTTTATTTCGGGGCAGGTCGCGCTGGCTATTGCCCGCAAGCAGTCGGAGGCTGTACTGGACAAGCAGAACGCCCGACTGAATGCCATTTTTGACAGCAGCACGTATCTGATCTGGTCGGTCAATAAAGCGCTGAAGCTGACGTCGTTCAACAAAAACTACACGCGCCTGATCGAGTACCAATTGGACGAGTCACCGATGATTCAATCGAGTGCGCCCAAGCTGGGCTGGCGGATGATCGGGGAAGAAAACCGGAAAATGCTGGAAGAAAAGTACCGGCAGGCGTTCCGGGGCTTTCCGCAAAACTTCGAGCTGTATTTCGAAACCGTTCGGGGAGAAACCTACCTGGAATTTCACCTGAATCCGATCCTGCTGGCCGGGGGCGTCATTGACGAAGTATCGGGCATTGCTCGGGATATCACCAACCGCAAACGAGCCGAAATTGCGACCCGGCAAAGCGAAGAAAAATTCCGGGGAATTTTCGAAAACCTACAGGATATTTACGTTCGGGTGGATCGCAAAGGGCGGATTACAATGATTAGCCCATCGGTCTTCAAACGCATGGGTTATACGCCTGAAGAAGTGCTGGGTCAGGATGCCACGCAGTATTTCGTTGACAAGAGTGTGATTCACCGGGCCATGATTAAGTTGGGTCGTAATCACAGCCTGCGCAACTTTGAAGTGAGTATGCGTCGAAAAGACGGTACCGAGCGGCAGTTTATGTTCAATATGCTGCTTTTGAAGGACGAGCAGGGCGATTACTCGGTGGTGGCCGTGCTGGCCCGTGACATTACAGAACTCAAACGGCAGTCGGCTGAGCTGGTCAAAGCCAAAGAAGAAGCCGAACGTTCGTTAAAAGTAAAAGAACGGTTCCTCGCCAACATGAGCCACGAAATCCGGACGCCGATGAACGGGGTTATTGGCATGATCGACCTGCTGAACGACACCCGGCTGGACGATGAGCAGCGTAGCTACGTGAAAACCATCAAGCGGTCGTCAGAAACGTTGCTCAATATCCTGAACGACATTCTGGATCTCTCCAAGATTGAGGCTGGTAAAATGGCGCTGCACGAGTCACCGGTCGCCTTCCGGGAAATTTTCGATAAACTCATCGCGCTTTTTGGGCAGCAGGCCAGTTCTAAAAACAACGAACTGACGTACCACATCAGCCCTGACTTGCCAGTTTATGTCATTGCTGACCAGACCCGGCTGTTGCAAATCCTGTCGAACCTAACCTCCAATGCGATCAAGTTCACGGAGAACGGCACCGTGCGCGTGGAAGCCTCGCTGATCAGCAAGCGCGGTAAATTCAACCGAATTCGGATCAATGTAAACGATTCGGGTATCGGGATCTCACCGGAGAATATTAACCTGCTGTTCAACTCATTCAGTCAGGTCGATACGTCGTCACGGAAGTCATTCGGAGGAACCGGTCTTGGCTTGGCTATCTCCAAAGAGTTGGCCAGTCTGATGAAAGGGGATGTTGGCGTAGAATCGGAGGTGGGCAAGGGCAGTACATTCTGGTTTACGATTGAACTGAAAGAAACGGCCATCAGCCCAACCCCACAAAATACCGAAGTCGCCGAAGTTGCGTTAGCGAATTTCTTCAGCGATTACCACCCCAACGTGCTACTCGTTGATGATAACGCCGTCAATCGGAAAGTCGCCAGCGAAATTCTGCGCAAAGCGGGTTGTGTCGTCGTTACGGCTGATAGTGGTCCGGCTGCCATCCGGGAAGTCGAAACGCGAATCGATAAAGTTCAGGGTGACGCCTTCGACGTTATTTTCATGGACATTCAGATGCCGGATATGGACGGGGTTGAAACGACGCGTAACCTGCGCGAGCAGTTTGGCAAGCAGCTTCCGAAAGTAGTGGCCATGACGGCTTATTCCATGCGGGAAGACCGGGAGCGATTTATCAGTCAGGGGCTTGACGATTATATTGCTAAGCCTATCCGTGCGCAGAGCCTGATAGCGAAGGTGAAAGAAATTACGGATGCCAACCGGGCCAGGCAGCAGGCGATTCCTGTCCAATCACCAAAGGTAAGCGCGGTTGTCGTGGAACCTGCGCTGCCCATCATCGACGAAGACATTGTCAGTCAACTTCGCGACATCGGTGGACAGGAATTGGTTGATAGCATCATGGAGGAATTTGTGACGGAAGCTACCGAACTGGTCAACGGCGCGGTTGAAGCTTACAAACTCGGCGATATTCCCACCGTCAAAAGTCACCTGCATACGCTTAAAGGCAGTGCCGGAACGATTGGTGTATCCCGTGTCGCGGATATTTCCCGTACAGCCGAGGGTAAGCTCAAGGTGAACGATACGAGCGGACTGGCCGAGGCTTTGCAGGCATTAGAAGCTGCGTTCTCCGAGTTTTTGGCAGAGTGGACAAAATAAAAAAACGCGGGGGCTGTTTGAGCAGCCCCCGCGTAAGTTATAAACGGGCCGTTGTTTATCGATCCGTTGATTAGTCTCTTACAGGAAACCGCTTGAGCTGCCGTTCCAGATCCTGAATAGCTCCTTGAAGTTCCCGCTTGTCGGGAGTGACCGGCAGATAAAAAGGGATTCTGTCGCGCTTCCAGTTGGGCAAAGCGTCTGAACTAAGCTTAATCCGGAACCGGTAGTCACCTTTCCCAATTGAAACATGACTAAATCCCAGCGCCGGGTCAACAAAACTTAGCTTGGAACATAATTCCTGACCATCCTCCATGGAGCGCATCCACTTCAGGAGTAATTCCATTTCCCAGGTTGATAAGATAGATGCCGTGCGGACGTAATTGTGCGCTTGGTAAGACGTTTTTAGACTGACAATAAGCCAGTTGCGGTCCATAAAGTAAGGCGAGTCACTGCATTCATAATCAAGAATGTTCAGCTCAAAAGAGCCTTCAGGTCCGGTCAGTTTCATAGAGTAGGTTAGCAAGAAGGTTTAACACACAAGAAGCTACATTAACAACGTAGTGTGGCAGGCGGTGGCAGTCACTAACAGACGGTACGGAGCCGTCAGCGCAGAGTAAAGAACAGTAACTCTATAGTAGTTAGTGGATAGGAGAAATAAACTTACGAATAAAATTGGATTGATGTACTACTCAAGTGTATTTTTTTTATAAAAATTGGTTTGGATCAACGCAGGAAAAAGCTTACCTACTTATAAACCAATGAAATTATGATTTCGGACCCTTAACGCCCTTTTTTGCGTTTGCGGATAAAATGCTAATTTCACCTCGCTAAAACATAACACGATTCCCCAAGCCCTATGTCAGCTTCCAAACGCGTCCTGATTGCCGAAGATAGCTCTGTTATCCAGAATCTGGCTCGTAAAATTCTTGAGTTCCAGAATTACGATATTACGGCTGTAAAAAACGGCGAACAGGTATTGCAGATTCTTGAGAAAGAAGATTTTAGTATCCTGCTGTTAGATATCAACATGCCTATCATGGATGGTATGGAGTGCGTTCGGCGCGTTCGGGCCTTACCCGAAAAAGAGAAAGCCGCCGTTCCAATCGTTGCCATCACGGGTAACGCTAAAAATTACACCGAAGAAGAATTCAAAACGGCGGGCTTTAACGACGTTCTGGTTAAGCCACTCAATTTTGATCGGTTGGTCGAAGTTGTGAACCAATTGACAGATAAATAATTAGTGAATGTGCGGATTGGTGATTAATGAAGCTGGTGTTTCAGTGATCGACTGTTTGCTAGTTTGCAGAATCGCCAGCCCGGTCATCTAACGTGCCTTGGGCACTCATTCACTACGTATGATTATAACACTGCTGGGAACAGGAACATCGTCGGGAGTGCCGTTGATTGGATGCGAGTGCGATGTGTGCCGATCCGTAGATTTTCGCGATAAACGGCTCCGCTCGTCTATTCATATTGCGGTAGACGGGCGGAGTTTCGTTGTCGATACAGGGCCGGATTTCCGTCAGCAGATGCTGCGTCTTGATCTCAAACAACTCGACGCTGTTTTGTTTACGCACGAACACAAAGACCATACCGCTGGTCTGGACGAGGTTCGCGCTTTTAATTTCCGGTCGGGCCGGGACATGCCCATCTACGCCCGTTCGACGGTTCTCAATCAGCTGGAACGGGAGTTTTCGTACATATTTTCCGAACACAAGTACCCCGGCATTCCACAGATTCGAGTTCACGAAATTCAAAATGAACCGTTCGAGGTAGAAGGAGTGACGGTCATACCTATCGAAGTACTGCATCATAAATTAGCCGTTTTCGGGTTTCGCATCGGCGACTTTACGTATCTGACCGACCTCAACTACATTGAGGAAGGGGAGCTACGTAAAGTGTATGGTACCAAAGTTTTGGTGCTTGATGCACTCCAGCGGCAACCACACATTTCGCATTTTACGCTTGACCAGGCTGTTGACCTGGCAAATCGTATCGGCGCCGACCAGACCTATTTTACGCACATCAGCCATCGACTTGGCTTACATCGGGAGGTTGAGAACGAGTTACCGATGCATATCCGGCTCGGTTACGACGGCTTGCGGATCAGGGTATAGTGCTGATTAATGAGTGTCCTTCTGACAAGATTCGCTCCAAACCAATTTCTTACGCACGACGTTACTGAGTTGAAACCAGTAGCCATCCGATGCCAACCTTAATTAAACCCTCGCGACTATTTTCGAACGAACTGTTACAAAGCTGTCGGCAGCAGGGCGACCCAGCCGCCGATGCGGTAATAGCAACCGTTGTCGAGGAGAATGGCCGTGACGCACTTCGTCAGCTAATGACATGGCTGGCAGACAACCACAACTTTACGACGGATGGACAGCCGGAAGCGGTACGCACTTTTTTTGCTACGTACAATCGATTGCCAGCCTGGGCGGATGCCAAACAGATGGCCGAAGGCATGCGGTTCTTTAAAAAAAATGCGGGTCAGATCGGGCTGATTCTGGGTTGTTTCTCATTGCCCTACTGCTACTTAGGCGCCGATGGCGCTCAAGTTCTATGGTTAACGGAACGGATTAAAAACGATACGGTTCGGCGGTTGCAGGAAACCGGTGAGTGGGTGTTTGGTATCAACGACCCTAAGGAATGGGTAAGTGAAAAAGCCGTAAATCGAACGCTTAAAGTACGACTGATTCATGCCGGAGCGCGCTGGTTTTCAACGCACTCAGGACGGTGGAATATGAACTGGGGAACTCCGGTAAACCAGGAAGATATGGCCGGTACCAATCTGGCTTTTTCGTACATTGTGCTGCTGGGCCTGCGTAAAATGGGCGTACTGTCCACGGAACAGGAGGAAGAAAGCTACCGGCATCACATCAACGTTGTTGGATACCTAAATGGGGTCAGCGAAGAGTTGTTGCCGCAAAATCTTCGGGAAGCTTATCTGCTGGGCCGTTCCATCGCTCAGCGTCATTTTAAGCCGTCAGAAGCGGGCGAAGGACTGACTCGTTCGTTACTCAACGCCATTGTTCAGCAGGTAAGCGACACGGCGAGCCAATCAGCGGAAAAACGACCCGAAACGATAAGGAACCTCGCTGCGGGGCAAATGCGTTTCTTTCTCGGCGATCAACATGCCGACTGGCTTGCTATTCCAAAGGCCGCTCTTGAAAAACGGCTGGTAGGCATAACGAGTCGATTGCCTGTTTTTTCGGGTCAACTACCTGGTCTTTAGTTTACGTCTTTGTGAGGATATCAGGCCGATGTACTCACAGAGCATGAACGTCAGACTCTAACTTATACACAATACACTTGTTTCAGCTAGAACCTATTGCTGCTTTGGCTACTGCGCCGGGCATTGGTGCCATTGCCATCATTCGCGTTTCGGGCGAAGGGGCGGTCGATATAACCGACCGCTTGTTTAACGGAAAAAATCTTACCCAACAGGCGTCTCATACGGCTCATTTCGGCACTTTGCGAAATACGGATGGCAGCATTATCGATGAAGTACTCGTTACGGTTTTTCGTGCGCCAAAGTCCTTCACCAAGGAAGATGTTGTTGAGATTTCGTGCCACGGTTCCGAGTTCATTATTCAGCAGATTCTGCGTCGGCTGAGTGGGGAAGGGGTTAGACTGGCTCGTCCGGGTGAGTTTACGCAGCGGGCTTTCCTCAATGGTCAGTTTGATCTGGTTCAGGCCGAAGCCGTAGCCGACCTGATTGCATCCGATTCCGACGCCAGCCATCGAGCCGCACTAAGCCAGCTGCGCGGTGGGTTTTCCAAACAACTCAAAGCGTTGCGTCAGCAATTGATCGACTTTGTTGCCTTGGTCGAGCTGGAACTTGATTTTGGCGAGGAAGACGTTGAATTTGCTCACCGCGATCAACTCCGGCAACTGATGCTTGCTATTCGGCGGGTACTTCATCCGTTGCTTGATTCGTTTTCGACGGGAAATGCAATTAAAAATGGTGTTCCTACGGTCATCGTGGGTAAGCCTAACGCGGGAAAATCAACGTTGCTCAATGCTTTGTTAAACGAAGAGAAAGCCATTGTGTCGGATATTCCTGGTACAACGCGCGATGTTATTGAGGACGAATTATTTATTGATGGCATCCGTTTTCGGTTGATCGATACGGCTGGTCTGCGGCAGGCTACGGATCAGATTGAAGCCATCGGCATTGAACGAACGCAACAGAAAATGCGCGATGCGGCTATGGTCGTTTATCTTTTCGATGGCAAAAATATCGAGCCAGCAGAGCTACAAACGGCTATCGCAGAAGTTCGAACGTCGGGCAAGCCCTACCTGTTGGTTGGCAATAAAATGGACGTACTGACCGACGAAAAAAAACAGGATCTCGAAACCATTGCTGCCGAACCCATTATCTGGATCTCAGCGGCTACGCACACGCATCTGGAAGAATTAAAGGCGGCCTTATCAGCGCGGGTCCGGACAGATGCCGCTGTGCAGACAGGTAGCGCGGTTGTAACGAACGCGCGCCATTATGAACACCTTATCGGGACGGATAATGCACTCGCTCGGGCGATCAATGGACTTGATGCAAGCGTCACCCCCGATTGGCTGGCTATGGATTTACGAGTCGCTTTGCAGCACTTGGGAGAATTAACGGGAGAAATAACAACCGATGACTTACTTGATTCTATTTTTAGTAAATTCTGTATCGGAAAGTAAGCATACTTAAAGACCCACTTACTATTACATCGCACATAAAGCCCTTGAATGGGCTTTTTTTGTGATTATCAGTGTAGGTTTGGTAAGTGATAGTAGTTGTTTGTTGAGTAATCTGTGTGTTTTCGTGCGGTGCCCGTGTAAACAGAAAGTAAGTCCCTGTTTATCCTGTACTATCAGTTACTACGGAGGACGTATTACCTACTCTTAGACCAAAAGCAGTACTAGCTGTAAAATATTTACATCCCTTCATGTACCAACTATATATGTATCAACATACATTTGCTAATCGGATAAGCTGTAAACTCTTATCTGATTATTTGGGCGGTTAAATCAGCCTAAATATGGTGTGGATAGAAGCAGAAATCCTGACTCATGTTGAAGTCAGGATTTTTTGTGTTCTAAAAATGACAAAAGCCGCCAAAACGTCATTCTGGAGGCTTCGTTATAATGATGCTTCACTATTTATACGCTTCGTATCTGTAGATAACCGACTTTGTTGTTGTGGATTTTGCTGATAATTAGCGACGCGAGTGATTAGTAGTCCGTTGCTATCGTAGATGAGTTGATTTCGGCTGTTTATCCTATTGTTCTTGCTGAGCACCTCGGGTCCAGAACCTCTAATCACTAGGCCGGAAAAGCCATAATGGCTTAAATACGTCAGTTGCGCAAACTCCCGACTTAACTTGAAATGAAGTGTTTCCAATGGTTTTACAATCCGCTGCTGTAGACAACTACATGAATTACGTCTCTGACTGCCTAGTAGTTTGAGCTGCTTTTTTGCCATAATACTTTACCGATCAAAGCCATAATTCTTCATAACATAATGGTTCGATCTTCTCTTTTAGTTGAAAGCTAGACTCACTGATTAATCAGTCTAAAAGAAATTGGTTGATCATAAGCCTTTTCTAAAGCCGTTCATCGGTGAGCCTGTAAAGAGATGTCGGCTGGCCTAATCGAATAAACCTGTTTAATGAAGAAAATATCGGTATTAACCATTGTCCATAATCGGGAGAAGGCGTTAGTTAATCTAATCGACGGACTCAATCAAAGTCATCTCATGCCCGCTGAGCTGGTACTCATCTACATGAATGAAAAGCCTTATACAGTACCTAAAACATCGTTTCCGCTTGTCGAGCAACCCATTCACCACAGCAATCATCTGCCTTTGGCTCAAGCCAGGAACAGAGCCGTAGAGGCTGCATCCTACGATGATCTGGTTTTTTTGGACGTCGATTGCATTCCTCACCGCAGCATGCTCGGACATTATGCCAATGCCTTTGAACAGGATAGCAAGCTCTGGTCAGGACAAGTTCGGTATCTGCACCAAAACGCGGTCGAAGAAGCCGATTTCTGGCACCGGTTGGACGAATTAAGTAAAGCCGATCCGATTCGTACCAGCTCCGAATGCTTACCGTATCATTTGTTCTGGTCCTTGAACTTTGGCTGTAGCAAACAAACCTTTGATCAGATAGGCCGCTTTGACGAGGGCTACGGCGGCTACGGGGCCGAAGATACCGACTTTGCTTTCAGTGCACGCCAGGCTGCCGTTCCGTTAGCAATGATACCTGCTTTGGCGTACCACCAGTACCATACGAGTTACGATCCACCCCTAAACCACCTTCGGGATATCATAGCCAACGCTACCTTTTTTAAAAAGAAATGGCATGTGTGGCCCATGGAAGGATGGCTGACGAAATTCCAGCAGCGGGGGTTTATTCACTGGACGGAGGATCATATTCAGTTACTACGCGAACCTTCAACCGCCGAATTGCTATCGGCACTCAAGGAGTAGTCACCAGAATTATAGATTGATCCGTACGTCTGGCGGATCAGCTGAGCGGCCCGCGCCGTGGCTTCCTTGTCGACAATTCCTTGCCAATGTGGCTCACGAGCTGCTGTAGCGGTCAGTACAGCGGGCCAATTGGTCTGGTAAAGTTCATGGGGATGAACAACACAGGCTAGCGCTAACTGATCCAGTATCGTCGCTTTGATCAACTGCTCATCGAAAGGACGTTGCTCGGGAATAACGATGAAGCGCTTGTTGAGAGCGGCCATCTCCATAACGGTGTTGTGGCCCGCATTGCCAATTACCAGTACGCACCGCTCCAGGATCAAACGAGGATCATCAAGCTGACCATGCCATATAACGTTGGTCGGTACACGGTCCGTCGTTGAACCGGCTAGCTTACCCACAACTTCAAAGATCCAGTCGGGGGCTTGCTGGGCAATATGTATCAGAAATGTTGCGTCAAGGCTAGTTCCGCCTGCCCCCACTAAAACCGCTGCCCGATTTGCTTGTTCACCCGAGCGGCTATTGACCTGGAGTGGGTATCGGGAAAAGCCTCCGGTATAAACCAGTTTATTGGCCAGCCAGGGCGTTTCCTCCTGCTTCATCATCGGTGAAAAGGGGGCAAGCACTACTTCAGCACTCTGATAAGCCAGTTGATGGGGTAGATCCTGCCGATTGCCATGCTGCTTGATGACAATCGTTGGCACGCCACTCAACCTGGCCAGCAGGGCTACTTCGACCGAAACGTCAACCACGAACAGCAGTGGCGATACCCGATTAAAAAATTCGGTTAGTAAAGCCGTTCGTTGCCGCTGGCCCTCAACGTTCAGTGGAGCATAATGTAGCCCCTCGACCGGATTGCCTTCGGCGTAGTGCCTGTCTGCTGAAGAAGGGGTATCCATCGGCAGTTCAATGCAGTTGATGGAGTCCGGAATCAGGGATGAGTAGGCCTCTAATCGACTGCCTAAGAAGGTAATCTGGCAATCAGTCAACAACGTACTAATTGCCAGACACCGCATCAGATGGCCTGATCCGTGATGGTGAACATAAAATGCAATATTAATTGGCATAGACCAACGAGGGCGTAGAAATAAGTTGAGCAAAAAGCTGTTCGTAGGCGTCGACCATCCGTTCTACATCCAACTCGCTTTCGGCTCGCTGCCGGCAGTCGGCTCGGTTTAATAAAGCCGCCTGATTGATGCAGCGGGCCAGCTCGGAAGGAGACGAACTGCTTGTCAAACAACCCGACTTTTCGCACAAAATCGATGGCAATGCCCCTCGGGCGATACCTGCTACCGGCGTGCCGCAGGCCAGGCTTTCGGCTACGACCAGGCCGAAGGGTTCATCCCAGCAAGGAGTAATAACGCTTACATCGGCGTTGCCAATATAGTGGTTCAGCTGCTCGTGGCTGCAATTACCCACCAGTTCAACGGAATCGTCCAGTAGGGGTTGTACGTAGATATCGAAGTAGCTCCGATCCGCAATGCTGCCAGCAATCTTAATTTTTCTACCTGCTTCTTTAGCCGCCTGAATCGCCAGGTGAGTGCCTTTATCGGGATGAATACGGCCAAACCATAACACGTAGCCTCCCGTGGGCTGGTCAACAAAGGTCCAGCGCGTGGTGTCAACGCCATTGGAGACTACTTCACAGTCGCCAACAAATGGTCGCCATGCCTCGGCATTAGGTCTGGAAACGCTGACATACCGGATCTGGCCCCGCTTTTTTTCATGGCGAATCGCCCGCTTCAACTCAAAAATAGGGGGCGTGTGCAGGACAGTAAGCATGGGCGTTTGAATCAGAGAAGCCATGGTGATGGGCACATAATTCAGGCTGTTGTTGAAGATTATATCATGCCCCTGCCCGTCAATATCCTGCATCAGCTCCAAGTAAGCGTGATGGGTAGAAATAAATTCTTCACTTAGTTCATGCGACCGGAAGCGACTAAAGGTTTCCCGGTCGTAATCGGTATCACTCATGATAACCCGCACATTGAGGGCGGGGTCCGAGAGTTCGCTGGCATATAAGGTAATCTGATGCCCTCTGTTTTTCAGACGAAGACAAACGTCATGCGTGAATGCCTCTAGGCCCCCCATATACGGCTTGCGGATAGGGTGCTTGAGATGGGCAATAATTCCTATGTTCATCGGTTGAGTAGTGGTTTGTTATAATGCGCTTGCTGTAATTGCGTTTATGAGCCTAACAATCATCCAGGTAAGTATATAAGTGATCCTTTGTCGAAGTAGATTGTTTTAACGAATTATTCGGCTGTAGGCACATTGCAGACATACAAACGGATCAGTGGTTAACTCATATGATCCTAAGCGCCTATTGGTCAGCACTTAAAAATAGATTAGTCCATAAGGCAGGATTTAAACAATATCGATGGAGTTAATCGACCGTTATTGTGCGGTCTGATCATTAGGGAGATCAGCGGCCTCAATCGCGTAAGTTTGCTAATGGGCAACGCGCCGGGCACGCTTCTAGTGGATGTAAGCAAACAAGCTAAATTTCTGCTCCGCTAAACACATCTGTCAGCCAACAAAGCCTGAATCGTCGCTGATTCAGGCTTTGTTATTAGTAGCAGTTCGGTAGAAAGTACCGAACCCCTTAGACGTATCTATAGGTTGATCAATAGGTGTTGTTAGCTGCCCCAGCCGCTTGCTTCACATTCGGTATACCGTTATTTTCCGTACCCGCTGCTTTGATGTACACGTTTGTGCCAATCACGTTGCGGGTAGCCTGCGTGTTGTAAAGATAAATCAGCTCGTACCCATTGGTATTCAACGCGTTTGACAAATTATTGCCTGATACAGCATAGTAGCCTGTGTTATCAAGGGTGAGCGCACTGTTAGCCGCAACCACAACCGTATTTCCGGTAAAACTGCCGTACTTACAGCTGGAAAAACGGCACATGGTGATGGCAGAATTGGCTGTCGTCGGATTATAAAAGGTGTTGCCCGTCACTGTCAACCATTGAGTACCAAAAGCCTGAAGGGGCGCTCCTTTGGTGGTGCACGTGTTACCCGAGACAGTGATGTACTGGGTCAGATTCCGGTTATTATCCGAGATGCCAATGCCTGCGAAGGTGTTGTTAACGCCCAGGGCGACATTATTAACTATATTTACGTAGCGGGCATTGACCACTTCGTACCCAATCTCCTTGGCGTCTACCGTCTGGTTGTTGCTGATGCGAGCATTTTGCATCAGACCCGATAGCGATACACTCATCCCATACGTACTGTTGATGCCTAGATTACGAAACTCATTGTCATGAATATCGATTCCATCCAACCGGTATACACCATCAAACCCGTGCGACAGGATTTCGATGCCCATCCGACCTATGTTGAAAAACTTGTTATGGTGAATACGGATGTTGCGGGAAGTCTCACCCTGATTAGATCCCTCCGAGTATTGACTCATGCTAATAGCGTTGAAGTCGGCCAGGGGTGCGGTAAAGCTACAGTGGTCAATCTCATAACCGTCCAGCTTTGACTGCTCATTGGTAGCGACCATCCCGTAACCATAGTTGCCTGCCACCTGTGAGACCAGGTGTAGCCCGGTTAAGCGGATGTTGTTGCAGGTGTGAAAGGTCCAGATCATGGTGGCGGCATTGATAGCACTTGTTTTAAGAACAGCCGCCCCCTGTCCATCCAGGACAATATTACTCTTATTGTCAATGGAAATATTGCTGGTGAAGGTATACTCGCCAGGGGGAAGTATAATGCGGGCTCCCGTTGCGGGAGCCGCATTGATCGCCGTTTGAATCGCCTGATTGGTAAACCCATCAACGACGATGTTGGGAGCCGCAGCCGCGGTAGCTCTCGCCCCTGCATTAGAATCACCTTTCTCTCCCTTAGGAATCACCAGATTGAGCTTGAAATCAGGCGCGCTACCCGTAATTGTTGCTGAGGCATCGGAGCCCGCTTTGCCGGTTTTGACCTGACCAATACTTAAATTGATAAGCGGATTAGCTCCCGTCGCCGAAACGGGTTGCGTAACTACCGCTGTCGTTTGGGTAGCAGGCTGTTGTGACGTCTCGCCCGTGACTACGTACATGGCCTCTGCTTGTCTGCTTGTAGGCAAAACCGATCGGGAACCGATGGGATTGACGGCGAGGACGGCCTTTTCAACAAACTGGCTTTGATCGTTAGCAATTGCGTTACCCCGTAATAAACGAAAAGCCGTCGTGTTAGACAGCGAAGCGAAGCGGCCACGTACGGTATAGGAGACCGAAGGTCGCGTAGTGGGACTAAGTGTGGCACCAACGTAATCAACATAACTGCCCCCCGTCTGACGGAAACCTTCGGGCATGACGAGTTTGATGCGAAAGCTGCTGGCCGACTCGGTGAAAAACATGGATGCTGGTGTAATATCAAGTAGTTCGGCTGTAATAACTAACTCTACTTCATCTTCTAAGTTGATTGTTGCTTGACGAACCTGAATCGAGAAACGGATAGGATCGTTGTTTGTAATCGGGGAGGATCGAAAGGAGGGCTTGTTTGCTTTACTGTCAATCTTGGATGAAGCGGGGTTGTCTATCAGGGAAGGCGCTGGTCGGGGCAGGCTTGCAGGCGCCGATAGCACCAAATACGCAGGACATAAAGTCACACCTAATAGGGCGATGACTCTTTTTGAGAAGTAATTCATACGTTGTTGTAAAGATTTAGGCGATAGAATTAATTGATAAATAGTTAGCACTAAATGCATACTCAGGGTTTAAACTCTACAAAAGCTGTAGTGTTTAAGTAGTTGTCGATTAGTGTAGTGGATGTACTGCGTTGCTGTTCTGTTATTGATTTGGTTGTAGCTGTAGCTATGAACGTCACGTTCATCATCGCTAGCTTGAGATTACTCGTTTCGGATAGGGAACAGCGAACGGACTTGTCAAAAGTCAATCATCACCTTTTTTAGCACCAGCTCATAGGCATTCGTGCTTACGCTTACCTCTCCCCAATACGGATGATCCAAACTCACAATCAGAAAAATCAACAGGCCCAGCATAATAGCTAACAAACTATTTAATAGACCATGAAACCAAAAGGAGGGTACTACAAATAACCCCGCGAAGACCAGTGTCAGCAGTGCGCCTAATAGAACTACCCACCAAATAACGGCCGGCACTCCGCCACCAATGGCTTCGGCTCGCAAACGACGTAGCTCGGCCAAATTGTTAAAGGCTTGCAGGGCTTGCTGATGAATAAGTTCATGAGCCGTTGTGTCAGGTCCATAGCCTAGCAATAACGTCTGAAGCCGCATAAACTCCGTAGATTCCTCATCATCAATGATGCCCAGGCGCTGGTTGGGCCAGGAACGCTGCACAATATGCTGCGTGTAGCGTCGGAGTTGAGCGTGTAAAGGTTTCCGTTGGACGGGTGCATAGCCACTTAAGTTACGGTAGAGTACCGACAGTTGAGCCGCTTCACGGGAGGCCAAGCCAGAAGCCTGTGTGTAATTCTGCCAAGTGGCGACCGTCAGCAGGCCCAATAGCAGGCCATACAGAAGACTCACTCCCGAGAAAAACCATCCGACGGTGCCGTTATCGATAAGCGCAGCGGTAGAACTACGCTGAAGAGGGCGCCGAACCAGCAGGAGGCTAAGCCAGGAAAGGGCAATAAAAACGAGGACAAGTGTTAGGGCTAATAGCCAGGAGGGGAAGTTATAGAGCCAAACCATGGGGCTGAAGAACGTATGTGCGCCCTAAGGTTGCAACTACGCCAAACGGTTGTTGTGAGTGTACTGATGCAGCTATAGACCTTCTTTTGCAGGCAATTGTTCGAGGATAATAGACTTCCTGCCTGTTGCTGGCCGCGACCTGTGTTTGATGCGTGTACTCTCTTTGCTGCTTTAGCATCAAGTCAGTCGCTTCAGCTAGACAGAAAGGGTCCATTCATAGTTGAATCAGTATCTATATACTTACTAGGGTGTAAAAATTGTGTACGTATGGTGCATTGATCGATTATTTTAGGACTCGATGCACAGCTTAGTAGTTAGTATTGTCTACCGTTACCTAAAATGTCTGGTTGGTAACCGTCACACGTACGGACATTTTTATCCAGCTACTATCGTTGTAATGTTTACGCGATAGCAGAAAAAAAGAATAAACATTTCCTACCATGAAAATTACTCGAGAGAATTATGATCGCCAGCCGATGCTGATTCGGCAAGGGGCATTGGCATTATGGGGTGTCCCACTGGCCAAACGCGAAGACTTGTGTCGGATGCGCGAACTTTATAGTCTGGAGGGTTTCTTTGTCGAGGCTTGCTACGATAAAGAAACAAATAAGTTAACCTGCATTTGTTCGTTCACCAGATCCGACCGGTTGCTGCCTTATGTGGAGCCAGTAGAAGTTTCTAGCATAGAGACATAGCTTAGTGGAAGGCTACCTAGTTGCTCAGGATCGGTTCTCGAACTGTCTCGTTTCTATTTTTGAGACTTTCCAGAAAAGTAACGATTCTCGTCAATAGGCCTGATATGCAGGTAAGTACGTGAAGCTTCCACTATGGCTAGTAGCACGATAGAAATAATAGTTTTTTGTTAAGCCTTAATGTATTATCTTTAACCAATAATTTATTAAACTATCTCCTGTTATAGTTCACGAACTAAGGAGCGTTTAACTCTTAAAACCAACCTACAACGCACCTCTTATGCAAAGACGTTCTGCGTTAAAGAACTTAGCAATGACCCTTGGTAGCCTGGCCAGCTTACCTGCCTGGGCCTCCGGCTGGACCCCCGATTCGCTAGGAACTGTTTCAACCTTGTCGATTAGCGAAGAAGCGCTTCTAGGCGATATTGTAGAAACCTTTATCCCGACAACTACTACTCCCGGTGCTAAATCGCTCAACGTACATCTGTTCGTTATGCGTATGGTTAAAGACTGCTACGGTGAACCGGCCCAAGCGACGCTTCAGAAAGGAATTGCGCTCCTGGAGGAAACGTCTCAGCAAACGTACAGTAAGCCATTTTCGGAAGGTGATGCCGCTCAACGCATGGATCTCCTTGCCAAATTGAGCGCACTGACAGACCCAGCGGGTCAGGCGTTTGTGAGCATGGTAAAAAAGTTGACCATTCAGGGATATATGAATTCGGAATATTACCTGGTGAACGTTGAGAAGTTCAATATGGCACCGGGCTTTTATCACGGCTGCGTCCCCGTCCCCAAACTAGCCGTCAACGGTACTAACTAGTGAGTTATCTCTTTTTTTGTTACCCTTATTGCTGATATTCATGTCTTTTTTAACCATAGATTCGATAAAAGACCGCACCTTCGACGCCATTGTAGTGGGTTCGGGAATTAGCGGTGGCTGGGCAGCCAAAGAATTGACCGGTAAAGGATTACGAACCCTCGTACTGGAGCGGGGCCGGGACGTAAAACACATTACCGATTACCCTACCACGCTCATGCAGCCCTGGGAGTTTGCGCACCTTGGTCAATTATCAAAAGAATATATCGAGGCTAACCCGGTAGCTAGCCGGTGTTATGCTAATAGAGAAGACGCGACGCATTTTTTTGTGCAGGATGCCGAACACCCTTATGTACAGGAGAAACCCTTCGACTGGATTCGGGGCTATCACGTAGGAGGTAAATCGCTGATGTGGGCGCGGGGAACCCAACGCTGGTCGGAGTACGATTTTGAAGGGCCGGCGCGGGATGGGTTTGCGGTAGACTGGCCCATTCGGTACGCTGACCTGGCTCCCTGGTACAGCTATGTAGAAAAATTCGCGGGTATATCGGGCAATAAGGATGGTCTGTCGGTCTTGCCTGATGGGGAGTTTCTGCCTCCTCACGAGCAATCCTGCGTGGAAAAGCACTTTTCAGACCAAATGGCTAAGCAATACAAAGGTACACGACCAGTTATCATTGGTCGCTGTGCACACCTGACCAAGCCACAACCCATTCATTACCAGCAGGGACGTGCTCAATGTCAGAATCGTTCGTTGTGCCAGCGGGGTTGCCCATACGGGGGGTATTTCAGCAGCAATTCATCCACGTTACCCTGGGCTGCTAAAACCGGAAAAATGACGCTCCGGCCCGACTCGGTTGTGCATTCGATTATTTATGACGAAAAGCTCGGCAAGGCATCGGGAGTGCGGGTTGTGGACGCCCATACGAAGCAGATGACCGAGTACTACGCCAAAATCATTTTCCTCAATGCTGCCTGCCTGAATACCAATCTGGTCCTGCTGAACTCAAAGTCGAACCGTTTTCCTAGTGGGCTTGGCAATGACAATGGCTTGTTGGGTAAATACGTGGCATTCCACAATTTCCGTACGACCATCTCTGCCGAACACGAAGGGTTTCAGGATTCAACGACCGCCGGTATCCGGCCCAACGGTAGCTATATCCCTCGTTTCCGCAACGTACTCAAGCAGGAAACCGACTTCCTGCGGGGCTATGCAGCGGGCTTTGGTTCCAGCCGCCCTACAAGCGTCGACACATCGGCTATGGGGGAAGATCTGAAGTCAAGCCTTATGCAACCCAAGTACGGCAATTGGCGGGTCAGTTCGCACATGATGGGAGAGACGATTCCGAAAGAAAGCAATTACGTAGCGCTCGACTCCGTCCTGACCGATGCCTGGGGTATTCCGCAACTGAAAATTTCGGTAGCGTACGATGATAACGACGAGAAGATGATTGCCGATTTTCATGAGCAAATGACAGAAATGCTGACGGTGTCGGGCTTTACAAACATCCGGACTCACGACAAACCAGACAAAGCGCCGGGGCTCGATATTCACGAAATGGGCGGTGTGCGCATGGGAAAAGACCCTAAAACCTCCATGTTGAACAAATGGAACCAGTTGCACAACTGCAAAAATGTATTTGTGACGGATGGCGCTTGCATGACATCGACATCCACCCAGAATCCATCACTCACGTTCATGGCCATCACGGCACGAGCCGCCGACCATGCCGTAAAAGAAATGAAAAGGGGTATGCTGTAAGTTCTGCGGTTTGACGAGAGTGAAAACCTATAGCTTGACGTAGTTCCTGATCAACAATTTAGCCGGGCTGTCTACTGTCTTACGCAAGTAGACAGCCCGGCTATTTTTCTTTTCACGCTTTCTGTAGCTGATAGCAAAATTCCTTGCGTCTCGATTCAATAGGACGCATAAGCTACTACAGGCGATGCTACAACGTTAGCGTTTAGACTAAACGCTTAGCTGGTCGCTGGGCTACGAAGTCAAATCACTCACTACCGTGCGCCAGGGATCTGACCAATCGGCACCTGGGCGTTTATACCGATGATAATGACCCTTCCACAACGCGGCCAGAATCGGACAAAGGAGTCCTGAGCGCGTCGTTCGGAACTGATGAAGAAGCTGATGGAATCACTATTAGCTTGGTCTATAGCGGCTGAAATAGTACGTTAACTAACTAGACCATTTTCCGATTTTTAAAATGCATTTAGCTTACCGATTAGCAACAACGGCAGACCTGGTTGACATTGTACGAATGCTTTCCGATGATGAGCTAGGCACGATCCGGGAAAAGTTTGAAATTCCCCTGCCTGCATCCTACCTACAGGCATTTCAACGGATTACTGACGACAAACAGCAAGAGTTGACGGTGGTCGAGGACAAGGGTGAACTAGTAGCCACCTTCCAGCTAAGCTTTATCCAGTATTTAACTTATCAAGGAGGTATACGGGCTCAAATTGAAGCAGTGCGCGTAAAATCCAGTCATCGAGGGCAAGGAATTGGCGCTCAGATTTTTCAGTATGCTATTCGACGGGCTAAGGAGCGGGGAGCTCATGTATTGCAACTAACCACGGACAAGAAAAGACCCGATGCCAAACGGTTTTATGAATCATTGGGATTTGTAGACTCCCATGAGGGGATGAAGCTTCACTTAAAGTGAATTGACCTAGTGCTAGCCGTTGAGATCTGATTCCATAATAGCCTAAGCACTTAAAAACAAAGTACACGGGTTGTACAAACGGTGACTAGCCCCAAAACGGCTGACCTTAAGACTAGTCAGGGGTTTTGAGGCTAGTTAGATAGATATTAAATACAGTTAATACACTATTAGAAGCGAATGTGCTTTTTGCGACATTTCATGCACCGATAGGCTTTTAGTGGTACAAAAAACAACACATTTTTGAGCAGTAAGGGTCTGCTGATTCGGTCGCTGTCAAGCAGGCTTCCACAATGAGGACAACCAGGCTTGTTTGTAAACCGCTGGAAAGATAAGGGGGCAGTTAGTAAGCGCATGGGTACGCTTACAAAGCTTGAGATGATAGTAGAGGTATGAGTCACTTTAAGGTTTGTTATAGGTGATATGTAAATACTTAAAGCAAATTTAGTTTATTAATTAAATTATATGTTAATACATTAATCAATTAATATAAACATTTACTAGATGGTTATACTTGTTTAATAATCCTTTAACAAAGTTTATATATACTAATTTGTCAGTACCAAACAGAGCGACAGTCGTTGATTATATAACTCGACCTCTTAAAGCGCTGTCAAGCCTTTGATTGAGCTACTTCGTCGCGCTGTTAAACCTGCCATCAACCGTTTGTTAGGACTGAGAATACGGGATGATTGGGGACTTCATGTAGATAACGGCAAGTATATATAAGCTTACCTAGTAGATCGAGTGTAGTGTTAAGAGCACGGGCGACAAGGCGATCAACGCAACGATCCGCTTTGTACTGAACAGGCGAATGACTTCCTAAAATTTTCTAAACTATTTGCTCTAAAATTGGGCTAAAGAAAAGGCACAAGTATTTATCCAAGGACGCTATTTTGCGGCTTGTATAGAATCGTTACGTTCTTGTGCACAGATGTAAGTAGGATGTATTGTTTTACCGAGAAATCGTTACTCCCGCGTTATCCAGCATCTTTTTTACCTCGCTTAAACTATGGCGTACAGGAAATCCAGTTTCTACGCCAATAATTCGGATGTTGACGTACGCACCAAGTGTACGAATATCCGTAATGGCAGCTACGTTTACATAGGTGAGTCCAGTGTCTACGCGGTCAACGGCGATAAAGATGGGATTCATGGATGGAAAGGATGTGGTTAGGAACGTATCTGTATAAATTACTACAAAGAGTCACTCGGTGAGATAATCTAATGATTTTCATTTACAAAACTGAAGGCTCACCTTAGCGAGGTGAGCCTTCAGTTTTGTAGGTGCATGTGCCGCAAACTGACTGTGCCGGGCGCTAGATACATCCGTCGAGATGCCAGGTTTCACGAAGTTTGTGGATAATTGGTCCGAACAAGTTCAGGCTTAATGGCTTTGTAATGAAATCATTGGCGCCCAGTTCATGAGCGCGTTGCCGGTCTCCCGCTGCACTCGAGGTCGTCAGAATGATGATGGGCGTTTTCTGATAAAGCGGATTGCTTCGTAAAACGGACAACGATTCTAAGCCATTAAGCCGGGGCATATTCATGTCCAGAATAATCAGGCACGGATGGATGTCCGTCTGCGTTAATGCGTCGAGAAGGTTTAGACCATCGGTAGCAAATCGCAACTGGCACGCTGGACAGTATTCTCGAAAGGCGATCTGCAACAAATAACGATCATCTTCGTCGTCATCAGCGATAAAAACAGCTTGAGTAGCGTATTGATTCATCGGGTTGGTAGTTACGGAAAACACCTAATATACACGAAATAATTGTACGAGCTTCGTTTAGTCTACTTTTCGGGTAGTATTTGGCTCAACTTAACGATATATGAAGAAAACTAACGTCAACGAAGGTCTCCTTCGCCGTTTCTTGTCTATGTTGACTTTTAATACGGTGTAAGTAAAAGGGGAGTCGTCAGCGCTAGCGGATCAATAATTCAGCCAGATGCGATGTATAGGAGCAGGGGTGACGAGATAAGTTGGGCGTTGCTTTTAACAAGAAAAAACGCCCAATTCATGCGTCTGGGCGTTTTTTATTACCTATATTGTCTACATCTATAATACTCTTAAAGAGCCCTAGTTGTTATACATCTCCCACGATTTTTAATGGATGTTTAACCAATTAGTCATTACAGATAAACAAACGCCAGGCTCATCTCAGGCCTGGCGTTTGCTCACTACTTACATTTACCCAACGATATGAGCTAATCAACATCGTCGTTTTTATCTATACGAGGAGATGAACGACTTGGTTGCGTGACTTGACAAATTATTGCTGGTTTACTTGTTTCAAAAACGCCGGACTCAATCCGATCCGGCGTTTGGCCATCTCACTTTATTTGAACAAAAACAGGATAAGTGGATGCTTTTTTACTCAGTAAGCTAACAAATGAGTAAGCCTACCTTAGTAGGTACGCGAAACGCGAAACGATTGTTTCATAAAACCTTGAATCTTTCTAAATAAATAGAACGCGCGGGTATCTTGGGTTGAACTTACCGGAGAATGTGGTCATCTGGCTACTTCCTGCGAAGAAGCGACCGTTAAGAAAGCCATCGGTGCTTTTCTGCAAAACTAGCGGACGGGGTGCCCATGTTTTGGTGCGTGTACGGGTTGATTCGGAACACCCGGTTCAATAAATACGTGTTTTACAAGTGGAAAATGCTGTTGAATCGCGTCTCGTATTCGTTGGATTGCTTTATTCAGTTCTGCCGTAGATAAAGCATCGTGGAAGTCAACAACGAGCATAACAATAACTTCTTCGGGACCAAGGTACATCGAGGGTGATTGAAGCACACTGGTTACGGCGTCGTCGCGTTCGACCAACTCAACGATTTTTTGTAACGTTTGCGGTTCAATGCTTTCGCCCATGAGTAAACTTCGGCTTTCGCGCGCCAGAACAACCGAAACTGCCGTCAGAATCAAACCAATGATGATGGAAGCGGCACCGTCGAAATACGGATTGTTGAACTGGTGGCCAAGAAAAACGCCCAGAAACGCTACGATCAACCCCAGCAAATCGGAAGCGTCCTCAAATAGCACAACAAACGTTGATGGGTCTTTGCTGCGTTTTACCGCCGACCAGAACGGCTGTGTACCCCGTTGTCGATTGAATTCCTTGAACGCCGTGATAAAGGAAATGCCGTCGAAGCAAAAAGCGATGCCAAGGACAATGTAATTCCAGAGCGGCTTTTCAATCGGCTCCGGGTGCTGAAGATGCGTGATGCCTTCGTAAAATGAAACGCCACCACCTACGCCAAAGATCAGGATCGATACGATGAATGCCCAAAAATACTGCTCCTTGCCGTAGCCAAACGGGCGGTTCGCATCGGCTGGTTTCTTACTGCGAGCAAGCCCCAGCAACAGCAGGATTTCGTTCAGTGTATCAACCAGCGAGTGAATACCTTCCGAAATCATGGCCGAACTACCCGTAACGCTAGCGGCTATGAATTTGGTAATGGCAATGGCTAGGTTAGCGGCTAAAGCGCTGTAAATCGGAGTCTTGGACGCAGGCATAATAAACAGGAGTAGTTAGCAAGAGGCTGGTAAATGGGTAAACCGGCTTTTCTGTTGAATGGTTATCGGTACGAAAATGCAGAACCCGCCAGGTCGGGTAGACTTGACGGGTTCGGGCGACTAGCACTTTAACGGTACTAATCGGACTCGATCGCTACGTCGTGTTTTTTTGCCGCTTTTTTGATGCGTTCCTTGATTTGTTCTACGTCGTCGGCGTCATATTTTTCCGCGTTATCCTTGTGATTGATGTAGCTCCAGGCCGCCCGTACATGTTCAGGGGTGTCAATGGGGTACTTTTTGTTGGTAGGATCAGCAAATTCTACGTCACCGTATTTATGCTCTCCCTCGGTCGGACTAACGTCGTCACGCCGATCAATTTTTGGATCTTTTGCCATAATCGTTGAGCGTTCAAATGAGACTTATCAACCCACTCAGCTAACAAATGGTTATTTCGGACCCGTTGACTCATAGCGATATAGTGAGTTAGTAGTCGCATTAAACAGGCGAATACGGTTTAAAGTTAAAACCTCGGTCCCGTGCTGCGTGTTGCTTACTTAATTGTTGTTGCTTTCCATCAGGAAAAACAGACTCATTTATTGACTTTAGACTGCACTGTATGTCAACTCTTTTTTCGCCGATTACCATTCGAAGTATTCAGTTCAAGAATCGAATTGTTGTTTCGCCCATGTGCCAGTATTCCAGTGAAAACGGCTTTGCCAACGATTGGCATCTAGTTCATTTAGGAAGCCGGGCAGTAGGTGGTGCCGGACTGATTATTACCGAAGCTACCGCTGTTTCGCCCGAGGGCCGTATCTCACCCAACGATTTAGGTATCTGGACGAATGAACACATTGCTGGTTTGAAACGAATCACCCAATTTCTGAATCAGCACGGAGCCATCGCGGGTGTTCAGTTGGCTCATGCCGGTCGGAAAGCCAGCACGCAGCGGCCCTGGGATGGTGGTAAAGCCATTCTGTCGAATCAGGATAAAGGCTGGGAAACTGTTGCGCCGAGTGCCATACCGTTTACAGACTCTGATCCAAGACCACTTGCTTTAACCGTCGAAGGCATAAAAAACGTTTTGATCGATTTTCAGGATGCCGCCCGGCGATCGGTGGAAGCGGGTTTTCAGGTGATTGAAATTCACGCGGCACATGGGTATTTGCTCCACGAATTTTTGTCGCCGTTGAGTAACCAACGGACCGACGAATACGGGGGATCGTTCGATAATCGGATCCGTTTGTTGCTGGAAGTGGTTAGCCATGTTCAGGCTGTCTGGCCGGAAGAATATCCGCTTTTCGTCCGTATATCGGCAACCGATTGGACGGAAGGGGGCTGGACTGTGGAGGATTCGGTCGCACTGGCCAACGTGCTTCAGTCCAAAGGAGTTGATGTAATCGACTGCTCAACTGGTGGCAACGTTGCTCATGCCAAAATTCCAGTAGGTCCAGGTTATCAGGTCGAATTTGCGGAGCGGGTTAAAAAAGAAGCGGGTGTTATGACCGCAGCCGTGGGCCTCATTACAGACGTTGAACAGGCCGAAACGATTCTTGCGGATGGTCGCGCGGATTTTGTGCTGCTGGCTCGTGAATTTCTCCGAGATCCATATTTCCCACTTCATGCAGCCCATGTTCTGGGTGATGAGGTTGCCTGGCCGGTGCAATACGAACGGGCGAAGCCAAGACGGGATCATAAGTAAAATAATGGTCTCGGTAAGCCAATTGCCTTCGTTTCGAGTTATATCACCAACGAAACCATTTTTCTACCTAAAAATAAATTATCAACCATGCGTTGGTTAAACCAAAACGAAAGCGAAAACGTCGAAGACCGTCGCGGTAGCAGCGGGGGTGGTGGCTTGTTAGTTGGTGGTGGCATTGGCTCAGTAGTCATTGCTGTAATCGTGATGCTACTTGGTGGCGACCCGTCGCAGATCCTGAACAGCAGTGCCCCGGAAGAACAGTCAGCGTCTCAGGCACCTACCGGACCTCAGCCTGATGATAAAGCCGCTCAGTTTACCCGGCTCGTGCTGGGTAGTACCGAGAAAGTATGGACCGATTTGTTTGCTAAGCAGGGCGCGCAATACCGTAAGCCGGTTCTGGTTATGTTCCGAGGAGCAACAACGTCAGGTTGTGGTACCGCGCAGGAAGAGATGGGGCCTTTTTATTGTCCTCTCGACCAGAAAGTGTACATCGACTTGTCGTTCTACGACCTGTTGGCTCAACGATTTCAGGCACCCGGCGATTTCGCGATGGCTTATGTGGTAGCGCACGAAATCGGGCACCACGTACAGAAGCAGTTAGGCATCATGGATAAAACGGACGAACTGCGCCAACGACTCAGCCAGCGGGAATACAACCGTGTGTCGGTTCGTCTTGAGCTCCAGGCCGATTTTTTTGCGGGTGTCTGGGCGCATCACGCGCAAGGACAAAGCTTCGTACTCGATGAGAACGATGTCGAGTCGGCGCTGACCGCAGCCAATGCGATTGGTGATGATAAGATCCAGGAAGAAACGCAGGGTCGGGTCGTACCCGATGCCTTCACGCATGGCACGTCAGCCCAACGGGTTTACTGGTTCAAAAAAGGGCTCCGAACCGGCGATCTTAGCCAGGGCGATACCTTCAACAGTCGTGAAGACGCCAATCTACAATAAGCCGTATACAAATGATTGCCAAAAGCCGAAACATCGCTGTTTCGGCTTTTTTGTTCTTCTGAGAGCCACTTGCGAATATCCGTGCCTTTACCGTACTTTCCAGCCTAAATCAATTCGTCCACATGGAATCACAATCGTATTCTGAACGACACCATCCTTCGCTGACCGCCGAGCAAATCAGGCAGGAGCAGGCCGCCTTTATGACGCAGGTCTACGGGTGGATGTCTGTTGCTTTACTCATAACGGCCACTGTTTCAATCTGGGTTGCCAGTTCGCCCGCCATCCTGGAGCTGGTTTTTGGTAACCGGATTGTTTTCTACGGTTTGCTGATTGGCCAAGTGCTGATGGTCATGTCGTTGTCGGCGGCTATCCAGCGTCTGTCGGCGCAAATGGCTACGGCCCTGTTTATTGGCTACGCTATAATGAACGGGTTAACGCTGGCCTGTATTTTCCTAC
Organism: Spirosoma oryzicola; assembly: GCF_021233055.1. Lineage (NCBI taxonomy): Bacteria > Pseudomonadati > Bacteroidota > Cytophagia > Cytophagales > Cytophagaceae > Spirosoma > Spirosoma oryzicola. The sequence continues at coordinate 3,976,608 of NZ_CP089538.1, read as the reverse complement.
TTTATACGGGCGGTTCAATTGCCTCCACCTTCTTCGTGACAGCCGGTACATTTGGGGCAATGAGTGCTTATGGCTATTTTACCAAACGCGATCTAACGTCTTTGGGAGGTTTCCTGTTGATGGCGCTTATCGGATTGATTATTGCTTCGCTCGTCAACTTGTTTTGGCACAACGAAACCTTGTACTGGATTTCGACCTACGCGGGGGTACTCATCTTCGTCGGCCTGACCGCTTACGATACCCAGAAAATAAAGGAAATGTACGCTATTGGTGACGCCGGTACCGAGGGAGGACGGAAAGTAGCCGTTATGGGTGCGTTACGGCTCTACCTTGATTTTATCAATATGTTTCTGTATCTACTGCGGTTGTTTGGCCGCCGGCGGTAGATTAATAAATTTTAATGGTATACTAGAAAAGCATCCAGTACTGGATGCTTTTCTAGTATACCAAGTTTTTCGATAACTTGATTACTCATGTAAGGCTCTAGCTTCTTGCCACTGGAACGTTGGTTGATGCAAGTAATTAAATAGATAGAAGTGAATTCACTTATTCTCTAATCTACCAAACGACTTCGTTCATACATAACATCGGGGTCAAAATCTAGTGGAGCCGGTATATAATTGCCATCGTAGTCGATCATCGTCAGCAAGTTATCCCAATACAGGGTTCGCCCGTCAGTTTTTACTCGCTCAAACAGTTCTTTGTCAAATAAGCGATTGACAGGACTATTCGGTTTCGTAACGGAGTCGGTAAGTAAAGGCTGCAAATCGATTTCACGCACTTCGCCTGTATTCCACAAGCAAGTAACCTTATAGGGCTCGACAAAAAGTATCTGGCGGATGCGCGGTAGCATTATTCTAACGGTTTTATTTTCTTGAAACTGCCAATCTCCTGTTGCAACAAATTGTAGTTATCCATCAGTTCATCTCTGTGTAACTCAACCCACGCTTGAACAAGGCGGGTTGGCTTTTTAGGTAAACTGCCAATTATAATTTCACCAGATTCAATCGCGAACATGGCTTCTTCGCCGTTATATTCTGCATGAAAGTGAGGAGGGAGATGATCTTTAGCATACATGTAGATGATGATTCCAAAAAATCGGCTGATCTCAGGCATAGTTACGGTATGAATTAGGTAAACGTATAACGAAAAATCCCGGCCGCTATGCAGCAGTCGGGATTTTCTATTACTTGGACAATTATAATTCTATTTCAGCGTCGAGGTTGGTGAAGGCAATCTCGCCATCGTTGTTCAACTCCATCAGTACGACTGAGTCTTTCTTCACCTCACCGGATAAGATCGCTTTAGACAGTTCGTTCAAGACCCGGCGTTGCAGTACGCGTTTCAGCGGGCGAGCGCCAAATTGGGGATCGAAGCCTTCTTCGCCAAGCTTGGTAAGAGCTTCGTCCGTCGCGTCGAGCTGTACGCCATTTTCGGCTAGCCGTTTCTTGATCTCGTTGAACTGAATATCGACAATCTTGCGAATGTTGGCCTGCGTCAGCGGTTCGAACATCACGATTTCGTCAATCCGGTTCAGGAATTCAGGGCGGATGGTTTGTTTCAGCAACTCCATCACGGCTGATTTCGCTTCTTCCAGCACCAGCGAATGGTTCCAGCCTTCGTCTTCAGCAAATTTCTCCTGAATCAGATGGCTACCGATGTTGGAAGTCATGATGATGATCGTATTCTTGAAGTTCGCTACGCGGCCTTTGTTATCCGTCAGACGACCCTCATCAAGCACCTGCAACAGGATGTTCCAGACATCGGGGTGTGCTTTTTCGATCTCATCGAGCAAAACGACCGAGTAAGGTTTCCGGCGCACCGCTTCGGTCAACTGACCACCTTCGTCGTAGCCAACGTATCCCGGAGGAGCACCAATCAGTCGGCTTACGGCGTGACGTTCCTGATACTCCGACATGTCGATTCGTATCATCGCATTCTCGTCGTTGAAGAGGTATTCGGCTAATGTCCGGGCGACTTCCGTTTTACCAACCCCCGTTGTACCAAGGAAGATAAACGAACCGATTGGCCGTTTGGGGTCCTGCATACCCGCCCGGCTCCGGCGAACGGCATCCGACACTGCTTCAATCGCTTCCTGCTGACCAGCTACCCGCTTACCCAGTTCTTTCTCCAGGTTGAGCAGTTTTTCGCGATCACTCTGCATCATTTTCGAAACCGGAATGCCCGTCCATTTAGCCACTACTTCGGCAATGTCTTCGGCGGTCACTTCCTCCTGCATCATCCGATCTGACCCACCTTTGTCGCCACCTTCCTGCGCCAGCGAGTTGAGTTTTGTTTCGATCTCAGGAATCCGACCGTAGCGAATCTCGGCAACTTTTCCGTAATCGCCCGTTCGTTCGGCTTGTTCGGCTTCAAAGCGTAACTGATCGAGTTGCTCTTTCAGTGTCCGGCCTTCGTTGACCGACGCTTTTTCGGTTTCCCACTTGGCTTGCAGACTACTCCGCTGTTCGGTCAGGTCAGCGATCTGCTTGTTCAGCAGGCTTTCTTTTTCTTTGTCGTTTTCCCGCCGAATGGCTTCCCGCTCAATTTCCAGCTGCATAATGCGCCGGTTGAGTTCGTCCAGTTCTTCCGGAACCGAATCCATTTCCAGACGCAGTTTAGCAGCAGCCTCGTCCATCAAGTCAATGGCCTTGTCGGGCAGGAAACGGTCGGTAATATAGCGCGTAGACAGCTCGACAGAAGCAATGACTGCATCGTCTTTGATCCGAACGCCGTGGTGCAACTCGTACTTTTCTTTGATACCGCGCAGAATCGAGATGGCGTCGGCCATGTCTGGTTCATCGACCATTACGGCCTGGAATCGACGTTCGAGCGCTTTATCTTTCTCGATGTATTTCTGGTATTCCTTCAGTGTCGTGGCACCGATGGTGTGGAGTTCACCGCGCGATAAGGCTGGTTTTAACAGGTTGGCCGCGTCCATAGCGCCTTCTCCGCCCGCACCCGCACCAATAAGCGTGTGAATCTCGTCGATGAACAGAATGATTTCACCGTTGGAGTCCGTCACCTCTTTGATGACCGATTTCAGGCGTTCTTCGAACTCGCCTTTATATTTGGCCCCCGCAATCAGCAGACCCATGTCGAGCGAGACAAGCGTTTTTGTTTTCAGGTTTTCGGGAACGTCACCCGATACAATACGTTGGGCAAGTCCTTCAACAATAGCCGTTTTACCGACGCCCGGCTCACCAAGCAGAATCGGGTTGTTTTTAGTCCGACGGCTTAAGATTTGAAGCACCCGCCGGATTTCTTCATCCCGGCCAATCACCGGGTCGATCTTACCCGTGCGTGCCCGTTCGTTCAGGTTGATGCTATACCGTTCGAGTGACTGGTAGGTTGCTTCGGCGTTTTGATTTTTCACGGAATTCCCTTTTCTAAGTTCGTTGATCGCGGTTTTAACTTGTTTTTCGTTGAAACCGGCGTCGCGTAATAACGTTGCAATTTGATCTTTACCTGCCATTAGCCCAAGCAGCATCAGTTCAACGCTCACAAATTCGTCGCCAAACTCTTTTGTATAATTGCTGGCTTTGGCCAACGCTGCGGCTGTGTCGTTGCTCAGATACACACTACCATTACCGCCTGAAATCTTTGGGTAAGTCGTGAGAATGGCCTGTAACGCACCCGTTGTATTTTGTAAATTAATGCCAAGTTTCTTGGTAATGAAACCGATTACGTTTTCATCCTCCGACAGGATAGCCTGGAGCAGATGACCGGTTTCAATCGCCTGCTGGCCATTGCCAAGGGCGATCTCGGAAGCCTTCTGAACGACCTCCTGCGCTTTTACGGTGTAATTCTTAAAATCCATGACTGTAGTGGGTAAGCGTTAGTTACTGTATGACTAGCTAATAACAAATCACGGGCCGGGGTGGTTTTTCGGACAATTTGGCACAAAAACGCATCGGATGGCTTAAAAGAAGGACAAAATGACAAACGCTTAACAAAAAAGCCGCCTTATTCAATCTAAGGCGGCTTCTAAGAGATAAGGCAAAGCTAATCCAGTCCTTCGGCTTCAATTGGCTTCATCCGTTCCCGGACGATTTGGGCCTGTTGAGGCTCCGGTGTTTCAATTTGATCGGCTATGACTTCAGCTTCGGCATCGTGCACAATGATGCGGTCATACTCATGGAATTTACCCTTGGGCAGCCAATAAGCTAATAAACCGACATAAGTAGATGCCAGGCTAGCGGCTGTCCAGCCCAGAAGCGGTAATTTGTTCCACTGCCGGGTAGCAATACCACCAAAACCGGCGACGAACGGAACCATATACCAAGGGTCATTCAGCCGACGGGCAATGAGGTAACCTGCCCCGGCAGTTGCACCCAGAATGCCAGCGGCAAGTGGTTCATCCCGCTCTTCGTCACGTTCCCACCAGCCAAGTGTCAGTAACGTGTCGGGCGTACCGACGACTGTCGCTGCTGTCAGCCATCCAGCATACAAACTCACCGGAATGCGCAGGTATTTTTCTGGAGTAGGCACATCGCTTTTGCCGATTTCCAGACTTTGATGTAACGCCAATGCTGCTGGGAGGTTAAGCTTCGTTGTCAGATCAGAAATGACAATGCTTTGCGGGTCGTTCTGCGAGAAGAACCGACCGAAGATGGCGTTGCACGTCCAGCTTGCCCACCACCACGGCAGCGCTTTCTGATAGCGTGGGTTGAACGCCTGAGAAGGAAGCGCCTGATGAACCAGCAACGAACCTAAGCCCGAATAGATCGTTGACCAGACGACACCAAACGCCCAGCCTGCCGGAACAATCGGGTTTTTGTCAAAAACGTTTTGGTACTCGACCGGCACGTCATATTCACGCTCTTCGTCGTCCGAATCCTCCGGTTGCCGCTCACGTCCCTGCTGGCGGGACTGGCTGCTAGCCATCGTCGTGTACAATATGCTACCAACGGCAAAGACGGCTGTAGCAATTCGCCAGAATGATGAATTTTTCATGGAAGTAAGATTGATTTAAGCCTAGTGAACGGAGTACTAAACTGATTATTCCGTTCACTAGGCCCGTCGTTTACGCTGCGACTTCTGCTTCTAGGTCAACCGCTTTATCTTCGCCTTTGCTGACCAGGTGCTCCGCTTTTGTTTTAGTGTTCTGATAAGCATCGACAACGGCATCCACTACCGACGACAAGGCGTCAGAAATCGAATTGCCGGCTGATTTGGCTTTGTATCGATAGCGAGCCCGGTCTAAAGCGTTGGCATTTTTGTACGCGATACCAATCGCAATCCCGGTTACAACGGCCAGGCCAAAACCAATGCCCCAGGCCAGCGTGGTTTTCTTTTCCTGCTCAGCATCCGGGTCCGGTTTCTGCAACATCTTGTCGTGCATCAGCGATGCCAGTGCTTCCTGAGGGGCTACGTACGCCAATACTTCGTACGATTTGTTTTTCAGACCGCCCGGTATGACTTTGGGTTTACCCGCCATTAATGCTTCGTAGCCGTCTTTGGCTACCATGACGGGGTCCTGCAATTCGTCGGTTATTTTGGTATTCTGCGCCCCCGCTTTGTTAAAGAAATCGGTGTCAGTGGCATTGGGCAGCAAAGCCGTAATCGTCACGTTCGTATCTTTCAACTCGTTGATGAGCGACTGCGTGAAGTTATAGACGTAGGCTTTGGTACCGGCATAAACTGCCATGAGCGGAGATGGCGTAATGGACAGCAGCGACGCCAGATTCAGGATCTTGCCCTCGTTGCGGATAAGCATATCGTACAGAAACAGCTTGGTCATCTGGGTCAGCGCCAGCACATTGAGGTGAATCATGGCTTTTTCGCGTTCCCAGTCCGTATCGGTTCCAAACAGGCCATATAAACCAACGCCCGCGTCGTTGACCAGCACATTAACCGTTATGCCCTTTGCTTTCACCTGATTGTAAACATCCTGAGCAGCATCTTCTTCGGACAAATCTTTCTTGATAATGGTTATCTGTTGGGTATCGTAGTTGCCTTTGAAGACCTCGCTCAGACGCTCCAGCGTGTCGTCGCTACGGGCAACCAGCACCAGATTATAACCGTCTTTCGCAAGGAGTTTGGCAATTTCCTGGCCGATTCCACTTGAGGCACCGGTTACCAGCGCTGTTTTTCCTGTCACTGTATTCATAACGATTTACATGGTTAGTGAGTAATTAGTTGAACTACGAGGGCAGGAAGTTGTTTTGATTATCCGGTGTTTACCAATGGGCATAAGGCACTTAACAACGAATTTCGCGAGGTGCTTTAGCTCAGAAATCGGCTGTTTAGGGAACAAACACCGCCCAGGCTAATTGATAGAATGACTGATTTGTATAGCGTCAAAATGGAAAGATTATGAAAATAGTACCCGGAATCGCACTAATGCTTTTTGCCCTTGTTATAGGCTGCTCGCCGTCGTATCGTGTCACTCAGAATAAGACTGATAAATCGGCAACCTGGTCGGCTTATCGAACATTTGCTTTCATTGATACGAACCGGATCAGTCCATCGCCCCAGGACGCGTATCAGGCTGTAGTCGAACAGATCAAGCGGGCGGTAACCACGGAGCTAACCAATCGGGGGTACCAGCAAACAAACGATAATCCTGATCTGCTCGTCAACATCGGGGCGGTGATGAAGGAAAAGACACAGACGCGGCAAACAACCATCTATGAAGCGCCCTTCTACACGGGACAACGGCGATACCACTGGCAAAGTCAGGAAGTGCCGGTTGGTACGTATCAGGAAGGAACGGTCAATCTGCACGTTGTGGATTCCCAGCGAAACGCGCTGATCTGGGACGTTGCCGTATCGAGTGTGCTTAACCGGCAGCAGGTTACGCCCGTTCAGGTTGGAGAAGCGATCCACAAGGTTTTTACCAAATTTCCCGGTAGTCGCTCTTAACGAAGAAAGCCTTCCCGAACGTTCGAGAAGGTTTTCTTCGTTAGGTAGCAAACGTTATATAAGAGCGGCTTCTACTTTAGATTTCGCTCCTGACACGGTGCTGCTTACGGCATCGGCTACCGACTGAACCGCGTCCTTGGCGGAGCCAACGGTCTGCTCGGCTTTGAATTTGTAGCGTGCCCGATCAATAGCGTTGCCCAGGTTTACACCTGCTGTCCAACCTGAATGGTTTTTGTACCGGGCGGCAATAACGATACCCGCGAGCGCAACGGCTGCGATACCAATGCCCAGTGCCAGATTGAAGGATTGCTTTTCCTGTTCCGCTTCGGCTTTGTCCTTCATTTGTGAGCGTCCTGCCTGACTGACAATCGAGTCGGGTAGCACCCGGAAAGCGGCTGCCTGCACTTTCGTCGAGAATCCGGCAATGGCTTTGTCTTTCCCTTTCATGAGCGCTTCGTAGCCTTCCTTCGCAACATCCGCTGGACTCATCGAACGGGCTTGTTCCTGCGCGACAGTATTCATAGCACCCGCCTTGTTGAAGAAATCGGTATCCGTAGCCGGTGGCATCAATACCGTTATCGAAATGTTCGTGTCTTTAACTTCGTTGCGCAACGCTTCGGAGAACGAGTAGATAAACGACTTGGTACCTCCGTAGACCGCCATCATCGGATTAGGCATAATCGAGGCAATAGAACCAAGCATGAGGATCTTACCCTCGTTACGCTGGACCATGTCTTTCAAAAACAGCTTGGTCAGATGAACCAGCGCCGTCAGGTTGACCTGGATGACGTTTAGCTCTTTTTGCAAATCCGTTTCGGTGGCAAACTTGCCATATTCGCCAAAACCAGCGTTGTTGACCAGCGTATTGACGGTAATATTCTTTTGCGCTACCTCGTCGTAAATTTCCTGAGGAGCTTCAGGATTCGATAAATCCTTTTCGATAACCGTAATGGATGAGGTACCGAACTGTTGCTTGAATTTATCGGCTAAGTCCTGAAGTTTGTCTTCACTCCGAGCGACCAATACCAGATTATAACCGTCTTTGGCGAACAGCGTTGCCAATTCTCGTCCAATTCCGCTTGACGCACCCGTAATCAGGGCAGTTTTTCCGACTTCTGTTGTCATGTTCGTTGAGTATGTTGATTCAATCTTTTACTCAACCCGACATAAACAAAGTTGTTTGGCAATCATAAAATAATGATAAGCCGGCAAAGAGAAGCAGATTAAGCGTTCACCCCTGAAGTTGACAAGCGCTGCACATACCCGTCAACTACTTATTTCGCCACAACTTTTACGTTGATTTTGCGCATTGTCGGCTTGGGGATGCGTGATGTGTCATTTTTGGCAACACCCGTGCCGCGTCCGATGGCGTCAATTCGAACAAAGCTTATTCCCGATGACATCAGCTGCTGTTTGATCTGGTTAACGCGCTTGAACGAAAGGCTTTTATTGGTAACCCCTGCCTGAGCATCATTGGCATAACCAACAAGCTGAATCTGCAATTGCGGATAAGACTTTAACAACGTTGCCAACTCGTTGATAGTCGCCTGAGAGCCTGCCGTTAGCGACAACGAACCAGGAATAAAGGCAACGCCCGTTAACGGGAAGACGCGACCTTTGGGCAACATAGCATTGCCCAGATAAGGCGTCATTAGCTGGCTGAGATTACCCGAAAGACCGGTTGTTGAAACAGGCGCTGCCGTCGAAACCGCCGTGGGAGCTGCTGTCGCTGTCTGCGGTTTTGGCTCGACCGGTACGGCCAGCGACCGGGTTACGGTGTCGGCCTGAATCGTATCGCCCGTGACGGTCGCCAGATCGCTGGAATCCTGGGCTACTCCGGAATGGTTTATCGTGTTTTGGTATACAAAATAACCGCCGACAGCAAGCGCTACGGCTAGCAGGGCGCCCACACCCCATTTGGTTAGTGCACCATTGTCACTATCGGAATCGTCGACCGGATCGTAGCTAACCGAAGGACGGGTGACCGTAGCCGTTGATCGGACCGAAGAGCCGGATGTACTCGCTACGGAACGACCTGGGGACTCAACGGCACTACGTCGTGCTGGGGTAGCTACACCATTGACAATCTGGTGAAGACCAACTTTTTCAATAAGCCGGGGCATAAGCTCATCCGGTACGGCATTCACGAATGCTTCCCGCTCAGCGAATAAAGTCGAAGCCAGACCATCGGCGTCCAGTTTCTGACTTTTAACCTGTTTGCCCAGTACGTTCAAAACAATAGTGCTCGTCAATCCTAGCAGTGAAATTGCCGACGAGTTACGAATACCCGCGTAGCTCGAAATCATGCTACCGATTGAGCTTTTCATCGCTGGCAGGAGGTGGCTGATGACTTCGTCTCCTTGCGTAATAAGCGTATTCGTCTGGTTAGGATCGCGTAACGTTGTTGCCAGATTGTCCGTCAATGTACCTTCGTAGCGGCCTTTCTGAATATGGTTAAACAGTTGATTGACACCTATTTCAGTGGTAGTCCGTTTCATTAGGCCACCTATAATCGTATAGACAAGACCATTTACGGCTTTGTTCGTTTTTTCGGTTGGTTCGTCAACGTAGGCGGCAATCCTGCTCAGAACGTCCGAATTCAGTACTTCATTTAACGTGGCAAACAAATTCATATAAAAAGTCTCAATCAGGCAGTATATGGGGCAATTCCTCACCTCGCGATCAAAATCTGCACAAATGTCCCCAAAGGGGCTACCCCGGCGATAAAATTAGGGAAGGTTTGGCAAAGGTCGCATAACGCGCCATGATAAAATTCCTATTTCTACCGCTTTGGTAAGCGTTCAATCACATCCTGGTACTCGGTTTCAACATCGCGAAGCCGATTTTGGCAGAATGTTATTAACTCCGTTGCTGACCGGATTTTTGCGGGCAGCTCGTCGAGTGGAACTTGGTCATTCTCAATAGCATCGACCAGCGTAACAAGCTGATCGTAAGCCTCCTGATAAGTCATAGGTTTGTTAAAAATAATTTACTTCTGTTGTCAGGTGGCGGTTTGAACGAGTAATATACTGATCAGCAACTGCCTATCAAAGATTACGCGCTGATTACTGTAACAGTACCGTCTTTCAACTGGATATCAAGCGTTTCGCCGGATTTGATGTCGTCGCTTTGCGTTAAAATACAACCGTTTCGCAGAACAAGGGCATACCCGCGCCGGAGTACGTTCGCCGGATCGAGATGCCGAATGGTCACCGCTTTCTCGGTCAGGTCGGTATGCCGGTCACGGAAATAGTTGTGCATGACAAACCGAAGCCGTTCGGTTTCGGCATCCAGTTGCTCGCGCGTCGTTTGCAGCGTTTCGCGGGCTACTACGCTCAGCCGGTCACGCAGCAGCAGGCAACTTTCTTCGAATTGACGGTTGTGTTCTACCAAAAAGGCAGCCGCTTTCGTCGGGGTTTTTACGCTTTCGTGGCAGAGTAGATCCGTGATGCTGACATTCCGTTCGTGGCCAATACCGGCTAGTATGGGAATGTCGAATCCGGCAACGGCCTGCCCCAGCACGTAGGTATCGAACGAGCCAAAATCCAGTTGAGAACCGCCACCGCGTACGATGACAACCGAGTCGTAAGCTACGTTGCTGGCCTGAATCCGTTCGAGTTGGGCACAGATCGCTTTTTCAGCGCCTTTTCCCTGAACCTGACACAGGTACTCATCGACCACAAAGTCATAGCCAAACGGATTCTGTGTTAGCTCATGCCGGAAGTCACGCCAACCATCGGAGCCAGGAGCTGAAATCAGGGCCAATCGTTGCATAACCGCCGGTCGGGGAAGTAATTGATTGGCCGTAATGTACTGACCCGCTTCGAGCCACACCAAATCGGGATGGTCCAGAACCAGTGCATCCAAAACGGCCTGACGTTCGCGTTCCAGATTACCGAGCGTGTAGGAGGGATCGATTTTAAGGATCTCAAGCCGTAAGCCGTAAACCGGGCTGAAGCTTACCGAAACAAGCATCAACAACTGAATATTCCGGGCGAAAGCTACCCCTGTAGCCTGCTCAAAATCTTTGATTGTGTGATAATTGCGTCGCCAGATGCAGGCATCGAGCTTAGCCAGCGTTTCACGCCCTGCCGATTCCCGTTCGACCAGTGTTAGGAAGCAGTATCCCCGGTCTGGGTAATTTTTTATGTCGCTCGTTTCCGCAATGACCCACACCGCTTTTTGACCGAAGGCTTCATCGAGGACAGCTTCAAGGGTGAACGCTAAGTCGGAAAGGCGAATAGGAGACATAACTGATCGGTGAAAGTGGAAACGAGGGCCTGGCTGAACGAATGAACCATTGATGGGTTGGGTTTACTCGTTCGACCAGGCATTCGTTCGCTACATTAAAGTCCTTCAAACTGACGCAGGAAACGAACGTCATTTTCGGTATACAGACGTAAGTCGTTGACAACGTATTTCAACTGAGTAATGCGCTCGATGCCCATACCGAAGGCAAAACCGGTGTATTCTTCAGGATCAATCCCGCAATTGGCAATTACCTGCGGATCGACCATGCCCGAGCCTGCGATCTCAACCCAACCGGAGTGTTTGCAGATGTTACACCCTTTACCACCGCAAATCTGACACGAAATGTCGATCTCGGCGCTGGGTTCTGTAAACGGGAAGTAGGAGGGGCGGAACCGGATTTGCGTACCCGGCTCAAACATCTCTTTAACGAAATGATACAGCGTGTCCTTTAGGTCTTTGAATCCAACGTTACGGTCAATGTAAATGCCTTCGACCTGATGGAACATGCAGTGTGCCCGTGCCGATATGGTTTCGTTGCGGTACACACGACCGGGCATAATCGAGCGTATAGGCGGTTTTTGCCGCTCCATCAACCGAATTTGTACGTTCGATGTATGGGTTCGTAACAGCATATCGCCTGCTGAATCGCTTTTCTTTTCAACAAAGAACGTATCCTGCATGTCGCGCGCAGGGTGGTTGTCGGGGAAGTTCAGCGCCCCGAAATTATACCAGTCAGACTCGATCTCGGGACCGTCGGTGACGTTGAAACCAATGCGTTCAAAAATCTGAATAATGCGTTGTCGGACCAACGTCAGGGGGTGTTGAGTCCCCGTCAAATTCGGAATTGTTGGCAACGTCAAATCAACGGGAGGAGCACTGTTGGCAGCTGTCTGTTGATCATCTACTAGTTGCGTAAACGCGTCAAATCGCTCCTGGGCAAAGTTTTTCAGACCGTTGAGTTCCTGACCAACAGCACGTCGGTCGGCTGCTGGAATTGTCTTCAACCCTTCAAACAACTCCGTTATAACACCTTTTCGACTGATGAACCGCATTCGAAATTGCTCAAGTTGCTCTTTCGATGCGACGTTGTATTGATTTATTTCTTCGTATATGGCCTTAACGTTCTCCAGCATAAGCTACAGGTTGATCAGTCTTTCTTTATGGCTGCAAAGGTACGTAAATCCTGACAGCGCGTCCAATGTAGTTCGTTTCACAGCCGGATGACTGTGGCTTTTATTACCCAATACTACTAAATTCAGTTAAAATGATTGCAAAAAGTTGACTTTAAAATTTGTTGAGTAAGCGGCAAAAGTGGTCTGAAAAATAAGGGTTTATAAAATAACATGAAGAAAACGGGGGCTACTGAGAGAAGTAGGTCTGATTGTTGCGCTTATAACCCTAAGAATATACGTTGAGATTAAAGCTTTAAGCAGCGTATCGGCGTACTAACTCATTGAATCTCAATCCCAATACAATCATTATCAAACCTCACTTATAGCGGCTATGAAAACATTTGCCAATGACTCAATTTTTGACCCTATGTCTATGCCGTTCCACAAAAGTGTGGAAAAAATTGCCGATTCCTCTTGTTTACAAAAACTTCTGATCCCATTCTACGACCGTAAACGCACGGTTTCTGTCGACGAAATTGTACGTCTTGAAGGCTGCGGAAACTACACAAATTTCTTCCTGAAAGATGGTACTAAAATGCTTGTGTCGCGTACATTAAAAGAATACGAAACGCTGCTTGATGGACAGGCGTTCGTTCGGGTTCATAAATCGTGCATTGTCAATCTGGGTTTTGTGCGGAAGTTTTTCGTAAAAAAAGAAGGTGAATTGGAGTTGACGGATGGTCAGCAGGTAAAAATCTCACGTCGTCGGGCTCAAATGTTCATGGATCGCATTCGTGATTTCCAACCAGTAGCGTTAAATTAATCACTTGACGTGGTTATTTCCCCGGAAATAGCCCGTAGGCTTCCCACTGGCTCAACCACGTAGTTTTACGTATTGAGTTGGGTACATTCACTTGAAGATTTTAAAGGAAAATCATTGAATGGCTTGATTACTAAATAGTTAGCTCTAATTGAGTTGCTCAGGTAGTCAAGCCATTTGTTTTGAGACCCGCTGGAGGACGGTAGTTTTGTTTCATCAATCAAGAACAAATACACGAACCAAAAACGTCTCGATATGGAAGCCACTGTTTTCTCATCTGTCCCGCCAACGGCTGTAGTTCCTCAATTTCCAGCCTCTTACCAGCGCGGTTCGCAGCGTATTACGCTGCCTTACCTGAACCGAACCATTTTTATCGCCGTCGATGATGTGTTGTGCCTACAAGGTGAAGGGAACTATACCTTTCTGTTTACGCGGGACCGTAAAAAATACTTAGTATCTAAAACGCTGAAGGAGTTTGAAAAAACGCTGGATGGTTCGATCTTTCTTCGTATCCACAAGTCCTACATTGTGAATCTGGCTTATGTGCAGCGTAGCGTTTTTAACAAGGAGCGCCATGTACAACTGGCAGATGGTCGTGAGGTGGCTATCTCACGTCGGCGGATGAAAGACATTTCGCAGCAGTTGACCCAATTCTGGCAAAAACTGCTTAATTAGAAACTATAAACCGCCGGTTGAGGAAAAACTCAATCGGCGGTACTGAATATCAATTTAGTGGGTTATTTGAAAGAACAACCGTTGCTGCGGACTCCTGGAGTAGACAGCAACGGTTTTGTTTTTTGTGGCAATGGGCAGCTATCGCCTAGAATAACCGGTAAGCTAACGTGATCTGCCACGACTTCAGGCGCTGACTGAATTTGCCAGCGCTATTCTCAATCTGGGCGATGTCGGTAAGGTTGCCTTCGTAACGCACATCCAGGCCAAACGACCCAAGATCCAGACCGCCACCCACTTGGTAACCATAATAAGCCTGGGACCAGGCATCATTCAGACTTCCGTTCGTGTACTGACGGATCGCTTCTCCCAGTCGCTGGTTGTCGTCAATACGGAACGAAATAATCGGTCCGGCCATTACCCGAATTGGCCCGCCTTTGATACCCAGTAGAATCGGTACGTCAAAACTGGTTGTTTTAACCGTTACGGTTTCCGTAGCACCATTACGCACGACATCAAACGAGCCAGCCTTGGTTGAATACATCAATTCGGGCTGAAGAAATAAATTTTTACCAAAACGGGTATAAATACCGAAAGACGTACCCGTTCGCGTATCAAGACTAGCGCTTAAATTATCCCGAAAGGTTTGACCGTCAACACCAACGGTTGGTTGTCCAGTGCCGGTTGTGCCGGTTCTAACGAAATTGCCAAAACTGAGCTTTGATAGATTAACTCCTCCTTTGATTCCAATCTGGAAGCCGCCCTGAGCAAATGTCAAAGCTGGCAGCAACATAAATGCCGCAAAAAGCAGGTTCTTTTTCATAAGTGATCGTAAAATAGATGAACCATTGGGTTTAACGTGAATTGTGCCTGAACGGTATGAAAGGCCAACTTATTTCGAGCAAACGGCGTTACATAGATGAGTAGTTTTCCGTCAATAAGCGACCCGTTTACAGGCATTTGTCCTTGGATATAGTGTCCGTGACAACGTTTAATGGACGGGCGTTTTTTTGTCGATAATTTATCGCTGCTCCCTGTTAACCGAGAAGATGGCCAAAATAAAAACCACCTATTTCTGTCAGAGTTGCGGCCACCAGTCGGCTAAATGGCTGGGTCGTTGTCCGTCCTGTGGCGAGTGGAACACGTTCGTTGAAGAACTCGTCCAGAAGGACGAACCCGAGAAAGGAAGCTGGCGCAGTCCATCGTCTGGACCGGGTGGTATAAAGACTACGCCTAAACCCAAGGCGCTCCACGCCATCAATTACGAAGAGCAACCCCGGATCGCAACGATTGATGGCGAACTAAACCGAGTACTGGGCGGTGGGATTGTCCCCGGCTCGCTTGTGCTTATCGGTGGTGAACCGGGAATTGGCAAATCGACGCTGCTGCTGCAAATTGCCCTTAGCCTGGCTGGACTACGCGTGTTATACGTGTCGGGTGAAGAAAGTGAGCAACAGATCAAGATGCGAGCCGAGCGGTTGGACGCGCCCGTGAGCGATTGCCACGTGATGACCGAAACTTCGACGCAGAACATCTTTCGCGTTGCTGAACACTTTGAACCGGAAATTCTGATCATCGACTCCATCCAGACAATGCAGTCATCGCTGGTCGAATCGGGGGCAGGAAGCGTCTCGCAGGTGCGCGAATGCACGGCTGAGTTCATGAAATACGCCAAAGAAAGCGGAGTGCCTGTGTTTATGATCGGTCATATTACCAAAGAAGGGACGCTGGCTGGTCCTAAAGTGTTAGAACACATGGTCGATACGGTCCTGACCTTCGAAGGGGACCGGCACACGACGTATCGAATCCTGCGTACGACAAAAAACCGCTTTGGCAGTACCGACGAACTGGGAATTTATGAAATGCTTGGCTCCGGACTTCGGCAGGTGACCAACCCGTCCGAAATCCTGATTTCGCAGCGCGACGAAGCGTTGAGTGGCGTTACCATCGGGTCGATGCTGGAAGGGAATCGGCCCTTGATGATCGAAACGCAGGCATTGGTTAGCGTGGCTACGTACGGAACTCCGCAACGAAGTAGCACGGGTTTCGACGCGAAGCGATTGAATATGCTGCTGGCTGTTCTGGAAAAGCGGGGTGGGTTCCGATTAGGCCAGCAGGACGTGTTTCTTAACATTGCCGGTGGACTACGCGTAGAAGATCCGGCCATCGACCTGGCGGTATGCGCGGCTGTGGTGTCCAGCTACGAGGATACGGCTATTCTGCCGTCGGTGGCTTTTGCTGCCGAAGTAGGGCTTGGGGGCGAAGTACGGGCCGTCAGTCGGATCGAATCGCGGATTGCCGAAGCGGAGAAGTTAGGCTTTAAGAAAATCTTTATTTCTAAATACAACCTGAAAGGCTTGGACGCCAAAGACTATAAGATCAGCATCAAGCCCGTGTCTCGACTGGATGAGGTATTTCAGGGAGTGTTGTTGTAGTCGCAGTTTGTCGCCGGTCAGTGAAGCTATTCCTTGATCGGCGACAAGCTGTTATTTTCGGGCGCAATGTTGTTTGCAGACGATGCAGTTTCTACGAATTACGGGTCCACATCCGTACCTGGCTACCATTCAGGTGTGGTACGAGCAAGCTTTTCCAATGGAAGAAAGGCGCGATTTTACGCAGCTTCTCCAAATGCTGGATAGTCCAGATATGCATATATGTGCGCTGGTAGAACAGGAAAAACCCATTGGTTTTATCATCTACTGGCAATGGGACAACCTGATTTATGTTGAACATTTTGCCGTTGACCCTGAACAGCGTGGCCGACAACTCGGCCAGAAAGCTTTACAATCACTACTGACGCTGGAAAAAGCTACCTATGTTCTCGAAGTAGAACTGCCTACCGATGACATGAGCCAGCGAAGAGTTCGATTCTACGAACGTCAGGGGTTTTTCCTGAATCCGTTCGCATACAAACAACCCCCTTACCGGGCGAACGGCACGGCTATTCCCATGAAATTGATGTCTATCCCTGCCATTGAGGATTGGAACGCGTTTCAGCAAGTAAGCCAACAGATTGATGAAAAGGTTTATCGACGCTTTTACTGAGCAGGCAGCGGGTACAGGCCCATTGGCTGATCGGCGGTCCGTAGGGCACCGCCCAGTTGCAGAACGGTGAAGAAGTGATGGGCTTCGTGAAGCAGAAAAAGCTCGGTCCATCCTTCGACCGTCATCATACCGGAAGCCGGATGCTGCCCCACGCGGAGAAGCTGTTCTTCGGGAAGGATACTCAGAAATGCATTCAACGTGGCCCGCTCTCCCCGCAGCCGTTCCAGGAGTTCATCAACCGAAAGCTGCGTCCAGCCCGAAAAGCCGGGATCTTCGTCGGCTACGTAGCGATTAAATAAGGGTGCCTCTTCGGAATTGATGCGATGGAGTCTGTCCACAAAAATTTCCTGATAGCGGCCTAAATGCGCTATGTTTTCGAAAATAGACCATTTGCCGGATGGTGGCCGCTGCCGGATTTGTTGTTCAGTTAAGCCAAATAGCAAATGATTCAGGGCATCGGGTTGGCTGGCAAGTCGATGGAGAAGCGATTGTTTCATGCTTCAATGATAGATCAATCTCGAAAAACTACCAAATGACAATGAACGTCAAACTATTTGTGACAGTCCTGGTTGAATAGATGATTTATTCAACAATTCACCTTAAGGACATGAGTTACATCAAAGTAGATACTGACGCGTCGGGTAATGACGTAAAACTTTTCTATCAGGATTTAGGTACCGGCAACCCAGTTGTATTGATTCACGGCTGGCCGCTGAGCCACTCTATGTGGGATTATCAATTAGCTGAGTTACCAGCCCACGGTATGCGGGTGATCGCATATGACCGTCGTGGCTTCGGCAAATCGACGCAAACCTGGGATGGTTATGATTATGACACACTAGCCGCCGATCTTAAAGCTGTGCTGGACACGCTTGATCTGCAAAACGTTACGCTGGTAGGATTTTCGATGGGTGGTGGCGAAGTAGCCCGTTACATGAGCCGTTACGGTGGAGCGCGGGTATCGAAGGTCGCTTTTGTTAGCGCCGTTACACCTTACCTGCTGAAAACCGAAGACAACCCGGATGGCGTTGACCAGAGCGTTTTCGATGAAATCACGGAAAATCTTCAAAAGGACCGTGCTGACTTTCTGCAAACTTTTGGCAAGCAGTTTTACGGCGTAGGCTTGCTGAGCAAGCCCGTTAGCCAGGCGCATCTGGATGGCGATTTCTACCGGGCTTACGAAGCCTCTTACCGGGCTACGCTTGATTGCGCGAATGCGTTTGCGACTACGGACTTCCGCGACGATTTAACTCAGATACATGTGCCAACGCTGGTAATTCACGGGGACGATGACAAGACCGTACCCATCGAAGCATCGGGCGAACGGACCGCTAATGCGATACCATCAGCGCAATACATCGTTTACGACGGTGCTCCCCACGGTTTGTATGTGACCGAAAAAGACCGTCTTAACCAAGATCTGATTGCTTTTATTCAGGAAGGCGTAACCGTACGTGAGCCAGTCGGCGTAACAACACTGTACTAAGTTAGCCCCGTTTTTTGTAATGAATCGAGCCCGCATAATCCTGCGGGCTCGATTCGTTTTTGGTCGATACCTACCCCCTGGGCTATTGGCTCCACTCGGTTGGCGTACGGTCCCAGCGGTGCCCTTTCAGTTCGTGCAGCAATTCTGGTAACAGACCGCGTCCATCGCTAACCGCCGTATTCGCTTCTACGTTTCGTAGTTGGCGCATTCCCGGAATCGTAGTGTGAACGTCAGGATTGCTTAAGATGAATCGCAGTGCCATTTCGGGCATCGTCATGCCTTCGGGAATCAGCGGCTTCAACGCGTCGGCATGGTCAACGCTGCTGTTCAGGTTCTCGGGAACAAAGTAGGTGGAACGCCAGTCGTTGGCCGGGAATGTCGTTTCTTTCGTAAACGTACCCGTCAATGTACCTTCATCGAAAGGAACGCGGGCGATCACGCCAAGATTGAGTTCACGACACAGCGGAAACAGATTGTCTTCGGGATTCTGGTCGAAAATGTTGTAGATTACCTGCACCGCGTCGATCAGTCCCGTTTGAAGCGTCTTCAGGCTGTTGTCCGGTTCCCAGCGATTAATCGAAATCCCCCAGGCGCGTACCTTACCCTGCTGCGTTAGTTTCGTGATAGTGTCCTGCCATTCTTCGCGCTCGGCCCAGGCGTCTTCCCAGACGTGAAACTGAAGCAGATCAATCGTTTCAACACCCAGATTCTGCAAGCTTTTTTCAGTGTATTCAACAATGTAATCGGATGGGAAAACGTCGTCCAGTTGAAAGTCCGGCTTGGAAGGCCATTTGCGATTTTTGGGTGGAATTTTTGTGGCAGAATAAAGCGTTTTTTCCGGATGACGTTTTAGGAGTTCGCCGAGAATTTGTTCGCTCAAGCCAGAGCCATACCCCCAGGCGGTATCGAAAAAGTTGCAGCCGCGTTCGACGGCAAGGTCAAGCGCTTTCTCGATCTGTGAACGTTCGGAGCCGGTCCAATCGGCGAGGCCCCACATGCCATAGCCGATCTCGGAAACTTCCCAGCCGGTGCGGCCAAATGTACGGTAATTCATAAATTAGGGTTTGTAGTTTTTGTCAGGCTGTCAACACAGCGCGATACCTGTCTGTAAGCCGTAGAAACGGTTCTGCAAACATTAAACAAGGAACGATAAACCACAAGCTTAGTTTAACAAAAATGCTCGTCCGTATTGTCCGTATGACCTTTCAGGAAGACAAACTTTCCGACTTCCACACTATTTTCGACGACTCAAAGCATCAGATTCGGGCATTCCCCGGCAATCGCTTTCTTCAACTGCTAAGCGATCCGGACCATCCTAACGTTCGGATGACGTATAGCCTTTGGGATTCTGCCGAAGAGCTGGACGCTTACCGCAAAAGTGAATTGTTTCGCACGACATGGGCCGCAATTAAAGTGTTATTCGCCGAACGAGCCATTGCTTTTTCGGGAGAAAACCTGGAAACGATACCGCTTCTTGACGAAGCCTGATTGATCGTAATACAAGAAGCTCTGGCCGAGATAGGCCAGCTCCCGACATAACGTTTGGGGCAACGCTGAAAATGAGCCAAAGGCCGCGCTAGATTGCTTTATGGGTTCCTACACGTCGGCTGGCTAGCCAGGCTACTGCGGCCAGACAAACGGCAAACCAGGCAAACGGTAACCGTAGGTCAACCAGGGACAAGATGCCGAGCACAATGGTGGTGACGAAGCTGGCCAAGCCCTGCAACGCCTGGTTGATTCCGAATATTTCGCCACGGTCTTCGTCGGTGGTCAGTCGAGCCATCAGCCCTTCGATCAAACCCTGGATCAGCGAAAACGTGAGGCAGTCAAACGTAACCAGAACGTACAGCGAAAAGACAGACGTACCGATGAGTCCATAACCACCAAGTATAGGCGTACCCAGCAGAGCCAGCCAGAAAATTGCTTTCTGCTGGTTGATACGGTCGGCGATGTACGCGTAAAAAACATAGCTGATCACAACGCTCAATCCGCCGAAGTACATGAAAAAATAAGAAATTGCTTTCGCGTCCATGTGTAGTTCGCCAAAGCTGGCAAACGTAACGAAGTAAAAGTAGTAACCGACGGCCAGAGTCAGCGCCAACTGCATCAGTACAAGCTGTTTCAAGCCACGGTGCTGCTTCTCTTTGTCCATCAGGCGACGCCAGAGCGTATGAACGCTGAGCGATTGAACAAGTTCGCTTTTAAGTGCCGAAACGTCTACACCAGGTGGGTTCGGGTGCGTTTCCCGAAGCGTCCAGCTCAAGATCATGTTCACGCTCGACAACACCACCGCCATGATGGCGACTACCTTGGCCTGGTGTCCTTCAACGATATCGAAGGTGGTCAGCAATAGGCCCGACGCAGCCGGACCAATCACAAAGCCCAGCGAAATAATTGCGCCTTCGATGCCCAGGTTTTTAAACAGTTGATCTTTCGGCGAAATATCGGTGATCGATGATCGTACGGTGGCATACATGCCATTGGTAACGCCATCGCTGATCCGATTGGCAAAGTAAAAACCGACGCGTACGGGCAAAAGCAGACAGTCGGCCAGAAATGTACCGATGGATGAGATAATAAAAATGGGCCGGCGACCGTACCCGTCAGAAAGTTTGCCCAAGAGCGGAGCCGAAAACAACTGTACACCCAGGAAAAGTGCTGTACCAACCGCTAGCCAGAGCTGAGGCTTCTGTAACCCCCGGACGAACTCCGGCAAAATAGGACCGACCGCCGAACCGACAATGACGTCAATCAGGATGATTGCATAAATGTGATACAGACGAAAATCGCGGCTTGTTCGCTGATTCGGTTCGGGCATGAATAAAGAAATTGATAAAACAGAATGGAAACCGGCAGGATCTCAGACTAACCCGATGTCCCCAGCTAATGAACCAGCCGTTCGCTTGTCGGTTCAAAAGATTTTTGATTGCCCGTCTTTATCAATCCCAATCAGCCGTTTTTCGGAGGGGTTGTCCGGTCAGAAATTCAGTATATAAAACTGGCACGTAAACGATACATCAAACTCCTGCACGTCACGTTGGTAGGTGGGCTGAAAACCGTGGCGTTCGTAAAATTGCATGAGTTTTGGCCGCCCGGCGTCGGTTTCGAGCTGGATGGAGTGAATGCCCTGTTTCCGACATTCGTTCTGACAAAATTCGATTATCGACGCAAACAGGTTTTGTCCGTTGAAAGGGCGTCGGATCGCTAATTTGTGGATAAATCCCGACGTATGAGCTGGAATATCAGGCCAGTAGAGCGGATCTTCCCATTGAAGCACAAAGGTTGCTGCCGGTTCGGGTTCGCTTCCGTCATCCCGATTGGCGTACATCACGTAAAGCTTATCCCGCGTAAAATTGTCGATAAGGTTTTCCAGCGTGAGCGCATCAACGTTCCAGAGTTGACGGTCGTTGTCAACAAGCCATTGGCCTACCTCGCGAAGAATAGCAACGGCTACGTCGGGCTGGTCGTTTCGAAAAGAGAATTGCATGACAGAAAGCTATTACTTTTTCCCCAATCCAGAACCATCGTCAATGGCTTTGCTTAACACGGATACCCCATTCTCATCGAACGCTTCGATGGCGAAATAATAGGGGACACCAACGTTCAGCGCCCGCAATTCGAAGGTGTTGGGTTGATCGTTCCAGAACTGATAAGTCTGGTATAGCTTGTCGGGAGCAATACCCCAGCGGATATTGTAGCCCACGGCCCCCGGTACTTTGCTCCACGACAGGTCTGCATTCCGCTGGTCTTTCTGACGCTTAGCGGTTAGGACAGGCGTTGCCGGAGCTTTACCGAATCCGTTGCCAAATAGGCGAAATGCGTTGATTGCCAGATGGGAACCAGCTACGTATAGGTGTTCGTAGCGTACATACCGCGCCCGGACGGGCTTGGCTAGTTCTACGTAGGCACAGGCCCGGTCGCGCTTAGGCTCCTTGCTGAGATCAGCCACAACATCCCATTTTTTGTTGTCGATCGACGTCAGGATTTTAAACTGCGTGTATACCGTGGAGTCGGACTCGTACAGGGTTTGTTTGTAATCGATGTAATCGACCTGGACCGCCCGGATTTCCCGTTCGGTACCTAAGTCGGTGGTTAAGGTTTCGCCCGGTCTATTCTGAGCCGCTACCCAGAACGTACGCGGATTTTCGTCGGCTACGTTAGCGGCCACTCGTACGGAATCGGTTGGAATGGATAGCGTTGAGGAGGCCACGACCGGTTTTTTGTAGTTGAGAAGCATCCAGCCCGTAAATAGCGCATCGCTGTCGGTACCATTCCCGCTCGGTATTTTTTTGGTAGCCAAATAATGGGGAAAGTCGCCGAACCGGGTATTGGCAAATAACTGATCGTCTTTGTCGAAGCCCGCCGGATTCATAGCGATTCGTCGTTCCATGCCCCAGTTGTAGCCAATCCAGGTGGTACCCGTATTCCAGTAGTTGCCGAAATTATCCTGAAACGTGTTGCCGTGACCACACCCCGTGGCAAAGCCGCCCGGTTTGTAGGCTACCGGATTGTAAGGCGCATACTCAAACGGGCCAAGCGGCTCTTTCCCAACGTAAGTACCGTTGCCGTAAACGTTGTACTCGGTACCGGGCGCACCGTATTGCAAGTAATATTTTCCGTTGTATTTCGTCATCCAGGCTCCTTCGGTAAACGGTTTGAATGGGTCCGAATGGTTTGGTCCGAACCGTTCCCAACCGTGCTGGTAGGGGTCGAGCCAGAGCATTGCCTTATAAGCCTCCGCCGGATTATTGCCCGCGTAGGTCAGCTTACGATTCTTGTCGAGTTCGGCGCCGAAAATCGGGTAAACGTTGGAAGAACCCCAGTACATGTACCACCTGTCGGTGTCGTCATCGTGAAAAAGGGCCGGGTCCCAGGGACCAATGTCTTTGGGCAGGCGGGGAAGCCAGCGGTTATAAAAGAGCAGCTTTCCTTTTTCGGGTTCCGTCGAAATAAAAATAGGACGTTGCTCGAACGTAGATTGAAACAAGTACAAGGTGTCGCGCACCGACAGGGCCGCCGGAGCACACATGTCCTCCATGGGCCATTTGTCGGGAACGACGTATTTCCAGTTGACTAAGTCTTTCGAGTGCCACCAGCCGCCCTGAATGGTGACGAACAGGTAATACTCGTTTTTGTGGTTAATGATGACCGGATCGGCTCCTGAGCGGTACGAAATCTTCTCGTTCAGTTGCTCAAAGTTGTACCGGTAGCTGATGTCCATTGGATTGCAGTACGTTCGCTGTTGAGCAACGACCCGGCAGAAGCAGGATAAAACCAGAAGTAAACAGGCTAGGAACCGCATACCCTTATCGTGATTGATTCACCGATAAAGATAGTTTATTGGCGACAAACTAGGTCCGTTACCCGTCATGAACCGCTTCCGTAAAAGCTACTGGACAGCATCTGCTTTAACAAGTCGGGCGCTTAATTCTTCGGCAATCAACTGACGATTCAGCATAGCGGCTGCTTTACTACCACTCGCAATGGCAGCGGCAACCTGTCGCATGGGCGAACTGTTGTCGCCCGCCACGTACACACCAGGAATGTTTGTTTCACCAAATTCGTCCGCTTTGATCAGACCTGATTCCGCAGCGAGACAGCCTAGTTGCTGAGCAAGCGTAGTATGCTGGCGAAACGGAACCCGGCTGAAAATAGCGTCCAGTTCGTGGGTGGAGCCATCTGTAAAACGTAGTCTTTCCAACTGACCAGACTGGTGCTCAATCTCCGCGATTTCAGCCGTAACGACGGGTATGCCCAACTGACTAATCACCTCCGACTGATCGTTTGTCAGCGTTGCTGGACCGTTGGTAAATACGGTCAAATCAGGACTCCAATGCTGAATCAGTCGGGCCAGTTCGTAAGCCGTCTCGCCATTGGCCAGAATGCCCAGTCGCTGGCCGTGTACTTCGTAGCCGTGGCAATACGGGCAGTGCAGCACAGAGCGTCCCCAGCATTCCGCAAAACCGTTGATAGAAGGCATGATATCCTCAATACCCGTCGCTAATAGTACTTTGCGTGAACGAAACGAATGACCATTGGCCGTTTCAACGATGAAGCCATCCGATTCCTGACGCGCTTCGGTGGCGAGGTCAGTCAGGAAAGTAACAGACGGATAGCGAAGGATCTGTTCTTTGGCGATGGTGGCTATGTGAGCGGGTGTTTCGCCGTCCTGGGTCAAGAAATTATGGGAGTGGGGCGTCTGTCGGTTGCAAGGCTTGCCACCGTCAATGACAAGCACGTTTCGTAACGAGCGCCCCAATGTCAGTGCAGCACTCAGACCCGCGTTGCTTCCTCCTATAATAATGACATCTAATTGATCACTGGTATCCATAAGCATACATCGTTTTTTTACGAAGAACGCACAAATTAGTATAAAATGCAACATTGTTGCATAAATGAATAATCCGCGTGTTTGTTTATCTTGGACGGTATGATCGCTAAAACACCCGAACCCCCTTACTACGCTGTTATTTTTACGTCTGTTCGAACGGACGTAGCGGAAGGATACGGCGACATGGCTATCCGCATGGTTGAGCTGGCGGAGCAGCAACCTGGATTTCTCGGAGCGGAATCGGCTCGAAACGCGGAGGGGGGAGCACTTGGTATCACGGTTTCTTATTGGGAAAGTCTGGAGGCCATTCGCAACTGGAAAAGACATGCCGAGCACCAACTAGCGCAGCAGATCGGACGCGAACGCTGGTACGAACGCTACAAAACCCGCATCTGCCGGGTGGAGCGTGACTATGATTTCGAGCAGTAGGTAACGATCAACAGTTTTCGGCTTCGCAGTCGGTTTCGGCGACGACCTCGGTTTCAAGCGTAGCATGGCTAATGTTGCGGTGTTCAAGCCGGTGTCGGGCGTCGTGCTTTAGCGCTGTTATCTGCTGATCCGACAAGCCAGGATCTAGAACGAGGTGCGCCGTAAGGGCGTTTTCGGTTGTGCTCATGGCCCAAACGTGTACGTGGTGCACATCCCGAACGCCGTTGATGGTCCGAAGATCGGTAAGCACATCCGTAAGTTGAATGTCAGCCGGAACGCCGTCGAGTGAAAGGCGCAGGCTGTCGTTCAGAAGTCGCCATGTTGAGCCCAGAATGACACCCGCTACAACCAGACCGCTAATAGGGTCGAGCCAGACCCAGCCGGTATAACTGATCAGCAGCCCTGCAACAACGACTCCCAAGGAAACTAAAGCATCGGCCAACAAGTGTAGATAGGCTCCTTTAACGTTCAGATCATGCTCTTTATCGCGAAAAAAAAGCAGCGCCGAAGACGCATTGACTAGTATGCCAAAACCAGCGACCCAGGCCACGGATACACCAGGGACCGGTTCGGGGTGTCGGAAGCGCTGAATACTTTCCCAGATAATAGCTCCGATGGTAACGGACAAAATAATGGCGTTGGTCAGCGATGCCAATACTGTGCTTTTTCGGTAACCGTACGTAAAATTGGTCGTGTTGCGTACACGGGCCAGCCGAAAGGCCAGCAGGGAAAGCAAAAGACTGGCTACATCGCTCAGATTGTGGCCTGCATCGGCGGTTAGGGCGAGCGAGTTGTAATAAAAACCAGCAATAAATTCTACGGCTACGTAAACCGAGTTGAGAACGGCCCCAATAATCAACGCCCGGTTGATTGATGTCAGGACAGTCGGTCCGTGGTGATGGCCGTGGTCGTGGTGATGCTCGTGTGCCATTCTTTTGCTTGTAGCTATCTTGCTGATTCAGCAGGCTACTACAGTGTAACGAACAGGGGCTAGGGGATTGTTTTGGCTGAAATTTAAGAGAAAGTACCCATTCGCGTCAAAGGACTGTCTTCAACCCGTCGATTCATTGTCAGCCCCCGAGAATAAGAGTTACGATTAAAACATGGCTAAGTTATTGCTGCTATAAGCGACAAACGGGCAACGGTGCTTTTGCTGTATGATTGAACACCGATTAGGCAATAAAAGCACAGTTGAGTTGAAAAGTGAAGATTAACCTGGACAAATAACCTTCGGATTAGTTACTGTGTTTATAAAGCGACACATAGACTCCCCCATCATTAGTATAGAACTTTAACTGGCCTGATCATGGATTTCTGCGGAATATACGATAAGCAAGTAGCGGAACACTATAAAACGGCATACATTACACCTTTGTGGATTGGGTGGGAATTCAGACAAAAACCCGTACTGCCTACCGGTACAGCGGGCTGGATGGCACTGGCCAAATCAAATGAGTGGGATCTTCCCGCAAACGTCCGTCATGACCTGCAAAGTGGCAAATGGGCCGTCGTCGTAACCGATACGACGCAGGTAATTCAGTACGTAAATACTAATTTTGAGCAGATGACGGGCTACAGAAACCACGAAGTTGTAGGCCGTCGTCCCGTATTTTTGCAGGGAGCAGAGACTGACCCATCATCGAGACACCGCATCAGGAAGGCGCTCGAAAAACATCGTGTCATTGAAGAACAGGTAGTGAATTACCGTAAAGACCAATCCAAATACTGGTGTCATATCACGATCAGACCTATCCTCAACCGGCAAAAACAGGTTGTTAATTTTATCGCCTTCGAGCAGGAGTTTGAAACGAATGAGTTGTCCGTCCAGCAGTAAGCACGAGCATATCGCCTGTCCACGTTGCCAACGACCTTTCGAGTGTCGTGTGGGTAGTATCAACCTGTGCCAGTGTCAGTCAATTACTCTGACCGAAACGCAACAGCACTACATTCGTTCATTGTATGAAGGGTGTCTGTGCGCCGACTGTCTGTGTGCCTTGCGAACCGACTACAATAACCAGACTCACCAAGAAAAAGTAAACCAATTAGTACATGGCCATTGATCAAGCCGAATCGATTACCGAACGAATTGCAGCCGCTGAAACCCGTGTTGTCAAAGCCGTTTTTCCGAATACAACCAATCATTACGATACCCTTTTTGGCGGTACCGCGCTCCAATTGATGGACGAAGTAGCGTTTATTACGGCGACACGCTTTTCGCGTAAGCGGATGGTCACTGTGTCGCTGGACAAAATCAATTTCACCAAATCCATACCGGCCGGAACGATCATAGAACTTATCGGTCGGGTCGAACACGTGGGTAACACGAGCATTCGAATTGCCGTCGAAATTTTCGTCGAAGAAATGTACTCAATGGAACGCCATCACGCCATCCACGGCACATTTACGTTTGTCGCTCTGGACGAAGACAAAAAGCCAATTCGCATTCTGTAGAACCGGCTATTGCTGATAAAGTTGCGCCCGCCCATCGCTGTATTACCTCGCTCTAAAGCAGTAACAGGAACGAATCGCGACACGAGTCGTCAAAACGCATAAAGACTTTGCGCAGTGATTATTCGGCCTAATTTTTCTTTTTGCAACAATGTTGCAAAAAGAAAAATTGTCTTTAGATTTGCCCCATGGCAAGTCAAACTATACAACCAGCGATTCAGAAGGCGACGGACAAGCGATTGCCTGTCACGGTATTGAGCGGCTTTCTGGGAGCCGGAAAAACCACGTTGCTCAATCACGTTCTGCACAACAGACAAGGGCTGAAAGTAGCCGTTATCGTCAACGACATGAGCGAAGTCAATGTCGATGCCGCGCTCGTTCGGCAGGAGGGTACACTCTCGCGAACCGAAGAGAAACTGGTCGAGATGTCGAATGGTTGTATTTGCTGCACCTTGCGCGAAGACCTGATCATTGAGGTCGAAAAACTGGCGAAGGAAGGCCGGTTCGATTACCTGCTTATCGAGTCGTCGGGCATTTCGGAGCCTTTGCCCGTCGCGCAGACGTTTACATTCCAATCCGATAGTTCGGTCGATGAGGCCCATGCTGTTGACTTGTCGCGTTTCGCCCGATTAGACACGCTGGTAACAGTTGTTGACGGGTTTAATTTTTACCGCGACTTCGGCAGTGTCGATACCGTTTATGACCGTGAACTAAACGAAGATGCCGCCGATACCCGAACCATTGTCAATTTGCTGACGGATCAAATCGAGTTTGCCGATGTCATCATTGTCAATAAAACCGATCTGATCAGTAGCCAGCAATCGGGGGAATTGAAAGCTATCCTGCGCAAACTCAATCCAAAAGCGAAACTGGTAGACTGTCAGTTCAGTAAGATTGATCCAGCCGAAATCCTGAACACGGGCCGGTTTGATTTCGATGAAGCGTCGCAATCGGCGGGATGGATTCAGGAGTTGCAGAACCAGCGAAGCGGAAAAGGACACACGCCCGAAACTGAAGAGTATGGTATTTCTTCCTTCGTGTTCCGTGACCGGCGACCGTTTCATCCGGTGCGCTTCTGGAACTACCTGAGCGAAAATTTCCCGGCGGGTATCATTCGCAGTAAGGGACTTTTCTGGCTTGCTTCCCGACCCGACGATGCGTTGAACTTCAGCCAGGCTGGCGGTAGTCTGCGAGCCGAGTCGGCAGGGGTTTGGTGGGCTTCCATGCCTTTTAACCAGCGCATACAGTACGGGTCTTTTTTGGAAAATCGCACTCAAATCGAAGCTCGCTGGCACAAACGCTTCGGCGACCGGCAAAACGAGCTGGTCATTATCGGTCAGGATGTAAACCAGGAGCAAGTAACCAAGGAATTACAGGACTGCCTGTGCACGGAGCTTGAACTAAAACACCTGGAGTCGGGTGGCAGCTTCAAGGACCCGTTTCCTGTCTGGGAGTAATTGATATAGAACCTGCGTATAGTAATCTGGTGTCCGCGTGATGTCGGTAGGCTGTGATGCCGGTGGGGCCGTGGTGTCGGTTTCTCAAAACCGACATCTCTGCTGGCGTAAAGTGTCGGTTTTGAGAAACCGACACCACGGACTACGGCCCCGGCGACAGCATTGTTAGCCAACAACATGGCCCCAGGTCATTGATAAAATTTTGTTGCTGGAAGGAGAGTGTCTAAGGGCATCGATTGATGGTTGGGTACTTTCTCGGTAGTCAAGCACTCCCTTCCGGCCAAAGTACTAAACAGAATAATGCTGTTAACAACGCAATCGATTCGATGGGAGATATGGGGCCACAGTAGCCTCGCGGGCTTGTTGGTTTGCGGAGTTGCTCTGGTTGGAGGAATCGCTTATCTACTGCCGAAGTTTGTTCTGAAACAGTGGTTGACTTTGGGAATCAGCTTATCAACGGGAGTGCTTCTGGGCGACGCCTTTCTGCACCTGTTACCCGAATCGCTAGAGCAAATCGGTGATAGTCAGATCGTCTTAGTAGAGGTTCTGGCTGGAATCGTCCTGTTTTTTAATCTCGAACAATTTATCCGCTTGCGGCATCACCAGCATCGGACGGATGCATCGACCGTACAACCCTTGGCGTCGATGAACCTGGTGGGTGACGCGCTACACAATTTCATCGATGGAACGCTGATCGCAGGTAGTTTTCTGGTAAGCCCGGCAGCAGGCTGGGCAACAACTGCCGGATTACTATTGCACGAATTACCGCAGGAAGTAGGAGATGTCGGTACGCTGCTCTACGGAGGCTACAGCATTCGCCGGGCCTTGCTTTACAATTTATTATCAGCGCTGACCTGCATCGTTGGCATCGTTACGGTACTGCTGGCTGGGCTGTGGCTCGAAGCATACCTAATCTATATCATGCCGGTGGCCGCTGGCGGATTTATTTACGTAGCCGCCAGCGACCTGATACCCGAATTACAGAAAGCCGCTCCGACCAGACGCTCCTGGCTGCATAGTTTGTTTATGCTGTTAGGTATCGCTCTGATGTACTGGCTGGCGGTAAACGAGTAAGCGTTAAAGCAAGCTCTTGGCCCGATCCATACCCTGCTGCGTCTGGGTTTGAATCGCTTTGATATTGGTCAGGAATTCGCGCTGCAAATCACGCATCTGATCGGCGGACATGTCCTTGGCGTCGTTGTTATGGTTATGATGATGGTGTTTACCGCTGCTGTGCTCATGGTGTTCGTGTTTCATGCCGGGTACTTCTACCAGATTTTCTTCCCACGCTTCGAAGGCCGTTTTCAGGCTATCGAGTGACTGCGCCGTTGATTTGGCTTCCGGAGTGGCTTTCTTTACCAGCAGCGTTCGAACCGAATCAACCTGATCGACCAGCGGTTCTACTTGCTCCTGAACCTCAATGGCTTCATTGTGATATTTAGCTGCTTCGTCGAGTAAGGGTTTGTCAGCAGCGGATTTATCCGAACAGGCAGCGAAGGCTAAGAGCAGGCAGGCAAACGTGAGATAGCGCATAGGAATGGGGTTTTTCGTAAAGATAAAGTATTATGCAACATTGTTGCATATTATCGGCGTTGTTTCTTCATCGTTTCAACTGAAACTTTCGGCTGGACGAAGTACAGGTCGCAATTCTGTTCTACCTTTGTCATGTCATGAAAAATGCGCTACTCTTTGTTCTCCTCTTTGCGACGCTGCTGCCAACGGTAAGCCCGTGGGGAACCATTGCGTACTATCATGCCAACAAGGAGTACATCGCCCGTGTGCTGTGCGAAAATCGCGACAAGCCGCAGCTGCACTGCGACGGTCAGTGTTATCTGGCCAAACGCCTGAAAGCGCAGCAGGACAAGCAGGATAAGGAAACCACCCAACGGGTGCAGAACTTGCCTGTGTTGCAGCTATTTTGCGAGAATAGCCAGCCGTTTACGTTCGAACCAGCCTCGGTCGAATCGTTGTTGGCAGGAGTACCTGTCTATCGTTTTCCTTCTTACGTTGCCCCGCTCGTGGGTCTTTTCCGTCCTCCCAAAGTTTAGTCGAATCTTTATTTCCAGTACGATAAGTGACTATGTCAACGCTTAGCTACCTGAGCGTGTGTAGTACTGTATTCCTTTCTTCGACTTAAACTTTATTTTAGTGAAAACATATAAATGTCTCATAGCCATTGGGCTATGGGTGATGATTGTATGGTCTGCTGCCGCGCAGTCGGTAAAGCAAGGCTTAGTGTATGACGCGCAAACCAAAGAACCTTTGCCGGGGGTAACCGTAATCGTTGCGGAGGGTAAAGCCGGTGTCGTTACAGACGGAAACGGGCGCTTTTCGCTGCCGACCAATGGTTCAATGGTAGTCGTATCCGCCGTCGGCTATCGAAAGCGGGAGGTGATGGCAACGGCTGATCAGCCCTTGCGAATCGCGCTGGAGCCAGCCGTTGAGGATCTGCAAACGGTGGTCGTAACGGGTAACCGCGAGGCTGCTCTGCGAACCGAAACACCCATAGCGATTTCTAAGCTCTCGCCCAAACTCATCGAAGAGACCAAGCCGACGAGTATTTACGAGGTGATCAACAAAACGCCGGGCGTATTGATGGTCAATTTGGGCAACGAGCAGCACATGATGGCGATCCGTCAGCCGATGACCACCAACGCGTATTTTCTGTACCTGGAAGATGGCGTTCCAATCCGGCCAATGGGCGTTTTTAACCATAACGCCCTGCTCGAAATGAACCAATTTACTGTTAGCTCAATCGAGGTCGTGAAAGGGCCGGTGTCGTCTATTTACGGACCAGAGGCCGTAGGCGGAGCGGTTAATTTTATCACCCAGCGGCCAACGGCTGTGCCCACGGTTCGGGTTGGTATTCAGGTCGATCAGTGGGGTTACCAGCGGCTTCAGGTTGGTGCTGGTGCTCGCCAGGGTAAGTTTGGTATTTACGTGGGCGGCTTTGTGTCCCGGCAGCGCAATTCGTGGTTGGCCCGTTCGGATTACGATAAATCGTCGTACTTCACCCGGCTCGAATACGCCTTTACGCCACATACTCGCCTGACGGGCACTGTTTCGTACAACGATTACAACTCGCAAACCACCGGCAATGTAGACAGTACCGCCTTTTTTGCGCGTCAGTACGCCAGCACAACCGATTTTACGTACCGCAAAACGGTTTCGTTACGCAGTCGGCTGACGCTTGAGCACGACTGGCAGAATGGTTCACAGTCGTTCGTAACCGCTTTTATACGGAACAACAGCATCGGGCAGAATCCAACGTATTCGATTCGGTGGACGAGTGGTTCATCGACCGCGACGGGGCAGATTAACAGCAACGATTTCCGCAGTTACGGCTTTATTGCCCAGCATACCCAACGACTGACTTTTCTGAACAGTAAGCTTATCGCTGGTGTCACGCTGGATCTGTCGCCAAATACGTACTACGCTTACCAGACGGAACTGTCGGCTGAATTACGGGCGGATAAAAAATCGGTGCTTAAATACACCCAGTTGCGCGAGCGGCCTGATGTTCAATTGGCTAACTACCAGGCCGATATTCACAATATAGCCGCTTATGTACAGTACGATCTGGAACTGATGCCGAAGCTACGAATTTCGGCGGGTCTGCGCTACGACCGGATGGCGTTCGATTATACCAACGCACTGGACAACAGTTTGGGCAACAAGGCGTATAGTCAACTTACCCCTAAATTGGGCGCTACGTATGATCTAGGAAACGGTAAAGGGCTGTATGCCAGTTATGCTAAAGGGTTTTCGCCCCCGGCGCTTACTTCGATCTTCCTGAAACGAACCACGCCAACGGCAACCGGTGATCTGTTTTACTATAACCTGCAACCCGCTCAGTTTAACAACCTGGAAGTAGGCGGTTGGGCAAGTCTGTTCAGCAACAAAGTGTACATCGACGGAGCCGTTTACCAGATGAACGGAACCAACGAACTGCTGAACATCCGTCAGCCAGATAATTCGTATGACTACCAATCGGCGGGTCGAACCCTGCACCGGGGCGTTGAATTGGGCGTTACCTATCGTCCATCGAAGCAGCTATTCTTTCGATTTGGCGGGACCCACGCGGTTCACCGCTTTGTCGAATTTACGCTTAGCCAGCGGGCGTCTGATGCGGTGCAGAACGTTGATGGGAAAGATATGCCGTCGGCCCCGCGTACGATCTGGAACACTGAAATCAGCTACTACCCGGTCTGGTTGAAGAATTTCCGTACGTCGGTGGAGTGGCAGCATGTATCGGGCTGGTACCAGAACCAGGTCAACACCGTTCGGTACGGTGGCTACAATTTCGCCAATATCCGTGTGGGGTACCAGTGGAAAGGCATTGAACTGTTTTCAAATGTACTGAACGTAACCGACGCGCTTTTTGCGACCAACGCGACTCGCGGCAACAACGCTACCGACCGCACAACCTACACGCCGGCGGCTCCCCGGACTTTTGTGTTCGGCGCTCAATACACGTTTTCGGGGAAATAACCGCGTCCAAACGTCAAATCGTAACCAATCATGATGTACTCATTCATAGTATCAATTTTACTCTGGTTAGCGGCTGCCCGGCCACCCGTCCAGACTACCGTTTCCAATCCAGAATTTGTGGGCGCTACACCCCGCCTGACAACCGACGCGGCCGGAAATCCGTTGCTGAGCTGGGTTGAGAAAGACGGCGATAAAGGAGCCGCTTTTTACTTCGCCATATCGACCGACGGCGGGCAAAGCTTCGGGGACAAAATACAAGTAAAAGCACCGTCTACGCTGTCTGCTCACGCCGAAGGAATGCCCAAAATCGCTTCAAAGGCTGACGGAACCTTGTTGGCGATTTTTGAAGTCCCCCGACCAACGGCTCAGTCGCGTTTTGCCGGTGATCTACTGTACACCGTCTCAACCGACAACGGAAAAACCTGGACAGAGCCAAAATCGGTTCATCAGGATGCTGCGCCAGGAAAAAGCCACTCCTTTGCGGATATCGCCCGTTTACCCAACGGGGAAATCGGTGCGGTATGGCTTGACGAAAAATTACCGAATCGAGAAGGGCGTCCGGTTGTTTTTGCGCAGACAACCAAAGGTGGTGGGTTTGGGCCAGCGGTGCTGGTAGACGATAACGCGTGCCAGTGCTGCCGAACCAATCTGTTCGTCGATTCCCAAAAGAATATCCACCTGACCTACCGCGACCTGTTGCCATCGACCAGGGCAGGAGAGATTGCTTCCCGCGACATCAGCACGGCTATTTCGAACGATGGTGGTAAAACGTTCAGCAAGCCACAGGTGGTGTTTGCCGATCATTGGCAGGTCAATGCTTGTCCGCATGCCGGGCCTTCGGTCGCTCAACTCGGCGATGAAATCCTAACGACCTGGTTCTCGGGAAAAGAAGGGGAGGCCGGACTTCGGCTGGCGCAAATGGGAGCCCATAAACTGGTTTCGTCGGTCATGACCAACCGGGCCAAACATCCGCAGGTGGCAACGACCGACGGGCGGCTTGTGTGGCTTTGGGATGAGTCGGTTTCGAAAGATGGATCGGGCGAGATGGGTTCCTTTGTCCAACGAATCGGTATGCGGACACTGGCTGGTCAGGCAATCAGTTCGACCACGTACCTGACGCCCGAAACCATCAATGCGACATATCCCGTGGCACTAGCGACGAAAAACGGACTCTTGGTGGCCTACGAGCAAACTACGGAAGGAAAAAACACGGTGATTGTAAGCCGGTTGGTTACTACTCTTTAAGTGATGACTCTGAGGGACTGTCTAAATTTTCTTCTAATAAGATAAAGTGGGTGTTTTGTCATCCCGACGCCAGGAGGGATCTTCGGAAATGACATAAATTATCACTTCCCGAAGATCCCTCCTGGCGTCGGGATGACAAAAACGGATCAAAAACAAATTTGTAGACAGTCCCTAAATAACGAACTGGTCAATCGGAAAAATAGAACCGTGACCCGTTCGTTATTCATACGAACCCATTCCGTATGCTGCGCCGGTTACCACCCATTATTCAGTTTATTTTTGTCAGTATGATCGGCATCTGTGTAGGTACCGTGGTGGGATTCGTCAACGAGTTGATGCAGCGTCCGCTCAGCGCAGCAAATGCGTTGATCTGGCTGTTTCTGATGATCGTCAGCGGTAGTATAGTAACGCTTGTTATCCTGTACGGGCGCAACAACTCGCAGTAAACCAGCGTATTTGGTGTAATAGATATTTATAGTCTGCGTAATGAAAAACTACTTCTTCAAACTACTCTTCGTATTAATAACCGTTGGATCTGCCGTGGTTGGCTGTAATACCGTTGACCCCGAACAGGCATCCGACTCGGTTGGCTCTTTAGCGTTGTCCGTTGATAATGTCGTCGGCAATCAGGATATAACCCTAAATACCCAGACGTACAAGAATGCACTCGGCGAAGATTTTACGGTGACGAAGTTTAACTACTTCATTAGTAATATCCGACTTAAAAAAGCGGATGGCACCGAATACGCGCTACCGCAGGCAAACAGCTATTTTCTGGTTGAGGAAGAGAAACCCGCTTCGCAGACCATGACGTTGGGCGGAATACCGGCGGGTGATTATACGGGTATGACGTTTTTGATTGGTGTAGATAGTCTGCGGAGTTTGGCCGACATCAGCCAGCGTACGGGCGTTCTGGATCCCGCTCTGAATAATGGAATGTACTGGGAATGGAATTCGGGCTACGTTTTTCTCAAGCTCGAAGGAACGTCTCCGGCAGCTCCGACTACGGATAATCGCGCGTTCTTTTACCACGTTGGAGGCTTTGGGGGTGGCTATAACGGCAAGAAAACGATCAATAACCTGCGTTCGGTTACGCTATCTTTCAACGGAGATGTTGTTAAAGTCGATCCGTCGCTCAAACCGCAGGTGCGCTTGAAAGTCGATGCGCTGAAGGTATTTGACGGACCAACGAAACTGAGCATTGCGCAGAATCCGCAAGTGATGTTTGTCCCTTTCTCGGCTACCATCGCTGACAATTACGCGTCTATGTTTAGCTATAATCGCGTGGCGGCCAACCAATGACAAAATCCGTTCTCCATACAGTCAGACAGGCGGGTTTGCTCGTTAGCCTGTTTTTGTTCGGGCTGGCCGTTGCCTGTCAGACGAAGCCGGATGCGAATGAACCAACGCCTAACCCGACTCCAACGGAACCAGGTGGTGTTGATTATAAAACTACGCCCGTTGCGCTGCGAAAGCCCGCCAACTTTCCCGATCCGGTTTATGACCTGACGCATAATCCATTAACTGTCGAGGGAGTGGCATTAGGAAAATCCTTGTTTTACGATACGCATCTATCCCGCGATAGTAGCGTTAGCTGCGGATTCTGCCACCAGCAGTTTGCCGGTTTTGCCCATTCCGACCATCCATTGAGTCACGGTATCGACGATCGAATCGGTACGCGCAATGTACCGGGTTTGCAGAATATGGCCTGGTCGCGGGAGTTTTTCTGGGATGGGGGCGTCACGGATCTGAACACGCTATTTATTGCACCGATCACCAATCCGGTCGAGATGGACATGAAGTTTGCCGATGTACTGGTAAGGGTTCAAAAAAGCCCTAAATACCCATCCATGTTCAAAAATGCGTTTGGCTCGGATACCGTAACGACGGCACGGTTTCTGAAAGCTATTTCGCAGTTTGTGCTGACCCTGGTATCGGCTGATTCGCGTTACGACAAATACGTTCGAAACGAAGCCGGAGGGGTATTAACGAGCGATGAACTGGCTGGACTGGCGGTCTTTAAACAAAAATGCGCGAGTTGTCACGCTACCGATTTATTTACGGACCACAGTTACCGTAACAATGGCCTTCCGGCGAGTGGCATCAACGACCAGGGACGCTACACGATTACGCTGAACGAAGCCGACCGCTTAAAATTCAAAGTGCCAAGCCTGCGCAATGTAGAAAATACGTTTCCGTACATGCATGACGGTCGTTTTACGACGCTGGACCAAGTGCTCAACCACTACGCATCAGGCGTGAAAGACAGTCCAACGCTCGATGCGGCCTTAAAAATGAACGGACAATTGGGTATCGCACTAACCGATACCGAGAAGAAGCAGGTAATCAGTTTCCTGAAAACCTTGACCGACAATACGTTTATGACGAACCGGGCATTCGGCCCTAACTAGTTAAGCCTAGTGAACGTGCTGGATGCGATGCTGCCGAATATTGATGAGGTGGGTAACAACCAAACCGGCTGATGCTGCGTAGCCCAGGTATTCAAAAACAGGACTTACATCTTCCAGGATGATTGCTACGGCAAAGAGACACAGAAAGCTCCAGAGCGCTTTTTTGATAACTGGCGGAGCGTAGTGACGCGTTGCAAAGTAAACCGCAACAATGTTTACGCCAATAAAAATATAATCCAGGCTCAAGTAGCCAAAGCGGAGGTGTTCATCCTGAAGCAGAGCCGTGGACATCAACAGGATAGGCGTAATCATGCAGTGGATGATGCACAATACGGAGCCTGTAATACCAATGTAGTCAGCTTTGCGAGAAAGAATATCTGTTTTCATAGGCAAACGCAAAAGTACGATGCTTCGCTCAATCGTACCTCCTCTTAACCGGCTTTTTTGCAACAAAGTTGCGAAAGTTTTTACAATTTCGCCAATGGCCGGTATGGAGAGCCTACTGGTAGCCTAGTTGACTTTACTTAAAAGTGTGTAACCCATCAACTTACCGTTTTTGTTGTAGTTCTCCGATTTTATGTCCAGCAGTTGGTTATTGGACCGGTAGCTCACTACCCGCATGGTTCCTCGTATGGGGATAGGGATTGCCAGGGGCCGGTTTTCATAACTGATATCCGACGTGATTTTGTAGGTGTCGAAGGTGCCAGCGGGTGTTGTCACCGATTCCTGACCTTCCACTTGCCGATTACTCATCGTCATCATCATGTTCATCATTGGCGTGCCATTCGTTAGAATGTCAGCTTCCATTTTACCCTCGTCCAGCTTCTGTCCAACGCTAAGTTTGCGGGGGTAAACCAGTTTGTTGGTTTTTAGCTTCATCTCCATATCCTTCATGCTGCTTTGCATTCCCTGCGCCATGCCTGATAAATCGGCAACAAGCTCATCACCTGTGCAGGTGTAATGAATGGGGTAGGGAGGACGTTGATTGCCTTTTTCATCCTGAAATTGAGCCACAATATCCATGACCGTCGAACTCCCTTCTTTGTGAACATCTTTCACTTGATAGGTGATCTTGCCCGTTGGCTTGTCTTTGGCATTGAACGTACTCAGTTCAAAACTCATTCCCGATTTGAGGGCAATACCCATACAATCCTGCGCGCGGCTGTTCGTCAGTAAACTACCTATAAAAAGCAGGGTAAAAACAAATGTTCTCATACGCACCGAATAATTTAGCTGGTATAAAAACAAATGTATGAGGAGTCATGAATTACGCTGTAAGTCCTTGAGCGAACGGTAGTTTTTGGAGATAGTCAGAGCGCGTAACTTAACCAAATGAAACGCACTCAGAAGGGCAAACCATTACATGTCTTTTTCGAAAAACAAATAAATATAGAGAGCCGTACCAAAATTAGTGGACGTTGTCGACGTCAAACGATATCCTTGAGCCGTGTATTCATCAAGCTTTTCCTGGATCTCCTGTTTTGACTTCTTCACGATGTGATCCGAGTCAAATGTTAGTTTCGAGTAGTAAATCAGGGCTTCGACTTTGGATTCTTTCATCTTGACAGGCGTTTGGTTTTCTGTATTCTCAACGTTTCGAAGTTACGCGGTTGACTTATGCTGTCCGTCCTCACGCCCATACCATGCTCACAACACCGAGGAGCATAATGAGCTTGCAGAGATTGCTGAGGTAGCCAAAATCGCGACGCGTATCAGCCACGACAAGGCGGTAAGTAAGCCAGATGATAGGAACAAGCAACACCAGAAAAATCAGGCCGAGTCGTAGGTTACTGAGCGAATCCGCAATGAGAAACATGCCGAAGATAAACGAACCGATCAGGACGTAAAGCAGGTACTTCGTCCGGCGTAATCCCCACACAATTGGCAAGGTTCGGCAGCCGAACCGGGCGTCGCCCCGCACATCCTGCATGTCTTTGATAATCTCCCGAACGAGCGAAATCCCAAACGAAAACAAGGCGTAGATAAGCAGCATATCTGCGTTCTGGCGGTAATAAACGGCTAGGACAATGAGTGACAGAGCCGTAAGCAGCGACACCACAATGTTGCCAATAAACGGTTGCCGTTTTAACTGGGACGAATAAAGCCACAGCAGCGATACCGAAACAACATCCGTCAGGAACACCCACTTGCTCAGGTACAGACCAATCAGGCAGCCGATTACGTTCAGGAGCTGGTGCGTGCCGATGGCTACCCGGCGTTTCAAGTAACGGCCAATGACAACCCGTTCCGGTTTATTGACCAGATCGATTTTAATATCGAAATAATCATTGATAATGTAACCCGCTGCGGCAATGCATACCGTCGAGAGCGAGAGCAGCCAGATGGTCGGATCAGTAAGCAGGCGGGGCCAGGCGTCGCGCGGGCCGACCAGCACGATCCGCGCCAGAAACTGGGTCATCACCACAATCAGCAGATTCTGCACCCGGATCAGCCGCAGGAAGCCAAAAGCAAATGCCGAGAAAGGAATGGGCTGACGCGTTGACATGGTGGTTTTTTACAAAAATAACAGTTTTTGAGGAATAGGTACGTACGCTGATTGGGTTAGTGACGGATACAAAAAGCTTTTATTCTAAATTACTCGCTTAGCAAACGGGGCTTTGGGATTCTTTTCGGCCGTTTTTAGTGTTGTCCGAAAAAATCGTTCTCAGCCCGAAGGGGCTTACTGCATGAAAATCGGTATTGTTTGCTATCCAACTTTTGGAGGCAGTGGCGTAGTAGCCACCGAACTAGGTAAAGCACTGGCTAAAAACGGCCACCAGATTCACTTCATTACGTACCAACAACCACCCCGGCTCGATTTTTTCAACGAAAACGTTTTTTACCACGAAGTAAATATACCCTCGTATCCGCTCTTTCAGTATGCTCCCTATGAGTCGGCACTAGCCAGCGAAATGGTGAATGTAGTCACGAACGAAAACGTTGATCTTCTGCACGTTCACTACGCCATTCCGCACGCGTCGGCAGCGTACATGGCTAAAATGATTCTGCGTTCGCAGGGGCGTATGGTACCGGTCGTTACCACCTTGCACGGAACCGATATTACCCTCGTTGGTAAAGATGCTTCGTATGAGCCGGTAGTTACTTTTAGCATCAACGAATCCGATGGTGTTACCTCGGTTTCCGAAAATCTCCGGCAGGATACCTACGCTCATTTTAATGTTCACCGCGAGATCGAAGTTATCCCCAATTTTATCGATCTGGATCGTTTCAAGCGTCAGCAGAAAGAGCATTTCAAGAAAGCGATCTGCCCTAATGGCGAAAAGCTCATTGTGCACACCTCCAATTTCCGGCGGGTGAAACGCATCGACGATGCAGTGATGACATTCTACAACGTTCAAAAACAGTTACCGGCTAAATTACTCCTTGTCGGCGACGGACCTGAACGGGCGCGTATCGAACGGCTGGTGCGGGACCTCGGCATTTATGATCAGGTGCGGTTTCTGGGTAAGATGGACGCCGTTGAAGAAGTCTTGTCGGTAGCCGATCTCTTTGTGATGCCTTCTGAAAACGAGAGTTTTGGGCTGGCGGCTCTCGAAGCGATGGCCTGCGAAGTACCGCTGATCACATCAAACGCCGGTGGGTTGCCGGAGTTGAACGTACAGGGTGTAACAGGTTTTCTGAGCCCCGTGGGCGATGTGGATGATATGGTCAAAAATGCCTTGTATGTTCTGGATGATGAGCACCTGCCGACCTTTAAAGCCAACGCTCTGGCGCGGGCTAAAGAGTTTGAGCTATCCCGTATCCTGCCGCTTTACGAAGCGCATTACGAGCGAGTACTCAACGAAGCGCATTCTGTAGAAAAAATTAGCTAATTACGAGGGTTAATTGTGTTTAGTTAGCGATTCAGAACCATCTAGGTAAAAAGCAGTTGATTGCTGTAGGTTGTCCATGCGTAACTGACGATGAAACTGTAAACTAAAAGCGGATGAATCCAAACATACCTCAAACGGATCGAAAGCGCGTTGTGATTGTTGGCGCGGGTTTTGGTGGCCTTAAACTGGCTCGTAAATTATCGCAGGCCAAAGAGTTTCAGGTCGTATTGATCAACAAACAGAACTACCACGAATTTCAGCCGCTATATTATCAGGTTGCCACCGCCGGATTAGAGGCCAATTCAATTCTGTTTCCACTGCGGGTGGTGTTTGGCAACTGCAAAAACGTACACATTCGGGTAACGACCGTAACGGGCATTCGTACCGCCGAAAAAACGGTCGATACTGAACTTGGCCCCATCACGTACGATTACCTCGTTATCGCGACCGGAGCGGATACCAACTTCTTCAATCAGCAGAACATCATCGAAAAGGCGCTGCCGATGAAATCAGTGGCAGAAGCTATCGCCCTGCGTAACCGGATGCTGCAAAACTTCGAGGATGCGTTAAGTGTCGAGACGGAGGACGAAAAGGAAGGGTTGATGGACGTGGTGGTGGTGGGTGGTGGACCAACAGGGGTGGAGCTTTGCGGTACGCTGGCCGAAATGCGCCGGACCGTATTGCCCCAGGATTACCCCGAGCTGGATTTCAAAATGATGGATATCTATCTCATTGAGTCCGGAGGGGAGCTGCTGGGGCCGATGTCCGTTCAGTCGCAGGAGCATTCGCTCGACTACTTGCAGAAGCTGGGCGTGCATGTGCGTTTAAACACACGCGTGAAGGACTTCGACGGTCGTATCGTAACCATGAATGACGGATCAACGCTGCGGACGAATAATCTGATCTGGGCGGCTGGCGTCAAAGCGAATCCATTGGCGGGATTGCCGCCCGAAACCCTTGGACGGGGCGGACGTATCCTGGTCAATAGGTTTAATCAAGTTCAGGGTTTTACGGATATATTTGCGATTGGTGATGTCGCCTTGATGACTGAGGAGAAATGGCCGAACGGGCATCCGCAGATTGCCCAGCCTGCTATTCAGCAGGGTAAGCATCTGGCGAAAAACTTTTTTCATATCGTCCGCAACCAACCGCTGGAAGAATTTACGTATCATGATCTGGGTACAATGGCCACCATTGGTCGCGGACTAGCTGTTGTCGATTTGCCTTTTTTTAAATTTCAGGGATTTTTTGCGTGGCTAACGTGGTTGTTCGTGCACCTGATGGCGATCGTCGGCGTGAAAAACCGGCTGTCGATCTTTATAAACTGGATGTTCAATTATCTGAATTTTAGAAATTCGTTGCGCCTGATTATCAAGCCGAAACTGCCCAAAGGCAACGTTCAGGCGATGCAGGAAAAGATTTCTGACCAGTTGGAGGTAAGTAAAACGTAACCCAGATAGTAAACTAATTTTACTACCTGAGTAAGCGGACTCGTTTTTCTGTGTAATTTTGCACTATTATAATTTGTCAACGTATCTGTTTTATGGAATCAACTACCGAAAAGTTGCAAACAATGGCCGGTCACGGTAAAACCCGGCCTAAAAACAGCGGCACAAAAAAACTGTTTGATAACCCAATTCTGGAAGCACTTTCGCGCACGCACATCATGGTTCCTATTTCCATGTGGCTGGTGCTGTCCGTTTTTCTAGGTTGGTATGCGTTTACCTATACCGACATGGGTGCAAACAAAATTGCTGCTTTATTTGCAACGGGTTTGATTGTGTTTACCCTCTTTGAGTATGTTTTACACCGCTACCTCTACCATTTAACGCCTTCGACACCCCAGCGGGCAAAAATTCAGTACACCTTCCACGGTGTTCACCACGAGTACCCGAAAGACAAGACGCGGTTGGCGATGCCGCCCGCTTTAGCCATTTTCGTAGCCGGAGCCTTTTTTGGTTTCTTCTTCCTGCTTATGGGCGAAGCAGCCTATGCTTTCTTCCCCGGCTTTCTGGTGGGTTATTCGGGTTATTTGTCGACGCACTTTATTGTTCACGCTTACACTCCGCCCAAAAACTTCTTCAAGTATTTGTGGATCAACCACAGCGTGCACCACTACAAGAATCCCGAAAGTAACTACGGTGTATCGACGCCGATCTGGGACCACGTTTTCGGTTCGTACCAGAAATAGGGTTATCGATTACATAAAAAATCCCTGTTGGACTTATCCGACAGGGATTTTTTATGTTGACCAATACGCAACTAGTTTGACAGGAAACCTACAACTGTCTTTGCAAACTCCGGCGTTCGCATGGCCCCGCCATGATCACCCGGCACAATCACCAAACGGGAACCCGGAATGGCGGCTACAAGCGTTTGCGGGTCACCGTTGTCGGTATCTTTATCACCATTAACGACAAGTACCGGGACGTTGATTTTCGCCAGTTCAGCACGGGTAGTAACCGGCTGAAATTCCTGCAAGCGGGCCAGTACG
The DNA here is from genome assembly GCF_021233055.1 of Spirosoma oryzicola. Classification (NCBI taxonomy): domain Bacteria; kingdom Pseudomonadati; phylum Bacteroidota; class Cytophagia; order Cytophagales; family Cytophagaceae; genus Spirosoma; species Spirosoma oryzicola. Next base: position 3,933,216 of record NZ_CP089538.1, on the reverse strand, counting down.
ACCGTATCGGCTCCCGACTTTTTGGCGTAATCAATAGCGCTCTGTAGTTCAGGATGACTCCCCGGTTTGACCAGCGCTTCGTGGAAATTCTTCCGACGAATCCAGTTCGGGTCTGAAAAATCAACACTGATGCCGCCCATCACCGCCTTTCGGATGTGTTTGTCCAGCGTAAGCAGTTTGGCGGTCAGAATAGCGCCCCGCGAATAACCAACCACATCGTAGTTCGTCAGGCCAAGGTGTTTGACGAGTGCCATCACATCCTTCAGCTCCGCGTTGTCGCGGTACGCTTCGGCTGAATGAGGTTTGTCCGACAAGCCATTCCCGCGCAAATCGAGGGTGATTACTTTAAAGCCCGCATCGGCCAGTGCCTGTCGGGTGGCCGCTCGTTTCCAACTTTCACTGGTGCTGATAAAGCCGTGTATTAGCACGACCGGCTTGCCTTCTCCCAGAATATCGTAATGAATTTTTGTGCCGTCGAATGACGTAAATAAAGGATCGCGATTTACCTGAGCATACCCCTGATAGGTAAGGAGCAGGCTAACCAGCAGAAATACTGATTTCATAATATAGTTAGGACGGACTGTGAAGGATGAGGTTTAACCTTTCGCTAGTTTACCGGGTTATCTTACAAGAAACAAATTCGCAATGATTATGACAACGCTATTAAATCCAATGCCTGGCGACGTAGAACTCATTGGTTCACGAATTGGCCGTATTGATCCCGACAACTTCCGCAATCAAAGTGGGGCGGCTATGGAAGATGGAGATGACGAAGAAGTCGTTGACGATAATGAATTGAGTGACGAGCCGACCGATGAAGACGGTGATCCAACCGGTGAACATGATCATCATCAGGATGATAACTACGCCTTGGGTGGCCATGTGACCCGCTCCGGCAGTGTTTAAACGAAAAGAGAACCTTTAACCCGATCAACTTATGAATTCCGAAAATAACTATAGCCCTGCCGAAGATGACAACCAGGGTGTTGTGCAACTACTCGCCCAAGGCGAAGAGGCTAACGCGGGTGTGTCGCAGATTGAGTACTTAAGTCCGATTACGAACCAGGGCCCTGAACCCGAGAAAGCGGAGGTCAACGATTCTGACGTTGACGCCAACGGCGTTAATGACGATTTGCTGATGGAGGAAGAAGTAGAAGACAGGGATGTGAATGAAGAGGAATAGTCAGTAACGAACAAATAGGTTTGCATCTGCCAACAATATTGTTCATTATTGACCACTACTAATTCATCGAGCACATGAACAATAATCAGTTAGCGCAGCTGGTAATGCGTATAGGGCTAGGTATCAATATGTTGATGCATGGCCTTGTCCGTATTCCCAAACTAACGACGTTTGTAGCGAAAATGGGAGCGGGGTTTTCTCAGACAATCCTGCCCAGCTTTCTGACGAATGCATTTCTGTACACGCTTCCTTTCCTGGAGTTTGCCAGCGGGGTTTTGATCTTGGTGGGGGGCCAGTTTAGCCGGTGGGGTTATCTGCTCGGTGGATGCATCATCGGCGCATTGTTATTCGGCACAACGCTAAAGGAAGATTGGACCGGAGCAGGAAACCAAATGATCTACGTTATCGCTTTTTACCTGGCTTTACGCGGATTGGGCAGTAGTGACCGAAATCGGTACCGTTGACTTTTTTCGATACGTTTCCAACGAATCCATCGCAGGGGGGCTCTGTATAGGAAACCAATCGAGTAACTAATGAAATCAACGTTGCTGTTAGTAGCCGCTTTAACCGGCAGTTTGTTTACTTTTTCCGCTTGTAATACCGAAGACGATGAAATTTCGTCGCAACCTGGGTTGCCTTATCAATCTAATTTCCAACGCGATCAGGACGGCTGGACAGCCGAAATTGTAGATTACGGTACCGCTCAGGATAGTATTATGGAATTCAAGTCGGGCTGGAAAGGCTTGCCCGCTCCTTTAGATACAACGCGTAAATCGGTTATGATCGAAAGCATGAATCGCAGCGACGACGCGTTCATGTACCTTAAAAAGAAAGTAACTGGTTTGCAGCCGAATAAAGACTATTCGCTGGTTTTTACCATTGAGTTAGCGTCGCAATATCCTGAGAATTCAATGGGTATCGGTGGTTCGCCGGGAGGCAGTGTTTATCTGAAAGCAGGCGCTACCCCCGTCGAACCCGTAAAAGAGTTGAAAGACGGCTTTTATTCACTCAACATCGACAAAGGACAGCAGATACAAGGCGGCAAGGATGCAATCGTGCTGGGAAACATAGGTACCAGTGGCGACACCGAGGGGTATAAGCTCATTACGCGTTCTAATACCGGAACTCCGTTTACGGCTCGTAGTAACGATAAAGGCGAACTTTGGCTGCTTGTCGGTACGGACTCTGGTTTTGAGGGGTTAACGACGCTCTATTACAGCAAAATTCAGGTGTCGGTAAAGTAAGCGAGTAACCTATATAATCGACTAGTTCGACTGATCGAAACAAGAGCGGGCAGGTTCTCCAACCTGCCCGCTCTTGTTTCGATCAGTCCGGGCAGTTGCCCAGGGAAGTCGTTTTATGTCGGTCAAGCAACCAGCAGTTGCCGTACACGTCGGCATAGCGAATACGCACCCGCAATGAAGAGTCAGCAAGCAGTGCCGATGTTTTTTGAACAATTGTATCGTTTTTAGCGACGAACAGCAACTCTATATCCTCACCCGATTTAAAGACATCGCCTTTCAGTACATCGCTGAATCCTTTCCCACCGGCTGTCTGAACGCCAATTTCTTCGTAGAAGAGCGAGCGCGTACTCGTGTACGTTTTTCCGCGGTAGAGTATCTCGTAGCTTTTTATGATAGCCGGACCCACCCCTTTATTCTCAAATCCAAAATGCAGTTCCTGATCCACGTTAGAGCTGATAAGCTGTAGGTATGGCCAGACCGAAGCCTGTTGCTGATCGCGGGCGATCTTTGTCTGAAAGATAGAAACAACCAAAGCGGCCAAGCTCAGAAAGGTTGCTGAGATGCCAAGCAGCAGTTCAATGTTGATGAAACGTTTGGGGGCACGCATGCAAAGAAGGGAATAGATAGGGGATTGCTCGAAATAACGGAAAGTTTCCGATATTTGTCCAACCTGCCCGGAACATACCCACCTGGCCTTTTGTTAAAAATACAACGCAACGGTGCAAAAAACCACGCGGCTAACCGAGACTATGAGCAAGGACGCTGACATTTTAGAAAGCATAACCAACGCTGAATATAAATATGGATTCGAGACGTTGATCGAAGCCGACGAAGCCCCTGCGGGCCTTGACGAAAGCACGATCCGTTTTATTTCCGCCAAGAAAAACGAGCCAGACTGGTTACTCGAAGACCGGTTGAAGGCGTTTCGGCTATGGCAGGAAATGACCGAACCCCATTGGCCTAACGTCAAATATCCCAAAATTGATTATCAGGCCATTAAGTACTATTCAGCGCCGAAGCAGAAGAAAGCGGTTAACTCCCTTGACGAGATTGACCCTGAACTGCTCGACACATTCAATCGACTGGGTATTTCGCTGAGCGAACAGAAGCGGCTTACAGGCGTAGTTGATGCGCCTGCCGGGGAGCTTCCTCGGGTGGCTGTTGATGCCGTGATGGATTCGGTATCCGTAGCGACGACGTTCAAGAAAGATCTTGCCGAGCGCGGTATCATTTTCTGCTCGATCACAGAGGCCGTTCACGAACATCCTGAACTGGTGAAGAAATACCTGGGTTCGGTTATTCCGGCCAAGGATAACTACTTTGCAGCCTTGAATGCCGCCGTGTTTACCGATGGTTCGTTCTGCTACATTCCCAAAGGCGTTCGGTGCCCAATGGAGCTTTCGACCTACTTCCGGATCAATGCCGCCGGAACCGGGCAGTTCGAGCGGACGCTGATCATTGCCGATGAAGGTTCGTACGTCAGCTACCTGGAAGGCTGTACGGCGCCGATGCGGGATGAAAATCAACTGCACGCAGCTGTCGTTGAACTGATCGCCCACGCCGACGCCGAAATCAAATACTCGACGGTTCAGAACTGGTATCCGGGCGACAAAGACGGTAAAGGCGGGATTTACAATTTTGTGACCAAGCGCGGTATCTGCGAGGGTCCAAACGCCAAAATCTCGTGGACGCAGGTTGAAACCGGTTCGGCCATCACCTGGAAATACCCTTCGGTGATCCTGAAAGGCGACAACTCGATTGGTGAATTCTATTCGGTGGCTGTTACCAACAACATGCAGCAGGCTGATACGGGTACCAAAATGGTCCACATTGGTAAGAACACCAAGAGCCGGATTGTATCGAAAGGTATTTCGGCGGGTAAGAGTCAGAATTCCTACCGGGGTCTGGTGCAAGTGCTGAAACGGGCCGAAAATGCTCGTAATTACTCTCAGTGCGATTCGCTCCTGCTGGGTGATAAATGTGGTGCGCATACGTTCCCATACCTGGAAATAAACAATCCATCGGCGACGGTAGAGCACGAAGCAACCACGTCGAAAATCGGTGAAGACCAGTTGTTCTACTGCAACCAGCGTGGTATTCCAACCGAGCAGGCCGTAGCACTGATCATCAATGGTTACGCAAAAGAAGTATTGAACCAACTCCCGATGGAGTTCGCCGTAGAAGCACAAAAGCTGCTGGCGATCAGTCTGGAAGGAAGTGTTGGTTAATAAGATAGTTGTTTGACTAACAAGAAAGCCTCTGTGGAAACATGGAGGCTTCTTTGTTTCCGGCGATTGTCGCTTATAACACAGGAATATACGATCTGCACAGATTACCTTGGTGAATGGCAAAAAACACTGATGTATCTTTGCGGTGTTTTTCGAATACGAATGTCATTTACTAAAATATATCTACAGGCTGGACGCGACGAGGCCGTCCGGCGATTTCACCCGTGGGTATTTTCGCGGGCTATTGGGCGCTATGAGGGTAATCCCGAAGATGGTGATGTGGTTGAAGTGTATGACCGGAAAGGGCATTATCTGGCCAGCGGACATTACCACGATGGCAGCATTGCTATCCGCATTTTCTCGTTTGGCGCAACCGCCGGTGGCCCTGTAACGCCCGACGTTCCTTACTGGACAAATAAATTGACCCATATCCGTAGCATCCGACAGGCGATTGTTACGGGAGAAACAAACTGTTATCGGCTCGTTCACGGCGAAGGCGATGGGTGCACGGGACTGATTATCGATATGTATAATGGCGTGGCGGTGTTGCAGGCGCATTCCATCGGTATGCACCGCGAGCGTCAGTTGATTACCGAAGCGCTAAGAAACGTATTCGGCGACGAACTAAAGGCGGTCTACGATAAAAGTGCCGACACGTTGCCTGACGAGTACGGAGCGAGTGTGATGAATGGTTATCTGTACGGTCGAACACCCGTACCACATCCCGTGCAGGAAAATAGCAGCACGTTTCTGGTCGATTGGATTACGGGACAAAAAACCGGTTTCTTTCTCGATCAGCGCGATAATCGTCAGTTGCTGGCCCAGTATGCCCACGGAAAAAGAGTGCTGAATGCGTTTTGTTATTCGGGTGGATTCTCCGTGTATGCCCTTGAGGCTGGAGCCAGTCTGGTCCATTCGGTCGATGTTTCGCAGAAAGCGATTGATCTGACGAATCAAAACGTGGCTGCTAACTTTGGGGAAACAGACAAGCATCAGGCGTACGCCGAAGATGTGATGCATTACCTGAAAGGCCATGATCATCAGTACGATGTCGTTGTCCTCGATCCACCCGCCTACGCCAAAAGCCTGTCGGCGCGGCACCGGGCCGTGCAGGGTTATAAACGCCTGAATGCTGAGGGGTTACGGCGGGTTGCTAAAGGTGGTATCCTGTTTACGTTCTCCTGCTCACAGGTTGTTGACCGGGAATTGTTTTACAACACCATCGTAGCTGCGGCTATCGAAGCGGGGCGGCAGGTGCGCGTGTTGCATCACCTGAGCCAGCCCGCCGACCACCCTGTTAGTCTGTTCCATCCGGAAGGTGGCTATCTGAAAGGGCTGGTCTTGTGGGTAGAATAAGTCCCTAATGCGAAGGGTGCCCTGAGCCGTAATTCTGGTACTATAACGAAATGCCTTTATTACTAGTTAATAGAGAAAACGCTAACTGACGATACAACATAGGGTCCTTTCCCTTAATTTTGACCCTCAACTGCAACGGCGGCTCACAACTCTGGGGCTGCTTGTCTTTGCAGGCTCGTCCGGTCTTTTTACAATTTGATATTTACCTCTAGCTGGATATGGCTGAATTAATCCGAATGCCCAAGATGAGCGACACAATGACCGAAGGCGTCATTGCGGAGTGGCACAAGAAGGTGGGCGATAAAGTAAAATCCGGCGATGTGCTGGCCGAAGTCGAAACCGATAAGGCAACGATGGACCTTGAGTCGTACGAAGAAGGTACATTGCTGTACATCGGCGTAGAAAAAGGTGCATCTGTACCGGTAGACGGCGTTCTGGCCATTATCGGAGCCGATGGAGAAGATTACAAAGCACTTCTCAACGGGTCAAGTGGTGGTAGCCAGGAAGCAGCCGCGCCGAAAGAAGAAGCCAAACCCGCTTCGAATGAAGCCGCGCCAGCACCGAGTGGTGGAGCCAGTGGCAAAACGTCAACCAACTTGCCCGATCCTAAAGCGGTATCGGCAGCCCCGGCAGAAAGCGTTAACGCATCGGTTATTCGTATGCCTAAAATGAGTGATACGATGACCGAAGGAACCATCGTAGCCTGGCATAAGAAAGAAGGCGATACCGTCAAATCGGGCGATATTCTGGCTGAAGTCGAAACGGATAAAGCCACGATGGATCTGGAAGCTTACGAAGAAGGTACACTGCTGTACGTTGGCGTAAAAGAAGGTTCTTCCGTTGCTGTAGACGACATCATTGCCGTAGTAGGCGAAAAAGGAGCCAATTTTAAAGTGCTGTTAGATGGCGGTGGCGCTCCGCAAACCGGTGGTCAGCAGGCTGATACCGGTGAAAGTGGTTCGCAGACAGCCGAACAAAATCCGCAAGCCGACCTTCCAGCGGATGCGGATACCGATCTGTCGTACGGTGGTGGCGAAGGAAGCAACCCCGAATCGAACGGTCGTATGAAAGCGTCGCCACTGGCGAAGCGCATTGCCGAGGAAAAAGGAATCAATCTGGCACAGGTGCGTGGTACAGGTCCCGAAGGACGCATTGTGAAGAGCGATGTTGAGTCATTCGTACCGAGCGCTCCGGCGGCTAAACCCGCTCCGGCACAACCTGCCCCCGCTGCACAGCCTGCTCCCGCTGCTTCGCAACCTGCGGCACCACAGCCGTCGCCTGCCGCTCCGCAACCGCAGGGTGAATACGAAGATGTGCCTGTTAGCCAGATGCGTAAGACCATTGCGCGCCGGTTGAGCGAAAGCCTGTTCACGGCTCCACACTTCTACCTGACCATGGAAATCAACATGGACAAGGCGATGGACCTGCGTACTACGGTCAATGGTGTTAGCTCGGTGAAAGTGTCGTTCAACGATTTCGTGATCAAAGCCGCTGCTTTGGCCTTGAAACAACATCCGAACGTAAACTCATCGTGGTTGGGTGATAAAATCCGGAAATATAAATACGTCAACATCGGCGTAGCCGTAGCCGTTGACGAAGGTTTATTAGTACCGGTCGTTCGTAACGCCGATCAGAAAACGCTGTCGACCATCTCGGGCGAAGTGAAAGACCTGGCTGGTAAAGCGAAGGACAAAAAACTACAGCCAAAAGACTGGGAGGGAAGCACGTTCTCGATCTCGAACTTGGGTATGTTCGGCATTGAAGAATTCACCGCGATCATCAACCCACCTGACTCGTGTATCCTGGCCGTAGGTGCTATCAAACAAACCGTTAAGGTTGAAAATGGTGAGGTGAAGCCAACCAACGTGATGAAGGTAACGCTTTCCTGCGACCACCGTGTCGTTGACGGCGCAACCGGATCGGCTTTCCTGCAAACGTTCAAGCAACTGCTCGAAGATCCAATGCGGATGTTGGTATAAGGTCAACCAGCAGTGGTGTCGGTTTCTCAAAACCGATACCGCGACGAGCTATTCATCTCTAATAATGGAGGCTTGTCTACTGTGCTGACTAAACCGTATGGTGGTGTCGGTTTCTCAAAACCGACACCACCAACAAAGCAAAACCCCGGCTGAACGTTCAGCCGGGGTTTCGCTTTATCTATTGGGGCGATTAAACCGTGGTTGGTTCAATGGCTGCCTGTAATTTCTGTTCCAGAACGTTGCGGGGAACGGCACCGATCACTTTATCGACCAACTGACCGTTTTTGAACACCATTAACGTAGGAATGCTGCGGATACCGAATTTAGCAGGAATTTGGGCGTTCTGGTCAACGTCCATTTTAGCTACAACAGCTCTGCCTTCATATTCGCCAGCGAGTTGCTCCACAACTGGGCCGATCATTTTACAAGGACCGCACCATTCGGCCCAAAAATCTACCAAAACCGGCTTATCGGAATTAATCAGTTCGTTGAAGTTCGCATCGGTCGCTTCGACGGCATGTGATCCTGCTGCCATGAGTGAAATCTGTTTATTAAGTTTAACTTGTTTCTCTCACATAAACCGTTTTCAGGGCGATTAGTTCCGAATTTGCTAGGTTGGCTGTTACTAGACTTAATGCTGAAATTCTTCCTAACCTTGTGGCGGCTCACCTACGGGCGGACGATAGTTGCTGAACGGAATTTTCAGCAAACTGCCAACCTGAGAGTGCTCGTGAGACTCCGGGTGCGTGTCAATACCGTACTTTATGTCTTTGCCCGCCATTTCGTAGTAGGTACCAAACAGGCGATCCCAATACGGAAAAATATTGCCGTAGTTGGTGTTCGTAACTGGTAAAACGTAATGATGATGGACGTGATGCATATTCGGAGTGACAATGAACAGTCCTAACAACCGGTCGGCCCAGCGCGGCAGCTCTATGTTTGCGTGGTTAAATTGAGATAAGAGTACTGATAAAGCCTGGTAGAGAAAAACAAGCCACATTGGAGCACCGACAAGTAACACGGCCAGTAGTGTAAACGCAAAGCGGATAATGCTTTCGCCAGGGTGATGGCGGTTGGCGGTGGTTGTATCGACGTAGGGGTCTGTGTGGTGAATTACATGAAATCGCCACAAAAACTTGACTTTGTGTTCAGCCCAGTGGGGTAGCCAGGCTCCAATTAAATCCAGCGACAGCAGCCCGATAAGTGCTTCAGCCCACAAGGGTAAGGAGAGCCATTGAAGTAAACCAACCTGATGCCGAATGGTCCAGTCGCTGGTGCGTAACAAGAGAAATGCCAGCAGAAAATTGACTAGAACCGTCGTAAGGGTAAAGAAAATATTGATGCCTGCGTGCGGAATTTTTCGGTAGCCTGACCCCGTCAGAGAAAAGTTGAACAAGGGAACTGCACTTTCGATCAGCCAGAAAATCGCAATGCCCCCTACCAGAATCAGGCTTCGATGCAGCGATGGAATGTGTTCAAAGTAATCGACTAAACGCTCCATAGGTTTTGTCTTACTCTTTAGTGTTATTGTCTAAATATACGATTTCTGTCGCACATATGGATTGACTCGTAGGCGGTTCTTTACGGGTTAATACCAGGCTTTAGGCATAACCGGTATTAGGTCCATTTGCCCGTTTGGGTTTTAGATCGTTGGTTTGTAGAATAATTGCTTATTCAACAAATGCCTCAACCCAAACTTGCCCGTGAGTCCATGACGGTGATGACCGAAATGGTACTTCCCAACGATACCAATACGCTCAATAACCTGATGGGAGGGCGACTTTTGCACTTCATGGACATTGCGGCCGCCATTGCCGCGCAAAAACATTCAAATCGTATTGTCGTGACGGCTTCGGTCGATAATGTGTCATTCGCTGAACCGATTCGGCTGGGCAATATTGTCACGATGAAAGCGCAGGTGACGCGGGCCTTCAGCTCGTCAATGGAGGTGTTTATTGAAGTATGGGCCGAAGACATTCCGGCGGGGATACGCGTCAGCACCAACAGCGCCTTTTACACCTTTGTAGCGGTGGATCAGAGTGGACGACCCATCGAAGTGCCAGCGGTAATTCCGGAAACAGATGAAGAAAAAGAGCGTTACGCCAGCGCGTTACGACGTCGGCAATTGCGGCTGGTATTGGCTGGACGCATGAATCCTATCGATGCCGTCGAATTGCGGGAGTACCTAAAAGTAGAGTAATCATCAGGCGCTAGTCGGCTTGTTTTTTTACTGAGCCGACCAGCGCCTGGTACAAAAATCAGTTTGGTAGCTTGAGCGACTGCCAGGCGACCATCTGCCACTGTTTGCCGTTGCGTACGTACACGTCGGTGTAGCGTAAGTGTGTGTTGATCGTTTCGCCATTGCTGACCGCTTTGACCATACATACACCATTAATGACTGCTGTATTGCCGTAAATGCGTACTTTGTGTTCTTCCATGTCGATTGCATCGTACTTCGACTTGCCATCGCGGATCGACTGAATATACGACTGCTTGGTATCGCTGCCGCCGTGTGAGTGCGTGTAAACAAGATCGTTGCTAAGTACTTTCTCGAGCACGGCGTAGTTCTTGCTAACCTGCGCATCGAAACGCTGCTTTTCGGCATCAAGTACCGCTTTTTCATCCGCCGATTGAGCGCGGACCAGTTGAATCAGTAACAGAAAAGAGAGGGTCAGAGCGTATTTCATAACCGGAAAAGTAGCCAATGCCTGATTCCTACCGTTCTGCTTATCACGGCGCTTGGTGAACTTATCTTTCCTGCATCTGGGTAATCGCCTGATAGACCAGCACTTTGAATTTATCGTTCAGGTCACCGTAGCTGTTCGGTACTTTCTGCGTGTAGAGTAAACCAACAATGCCTTCTTTCGGATCAACCCAATACGTTGTGCCGAAGAAACCGCCCCAATCGAACGAGCCCTGCGAAACGGGTAAGCGAGTCGCGCTGCGTTCGGAGGTGATGGAAAAGCCCAGGCCGAACTTGTTGGCTCCCTGATTCAGATCGCCAATCTGATTGGTTGTGATCAATCGTACTGTCGTTGGGCTAAGGAAACGTTTGCCGTTATACTCACCACCGTTCAGCATCATTTGCAGAAAAATAGCGTAATCGTACAGGGTAGACGAAAGACCCGCCCCGCCCGAATAATATGTCCCGGTTTGCGTTGGATAGTCAGCCGAAATCCCGTTAAGCGATGGGAGCAGCCGTACTTTGGTGCTAGAGTCTTCGGTGTACAAGTTCGTCAGGCGATCCTGCTTTTGCGCAGGCAGGTAAAAATAGGTATCGTTCATACCTAGCGGCTCAAACAACCGGGTACGCAGGAATTGGTCGAGGGTCTGACCGGAAAGCAGTTCGATCAAATAACCAGCAACGTCGACACTCAAGCCGTAAGTCCAGCGGTCGCCGGGTTGATGAATCAAAGGTAGCGAGGCCAATCGGTTCATGGCTTCGGCCAGCGTACCGCCGGGTGCCCCGATACCACTCGGAATGTCTTTTTTAGCGTAAATCGCGACAGCTTCTTTGGTGCCAATGCTGGGGTAACTAATGCCGGAGGTGTGTGTCAGCAGGTGACGAATGGTGATCTCGCGCTTGGCCGGAACCGTCGTGTAGGTCGTATCTTTCTCGTTGTACTTGTCCAGCACCTTAGGATTCTTAAAGGCCGGAATGTATTTCGAAATCGGGTCATCGAGCAAAAATTTTCCTTCTTCGAACAGCATCATCAGGCCGATACTCGTGATTGCTTTGGTCTGCGACGCAATGCGAAAAATAGCGTCGCGTTTGAGGGGCGTTTTCGTTCGAATGTCATCCTGACCGTACGCTTTGTGGTAGACAATTCTGCCATTGCGCGCAACCAGCACGGCCACCCCCGCCTGACGACCTTGGGCAACGTAATCGTTGATAACAGCATCCATTCGTTGCAGTCGGGTGGTACTCATACCGACGGATTCGGCCGAGGCTTCCTGCAAGATCGTCTGCTTAGCAATAGCCTGAGTAGCGGTAGAGCGTGGGAGCGTTGATTGCGCCCAGGACGACAAAAAAAGACCGGCTATCAGGCCGGTCAGGATGATTTTTTTCATGGAAGAACCGGATCTAGGAACCGGTACGAAGATAATTAATTTCGTGAGCCAGTGAAGAGTTCAGACCGGCTGATGGACGTTCCTTTTTCCAGCGTTTGGGTTGTGGCCCTGAGGGCAACTGAGTTTTTTCCCGTTGCCTGATCGACACCAAACACACCCGTTGCCTGATAGCTTCCGGTGTAGGTATTGTTGGGTGGTATAAAAATCTGGCTACTGGATTTGTCGATTACCGTAAAATCGCTGCCGTTCAGTTCTGCGGTTACCTTGAGCGATTGCTGCGGTGCTTCGATATAAATTTCTTTTGAACCGGAGCCTTTTGTAACGATGATACTAGCCGCGCCGTATTCGGCATTCAGTGGTATCGAACCGATGGTGATGATGCTTTGGTAACCCCGATCACCTCCGTTGTATGTACCGACGTACTGATCGCGGGGGTCAACATCAGGATCCGATGAAGATTTCTTACAGGCAGTCGTTAACGAGCCGACGACCGATGCGACTATCAGCAACGTACGGACTGACCGGAAAGTATGTTGAGTATTCATGATTGACTATGTGGGTTGTATCGAAACGTTTTCTATCAAACGCCGTGCCGTGTTTGTCAAGTATATAGACGCCCAAAAAAGGGTAGATTGCTGTCCGATCGCGACAGAGCCAAACGCTATAATCCCGTTGTGTTCATTCGTTTTGACGACCGTAAGCGTTGTCTGCCGATTTGTAAAGTATCTAAACAGATTACTGAGCTTATGAGAATGTACTATAATGTACTATTCAGACCAAAAGTAGTGGGAGATCAACTTATTGCCACAGGCAGATTACCTACGCACACGTATCAAATCTGCCATCCAAATACGTTACGGTGGAAAAAGGGTGGTTATACAACTCATGCTGACGAACTTATACGAACGTTAGTCCATCGCATGAATCAATAAATTGTCGATTTATGATAGATTGGGGCTTCTTGTCGTCCCTCAATTGGCAAGGAGTTACTAGCTGACTTATCTTTTGAATAGAAGACCAGAATTTCTGATTTATGAACCAATTCTACTAACACTCTTTTGTCTGCTGAGTTGTTAATGGAGCCAGTAGGCTACACCAGGCCCGACGGGCACCTCACACAATCGAATATCAATCGTTCAGTAATATGCTCATCGAATTGTATGCAAACCCCGGTTTTCAGGCCGTAGCATTGCCGGAATCGCCCATTTCCAGTCTTAATGGAGAATTGCCTGATGAAGAAACGGGTCTTGAACTGGGTGATCTGCTGGGTAGTTTCTCCTCCCGGGAAGAAGCCATAGCCGCTATCACGCAACAAGTGAGCGAACAGAATGGGCAGGTTACGGAGAGCCACAGTGCTCCTTTCAACGACTACAGTCATGTGGAATGGTTGACCGTAACGGTTCAGACGGCTAACCAGCAGACCGAAAGCCGGGCCTATTATCTGGTTACTGACGAAGGCTACTGAACCTGAACAGGCAACGAACTGAATCCAAGAACAAAATCGGGAGTTTTTAGGAATACCTCGAAAACGCTGGTCAACGGACGGGCTGGTAAAGCCTGTTGCCGCCACGCGTTGTCGTCACGCAGAAAACGAGATTGCTCTGGTTAAAATCACCTCACTGGCTACCGGTGGGGTGAATTTTTTTGGGGTATGATGTGGTTATCTACACGCGGTTGTCAATCAGTCCATTAGCAGAATCTTTCTAAAATTCTGCGCTCATCGTTGCCTGTTACCCGTGTAATGTGGCTATTTTTAACCCAGTAATCTGCGGACCAGTTATGCAATTCTCTCATCTCCATACCCACACTCAATACTCGCTGCTCGACGGGCAGGCTGACATCAAGAAGCTGATTAAGAAGGCTAAAGGTGACAATATGCCCGCCGTAGCGATCACCGATCATGGTAATATGTTCGGCGTTTTTGAGTTTGTGGCCGAAGCGAGCAAGCAAGGGATCAAACCCATTGTTGGCTGTGAGTTTTACGTGGTAGAGGACCATACGCGTAAGCAGTTCACCAAAGAGCAAAAAGATATTCGGTATCACCAGCTGCTGCTGGCGAAGAACCCGCAGGGGTACAAAAATCTGGCGAAGCTTTGCTCGCTGGGGTACATGGAAGGCTTGTACGGCAAGTATCCACGGGTAACCAAGGAACTAATCGACAAGTATAAGGAAGGGCTGATTGCAACGACCTGCTGCATCGGGGCCATCGTGCCGAAAACGATCCTTAAAAAAGGCGAAGAAGCCGGAGAAGCCGAATTCAAATGGTGGCTCGACCGCTTTGGTGAAGATTATTACGTTGAGCTACAGCGGCATGAGATTCCTGACCAGATCAAAGCCAACGAAGTGCTGGTCAAGCTCGCCCGCAAATACAACGTCAAGATCATCGCGTCGAACGATTCGCACTACGTTGACCGTGACGATTGGGTTGCCCACGATATTCTGCTGTGTGTGAACACGGGCGAGAAGCAAAGCACACCGTCGATGAAGGAATTCAACGACGATGAAGCAATGCCTAAAAATACGCGCTTTGCGTTTTTCTCCGATCAGTTCTATTTCAAGAACACGCAGGAGATGACGACGCTGTTCCATGACCTGCCCGAAGCCATCGACAATACCAACGAGATTGTCGATAAGGTCGAAGTCTTGAAGCTCAAGCGTGACATTTTATTGCCCAACTTCCCGATCCCAAGGGAGTTTCAGATTCATACCGACGACGTTGCCAACCAGTGGGAGTACCTCAAGCACTTGACCTATACCGGTGCCAAAGAACGCTGGGGTGACATTGATCAGACCGCCCAGGAGCGCCTTGACTTCGAATTGTTTACGATCAAGACAATGGGTTTTGCCGGGTACTTTCTTATCGTGGCCGATTTCATCAAGGCTGGTCGTGATCTGGGCGTAATGGTGGGTCCTGGTCGGGGAAGTGCCGCCGGAAGCGCCGTGGCCTATTGCATCGGTATTACCAACATTGACCCCATTAAATACGACTTGCTGTTCGAGCGGTTCCTTAACCCCGACCGGAAGTCAATGCCCGATATTGATACTGACTTTGACGATGAAGGTCGTCAGCGGGTAATTGACTACGTAGTTGATAAGTACGGGAAACAGCAGGTAGCGGCTATTGTTACCTATGGTACGATGGCGGCCAAATCGGCTATTAAAGACGTGAGCCGGGTAATGGACCTACCCTTGTCGGATGCCAACGCGCTGGCCAAGCTTGTACCCGACAAGCCGACCTACAACATGACCCTCCGTCGGATTTTCGAAGATCCTATCGACGGCCCCGGCGGACTAGCCAACGTGATTCAGCCGGAGGAGGTTGAGAATGTGCGACGAATGCGGGCGCTGGAATCGGGCGATCAGAACGTGGGTCGAACCATGAAGCTGATCGATACCGAGAAAGTGCAGAACGTATTGCAACAGGCGCGTCGGCTGGAAGGTACAGTGCGGAACACGGGCGTCCATGCTGCGGGAATCATCATTGCCCCCGACGACTTATCGAACATCGTACCCGTTTCGACCTCGAAAGATACCAACCTGATCATCACGCAGTACGAAGGAAAAGTCATTGAAGACGCGGGCGTTATCAAGATGGACTTTCTGGGGCTGCGCAACCTGACGATCATCAAGGAGTGTCTGCGGCTTATCAAGCAAAACCACGGCGGTTTGTTCGTCAATGGTGTCGAAACCGGTATCGACGACATTCCACTGGACGATCCGAAAGCGTACGAACTGTTTCAGCGGGGTGAAACCAATGCGATTTTCCAGTTCGAATCCGACGGAATGAAAAAGCACATGAAGGACCTGAAGCCTGACCGCTTTGAGGACCTCATTGCCATGAACGCCCTGTATCGTCCGGGTCCGATTCAATACATCCCGAATTACATCAACCGCAAGCACGGTCGCGAAGAAGTCAAATACGACCTTCCCGAAATGGAAGAGTTTCTGGCGGATACGTACGGCATTACGGTATACCAGGAGCAGCTGATGCTGCTGTCGCAGAAGCTCGGCAACTTCACGAAGGGGGACGCCGACGTACTGCGGAAAGCGATGGGTAAGAAAGACCGCGCGACGCTTGACAAGATGAAGGGCAAATTCATGGATGGCTGTTCGGCCAACAAACTGAATTTGAAAACCTGCGAGAAAGTCTGGACGGACTGGGAAGCATTTGCGTCGTACGCCTTCAACAAGTCGCACTCAACCTGTTACGCCTTCGTTGCGTACCAGACTGCTTACCTTAAAACCTACTATCGGTCGGAATACATGGCTGCCGTATTGACGAGCTGCCTGGGCAACATTGAAAAAATTACGTTCTTCCTCGAAGAGTGTAAAAACCTGGGTATTCCGGTACTCGGCCCCGACGTGAACGAATCGGAGCGCGTGTTTGGCGTAAACCAGAAAGGCGAAATCCGGTTTGGACTTGGTGGTATCAAAGGAGCGGGTGATGCCGCCGTTGAAGCCGTTATCGAAGAACGAATAGCCGGTGGGGCGTACAAGGATATTTTCGATTTTGCCATTCGGGTTAATCTGCGCACCGTCAATAAAAAAACGTGGGAATCGCTGGCTTACGCGGGCGCATTCGATAGCATTGACGAATACCACCGGGCGCAATATTTTGATCTGGGCGAAGGCGATACATCGCCTTTTCTGGAGAAAATTATTCGTTACGCCAACAATTACCATACCGAGAAAGCAGCCGCTCAACAGTCGCTATTTGGTGCCATGATGGGAGGTGAACCCATGCTCAGCCGCCCTAAACCACCGACCGTACCGCAGTGGAACCAGATCGAAAAGCTTAAATTCGAGAAAGATGTCGTCGGTTTCTACATCACGGGGCACCCACTGGACGAATTCAAACTCGAACTCGATGGCTTCTGCAACTGCACGTTAGACAAGATTTTTGAAGTCAAGTCGCCCGAAATCAAGGTAGCGGGTATTGTGTCGTCGATGCAAACGAAGATCGCCAAAAACGGTAACCCGTTCTGCATTTTTAAGATCGAAGATTACAGCACGGCGGTAGAACTAGCCCTCTTCGGTGACGATTATGTGCGGATGGGTCAGTATATCGATGTTGGTCGCTTCCTGCACATCACGGGTAAAACGCAGAATCGCTGGAACTCTGATCAGCTGGAGTTTAAGGCCACGAATATTCGTTTGCTGAACGACATGCGCGAAAAATTCTGCAAAGAAATCAAGGTGTCGCTGACACTCGATGTGCTGAATGCCCAGTTGATTGCTCAGATCAATGAACTGGTCAATGCGCATCCGGGTACCTGTACGTTGTCGCTCAATGTTGTCGATCCTACCGAACGCCTTGAGGTCAGTTTACAGTCGCGGACGTTAAAAGTTTTTCCGGCTAACACATTTCTTCGGGCGTTGGAAGCGATGGACGGCGTAAGCTGTAAGGTGGCGTAGGAGCGGGGGTCAGGGGCAGTCGGTCTTTGTCAGCACGTACGCGTAGCCCTTGTTGGGTTCTTTCAATACCCATACACCCTGTTTTTCGACCCGTTCGCCTTCGTACCAGGTGATGGCATCCGCTTTGAGCGTAAAGTCGAGCGCATGGCGTTGTGTTACGCCTTCGCCAGACCGGTCCCAGGTTGCCTGAATTTGGTTACCCTTGACCGTACCCTGAATCGATCCTTTTGCCCGGTCTTTCTCGTAGGGGTTAATGTCCAGGAATCCGGTTGCGGTTGCTTCATGCGTGATCAAGCGAAGGGTTGTGGTATCTCGCCCCATAATTTGCTGAAAGCACAGCGTGTCAGGAGCAACGGATGGGCTGGTCGACTGAGTGGCTGCGGATTCATTGGACGAACGATTCTGACAGCTACAGGCCAGCGCGAGACTAATTAGGAGCAGAGGGCGAATCATGATGGCTGAACTAGGAAAAATACTGTTATCAGAACGGTTGAAAGCACGGATAGTTTGCTGATTCGGTGTGGGATCCTTCTCTATAGTGTCAACTGATACCTCAAACTAAGTATTAAGACAACGCCTGATAAATATCAGGGTGGGCGTAAGAACAAAACAAATAAACCCTCGTTCCTTTACAGAACGAATGCAAACAAATCCTTGTGTTTGTTCTCTAACCCCAAATCTATCATGGTTTCCAATCACCACTCGTCTCGTGAACGAGCGTGGAGTCTGCTACCGGCTCTGTTCGTCGTTCTCCTTCTCTCGTTTTCAGCCTGTAAGAAAAACGACGACAGCACACCAACACCATCGACGGTCAACGATCTGATCAACAACGGTAATGGATCATCAAATCAGTTTACGATCTTCCGAACGGCTGTGCGGCAGGCCGGGCTGAGTGGAGCGTTGAGTCAAGCGGGCAACTACACTGTTTTCGCACCGACCAACGCGGCTTTTCAGGCGTTTGGGTATGCAGATACGAACGCAATCAAAGCGGCTCCTGCTACATTACTAACCGCCGTCATTCAGTACCACATACTGACCAGCAAGCTTACGGCGTCGGCTATTCCTACGGCGGTCAACACACCCGTGCAAACGCTGTCAGGAGGAACGCTTTACATTACCAAAGGAGCCTCTACATCGGCAACGTCTACTACAGCGACTTCCGCTACGGCTATTTCGGTAAACGGCGCTCGCGTGGTTTCGACCAGTGGGGAAGCCAGCAACGGGATCGTACACGCTATTGATCGGGTGCTGTTGCCGCCTGTTTTCGGTGATGTCGCTACGACCATTCAAGGTATTCCAACCATCCTGCCGACAGCTTCATTCACGTACTTGAATGCCGCTGTGACCCGGGCCGGGCTGGTTAGCTCGTTAACGGCTACGTCGGGCGGACCGATCACAGTATTTGCGCCGACCGATGCGGCCTTTACGGCGTCGGTGCCTAGCCTGACATCGGTAGCGGCTGTCAGTGCGTTACCCGTAGCGCAACTTCAACAAATACTGGCTTATCACATCGTTCCTAACAACCGCTTATACACCCCGTTGATTACCAATGCATCTAGCCTGTCGACGGCGCTGCCCGGATCGATCCTGACAGCCGGTGTTAGCACAACGGGCGTGACAGTAACAGGTAAGAGCAACGGTACTTCGGCTTCTAACATTACAGGTCCTGACATCACGGCGTCGAATGGTGTTGTGCATATCATTGATCGGTTACTGCTTCCGTAGTCGACTAATTCGATACTCATTTTGCCAACAAGCCGCTCCCCAACTAGAGCGGCTTGTTCTGTTTTAAAGACAGACTTGACCGGAATCAAAACCCAATGCGGACTGTTGTGTTTATAGGGTATAATCAGCTCTGACCATCAATTTGTCGGGTTCACATCGCGCGATTGTCCGTAAGACTTTCGACCTTTGGCGCCTTGACTTGCGACCTGTATAATGGCCAAACCACAAAAAAAACTCTTTCTGTTAGACGCGCTGGCGCTTATTTACCGCGCCCATTTTGCTTTCAACAAATCACCCCGTATCTCGTCGCGCGGGGTTAACACGTCGGCTATTTTTGGTTTCATGAACGCCATGATCGAGGTGCTGACCAAAGAAAAACCGACGCACATCGGCGTTGCGTTCGACTCCTCGAAGAAGACGTTCCGCCATGAGCAGTTTCCGCTGTACAAAGCCACCCGGCAGTCGCAACCCGAAGACATCAGCGTCGCAACGCCTTACATCAAAAAGATTGTTGAAGCGATGCAGATTCCTATCCTGATTCTGGAAGGGTACGAGGCTGATGATATTATCGGAACCATCGCCAAAAAAGCGGCTCTGGCTGATTTCGAGGTGTACATGATGACACCCGACAAGGATTACGGTCAGCTGGTGGAAGAACACGTTCATATTTACAAACCGGCTTTCATGGGCAAACCCGCTGAGAAGCTAGGCGTATCTGAAGTGCTGGAGCGTTGGCAGATCGAACGAATCGACCAGGTGACCGATATGCTGGGTCTGATGGGCGATTCGGTGGATAATATTCCTGGTATTCCGGGAGTAGGTGAAAAGACGGCGCAGAAGCTGATTGCTGATTTTGGCTCCGTCGAAAACCTGATTGCTAATGCTGATCAGTTAAAGGGTAAGCTTAAAGAAAATGTCGTCAATTATGGGCAGCAAGGCTTGCTGTCGAAGCAGCTGGCGACGATTCACCTTGATGTGCCGGTCGCGTTTGATGAAGACCTGCTGCGGCATACCGAATACGATAAGCCCCGCCTGTCGGCTTTGCTGGACGAACTGGAGTTTCGGCAGATGAAAACCCGTCTGCTGGGTCCGAATTACGACGAGAGTCCAGCGGCTGACTCACCGAAAAAACCGGCCTCGGGACAGATGGATTTGTTTAATTCGCCGGGTGGTGATGCGCCAGCGTTTCTTCCTTTCCCGAACATGGGACGGTCCGGCGATCCGGCGCTGAACCCATCCGGTGCAGAAGACTTGCCGTTTGATTTTGGTTCGGTCGGTAACGCGCCTGCGGCTAGCGAGCCAGTCGAAAAGCCGAAGACGAAAGCCAAGCGAACCAGCGTAAAAGCACCGGTAGCTTCCGCGTCGGCAGCGACCCCCGATGTCGTGACCGATTCGTCAACGATTGAAGGGGCGGAGAAAGTCACCGCAGAACCCGATCAGCCCGCTTATCTCGACGTGTACCCCGACTACGAGATTGACGAGAATCAGCCCGAACGTCGGAAAACGATTACGTCGGTCAAGCACGATTACCGGCTGGTCGATACACCCGAGTTGCGGGCGAGTCTGGTTCACTACCTGAGTTTGCAGGAAAGTATCTGCTTTGACTCCGAAACAACCGCCATCGATCCGGTCGAGGCCGATCTGGTTGGTCTGTCATTCTCGTACCGAACAGGCGAAGCGTTTTATGTACCCGTACCGGAAAATCGGGAAGAAGCGCAGGCCATTGTTGATCAGTTTAAGCCCGTCTTTGAGAATCCGGCCATTGGTAAGATTGGTCAGAACTTGAAGTACGACCTGCTGATGCTCAAAAAGTACGGCGTAGAGGTGCAGGGTAAGCTGTTTGACACCATGATTGCCCATTACCTCATTGAGCCCGAAATGCGTCATAACATGGACATGATGGCAATGACTTATCTGAATTACCAGCCGGTTGAAATCGAATCGCTGATTGGTAAAAAAGGGAAGGGGCAGCTGTCGATGCGCGATGTGGAGGTGCAAAAAGTAGTTGAGTACGCGGGGGAGGACGCTGATATTACGCTTCAACTGAAAGAAACGTTTGCGCCCCGGCTCGAAAAAGATAATCTACACAAGCTGTTCGATCAGGTTGAGATGCCGCTCGTGCAGGTGCTGACGGATCTGGAGCTGGAAGGCATTACTATCGATACCAATGCGCTGGCCGAACTATCTGCAACGCTTGATACCGACATGCGACAGGTGCAGCAGGAAATCTTTGCTATTGCGGGGGATTCGTTCAACATCGGCTCGCCGAAGCAGTTGGGTGAAATTCTGTTCGATAAGCTGAAACTCGATAAAAACGCTAAAAAGACCAAAACAGGTCAGTACGCCACGGGCGAAGAGGTGTTGTCGAAACTCGAAGAAGAGCACGAAATTGCCCGTAAAATTCTGGACTATCGTGAGCTGATCAAGCTCAAAAATACGTACGTGGATGCGCTGCCGTTGCTCATCAGTAAACGTACGGGTCGGATTCATACTTCATTCAACCAGGCCGTCGCATCGACCGGGCGGTTATCGTCGGCGAATCCGAACCTGCAAAACATTCCGATTCGGACCCCACGCGGTCAGGAGATTAGGAAAGCTTTTGTGCCGCGTGGACCGGAATTTCTGATCATGTCGGCCGATTACTCGCAGATCGAACTGCGGATTATGGCGGCTTTCAGTGGTGATCAGACCATGCTTGATGCGTTCAACAACGGCGTCGATATCCATACCCAGACGGCCAGTAAAGTTTTCCACGTACCCATCAGCGAGGTAACGGGCGATATGCGCCGGAAAGCCAAAACCATCAACTTCGGGATTATCTACGGTATTTCGTCGTTCGGACTGGCGCAGCGATTGAAGATTCCCCGCAAGGAAGCCGCTCAAATTATTGAGGAATACTTCGGTGAGTTTCCGGCGGTAAAAGCGTACATGGACCAGAGCATCGAGAAAGCACGGGGCTTTGGCTATGCCGAAACAATCCTGGGTCGCCGTCGGTACCTGCGTGACATCAACTCGCGGAACGTAACGGACCGGATGTTTGCCGAACGTAACGCCGTCAACGCCCCAATTCAGGGAAGTGCCGCCGATATGCTTAAGATCGCCATGATCCGTATTCATGAGTTTATGCAGGCCGAGCGGCTGAAATCGAAGATGATTCTGACAGTGCATGATGAACTGGTGTTCGATGCTCACCGTGACGAAATCGATTTGTTGCGGGAGCGGGTTAATGACATTATGAAAAATGCGATTCCGATGGCTGTGCAGATGGAAACCGGTATTGGTACCGGCGAAAACTGGCTGCTGGCACACTAATCGATTCGTCTCATCTGGAAGTGCCCCGGTCCCACAACGTTTGTCTGGACCGGGGCCTTTTTGTGCAATTGTATTAGGTAATCAATAAACTAGACTATTCGTAGAGCAGGGAACATTTTTGCACTTTTTTTATTTTTCTGATTAAATAGCCTTCAATTAGTGGAGGTTATTGTGAATTTTCTAAGTAGATAAATTCACAAGCTGTCAGAAAATTAGTACGCTGCAAATGAAAAAGAGCTTATTACCTCTCACCATTGGAGGGTTCGGCATAGGCATGACAGAATTTGTCATGATGGGTATTCTGCCGGATATCGCCAACTCGCTCCACATTTCGATTCCCGTTGCTGGCCATTTGATTTCGTCGTATGCGCTTGGGGTGGTCTTGGGAGCACCCTTGTTGGTGGGTATTGCCGGAAATTATCCTCCCAAAAAGATATTGCTGGGGCTTATGGCCCTGTTTACGTTTTGTAATGCACTCTCGTCCTTTGCCCCTAATTATGAGATCATGATGATGACCCGCCTGCTGTCGGGGCTGCCGCATGGTGCGTTCTTTGGTGTAGGGGCCGTAGTCGCAAGCCGGTTAGCCGGTAAAGGAAAAGAAGCGCAGGCTATTTCGATGATGTTCGCGGGGCTTACGGTGGCCAACATCATCGGCGTTCCGCTGGGAACATACATCGGCCATACGATGAGCTGGCGGATTACCTTTATCCTTATTGCCGTCGTTGGATTGATTACGATGCTGTGCATTCAAAAACTGCTCCCGGAGATGCCCGTCGTTGGCGAATCGAATCTACGCAAGGATTTGAAGCTGTTTACGCGCGTTGAGCCCTGGCTTATCTTAGGAATTACGGCTATCGGTACGGGCGGCTTATTTGCGTGGTTCAGTTATATCGCTCCCTTGCTGACCGAAGTAGCCGGTTTTGGTAGCGATCAAATTACCTGGATTCTGGTATTGGCCGGTCTGGGAATGGCCGTTGGTAACCTGATTGCCGGACGAACGGCCGATATGATGTCGCCCATCAAGGCTACGGCTCTGTTTTTGCTGCTGATGTCGGTCTGTCTGATGGTCGTTTACTTCGTCGCTCCCTTCAAAGGTCCGTTGCTAATCATGACGTTTGTTACGGGAGCCGTTGCGTTTTCATTAGGAGCACCTATTCAGATTCTGATGATTCGGGCCGCCAATGGTTCCGAAATGCTGGCTTCGTCCGTTAGTCAGGCTGGCTTTAACATTGGTAATGCGTTGGGCGCTTACCTCGGCGGTCTGCCTATTGCGGCTGGTTTGGGTTACACCTCGCCCGAATGGGTAGGGGCCATGCTGGCCTTTGCCGGATTCGTATTGGCGATGACAGTGTACTTCCGTCAGCGCAATGTGGCAAGTTTTGAACTCGCTGCCGGCAATTAGGCTGGCCGATCTGACAAAAAAAGACAAGCGTATCAACGGATTCTGTACCTTACTACAGAATCCGTTTTTTTTGTATCTATCCGTTTTAGCTAATGACCTTTCTAGGCATACTCTTTGTCCTCGTGCTGGTTGCCGCGTTCCTCTCGATTGTGATTGTGCAACAGGGAACGGTAGCCGTTGTAACCATCTTCGGGAAATATGCTCGGGTAATGGGGCCTGGGCTGAACTTTAAAATCCCTTTTGTCGAGGTTATTTATCGCCGTATTTCGATCCAGAACCGCTCCGTCGAACTGTCGTTTCAGGCCATTACCGCCGATCAGGCCAATGTCAACTTCAAAGCGATGCTGGTCTATTCGGTGCTGAACCAGGAAGAAGAAACAATCAAAAATGTAGCCTTCAAATTCATTGACGAAGCGTCGTTCATGCAGGCATTGGTTCGAACCATCGAAGGCTCGATCCGTAGTTTTGTGGCGACCAAACGACAGGCTCAAATTCTGGCCCTTCGCTCAGAAATTATTGAACACGTTAAGTCGCAACTGGACACTTTACTCGAAAGCTGGGGCTATCACCTGACGGATCTACAACTAAACGATATTGCGTTTGACGAAGTGATTATGCGGTCGATGGCGCAAGTGGTTGCTTCGTCGAATCTCAAGGCGGCCGCCGAAAACGAAGGACAAGCACTGCTGATCACCAAAACGAAGGCCGCCGAAGCGGACGGGAACGCCATCAAGATCTCCGCTGAGGCCGAAAAAACAGCGTCGCAGTTGCGCGGTCAGGGTGTGGCTCTGTTCCGGGAAGAAGTGGCGAAGGGTATGGCCGAATCGGCAAAAGTCATGACCGAAGCCAATCTCGATGCATCCCTGATCCTGTTCTCGATCTGGACCGAAGCGATCAAGCATTTCGCTGAAAACGGGAAAGGCAACGTTATCTTCCTGGATGGTTCGACCGAAGGCATGGAAAAAACAATGAAGCAGATAATGGCCGTCGAAACCATGAATAGCGGTAGCGGAACAGGGCGTATCATAACACCCCCGACGACCCGATAAACGGGTAGCATCGCTTACATGCGGGTATCAAATGCAGACAAAAATTGATGGATTGCCGGGAATGTTGGGCGTTTCGTTTGTTGTGATTACAAATCCCTGTTCACGCAATTATGACAAACCTGCTTTTTCCTACCGATTTTTCGTCAAGTTCGACCGCTGCCCTCGACTGGGTACGGCTTTTTGCCCGTAAGACCGGTGCAACCATAACACTCTTGCATGTCTACCAACCGATGATTCCAGATACGACGTTACCAACCGTTGGTGATCCCGGTTTTGGCTTGGTAGCCTCGCAGGAAATTGAAGAAATTAGCCGTCAGCGTTTGTTGCAGCTCGAAGCAGAGTTACAGGCCGAAGGGTTTTCGGTCCGGGCGGAGTGGCGAATTGGCAGCGTTGACGACGAAATCTTAGATGCTGCCAAAGGGCTTTTTGCCGATCTGATCGTAATGGGCCGCAGCGATCTGAATACGTTTTTCGACCGGCTGGCGGGTAGCGCCGTGTCCGATGTGGCTGACGAAGCCGTTTGTCCGGTGCTGATTGTTCCAATTACAACCGAAGGGCAAGCCGTTCGTCCGGCTCAGGTGCATACCATTGTGTATGCCATGCAGCCAAAAACGACGCAAAGTGTAGTATCTGCCCAGACCGATTCGCTAATTGATACGTTCGATGCCAAGCTTTCGGTGTTGACGGATGATCAACTCGACAACGCACATGCTGACCTGATTGTGATGCAATTATACCCCGAAGCAGGTTTTCTGGATAAACTGCTGCACCCCAACCGCACCGCTCGTCTGGTAGAAAAATCGACCGTACCCGTGCTGGTCTATCACCGGGAAAAATAGATAAAAAGGCCTTGTAAGAATCTCGTTCTTATGAGGCCTTTTTATGGAGTATCATGTGATACAGATCAAGACCGGGGGCCCAATAATCCGGTTTGGTGTGCTGTAGTTCAAAGCCAAATTTCTCGAAAAAAAGATAAGCAACCTGCGACGTCTCACACACAATGCGCTGAATGATCGGCTGTTCGTCGATAAGGGCCAGGTTGTGCAACAGGAGTGTTTTGCCGATGCCCTGCCCTTTGGCATCCGGATCGGACAATATCCAGCAGATATACGCTTCCTGTCGGTCGTCCCGACTATAATAGCCACAGGCACCTAATAGCTTTCCGTTATCCTCGGCAACAAAGTAGGGACCTGACCACGTTTCCAGAAATGTACTGTACTCACTAATTTCGTTTTCACCGAAGGCGACTGGAACACTTTTGCAGAATACCGAAATAAGTTGAGCGGCATCTGGTTTTTCGTAAGGTCGAATGATCATTGTACAGGGAAATGGCAGCAAGTTCCGAAAAAAGCGATTCTCCGCCAATGAACCTGTTCTCAACGCAGGTAATCGGGCAGGGGCGTTCCTGCACTGGCTTCAGCCGTAACGGGCCCCAATTGCACCGTTTTCATTGGAATCACGCCCGACCAGGTTGGCAAATCAAGATCTTCGGGTTCGTCGTTCGGTCCTCCCGTACGAACTTTTGCGGACGCTTCGGCTAGTGAAAAAGCGAGTACCATTGTTTTGCGCATTTCGCTGGCGGTCGTTGGTCGTAGATCGGCCCAGCGACCGGGTATCAAATGATCGGTGATAAGAGCCAGGGCTTCCATGCGTTCGGTTTCGTCCGTAACTTTTTCGGCGGTAGCGAAGAGGATCACCGAACGGTAATTCACCGTATGACTAAACGCTGATTTAGCCAATACCAGCCCATCCGTAATCATCACCGAAATACAGGCGGGGCTACCTTTCTCCAATTCGCGCATAAAATGGCTACCTACTGAGCCGTGAATGTAGATTTTGTCTTCTTTCCGGGCAAAAGCCGTTGGAATAGCCATCGGCTGACCATTGACGGCATAGCTAACAGTGCAGAAAAGAGCCTCGTCCAGAATGGGATGAATGATTTCTTCATCGTAATGAACGCGTTTGGCGGAGCGGCTGGGTGTTGTACGGGTGGTTTGCATGATCAGAACAAGTAAACTAAAGATCTTGGTGCTGAATAACAGCGTTTAATTTTAAACAAATGTCGTTCTTTGCCGGACTGTCTAAATCGTCCAGTTTCTAGAATACAGCTAGTCCGGTTATGCTCCCGTTCAAATCCCTGCTTCAACTCGACAAATCATCGGTCACGCCAATTTTTATTCAGGTCAGTGAGCAATTAAGCCGACTGATTCGAGCCGGAACGTTAGGCGCGGGACAGCGGTTGCCCGGAACCCGTCAACTGGCTGACCTGCTTGATCTGAATCGGCAGACAATCGTGGCGGCTTACGGGGAAGGGCTCGCGCAGGGATGGCTCGAAAGTCGTTCCGGCAGTGGTACGTATGTCGCAACGCACTTTCCGGAAGTAAAGCCGCAGGCATTTGTTGAGAAGAAAGCCGATGAACAGCGCCGTACTCAACCCGGTTACGCCTTTGAATCGGTTACGTTTCTGGTTCGACCTGTATTGACCACTGGTGCCGGATTGCATCTGGACGATGGTTTTCCCGATATTCGACTGGCTCCGATGGAGGAATTGAGCCGGGCGTACCGGTCTTATTTCCGCTGGGGAAATCCGCAGGCTCATTTCGGTTACGGCGACACAAAAGGCCATCCGTTGTTGCGGGAGCAGCTTTCGCGTCACCTAAACGAAACTCGTGGTTTACAAACGACACCCGATAACATCATGATCACGAGGGGCAGCATTATGGGGCTGCACCTGACTGGTCAAGTGTTGCTACGTTCGGGCGATGTAGTTGTGACGGGAGAAATGACCTGGGCCGGTGCAACGATGAATTTTCAGAAGGCTGGAGCTAGCTTGCGAACGGTACCCGTTGATCAGCATGGTATAGACGTAAACGCGCTGGCTGAACTTTGTAAACAAGAAGGGTCAGTTCGTATGGTGTACGTAACCCCGCACCATCATTACCCGACGACCGTTACGTTACGACCCGATCGGCGCATTCAGTTACTGCAACTTGCTGAGGTTTATAAATTTGCGATACTGGAAGACGATTATGATTACGATTTTCATTATCTCAGTCGTCCTATTTTGCCGCTGGCCAGCGCCGACCCGCGCGGCATGGTCGTTTATGTCGGGTCGCTGACAAAATCGGTAGCGCCCGCTTTTCGAATTGGTTATGTCGTCGCTCCGGCGGCTTTCATTGACGAATTGGCCCGACTTCGGCGTATCATCGACCGGCAAGGTGATCCCATGCTTGAATTTGCTATCGGACAACTGTTTAAGAGCCGGGACATGAAACGCCATTTTCGCAAGTCGCTTCGTACGTATCACGATCGTCGAGACCGGTTTTGCGATTTGCTCGCAACTGAGTTAGGGGATGCCGTGCAATTCACAAAACCCGACGGTGGAATGGCTGTCTGGACCCGCTTCGATCCGTCGATTGACATAGAAGCGTTGGCTACGCAGGCCGGGCAACAAGGGTTGTACTTGTCGAATGGATTGGCGCACAATCCGCCCGGTCAACAGTTGAACGGTACGCGCTTGGGTTTCGCATCCAGCACGGAAGAGGAACTGGAAAGAAGCGTAACGATCCTGAAAAAGATTATCCGTAAGAACGATTGATCTAGGAATGAATCGGTACCACTAGGTTGTGATGCCAACCAGATCTAGACTGTGGTGTCGGTTTTGAGAACCGCGCGGGCGACCCCGCTGACACACAGCCTGGGTCATTTATTTATGGACTGAAAGAGTAGTATTGTACGTAGGTCAATGAATCGAAAAAGTTAGCGATTCAGCCGTGCTGCTTCCCAACCCAGCATCGCCTGTTTCCGCTCGGTTCCCCAGCGATAGCCGCCGAACAAACCCGTTTTCTTGATAACCCGATGGCAGGGAATCAGGTAACCCACCGGGTTACTGCCTATCGCCGTTCCGACCGCCCGTGAAGCCGTAGGTTGACCAATTGCTTCGGCAATCTGGTCGTAACTGGCTAACCGACCTTCGGGGATTTTCAGCAGCGCTTCCCATACTTTCAATTGAAAAGTAGAGCCTCGCAGCAACAAAGCTAATGGTTTGTCGGGTGGCAAGTTCAGCGTGCCCGTAACGGGAAAAGCCTGGTCGGCCAGCGATTGAAGCGTTTCTGGATTATGCTGTATTTGGGCTCCCGGCCACGCGATGGGTAAGAGTTCTTCAGCCTTTTCGCCATCGTTCAGAAAATGCAGCACCGCAATTTTTTTGTTGATTGCCCCCAGCACATACGCGCCAAATGGACTGTCAAAGATGCCGTAGGAGAGGACCAGACCCGCCCCGGCCTGTTTGAATTGACCCGGTGTTACCCCTTCGATGCTGACAAACAAATCGTGCAGACGACCCGTGCCCGATAGACCGGCTTCATAAGCAACATCGGTCAGCGACGAACCCGCGCGGAGCTGCTGCTTGGCGTGTTCGAGCGTTAAATACTGGCCAAACTTTTTGGGACTAACACCAGCCCAATCGGTGAAGAGCCGCTGGAAATGAAACTCGCTCATGTTTACCTTTTCGGCCAGTTCCGCCAACGAAGGTTGTTCGCGAAAATTGGCCGTAAGATGTTCGATAGCGCGGGCTATTTGTCCATACGTATAAGCGTTGTTGGTCGTCATCGGTTTGTTGGTTTGACTACACAAAAGTCGCTATAACCCGATGGGAAGCCAACCCGATTCTTGCGCATGACAAAAAACAAAGCCGGATAATTTTATCCGGCTTTGTTTTACCAAGATACAGGAAAAATACTATTAAGCGTGTTGCGTAGGCATTGCCCCTTGCAATGTTTCCATGTTGATACCCAAACCTTGGGCAATGCTCATACCCAGCGATAAATCAGCGCGGAACCAGTGGCACAGTTGTAAATTGACAATTTGATCCCGTTTCGGGCCATCGATGCCGCTCATGGCTCCCACGATGTTGTTAACAGTATTAATTTTCTGCTCAGGGGTCATCAACCGCCAGAGATTACCCGGCTGCGTGTAATGGTCATTCTCACCCGGCGCATTCCGGTCGTACCAATCGGCTACTGACGTTCCTAAATCCCAAGCCGGTTGTTTGTAGCTCTCGTCAGCAACGATATTGTCAAAGCTATTCGGGAAATAATTGGTAGAACGACCACCGTTTCCGTCGACGCGCATCTGTCCGTCGCGCTGGTAATTGTTAACGGCGAACGGGCAGCGGTTTACAGGAATCTGCTCGTAGTTGCCGCCAAGCCGGTAGCGTTGGGCGTCGGGGTACGACAGGATACGGCCCTGTAGCATCCGGTCGGGTGAATAGCTGATGCCATCGATAACGTGGGCGGGCGCAAAGGCAGCCTGCTCAACATCAGCGAAGTAGTTGTTTGGGTTCTGATTCAATTCCAGCGTACCCACATCGATTAGCGGGAAATCGCCCTGCGGCCATACTTTGGTCAGATCGAAGGGGTTCCAGCGGAACGCTTTCGCTTGTTCTTCGGTCATCACCTGAATCTTGACGTTCCAACGTGGGAAATCGCCTTTGTCGATTGAGGTTACCAGGTCGCGCTGCGCGTAGTCGGGGTCCATTCCTTTCATCTTGACGGCTTCGTCATTGCTGAAATTCTTGATGCCCTGCGCGGTTTTAAAATGGAATTTTACCCAAACGCGTTCGTTGTCAGCATTGATCATCGAGAACGTGTGCGAGCCATAACCATTCATGTGCCGATAGCCGTCGGGCGTACCACGATCCGACATCAGAATCAAAACCTGGTGCAGACTTTCGGGGTTCAGACTCCAGAAGTCCCACATCATCGTGGCCGATTTGCAGTTCGTGTACGGATCGCGTTTCTGGGTATGAATGAAGTCGCTGAACTTCTTCGGGTCTTTGATGAAAAATACGGGTGTGTTGTTGCCTACAAGATCCCAGTTGCCATCTTCCGTGTAAAACTTCAATGCAAAACCACGTGGATCGCGCTCGGTATCGGCAGAGCCTTTCTCACCACCCACGGTCGAAAAGCGCAGGAATACCCGTGTTTCCTTGCCAATCTCGTTGAACAGTTTGGCACGGGTGTATTTGCTGATGTCATGCGTTACCGTGAACGTCCCGTAAGCGCCTGATCCTTTGGCGTGGACAACGCGTTCTGGAATCCGCTCCCGGTTGAAGTGCGCCATTTTTTCGTGCAGGATATAATCCTGTAACAGCAACGGCCCACGCTGTCCAACCGACATGGTGTTTTCGTGTTCGAAGTACGGGCTTCCCGAAGCGGTGGTAAGTTTAGTTGGCTGGTTTTCCATTGGAGTCGAATGAATTAGTAGTGAATGAAAGGCTACTTATTTTTTTTGTTAACGTGCGACTTATATGATGGGACAATATTACTAGCAATGAATATATAGATCAAATTGATTTAATTTATAATGATATAGATATATTTAATGATGTAGATTATTCGCCGTGTTGTGTGTGCAAAACGAGTATAAAGTGAAACTTGAGGGTATTATATAGTTAGATTCGAAAACGTTCAATCTGCCTTTTCCTATGAAACGAACCGGTGTGCTTGCCCTACTTTGGCTTATTAGTGCGGTTGGCTGTCAACAGACGCTTGCCCCGAATGAAGATTTTATATCGTTACACGAACGCTTTCACGGTAAATACAGGCCGGTATCTTCAGTAGCCAGCGAGGCTGTCGATGCCAATTTCGACGGGAAACCCTCGACGGATATGCTGGTTGAACTACGAGATCTGGCTACGACCGATTTGCGGATAGACATCAACGGTCCGAGTGTACACCGGTCCGAACGCTTTTTTGGGTTTTACCATGCCTGGCCGGAGCAGTACGTGCGTAACCCATACACCAACAAGGAGCCAGTTGCCTATGATTCTCTTGCCACGGTTAACTACAACTGGCAGGCAGTATCCCGACAGTTTGACTTTGACAAAGACATACGGCAAATGCAATTGAAGCCGGATAATGAGCCGTTACCTGATCCTGAACAATTCGCTCCGCCTAAAGCCGTAACCATTGAAGCCGGTGATCGCGTGAAGATTATAAACAGTAAGCGATTATATACCCGTTCGGGATGGAAAACGGTAGAGATTGTAACCGTGTACAAGCGCTACACGACTGTTACCTAAAGGTATTGCATTCGTTGTGGGTGACCTCTTCAACGCTGTCTTTGACCATAAGTTATCGTCGAGCAATAACCATTTGCCATTCTGCGCGGTTATAGGATGGATACTCAACAAAACTAGATCTATCATGGATAAAGCGCAGAAATTTGAATTGATGAACAAAGTCGTTCGTGAACTGGAAGATTTACAGAATAGCCAAACGGCGATCATCACTAAAATCAGTCAGATCGAAGTAGACAACATGAACGGACTGAATGACTCGACTCTGGAAAAAAACCTGGGTGAGATGCATTCGAAAATTGCCGAGAACGTCGATTCGATCAATGAGATTTTCTCCTACTTTGAAACACAACGGGACGAATACGGCGAGAAAAACGGTGCCGCCATTGCCGCCATCGAAGCAGCAGCCGCTGTTGAAGCCGCTAAATAATACACGCGTGCCTGATAAAAAAGCCGGACAGGGATGTCCGGCTTTTTTATTTAAGAATTTGTAAACCGTTCGCTATGATCATACCTGCTCGACCGTTTCGGGCAAGTGGCGAAATACTTTGTGATCAGCGTAAAACGTGCCACCCGGTAAAAGTGACGCCAGGAAAGCTAATCCGGTTTTACCCCAGGACCAGCTATATTCCGTTTTGGCCTGAACGATGAGTAACACGTAATAAATAAAAAGAAGGCCGTGAATGGGTCCGAGAATCTGGACCGCTTCCGGGTGGCCGTAGATTCGTTTGAGGGGAACGGCAATAAACAGGAGTAGCAGGAACGAAACCCCTTCGCCAAAACCAACAACGCGCAGTCGAGTTTTTAAAGAATTGAAAAAGCTCATCAGTACTTCAGTAACGGGTTAAAATAAACGTAGCTAGAGCCGGGTTGGGTTGCCAGATACGAAAACATTCAGCGAATAGCTACTAAAGGAAGCAACAGGCTGATAAGGAAATAGATTGCAGTCCTTTTAATTTTCTATCGGAATAAATTGGCGCTATCCTTGAGCTGGGTAACGGATTGGCTAACCAATCGGCTCGTACGAACAACGGGAAAACGTCACCGGGTAATGTCATTGATACAGCAGCTTACTGGACCGGAACGAATTGTCGGCGGCTTGCAGGAGCTTGGCCCGCAAACGTGGATTGTACGTAGGCCGGTCGGCCAGGAATTTACGAACCAGTTGTGCCGTTTCGGGCGTCTGGTAGCTTGAAAGAATCGAGCGTAGCCACGATTCAGGAAAGAAAATATCGCCCGTCCGCTGAATTTCTTCCAGCAGGTCCAGGCTCTTGACCAGGTATTTGGCCGAGGTTTGCGCCCGCAACGGATGATGCAAATAACCCAGAGCCGCCGTTACCCAGGCTTCGCGTTCGCGATTGGTTTCAGTGGCCAGTGACGCAAAAAACGCATCGCGCTCGGCGACGTTGGACGATAACGCGGGCATCATAAAGTCTAGTCGTTTCTTACGGTCGGGGTTCTTGATGCGACTTAATTGCTTCGCTAGAATACCTTCTGCCGGATAATCACGAACGGCCAACGCCAGGGCTAGACTCGTATAATCATCCTCTGTAAGGGTAACACCCGCTGGCGCTTTCTGCTCGTTCCAGATGGTATACAGCCGATTTTTTGCTACGGTACTGGAGGCAATGTTCTGGTACAAACGAAACAGGAGTTTCTTCTTTCCAGCAGCCGTTTCCCGTTCCATTGCCTGCCACGCAGCTTGTTCCACAGAAGTCGCCAGCGCCGAGCGTTTATCCGGTTTGGTAAAATTCCAGACGATATCCGACAGTTGACTCGTCAGCAAACGCAGGTTCAGTTCTTCCGGCTCATTGCCCAGTAAGTTTTGATAGATCGTTCCAAGGCGCACCGGATCAATGATGTGCCCCGATTGCATATTCTCGAAAAGATTAATGTAGGCAGAAGCCCGCGTCACCGGATTTTTGAGCGTCGCCAGTTTCGACAACATCGCCGTATCGACCGGGAATAAGCCGTAACCTTGCCCCGACGAATTGAACACAACGAACAACGGCGCTGGCTTTCCAACGGCTTCGGGTACAGTTACCTGCGCCTGTGTCATCGATACCGTTACCTCGTCAACGTGATCCGGGTAAACCAGAGCGACTTCAAAACCCTGCGGCCACAACCGGCTGCTGCCATCTTCGCCTTTCTGCGAAACAACGAAGCGGCTAATTTTACCTTCTTTTTGATCGAGCTGGTAACTGAACGTGGGTCGTCCGGTTTCGTTGACCCAAACGCGGTTCCAAGCTTCCAGGTCGGTAGGCGTGTACGTGTCCAGAATGCCAATCAGATCAGCCCAGGTGGCGTTGCTGAACGCGTATTTCTTGAGGTACTGACGTAGCCCGTCGCGCATGGCCGTTTTGCCCATCAAGCGTTCCAGCTGTCGCATCATAATGGGCGCTTTGTGGTAGATGATGCCGCCGTACAGCGTACCGGCTTCCTGCAAATTGGCCAACGGTTGACCAATGGGGTTGGCGCCTTCAGTGCGGTCAACGGCGTACGCTGCCGGAAAATGATCGACTACGAATTGTAAGTCGTAATTGGCATCCGGCGTTGAAACCTCGGTAATCTTATCGGCCATGAAATTGGCAAATACCTCTTTCAGCCACACGTCGTCGAACCAGCGCATGGTAACCATGTCGCCAAACCACATGTGCGCCGTTTCATGGGCAATCAACGTCGCGCGGGATAACTTCTGGTCGCGCGTGGCCCCATTATCCAGAAACAAGCTCGACAACCGGTAATCAATCGCACCGACGTGTTCCATACCGCCGTACTGAAAATCGGGGATAGCCGCAAAATCAAACTTTTTAAACGGATATGGAATCTGGGTGTACGCTTCCAGAAACGTCAGCGCGTCGGCGTGTAGCTTAAAAATAGGGTCCAGGCTGAGCCGGATTTTGGTCGTGTCGGTCTCGCGGTGAAGAAGCGTCATGGGCCGATTGTTCAGCATTCGCGAGACAGCGGTGAACTTACCCGCTACAAATGAGAACAGATACGTTGGGATAATGTCGGACGTTTGAAAGTTGACGGTTTTGCGATTGCCCGCGACGGACGAATCCTGCACGGGGGCATTGGTCATTGACTGCCAGCCATTCGGAACTGTTAGCGACAGCTGAAACGTCGCTTTCAGATCGGGTTGATCGAAGCAGGGAAATACCGTGCGGGCGCGGTCGGGAACGAGCAACGTGTAGAGGTAATCGTCGTTGCGATTAAGCGACAGATTACCCGCCGTAAACTGGATTGAAATCGTGTTCGTTCCGGGCTTCAATTGAGCCGCTGGAATGAGGATATGTTCACGTTCAAAAGCAACCGAAATTGGCTTTCCGTTGACAGAAACAGTCTGCAAATGAGCACGTTCTTCTTTGAAGTCGAGTTGGAGCGGAGCCGCGTTTTTTGCCCAGTCAAATCTTATTGATTCCATGGCGGGAATAGGCTGGTTTTTTTGCGCGGGAATGTCGAACTTTAAGGCATAAGCTATTTTGCTGATGGTTTGCTTTCGCGCTTTTGCCAGCGTTTGCGAAACACCGGTCTCGACCGATGGGGATTGAGCAATAACGGATGATTGGCAAAAGGACATAACGAGTAGGAAAAGAGTGCTTGCAGTAACGCCGTAACGAGTGAGTAATGGAGAGTTCCAGACCATTGAATTGATGCGTAGTTGAAGAAAATGTTGGTTTTTAGTTCATGGGCATTGACTCAGACAAACGACCAGCAGAACCCCTTGAACGACGAACGAAACGTGGCTTTGGCAGTGAGTTCGCAACGTTAGGTCAAAAATAATGCACACTATGGAATGGTATGTTACTTTTCGTATTCCGATACGACAAATAGCTTTCTCTTTTCTGTTGCTGCTGGTGGGATTGGTCAGTCGGGCGGGGGCCGTTCTGATTCCGATGGACGATCAGCAGAGTAATCACCTCAAGGCTTATGGCATTGCCTACAAAGTGCTCAAAGACGGCGAAGATGTCGACTGGCTTCTGAACTACCGGGGCGGTAGCTTTATGGTCAAACAAACGCAGGCTGTCGAGACGGAATGTCGCGTTCGGGGTGTTTCCTTCGAAGCCATATCCGACGCCAAAGCGGCTTCACTTAAGCAACAGTTGTCCGACCCCGATCTGAACATGAACGTGGTGACGCTTCAAAAAGCGGCTAAAATCATCGTTTATTCGCCCATCAAGGTTAGTCCGGCGGAGTTCGAAAATACCGATGCCGTTTTGCTGGTGCTGACCTACGCCGAAATTCCCTACGAAGTTATTTACGACGAAGAGGTACTGAAAGGTGATTTGCCAAAGTATGACTGGCTGCACCTGCATCACGAGGATTTTACGGGACAGTACGGACGGAATATGCACCGTCAGTCGTTGACCGACATCAAGGTTCAGGAAGATATTGCGCGTAAGTATGGCTATCCCAAAGTTTCGCAGATGAAACTAGCTGTTGCCAAAGGGATCAAAGAGTTTTGTGCGGGTGGTGGCTACTTGTTTGCCATGTGTTCGGCGGCTGAAACCCTCGATATTGCCTTGGCGGCTGACGGCGTCGATATTGTAAGCAGTGCCTACGACGGTGACGGTGTCGACCCCGACGCGCAGGATAAACTTGATTTTACGAAAACGCTGGCCTTCGGAAATTTTACGCTCGAAGCCGACAACGGCTATCGGGGTTTCTCGACCTTTTCCGACATCAATTCAGCCAACGGACGTGGGTATGATCAGTCGAGCGGTTTTTTCGAACTGTTTAATTTCTCGGCCAAGTGGGATGTGATTCCTTCCATGCTTACGCAGAACCACGAATCGATTATCAAAGAATTTTTCGGGCAGACAACCGCTTTTCGGAAAGGAGCCGTTAAGCCAAGCAGCCTGGTGATGGGCGAAGGCAAAACATCGGACCGGTATATCTACGGTGAGGTAGGACGCGGCCAGTGGACGTTCTACGGCGGTCACGATCCTGAAGGATCACGGGGTGGTGGGTTTCGCAATCCGACCGATTTAAAGCTCCATCCACATTCGCCCGGCTACCGGCTGATCCTGAACAACGTATTGTTTCCTTCGGCCCGGAAGAAAAAACGGAAAACGTAAAAAGAGATTTTGTGAAGCTGTCGGAATGGATCGGAGTTGATACGCCATATCTCCAAGATATGGCGTATCAACTCCGATCCATTCCGACTTTTATTTGTACACCCCTAAGTAGCCAGAAACGAACTGTGTCTTTTCGGTTGTAATCTCTCAACTGTCAGCTTCATGAATCGATTAGTACACTTATTGGTTAGTCTCTCTCTTTTGTTCGTCGTTTCATCCGCTATGGCTCAGTCAAGCCCTGACAAACAGGAATGGGTTCAGCTATTCAACGGCAAAGACCTGCGGGATTGGGACATAAAAATCGCGGATCAACCCCTGAACGATAATTACAAAAACACATTCCGGGTCGAAAACGGCATGTTGCGGATCGCATATGATCAATACAAAACGTTTGATGGGAAGTATGGGCACCTGTATTATAAAACGCCGTTCTCGTACTACATCGTCCGGTTCACCTATCGTTTCGTCGGCAATCAGATCCCCGGTGGCGATTCATGGAACGTGCGCAACAGTGGCGTGATGGTGCATTCGCAGTCAGCTGCGAGTTTATCAATTAGTCAGACCTTCCCGGTGTCGCTGGAGCTACAATTATTA
Organism: Spirosoma oryzicola; assembly: GCF_021233055.1. Classification (NCBI taxonomy): domain Bacteria; kingdom Pseudomonadati; phylum Bacteroidota; class Cytophagia; order Cytophagales; family Cytophagaceae; genus Spirosoma; species Spirosoma oryzicola. The sequence goes on along the minus strand of NZ_CP089538.1, from coordinate 3,895,499 downwards.
GGTGGACTGGACAAAGGAGAGCGGCATACCGCCAATCTTTGCACCCCCGGTACCCAGGTGTCGATGGAGGGTAAGCCCAGGGGGGAACACTGTATTGACTCTGATTCTAAGACGTACAACGGCGATCAGTGGGTGACTGCTTCGGCCATTGTGCTGGGCGATTCCATCGTGCATCACCTCGTAGGTCGGGATACGGTGTTAACGTACGAAAAACCGCAGGTTGGCGGAGGGTTTGTGAGCCAGGATCACGACTGGAAAGCGGGCCATTTCAGTCAGGAGGCCGCTATGTACTGGATGAACCGGGCAAACACACCGCTGGGAACAGGTTATATTGCCTTGCAGGCCGAAAGCCATCCCATTGATTTTAAAACCGTCGAGGTACTAAATTTGAAAGGATGTACTGATCCTAAAGCGCTTAACTACAAATTGTATTTTATAAAATCCGACAATACGTTGTGTAAATACAAAGGCAAGTAAGTCGTCACTTTAGACACAATTAACCTGATCGGAATAATTCTACAACCGCTTATGAATCGATATTTGCTCTATTGCTTTGGTCTAATGGCCGTTGGTACGAGTGCCTACGCACAGGAGTGGCAACCGGTTACTACGCAGAATACCTGCGAGAAACGCCACGAGAATGCAGCTGCACTGGTCGGCGACAGCCTGTACGCGTTAGGCGGTCGGGGCATGAAACCACTCGAAGCCCTCAATCTGAAAACGATGGTCTGGAAGCGGCTGCCGACCCCGCCGGTTGAGATGAACCATTTTCAGGCGATCAATTACAACGGTGAAATTTACGTGATGGGTGCGTTTGAAGGAAAATACCCGCATGAAACCCCGATTCCGAATATATACATCTACAGTCCCAAACAGGGCGAATGGCGGAAAGGTCCCGAAATTCCCAAAGAGCGGCTGCGTGGATCGGCGGGTATTGTAGTCTATAAAGACAAGATTTACATGGCCTGTGGCATCATCGATGGCCATTACGATGGTCACGTTGCCTGGCTGGACGAATATGATCCGAAGACAAACACCTGGAAACGACTGGCTGACGCGCCCCGCACGCGCGATCACATTGCCGCAGCGGTCGTCGGGGATAAATTGTACCTGGCCGGTGGACGCAACTCAACCGCGCGTATCAACAAAGTGCTCGAAACGACCATTGCCGAAGTAGACGTGTACGATTTTAAAACGGGCCGTTGGGAAACCCTGCCCGCTACCTCCAACATTCCGACTCAGCGAGCGGGTGGCACGGCAGTAACGCAGGGTGGCAAAGTATGGGTAATCGGTGGCGAAACTACGCAGTTGCTGGCGCACAACGAGGCCGAAGTGCTGGACCCTAAAACAAACCGCTGGACAGCGGGACCGAAGCTAAAGGAAGGTCGTCATGGAACGCAGGCTGTCGTGTACAAAGACAACATTTACATCATTGCCGGTTCCGCCAATCACGGTGGAGGACCAGAGTTAAACACAGTCGAAGTACTGAAATAAATACTTTTTGTACTAAACAGAAAGAGCCCTCGTGTATGAGGGCTCTTTCTGTTTAGACGCTGGGTCTAAGTTTAATAAGGCTGCGCTTCCTGTGAATCTTCGGTAGCCTGACGTACCCCTTCGGCTTGGGTCTCTGCCAAAACGGGTTGTTCGCTGTTACCTTGCCGTAGACCTTCGGCAACCCGGCGACCGTAATCTTCATCACATTTTGTGAACAACTCGATCATCTTGTCCTGTACAATCTTATGCGCCGGTTTCAGGGTGCTCACCAGGTTATTAATCAGGTCGTCGCGCTCCCAGTCTTCGTGCAACCGGTAACGTTCGCCCGCTTGCTTGAAGTCGTTCGTCCGTTCCAGTTTCTGCCGGACCAGATTACCCGCCACGTACGGGGTATGGTCTGGGCCAACTTTCTGCGATTCCTTCAAACCACCTAATGATGATGGCTCGTAGTTCACGTGCGGGTTTTGACCCGGAGCAGCATCGACCATGAACGTCATCTGACCGTCACGCTGATTAGTGGCAACCCGTTTCTTCGGCGCGTTAATAGGCAGTTGTAGGTAGTTAGGACCAACCCGGTACCGTTGCGTATCGGAATACGATAAGGTACGTCCCTGAAGCATCTTGTCGTCCGAGAAGTCAAGGCCATCCACCAGAACGCCCGTTCCGAAGGCCGCTTGTTCTACTTCCGCAAAATAGTTGACGGGGTTTTTATCCAGCACCATCCGGCCAACGGGCAGGAAGGGAAATTGATCGGTTGGCCACAGCTTGGTGTCATCCAGCGGATCAAAATCAAGTTCCGGATGATCGTCGTCGCTCATAATCTGAACAAACAATTCCCACTCTGGGAAGTCGCCCCGCTCGATAGCATCGTAAAGATCCTGAGTCGCGTGGTTAAAGTTCTTACCCTGAATCTGCTCGGCTTGCTCCTGCGTTAGGTTTTTGATGCCTTGCTTTGGCTCCCAATGGTATTTCACCAGGACGCCTTCGCCCGCATCGTTCACCCACTTGTAGGTATTTACCCCCGATCCCTGCATCTGCCGGTAGTTGGCCGGTATACCCCAAGGCGAAAACAGGAACGTAATCATGTGCATTGCTTCCGGCGTATTGCTGATAAAATCAAAAATACGCTCACCATCCTGCCGGTTCGTTACTGGATCGGGCTTAAAAGCATGAACAAGATCCGGGAACTTCATCGCATCGCGGATAAAGAACACTTTCAGGTTGTTGCCCACCAAATCCCAGTTGCCGTCTTCTGTGTAGAATTTCACCGCAAAGCCGCGTGGATCACGCAGGGTTTCGGGCGAGTGACCACCGTGAATAACCGACGAGAACCGTACGAAAACGGGTGTTTTCTTGCCCTTCTGCTGGAACAGTTTTGCCCGGGTGTATTTAGAAACGGGTTCGTCACCGGCTGTACCGTAGGCTTCAAAATAGCCATGCGCGCCAGCCCCACGAGCGTGTACGACACGCTCTGGAATCCGCTCCCGATCGAAATGAGTGATCTTTTCGATGAACTGATAGTTTTCCAGCGTGGTTGGCCCACGACTCCCGACCGTACGGACGCTCTGGTTATTGCTAATCGGATGCCCCTGGCGAGTGGTTAAGGTCTGGTCATCTTGAGAAGACTGACCGTTTGTTTGATGACCGTTACCGTTCTGGTTTTGTGTTTCCATTGTTCAAAAGGCTAAACGTTGTCTTTCTGTCTACTTAACCATTAGACTTTGCTTGGTGTTTAGGTAAGAAGGAAAATTTAAGCCACCTTCTACCCACCATCTCTTAATTTTTCTCGGCTTGATGGCGTAGTCGTTTCTCAGATTAATTAGTGAAAAACAGTGTGCTATCGTAAGCAAGCGTACTGTCTGATCACGAGGGTGTGGTTGTGTACAGTGTTATTTTGGTCGTAACACGAACGCGCCCGTTGCTGGGTCGAAAGTATACTGCCGTGGAATACCCGTAGCCAACTCGACTTTCTCGATCGATTCGGGGCTGATCGCTTCCAGCCTCATCAGCAGTGCGCGTAAACTATTGCCGTGGGCCGCAACCAACACATTCTTTTCAGCTTGAAGACACGGCAAAATTGTAGACTCGAAATAAGGAACGACGCGGTTGTAGGTATCGGATAAGCTCTCGCCGTTGGGTGGTTGGTCGGCATAGCCGCGTCGCCATCGAAACACCTGCTCTGCTCCAAACCGTTCTTCTGCTTCATGCTTGTTCATGCCCTGCAAATCACCGTACATGCGTTCATTGAGGGCCGCGCTGCGTTCGATGGGGATGTCTGTCTGGCCGATCTCGTGCAGGATAATGTCCATCGTTTCAATGGCCCGTTGCAGAACGGAGGTAAACCCTCTATCGAAGTGGTCTGCTTTAAGCAGGGTTCCGGCTTCGCGGGCTTCATGACGACCCAACTCGGTTAGGGGAGTATCTACGCTACCGGTAAACCGATTTTCGAGGTTCCATTGCGATTGTCCGTGTCGGACGATGACGAATAAAGCCATAAGGTGGGTGTCTGCTGGTATTAATCATGACTACCTAAAACGCATAAGTGTTTGCCCAAATAAGGATTATAAAATCATTAACCGGGTTTTTGAAACAGCAATTTGTTTTCGAGTGTTGTCAAAATGAGTACGCGTACTCAGTAAACAGCTGTTCTGCTGAAGGACGGCAAGTTCCTTTTTTATCAACCTCACTATGAACAAAATAGCTTTATTCGGCTTCGGTCGAATTGGTCGCACGGTTCTTCGGGTTGCTCTCCGCGACAACCTCTTCACACCAGTCGCTATCGCCGACATCAAAGACGAGCCTACGTTGGCTGCCCTTTTCTCGGTAGACACCAACTATGGTCGCTGGCCTGAGCCGGTCAGTGGCACGGAAGGTCATCTTAAGATCGGTGATCAGGATATTCCTTATTACAACTCCGCTAAAGAAATTCCCGACTGGGGCTCGTTAGGCGTTGATCTGGTGATCGACTGCACAGGCCGGGCTACGGTTCGTTCGATAGCACAGGCGCACATTGACCGGGGTGCAAAACGCGTGTTGGTTAGTGCTGCCAGCAAATCGCTGGACGACTGCGACGCCGTACTATTGAAAGGAATCAACCTGGATACGTTTGATCCAGAGAAGCATAAAATTATCAGCATGGCCAGCTGTACGACCAATGCGTTGGCGGCTGTTGTGAAAGTGATCAAAGATAACTTCGGCATCAAATCGGGACTGTTCTCGACGGTACACGCGTACACAAATACGCAATCACTGACCGACCAGCCGATGAAAGACCGTCGTGATTCGTGGGCCGCTGCCGAAAATGTGATTCCATCGTCGTCGGGTGCGGCTAAGGCACTGAAGTTTATCTGGCCGGACCTGCAAATTACGGGTAAAGCGTACCGCGTGCCGGTGCGGACGGGCAGTATTGCCGAACTGAACCTGTTGACCGAAAAAGAGTGTACGGTCGAAGAAGTAAACGAAGCCTTCCGGAAAGCGGCTAAGGAGGAACCTTTAAAAGGTGTTATGGACGTGCTGGAAGGCGAGTGGGCTTCTAATCGCATCGTTGCTGACCCGCACACCTCAATTGTCGATTTGCCGCTGACTGCCAAGCAGGGTGACTTGCTGTCGGTTGCGGCCTGGTACGATAACGAGTGGGGCTATGCAACCCGTTTAGCCGAAGTTGCCGCCCATCTGGCGTCTAAATAAAGCAGTAAGATAGTGCATAAATAGACGATAGAAGTCAAATGCCATATCTTGGAGATATGGCATTTGACTTCTATCGTCTATTTATCTTAGGAGTAGCCACAAAAAAAATCTAAAAAATCTATCTGATTTTCAAATCAACGACAACGGCGCGATGGTCCGAACCGGACTGGTCAATGGTTCGGAACAGCAATGGCGTGAATCCATTGTTGACAAAGGCGTGATCGATGGGAATCTTGATGAGCGGAAAAAAGCTCGGCCAGGTCGGTTGCGTCTTGACACGCCGGGCTGCGGTTAGCTGACCGTTGCTGGTGGTACGGTTTGACGATGCGTCGGTTGGTTGGAATATTTCGTCGTAAATCGGCGAGAAAATACTGATGTTGAAGTCACCGATCAAAACCGTTGGTGTGGCATTGGTTCGCGCTTTACGTGCGGCATACGCTAACTGCTTATTCCGTTCGCGAAACCAGGTCGGAACGAGCGGTGTACGTGGATGAACGGTCAACAACGTAACCTTCCGACCGCGTACCTGCGTCGTCAGCGAAATGATGCGAAGCCGACGAGCCAACGCCTGATCAACCTGGAACGGGGTTCGGCTTCCCACCAGCGTCCAGACTCCGCCTTTCGAATAGCAGGCAAACCAGTACGGAAATTCATTTTTTACCTTATCCGTTACCAGACGAATGGTAGCGGGTGTCATTTCCTGCAACACAAACAGATCGGAGCGGTACTGGTGTAGCATAGCGACCGTTGTTACATACTCCTCCCGCGCGTACAGAACGTTGGCGTGAAATACGCGGACATCGCCGGTAGGGGCTGGAATAGGCGTATCGTAATCACCCACCACCCAAGGCGTTTCGTTGATGTAAATTGTACTGACCAGTAACGCGACGGACAGACCCGGCAGGAACAGCGTGGCCATTTTTCGGTAAACAAGCCCGTAGATTGCCCACAAGCCCAAAAAGCCATACGATAGCCACTGATATTGAACAGCGAAGTGACTGAACAATTCCAGAAAATAGTAGCGCCCGAAAACGCGCCCTATTAGCGAACACGCGAAGAGAGAAATGGATAAAAAAGCCAGCCAGCGACCAACCCGTCGTGCGTGGAAGAAAGAAGAAGCAACCTTATGCCGGGAAATTTTTGACGATGTGGGGGCAATCATACTGCAATAAGAGTCAACACCTGAAACTAGTGTAGGATAGTAGCTGCCGAATCAAGCAGGCCGTTCGGAGCTGTTCGTAAAGTAAATCGGCTAGGGTCAGGAGTGAAATTCTTATCAAAGATACGTAAAAATAGGCCGAGCGGCTTGTATAGAGCACAGTGATAGCCAGAAACCGGTAGAACTTCGCTCGATCACTTACCATAAATTCGGTAATCTGATCAATTTGTAGCTTTTTTGTGTGCTGACACGCTTGTTTAGTTTCTGTTGTGCAGCGCCGAACAAATCACCTGGAATTTCTAGAAAAGCATGAATAAGCGAGTTATTGCGCGCACCAGTTTGCTGGTCCTTCTATTCGTCTGCTATGGGATTGTAACGTTCGCCCAGTCCAGGAAACCGGTGTTTAGGGTGGTTGCTATGACAGAGGCCGGTGGGGTTCATGCGCCTTTTGTGGCTGCTGCCAAGGAATGGTTGAAACAACTGGCTGACGAAAACAAGTTTACGGTCGATTACATCGAAAATGCGGAACCGATTAATGACGCGTTTTTGGCGAAATATCAGTTGTTTATTCAGTTGAATTATCCGCCGTACGCGTGGAGCGATGCGGCAAAAGCGGCCTTTCAGAAATACATCACCGAAGGCAAAGGGGGCTGGATTGGATTTCACCACGCTACCCTGCTGGGCGAATTTGACGGTTACCCGATGTGGCCCTGGTTTTCGGAGTTTATGGGCGGTATCCGGTATAAAAACTACATCGCCAGTTTCGCTAAGGCAACGGTACATGTCGAAGCGACAAACCATCCTTGTATGAAAGGCGTACCCGCAACGTTCGACGTTCAGAAAGAGGAATGGTACACCTACAATAAAAGTCCCCGACCCAATGTCAATGTACTGGCTACGGTTGATGAATCGACGTATTCGCCTGATTCGGAGATCAAAATGGGGGGCGATCACCCGGTTGTCTGGTCCAACGAGCACATGAAAGCTCGCAACGTGTATATTTTCATGGGCCATCACCCCAATCTTTTCGAAAATAAGGCGTTTGTGACGATTTTTCGGAATGCTGTTTTCTGGGGAGCTGGAAAATAAATAACAACGAATGGCGTGCTTACCAAGCGTCGAACTTATCCTCTACCATGTCTGGACAAGTACTTCGAAAGAGCATACTGGCTCTTTTTTTTCAACTTTCTTTTTTACTACAGGCGCAATCGATCAAGGTACTAACCAATCAGGTTGGTTACGAAGGAAGTAAGGCAAAACGGGCTATTGTCATTGCGGATCAGCAGCTTTCTATTCCCGATTTTCAACTCGTCAATACCGAGACGGGGAAGGTTGCTTATTCGGGAAAAACCGCGTTTAGTGGTCCCGTCAATACGTGGAAAAACTGGCGTTTCTGGACCATTGATTTCTCGCCCTACACCACCGAAGGAAAATATCGAGTGCAGGTTACGGCCTCGGGCAAGCCGATTTCGTCGTACCCGTTTGTGATCGGTAAAAATGTGCTGGAACAGCAGACGCTGTCCGATGTGATTTATTACTTCAAAGGGCAGCGCAGTTCGGGTCTGCTCGACAAAGCCGATCATCACTTAACATTGGCCGGACGACCTGCCGATACGCTCGACGTACACGGCGGTTGGTACGACGCCACCGGCGACTACGGTAAACACCTTTCGCACCTGACGTTCTCATCATACTTCAATCCGCAACAAATCTCGCTGACCGCCTGGAGTTTGTTTAAGACGCACGAGCATCTGTTGAAACGGCCCGGAACCGATTTTCGGCAGTACCTGCGTCGATTGCTGGACGAAGCGATGTACGGGGCTGATTATCTGGTTCGTGTGCAGGCAAAGGACGGCTCGTTTTATCGCTCGGTAAAAGCGCCCGGCCCCGGTAAGCTGGCGAAAGATCGGGTGATTCAGGCGGAAGATAAGGCGTATCGCATCAAGCAAACCAAAGATCAAACGCTGACCAGTGCCGCCGACGAAACCAACTGGCGCAGCTATCAGGTCAGTTATCGGTCGGGTGGGGGCGTGGCTATTGCCGCTTTGGCGATGGCGTCGACCTATGCTAATGATAGGGTCGGTGACTACAGCCCGACGGCTTACCTGAAAGCGGCTGAAAGCGCGTTTGCCTTTCTCGAAAAAAACAACGTAGCGATGACCAACGACGGCAAAGAAAACATCGTTGATGATTATTGCGCGCTGAGTGCCGCTACGGAGTTATACAAGGCTACCAAGAAAGATGTGTATAAACAAGCTGCCGATAAGCGGGCGCAACAACTCGTCAATCGACTCGCTACGTGGAAAAATTACCGGGATTACTGGCGGGCTGATGATCAGGATCGGCCCTTTTTCCACCCCTCAGATGCCGGTTTGCCGTTGGTCAGTCTGCTGTATTATTATCCACTAGCTTCGACCGAGAAACAAAAGGACATCAAAGAAACCGTCAGGCGATCAATGACCTACGAAATGGCTGTAACGAACGAAGTCAACAATCCGTTTGGCTACAGTCGGCAGTTGGTGCAGGACACGCTCGGCAGTCGGCGCACAACATTCTTTTTTCCACACGGTAGCGAAGCCTCGCCCTGGTGGCAGGGTGAAAATGCGCGGCTGGGTTCAATGGCGACGGCCGCTCGTTTGGCCGCTACGCTGTTCACCGACGATAAACCGATGCGGGACCGTCTGGACCGCTTTGCACTTGATCAACTGAACTGGATACTCGGCCTGAATCCCTACGATGCCAGCATGTTGCAAGGTGCTGGACATAACAATCCGGCCTACGGATTCTTTGGGACGTTTGAATACACCAATGCGCCCGGCGGTATTGTCAACGGCATCACGTCGGGGATAGCCAACGAAGACGATATCGATTTCAACCTATCGTATAAAATGACCGGGAAAGACGCCGACTGGCGGTGGGCTGAACAATGGCTTCCTCATGCGGCCTGGTACATGATGGCCGTCATGCTGAACGAGTAAAAACAAAAGCCGCCGGTTGATTGTATAATAAGGTTGTTAATTTGTATGATTCGTTTTAGGAGTTATATTCATTTAAATATTCGACGAACGGCTCTAATAAAACAAACCGATCGACCTTGTTATAGGTAATTTCATAAACTAAACCGTAATTTTCTAGTATCCTTAGCTTATTACGCAAGTAAGTATGGTCTTCATAATAATACATAAAAATGTCATTATTGTGATCGTGATTATATATCCAATGTTTACTAAATAGAATAAATTCTCGTATAAATGGTTGATCTACCAAGTCAGCTCTCATCTCTGACAATAATTCTGGAATAAGTCTTTGAATATTTACAAAGGCTTGCTTTAAACTTTCGTTAGAAGTCGTAACGATAGGTTTGTTAATACTCTTTCGAGAGGTATCTATTTTAGATACTGCTTTTTCAATCGATTCAAGAGCTTGTACGATTTTTTTGTCAGGAGTGCTACCTATGGTTATGGGCGGGGTTGCATTATTAACGCCTATTTTACGCTCCTCGTAATATTTGTTACTGAGAATATCATAGTACTCAATCTGTAAGGTAATATTATCGCCAAATTTTTCATTTGAATCGGCAAATAGAGAGACATCAAAATAAAAAGGGTTGTTGCGATCTATCAAAGTAATTGCTATTGGGAAATCCTTTTCTCGGCCTTCCATTCTTTTTGGTAGAGGAAATATTTGAATGCTTATATTAATTGCTGATGCATCTGTTAAAGCTACAATGCCTAGCTGAAGCACTTGTTCATTACTTGGTTTAAGTCGAAAAAGGTGAGTTAGCTTTGGTTTTGATTGATACCTTTTAGCTCTAATAGCTTCAACTATAAAATTCCGAGCCGGATCAGTATGAACACCAGCTCTAATGTAGTACTTCCCATCTGACATATGAGGGCCAGTGTAACTCTCATGTATGTATACAATCAAGACTGCGCAGTCTTTATCAATAGTTCCTCGGTTCTTTGAATCAAAAATCAATTTTCTTTCATATAGTGGAGTGGGCTCTACAAGTTGATAAATCATCTTATCGATCCAGTCTATCGTTGGTAATCGTCCAATTTTGATTGGTATTCCTCCATCGACATTACCTGTTTTTTCATCTATACCAATGATAAAATAGCCGCCACCAGAATTTGCAAATCCTGAAACAGCTTTTCCTAGTTTATTTGCTAAAGAGTCTAGATTATTTTTAAGGTTACTAGACTTAAATTCAAAGTATTCGGTCTCGGTAGTAGGAATCTGATCTAATGCTATATTATTGATATCATTTTTTATCATGAGCTTAATTTATAGAGGTTATCCTTATTAGAAAATTAGAGCCGCTGGTTCATCATATCCGGCGGCTCTTTATTGAATATTTTATTGATTCACGGGAAGTAGTCGGAAAATGTAACCGGGCTCTTCGACCGAGACATACAGGTAGCCGTCCGGCCCTTGCTTGATGTTCCGAAGGCGACCAACATTCTTCAGCAGATTTTCCTGCTTGACAACCTTTTTGCCGTCCATCACGCAGCGGTTCAAATACTGAAATCGCAGAGAGCCAATCAGTAGATTACCTTTCCAGGCGGGGTACTTCGGACTATCGACAAAGGCGAAACCCGACGGCGCAATGGACGGAAGCCAGTACGTGAGTGGCTGCTCCATGCCTTCTTTAGCGGTGAGGTTGGTAATCGGTTTTCCATCGTAGTTGATGCCGTAGCAAATCACTGGCCAGCCGTAGTTGGCTCCTTTCTTGATAATGTTCAACTCGTCACCCCCGCGTGGCCCGTGCTCGTTCGTCCAGATTTCGCCGGTGACCGGGTGTTTGAGCATTCCCTGCGGGTTGCGATGGCCGTAGGAATAGATAGAGCCACTGGCGCTTTTATCCTTGACAAATGGATTGTCTTCGGGAATGCGACCATCATCGTACAGCCGGTGAACTTTGCCCAGATCGTTTGCGATGGATTGCGGATTTTCTTTTTCATTACCCCGCTCACCAACCGAAACAAACAGATAGCCTTTGTTGTCAAATGCCATGCGGGAGCCGTAATGATGACGCGTTTTTGAGTAGGGGAGCGCCGTGAAAATAACCTTCTGATCGGTCAGGGTAGTGCCGTTCAGTCTGGCCCGCATCACGGCAGTGGTCGAAAGCTTCTGATCACCTTCGTTTTTTACGGCTGAATACGAAAAGTAAACGAGCTGATTTTTAGCGAAATCCGGATGCAGGACGACATCCAGCAAACCGCCCTGACCTTCGGCTAACACGGTTGGCCCGCCGGTTACCTTCGTTTTTTGCGCGTCTTTTTCGATCCGGTATATGTCGCCGGAGCGGGTACTTACCAGCATGTCGCCACCGGGCAGGAACGCCAGTCCCCAGGGCGATCCTAAGCCGGTTGCTACCGTGTCAAGTTTAACGGTCTGTCCTTCTGAGGCAAACACATTCGAGGTCGGCTTACTGGCGAATTTGTATTGATCGACGTTTTTTAGGCTTTCTCGAATCAGGTCCGCCAGCTCATCGATCTCCGTTGCGTTCAGCGACGGTTTCCAGGAGGGCATACCCAAATCCGGATAACCTTCCGAAATACTTTTGACCAGATCGCTTTTCTCGTTGCCGTGTTTCCATTTTCGGTCAACGAACGCTTCTACTTTTTCGCCGTGACACGAAGAACAATAGGTTTGGTAGTTTTCTCTGGCCGTTTTCGCCGTTGGTTTTTGCTTGGTAAGAAAGCTACTCAGCAAAAACACCGAAACGAAAGCCGTACCAACAGTAAATTTGAGCATAGTGATCGGTTTGGATGGCGCGAACTTAGGTTTGTTCGTGGTTATAAAAGCAGCCAATCCGGTTTGCTTACCCGGCCAATGGCGTAGGGCTTTTAAACGAGCTAGCTAAAACAGAGCCCGAACCTTGCTTGCGGATTGGCAGGTATCGTCGGGACGCCCGCCGGGTTCTTAAAACCGACACCACTGCCGAGACCGGTGACGTCAGGTTTAAGAACCTGACGTCACAACTTTTCTCGCTTGACCACCTGGTGTTACAAAAAAAACGCCGGGTATTTTGGTCCGGCGTTTTCAACAGTAAAATCAGCAGTAAGATGAAGCGCTGGTATCACGGTTTTCCCGTACGTTGTTGCAGAAAGTGAATTAAAGGCTGAACGTCGTCGGGTAGGTTGAGATCGTCGAATGTTAGGCTGACTTTCTTGCGACCCTCCTGTAAATTAAGTTTGTACTGATAGCCATCGCGAAGGGTTTTGTTCGCTGACTTAGACTTGTAAGCCGTCGGGTCGGCCAAAACCGTATCGACCACCTTCTGAAGATCAGCAGGTAAATCGGTTGTCTGAAGTTCCGTTTGCGCTATCTGAGGAAATAAACCCCCTTCGCGCGAATACACCAGTTTCATAAGCCTGCCTGTCGAAGCCGTGTTTATGCACTACAAACCAACGGCTTCAAACGCTTGTTTGACGGTTGTTTCGGTATCGGCCGGTAGGCTGCCCGCCTTGGCTAGTTTCTTGGCTTGCTTGAGCACCGCCGTTTTAAAGCTTTTAAAATTAGTAGTTGGCTTCAGCGTTTTGAGCGTTTCAAACCAGAGCAAAGCCGCTTTGTCCGTTTCGATACCAACCGAAACCAAATAAAAGATTTTGTTCGGAATGCCGCTATTGATATGGACACCGCCATTATCCTGCGAACCCTTGTAGATATTGTCCATGTGGGCGGGTTGCGGATCTTTGCCCATCAACTTATTGTCGTAGGCCGTACCGGGCGCTTTCATAGAGCGTAGGGCCTGCCCCTTGAGCGTTGGTCCCATAATCTCGTCGCCAATAAGCCAGTCGGCGGTCGCTGCGGTCTCCTTCTTGGCAATTTGTTTGATCACAGAACCAAACACGTCGGCGTAATGCTCGTTGAGTGCGCCCGATTGTCCCTGATAATTTAAACCTGCCGTGTACTGAACAACACCGTGCGTCAGCTCGTGAGCCGTAACATCGATAGCGTTCGCCAGATTGATAAACACCTCACCGTCGCCGTCGCCAAAGGTCATTTCATCACCATCCCAAAACGCGTTGGCGTACGCTTTGCCAAAATGTACGTTCAGGACCAGGTCCGCTCCGTGGTTGTCTACGGACAGGTAATTGAACGTGTCTTTGTAGTAGCTTCGAACCGCCCCGGTATTTTCGTAAACCGTGTTGACAATTGGATCGGCTGACGCGGCTCCGCCCTCTTTTCGTACGAGCAGCAGGCGCTGGTTCTGCGTGGTCTTTGAATCGTAGACAAGACGATCGGCATTCTTCGTGGGTGGTGCGACAAGTGCGGATTCGCTACTCCGTAAGGCAAGCTGTTCGGCGCGTCGTGCCCGAAACGAGCGGTTGATTGTTTTGTCCTGAGACGAAATATCAACGCCTGCTTTTTTGAGTTCATCGACTACGAACGGTGGAATAATGTGGCAGTGGCAACGATGCTGGCTTTTCATAAGACGACTACGTTTGACGGATGGTAGGGAGGTAACTGGAAAGCCTCAGATCGGTCTGGTAGGGCTTTAATACAATAGCGGAAATAGCCTTGATTTGTTACGTCCCGTTCCACTTTTTATTAACTATTTAGTCGGCAACATGCTTTTGGCTGGAAACACCAGCTAGTAAAAAAGGCCGGACGCTTTCGCCCGGCCTTTCTTTGTACACACAGTCTGGATTATAACGCGCCTGTTTTGATCTCATCGACCACGGAGGGATCGAGCAGCGTTGTTGTGTCGCCGAGGTTGTTGGTATCGCCTTCGGCAATCTTTCGAAGAATTCGGCGCATAATCTTGCCGGAACGCGTCTTGGGCAGGCCCGTCACGAATTGAATCTTGTCGGGTTTCGCGATGGGTCCGATCACGCGGCTAACGGTAGCCAGAATATCGCGTTTGGTTAGGTCGGCGTCGTGATCGGATGGTTGCTGATCGGTGATGACATAGGCGTAAATGCCTTGTCCTTTGATGTCGTGCGGATACCCGACTACGGCACTTTCAACAACACCCGTGTGCATGTTGATCGCGTTTTCGACCTCGGCGGTACCAATGCGGTGACCCGATACGTTCAACACATCATCCACGCGGCCCGTAATGCGGTAGTAACCGTCTTCGTCGCGCAGGCAACCGTCACCCGTGAAGTACAGACCCGGATAAGCCGAGAAGTACGTCTGGCGGCAGCGTTCGTGGTCGCCGTAGGTTGTTCGTAAGATACCCGGCCAGGGAAATTTCATGCACAGGTTACCACTTACGCCGTTACCCTCGATCTCGATGCCGTTCTCATCTACCAGAATAGGCTGAACACCGGGCAGCGGTAGCGTGGCATACGTAGGCTTTGTCTTGGTAAGACCCGCCAGCGGTGAAATCAGAATACCGCCCGTTTCGGTTTGCCACCAGGTATCGACAATCGGGCAGCGATTTTTGCCGATGTTGTCGTCGTACCAATGCCAGGCTTCTTCGTTGATGGGTTCGCCCACTGACCCTAATACCTGCAAACTGCTTAGGTCGTGATTGTCTACTTTCTCCAGACCAAAGCTCATCAGCGACCGGATGGCGGTAGGAGCCGTATACAGAATGTTGATCTTATGCTTATCGGTGATATCCCAGAAACGACCGTAGTCCGGGTAAGTCGGCGTTCCTTCGAAAATCACGGAAGTGGCCCCACAAGCCAGCGGTCCGTAGACGATGTAGCTGTGTCCTGTAATCCAGCCGATGTCTGCCGTACAGAAATGAACCTGCCCCGGCTCATACTGGAACACATTCTGAAAGGTATACGCAGCGTATACCATGTAGCCTCCGCAGGTATGCACGACGCCTTTTGGCTTACCGGTTGAGCCCGACGTGTACAGAATGAACAGCATATCTTCGGCGTCCATTTCCTCGGCTGGGCAGTCGGCGGTGACTTGCTTGATTTCCTGTTCCCACCACACATCGCGGCCTTTCAGCATGGATACCGGCGTGCGGGTCCGCGTCATAACGATGACACGCTGTACGCTTGGGCAGGCAATGAGAGCGTCGTCTACCGTACTTTTAAGCGGAATTTCTTTGTTCCCCCGGTACGCGCCGTCGGCAGTAACCACTACTTTGCATTGGGCGTCGTTGATCCGGTCGGCAATGCTCTGCGCTGAAAAGCCGCCAAAGACAACCGAATGCACCGCACCGATACGGGCGCAGGCTAATACGGCAATCGCGAGTTCGGGTACCATCGGCATGTAGATACACACCCGGTCGCCCTTAACGACACCGTTGCGTTTGAGTACGTTGGCAAACCGGCATACCTGATCGTGAAGCATCCGATAGGTAAGCGTAACGCTGGCTTCGGCAGGGTCATTGGGTTCCCAAATGATGGCCGGCTGGTCGCCCAGCGTAGGTAAGTGTCGGTCGAGGCAGTTTTCGGTAATGTTCAGCTTACCACCAATGAACCACTTTACGTTTGGTTCGGTAAAATTCCATTGCAGTGTTTTGGTCCAGGGTTTGCGCCACTGAAAATGCTGCGCAATTTCGGCCCAGAATTCCTCAGGGTCGTCAACACTTTTCTGATAAGCTGTCTGGTACTCGTCAAAGGTTCGGATACGCATAATTAATTCGTGATTAGGCGAATTAGCAATTGAGTGAATTATAAGTATGCTCCGGCAAAGCTATTCACTCCCTGAATTAATCGCTAATTCACTCCTTAGAATTATATTCTCCGTCAAAAGCGTATTTGCCGAACAATATTAGCCCGCCAACGACAATCGGAACCAGTACGCAAAGGATCACCCAGCCAAAAACACGGTCTTCCAGCTTGTCACTGGCAATTTTAGCCAGGCTGTCGATGGTGCGGTCATAACCGACGTAAGCACCCAGCAATATCCAAACGATACCGAGGTATTTTTTGACGAGATTCATATTGATAGATTAGTTAAACGCTCACAAAGTGAATGATAGAATCGTTAAAGGGTGGTAAGCAAGTATGAGGATTGAAGCACTGAGCCGTCGCCGTCGTGCGGTCAGGTTCTTCAATCTGACCTGTGCGGTTTCCCAATCCGATGCCCTTCTATGGTGGTGTCGGTTTTGAGAACCGCGCGGGTTGCCCTGCCGACACCACATTGCTGGCTTTACAAGCTAAGTCAGGAACTGCCCATTCACTCGTTCGCTTTTTCATTCTTGGACAAATAAAACGCACCGATGACGAAACACACGGCGGCTATCAGTATCGGGTACCAAAGTCCTTCGAGGTACGGCTTCTCAACGGAACCAGGAACCGCTTCGTTTGCTTTTGTGGCCGTGGCTACCAAAGCCGTGGCAATGAAAGGAGTAAGGCCACCAAATATGCCATTGCCGATATGATAAGGCAGCGACATCGATGTGTAACGAATGCGGGTAGGGAACAACTCGACCAGGAAAGCGGCAATCGGGCCGTATACCATAGCCACGTAAAGCACCTGAATAAACACCAGGGCAATCATCAGCCACAAGCTGCGCGAGGGTAGAAGAATAGCTTTGCTTACTTCGGGTTTAATGGTGGGGGCTGAGGGTTTGCGGCTTGTTATAGTTTTTTCAATGTCTTGAGCCACTAATCCGTCGCCGTAATAATGAGAAGTCGTCATCGTTGTGAGCAGATCCCCATTCGGTTGGGCGGCTGATTTGCGGCTGATTGTACGAGCGTCCACAATTTCCTGACGTGTACTCAAATCCGCCAGATTGTAGAGTTTATCGTAGATCGGGCGGTAGGTGAGAACGCCCAAAAGCATACCCGCCAGCATGATGGGTTTACGTCCAATGCGATCCGACAGACTTCCGAAAATGACGAAGAACGGGGTAGCACCGAGCAGCGCAACGGCTACAATAACATTCGATTGAACGAACTCGATGTTACAGGCTTTCTGAATAAACGAGAGTGCGTAAAATTGGCCGGTGTACCAGATGACCCCTTGGCCAGCCGTCGCGCCGAACAAAGCCAGCAGCACCATTTTTAGATTCTGCTTCTTTCCAAAACTTTCGGCCAGCGGGTTCGTTGATGTCTTCCCCTCTGATTTGAGCTTGGCGAATAATGGTGATTCAGCCATCCGCAGTCGAATAATAATCGAAACGCCAACCAGCAGAATAGACACCAGAAAAGGTACGCGCCAGCCCCATTCGCCGAATGTTTCGACGCCAAGCGTTTGTCGGGTGATCAGAATGACACCCAGTGACACAAAAAGCCCCAGCGTGGCGGTCGTCTGGATAAAACTGGTGTAAAAGCCCCGTCGGCCTTCGGGGGCGTATTCCGCTACGTAGGTCGCGGCACCCCCGTATTCTCCGCCAAGGGCGAGTCCTTGGATCAGACGGAGCAGTAATACCAGCAGCGGAGCCCAGAAACCGATTGTTGCGTAACCTGGTACGAGCCCGATGGCAAACGTGGACCCGCCCATCAGAACGAGCGTCACCAGAAACGTATACTTGCGACCGACAAGGTCCCCCAATCGCCCAAAAACCAACGCTCCGAACGGGCGGACAACAAATCCAGCCGCGAACGTCGCCAGGGTTGATAGAAGCGCAGCCGTTGGGTTATCTTTCGGGAAAAACTGCGAGGAGAGAATAGCGGCTAAGCTCCCGAAAATGTAAAAATCATACCATTCGATAAGCGTACCGACTGATGAGGCTGAAATGACACTAAACAGCGTTCGGTTCGAAACGGCCTGTTGAGCTTTGGCTTTTTTGCCGACCATAGACAAGAGTGGGAAGAAATCTTGCCCTGTAAAGCAGCCAAAGTCTCACATTTACCGTATCGTTTTACGACTTAAATCGTCCGCTGGCCACTGTTTTTTTGGTTAGAATAGGCATGTGCGACAAACTCACTAGGGCGCTAATCGTTCGATGAGCCAGTTGTCGGCTTCTTTCCGATAGCGTATCCGGTCGTGGAGTCGGCTAGGGCGTCCCTGCCAAAATTCAATTGCATCGGGAACGACCCGAAAGCCACCCCAATGGGGCGGGCGGGGTACTGGCTTATCGGCAAATTGTGCTTCGAGTTCCTGCTGTCGGGCTTCCAGTACGGCCCGGTTTTCAATTACCGAACTTTGGTGTGATACCCAGGCACCAATCTGGCTTCCGCGTGGTCGGCTGTTAAAATAGGCATCTGATTCTTCGGGACTTACCTTTTCTACCCGTCCTTCGATGCGAATCTGGCGTTCGAGTTCTTGGTAAAAAAAAGTTAGCGTAGCAAAGGGATGATTAGTAAGTTCGTGCCCTTTCCGGCTTTCATAATTTGTGTAAAAGACAAACCCCGCTTCTGATACATCTTTGAGTAAGACAATCCGCCCGTCAGGACGTCCTTCGGCAGTAACGGTGCTTACATACATCGCGTTAGGCTCCGGGACACCCGCTGCAAGGGCGGCATTGAACCATACTTGAAACTGGGCAACGGGGTCTGGTGAAACATCGACCACGTCTAAACCGTTTAGCGTATATTCTTTACGTAAATCACTGATTGTTGACGGCATACTGCTGAGTTTGTTTAACGGCTTTTCAACGGCTGGAATACAGGAAAATCCGCATATTGTCGTACTTTTGCAAAAGTAATCGGTACGTTCCCAACATGGCAAACCAAGAACAGGAAATTAACCAGCAACCGGACACCACGAATCAGGCTACCGGCGACCTGGCAGTTAATACACCCGAAGACACCACGACGCAACCTAACCAGGCAGTCGAGGGCACGGAAACTACGCCCGAACCGGCGGAGACTTCACCGGCTCCAACGGCTGAAACCCAGCCGGACGCAACGGGTGCTGCGGATATACAAGAATCACCCGCCGACGCTCCCGCTGCCGAGTCCGAATCAGAGGGTGCGGCCAGCGAGGCTTCTGCATCGGCTGCCGAACCGCAGGATGCCCAGCAGGCTACGTTGGAGACCGTCGCAGAAAAGACAGAGAAGCCTACAGCTGAAGCCACTCCTGAATCGACAGGGGATGTTGCCGAGCAGTATGCCGATGTACCGGATACGGACGACGAAGCAGCGGCTCCTTCGGTTGATTATAGCCAGTTCTCGAAGCAGGACTTCGTTGATCTGCTGGAATCACAATTGGCAGTGACTAGTTCAGCGGCTGTAACCCCCGGCGATTTCAAGAAAGCCGATCAGGTGCTCAAGGAAGTTAAGCCATTGTTCGACCAGATGAAGCGGGCCGAACGGGAAGCTGCGTTGCAGAGCTACGTTGCTGAAACGGGTGCTGAAGAAGGCTTCGAGTATAAATTCGACGAAACGATTCAGCGGTTCGATGATCTGTATAAGCAGATCAAGAGCCAGAAAAATACGTACTTCCAGAATCTGGACAAAGCCAAAGACACCAACTTTGCGGCCAAAACAGACTTGCTGACGCGGTTGCGTGAGCTGGTTGAAACCGACGAAAACAACGCTGGTGATCCAAAAATAAGCTGGAACGAGTTTAAAAAAATTCAGGACGAGTGGAAAGCCGCCGGGAACATGAACTCCCCGCACAACGCAACGTTGTGGGCTACCTACCACGCGCTCGTTGATCGCTACTATAGCAACCGGAATATTTATTTCGAGTTGAAAGAACTGGATCGGAAGCGCAATGCGGCTCTGAAATCCGAGGTAATCGAGAAAGTAGAAGGCATGGCGAAAGCCGCCGAAGAAACACCGGTAACCCGGCAGACGATTGACGAAGCCAATGCTCTGTTTGAAGAATACAAGCATATCGGTCCGGCACCCAAGGCAGAACAGGAAGTATTGTGGGGTCGTATGAAAGCTGCTCTGGACGTATTGTACGACAAACGTCGGGACCAAACCAACGAGCAACGGAAAGAATCGGCTCAGCTCTACGAAGAGAAATCGGCGATCTACGAAGAACTGATACCGCTGACTTCGTTTACATCCAACAGTATCAACGACTGGAACGATAAGACGAAGACAGTTATGGCGCTTCAGGATCGCTGGAACGCGATCAAAGGGCCGATGCCGCGTGAAGAAGGCAAGGAGCTGAGCAAAAAGTTCTGGGCGTCGTTGAAAACGTTCTTCCACAACAAAGGCGAATTCTTCAAGCAACTGGAAAGCAAGCGGGAGGAAAACCTGCGGGCCAAAACTGAACTCTGTGAGCAGGTAGAATCAATTCTGGCTTCGGGGGAGGAATCACCAGAAGCTACACAGACCGTAATCGAACTGCAACGTCAGTGGAAGAATATTGGTCAGGTGCCGGAAAAGCAAAAGAATTCCATCTTCGACCGCTTCAAAGCAGCCTGTGACGCTTTCTTTAACAAAAAGCGCTCGAAGAATCAGGAAACGGAACGCGAGTTTGAAGCGAACCTGACTAAGAAAATTGCCCTGATTGAGCGGATCGAAGCAGCTGCCAATGAAAATGCAGACCTATCGGAGTTGAATGATTTCAAAAAAGAGTGGAATGGCATTGGTTTTGTCCCCAAGAAGGACATGCAGGCTACGCAAAAGCGCTATATCAACGCCGTAAATGCGTTGGTAGGTGCTACGGGTAAGATTCCGGCGAAAGACAAAGAACGGGTGATGCTTCAGAATGAAGCCGAAGTAACTCGTGCTGGTGGCCGTGACTTCAACCGGGGTGAGCGTGATGGCGGAGGCAACAAACGTGAAAACGATATTCGCCGTCGAATTACAGCGATTGAAAATGATATTGCTACGTACCGGAATAACATCGAATTCTTCGCCCGCTCGAAGAACGCCGATAAATTACGGGCTGATATTGACAAAAAGATCGCCGATGCTGAAAAGCAACTCGATGAACTACGTCATCAACTGAAAGTAGCACAAGCCTAGTAAAATCTTGGCCGGATAAAAATATTCGGCCAAGATTTTACGCATGAGTATTGCATGTCTCATATAGAAGCACTACTTTTGCATCACAATTCGGGAATAGGTCATCTGATTGCCGAATGTAAGGATTGCCAGTGTCGGATAGCGGTCGATTCCGCCTGATTTGTAATCAGGATGCGCAAGCGCGTCGGGGGTTCGAATCCCTCCACTGGCTCAGTTGATAACCAGCAACTTAAGCCGCCTTCGGAAACGTTGGCGGTTTTTTGTTTGCATACGGATTTGCATACAACACTTTTTATATAAGCATTGAAAGGATAGGGGGGAGTAATGAAACACGGGTTTATCCAATGTTTTAAATTCATAAGCTGCTTACTGCTCATCCTTAGCCTGGAGCAGTGTAAACAGCCCTCCATTTCGGTTCCTCAACATACAGAACCAACCCGAGACGACAACATAGCGCTAGGTTATCTTGATAACACTAGGGCCTCAGAGTCTATTCCAAACGTATAGTTGATTACTCAGCCAACCTATAGCGTATCTCACAATCGTCGACATAAACAGCAAACTGTTGCAACTGGCGCCTAAGCGCTGTTTTAAAAGGATTGGCTTCACGTTATACCAGAAATTTTATCCTTGATCTAGCATTACCAACTAGCTGGTACCGAGCAAGGCACACAGATTGCACAAACATAAGATTTGAAAGCGACTACCATCGCGACGGCCTATCTTGCCCTATTAATGATCAGGATATAGGAAAACCGCACTTTATTTATCCGCACTGTTATCATAGGTCCCAACCTGCACCGGCAAGTCTTGCAACTCCTGAAGAACGCACCCGTACATCAGTTACTTAAGGAAATGAACTGTACATAATTGCCAGGACAGCGGATAGAGCAGGGGATGGTGACAACGGGAACGCAAGCAGTATCGCCGGAGGTAAGCTAAGCGTACCGGCTGCGCTCTGGAAGGCGATTGTCGTCTTACTGGTAGAGTTAGGACGATGTGAACCGTATGCTCAGACACGAGTTACCGCCGTGTGGATGCCCAATACAAACGCTGTTGATGAACAGTCTTAGGGTAACTACTGGGTCAGTGTTGATGAACTAGAACGGCAGGCATGCTATTATTTACTATCGAACGTGCCAGAGAGTGGGCAGTGGATTACTAAAGACAGAGTCGATAATAGCTTGTTACGATTTATAGCAAAGTAAAATAGATAGCATAGGAATTTTTAAGTTATCCCTATGCTACCTATTTATAAAATACCTATCTGTACTTGATTACAATTACACCTGTCATATATTATTGAACAGGGTTTTTAGGAGGAAAGTCATCATTGAAGAATGTTGTAGCATTTTCGATCTGCGCTTTTCTGCTACCTCGAAGAAAATCATCAAAAGCTTTTTTTATTTCCGGATCTTCTAAGGCTTCATAATCAAACACATTAGCTGCGTACATGTAGTTAAAGTTTATATCAACAAATTCAGCACTAGCACAAGCTGACGACCATTTAGTATTTGATCGGTCAAAGTCTACTCGGTATTGCTTAATTTTTGGCGTATATATAACTTCATCACCAACTTTAAATACTTCAACTGCAACACCAACTGTAATCGTCTTATAAAAGTCTTTATTTTGTTCAACCCCAAATCGCAAAGCTTCTCCCTGCTTTTGCAAAAAGCTTTTAAAACTATCTAGTGCAGAAGATCCCTCGCTTGCGACAACATCAAGAATAAAGTTTACAAAATCAGATGCAATACTAATACCCTTTATATGTCTTGTATATGACTGAGTATCGATTTTGCTAGGCCCCATCAGAGGAACTTTAGAAAGCGCTAATGTCCACAGCTCGGGATCTGTCTTGTACTCTTTACCGTATGCTTGTGAATAACGATTGATGTAATCTGTAACTACAGAAGTGATGCCAATGAGTATTTTTTTCTGCTCCACTAATGCTTTTACAACAACAGGGTCATCAACCAACTCAACGCCGATGATAAACTCTACCAAGCCATCCTTGTCGGCGTAAGGATTGTCTTCGGGGGCATATGTAGCTAATTTTTCGTCATTAAAAAACGCTTTAGCGTTAGCTATTTGTATCTTAATGTCTTCAGTACGTTTTGGTGTTTCTTGTTTTTTTTCTAGCGTTTTCACAGTGAAAAAGTTTAGGAGTTTTGCCTACTTTTATTTATAGTCTATATTCAGCTTATTTGGACTTACTGGTTAACTACTTATATTTTAGAGAATCAATAAGACAGTTAGAATACTGAGCAACAATTTTTATTAATAGCAGTAATCAGCATGGACTAACTAAGTTGACGTGGAAGTTAAACATCACATACACCCCACCTTTTAACCAGACGTTGACGGCTGCATCTCTACAGGGTGATAATAATCCTCTATTTCCGTTTTTTTCAATATGGTTAGGTACCCATTGACGAAGGCTATTTTCATTGGCATTAGCCATATTGAAACCTGGAATACCGCAGTTGAATCTATCATCAACAAGGCGAATTGTAACTGTGACCTGATGACCACTCAGTGTAAGATTAAAATCTACAGGATCCTGATCTAGCCAGTGATCGAAAGCAGCTGAAACCGCAGTTTCAATGTCTGCAAGTGAAAGAGTAGTCATAAAGTTTTAGTAGTTAAATAATTTAGAAATAGCACCGATGTAGTCAGCATACTCAAAGCTCTACTCTGCAATTGAAAGCCTCTTCTATGTGTAGATTGGGCCCTGATTGTGAGACAAAATTGAACTATCTTTGAAAGATTAGAACGAGCAAAACAGCCCTATTTCCAAATAGGGTAAATAGAGTTAAGTAGACTGGGTTTTTCTACTTCTTCCTGAAAACAGGTGTTTCTATGGGTATCAAGGCCGCTAAAGAACCCCTTATTTACACCGCAGTATCAATCGTATCATAACTAAATAGCTAAGATAACTTAGATCTAGTCCCATACGCCGTTCCGCTAACAACATCCCAAGAGTGGGTTAAGAGTTGAAAAAACTGGTGATAAAAACACAACTGGCTTGGTCCCATTTACGGTAAAGAACCATTTACTAGACCCAAGAAATTGCTTTAACAGTTGTAGAAATACATAAGGCGTGATGTCTATCTAAGACAGGGAACTGGTATGGTTTTGCAAAAATGCAAATGCACTGCAATAGCGAGTTGTCAACTAGCACGCTGTCGCATATGTACGATAGTGATACGACTTCGACTAAGCGTACTACATCGTCCCCTGCAGGCTATCACTCTTCGACAACACCCGATTGGAATAACGCATGGGCTAGTTTAGCCTGAGCAAGCAAACGGCCTTCCTGCTATCGCTGAATTGACTACATTGGAGGTCTAATTTTGATCCCAGACTTACTATGGCAACTCTACCCGGCACGGACATTGAACTTGGCAAATGGTACCCCGCCACTTAGCCCCGCCTGACCTCTACGTCGAACCAGTGATAAACAATTATTCAATGATTTTGAAGATAGTCGGGTTCGACCCTCGGCCCGGCTTTTATATGCTTCAGGACGGCAAGTTCTATTGGCATTACGAGCGCTATGACGACTTCGATGACGAGCGTATGCCTGGCTGGAGTCGTTCGCAGGAAATCAACAACAACCTTGACTGGGTAACTGATGAGGCCAAGTCGGTAAACGCCTGGATGCTGATACCCGATGCGCCGGAAGATTTTCCCAGTGTACAGGACAATGAGGTGAACTCGTATGTGGGTACCCTGCCAACAGACAGTGATAATGACGAGTACGACACCGATGAAGACGAGGACGATATTGATGATGGTTTTATAACCGACCCGACAGGTGGTCGTCCTTTACATCCCATCAATCCAAGCCTAAACTGATTGGTCTGTTAAGACAAAGGCAGTGAAAACCGAAGCGTTCAATAGAAGCAGCGCAGAGGACCAGAATCGCCCTTTCCGCTGTTTCTATGGTTAATGCACGGTCGTTTCGCGCGCACGCGAGACAAGTCCGCTTTCTTTGTATCTTCAAGCCTTCGTTAATTCTATCCAACATGGGTTTTAAAACGGCTAATCAAGCCTGGCGACTACGCCACACTACCGGACGAACGCCCCGCTTTGCCACTCCGCAGGCGCTATGGCAAGCCGCTACCGATTACTTCGAGTGGGTAGACCAAAATCCCTGGATGAAGACCGAGCACTTCAGCACAGGGCGAACAAACCTGTCTGATTGACTTACCGCTTATTCGGCCTTACACCCTCTCGGGCCTGTGTGCTTACTGGCGAGTGGGTCAATCCTATTGGCGCAAGTTCAAAGAATCAAAACGCGATGATGAGGCTTTTCAATGGGCCATTGCCCGCATTGAGGATGTGATCTACTCCCATAAGTTCGAAGGAGCCGTGCTAGGCTATTTCAATGCCAACATCATTACGCGGGAGCTAGGCTTGCAAAACAGGCAGCGTCGGGATGAGCAGCTACAACAGAAACAGCGCGCTCTGGTTCGTCGAGAGCAGTCTAACGGCGATATCATCCTAGAGATGGAATACCCGCCGTTTATGAACCATCTCAACCAAACAAACTAAGTTATTGCACACCGTACACGCGTGCGCGCCCGTGTGAGGCTCGGCCTAATGCCGGTTCATTGAGTTATTTCGGTCGCTATAGAGCCAACTACCTTTTCTGATCAATTGAAGTGTTTTGCAAGTCAGTCTACGAGAGCGGGGCCCAACAAACGTTGAGTTTTTTCAGCCAGCCTATAAGACAGGCAAAAACAGCGTTTAGGGCCAAATGAAGAGTTTCTTGACTCCATAAAAAAGGAATGGCGAAAATCCCTGTCTAGAACGAAATGAAGTTTATTTGAGTCAGTCTACGCGCGCGGGACCCAATCGATCGAAGAGTTTTCGGAGCCCATAACGCGTATGTACCCAAACAAGCCAGGGGAAGTTTATGCGAGTCCATAAAAAGATGTGTATGGACAACGCCATGATTTTTCGTTGGTCAATTCGCGTATGTGCAGCCGAACGACGTTGAGTTTTGCGAGTCCATAAAAAGACGTGTAGAAACATCACGAAGGTTTTTCTGACATCATATCACCTGCGCACGAAGCCGGACTATATTGAGTTTTCCGTGTCCATAAAAAAGGGTGTCCAGCAAAGTGGACACCCTTTATGTTCGCTACCTAGTGAGGAAAAACCGTGTTTGTAAGCCAATGAAGTTTATTTTATTCCATAACGCGCACGACCGTCGAGAGTAATTAGCCTGCTCTGAACGGTCACTGATTTGACTCTGTTGGTTGACAAGGAAGAGTTTTTACCCATCTTCCTTAACAATTTAGGTTTCAACACTCGGAAAACTCGATCCACTATGCCCCGCATTGCTCAATGTCCCACCACGATCGACGACTTACTTTACCTCAGTACAGCAACCCTCAAGCAATCCGGCTGTCTGATTGACGGCAAGACGCACCAGCTTGGATGGAGCCGTAATGGTGAACGAGTCGCCACCATCGATATGGCCGCTAGCCTGAAGGCAAAATGCGTTATGCTGCGCTACTCGTTTCGGGGGAAAGCAAGTTGCGCCGCATTGATCTGCTCATTGCACCCAGCAACCTGGGCAAGGGAACCGTATTCTACTTTGTTTGTCCCATCACCGCTAAGCGCTGCCGGAAGTTGTATTTGGTCGATGGTCGGTTTGTTTCCCGCTATGCGCTAGCTGACACCTACTACGAAAAGCAGCTTTGGTCGAAACGGTATCGGGATCTAGACAACACCATAGGCAGGCAGTTACGGGGAGACGATTTTGAGTTGTATCAGGAGACCTTCGGTCGTTATGCGAAGCGGCATTACCGGGGCAAACCCACAAAGCGGGTGTTACGCTATCAGCGCCTGACGGATCGTTTGTACAATTGACAGTAAAACGTTCGATTTAAGGCACTCTTTATGGTTAGACGATGTGGATGCGTTTTGATACAGATCGTCGCGTGACGGGGCTTATATTACACTTCTATGCCTATTATCTGCTATAATTTGTGATTCATCGAATATAATAGGCGAATCTCCCAATATTTGGCGAGCGTTTCGGGCTTAAAATAGTACTTTCTGTAGTTATCGGTCATTGTTTAGCTGAAAAGTCCGAACATGTTTTCGTATACTATGAATGAACCAGTGGAGCCGGGATGCTTCAGACGACCATTTACATCGAAATCACAAGATTTCGTGTAAATGTCTGAAATCTAGGTTGTTGAGTCCTATATGTGGCAAAAAAGGCAATTTTATGTTAGCTATTCTTAAGTAACAAGTTATTTCGTCTTTGATAAAATTACCCTATTTTATTAATTTTATAGTATATAAATAAATATTTAATGTACAGATAATTGAAATGGTAAATATATTTAGGGCTATTGTGTTTGCTATCTAAACTGAATAAATATGCTATTACTGATGAAAAAAGAAGCTACGCTCGTATTACTTGCCAGTATTCTGGTTACGTTTACCCAGAATGCTTTCGCCCAAACTATTTCTCTGATAAAGAATCCTGATAACGGTCAGGGGTATTTAGATATTTACTATCCAAGAACTGAGTATCCTTTAATAGTTTATAGAAATGCACTTTATGGAAAGTATACAAATGCTAACGGCAGGGGGCAATTAGTTAAGTACGATGGAACGAAGATGGAATTGATTCCAGAACCTGACAATGAGGTATCTGGAAAAGGAGGGGTGTTTGGCGAAATGATTGTGTATAATAATATATTGTATTGCATATATAATCGCTATTTCGCTGATGGTCGCTACAGTAATTACTTAGCCAAATTTGATGGTACAACCCTAAAGGTACTCGACAACCCAGATCAAGGAGTAGGTTTCTTTCAAACAGCTTCTTTAACTGTATTCAATAATGCTCTTTACGGTCGTTACATTGATATTGACGCTAAGTATCGTTTAGTCAAAATAGATGATTCTGTTTCCAACCAGCCCTTTTCCATTACAGGTGTAGTAAATGTTGACTGTGAGGTAATAGCGACTAATCAGCGAAAGCTTACATTCACCCCGCGATATACAGGCTTGACAGGGCAACCTGTGTCTTTTTCGGTTAGCAATGAGTTATTGCCGACAACTCAGCCAGGCCCTTACAGTTTAAATCTCTATACTGACAATCCTGTTGTCACCCTTAAAGCCACCCAGGAAGGCACTGCCGGTGAACAGAGTTATATCCTAAATTGGTTACCCTACTGTAAAGGGGCAAGATTATCCGCAAAGAGTGCATCAACTGATTTAAGCATTCAAGTGATGCCGAATCCAAGTTCAGACCAAGTAATAAAAATACTAGTAGATGGAGCATTAGGTGAACAAGTAACAATTCAGGTTACCGACCAGCAAGGTAAGTTGGTAAGTTATACACGGATTGAGGAAGTTGCAGCCACAATGTATAGCTCAGCTCAGTTAGGTTATTTACCAGGAGTTTACTTATTAAAGGTTAGCACTCCAACACAGAACAAAACAATTAAAATAATGAAGCAATAAGGGGGCTCAGTAGCTAGTACGTTACTTTCGTACGTCCTTGTCTATGAAAAGAGCGCAGGATCTCCATTTGGCATTGGTGAGTTGCAAACAAAGAAGTTCATCTATAACAATTAGACATAACTTAGAAAGGTAGCATCTACTTAATTGATGCCTTTCTAAGTTATGTTCATTAACATAATTGTAGTTATAAAACTGTGTATTACACTGATTTTACTTGACAAATTTGAGACTCACTTTAAGCGGTTACTATTGACGCTATCTGTTGCATTTTTCCCGGTTGTTGACGTTTCTTGACGCGCCATTTCTTGACCAATTCACCTTGCAGGCGATGCGCTTGTTCCGGCGTATTGTAACCACAACTCCGATGTGGCCGTAGCTGATTGTAGTTCTCAATCGCTCGTTGAACCGCTTCTTCGGCAGCCGCGTAACTGATAAAGCCCCGATTGAGCAACATATCCTCTTTTATCGTCCGATTGACCCGCTCAGCTAACGCATTTTCGTACGGATCGCCCTGCTCAGTCATACTAATAGCAATCTTGTTTTTTCGTAACAGACCCGTGTAGGCATGACAGCAATACTGAACGCCCCGGTCCGAGTGGTGGATTAGCTGTTGGCTAACCTTATTTCGCTTTAGCGCCATCTTTAAGGCACTTAATGGCCCTTCCATTTCTAAAGTGGGGTGTAGCGCCCAACCCACAATCTTCCGCGAGTAGGCATCGGTGATCAGACTCAGATAAGCGAACCCACGAGGTAGGGGCAAGTAGGTGATATCACTCACCCACAACTCATTAGGAGCGTCTACTTTTTTCCCTTTCACCAGGTTGGGATACTTGCGAAAGGGATGATTCGACCAGGTAGTCTTCGTCCGTCGCGTTCTACGCCTTATCAATAAGCCATTATCTCTGAGTAACTTAGCAAACTTATCCCGACCTAGTTTGATCCCATGCTGCTGACGAAAGTCGGTCAACTGGTGGTGCAGGATTTCCGCTCCAACCGAAGGCAAGTCCAGGCGTAACCGCCGGACTTCGGCTAACACCATAGTATTTGTAAGATCCGCTTTCTGACATCGTTTCTGCTTCTCATACCAAGCCTGACGGCTTACCCCAAACAGCCCGCAGAGTGTTTCCATACTCACCAGTGGGTGATGCAGGCTGAGTTGATTTACTGTTTGGGGCCAGGCTTTTTTCGAATCGGAATTTTGAGCTCTTTTTCGGCAATGTTGATCATGATCTCCAGGGCTTCCCGTTTGAGTTGTTCGTGCTGGAGTAGTTTTTGAGTATCGGCTAGCTGCTTTTTAAGTAGGGCCACTTCATCGGTTTTACTTTTCATCCGTCGAGCGCGTTTAGGACTAGGATAGTAGCGTCGGAGTCGATAGCGCTGGTAGGCTCGATTCCAGATCCGGAGTGAATTTCGGGAAATATTCAGCTCGGCCAAAATCTGTTTTTCACTGACCAGCTCCAGTCGATAGAGCTCGACCACGTGCCAGCGGAAAGCGCTGACTTTGTACTTTTTCTTGAGGTCAATAAACCCACTTACCTTCATAACTGTACACGGTTAGTGTCAAGCTATTCCAGCGCAATACAATCTGTTGTATAATCTATTATATGTTAAGTACTACAGAATGGAAGACAAAAACAAGCGTTGTCTGACAGCTGTTAGACAAAAGGTGAGTTTACTAAATAGATGGTTTTCCAAGCAATGCCTAGAAGCCGTGTTCCAAATAACGTCCGTTTTTCGAAGATACTCAGCAAATACGATAGAAAGCAACCTTCGGGTTTCGCGGCTATTCTCAAATTGCCATCTCACGAATCAATGCCTCAAGTTCAGCCAATCCGTTGAGTTTATGAGCCATGACCTGCCTTCACAAACATTTGCTACCAGGGCGTGTGATCGGGATGCTTGTAGTTCGGCTCATTCGTTCGAGCGGGTTTAACGAACCAGCTCAAACTGTTGATGAAAGATCCGATCCGGAACGGCGGTGAACTGTCCCTTATCCAAACAGCGTACCCATGAACCAGGCATCACGAAGATAGGTACGGACTGGCCTTTGCGATCGGTAGCAAACAAGGCTTTACCCGTTGGTTCGAACGTGGCTTGTGAGCCTCCGTAGTGAACTGGTCAGTGCGTAGTCAAGTTCGCGACCACCGGTTTCTAAATTTTTAGAAACCGTTACATAGTCGGTGTCTTCCAGAAATTTGTACTTACCGACTCGGTTCTTGATCCAGTCAATAAAACGTGACTTGACTCCTAAAAACTCGTGCAGTTCACGGGCTGAGACGACAAGCGAGCCTTGCCCACTAGTCGTAATCGCAATAAGCTCCTTCATGGCTAGCGGCTGTAGTTCTGGTAGTACTCATTATAGCGCTTGTCGTCCTGCTCTTCCCATTCCTGATAGGATTGGCGGTACTCCTCGGGATCCGCTGTTTGGCAGTAGGCTTGATAATTGGCTCGTGCTGCCGTTTCAAGCGCTGATACCAGTTCGAGTGAGAAGCCTTCCTGCTGCTCCGGATCCCGCAAGTCTTCAACCGTCGATTGTCGAAAAAAGGCACTCCGGAATCTACAGAGCCTTCGAAGTTCGGGGAGACAGTATGGACAACGATCGAAAGGATGCTATTTCGGCGGGTGACATAGTAATAGGCCGTAACGTAGCAAGGCACTTATGGAAGAGTAAACTGCATATACACCGGTTTCCTGACTTTGTAATTGTTCATCAAGATGGTATTGTCATTAAGCGAATTGTGCGTCACGACGTAGAAAACGGGATTATTGATTGCGTATCGCTGAATGAAGACAAGAAGTTTTACCCTGATTATTCGATGAAGCTTTCCGAAGTTTATGAACTCTACAACATTGTAAAGCAGGAAAAGTCGAGGGGTTTATAGTAAACCGCTTGCCGCATTGGCTTATATGAACATTGCAGGCTGTTGTACTGCGCCCAGTTAGCTTATTACTTTAACCACACCATACGAATGATTGAAACCTCTACACTAGTAGTTTTTGTACTCTGTATTACCCTGGCCAATCTGGCTTACTATTGCTATAAACTCCGTGAGCAGGTTAATACGAGTGAGCACGAAGTGGAACGGCTAAATCGCCAATACGCCCCAATCGTTGATGTTGACCAGCTACTTCAACAGCGGAAAGGTGAGATAAAGCGGATTGAGCTAGATGTCGAAAAGCTACGCAATGACTATGCCGCCAAGCGTACTGTCTATGAATCCTTGCTACAAGAAATAAACCTGTTTGAAAGTAAACTCGAAGACATCTCATACGGCCTTTACGAACCCGTATATAACTACTCCAGCTCTGACCAATACAAAGAGAAACTAGAGGTAATTCGCGACTCGCTTAAACAACTTATCAAAGAGGAGAAGGCCGTATCCTGTCCGGTTGAATGGTCTGTGGGGGGGAGTAGAGCAGAAGGTCGGAGAATGACAAAGCAGTACGCAAAACTGATGCTTCGGGCTTTCAACGGTGACTGCGACGCAGCCATTGCTCGGGTTAGCTGGAATAATATGGGTAATATGGAAGCCCGTATTGCCAAATCATACGAAGCTATTAATAAGTTAGGTAGCGTCAATCAGAGTACCATTATCCAAGCGTGTTACGGCTACAAAATAGCCGAACTCCGCCTGGAATTTGAGCTACAGCAAAAGTTGCAGGCGGAGAAGGAGGAACAGCGTATGATCCGTGAGCAAATGCGTGAAGAAGAAAAGGCGCAGCGGGAAATTGAAACGGCTCAACGGAAGGCCGAAGATGAAGAGGCTAAATACCAGAAAGCCTTAGCTAAGGCTACTGAGGAGGCCAAACGTGCCACAGGTGACCAGCTAGCTAGTTTGGATCAGAAGATCAAAGAACTAGAGCAGCTACTGACTGATGTTCAGTTGCAGAAAGAACGGGCGCTGTCGATGGCCCAACAAACCAAATCCGGGCACGTCTACATCATTTCTAATATCGGCTCGTTCGGCGAGGACGTGTTCAAAATCGGAATGACCCGGCGACTTGAACCAATGACCGAGTCAAAGAACTAGGCGACGCGTCAGTGCCCTTCTGCTTTGACGTACATGCGATGGTTTACTCGGATAACGCTCCTGATCTCGAGTATAAAATCCATAAGCAGCTTGCCGAAAAGCGAATCAACCTCATCAATAACCGGCGAGAGTTCTTTAGAGTCGAGCTTGATGAAGTTGAGGATGTTTTTGGTAAGGCTGGCCACCCGCTCACCTTAACCAAGCTAGCCGAAGCGAAGGAGTACCGGGAATCGATTGCTATTCGAGAATCCCAAATCCGAGCTGATAAGGAGTTGGCCATGCAAAGTGCAATGGTTATGCCCCTGACGCTGGATTAATAGTTGTCTGATTTTTCTTCAAAGCTAACTTGGCTGGTTGTCGGCGATGAGAAACGAGCAATACGCTAGTGGACGGCAAGCGGCTAATCCTAACATAGACTAGCTGGTATTAGTAATCGGCCAGTATGAAGATCGGCTAAAGAAGCAGGCGAGCAGTTTGATAAGCTGAAAGAATTTGCCGGATCAGTACTGCATAATCCGAGCGTCGTTGAGGCTATCGAGAACTTAAAGCACTTGATTGACAACTCACATAGCTTTTGATTGCAAACATTAGGTTGATCGGAATTTATGTGTTTGACTTGTTGTGCTCCTATGATGAAAAGAGTACTTTTCTTATTCTTGATTTCGCTGAGCAGCTACGCTCAGGATAAGATTGAAGGTATTGGCCGGTTTAGAATTGGCAGATCGACGATTGGCTTGATTGACTCATTGGTATCTGAGTCCGGCGAACAACTGTCGGTTGTCGATAACTATATGTTCGATCAGGAAAATACAAGTATAGGCGAGTTGGTCATTAACAGGCAAAATCCCCATGAAAGCCCTATTGGCTCTTCCTTTTGTCCTGATGTCAGGGTATTCTATATGAACCAATACGAAGTATCAGGAATAGCACTGACGAAAATTTACCTAATCTTTAAGAATGAACGATTGATAAGTTTGAAAAGTAGTAATTCGATGGAGCTTGAAGAGGCTTTGGCTTTGAAGTATGGCGAGAAAGAGCCAACTGTACGAACAAAGCCAGTCAGTTGCGGCAACGAAACGATCTTATCAAGGCGTTGGGTCAATAATACGCTAATAGCCACTACGTATAGCAGGATCTATTATAACACAAGTTGTAAGAAACAGTTGGTGGAGTATTTTTGGATTCGAGACACTGATAAGTATGATGAGTGTGAATCATGCAGTGAGAAAGCCAAATCGCTACTAGTCAGTAAACAACAGCAGATCAAAAGAGACAAACTTAAAGATTTTTAAGACTATCAGTAAGCATTTCGCGAGCTACACCTTCATGAAGCATCTCTTCACATTAATTCTTCTTCTAGTATTCCCGTTACTACTTTCTGCCCAGACCAGGCGACGAACACCCGTCACGGAAGCTGATTTGCAACCCGGTAAGCCTTGGCTCTATTCTGAAGATTTCGATTACGGCTATCAAACCACACTTGGTGGCTGGATCATCAAGAAGGGCGATACGCTACAACTGGGGAAAGGAACCCTACCCGATAAAGCTTTTGCCTTTATCTACGAGAATCCGGCATCATTTACGGCTGATTACCGCAATGGCCGGTTGATTAAAGACTACCTAGGTACTCGTTTTGCCCGTAAAACGGTTGTTGTCAAAGATCTGAGTATGGTGGGCACAAAGAAGACTGGCTTTGCAGCTGTAGCCATTGTGTCCGTTGGCCTCATGGCTCGCTACCGGGTCGAACTGGCCAATGCCTTTGAGGCCGGTGAGGTGATACCACCCGCCGAGTACAGAACGGCAGAAACATCTCCGGTAGCTGATAAACCCATTGGTGTAGCGGATGAGCTGATTAAACTAAAGCAGCTGCTGGATGCGGGCGTTCTAACGCAGGAGGAGTTTAACGCTCAGAAAAAGAAGCTGCTCAATTAATAGGTAGGGACAACGCGTGCTAATAGCTTCACTGGAGTAACAACCAAATCGATAACTATGAAAAAAGTAACGGGCCTGGGCGGTGTATTCTTCAAATGCAATGACCCGCAAGCCATGAACGAGTGGTACGCCAAAAATCTGGGATTAGAAACCAGCGAATACGGAACAACGTTTGAGTGGCGGCAGGCTGATGATCCCGCCCAAAAAGGGTCAACCACCTGGGCCGCATTCGCCAGCGATTCCGAGGTGTTCAATCCCTCCGCTAAGCCGTTTATGATCAACTACCGGGTGGAGAATCTTGCCGCACTGGTGGACGAGTTGAAACGGGATAACGTAACGATTGTTGATGAAATAGCGGAGCACGATTACGGCAAGTTCGTGCACGTGCTCGATCCAGAGGGGAATATCATTGAGCTCTGGGAGCCGAAGGGTGAATAGGACGCCTTAGTCTGCGTGTCTTTGCTGGTAGAGTCGAATAAAGCCGCGAACGGCCCATATGCCTTCAAAAAGGCTAAACCAATACCAGTTAGCCAAAAAACCGTAGACAGCGCCGAGGATACACGATAAAGCAAAGCCCAATACCCACCACCTGGAGCGGGCTTGCAGAAAGTAACAGACGAGAGAGACAGCAACGGCAGCTAGACCAAAAATTGTTAATACACTCATGAACGTTAACCGGTTTGATTCATTAGTCGGCTAAACTCGCTGATGTACAAACGTCCACACACTATGAAAGACGATAACTAAATCTGAACCATCAGTTGCTTCTATACAATCTGTTGACTTACCACTTATTTCAATGAAAAACTAGTCTACCTGGCTTTACTTGTTTTCCTATTGCAATTACTGGCGCAAACCGTTAACGGCGTTTCCTGACCAATATCAATGTTGAATACCAAGCCTAGTATTCAACATTCTATACCAGTGTTTTTCTGGCTACAACGTTTGCCTTTTTGGCTACACCTACCAGCTTTCTATGGGTGAATTTTGCAGTGTAAAATCTGTTTTAACTATGGAAAATGGAATCAAAGGTAAAGTGGTAGCAATTACAGGAGCCAGTAGCGGTATAGGGGAAGCTACCGCTTTATTGCTCGCTGAGAGGGGAGCAGCCGTTGTACTGGGTGCACGCCGGGCCGACCGCCTAGCAGCGCTTAACGCCCAAATCAAGTCAGCGGGTGGT
Organism: Spirosoma oryzicola; assembly: GCF_021233055.1. Taxonomy (NCBI): domain Bacteria; kingdom Pseudomonadati; phylum Bacteroidota; class Cytophagia; order Cytophagales; family Cytophagaceae; genus Spirosoma; species Spirosoma oryzicola. The sequence goes on along the minus strand of NZ_CP089538.1, from coordinate 3,859,775 downwards.
GAGGTAGCCTATGTCGTATCAGACGTTAAACGAAAAGCTGATTTAGCGAGTTTGGTAACCCTGGCGTGCGAGCGTTTTGGAAAACTGGACGTACTGATTAACAATGCTGGCGTGAGCCAGCTCTCCCGAATTGATGAACTGGACGTTGAGGGGTGGGAGGAAATGATTGATATAAATTTGAAGGGTGTCTTATATGGCATTGCCGCTGCGCTGCCTGTTTTTAGTCAACAGGGCTCTGGCCATATCATCAATGTTATATCTACGTCAGGAATCAAAATTGTTCCTATGCAAGGCGTCTATGCTGCAACAAAGAATGCCGTTCGTACCCTAAGCGAAGCTTTACGTCAAGAGTCGAATGGACGGTGGCGCGTAACCGGTATATCGCCAGGTTTTGTACGAACCGAATTTGCTAGTAAAATCAAAAATCCTTCGATGAGGGCCGCTATCACTGAACGGAGCGAAACAGTAGCTATTTCACCCGATGCTGTTGCCCGCGCTATTGCCTTCGCCATCGAGCAGCCGGAAAACGTCGATGTAGGTGATATCGTGGTTCGGCCTTCAGCTCAGGATTAACCGTCAGATTTAACCAAGTAAATGTGATATGAAAGCGTCTGATAAGAAAACGCATCTAGTCACTAGCATCTCAACGTTGATGGAGCGGATCGCGCAGCCTAAGCCGCTCCATCCACTCATCGCATTGGTTAACTACAGCAACTTAGCGGTGAATCTGGCTGATGCGGGAACATCGTTTATTATCAACTTCTACAAAATATCCTTTAAGCGGAAGTTTCAAGGGCAGGTAAGGTACGGGCAGGGGTACTACGATTTTGACGAAGGAGGCTTGGCTTTTTTGGCCCCGAATCAGCTAGTCACGATGTCGGGAGAAGAAAGCAGCTACGAAGGCTATAGTCTTTATTTTCATCCGGATCTTATCCGGCATTATCCACTTGGAAATACAATTAATAAATACGGATTTTTCTCCTACGCCGTTTCGGAAGCCCTATTTTTATCCGAGAAAGAGAAATCCATTGTTACTGATCTATTTGACAGCATAGCTAGTGAGCTGGCAACGAATATAGACTCATTCAGCCAGGATATTATTGTCTCTCAAATCGAATTGTTACTCAACTATTGCAATCGATTTTATAATCGACAATTTATTACGCGGAAGGCTATTTACAATGATTTGATTGCTAAACTGGACGCGTATCTGTCAACCAGGCTCAATGGCCAAAACGCGTCGCTTTCTGGATTACCCTCCGTTAGAGAGCTATCAGACTATCTTGCCGTATCACCCCGCTACCTGACCGACATGCTCAAGTCGCTAACTGGCCAAAGTACGCAGCAGTTTATCCACAATAAGTTGATTGAAAAGGCTAAGGATATGCTGAGCACCAGCAGTCTAAGCATTGCTGAAATTGCGTACGAACTAGGTTTTGAGCATCCTCAATCCTTCAATAAGCTATTTAAGCAAAAGACGAATGTATCACCCGTCGAGTTTCGCCAGTCTTTCAACTAAACCACTTATGGGGGTAGAGACTAGCTACTCTTTGTCCTTCTTTTTAAACGAGGTCAGCGCACTAGCGTACTGCGCTTTTACGTCATCTTCAAAGCTGTCAAGGTAGCTCTCAGTCGTCCGGATTCCTGATGACCCAGGCGCTCACTGATAAACTTAATCGGCGCTTCAGGACGGTACTAAATGAGTGGCGAGCCGTGTCGGTCGTTACGTCTTTGTCGATATCAACTGTAGACGCTATCTGACGAATATAAATATTCGTCATCTTAACGAATTGTCGAATTTTCCCTAATTCCTGTTCTGGCGTTAAGCCGGGCTTGAGGACGTTAAAAATATATTGGTTAGGCCGAATTGGCCGCTGTCCCCAACGCTCAATGATCGCTTTAATTTCTCCGGAATGCCTTCCTCTATTGCGCGGTTATAGATCGTGCGAAGGCTCCTCAGGTAAATACCCACTGTTGTCAGGGAGCGACTATTGCCAGTCATCCACAGCTCAAAGCTTTTAAGCCAAACGGGTGTAATAGCCGAAAAAGATAAAACGCTTTGTCGATTATGATAAGTCCTGATGGCAACCAGCGAATCCTTATAACTACTAGCTGTACTGGCGCGACCTTCTCTAGAAAGCTGATCGATGTACTGCTCCATAGCCATGAGCACATTGTCAGGGCGGTTTGGACTTTTACTGCTATAACGACTTTCGAACTCGGTAAAGCTGAACACGGGCAGTACACTTATTATCTGCTCAGCCCTTTTATTGATTGCATCTAGAAAAGCCTTTGTGTCTTTAATAAAATCCTCGCGTGGCTTGGGCTCACAGACTTTGTGCCACTGATCGAGCGTCAGATTAATTTCAGTAGGGTAGTAGCGCTGCTATCGTTGGTAGGTGATGCGTAGCTTAATAGGGTAGGTGCCATCCTGTTTTTGCTGGCGAGTATCGAAGTAAAAGTTGGCCGTTGCATTCATGGTGAAGAGTAGTCAGTATGTCTATACGATAATCAGGTAGCTAAGCCGCTTGCATACAGATTTCCTCAAAAACCAGAATTAAGACGAAAATAAATATACCGCTACTTTGTATAATGTATTGAATAACAGTATTAATAATAAACAAGCAGATAGTAAGTATAAATAGACAAAACTGATTTGCAATCAGGATGCGCAAGCGCGTCGGGGGTTCGAATCCCTCCACTGGCTCAGCTGATAACCAGCAACTTAAGTCGCCTTCGGAAACGTTGGCGGTTTTTTGTTTGCATACACTATTGTTTATTTAAGCTTTACAAGGACAGCCGTGTAATGACGCAAGGGTTATTCAGTACACCAATTCTTTGTTCACATGGTGCTCGTTCTCAGCCTAAACAGTACAAGCTGCCCTTCGCCCCTGTTTCTCAGAATACGACGCCCCGCGTGGAAATTAATGTAATACTGGGTAGCTCTACTATCAACAGCTTCTGAAACTAGTTCGAAGGTATATTTGGGCAGCAGGACTGGTAGGAAGGGATACGACTACTAAAACCGATAAAATCATTGCCTAAGCGCTTTGTTAGGCTCTTACAACTAAGTTAGCAGTTAAGGGGTCTAGACGTTAAGTAATTCTATTCACTTAGCTGTTCTAAACTCTGATGAAGTATAATGTGAGTCAACGCAACTGGCCAGTTGGTAGTCCGTTTGGGGTTAAACGAATTGTAGTATCTTATCAGGAAGGGGTAGACATGGTACATGCGCGGCATCGGTACGCTGTCGAGCAAGGATTCCGGTTACTAGCTGAGCGAACAGATGGGTTGATTGCTTTATACTGGGATGATTCTGGCCGATTAACTCGTCTGGCTCTCGAACCATTGGACTAATGTCATGTGGAGACAGATTAGAGCATACATTATGAACAAGCCCAATTAGCCGCCTTTGACTAAATGAAGGTAGGCCGCTGTGTTCATAAACTCTAACTTAGCCTCAATTAAAGCAGCATCTTCAGCATGAAAAGCTCTTTCAAGGTAACAACTTACTTATTTCTGGTTGTAGGCGCACTACTTTTTTCCTCCAAGGCCCAGGCACAGTTTCAAGCGAACCTAATGGGCAATTACTTGGCTCTAACTGAATCTGGCTCCTCGTTTTCGGACGGCCTCTGGGGGGGCGGAGCGACGCTACGCTATTTCATTAAACCTAATTTAGCCGTTGGCTTAAACGGTCGCTACTTTACGACCAGTAATTCGGCGAACTTCGCTATTGACCCTGGAGCAGGTGTTAATGGATCGGTCAAAGCGTCTGGGAATATTCTTATGGTGACAGGGCAAGCCGAGTACTTTTTCTCCACGTCCGCTTTGCGCCCTTATGTTGGGCTGGAGGCTGGATTATACAGAGCCGCTGCCACATTCGAAATTACGAATGGTTACCAGACGTTTAAAGCATCGAACAGCGCTAACAACTTTGGGACGGCTCCTAAGGTAGGGCTGCAATATGCTCTTTCACCTAGCTTGGGATTAAATGCTGATGCGGGTTATCATCTGATTTTTGGTGATGGTGAAACAGGAAAGTGGCTTTTGCTGGGAGCAGGTGTCTACTTTACGTTTGGCCAGAAATAGCACGACTAAAACAAGGATAGTACATAGTAGCCAGCATCTAAGCTGGCTACTTTTTTTGTATGTAGTAATAACTATGGGTAAGTCTATTTGATATACTCTTCTCGGAGTGACACAAAAGGGTTTTGACCAAGTATATGTGCTTGATTAACATACAAGCAACGGCTGTTACAAAAATCGTTGCTCGCTTGAATTACCACTTCAAGCGAGCAACGATTTTAGACTTTTCGAAATTCTTCGTCAGGTATTGCTCTCCGCCGGGCAATTTGTGCTACTTGACTTTGGTAAATTCAGCCGATACGCGACCTAGTTTGTAGCCCGGAGGTAGAAATACGTACGATGCCCAGTTTGGTGAGGTATCGGGTGCCAGAGGGGAGGCAATTACGAGTTCGCTTCCCAGCTGATTATTCGGCTGGGTTTTGTCAGTTTCTAATGTCAGATAGTAGCCTTGTGGCTTTGTAAGCACATAAACTTTATTGTAGGTAGTGTCTCTGGCGGGCGAATAGAAGCCGTTAGCAGGAGCCTGCACGTTGACGCGTACCGTGTCAGGGGCAATGCGTTCGATTTGAAAGGTGATCGTTTTACCGTTGATGGGATACGATTTTACGTCAGGAATCCGTGCTATGGTAGCCATATAGGTACCCGCTATAATTTTCGCAGCATCGGGAGCAAGCACCGGCTGAACACTTGGAGCATCGTGCTGACAAGCAACGCATGCAGTAAGCCCTAGAATGATAAGTTGCTTTTTCATGATGTTAGGCGATTAAACAATTGGAAAAACGTATCAGTCTAATGAATGGTGTGCAACGCTGTTGTATCGGTTTCGTAGCTGTTACCCGTATAAGACTTTTCAATAGCTAGGCTCATACTAAACAAGGTTTTGATCGAGCGTGTATTTCGTGCGTTAAGAGACGCTATCAATTAACGGAACGATAGGATTCTGCACTTTGGCCTTTCCTACAAGTTTACTCCCAGACTGACGGTTTGTCCTAAGGAGTTTACGTAGCCCAGTGCCGCCCGAATCGTTCCGTCCTGGAAAAGACTAATCTGGCTCACACTTTCCCCACCAAGTGGGCTTAAGTTAGCAGCCGTCAAGCTATAGCGACTGCGAAGGCCAGCTTCTTGTTGACTATACGCTTGCAAGCTAACGGGTGTGATTCTGGCCTCGTACTGATCGTTGACTTGAACCATTCCGTCATCAATTCTTACCTTAACCAGTAGGGTATTATTACTCTTTCGTTCCAATCGCACAAACGAACCGGTTCCCCCTTGCCTGGTCTGACTCATTGGGCCCGCAATCAGATAAGTAACGTTAAATTTTCCTACTAGCGGTGAAGCCAAATCGGGGGTTACTTCCTGGTTGGCTTCGCGACAAGCGGTCAACACCGTAGCGACGCCTACGCAACTAATCCATACGAGCTTGTTCATGGTTGAAAAGTTATCTAAGATGAGTATATGATTTTTGTATGGATAAATGTAAACAATTTAAGTGGATTTTGAGGCCGATGAGTTAATAATACGGCCCGCTTAAGCACAGTATGTTGCCCGCCGTCTAGTTATTTCTCTAGACAAACTTACTATCGCTGAATTGTGTACATTGTGGTCTACTATTGAATACAACCTTACTATGGCGATTTTACCCGACACGGACATTGAACTTGGCAAATGGTATTCAGCAACGCAGGCCCCACCTGACCTCACCGCTGAATCACTCGAAAATAACTATTCAATGATTTTGAATACAGACGATTCGGGTTCTCGGACTGGCTTCTATAACCATCAGGATGAAACGTTTTATTGGCAAAACGAACGTATGGCTGAACAGAGCCGTTCGCAGAAAGCTAATGACAACCAAGAAACAGAGGAAGCTAAGTCGGTTAATGCCTGGCTGATTATTCCCAACGCTCCCGACTTTTCCGGCGTGCAGAACGATATGGTTAAGTCCTATGCCGATTCTTTACTGGTAGAAGAAGACGATGAAGACAGCATTGATGATGGTTTTGTAAGCAAGGGTGAAAGAGATCGTCCTGCGCATCCAGTCAATCCAAGCTTACACTGATTTGTCTACTGAGAGGCAATATGAGTTAAGTAAGCGACTAAGAATTACCCTTCCACTAGGTCCAGAATGAATACACGGCTCTCGCCAAGGGATCTTCGTTGAAAGGAAGCCAGTGAAGGAAGGGTGTTCTTTTTGTCATAACAAGCAGGTTAGTAATGTGTTACACAGTACCTTATATTCTATTAAAAAAAAGAGGTGTTCCAACGGGAATTAGCAGAATTAATATTGATTGTGCATTGTTGAGCGCTCAATACACAAGTACTCAACAATCGCTAGAATGACTCCTGACGACAAGCGTCGCCACCTAAGAAGATCCTTTCCCTTATTGGTCGTAGAGGATAATAAGGACCATCAACTTTTAATCGCTTTCGGTTTACGAGAAAAGATGCCCCTGGCTCAGCCAGTTATGGCCTCTACTCTTGAAGAGGCAGTGATTCACCTGCAAATAACGGCTGCTGAGCAACGTGATTTTCCCCGTTTAGTGCTACTCGATTTAAATTTACCAAGCTCGGATCAGGGCTTTGAGTTGCTAAAAAGGATTAGAGAGGACTATCCCCGCTTACCGATTGTTGTGTTAAGCCACAATGAAGACAGTGCTATAATTGCAAAGGCTTATGAACTAGGCGCTCATTCATTCATTACAAAGCCTTTGGGTCTGGAACAATGGGAGAATTACTTTCGGGCGTTAAATGACTATTGGATAGATACCGTTACACTAGTTCCGCGCAATTACTAACCTTCCTCTTTGCATTTCATTCGCCCTGCGTCCTGACAGCAGAAATAGTACTGTCAGGACGCAGGGCGAATCTATATCGAGCGTGTTTGACCATTCAGCGTGATCAGTCGTAATTAAATCAACTTGCTAGTCGGCAAAACCAGTTTGCCGAAGCGACCTGTCGCGAATCAACAAAAACACTACACTGTCGTTTTACGCTATTTTTGTGCTGAGTGGCCAAGGCCGCACAATCAACCTTCTATACTGTGAAAACTCGAATGAACGTAAAACGTATACTCCTGACAGCGGTAGTAGCATCACTTCTTAGTGCATCCGTGCAGGCTCAAAAAACAGATATTATGCTGTTGGGGTCCGACCACCTTGCCCAACTTTATAACAGCGGTAATCCAAACACCGACGTTTTGCTGCCTAAACAACAAGGTGAGCTTGCTGCGTTTGCAAAACGGATTCTGCCTTATCGGCCTGACCTGATCATGGTGGAGGTGCTTCCTGACAAACAACAACGGATCGACAGTTTATACAATCTCTACGTTCACGACAAGCTAAAACTCGATCAACTGGAAGATGGTCGAAGTGAAGTTTACCAGCTAGCCTTTAGAATGGCTAAACAACTCGGTCTACCCAAAATACATTGCGTCAATGCGCCGGGAGGAACTTCGCAAGGCATTTTGGATAATGGTGAGAACATCCAGTTGTATAAAGAAGAAGGGGCGGCCTTGAGATCAATGGTCGTTGAAAAAGTAATAGCCCTACAGGAAAATAAATTATCGTTTACGAACTACCTGGTTTTTATCAATCAGCCTGAGACTTACAACAAAATTTATCATCTACGCTATATCACGCCAGCGAGAGTGGTGAATGGAACATTTAAAAATCCGGATGCAATGGTCGATACGGCCTTTATCAACCCCGCCTATATTGGTGCTGAACTGATCTCTGTTTTTAAAAACAGAGATTACAAAATATACTCCAACATGGTTACTGCCCAACTAAAAACGAAGGCGAAACGGGCGTTACTACTCATTGGGGCGGCTCACCTTGGCTCCCTCAACAGCATTCTACGGGACGATACGGATTATAACGTAGTGGACCCCCTTAAATACCTACAACGGTAATCGCAGTTTATATCGCCAACTGAAAGTGGATCAACAACCCGGTACTGTTCAGGTACCGGGCTGTTTTAGTTTTTGGTGCGTAACCATAGTACGATTGTCAACATACTCCCAGCATAGCGCTTGATAGTAACATGAAAAAGTAAAAATTCGTATCGACGGGTAAAATGGTAAACTAAATAGGGATTTTTATAAGAGTTATTTATCGTTTTATAATTCGGTTTATCGTCTAAAGTAACCTAAAAACGGGCTAAACCAGCTGCTCATCGAAATCCACTTAGCCTAGCCCTGACTGACCGCTACATTTGAATCAGCCAATCGGCACTATATTCTCTCAAAACGATACGCTATCATGGTTCACGCATTCAACGAGGTAACGGTATTAATCACCAACTACAATCGAAGCCTTTCGCTGGAAAATCTGCTCAAGAGTTTTCAGGCGCTTAACTGCCAGTTCGCAGCTATTATCGTAACGGACGATGGTAGTCAGCCTCTTCACCTGGATCGAATCAAGAAGCTACAACAGAAATTCTCTTTCGAGTTGCTTACCTCCCCCCGTAACATGGGTGCTGGTTATAACATGAATAAGGGCCAGCGGGCGGTAAAGACGCCGTATACCCTGTTTGTTGAAGATGATTTTGAAGCAGGTGCCCAATTCCCAGCCGCGCTTCGCGAGTCGTTAGCGCAAATGAATAAACGTTCCGAGCTGGATATTGTACGCTTTTATGCCTACTTCCGCTATCCTTACCTGAAGCCTTATTCCACTATGTTTTCGGAAATGGTCTTTTCACCCTTGGCTATCAACTACCGGAAAGTGCATTATTACAGTGACCATCCTCACCTGCGCCGTAGCTCCTTTCTGGATAAATTTGGCCCTTTTGACGAAACAACTCCACCAGACCAAACGGAGTACAGAATGTGCATCTCCTTTCTGCAAAACAAAGGTAAAGGGCTCTTCTACGAGGACCATACGGGGTTATTTTATCACAACAATTCGGCAGAACCCAGTACGATTCAGCGGAGCGGGTGGCAAAATAGCAGCGGTGCTTTAATGCGATTTGCGCGGGTAATCTACCGACAGCTTAAACACAACTACGATATACACTTTATGAATGTTGGACGTCGTCATGTTCTGGCGCACAACGGCTAACGCCAGTCATTCGGCGATTGCGCTACGGTTTGCGTGGTCGATACGGTTCGTATCGACCATGTCGCCACAATCCGAAGGGTGAATGTGGTGGGCGAAGTAGGTTCCGCCGTGAGCTGTTGACAAGCGCTTATCCAAAGGGCAATTCGTACACCAGTTAGCCAATTTGCAAAGCGATCATTTATTGTTAAGTGTCGAGGTTGTGACAAAAATGTTACGACAAAGGCGTATTGGATCGGGCGAACTCGGTAGGAGTCAGCTGATAGGTTTCCCGAAAGCACTTGGTGAAGTAGGCCGGACTCTCAAAGCCTACTTGATAAGCGGTTTCGGTAACCGACATACCCTGCTGCAAATAAACGCAGGCACGTTTTAACCGGTAACCGCGTATGCATTCACTCGCCGACAGCCCTGTCAGTGCCTTAAGCTTGCGGTATACGCTCATACGACTCTGTTCCAGGGTAGCGGCCAGGGCTTCCGCTCCAAACGTTGAATCGTCGAGGTGTTGCTCCACTAGCGCGTATACCGATTCCAGGAAGGGGTCTATGGGGGCAGAGCCGGGAATAGAAGTTTCCTGGTCCGGCTGAGTCAGGCTTGCTTTAAACCTGTTACGCAGTTGCTGAGCTTGCTGAAGTCGATTATGTACCCGCCATTGCAACTCTTCGATCTGAAACGGTTTGGTAAGATAATCGTCAGCGCCAAGGCTCAACCCTGTCAGGCGGCTGGCTGGCGCTGTCTTAGCCGTTAAAAGTAGCACCGGAATATGACTGGTACGCCAATCGTTTTTTAGATGCCTGACCAGCGTATAACCATCCATGACCGGCATCAGTACATCGCTTATGATTAAATCAGGGATTTGCTCAACGGCCTGCTCAAAACCGACCTGCCCATTTAGGGCCTGCAATACCCTGTAGTGAGCCGGTAAACTCTCAGCGATCAATTGTCGCAGTTCAGCGTTGTCTTCAACCACCAGCACGACAGGGGTTTCTTCCGTAGCTTTATGGAGCGGTGCTGGATCGACTGCTGTTGTCGCAGAAAGAGCAGCCGCCACTGGTCGGTAGGGAAGCGTTACCTGAAAAGTAGTGCCTTCCCGTTCCTGGCTTTGTACCTCAATTTTACCTTTTTGCAGCTGCACCAATTCATACACCAGTGCCAGCCCGATCCCGCTGCCTTCTCGCTGCCGATCTTTGGAAAGCTTGTCCGGACGGACGTTGGTCACCCGGTAGAAGCGTTCAAAGATGCGGGGTAACTCTTCGGGTGCTATGCCAATACCGGTATCGGACACGATGATTTGTACGCCGTCGTCAAGGGGCGTAAGCTGGGTCAAAACCGTTCCGCCTGCGTTGGTAAACTTGAGCGCATTTGCCAGCAGGTTGACCAAAATACGCTCAAGTTTGGTTGAGTCGAACCAATAGGCAGGCTGCATTCCGGCCGAATCAAAATTCAGCTGAATGGACCGGACTTCGGCCTGCGTGCGAAATGAGTCAACGATTGTCTGGACAAACAAAACCAGATCGCCTGTCGATTCTTCCACCGGTAAGGCTTTGGCTTCCAGTTTCGAAAGATCCAGCAGTTGATTGACCAGACTCAACAGTTGGTGCGCACTGCGATCAATCGTATCCAGCCGACGATGATTTTGTACTTCCTGAGTCGGATCGTATAATTTCTCCTTTAACTGCTGGGTAGGGGTGAGAATCAGGGTCAAGGGCGTACGAAACTCATGTGTTATGTTATCAAAGAAATGACTTTTTAAGGCCGTCATCACTCGTCCTTGTTCGTCCTCGTAGGCTTGCTGCTGGGCAAGCTGTTTTTGCGTCAACCGGCGCCGATAACGACGAATGGCCAGTAGACTGAGTCCAACGACCAGTAGTCCATATAGCCCGTACGCCCAGTAACTGGCCCACCAGGGGCGGTGAATAAGAATCGGTAGTAAAAGGCTCTGCTTATTCCAGAGTCCATCGTTATTAGCCGCCTGGACTTCGAAGCTATAATTACCTGGGTCAATGTTCGTATAAGAAGCTACTGGCTGAGTACTGTTGGTTTCCCGCCAGTGTGTGTCATAGCCATTAAGCCGAAAGCGAAACCGATTTTTCTGAGGCAGGTAGTAATTGAGGGCCGCAAAGCCAAACGAAAAATCATTCTGATTATGGGCAAGCTCCAGTTGGTTTACGTAGGGAACAGCCAGCGGCAACGGACTTTTTTCGGGAAGCGTGTCACCCGCGCTGTTCCGGATTGGGACGGCTTGATTGGCCAGTTGAAAATCCGTCAGCACTACCGGTGGCTGGTAAGGGTTTTTCTGGATCTGTAACGGGTCAAATACATTAAAGCCACTGATTCCGCCCACGTAAAATAATCCATTTCGCGCTTTCAGCAGAGAGCCTATCAAGAACTCGTCGCTTTGCAAACCATCCCGGTGGTCATACTGGTTGAGTGAAGATTGCCTGGTGTCGTAGCACAGTAGACCCTTCCGGGTTGTTATCCAGATCCGGTTCTGAGCGTCGGTCAGGACGCCCATTGCGCTTTGTCCCAGTGAAGTCGAATGCGTTAATTTAGCCTGTTGCCCTTGATTAGGATCTAACCGAAACAGCTCCCCGTCCCCTGAGGTTACCCAGATCAGGCCGCGATTGTCCTGGGTAATACCAATCGCTCCTCCGTACTGTCCGGTTCGGTCAAAAGGGTAGTGGGAAAACCGGTGCGTAACGGAATCAAACAGATCGATGCCATTCGCAACGCCCAACCAAACCCGGTGTTGTTGATCTTCGAAGATGGTTGAAATGTTGCCTTTAGCCAGGCTATACGGATTCGCTGGTTCATGGCGGAAGGTTTGATAACAGCGCTGCCTGTAATCAAAGCGGACCACCCCCCGTTGACCAACCATCCACCAGTTGTTTTGCCAGTCTTTCAGGACTTTATCAATTTGCTGGTTCAGTAAGTCGTTACTAGTTGGCTGACAGCTTTTTATAAGGCCAGTTTTGTCGTCTAGCCAGTGACGCCAGGGACTTGTCCGGGTTAGCTGCCATAGTTTGCCCTGGGGGTCCAATATGTTCGTAAATGGATATTGCTTAAGGCCAGATACGTTCGGGTAGTAGGTAAATTGATTCGTTTTCGGATCGAATCGGCTCAGACTGTTACCATCGACGTCTATCCAGATGTGGCCCGCTTCGTCTTCCAGAAAGGCGGTTATCAATTCGGTGCGCATACCGGCAGAAGCATAGCGGTCCGACTTGTAGACCCGAAACGGCTGGCGGGCGGCATAGCGAATGTTGATTCCTCCTTGCCAGGTGCCTAGCCAGAGATTCTGCTGGCGGTCCTGAAAAATCGTTTTGATGACCGGTGAGGACAAACTATGCCGATCCGTAGGCATTGGCAAATAGCGGGTGAATACCTCTTTCGAGCGGTCCATCAAGTTCAGACCACCCCCATCCGTACCTACCCAGAACTGCCCCTGTTTATCTTCCAGGAGGGTGTACACCGCGTCGTGGCTCAGGCTATTGGGGTTGCCAGCCTGGTTTCTGAACGCTTTGAAGGTTCCTTTTCGGCGGTCCATCAGATTGAGCCCACCCCCGTAAGTAGCCACCCAGAACCGCCCCTGGCGATCTTCGTACATATTGGTAACGATATCGTGGCTCAGGCTTTGCGGATTCGTGGCTTTGTGGCGATAAACCGTGAACTGGTTCGTGCCTGGATTCAGGACGTTTAGGCCACCGCCGTAAGTGCCAATCCAGATCAATCCCTGCAGATCCTGATACAACGAACGGATTTTAGGACTGCTGATTCCGTTGGGGTTGTGTTCTTGAAAGGGATAACGTGTAAACCGCTTCCGCACAGGATCGAACCGATTGAGCCCGTTTGTCGTTCCGATCCAGATAAAACCCTGTCGGTCCTCTAACAACGCCCATACTTTATTGTGGCTGAGGCTATTGGGGTTATTGGGCTGGTGGTAGTAGCGCACAAAGGTGTCCTGCTCCGGGAGGTAACACGTGAGTCCGTCTTCGGTTCCTAGCCAGATGTGCCCGTGCTGGTCTTCCAGCAAAGCATCAATTAGGTTATTACTAATGCTATTGGGATTGTTGGCCTGATGAAACCAGGATTTAAATTGCAGGCCGTCGTAGCGGTTTAGCCCTTCTGCCGTGCCAAACCACATAAAGCCCAGCCGGTCCTGAATCATGCAGGTCACGTAAGACTGGGATAACCCATCGGCCAGCGACAGACGGTCCCATTGAGGGGGTAGCGGTTGACCTAGTAAGCGAAAATGGGTAACCAAGATGCCAATCAGCGAAAACCATATATTGGCGTTACTCCGAATAAAGTAAGTCCACATGGGGGTGGAATAATGTCATTCCTCTAAATATCTTATTTCGTCAAGCAAAAATTACTGAACGATTAAGCAATATACGGTAAATCAACAGGAAGCGATTTATATCGTTGTTTCTGTTGATCTTAACAAGCTTATCCGCGGAAGGAAAGTTACAAAAACAAACCAGAGCATAAGGCTGAAACGATGCATCGCCGGGCAATCTGTCATTCCTGTGAGTGATTGGTATGAGCAGACGCTCTCTGGGATCAATCCATTGTCGATCTTCATTGACCTATGCAGCCTGCCCTTGACCAATAAAAGTAATTTTAACCACAGTAGGTAGGGAATTTATCCGTTGCCGATCAAGGCTTCTGTAGCTGATACAGTCGGTAAATGATATATTGCTGAAGCGAATAAACAGCCAACTACACAACCTTGACTTAATGCACACCCTTTTACCTTTTTTACTCGCTATGGTAGCCACCATCGTGCTGCTGAATGCGTGGGCGACTCACCTAAAGATTGCTTATCCCGTTCTGCTGGTGGTGGCAGGGCTACTCGTCAGTTTTATTCCGGGACTGCCAATCGTCCGTATCCATCCTGATCTTATCTTTTTTATTTTCCTGCCGCCCCTCTTGTTTGAGGCTTCCTGGACGATCTCATTCAAGGAAATGAAGAAATGGTGGCGTATGATTGGCAGCTTTGCGTTTCTCGTCGTGCTGTTTACGGCATTCTCGGTAGCGCTGGTGGCCAACCATTTCATTCCCGGATTTACCATTGCCCTGGGGTTCTTGCTGGGTGGAATCGTGTCGCCACCGGATGCGGTAAGTACTGGTGCGATTACCAAATTTGTGAAAATTCCCAAAGCTACCTCCGTTATTCTGGAGGGGGAAAGCTTGCTCAACGATGCATCGTCGCTTATTATCTTTCGGTTCGCGTTGGTAGCCGCCGGTACGGGTCAGTTCGTTTGGCAGCAAGCGGCTCTTAGTTTTTTATGGATGGTAATCGGGGGGGCAGGCATTGGTCTGCTGCTGGCCTGGATTTTTGTTAAAACTCATAAACGTCTTCCCCTCGATGCGCAATCGCACATTACGCTGACGATTATCGAACCCTATTGCCTGTACTGGGTAGCTGAACAGGTGCATTGTTCGGGGGTGCTGGCTATCGTGAGCGGTGGCTTATTTATGTCGGCTAGGCGGCTTGTTTTTCTCAATAGTGCCAGCCGGATTCAAAGCTTTAGCGTGTGGGAAAGTTTTGTGTTTATACTGAATGGAATTGTTTTTCTAATCATCGGTCTGGAACTTCCCGAAATTGTCGAAGGGGTACGCGCTGAAGGCATCCCGCTCCGTACCGCCATTGGTTATGGCGTACTGATAACGGGCGTATTGATCGTTGCCCGAATCATTAGTTCATACGCGGCCTTGATCGCTACCCTGATTTTCCGGCCCAGCGTAGCCCCCATCTCTCGTTCCAACAGAAGGCGTTGGCTGATGCCCCTGCTTCTTGGCTGGACAGGTATGCGCGGTGTGGTGTCGCTGGCGGCTGCTTTGGCGATACCCATCACGTTGGATAATGGCGCTGCCTTCCCACACAGAAACCTTATTCTGGTGATTACCTTCGTTGCCATCTTGCTTACCCTGCTGGTGCAAGGGCTTACGTTGCCTTACCTGATAGCCCGGTCGAGGTTGTTTGACGGCTTGTTCAACGAAGAAGCGGAAGAACAGGTCAGACAAAAAATGAAACAGGGCTTAAAGCAGCACGTCTACCAATTTCTGAAGGCGAAACACGAGAAAGAACTGAACGGTCAGGCTAGTATGGAAAAATTCCTGACGCTGTGGGAAGAGCGGGCTAAAGCTACGGATGACCGGTGGATGAACGTAAAAACAAAGTCTCTTTTTGTGGAAATGCTCGAAAGTCAACGACAGTATCTGGCTGAACTGAACAAAGATCCTCTGATTGACGAAGCGATTATCCGCCAGCAGCTGTATCAGATCGATCTGGAGGAAGAACGGTTAAAAATTATTTAGCGCATCTTCCAGAGTAGACATTTTCGACGGTTGGTCGAACAAAGTGGATTGACAAAGCGATATGAAGGCTGATAGACCTTGTCCCTGTGGCATCAACACGGACTTAACCCGTTTATGTCGTTTGTTTGATCCGTTATGACCTTTTCAACTGACCAACCCATTGCCCTCTGCTGGCTCCGCCGTGATTTGAGACTCGACGATAATGCCGCTCTCTACCACGCGCTCAAAAGCGGGCATCCGGTTCTGGCTGTTTTTATCTTCGACCGCATCATTCTTGACCCGCTGAGCGATCGGCACGACCGCCGGGTCGCGTTTATTCACCAGCAGATTCATGCGCTACAGGACCAGCTGACTCAACTGGGCTCTACACTGTTGGTATATTACGGTGAACCGCTGACGATCTGGAAACAAATCATGCAGGCAATGCCGCTGGCCGGCGTGTATACCAACGCTGACTATGAGACCTACGCCAAAGAACGCGACCAGCAGGTCCAGCAATTGCTAGCGGAGCAAGGGATTGGTTTTCACGCCTACAAAGACCAGACGATCTTCGACACCGACGAGGTCCTGACCGACGCAAAGAAGCCTTACTCGGTCTTTGGCGCTTATCAACGGAAGTGGAAAGCCAACCTGACCGACTTTTACGTTCGCTCTTACCCGACTCGGGATTATTTTAACAACTTCTATCAGACGGCGGCTCAGTCAATACCCAGTTTAGCGTCTATGAAGTTCAAACCCGTCAACGAGTCGTTTCCGGCTACGCAGGTATCGGATCAACTGTTAGAGCACTACGCCAAGAACCGGGACAAGCCCGCTCTGGAAGGAACCACCCAACTGAGTATTCATCTACGCTTCGGCACCATCAGCATCCGGCAGTTGGTGCGCCAGGCTCAGGCGCACAGCGAGCGTTTTTTGACCGAACTGATCTGGCGTGATTTTTACTTTCAGATTTTAGATCATTTCCCCCACGTTGAACATAAGCCGTTTCGACCAAACTACGAAGCTGTTCCCTGGCTGAACCGCGAAGAAGACATTGAACGCTGGCAGCAAGGCATGACGGGGTACCCGCTGGTAGATGCGGGTATGCGTCAGTTGAACCAGGTTGGCTGGATGCATAACCGGGCTCGGCTCAATGCCGCTAGTTTCTGCATCAAACACCTGTTGATCGACTGGCGGATTGGTGAAGCTTATTTTGCCCAAAAGCTGCGCGACTACGATCTGGCGGCCAACAACGGTAACTGGCAGTGGGTCGCTGGTTCGGGCAACGATGCTTCGCCGTTTTTCCGGGTTTTTAATCCGGTTTCGCAAGCCAAAACCTTCGATCCGAAAGAAGCTTACATCCGGGAATGGATACCCGAGTACGGTACGCCGGACTACCCAAAGCCCATGATCGAGCACAACTTCGCCCGCCAACGAGCGATCGACACCTACCGAAAAGCATTGAATCGAACATAGGTGCTGGCAGCTGTCTGGCGCTTGTTAGGCGCAGCAGAGCAACCAAAAACCGCCTAGATGCTAGCGGTTTTTGGTTGAGACAAGAGCCACGGACAGGTTATTTTTTGCCAAAACAGACTTGGAATCCTAAGCCTATGTTCAGGGCTTTGGGAATGTTAGGCGTCACGGCATTGGCACTACCGGCTAGTAACGTGTTCAGTGATCCAGTGTCACCGACCGTGTACGTCAAGCCTAAGTCGAAACTGATAGATTGGTTGATGAAAAAGCCTGATAACTTCATTGGTTGCGCACATAGTCAACTTGGTAACCCGCTGGTATTTTGGGAACAACGACGAAATTGCTGTGTCCTTCAACGGGGGATGAGCGAGTGCAGTACGCTTCACTGACTGTATACGTAATTTTTTTGTTGGTATCGTCTCGTTTCACATCGCGGATATAGTGGCTATTGCTTCCCCGGTTAACCGTCGTTAAGCCAAGTAAATCGTACTGGGTGAAATCAATGTTCTCAAGGCGGTTCCCACAGCACTGCGAAAACACGTTCTCATATTGATCCCGACTGCTAATCATCAGGCCGTTGCGGGTTAAATCCTCGCCTTGTTTCTGGTCATAGGCAAAGTACTGCCGGTCTAACACGCGAATGGCCAGGCCCGTCGTCTGGTCGATGCCTTTTTCGCACACAGGTTCCTGGCAAGCGTTTAAACCAATAAGGGACAGGAGTAGAAGCTTTTTCATAAGCCTGATATTTTTAATTGACGAGCGTGGATGCTCAACCAAAAAAACTGGGTATGCTCTTTGTTGGGAAGCCGTAGCTTACTTAGATGGAAGATAAAACAGATCTCCGTATTCTCAATCGTAGCCAGCTCACTGCTTAAGTCTGTTCATTGTCAGAGACCGTACTAATCCGTTCTGAATACAACAAAACGGAATCCGGCTACTTTATTTAGTGCGCTTTGGCGGACATTTGTACTGTCGTCAACAGCACGTCTTTTTAAGTCTTATTGCTTGGCAAACCGTTCTAGTCCATGAAAAAAGAAGAGCAGCAACCCATTCGCGTGATTCAATCCATCAGTGAACTGCACCGACTGTTGCACCTTCCCAAGCCTGAACATCCGCTGGTGAGCGTCATTCAACTGGATAAGGTAAAACAATCGCCCCAACTACTGAATGAACGGGTTATTTATCCTTTTTATCAGGTGTGTATGAAGAAGAACTATGACGGTAAAATGCGGTATGGGCAAAACTACTACGATTTCGACGAAGGCGTTTTGTCGTTTATCTCTCCCGGTCAACTTCTTTATACAAGTGCCGGTGCTACGGACGGTTGGGTGCTGCTGATTCATCCCGATTTTCTGCAAGGATACACCCTGGGCAAAACCATCAAGCAATACGGATTTTTCTCCTACGAACTGACGGAAGCCTTGTTTGTCTCCGATAAAGAACAGCAGTTGATCGAAACGATACTGGCCAACATCGAAGACGAATATCATTCGAACATAGACCGGCATAGCCAAGACATTATCGTTACGCAGCTGGAACTCCTGCTTCAGTATGCCGACCGTTTTTACAACCGGCAGTTCATTACCCGAAAGAAGATCAACAACGATCTGCTCACAAAGCTAGAGTTGCTGCTGGCCGATTACTTCAATAGCGACCAGACGCTTACAGCCGGTCTTCCCAGCGTAGAGTACATTGCTGACCAGCTACACGTATCACCGCACTACCTGGGCGACCTGCTACGGAGTATGACGGGGCAAAATGCGCAGCAGCATATTCAGAATAAGCTGATTGAAAAAGCAAAGGAGTTTCTGAGTACGACAACGTTGTCCGTCGGTGAAATAGCGTACCAACTCGGCTTTAAATACCCCCAATCCTTCAACAAACTATTCAAGAGCAAAACCAATCTGTCACCACTTCAATTTCGACAATCGTTTAATTAACTTTATGGAAAACAGTAGTTTAAAAACCACCTTTCTGCTGGGAGGTGATCTGGAAGTAAACCGTATTGGTTACGGTGCAATGCGTATTACCGGTCCTGCTATCTGGGGAATGCCCGAAAATCCGCAAAACTCGATTGACGTACTCCGTCGGGCCGTAGAGCTGGGTTGCAACTTCATTGATACAGCCGATCAATACGGGCCGTTTACCTCGGAACAATTGATCGCCCAGGCCCTTCATCCTTATGCAAAAGACTTGGTCATCGGGACAAAGGGAGGTTTGGTTCGTTTTGGGCCGTGGGCCGATATTCATAACGATGCCAGTCCCCAACATTTGCACGAAGCACTGAACGGGAGCCTGCAACGGCTGAAACTGGATCGCATCGAACTGTATCAGTTACACCGCATTGATCCGAAAATACCCGCCGAAATTACGTTTGAGTTTCTGCAAAAAGCGCAGCAGGAAGGCAAAATCCGCCACATCGGCCTTTCCGAAGTATCGGTAGAAGAGATTAAGAAAGCGCAGCAGTTTTTTCCGGTCGTGTCGGTGCAGAACCGCTACAGCGTGTACAACCGGGAGTGGGAGCCGGTGCTGGATTATTGTCGGCAACAAAACATCGCCTTTATTCCCTGGTTCCCGATTGGCGGTGGCATGGATGCTCAGAAGGAAGATGTGATCCAGCGTATTGCCACTGAAAAAGGAGCTACTCTACACCAGATCGCATTGAGCTGGTTGCTGCATCATGCCGATAACATTTTGCTTATTCCGGGTACGTCTAACGTGAAGCATCTGGAGGAAAACATGGCAGTAGGAGCCATCACATTAACCGAACAGGATAGGCAGAAACTAAATAGCATTGCCGGGTAGGAGACAGCAACGTTAATCCGGGTTTTCGCTGAATCAGCGGGGCTGTAAGACAAAAGATATGTCCGGTTTGCTGCCGTTATTTAAATCAGTAACAGCAGCAAACCAGACGTTGCTTACCTGAATTTCTGAATGCTATACGTGTTGGATTGCAGTTTAGACGCGTCGCCCATAGCCGCGCTAATTTCGCCAATCCGGGCATTGAGCGAATAGATGCTGCCATTAACCGCTACGTTTGTTGTAGCCTGACTGTATCCTTCGGTGTCTCGTTTGACAACCGTAGCTGTCTTCCAGTCGTCCGTGCTTCGCAGTTGAGCGACCTGACTACCGCTGCCCGTCACTACGTACAGATCACCATTGAGTAGGCTCAATCCATCACCCGGCAAGTTGGGTAGACCGCCCACTTCCGAGATGGCGTTTCCGTTCTTCAGATCAACCTTATACAACTTGCCGGCGCTGGTTACGGCAACGATCAAATAGCCGTTGGGATGGTAAACAATACCGTTGAGCCCAAACGTAGCGCTCGCAAAAAGCGGATTTTCTACCAAAACACTCGCCTGGCCATTAGGCATCACTTTGTAGATAACGGGTGCGAACGAATCGGTTACGTAAACGGTACCGTCTGGTTGTACCGCCAGATCATTGGCCAGATGAGCAGGACTCGTGTATAAATCGTCTAAATCGACCCGGCGCTCTAACTGACGACTGGCAATGTTGAATACCAACAATTCAGCTGTCTTTCGGGTGGTTTGCGGTGTACTTTTGGTCGATACCCCCTGATCAGCGTTGCAAACAAAAAGACGCCCATCGGCGACTCGCATACCCATGCTGCTAATCAGCTCGGGTGGTGCGATCAGGTCGGCATAATTGCCGTTGACATCAACCGTACCTACTTTCCCCTGCGTGATGGACGAAACCAGAAATCGGTCGAGTTGGGCCGAGTAGGCAAAGCCTTCGGGATACTGACGCTGCGCAACGAAATTAATGCGTTCGGGGAAGGATGCATTAGGGCTGAGTCTGTGATCTTCGCAGGCGGTCAATCCGAAACCAACAGCGAGCAGGACACTTGAGAAGGTGTAAAACGTCTTCATACGATCATATAGATGAATAAGCGCCAAAAACAACGCTATCTTCTAATGAGCTGACCGCTGACTTTGTTCAACTTTTTTTACTTTATGACGCTGACGCTCAACGCCAATAAGCAAAGCTAGGATGTTTGATAAACAGCGCCTGCTGGCGCTTTGCGCTTTCTGATTGACACGGTCAGTTAATAGCACAGCCAATGGTTTTCCTGAGATACCTTTTTAGCTGAGTTGCCGATAAACTACGATCGAGTAGGGCTATGTAATTATCGGGTCTGAGCAGAACGCTGAAGTTGCCTTCTATAGCAAACAGCGATTGAATGGTGGGCGAAAGCGGGTAGTGATGGATGTCCAGAATGGATTGATTTCGGTCGACAAACGCATGGAGCTTATCCGGATCGTTTTCAGCCGCATCGCCAAAGACAAGCAGATGAAATTTCGGGTAGCGCAACCCATTATAAATGCTTTCTCCATCAATCAGCGCGTAGGGCATACGATCACCTGCCTGCACCTTGGAAAAGGGATGAATACCCGACTCACTCAGGGAACTGGATCGGTAGTTGATACCAATCTGTGAAATCAACGGAAATACCGCTTTTTTGACTACATCAAGTCCAAGCAAAACATGAGCGACGTAAGGAATTACATACGTGCGTAAGTTCGCCAGAAACCAGTCGGGACTAGCGCCGAAGTCAAACATACGGTCGGTCGTTTCCAGGAGGTGCTTCGCGTTGGCACTGCGTTCTTCGTTGTAGGTTGACAGCAAGCGGTCATCGGCCTGGTGGTTGAGCACAAATGCCAGTTTCCAGGCCAGGTTATAACCGTCCTGAATACCCGTATTCATACCCTGCCCACCGGCGGGTGTATGGATGTGCGCAGCATCACCCGCCACAAAGCACCGTCCGTCGGAAAACGCGCTTACTCGCCGGGAGTGCACTTTGTACGTCGAAAACCAGTTGACCTGGGTAATGTCCAAGGCTAGTTTCGTATCTGCTTTTATTTGTCGTTCGATGGCTTCGTACAATACCGTTCCTTCCGCTTGTTGGTCGTTTTCGGGGAATGTGCCTACGATCCGGTAGCGGTTTTCGCCGGGCAATGGAAAAAAAGCGGTCAGCGTTGCTTTCGCCAAACAAATCCTGACCGAGTTATGGTCAAGCGGCCAGTTGATGTGTACATCGGCTACGTAAAAAAGCCGCTCCAACGTGCTACCCGCGAAGGATAAACCGAGCGTGTGACGGACAACGCTCTTTGCGCCATCGCAACCCACAAGGTATTTCGCGGTAATCGTCTGTTGGTCGCCGGTCGGCGTTGTTACGTGGGCCGTTACGCCCTCACTTGTCTGCGAAAATTGATCCAGGCTGGTCTTCCACTGAACCGATTTACCTTGCTGTTTTAGAAAAGTATAGAGTAGCTGTTCGTGCTGGCTTTGCTCGACTAACAATAGAAACGGGTAAGGGCTTTGTCCCTGACCGACGGTGGCCAGTGCCACCTCTCCGCGAACCTTGCCATCCTCAAGCAGTTGCGCTTTTTCGGCGATGTTACCCTTCTCAATCAAGGATTTCGCCAAACCAATCTGTTCGTAAATTTCCAGCGTGCGCGCCTGTACCCCAATTGCTTTGGAGTATGGCGTAATGCCTTCTCCTTTGTCAATCAGGATAAAATCGACGCCATGACGCAGAAATTGGCAGGCCAGGGAAAGCCCCGTTGGGCCAGCACCGACCAGCAGAACGTCCGTATGCAGTGAGGTTGGCATCGCGTATTGGGTTTTGATGGGTGAAGAATGGTCTTACAAGGATTAATATAAATGGTTCAATCCAATTAATTGACGTTGCGACTCCATAAGCTGTTCGCATTAGCTGGTACCAAAAAAGAAAACCCGGCCTGAGCCGGGTTTGAACGGGTGCGGTGAAAGCGGAAAGATTAGTGCATGGCGACCACTCGGCTGGTTTCCCGAACCGGCTGCGTAGACAGGTTAAGCTGCTTGCGAAAGCTAGTTCCGTTGGATTTTACTTCTAACTCGTACTTGCCATCAGTCAATTGGTCGACATTCAGCTTCAAGGCAAACTTTTCGTCTTTTCTGCCGATGTATTGCTGATAAACCACTTCGTTTTCGGCGTTCCGCAGAAGGACTTCAATGGCCGTATCGGCTGTTTTGACGACGGATACCCGAATGTGGTTGTCGATGGTGACAAAGGCGCTGGCATCAAACGCTTTGGGTGTCGTAGGATTGCTTAGCGTAGAAGCACTGATGAGGGCCGAAAGAGCCAGTTTATGAAGCATGGGTAGTAACATGGTAGTCGTTGTGTTTGGTGTTGTTTACAGTTCATTGTCAATAAGCCAAAGGTTGTGCCAAGAAGTAAATGCTATTGATTTTCAAGTATTTACGTTTTGTGCCAATGGCTAACCTTGTCCGTATATGGACAAACTCCGTTCACTTACGGACATGACAAAAGTACTGGGTGGGTAATCCCCGGTGAAGGATGAGCTTGTGAAGTGGCAGTATTAATGGATAGACCGTATAAAAATCTTTGTCAACTGGTTTAAAGCTAACTCGTTTCAATTCTAATTGCCTAATTGTCAGTTGTATTGTTAATTGCTTTCTTAGATAAAGTCTATATCAAGTAAGGAGCTTGTGGGTAAGAGCTAATAGTTAGGCAGCAAGCTGACAAGCAAGGAAGGTAATTGCCCGTATCGGCTCCTTACGCTGATAAAGGAGTGTTTGTTGACTCTGATACTGAACCGGTTAACTGTAATCGCTGATACGGGTAAACTTTTTATGTTTCATTTCAAAAATGCTTACTCCGCGAAGACGAATTGTATCACCTGCTTTTAAGCCGTTAGGCAGATCTGTGGCAAGGGTAGCAGAGTAATCAATTTCGACAGCGGCAGCCGTGGCGCTCACCACCATGAAACGAACCACTTGCTTACGCTCCGCAACGTAATCCGCCGATTGGAGAGCTAGCTGTTCGAAGGCTTGTTTAGACGTTGTTTGCGTAATACCCGATGAATTGGAAATATTCTCGAAAAATATCTGGTCGTCCAGCAGGGCTAATAGGGCGGGTATGTCCTTGGCATTGTACGCATTGATGTACGCCTGAATTGTTTCTTCCATTGGGTGAAGCCTGTTTGTTGTGTTCGTTGATTGTACCAAGTAAACTTGTTCATCAGATCAGAAAAATCAGTGCGGGTGGGTGTGCTGATCGTGGTTTAGCTGCTCTGACCGAATGATCCGCTCTGAATGAACGGTCTAAAAAACAAACTTTTTGCTTACACCACACACGAACGGGTAACGATAAAAATTACCCCAACGCTTTTTGGCTTATCAGATGGTTGAACGTTGAGCGTAAAGCCTGTTTGTTCATCGTTCATTTCGCCCTGTTTATCGCCGTAGTGGCTCTGTTGACTCCCATTTGTCTGGATTAGGGCTTTCAAACGCTTAGGTTTCGCTCTTAATCCAAACCGTTAATGGGCGTCGCCATGAGCTATTTACCACAAATCCTGTTGTTGCTATTTGTCCTGAACCTGGGAACTGCCTTTGGGGCAGGACTCTATGAAATTAAAGTCGTTATACCCCAATGGTTCAGAAAGTCGGCCTTATCCGGTTGTTACATCGATCGGGAAGCCATGCGTGAATTGGACTCTGGACGGAAATTCTGGGCCTTTGTAACAACCCTACCGCTTACCCTGCTGACACTGGCCAGTTTTATTGTTATCTGGCTAGGGGCGCCGGGCTATAACTGGTGGCTTGCCGCAGCGTTGCTAACGTTTTGTGAACGAATAAGTACGTTTACTTTTTTCATTCCAACGATTATCAAGTTTCAGCGTATGGATACCCTTTTTACGGAACGGGTATCTCATTTGGTAACCTTATGGGTCAGGCTTAATTATATTCGTACAATACTAATACTGATTGCCTGGCTATTTGCTTTACGCGCTTTAGTACTCTGTTGAGTAGGTGTTTATGCTAAATGACGCTTGTTTAGGTTCTGTATACCGCTGTAATAAAATAAATTATATATATAGCTGAAATAAGCGTAGAATTTCTATTTTTGTTGAACTTGTAGCCTCATATAGGCTTTTTACGTTAAACAAAACGGAGAATGAGGGCTCAACGGCCAAAAAAAGGCTCTTCAATAAATGAGCTAACTGCGGATCAGGTGTTGGTGAGATGGATTACAGCTGTTTCCATTCTTCGTACGAATTATAACCAACTAACCGAGTCGGTAGATAAGCAGGTTCGCCTGATAAAAGGAGTAACTACCTGCGTGGGGCAGTGCCCGATCAATCAGTTGACTGACCTGCTCGCTGCGATGGAAACAGAGTTGGAAAACTTACTACTGGATGTAGATCAGTTTGACCCGCTCTATGCATCGAAGAAAAATATAAAAAAAATAGTTGCTCACACGTTAATCCTGGAAGCTTTGAATGAACGGGCTCAAACGGTACTGTATCTAGCAGCACAACCTGCTTCTTAACGCCCTTAATCTGTCTGGTTATTTAAGAAAATCGCTCACACTATCTATTCGTACTTTTTATCGTCTATTGTAAGCTTATAACAAAAACGAACTTGTGAGAAACGCTAACCAATCCTTCCACAAAGCACTTGATCAGTACGTATTTGGCATAGCCAATAAGTTTATTGACTCCGCTGATCCGGCAACGCAATCCGAATTGATGAACTTGGTTGCCCAACTTGATTTGGTATCTCATACGGGTGAAGCTGTAGACGATAAGTCAGCGCAGCCGGAAAGCGAATGGCAGCATATTTTAAACAAACCCGTTGACTGGCAGTCGGTTCATAAACAATGGCTTGTTGGGGTAATGCAGCAACGGACAAAACGGAATGAACATTATATTGATAACCTTAATCAAGCCATACGAAATACAGAGATACGTTTACAACAGACCCAGGATACTTTTTTAAGGGAGCCTTACCGATCCAACTTAATCCATCGACACCAACTCACCCTGGACTATCTTCAACAGCATCTGTCTGAGGTGCAGAATGCGCATCAATTCAATCTTAAGCAACTCGATCAGTTGCTGAGCAGCTAGCACATCGTTTCCTGGTAAATCGCCTGCCAATTATTTTTTACGGATAGAACCGATGGCCTGGTGTATTGGGTTTACCGAATGCTTGCAACTAGCGCTTCGCTGTGTAACTTGCTCTTGAAAAATAAAGCCTGACACACTAACGTACGGGATTGGCGGACTGGACCTGGGCTAGTTCATGGATGTGCGTGTTAACTGAGCGGTCTTGGATGGGGACAAATACACCGTTGACTAATATAATCGTTGAGAATGAACGCTTACACCTTGCCTTAGAAGCCGCGCAGGTTGGGTTTTGGGATTATAATTTGGTAACAGGGCAGACCGAGTGGTCACCGATCTGTAAGCAGCTGTTCGGGTTATCGATTGATGCTGACGTAAACGCTGCTATTCTTCTGGATCAGGTTCACCCCGATGATAAGGAGCGCGTCGCTGAGGAAAACTTCAAATCGGTAAGCGGACTTAATGAAGGGGATCACGATATTATTTTCCGAGCGCGCCGAAAAGACGGCGGATTCCGCTGGCTTCAAGCCAAAGGAAAAACGATACGGCAATCGGACGGCAAAGTCGTTCGCTTCAATGGAATTGTTCAGGATGTTACCCTTGTCGTAACGGCCAGGCAGCAGCTTGAAGCCAGTCAGCAGCAGCTACATAACCTGTTCGAGCAAGCTCCAATCGTACTATCCATTGTCGGACGGGAACCTGATTTTGTGTTCCGCTTAGTTAATGAAGCTTTTTCGCGATTGGTTGATCGTCCTTTGGCGGCACTCTTGGGAAAACCCCTTCTGGAAGCGCTGCCTGATATTGCGGGGCAGGGTGTTGAGAACCTGTTGAGGCAGGTCGCTACGACGGGAGTACCATACGTGCAACGGGGCGCACCGATAAAGCTGGTTCAGCAAGGACAAATTCGGGCGCTTTTCGTCGATTTTATCTACTATCCGCTGCGGGAGCCGAATGGCGATGTGTCTGGTGTAATGGGCGTAATTATCGATGTAACTGAGCAGGTGTTGTCCCGGAAAAAGCTGGAAGAAAGCAATGCGCGCTATCAGCAACTATACACCGAACTAGACGACCGGGTACAGCAGCGAACGCAGCAGCTTGAGTCGGCCAATCAGGATTTACAACGGTCCAACGACAATTTAAAGCAATTTGCCTTTATTGCCTCGCACGATTTGCAGGAGCCGCTACGCAAGATTCAGCAATTTGGCGATCTACTGCAAAGCCAGTATAGCGACCAGCTAGAGGAGGGGACTGTTTACATCACGCGGATGCAGTCAGCAGCTAATCGTATGTCGACGCTTATCCGGGATTTGCTGTCTTTTTCACGTATCTCCACGGGTCAGATCGATCGAAAAGCCGTGTCCTTAGCCGATGTAATCGATGCCGTGCTGGCTGACCTGGACATGGTGGTTCTGGAAACGAACGCCATCGTGGACATCCATCCGCTACCCGTTGTTCAGGGTGACGCTTCACAATTAGGACAGCTTTTTTTGAACCTCCTGAGTAATGCGCTCAAATTTCATCGATCAAACGAGCAACCGACGATTAGCGTTACTGCCGATGAAGTGGTTCGTGCTGAATTGCCCGATACGGTAAAACCGGCTCGTCTGGCCAGTACTTATCACTGCATCAAGATTGCCGATAATGGAATCGGTTTCGAGGAAAAATACCTGGATCGAATATTTCAGGTCTTTCAGCGGCTACACGGCAAAAGTGAATTTGCCGGGACAGGCATCGGTTTAGCAATCTGCGAGAAGGTAGTTTCTAATCACGGCGGAGTCATCACGGCCAGTAGCCAACCCGGACAAGGAGCGACGTTCAGTGTCTATTTACCCGCCTAAGTCGGGATTGATCCAGGTCGTTTCGAGCAATTACTCTATTTCTGTATGACTCGTTTTTGTTTGTTCTGAGTGGCCGTTTAAGACGCATAAGTCGTCAATCGGCTCGATTCGTTCTTTGACTTACACGTTATAGATACCTCAAAGCAGATTTTTCAGGGTATAACAGACTGATTATAAGAAAGTCGTCGAACGGCGTATCTTTTTCTATCATTGCCGGTTGACGACTTTTTATGTGAATAGCCTTTCACAAAACCTATTCAGCAAGTAATAAACCCACTAGTTTAGTCGTAATTTCACGGCTTCTAATCGTACCTGCGTGGAATTGAAATGGGTCCGGCTCTTCGTAGAGGTAGTCCAACACGTTACGCTTCTAATCGTACCTGCGTGGAATTGAAATACGAGTACGTTATGTTCCTGAACCCCGTATTTGCTTCTTCTAATCGTACCTGCGTGGAATTGAAATGATAGTACAACTACTACCCCAACGGGAGATAACCACTTCTAATCGTACCTGCGTGGAATTGAAATTTTACGACGGGACCGACGCTTATAACTACTCGAACTTCTAATCGTACCTGCGTGGAATTGAAATCTCTGCCATTCGACTAGGGCTTTACTTGCCTGTGCCTTCTAATCGTACCTGCGTGGAATTGAAATACTGAGCGTTTAGCAAGCTCTGCGTCAAGGTCGAAGCTTCTAATCGTACCTGCGTGAACAGGGAATTTGTATAAAATTTTATACAAATCAACTTGTCATCCAGTCGCATCTGCGTGGAATTGAGTGATTAGCGATACTTTATTCGACTCGAAATGTCTAAAAGTACTGGTGTGCCTGCATGGAATTGATTTAAGGGTCGAACTCTTTGGATGGTATATCGGTGGAGATGAGAAATTGCTGTTTATGAGTGGTTTATGTGCCAGTTGGTGTTGAGCCGATAAATAATATTAACCGTAGCGTAACGACCAGTGTGTCGATCTTGAATAAGATTGTAGGGAATCATTTCATCATTTGGTACGCTATGTAGTTAAGTAAATGACAGAATCAGATAAGTAAGTCTATGCGTCTTTGTTTAATTGGGTGTCTTTTTTTTGTAGTAGTCGCTTGCAAACTTGAAATTCCTGAAACGGACAGGACTCAATTTAGTACTGAGCCAACCGTAGCTTCCGTACCCATCGGACAGATTGATACCGTATCTGGACTGGCCGATAGCCGAAGTCAGCCCGGCAATTTATGGGCTATTCAGGCAAAGGATACTGCTGCTTCGCTGACGATGCTGGGACATGATGGTCAGATTAAAGGGCAGCTGAAGGTACCCAAATTTTCAAACCGCGATTGGGAAGATCTGGCAATCGGACCGGGTCCAAATCCAGGTACGACGTATTTGTACATTGGCGATATCGGAGATCAGGATCGACAATACGGCATTTCGCAAGTCTACAGACTGCCCGAACCATCGACCCTTAAAACAGAAATCACCCAGATTGAGCGGATCAATTTTCGCTATCCCGATGGGCCACAGGATGCCCGAGCGATGTTTGTAGATCCCCTGACAAACGACATTTACATCATTGCCAATCGCCAGCCAAATGTGCACCTGTATCGGCTGGCCTATCCGCAAAATATCAACGAGATCACTCTAGCTGAGGCCTATGGCGAGCTACCTATTTCTCCTGTTGTTTCAGGGGCTTCTATATCGCCCGATGGCCGCGAAATCGTAGTGCGTACCTATGGGCAGGTATTTTACTGGAAACGGGCAGTTGGTCAGGCGGTTGCCGATGTCATGCAAAAAAGTAACAGCCGGGGGGCTCCGCTGCTGCCTGAGCCAAAAGGCGAAGCCATCTGTTTTGATAAAGACGGAGAGGGTTATTTTACCCTCAGCCAGCGAGCCTCGGTAACGCCTGTTAATTTGTACTACTATAAAAAAATAGCTCAGTAGGAAAGTAACTTGCTCTGTCAAACAAGCTTCCTGGTAGGGAAACTTAACAAATCAACGTCGACAGTAGCAACAACCTACGCAGGACGATACAGTAAATTAAGCTTGGGTGTGCCTTTGTAAACAATAAGTAATAAGGTTGGAATGTAACGGAAAACGCCCGATGTAAACTGATCGGGCGTTTTTTTTGTGCTGGGTAGGTTACTTACAAGTCGTTACAACGGTCAGGCTACTGGTTGTGATGTTGTTTGATATAATGAACGCGTCTACTTCGTCGCCACACACTCGGTTCTCGATCCGGCTTGGCGGGGTGCCTTGTGGATTATAAGTAAGTGTTTCGCAGGTTTTGCAGTTCTTCTTTTTAAAAAGTATCCCATTACAGGCCGTTAAGCTAACGGTAACCAGTAGAATGAGCGAAACGCGTTTCATAAGCTGAATCATATTTTTACTTGATCCGGTGTTGTTCGGATGATCGATCGGTTAGCGAAATGGTTCGACTTAGTGCCTGCCGCAATAGCAGGCGCTGAACTTCCTGACCAGGGCATCAGCAAGGCATCAGCCAGAAATAGGATCGCCGTAAATTTAGTCTTTTATAGAACGACTTGATAGCCGGGATTTGTATGCAGCGTTGTTTTTAAGCGGGAGAGGTTTCTATTTAAACGCTAATTTCTGTTCTCTCTTTCGTTCAACATGCTTACAATTTAAAGAAGCGAAATAAGGCAGGTCTACTCACCGGCAAGACAAACGCTTCCCACGATCCAGTTCTCAAAACAAGCGTCAAAAAATATAAAAATTCTAAGTTAGATCAAGAGATAGTTGGTTTGTAATAAGCTCGTAATGGTCTTGGTAAATAGTCAGTATCTGGTGAAATATCAATATACAGTTAAAAAATCTGATAATTTTTAGCCAATGCAAACGCTTGCGGGAACGTTTGCAAAAAGCTAGTTATAATTTATTTAATAAGATATATAATATTTAAAATAGAATTATGGTTGCCGGGCTAGAAAGGCATGAGTAAACTTACCCATACAGCTTCGTTTTCATTCTTTAGGACATCATTAAAGAGTGCTTAATTTGTATTTTATCGATAAGTGGTGCTGGCGATCCACACCTGTTTTCGTCGCTTTAGCTAGACGAGAATCGGTGACGTTGAGCCCACCAGTGGATAATAGACCTTTTCCAGTAATTACCTTCTAACTCTTATTCCCTTATGAAAAAGTTAAAATTCTACTTAACATGTAGGATCGTGCTAGGCTGTCTGATCCTGCTGCATATCGCTTCGGGTGTTGCTGTATCAGCCCGAGCCGCCGAAGTACCCGTCTCGGGTAGAATCACGGACGAAAAAGGGGAAGCATTACCCGGCGTCAGTATTGTCCTGAAGGGTACAACGCGCGGCACGACGACCGACGGAAATGGGCAGTTCAAACTTGTGGTGCCCAACGAAAAGTCGGTGCTTATTGTCAGCTTTGTGGGTTACCTGCGGCAGGAAGTGACGGTCAACAACCGCTCTGTAATTGACGTGCAACTACAGAGCGACGATAAATCACTGGAAGAAGTGGTTGTTGTCGGGTACGGCACGCAGAAAAAAGTAAACCTCACGGGAGCCGTTTCTACGGTCGAGTCGAAAGCCATCGAAAACCGTCCGGTCAGCAACCTGGCGAATGCGTTGCAGGGGGTAACGCCCGGTTTGAACATTACCCGCGCGAGTGGACAGCCCGGACGTGAGAGTATGGCGATCCAGATTCGGGGGGTTACGTCGGCCAATGGTAACGTAAACCCGCTCGTAATCCTCGACGGCGTCAGTGCGCCAATCACGACGTTGCAAACGCTCAACCCAAACGACGTTGAAAGTATTAGCGTTCTGAAAGATGCCGCAGCAGCCGCTATTTACGGCGCTCAGGCGGCTGGTGGGGTTATTCTGGTGACAACTAAAAAAGGAAAAGCGGGTAAGGTCACGTTCGATTACCTGGCGCAATACGGTACGGACTGGTCCATCAACACACCGGGCCGGATGAGTCTGTTGGACGAAGCCAATTTTTCGAACCTTGCCCGGAAAAATTCCGGTAGCAACCCCGAGTATACCGACGATGATTTGCAGCGCATCCGCGATGGTATTCCCTACGTCATAAACCCGGCGGATACGGGTACGTACCTGTACTACAATCAGCAGTCGTTGTCGGATCAGATTTTGAAGAAAAATACGATGATGGCGACGCATAACCTAACCGCACGGGGTGGTACTGACAAGCTGAATTTTCTGATTTCGGGTGGTTATTACGAAAAGCAAGGTCTGTTTAAGGTTGGTCCTGATAATTATAAACGGTACAACCTGCGGGTTAACCTGGGGGCTCAGTTGACAAAACACCTCTCGCTTGATGCGCGCCTTTCCTATACACTTGACAAGACCAGAAGTTCGTCCGCCGATGTGAGTGGTAGTGGCTTGATCTATCAGATTAACCGATTGCGAACCCGAACGCCTTTCTTTACGCCGGAAGGTCGTTACAACGGGGCTGGTTCGGCAGCTACCGCGTATGCAACGCTCGAATCGGGCGGCTACAACAATTACGACCGCAATTTTTTCGATAACGTGTTTACGCTACAGGCGGCCAATTTTGTCAAGGGTCTGACGCTGCGTGCCGTTGCCGGGGTTCAGTACCGCTTGGGCAACCGGGCCATTTTTAACCGAACGGTGCCGCTTTGGGGCAAGTCGCGCGTTCTTAGCTACCTCAATCAGCCCAATTCGTACCAGCTCACGAACGAAGTGACCAAAAATACCAACCTGCAATTCCTGGCTAACTACGATGTCAAAGTAGGGGATAAGCACAACTTTGGTTTTTTTGCCGGGTACCAATGGGAGGACTATCGGTTTCAGGCTGATTCATCCAGAGCGCTTACACTGGTTAGCAACGATCTGCCAACGCTGAACCTGGGCGACGACCGGACGAAAGTGAACGGCGAAGTGATTCAAACGTATGCGTACCAGTCGGTTTTTGGACGGTTCAATTACAACTACGCTGACAAGTACTTATTCGAAGCGACCATCCGGCAGGACGAAAGCTCGAAGCTGGCACCGGGCTTACGGACCAAGGTATTTCCGTCGGCTTCGGCGGGTTGGAACATGCACCGGGAGGGCTGGTTTTCGCGGGCGCTGCCGTTCTTTTCGGAATTCAAACTGCGCGGATCGTGGGGCCGTCTGGGTGGAGCGCTTGGCTCAAACCTCGGTTATTACGATTACCTGAGTCAGTTGAGCAAAGCCGCCAATCTGGTCCTGGGTGACTCGCGGACATCGTATATCTACCAAAACTCAATTCCGTCGGGTACCCTTTCCTGGGAAACCATCGAAACATCGGACGTTGGTATCGATATGGCTTTCTTCCAGAACCGATTGCAATTCAACGGCGACTACTACGTGAAGTTCAACCGAAATATGCTGACACCTCAGCAATTGCCCGGTACGATTGGGGTGGGTACACCACGGAAAAATAATGGTGAGCTTAAATCGTGGGGTTGGGAAGCCGAAATTCGCTATCGCGACCGGATCGGCAAAGACTTTACCTACTCGATTGCGGCCAACCTGTCTGACAACCAGAACAAGTTGATCAGCTATTCGGGTCGGACGGTGGTTACGTCGGGCACCAACAACCTCATCGAAGGCTTCCCGATCAACACCATTTGGGGCTATCAAACAGCGGGCTACTTTCAGACCGCCGACGAAGTAAAAGCCTGGGCGTTTCAGGACAGCCGTACCGGAGCTGGTGACGTAAAATACATCGATCAGGACGGCGATAAGCGGCTGACAGTCGGGCAGGGTACGGTGGCGAACCGGGGCGATCTGCTGCTGCTGGGAACCACGCAACCCCGCTATCTTTTCGGCTTTACGTTCGGTGCGCAATGGAAAGGCTTCGACATGACGATCTTTTTGCAGGGCGTGGGCAAACGGAATTACCGACCCAACACCGAATCAATTGCCCCTTTGCTAGTAACGTGGAAACAGGCTCTGGCTATTCATGGTGACTACTGGACTCCCGAAAATCAAGGGGCTCTGTTTCCACGGCCTTATGTTGGCGCTACGCACAATTACCTGTCTTCCGACAAATGGGTGCTCAATGCCAGCTACATGCGGTTGAAGAACTTCCAGGTTGGCTATACCTTGCCGTCAACCCTGACGCAGCGTATCGGTATCGCGCGGGCACGTTTCTTTTTCTCTGGTCAGGATTTATTCACCATTTCGGGGCTGGGCAAATTCCAGGGTTACTTCGATCCCGAAGCGCGCGACGGTGTGGATAATGACTACCCGTACTTCGCCACCGCTTCTGTGGGCTTAAATGTATCCTTCTAACGAACGGCTGGACGCCAATCAAACTTGAGCTTATTTATGAAATCGATTATAAAACCTGCTTTTCTGGCCTTGGCTATGATGGCCGTTTTGCCATCCTGCGAAGTGGAACGCCTGCCCGAAACGTCCGTCAGCGACGAAACATACTGGCGCACCGAGTCTGATCTGAAAACAGCAGCCAACTATTTGTACATGTATTTGCCTGGGTTCGGCACGTTTACGCCCCCCGGATACAATAGCACCTTCAATGTCACGTATGGCACCGAAGACGTATGGTCGGATGATGCGTTTGGGCTGGCTACCAACAACATCAGCGACGGATCGCGACTGGCTCCGGCTACCGCGACGGATTACAACACCAATTACCTGCTGATCCGGGCGGCTAATAACGTCATTGAAAAAGCGCCACGGGCGTCGGCGGCTACGTCGGCCACGATCATTGATCGTTACATTGCCGAAGCGCGGTTCTTTCGGGCGTGGGGCTATTACGCATTGGTTCAGCGATACGGTGACGTACCTCTGATTCTGAAAACGCTTGACGATACATCCGCTGAATTACAGGCTCCCGCTACCCCACGCGCTCAGATCTACGACCAGATTTATCAGGATCTGGACTATGCCGCTCAGAAGCTACCAACGGCAACCGCGCTCGGAACCGCCGATTACGGACGAATCAGCAACACAGCGGCTCTGGCGTTTAAGGCTCGTGTTGCTTTGTTTGAAGGAACGCGCTCAAAGTATCACAACTATGGGGAGCCGACAAAGCACCTCAAACTCGCCGTTGACGCTGCCAAAGCGGTTATCGACAGCAAGCAGCAAGATCTGTTCAGCGGTAGTTACTTTGATCTCTTTCAACTGGCGGGCGAAGGACGGCAAAACCGGGAGAACATCATTGTGAAGCAGTATGGGGTATCGTCTACCGACCGGGTGGCTACGCAAAACTTCTTTCGGAGTTCGCTCGAAACTGGCAATATGAACCCAACGAAGAGCCTGACCGATTCTTATCTGATGAAAGACGGTTTGCCCACGGCAAAATCACCCTTGTACAAGGCTCCGACGAAATCGACCGACGTGTTTGTCAATCGGGATACGCGCATGAGCGATACGTTTTTCAAAACGGGTGATGCCTGGATCGGAACGAAACTTGTTTTTGACATTGCTCCGCTAGTTTTCAACCGGACGGGATTCACGTTTCGGAAATATTCGAATCTTGACGACTGGGTTACGACGCAATCGCTGATTGACCGGGT
Organism: Spirosoma oryzicola; assembly: GCF_021233055.1. Taxonomy (NCBI): domain Bacteria; kingdom Pseudomonadati; phylum Bacteroidota; class Cytophagia; order Cytophagales; family Cytophagaceae; genus Spirosoma; species Spirosoma oryzicola. The sequence continues at coordinate 3,824,569 of NZ_CP089538.1, read as the reverse complement.
ACTGCTCCGCTACGCCGAAGTGCTGCTTACCTACGCCGAAGCAACGTACGAACTAAACGGTACGATCAGCGATGTCGACCTCGACTTGACGATCAATCGGCTGCGGGCGCGGGGCGGAGTCGCTAAGTTGACGAACGCGTTTGCCACGGCCAACGGTCTTACGGTGCGGGACGAGATTCGGCGGGAACGTCGGGTAGAACTAGCGCAGGAAGGTTTCCGCTACTGGGATCTGATCCGCTGGAAAACGGCTGAGATCGAACTGCCTAAGCCGGTTCTAGGAAATTACTTCTTTAGAACCGAATACGGTACGACAACTGCCGTCAACCTCACCTCGGATAATTACATTCTCGTTCAGGATGCCAGCTTCCGGAAGTTCGACCCGAACCGGGATTATCTGTGGCCGCTGCCCATTAACGAAATAGCGCTGAACCCGACCCTAAAGCAGAACCCAGGGTGGTAAACGTATTTAATACTATGGCCCCTCTCCCAAAGCGGGAGAGGGGTGCAAACCAGAGCTTTCAACAGCAAACCTCCACGTTCAGAAGCACAATCAAGCTATTCAGTATCCTTTGCTGAAAGTAGGAGAGAACGAGTATTACATCATTTCGACCGGCTGCATGGTATTGCCTTTGTCGGAGGCTACGGTTAGTTTCTTGCGGTAAAACATCCGGTAGATGATCGGGAACACCAGCAACGTCAACACGGTAGCGGTGACGAGTCCACCAATAACGACGATAGCGAGCGGTTTTTGCGTCTCCGAACCGATGCCGGTTGAAATAGCCGCCGGAAACAGACCGATAGCGGCCATCAGCGCCGTCATCACTACGGGGCGAATACGCGATTGAACCCCTTCCCGAATCGCCTGGTCAAGCGGCATACGTTCCTGTCGGTTTTTGTTGAAGACGGTGATCAGAATCACACCGTTCTGCACGCATATTCCGAAGAGGGCAATAAAGCCAACCCCCGCCGAAATTCCGAAGTTCATGCTCGTTACGTGGAGCGCCAGAATCCCACCAATCAGGGCGAACGGCACGTTTAGCAAGACCAGTCCCGCATCTTTGGCGTTGCCGAACGTGATGAACAGAATCACGAAAATGGCCGCAATACTGATCGGTACCACTTTGCCCAATTGATCGGTCGCCCGAACCTGATTTTCGAATTCGCCCACCCATTCAACCGAATAGCCTTTATCGAGCTGAAGTTTTTCACGGACGCGCTGCTGCGCTTCGGCAATGGTACTCCCTAAATCGCGGCCCCGCACCGAAAACTTAACCCCGATGAACCGCTGGTTGAGATCGCGGTAGATAAACGCCGGGCCGGTAACCTGCTTGATCGTAGCAATTTCTTTGAGCGGAATTTTGCCGCCACTCATCGTCGGTACCATCAGCCGCATAATGTCGTCGTCGCTCTGGCGATATTCGGGCAGGAACCGCACCCGGATGTCGAACTTGCGTTCGCCTTCGTATAGGATCGACGCCGTTTTCCCCCCAATCGCCATTTCGATAACCGCCTGCGCGTCAGCCGTTGATACGCCGTATAAGGCCATTTTGTGGTCGTGAAACAGGATGCTCATTTCGGGCTGGCCCACGTTGCGGATAATACCCAGATCTTTGATGCCGTCCACGTCTTTTACCGCGTCCATTGCCAGATTGGCGTACTTCTCCAGCTCATACACATCCGATCCGAAAATTTTGATCCCGTTACTGGCCTTGTAACCCGCTACCGCTTCGGCGACGTTGTCGATAATGGGCTGCGAGTAGTTGTAAAGAACCCCGGCATAGTTGCGCAGCTTGGCGTCCATTTCGTCGGTGAGCTGCTCGGTCGAGATCTTCCGCGTCCACTCATCTTTGGGGCGTAAATCCACCTGAAACTGGCAGAAGTAAAACCCGTTGGGGTCCGTACCATCGTTGGAGCGGCCAACCTGGGAAAGAACCTGCTTTACTTCGGGAAAGCTTTTGAGGTCCTGCCGAATGGTTTTCGACATGGCTACACTTTCGGGCAGCGACATACTCATGGGCAACTCAGCCGTAACCCAGAGCGCCCCTTCGTTGAGTTGCGGAAGAAATTCCGTTCCCAGCAGGGAGGACGAGAAAAAGGTAGCGACCATAAAGCCGATCGACCCGATCAAACTCAACCGACGGTGGCGAAAGCACCAGCCAAACGCACCCATTACAATACGCTCGAAAAAGTTGACAATCGGGTTATTTTTCTCCCGAACGTTTTTCTTGAGCAGGATCGAACACAATACCGGCACCAGCGTCAGCGTGAATAGCAGAGCGCCCAGCAAGGCAAAGCCGAGGGTCCAGGCGAGGGGCGAAAACATCTTGCCTTCGACTTTCTGGAACGAGAAAATAGGCAGCAGCGCCGTGATGATGATCAGCTTGGAAAAGAAAACGGCCTTGCCTAATTCGCCACCCGTTTTTCGAATCAGCCCTAGCTTCGCCATCTTGTTGTAGCGCGTCATACCGACCCGATGAGACAAATGATCCAGCGACACAAACACCCCCTCCACCATGACGACGGCACCGTCGATGATGATTCCAAAATCAATCGCCCCCATCGACAGCAGGTTCGCCGACATACCCCGTAAACGCAGACAAATAAAGGCGAACAATAGTGCCAGCGGGATAATGATGGACACGATCAGCGTGGTGCGCCAGTCGGCCATGAATAGAAAGACGATCACCGTGACCAACACGATACCTTCGGTGAGGTTGTGTAGTACCGTACGCGTACAAAACTCGATAAGGTTGTCGCGGTCGTAGAAGGTGACCATGTTCACGTCCGACGGCAGAATACGGGTGTTTAGCTCCTCGATCTTGGTTTTTACCCGACCGAGCACTTCGCTGGGATTCTCGCCTTTCCGCATGACCACGATACCCTCGACAACATCGTCGTTCGCATCCAGCCCGACCTGACCGACGCGCGGTAGGTTGGATTCGGCGACTTCCGCTACGTCTCTGACCAGCACGGGATTGCCGCCCGTCTCTTCGATAATGATGTTTTCAATATCCTGAATCGACGTGAGCAAACCAACCCCGCGTACGACATAAGCCTGGCCGTTACGCTCAATCACGTCGCCCCCAACGTTGATGTTGCTGCGCGTAACGGCCTGGTACACTTCAAGCGGAGTTATATCGTATTTGGTTAATTGCGTCGGGTTGACCCGGAGTTCGTACATCTTGTCGCGGCCACCGAACGCTACCACATCGGCGACGCCCGGTACACTTCGAAGCTGCCGGTCGATCACCCAGTTCTGGAGCGTTAATAGCTCACGGCTGTCGCGGTCTTTACTTTCCAGCGTGTAGCGAAAAATCTCACCGGTCGGGCCGTAGGGCGGCTGAATTTCGGGTTCGACACCATCGGGTAGTGATACATTGCGCAACAGGTTATTGACTTGCTGACGGGCAAAAAAATCATCGACATCATCGTCGAAGATCACTTTCAGCACCGACAGACCAAACATGGTCGTTGAGCGGACGTTGGATTTGCGCTGAACGGAGTTCATAGCCACCTCGATCGGCACGGTCACGAATCGTTCAACTTCTTCGGCAGACCGGCCATTCCATTCGGTCACGACAATAATCTGCGTGTTCGTTACGTCGGGAAAGGCTTCTAGCGGTGTCCGCAGGTAGCTGACTATGCCAGCGATCACCAGGGCCGCTGTCATGAAAAAGATAAAAAACCGATTTTTGAGCGAAAAACCGACTATGTTACTGATGAGTTTGTTCATGGTTGTTCATGGGTGCAGAGCGCATGGATCGGAATCCATAGCCGCCCACTCAAGGCTTAATCGTTCAGCGCATTGTAGACCAGCAGCTGATCCTTGGAAATGATGGTCTCACCCGGTTTGACACCCTGGCTGATGTAGGCTACGTTGCCCAGCGACTTCAGGACATCGACCTCGCGGGTTTCAATATCCGTGCGGTTTTTGTAGACCAGCACATACCGTTTGGAGCGGTCGAAAATAATCGAATTGGCCGGTACGGTGGCCAGCTGTCCGCCCGCTGTGTAGCGTAGCGTAACGGTTGCGTGCATTTCGGGCTTGAGCTTCATGGCTTTGTTGTCCAGCCGAATCCGAACCGTCATGGCTTTGGTGTTTGGGTTGAGTACCGTGTATATTTTATCGACGTGACCCTGGAATTTCTCGTCGGGGTAGCTCAGCGTTTGTACCGATGCTTCCATGCCTTGTTTTACCCGGCCAATATCGCTTTCATTCACGTTGGCCAGCACCCACACTTCGCTGATCTGCCCGATGGTGAATAAGTTGTCGGCGTTGTCGGAGCGGAGCTGCATGTCGCGGTTGACGTTCTTTTCAATGACGTAACCATCGATGGGCGCTTTGACCGTGTAAATGGACGATTTGCCAATGCCGTAGATGCGCGACACTTCCTTGGTACGGTTTACTTCGGCCTGGACCTGCTCGACTTCTTTCTGCGCGGCAACAACTTCGCGCTGGGACGTCAGCTTTGATTCGAACAAATCCTGCGCCACGCGTAAGTTTTTCTCGGCCAGCAGCAAATCCGCCCGCGCCTGTATCGACTGGCGTTCCAGATCCGCGACTTCACTCGACCGGATAGACGCCAGCGTTTGCCCTTTCCGGACGTAATCACCGAGTTCTACTTTGACTTCTTCGACGTTGCCACCCACCAGCGGGTACACTTTGATCACCCGGTTTTCGTCGGCGACCACCCGGCCAACCAAGGTTAATTCGTTCCGTACGGGTTGAGTGACAACGCTATCGAGCTTGATCCGGCTCATCATCGTGTCCGACAGGCGGAATGCTTTCTGTTCTTCACGGGCGGGCTTGGGCTGGCAGGACGACAACAGCAGGCCGAGCGCAAAAAGGGGTATGGGGAGTTTGTTGATAATCATGTTATTCCTTGAATAAGTCTTCGCCAATGAGGTAATTCAGTTCTTCGTAAGCGCCCACGCGGTCGGCTTTCAGTCGGTTAAGCTGCTGAACGCTATCGTTGTAGGCTTCGATCAGATCGACAAATTCAATCAGGCTGATGTTGCCTTTCTGAAAGTTGGTGATGACGCCCCGGTTCAGTTGCTCAAACTGTTCGGTAAACTGTTGCTCGAGTCCCTGCACCCGCCGTTCGACTTCGCGTACTTTTTGCAGCGACGTAGCTACTTCGTTACTAACCTGAATCGCCCGTTGGCGCTGAAGTCCATTCTGGAAGCTGATCTGACTCCGGGCCGCCCGAATCGCCCCCTGATTGCGATTAAATAAGGGAATGTCGGTCGAGAGCGACAGCCCGACGTAATTGTTGATGTAGCTGCCCGCCTGATCGTAGGCTCCGCCGATGCGCACATCGGGTACGGCCAACGCTCGTTGCAGGTTGTAATTGAGTTCCGCCTGACGCGTCAGCGATTCGGCAGCCAGCAGATCGGGACGGTTGCGCAGGGCCATTTGCCGGAGCGTATCGTCGGGCTGGGTGGGCAGGCGGTAATGCGTCAAGTTTTCTTCGGCAACCACCGGATTAACCGGAACTTCGACCGATAAGAGTGTCCGCAGAGCCCGCTCGTCGTCGGCTAGCTGGAAAATAATGCCTGTCCGGTCGTTGTTGAGCTGAAAAAGTAACGCTTTCAGTCGAAGCAGCTCCCGCAGGGATACGTTCGTGCGATCGTACTGCTTTTCGTACGCCGTTACGGTTGTTTGCAGCGTAGTAAGTTGCTGATTAAACCGCGCCAGCGTCTGCCGTTGGAAGTAAATAGAATAGAACCGCGTGCGTAGATCGAACCGCAATCCCCGCAACAGATCGAGCATTTCCAGACCCGTCAGCCGGGCGGCTTCGGAAGCCAGCGCAACGCGTTTGTTGCGCTTACCCGCCGTGTACAGCAGTTGCTCAATGGCTACAGTTTTCTGACCCTGCCGACCAACGTCCAGTACACGTTTGGTTTGGTTGTTATACGTACTCAGCTCAACCGTAACGGTCGGGTTGTCGTAGAGACTAGCCTGAATAACCTGCGCCTGACTGGCATCGATCCGGAACCGCTCGGCCAGCAGTTGTACGTTGTTTTTAAGAAACAGGCTATCGGCCTGCCGGAGAGTCAGCGAAAGCGAATCCTGGGCCGGGGAGCCTTGCGTCGATGCTGGCTGTCCCTGAGCAGAATAAGCAATTAAAAAAAAAGAGAAGATCGAAAGCAGTAACCGCATTTTACCCAAATAAATACGGCAGTAAAGATCACTATGCGCTATTAAAGGCTACTTAGAGCGGGCTTAGGGTAGCGTTAGAAATTAATTAGAAAAAAATTAGAAGCCTATACGTGAGGTAACGAAACGGTAAATGTACTTCCCCTATTCAGTTGACTATCAACCGACAAGTTGCCCTGGTGGAGTTCGATGATCCGGTCGCAGATGGATAAGCCGATGCCGAATCCATCGTAAGCAATGGCGTTGGACGCCCGGTAGAACGATTCAAAAATGTGCTGGCGATCCGCTTCCGAAATACCAATCCCCCGGTCGCGAACCGCCACCCGGCAGTAGCGTTCGTCGGTGCTGATTCGTACCAGGGCGGTGTGATCAGCGGAGTATTTGCAGGCATTGTCAAACAAGTTGAGCATAACCTGTTTCAGCAGACTCTCGTTCCCATTGACGACCGTTTCGGTTTCCTCGTGCGGGATATTCTCGTAGTCGATTTCGATATGGTACGCGGGTTTGGCGCTTAGCAATTCGTCTTTCGCCAGAAAAACAATGTCGTCGATGCGAACGGTCTGAAAGGGAACGCTCTGGATCGATTCGAGCGTACGCGCCAGAAACAACAGGCTGTTTGTGAGCCCAATAAGCCGATCTGCATCCGAAAGTAAGTTTACGAGCACTTCTTCGTGTTCGGGTACCGTCAATGGGCGACGTAACCCTAGCTGAATCTCGGATTTCAGAGCGGCCAGCGGAGTCCGTAGCTCGTGCGATGCGTGCGACACGAAACTACGCTGTTGCTCGAAGGCTTTTTCCAATCGTTGCAGCACGTCGTTGAAATTGATTGCCAATTGACCAATCTCATCCCGTCGATTGCCTTCGTCCAGACGTTGCCGGAGGTTACGCGCCGTAATGGCCGATACCTGCTCATTGATCCGACTGATAGGCCGTAGCGACTGACCCGCAAAGAAAATGCCCAGCCCGATCGTAATACTTAATCCACCCAACAATCCCCAGCCCAATGTAAGCTGTAGATTCGCCATCTTACTCCGGCCAAACTGGTCATACGCCGAGGACAATACGACCAGGTCGCGGCCATTCTGCTGATACAGTAAGCCTACCAGTTCGTTGTCGCCACTGTACGTTTCGACTTCTTTTTGTTGCCGGACTTCACTCAGCAAGTGAACATCGTAGTGAATGATCTTGTCATCTACGCTGCTGTAGATCAGTGCGTTGTGCTCGTCAAAAATAAGCACTTTCTCATCAATTAAAGCGGTCAGAGTATTCCGGTCAATGATTTTGAGCAACTCCTGATCGACTTCTTTTACTTCAACCAGAAACCGAACTGTTGTTCGGCCTTTGTTCTTCAACCGCTCGTAAAACTCTTCTCGCCGGTAGTTTGCCGACACGACGTAAATAATCACCGAAAACGCCACCAGAATGGACGCAACGATCAACGAAAACTGGAGGGCGATTCGGTTGCGGATGGTCATAAGCTAGTCTTCTTTCAGAACGTATCCCATACCGGGGCGGGTATGAATAAGCTTTGGTTCGAAATCACGGTCGATTTTTCGGCGCAGGTAGTTGATGTAGACTTCCACCACGTTTGTACCCGGATCGAAATTAAGGCTCCAGACCGTTTCGGCAATATCGGCTTTGGGTAATACCCGACCTCGGTTGCGAATCATGTATTCGAGCAGGGCAAACTCGCGGGCGGTCAGGTCAATGAGCGTGTTGCCCCGTTTAACCTCTTTCCTGGTTACGTTGACCGTCAGATTGGCAACCTGCCAGATTTCTTCGGTTTCAACGCTATTGCTCAACGCCAGCCGCCGGAAACAGGTAGCGACACGGGCGATCAACTCCCGAAAATCGAACGGTTTTACCAGGTAATCGTCCGCACCAAGCGCCAAGGCTTCTACTTTATCTTCGATTTCGCCGAGCGCCGACAGAATAATGATGGGCAGGAGAGGTCGCTCCGCCCGAACCGATCGACATACCTCGAAGCCGCTTAATTCGGGAAGGTTCAGGTCAAGAATCAAGAGATCGACGCTTGGTTGCAGAGCGGCCTGCCGACCATTGATGCCTTCGTATACCACCTCGGTCGCGTAGCCTTCGTCCTGAAGGCCCCGGCTAATATTTTGGGCAATACGCCGATCATCCTCAACGATCAAAATTTTCTTTTGGGCCATACTCGTGACAACGAATTTGCGACGTTGGATATTGGCTAACGAATGGTGAGTGTCAACACTCAAGTCAACGTTCTGTTCTGATAAGTAGGTCTGCCGAAATAGTTTAGGGTATTGTTTGTCATGCTGACGCAGGAAGCATCTTTGGTAGTAGGATCAATGGCTCATCCGAAGATACGTCGCGTCAGCATGACAAAATACCATTATAGAATACTTTAAACTATTTCTGCTTTATTACTTACAAGCCCCAGTTTCGATAACATTGATTAATTTGATGGGCTGACGATAATCGTACTTTTGGCAAATCGATGTCATAAAACATAGTCTTGTACCGATTTCTATTTTTGGGAGTCGATAAAATAATGTGATGAATCATGTCCCATTTAATTCGCTCCGGTACCCCTTCTAATCCTCCATACCTTTTGCGCTCAAATAGTGTCCGATAGAAATACCTGAGTAGACTAGTCGAGGTAGAAACATCCAAAAGGATCAAGCCTGTAGCCCGTTTGAGACGCTGCTCCATACAACTGGAGTAATTACCGTCCATAACCCAATGATCGCGAGCGATTGCTGCATCGTGCAACGCTATAAATTCATTGGTGGGCCGCACTTGCCAATCCGTATTTTGTAAGTGATAAAGTTGGTCGAGATGAATCACCTCTACGTTTCGTTTTCGACCGATTGCATTGGCAAGGGTTGATTTTCCACTGTTGGATGGTCCCAGAATACATATACGTTCTCCAAAGCTTGAGAGTGGTATCATTGGCAGCTCTTTGGTTAGAATGCTTGTAACCACAAACAAAACAATTGCTTGTTAGCTAGCGGGGTGACCAACTTACAGCGTACTTGTTGCTTTCTACTGCAAAATCAATTGTTTGACTGTTGTAATTTACTTAACACTCATGCCTATTGATCCGTAACTCAAACACCATTAAACCCGATAGCGTTTCAGGCTGAGCAGCAGGGCGGGCAGCAGAATAAGGTTTGTCAGACACGCCATAAGTACCGTTGTGGCCACCAGAACGCCCAAGGCTGCTGTACCACCAAAACCGGAGGCTGCGAACACCGAAAAACCACCCGCCAGAATCAGGGCGGTATAAATCAGACTAACCCCCGTTTCGTGAATAGCCGCCGAAATAGCCGCCGACGGTGCCAGACCGCGTTGCAGCTGCTGCCGATAGCTCGTCAGAAAGTAAACCGTTCCGTCGGAAGAAAGGCCAAACGCTATACTGAAAATAAGGATAGTCGATGGTTTAAACGCAATGTCGGTATACCCCATAATGCCCGCCGTTACCAGCAACGGAATCAGACACGGAAGTTTTGACATCAAGATAATGGGGACCGACCGGAACAGCACCATACCAACCAAGGCAATCAGCAGAATCGCAATGCCCAGACTTTCGTATAGGTTGCCAAGCAGGTAATCGTTGCTCTTAAGAAACACCAGACTGTGGCCGGTCAGGCTTACCTTGTAGCCCGTATCACGGAACAATGAATCAATGCGCGGCTGTAGTTTACCCAAAACTTCCTGCATCCGAATGGAGCCAATGTCGGCCATCTGGTAGCTAACCCGCGCAACCTGTCGGGAACTGTCTATATAGGAGCGGGTCAGCGAAGACGACGGGGACGACTTCACGCCTATTGGCGCTTCGGCCACCATGTCGCGCAGGGCAAGAGCGGGCGGAAGCACGTAATACTTTGGTGCGCCACCCCGGTAGGACTGGTACGCAAAACGAATGGCATCGACCAGTGAACGGGGTTTTGAAAACTCAGGATACTGCGCAATAATGCGTTCCATCGCCCGGATTTTGTACAGTGCCGAACCCGTTCCAGCCAAAATGCCGTTGGGCTTGCCCGTATCAATGGTCACTTCAAAAGGTAAGGCCCCTTTAAACTGCGCTTCGAAGAAACGCATGTCATTATACACCGGATCGTTTTTCGGTAGGTCATCGACCACGAACCCTTCGATCCGGATGAGCGGCAGCCCCAAGGCACTAATTACGGTAATAACGGCAATCAGACCGTAAACAAGGGGTCGTTTGTGGTGAACCCAGTTATCGATGTGGGTCAGCGTACCACGCCAGATACTGACTTCCGTTGAATCGCCCTGCTGCGTTTTAGGAACCGGAAGGTAGCTAAGGATAATCGGCACCATCAGCAGGCAGATCACGTACACCGCGAGTACGCAAACAGCCGCTACCAACCCAAACTCGACCAGCAGCCGGCTATTGGTAAAGTAGAAAACGCCGAAGCCGATAGCTGTGGTTACGTTGGCCAGAAACGAAGCAAGCCCAATTTCTTCAATGGTATTTTCCAGCGCCCGTTGTTTTTGCCCGTGCTCGGCCAGTTCGGCGTTGTATTTATTGATCAAGAAGACGCAGTTCGGAATGCCGATCACAATCAGCAGGGGGGGGAGCAGACCCGTTAATACGGTCATCTCATAACCGAAGAGGACCAACGCACCCACCGCAAAACACACACCCATCAGTACGACTGTGAGCGAAAGAACCACCACTTTCCAGGAACGGAACAGCAACCACACCAGCAGGCCCGTTACGGCTACGGCCAGCGCCGTAAACAGCTTTAACTCACCCGCTACCCGTTTAGATACCTCCGTCCGGATGGAGGGAAGACCAGAGTAATGAACGGTGATGCCCGTCTTTTTGGCAAAGGTGTCACCCTGCTGCCGGATGGCTGCGACGATGCCAAGGCGATCTTTCGTGTTTAACGTCTTCTCATCCAGCGAAATCGCCATCAACGTTGATTTCGTCTCGGGATTGACGAGCAGACCATCGTAAAAGGGAAGGTCCAGTATCTTTTTTTGCAAACTATCGACCTGCTGCTGCGTCTGCGGACGTTGGGTCACGACTTGTTTAATACCCCATGTCGTATCCTGCCGGGCGATGGTGTACAGGCGGCTTATGGACAGTGCGTCTTTTACACCGGGTAGTTTGCGGACTTGTTCCGTCATGTCGTACCACGACTGATAAACGGGCAAGTCGAACCAGCGCTTGTCCTGCCAGCCCACAATCATAACCGATCCATCAATACCAAACCGCTGTTTGAAGTCTTCGTAATGTTGCTGCGTGCTATCAGATAGCGGTAAAACGCGGGCAGGTTGATAGGACAGTTGCAGACGGGTCCCGAAGTTACCCATCACGATGGTTACAATAATCAGTACGGTGAGCCAGAATAGCCGCAGCTTTAAAATGCCGCGGGCAATAGATTTCCACATAAGTACGTAGTGTTACACAATGATAACAGGGCAGACTGTGGGTTCTGCCCTGCTGCTGTCAGGGATGGCCTGATCGAAAAACAAATGAAATTTTCCAGAAATACGGATAAGGTCCGTTCGCTAATCAAAAGCACTGCTTCTTAAATTAGTTCAACGACGGATTTCTTCGGGTTGTATTCGGAACTGCAAAGATTCAGTGATTCATCAAAGAATACAAATTGTCGGCTCAAATGGCATCATCCAGCGGGGAGAAGCGTAGAATAGTACAGCAGTAAAATAGTAGTAATATAAGGTTCATAATCAATTTTATGAAGATATAGTATTTTAATATTTAAGTTTATGGCTATAAGGAGCTAACTTTTGTTCCCTGTAAACTGTTTTTTGTAAATAGCAGGTAGGGTATTTACCCATGAATTATATAACTTACGTACGATAGTTAGCGTGAGGGGATAAATGTGTTCTAAGCGAATGCCAAACGACAGGTCTCAGGGTGTAACAGAAAGGCGAATCATCGTCCGTAAGCCAGAAATCCGTATGAGCAATCCTACCGTACATTGTCGTGCAGAAATACGGAGCAAACAAAACGTATGGTAGATAAAACAGATTTTAGTTACTAAATGAGTGGAACTATTACTTATTTAGCCGAATAGTGTAATTTTATCGTGGAATATACAAGCATAACGCTTTTTGGTGATTTCTACTTATAAATTTGCTTAAGTAACTATGGAAAAATTATCGTTTATATTAAGGTTTTATATATTTATATTAGTAAACATTTGACTATATTTACGAGAATAAAACAAGCCTTGTTTGCCAACGGGCGCTACTACATAAGCAGCTTAACTGTACTCTAGAATGAAATCACTTTACCACGTATTGGTTGCCGAAGATGATCCTTTTATCCGTAAAGTGTTGCGTCAGACACTGAAAGATGATTTTGAAGTGGTAACAACGGAAAATGGTATCGAAGCCGTAACCTGGTTAGAAGAAGGAAACCCCGTCGACATTATCCTATCGGACATTCAGATGCCTCACATGGATGGGACCGATTTGATTCGGACACTGCGGGCCAGTCCGCTTTTTCACCGACTACCGATCATTATTCTATCTACTTTTTCGGATAGTGACACGCGCATCAAATTCCTCAAGCTGGGTGCTGACGATTATATCGTGAAGCCATTCAATCCAATTGAGGTCAAAACGAAAATCAGAAGCTTACTGCGTCGAATCGAAGCCAATGACATCGACATCTCCCAACAATAGTCGACTTAACGATCAACTTCCGTTGTCAACGAATATGCAGGCGGTACAAGAAAAGCTTCAACTATTTCGGGTGCTTTACGTTGAAAGCAACGAACGACGGGTTGAGTCGTTTCGGCAGGCATTTGGTTCACAGATCGACGTAACTGACGTGCCGGATGGGCAATCTGCGCTGGCTCAGCTGGAACATGGCGAACCCGTTGACCTGGTACTCTTCAATGATGACTTGGATAGTCTGCTCTTTCTGAAGGAGTTGGGGGCCAAGCGTAAGCTCGCGCACGTGCCGGTTGTGCTGCTTACGGATCGAACCAATATTGATCTTCGGCAGGCTCCGTTTCATGGGCATGTGATCGACGCATTTCCTCATAATTACTCGGAGGAAGCGCTGCGTATTCGGCTGAAATACCTGATTCAGAAGAAAGACTACGAGCAGAGCGGCCGTATCAATCCCAAGTCGGCGTCCATTCGTATTCCAATCGGGAAACGGCTCTTTGATATTTTCGTCTCGCTGTTTATTCTGATTATGATATCGCCCATACTACTGGTCGTGGCGATTCTGGTCAAGCTGGATTCTAAAGGACCGGTTTTCTACAGCTCAAAGCGAGTCGGAACGGGGTTCAAGATCTTTAACATGTATAAATTCCGCACCATGAGCACCGGAGCCGATAAACTCCTGGCGGGTATGGCATCGCAGAATATGTACAACGCGCCAGTCGTCGAAAAAACCGACGACGAACGCTGCGAGGTTTGTAAGATCGCCGGTACTTCGTGTCAGCAGCCGCTGTTCATGGACCAGAAGCAAATCTGTGAGATTCTGTACCAGCGCGAGCAAAAGGCGAAGGCGATGTTCTCGAAGTTCAAGGAAGATCCACGGGTAACGCGGCTTGGTAAGATCCTGCGCAATACCAGTATTGATGAGTTGCCGCAGTTTTATAACATTTTGCGGGGCGACATGTCCTTTGTGGGTAATCGGCCCTTACCAATTTATGAAGCGGAAAAACTGACCACCATCGGCTATGCCCGTCGGTTCGCGGCACCGGCCGGTCTGACCGGGCTGTGGCAGGTGACCAAGCGCGGCAAAGCGAAGGTTTCTGACCAGGAGCGGATTCAATTGGACGTTTTATACGCCAAAACGTATTCGTTTCGGACAGATATGCTTATACTTCTGAAAACTCTCAAGGCAGTATGGCAGAAGGAGAACGTATAAAGACGCTACCACTTATTTCGCTGATCACCATCAACTACAACCAGGCGGTGGTGACCTGCGATATGCTGGAATCAACCCGGCAGTTAACGTATCCAAATTTTGAAATTATTGTCGTCGACAATGGGTCGGTAGAAAATCCTACCGAGCGCATCCGGCAAGGAAATTATCCGAACGTAACGGTTGTCGTCAGTCCCGACAATCTGGGTTTTTCTGGAGGCAACAACCTCGGTGTCCGTTATGCCAAGGGTGATTACTTGTTTTTTCTAAACAACGACACCATCGTAACGCCCGATTTGCTGGAGAAACTGGTCGAACCGTTTCTGCGCGATGCAACAATCGGTGTCACCTGTCCCAAGATTCGCTACCACGATCAGCCAAACGTCATTCAATATGCGGGCTACCGTCCACTGAATCCGTATACGGGCCGAACCTGGTCAATCGGGCTGATGGAACCCGACAAAGGCCAGCACGATCAGCCGGGACCAACACCCTTTGCGCACGGTGCCGCGATGATGGTCAGTCGGGCGGTGCTGGAACGGGCGGGCTCGCTGGACGACAGTTTTTTTCTGTATTACGAAGAACTTGACTGGTCGGCCCGGATACGACGGGCTGGCTTTCAGATTTATTACCAGGCCGAAGCCCTGATTTACCACCGTGAATCAATGAGCGTCGGAAAGATGAACGCCATGAAAGTGTATTACCACGTTCGGAACCGATTGTGGTTTATGCGCCGGAATGTAGCGGGCTGGCAACTGCTGGTTTTTTACGTGTACTATTTCGGCGTTGCTATTCCCAAAGCGCTGATTCAGTACACGATTCGCTGGCAGCCTGCTTACCTTAAATCGGTAAAAGACGCTATCATCTGGAACCTGAAGCATTCCAGCAAGCAATCCGTTTCAGTGCCGTCACCCATGGCGATGACAGCCTGATTTGTTTATTAATGACATACGAATGGAACTACTGTTACTTCTTTGTATAGGACTTGTTGTGTATACCTACCTCGGTTACGGGGTCGTAGTCTGGGCATTAATTAAGCTACGGCCAAAACGCCCGGTGGTAACCAATATATCGGACGACTTTACGCCGGATGTGACCCTGATCGTACCGGCCTATAATGAGTTAGATTGCCTGCCCGCCAAGGTAGCGAATTCGCTTGGACAGGTGTACCCACGGGAGCACATTCGATTTTTGTTTGTAACGGAAGGGTCGAACGATGACTCAGATACGTTCCTGAAGGCGACGTATGGTGATGCGGTCGAGGTGCTCGGGGGAAGCGAACGCCGTGGTAAAGTCGCGGCTATGAACCGCGCGATGCAGACGATTCAAACACCGATTGTCATCTTCACCGATGCCAACACCCAACTCAATCCGGAAGCCGTTCGAAACATCGTGCGGCATTTTCGCGATCCAAACGTTGGGGCGGTAGCGGGTGAAAAACGCATTCTGACGGAGGATAGCGAGTCGGCGGCTGGTTCAGGCGAAGGGCTGTACTGGAAGTATGAATCGCAGTTGAAAAAATGGGATGCCGAGTTACACACAATCGTTGGAGCCGCGGGTGAGTTATTCGCCGTTCGTACCGACTTGTATGAACCCGTATCGCCCGATACCATTCTCGACGATTTTATGATTTCGCTCCTGATTGCGGGACGCGGCTACCGGGTTACGTACGAGCCGGAGGCTTACGCACTCGAGCGGCCTTCGTTTTCAATCATTGACGAACAAAAACGCAAAATCCGAATCGCGGCTGGTGGTTTCCAATCGATGGTCTGGTTGAAAAAATTATTAAATCCTTTCCGGTACGGCTTATTGACGTTTGAGTACGTCTCGCACCGGGTGATGCGTTGGGCCGTTACGCCCCTATGTCTGCCCCTGATTCTGCTGTTCAATATCGGGCTGGTTATCCGCGATGGCTGGACTTCGGGCTGGGGTCTGCTTTTGGCGGCACAGATACTTTTTTACGGTGCGGCCTGGCTGGGATATGTTCTCGAAAAGCGTCAGTTGCGCTGGAAGGCAGTTTTTGTTCCGTTTTATTTCACGTTCATGAACGTATGTGCGCTCGCTGGACTAGTCCGCTATCTCCGGGGAAACCAGTCGGGAACCTGGGAGAAAGTACGACGCGCCAACGCAGTGGATGCGCTTATCTAAGTGTTTAGGAGTACGGATTAATTATGGCACAGTCAGCATCTTTTTTGAGAAATCAGCTCTCGAACCATTTCTGGCTGTACAGTTTGCTCGGCGGATTGTACACCGTGGGGGTGGGCTTTTTAATCAGTCGGGTCGGCCCTACCGGCGCTGTTCTGGCGGTGCTCTTGCCGATTGCGCTGCTTCTGGTGTTGCTCATTTTGCTGGAGCCCCGGTTTGGCCTGTTCGTTTATTTACAACTGGTTTTTATCGTCGGTTTTTCCCGGTTCCTGCCAGCGTCTATACCCGTGGGGGTGTCGGTCGATGGCTTGTTGTTTCTGATCCTGTTCAGTCTGTTTATCAACGGCCAGCGCATGGAGTGGCGTCGGTTGCGTAGTCCGGCTTTCGCACTCATCGGTATCTGGTTTTTGTACACGGTCATCGAACTGTTCAACCCCGAAGCGCCTTACCGGCCAGCCTGGTTTTTACACGTGCGGGCCTTTTCGTTGCACTGGTTCCTGGTATCCATCATGGTGCTGGTTATTCCCATCACCCGCAACGACGTTAAAATTATGGTCAACTCCTGGCTCAGCTGGTCCTTTCTGGCTGCGCTCTGGGCTTTCAAACAGCAATACATCGGTCTGACAACGAACGAGCAAATCTGGCTGGATAGTGGCAACGCGGCTACGCACATCCTGTTTGGTCAGCTCCGCTGTTTCTCGTTTTATTCGGATGCCGCCCAGTTCGGGGCCGAGATGGCCGGTGCAACGCTGGTGGCTATAACCCGGGTTTTTGAAGAAAAATCGATTAAGTACAAGGCGTTTTTTGCCGTTCTGGCGCTGGTCTATTTCTGGGGCTATGCCGTTTCCGGAACCCGAAGCGCTCTTTTCGTCCTGATTGCGGGTTTCCCCTTTTATCTGTTGCTGAAACGTGATATTCCCAAGTTGATCGCTGGTGTTGTTCTGGCGGTGCCGCTTTTTCTGCTCCTGATGTACACGAGCGTGGGTAGCTCCAACTACCAGGTGCAACGGATGCGGTCGGCACTGACGCCGATGAACGACCCATCGTTTATCCTGCGACTTCAGAATCAGGCTAAGATGCGTACGTACCTGCAAGATCTACCGTTTGGCGCAGGCATTGGCACATCAACCGATGGTGGTGCTCGGTTTTCGCCCTGGCACTGGGCGGCTCATATTGCCCCCGACAGCTGGTTCGTAGAGCTTTGGATGGAAACGGGTCGCGTTGGGGTCACGCTGTACATTATGATGCTGGTAGGGCTGGTACTGGTGGGTATCTATCAGGTCTGGCAGCTCAAAGACCCCTGGATGGTCAAAATTATGTACGGCTTTCTGGCGGAGTTTGTCGGTATTGCCCTCATGGGTTACTCCAATCCGGTTCTGGGGCAGTTCCCAACGAACGGCGTCATTTACATCAGTACCATGCTGATTGCTACCTGTTACCGGTGGGACACCCGGTCAGCTACTTCCGAATCCTCGATTAACCAATCACCTACCTACGCCCCAGCCCTATGAAGCAATTTGATAGCATCATCTGTATTGCGCAAACATCCTGGAAAGGTGACTTCCAAAAAGCGGTCGTGCAGCTTATGACCGAATTGTCGGCTCGCCATCGGGTTCTTTTTGTCGATTATCTATACACCGTGAAGGATTTGGCGCAGGGGATTGCAGGGCGGCAGGATATACCCGTACGGAACATCCTGCACCTGAACAATCCGCTGTCTAAAATAACGACGGAACATGGGGGAGAGCTGTACGTCTGGTCTCCACCGGTTATGTTGCCCATCAACTGGCTGGCGGCCCGCTCGCACGATCAGGTACTGCACTGGAATACCGACCGGCTGATTAGTGGTCTGCGCGATGTGATGCGTCGGCTGAACATGCACCGTCCTCTGGTTATCAATGCGTTCAATCCGGTGATCGGTTTGCCGCTGTTGGGAAAGCTGAATGAGTGCGCGACGATCTATTACTGCTTCGACGAAATCTCCGTTGTGGGTGACTGGATGAGTCGGCACGGACAGCGCTACGAAGACGCCTACATCCGGCGGGTTGATGGGGTCATTGCTACGTCGGAAGCCCTGAAGCAGGACAAATCAGCACTGCAACCCAACACCTTCTGCGTGAAGAACGGTGCCAACTTTGAGCTGTTTAACCAAACCCGCCAGCTGGCCCAGCAGCAGCCACCCGTAAAACCAGTTGTGGGATACTTAGGCTCCGCCGATAACCGGGTTAATATCGATATCATGGAATACTGCGCTCGTACGATGCCCGATGTCGAATTTCAGTTTATCGGAGAGGTGCACGAACCCAAGCTGCCAGAGCGTCTGGATTCCTTCCCCAACGTAACCTTTATTCCACCCCGTCAGCCTGCCGATTTGCCTCCCATACTGGCAAAGCTAAGCGTCGGGCTGATCCCATTCGTCTGTAACAAACATACGTATACAATTTATCCGCTGAAAATCAACGAGTATCTGGCCGCTGGTTTACCCGTGGTATCGACTCCTTTTTCAATTCTTGATGACTTTGCGGGCATCATTGAACTGGCTGATACACCGGAGTCCTTCGCGCAGGCTATTCGACGCGCCCTCGCCGACAAAGACCCTCAGCGCATCCAGGAGCGGGTACATACCGCACAGGCCAATTCCTGGGAGCGACGCGCGCACGAATTTGAAGCCGCTATTCAGCAGATACCCAAAGCCTGGCGGCAGGAACAGCCCGCCTGAGTGAAAGTAGCTTTTACTCAATGAACAATAAATCCCTACAACATAAACATGAAACGAATAAGGATTGATCGACTGAGCCGCTTTATCCAGCTGTGTGCGCTGGTACTGGTTCTGTTGATCGCAGGGTACACGGCAAGCTACAGTCAGAATGGAGCTACCCCGGCGCAGGCGACGCCGAAACCAATCGCATCGCCCGCCGACGGTTTGCCTATCGATAGTATGACGTTTGACTTCAATCGGGACATTGCCCAGCAGTTAGTCTCGTTTGACGAAATGTATAAGCTGGCGTTAGCGTATTCGCCATCGGTAAAATTTGAAGGAGCCGTCTCAAATGCACAGCTCGCTGCTTTACAACTTTCCAAGCTTCAGGTGTTACAGAATGTAACCGGGTACTACAATTACTCGTCCGGTAATCAGGCTATCCTGTCGACGGGCACGAATGTAAGCGATCAGTTGGGGCAGATCTCAAACGGTTATCGGGCGGGGGTAAACGTTGCCATAAGCATTCATGATTTGTTTGGTCGTCCCCAGCAGATCAAGCTGGCCCGTGCCAATTACGAATCCACGAAAGAGCGCCGTCGTACCGCCGAAATTCAATTGAAGCGCGACTTATTCAATCTGTATCAGGATTTGATTCTGTCCCAGCGGATTTTGCAGATTCGGTTGCGTGACGATCAGGCGTCACTGGCCGCTTACCAAATTGGGCTGGTGGAGTTGCAGAAAGGAAAGATTACCCCCGAAACACACGCCTTTAATAGCAACCGGTACGCCGAAACACGATCAACAGTTGAGCAAGCCAAGACGCAGTTTATCAAGACGATATACGCGCTTGAACTGTTTGTAGGAGTTCCTATTAACCAATTGAAACGCAGCTAACGTTATGACATTTCAAGGACTTGGGCGGCTATTGAAGCAGCATCTAATCTGGTTTATTGTCTTTCCGTGCCTGGGGGCAGGAGCCGTTTTTTACTTCATGCGGAATGAGACAAGTACATATAAAACAAAGGCTACTCTGTACACGGGTCTGACATCGGGCTACTCGCTCCGGTCAACGCAGGAAGGTTTCCAGACCGATTATTCGGGAGTGAGTAATGCTTTCGACAACATCCTGACGACGCTTAATTCCAACCAGACGCTTTACAACGTTGGCCGGGATTTGCTAAGTCAGCACTTGCAGGTGACCAAACCCTCGCCACAGCAACTTTCGGCTGCCAGCTTCCAGCAACTACAGAAGGCTATACCGGCAAACGTGCGTCAGTCGCTGGTGCGTGGGAATGATCTGGCGTATACCCGTAGCCGGATCGATAGCCTGTCGCGGAGCCAGACCGATAACCCTATCCGGAAGCTGATGCAGGACGGTAGCTTACCGTACTCGCCTGACTACATCAGCAAAAAGCTGAAAGCAACCCGCCGAAGCGCCAGTGATATGCTGGATATGGAGTACGAAACCGACGATCCGGCCATTGCGCAGCAAACGCTGGACCTGGCTATAAAAGAGCTGAACCAGCGGTACACATCGCTGAAGAGCGGGGAGACCAATCCGGTTGTGGAGTACTACGAAGCGAAAACAAAAGAAGCCAAAAAGCAGCTGGACAATGCCGAATCAAAACTACGGGCGTTTAACGTGCAGCACAATGTGCTCAACTTCGAAGACGAACTGAAAACACGGTCAACCACCCGTGATGCGTTGGTAACAGAGTACAGTGGCGAAGTAATGCGCAACCGGGCCGCTAAAGCGGCAATGGATGCTCTTAATCAGCGCATGTCGCAGGGCGGAAACCTGTTGAAAATCAATACCGCTCTTACGGATAAGCAAGCCGAACTGACCGAGGCCGAATCCCAGTTGATAAACGCCCGTACCAATGGGCAGCCCCAGGCTGCTCTGGACCGTTTTCAGGCTAAGATCGACCAGAAATCGGCGGAACTGAAACAGATTGCGCAGAACTACTTCGCGGCCGATAACACCGCCGAATCGATTCCGAAGATGAGGCTTGTGAATGAGTGGCTAGCGAAGGTGCTGGAATTCGAAGAGTCGGGTGCGCGGATGGACGTCATCAAGAAACGGCTGGACGAATACCAGAAAGAATCGACCGCCTTTTCGCCCCTGGAATCTGAGCAGCGGCAACTTACCCGCGACATGACCGTGGCTGAAAAAGACTACCTGGCACTAGTTCAGTCGCTAAATCAGGCAACGACCCACCGGCAGGATATTGCCATCGATGGGTCCTTGTCCGTGCTCGACCCGCCGGTATTTCCGTTCTCGCCACAACCGGCTAAACGTTGGCTTTTTACCGCCATTGGGGCAGGGGCTGGTTTTGTGATTGCGTTGTTGCTCACCGCTCTGCGCATCTGGGCCGATAAGCGCATCAACTCCCTGGAGCAGGCTGAACAGCGAGTTGGAAGCTCGGTTACGGCGGTATTCCCAACCGTGAAGAAATTTGCGGTCAACTCCAAAGCTAGCCGGGCTGCCGTCAGTATGTTTGAGCAACTGGGTAACGCCATCAACATTGAAATTGAGCAACAGCGCGTAGCAGCCCATCCACCCGTGATCACCCTATTTAGTCTACGAGCCAAACAAGGGAAAACATGGTTTGCGCACGGCCTGTCCCGGTTGTACGCGGAGTCAGGTGAGCGGGTGGCCTATTTGTACCCCCGCATTGCGCAAACCGATAGCAAGTTCGAGCAGGAGGGTATCGCTTTTTTTCCGTATGATCTGCACCCGAATTTCATGAACGTACGGGAGCCCGAAGATCTGCTCTCCCGCGAAGAGTCTGTAGAAATGAGTGGGTTTCAGAAAATTATTCTGGAGTTGCCGGCGCTGGTGGGTAGTCCGATCCCTTTGCATCTGGTCAATCGGAGTGCCGTTTCGCTCATGATCCTGACGGTTCATACGCTTTGGGGGCGTCGGGATAAACAGTTATTTACCCTTTACTCGAAAGCTGCGAAACATCCGGTGTTGATCGCCTTAAACAAAGTGGAAGGGGGCGATACGGATGCGCCAACGGTTGGCGATATCGAGCAGGGTGTGGTCCGTACCAAGCGGTTTGCGGAGCCGAACGAGGTTGTAGCCGGGGCACCAACTGGCGAACGGGTTTTTGATCAGCAATCCAAATGAGTCACAAGCAACAGGCCATCAGTGGTGGCAAGTGGATGAGTACATCGACGGCGATTTCTACGCTGTTCCAGTTCGGTCAGGTGGCCGTTCTGGCGCGGCTGCTGGAGCCGTCGGTGTTTGGCATTGTCAGCGTCAGCACCTTGCTGATCGCCTTTTTTAGTATTTTCGCCAATCTCGGTTTTTCTAACTCGATTATTTACAAACAGGAAGAAAACCGGGAGGTGCTCTCCACGATTTACCTATTGAATCTAGTGCTGGGCCTGGTCATCGGCGTTGTTGTTTTCTTTAGCTGGCCGCTGGTCGTTGCCTACTACAAAGAACCCCGCCTGGAGCAGGTCATCAAACTGTCGTCGCTGTATTTTATCATCGTATACGTTGGGCAGATTTATTTGTTTTTGCTTCAGAAAGAGTTGCGGTTCAAAGCCGTAGCCAGCATCGATATAACGGGTACCGTCGTCGGAACAGCAACGACCATTGTGCTGGCCTATACCGGTTTTGCTGAACTGGCGCTGATCTACGGGCAACTGGCGCAGCAGGCGGCCAAGTCGATTCTGCAACTGATGTACGGACGCAAGCTATTTTCTCCGGTACTAAAGTTCGATTTGAATCTAATCAAGGATCACCTGCGCTTCGGTTTGTACAATGTGGGGGATGGAATCGTTGGGTTCGTGCAGGCGAATTCGGATAACATTCTGGTAGGCGGGATGCTGGGGGTAAAACCACTTGGCTATTACACGCTGGCTTCCCAACTCGCCGTTTTTCCGATTTCACGGCTAAGCCCGATTATCCTGCAAGTGGCTTACCCGATTCTGGCGCGGTTCAAGGGGGACACGAACGAACTGAAAAAGTCGTATCTGACGATTCTGGATTTGCTCAGCTACATCAATCTGCCCTTGCTGGCGGGCTTGTTTATCACGGCTGACAGTGTCGTTCCGCTTTTTTACGGTCCCGGTTGGGAGCCGACGATTATACTCATTCGAATCTTTGTCTTTGTCAGCATCTTTACGTTCCTGAGTAATCCGCTGTTTACGCTGGCGTTTTCGAAGGGTAAACCAAAGCTGTTGTTCTACCTGAACGTGGCGACGCTGTTTATTAAAATTCCGCTGGTGTACGTGTTGGCTCAATATTGGGGGGTAATTGGTATTGCCTCGGCGTTTTTGATTGCCACCATGTCGAACCTGCTCATTAATTTTCGGATCGTCTATTCGCTGATTGGTCCGTTTATGCGCGAATTTGCGCAGAATTTTGCCAAACCCCTTCTGTTCTGTCTGCTTATGATCGGTGCCATTGAACTGTATAAGTCGTATACCGATTCAATCAGTGTGGTCAATCTGGTGACAGAAATCATCATCGGTGGACTGATCTACGTTGGTTTGACAATTCGATTCAAATATCCCCTCGCCGAACTTAAAACATTTGGTAAAGCTGCCTGATTTATGCCTAGCCTGGAAAAGTTAATCCTGAAATCCTTGTACGTAGTTGCTCGCGTAAAATACCCTAATCTCCGCAAGGACCTGCGGTATTTTGTGCGCGACAATTACTACTGTAAGCTGGTTCAGGGACGTTACATCGTACGTGATTATGTACTAAAGAAAAAATACAAAGTGATTAGTTACCACGGCGAGTTCGATCAGGAACTTCGCTACGTGTTACCGTTTGCTTACTGGCATCACTTAAATGGTACGTTACTCAAAACGATTTCGGCGAAGCATACCAAGGATTTTTACTTTTTCAGTCCTGATCATGAGGAGCGTTTTGAAAAGCGGGTCTGGACGGAATCCTACGCGCACTACGATGTACCCAACATGACGCACAGCAACTCATACAGCTTTCGGAATTGGGTGCAGGTGCCGTACAAAGCCCACTACCGGAACGATATCTTTGTGTACGATAAACCCCTGCTGGTCATTGCCAACAAGTACAATATCGAGTGGGATCAGCCGCCTATCAACTTCCTCGACATTCCGACGCTCGATCAGATTATTCGTACGTACGGCGCTAAATACCAGATTGTTTACAATCGTCCGTTGCCTACCCAGATCGTTCAGGACAACAGCGAAACCATGTCGTTGAATGAACATGCCTGGCTGCGGGAAACGCATCCCGATGTGATCCTGATGGACGATCTATACACACAGTATCACCCGTCGGTGGCTAAGAACTACAATCATCTGCAATTGATGGTGTACGCCAATGCGAATCACTTCATATCCATGCACGGTGGTACAGCTGCGTTGGCTAGCTGCTTTGGCGGGACCAACATTATTTTGTCGAATCCAAACTGGGGAATGGAGCACCATTTCAACGAATACGAAAACCTGTTCCCTAAACTGTCGGGAGCCACGATTCTTCACGCTCGTGATCGGGCGGAGGTGTTGGGGTATTTACGTACCAATTATTAAATTTCGATTAGTGTTTAATTATGGATTTGGGTCGTTTAGGTATAAATTGTAATTTTAAAGTTAACAGTCGTAAATAACAAGTTGTTATTAAGGCGAATTGAGTAGAACTATTGTCTCTTAATGAAGCATTTTTAGATCAAGATGATTATCAGTAGAATAACCAGCGGTTTAGGCAATCAGCTTTTTCAGTTCGCGGCTGCCCGGCATCTGGCGCTGAAGAACAAAACATCGCTTTACCTGGATCTAAGCTACTATCA
Organism: Spirosoma oryzicola; assembly: GCF_021233055.1. Taxonomy (NCBI): domain Bacteria; kingdom Pseudomonadati; phylum Bacteroidota; class Cytophagia; order Cytophagales; family Cytophagaceae; genus Spirosoma; species Spirosoma oryzicola. The sequence continues at coordinate 3,799,904 of NZ_CP089538.1, read as the reverse complement.
TTATACCTATGACACGGATACACCCCGTGCTTTTAAGCTAAAGCACTTCGCAGTGCCTTACCGCGTACTTCAAAATTCACCGGCGGAGTACGTATCAAAAGCGACAAAACTGCTGCCAAACCGCAGTTTGCCACCTTTTTTTCTGTTTCTCAAGGAAAAGCATTTTCATTTTGACACCAGTGTGCCGCAAGCCAGAGCCAGTTGTATTACCCTGGATGGTTTCTGGCAATCGGAAGAATACTTTCGGGAAAGTGCGGACACAATCCGGCGCGAACTGACGCTCACTTCTAATCCAAGCCCTGAGTTTGACGAGTACGAGCAATTGATCAAGGCGGCTTCGATGCCGGTTTCGGTTCATATCCGGCGGGGGGATTACGTAAACCACCCAGAATTTAGTCAGACCTTCGGTTTTGTCGGATTATCCTACTACGAGCAGGCACTCAATCAACTACAGGTACAGGTGAATGCGCCCCGGTTCTTTATTTTTAGTGACGATCAGGAGTGGGTGCGCGATAATCTGCCCTTACCGGATAACGCTGTTTTTGTCCGTAACTCCGGTGCAGACAGTGATGTCGCTGACCTGGTTTTGATGAGCCGCTGTAAGCATCACATCATTGCCAACAGTTCATTTAGCTGGTGGGGCGCATGGCTGAATCCGAATCCTGACAAGCTGGTCATTACGCCTAAGAAGTGGTACAAGCAACAACCCACCTGGAACACAAAAGATTTGCTTCCGGCCACCTGGCTAGCCCTTTAAAACTTATCGCCACCTATCTGTTCAACGCCGTTGCCCTGCCATGATAAACGTATTCATCGATCATCAGAAATTCACTACGCAAAAGTACGGAGGCATCAGCCGATACTTTGCCAATATCATCCAGGGTATCAAACAGACGAAGGATATTTCCTACAAGCTGGGGGTGTTGCACGCCAAGAACCATTACATTCAGAACGAACCTCTGGCGCTCAAAGGCAAACTCGGTGATCGGATACTCGGCCGAAAGGAACGGTATGATTATGAGCTCAATAAGTTCTATTGCCAGCAGTTGCTGAAGAAAAATGAGTTCGACGTATTTCACCCGACCTACTACGATCCGTACTTTCTGCAATCGTTAAAAAAGCCGCTGGTCATTACAATCCACGACCTGACCTACGAGCGGCTGCCTGAATACTTCTGGGCGCAGGACCCGCTCACGTATCAGAAGCGCCTGAATATTGACCGGGCCGATTCGATCATAACCATTTCGCAAACCACCCGGAAAGATCTGCTTAGTTTTTTCGACGTAGATCCGGCCAAAGTATCGGTTATCTATCACGGCATCGATATTGAAACGCCTTTACGGGTTCAGCCGGTCGATCAGCTACCCAAACAGTATCTTTTGTTTGTGGGCGACCGCAGCGGCTACAAAAACTTTTACCTGTTCATGAATGCCTTCCAGAAGATCGCTCATCGTTTTCCGGATCTGCACGTGATTCTGACGGGGGGTGGCAAACTGGAAATTGCCGACCGGGAGTTTCTGAATCGGTTGCGGCTTACGGATCGGGTACGGCACATCAACGCCACGGACGAGCAGCTTAATTTTCTGTATCAGAATGCGCAGTTGTTCGTGTATCCATCGCTTTACGAAGGGTTTGGTTTACCGATCCTGGAAGCCTTTAAAGCACGCTGCCCGATGCTGCTGAGCGATACGGAATGTTTTCGGGAGGTTGCCGCCGATGCCGCCGTGTATTTCGAACCGACCAGCATGGACGATTTAATCGACAAGCTGGAAACCGTCCTTACGGGGACAACGCTCAAAGCACAGCTGGTCGAGAAAGGAGTGAAGCGGTTGGCGGATTTCCCGCTTCAAAAATCCATTGACCAAACGCTGGACGTATATAAATCATTGGTTTCTCCAAGGTCAGCAAAACAGGTGTTGGTATGAGATTTCGAGCGGTTGATTCATTTCGCGGTCTGGCTGCCATTATGGTTATTTTATTCCATATGCAGCACCTTAACCTGTTGGCAAGCAATGTCTTCATTGCGAAAAGCGACATTTTTGTTGACTTCTTTTTTGTGCTGTCAGGGTTTGTGATGACCCATAGCAATTTCAACAAGATCACCGATTTTGAGAGTATAAAGCCGTTCGTGGTTAAGCGTTTCAAGCGGCTTTATCCGCTACATCTCTTTACTCTGTTGCTGGTACTGCTTTTTGAAACCTTTCGGTTTGTCGTTGATCACTACGTTGTTAAGCTATCCAATCCGGTATTTGCCGAGGACAAGACGCTTATCTCTTTCCTGTCGAATCTGACCCTTACTCAGTCGCTGGGGTTGTTTGATCAGGTAACCTGGAATGGTCCTAGCTGGAGCATCAGCGTAGAGTTCTACACCTACATCGCTTGGGCGCTTTGTTTGGTTGTGTTTCGTAAAAACCTGCTGGTTATTTGTGGATTGAGCTTTAGTCTGCTAACCTGGTTTATCGTCCGGCATAACGGTAGCATCATTTACAACTACGACTACGGGTTCATACGGTGTGTCTACAGCTTTCTGATCGGTATGCTGGCGTATCGGATACGTCGGCGGTTTACGGCGGATTTCGGGTACTGGCAAAGTTCATTCACCGAAATCATTTTATTGGCTCTGACCATACTATCGGTTCGTTCGTTCACGCACGAGCAGAGCTGGCTAATGCCGCTGTTGTTTGCGTTCGTTATCATTGCCTTTTCGCAGGAGACGGGTGCTGTTTCCAAGCTGCTGGCCAGCGAACGACTCGCCTTCCTGGGCAATCTCTCGTACTCGTACTACCTCAACCATACGGTCATCTTGTCCGTCATGGATCTGGTTCTTTTTAAGCTGATCAAGGTGCCTCACACCAATGGCGGGGAGTTGCTTTACATCCTGATTTGCCTGGCTGGGGTGCATGTGCTGTCGCTGTTTACGTACCGGCACATCGAATTTATTCTTCAATCGGTATCGTCTAAGCGCACCCGGACATCGGCGGCTAATATGGCGGCTGTATAATAGCTAACCTTAACGCTTGTAGTATATGAACATTCTAAAAGCCCCAGCCTGGATTCAGGAATTCAATTACCCTTACGCTTCGTTCGACGAGATTCCTGAATCGGTTTTTGAGTCCATCAACCGTGATCTGGAAGCGGTTCTGAAGCCTAATCCAGTCGTGAGCGTTGCCATTCCGGCCTGGAACGAAGAGGTCAACATCCTGCGTAGCATCGCGTCGCTGGCGAAGATGAAGACCAACATACCGTTCGAAATCCTGGTGGTCAATAATAATTCGACGGATCAGACGCAGAAAACGCTGGACAAGCTACGCATTCGTTCGGTATTTCAACCGATTCAGGGATGGGGCCCCGCTCGCCAGATGGGGCTGGAACAGGCAAAAGGAAAGTACTTGCTGACCGCCGATGCCGATGGTCTGTACCCACCCGAATGGATTGATGAAATGATGGCGGTGTTGCAGCAGCCGGGCGTTATCTGCGTGTACGGACGATACTCGTTTATCCCGAATCCCGAAAAAGGATTTACGCGCTGGAAACTCTCGATGCTCGAGCGGATGAAAGACACTATTGCCGAAGTCCGGCACATGAAACGGCCTCACCTGAACGCCTACGGCATCAGCATCGGCTACGTTCGGGAATACGCCCTGAAAGTCGGGTACGTGATGAAGAAAATTCGCGGGGAAGATGGTCGTATGTGCTTCGATCTGATGCAGTTCGGTACGGTGAAACAAGTGAAGTCACCTAAAGCGCGGGTCTGGACGGGGACCAGAACACTGGAGAAAGACGGTTCTTTTTCGCGGACTCTATTCGTTCGGGTTGCCATCGAATTGCGTCGGTTCAGCAGCATGTTCGTTGCCCAGCAGCCGCACGACACAAAAACATCGCTAAACAACTAGGCGTGTGTTTAGCGGAAAAGTTAAAGGTAATAACCCTGTGAAATAGCTGATTAATGACCAGTTTGACCGTCAATGTATAATTAAGTGCTTTTTTTGCCTGACGGCTTAGCTATTTGTTAGTCTAAAATCTGTTGTTTCTCGCTTACACCACCTTTGGCTATGCTCGTTTGTCAATGCAAGTCGGCATTATTGTACTGGATTATTCTACTAGCTCTACTGCCTTTAGCGGTTCATACGACCAGTCTGGCCCAATGTGCGCCGGGAGCGATTATCTGCGAAACATTCGGCGCGGGTCCTCGTGGCGCGTTGCCCAGCGGCCAAACGAATTTTATGTACCGGGCGGCCGCCTGTCCGAATGATGGTGAGTACAACATCGTGGATGCGGTAGATGGCTCTTGTCACGGTGATGCCTGGCATACTGTAACTGAAGACCATACGCCCGGCGACGTAAAAGGCAATATGTTTATTGTCAACGCTTCGTTTCAGCCCAGCGAGTTTTTTAGTCAGAAAGCCGAAGGATTATGTCCCGGTGTCACCTACGAATTCTCGATGTGGGTGCTGAACATCAATAAAGTACTGCAACCGGGTATCTGTGACGAATACATACTGCGCAACCCGATCATCGCGATGCGGGTAGAACAAGCCGATGGCACGCTGATACGCGAAGTAGTGCAGCCTGCCGTAACGCGCTCTGCCAACCCGGTGTGGGTTCAATTGAGTATGCCCTTCGTTATTCAAACGAACGCCAACGATGTTGTGGTTAAGCTGATCAACAAAGGCTTAGGGGGTTGTGGAAACGATCTGATCATTGATGATATCAGCTTTCGACCCGTTCACCCGAGCTTATCGATCCAGTTCCCAAATACAAGCGCTTCCGAAACAACGGTTTGTGCCGATACCCGGCTGACACTGAGCGTCGGAGCCGCTGCCGGATACCCTAATCCGGTGTATGCCTGGCAACAAAGTGCCGACAACGTTAACTGGACGCCGGTTCCTGGAAGCGGCCAGGCAACCTATACCATCAATCCCGTTCGGGCGGGACGTACCTATTATCGACTGCGAAACGCCCAGCCAATCAATTCGGCTGCTATTGGCCGGTCGCAGTGTTCGGCTGAGTCGAACGTGCTCATTGTGAACGGTCGTCCTGACGCACCATTTAATTTGGGTGATGATCTGGCGCTTTGCGATGGTAGGCCAGTGGTCTTGCAGGTGCCTAATGAGTTGCCAGCGGGTACCAGTTTTGTCTGGTCCGATCAAAGCAAAAACCGGCAGCTAACCGTTAGCACGCCGGGAAGTTACTGGCTGGAAACCAATCTGGACGGCTGTACGTACAGCGATACGGTACAGGCTGAACTGGAAAATTGCCATCTGGAAGATGTCTATATACCGGATGCGTTCTCACCCAATAGCGATGCTGTCAACGATAAGTTAGTTGTCATTCATTCCGGTGATTTTACTTCGTATTCGTTCCGGGTCTATGACCGGTGGGGGAGTGTGATCTTTTCGAGTCGGCAGGCTGAAGTGCACTGGGATGGTACATTTCGCAATCAGCCTTGTCCGGTAGGAGCCTACGCCTGGACAATTGATTACAGTGTTTTAAACGCGAAAAATGAGGAACGTCATTTCGTTCGAAGTGGACAGGTTATGCTTGTCCGGTGAGGTAACTTGATCGCATCTGCTTTAGTCTATTATTTTCCATCCATGCGCCAGAACTACCATTTTCCAGCCGTTACGCTATTGATAACACATTACAATCGAAGCCACTCGCTGGAGAATCTGCTGGTGAGTTTTCGGAACCTGAATTGCCAGTTTGGCGCTGTTGTCGTGTCGGATGATGGCAGTGCAACCGTTCACCTGGATACGCTAAACGACTTACAGCGAGTTTTTTCATTTGATTTGGTTACCACGCCGGTCAACAAAGGGCTTGGTAATAACATCAACAAGGGCCAGGACGCCGTTCACACGCCATATACCTTGTACGTTCAAGAGGATTTTGAACCAACCGCTGCGTTTCCAGATCGGTTGGTAGAAGCCCTGGGCATCATAAAGGAGCGTCCTGATTTCGATGTTATCCGGTTCTATTCGTACATACGCTATCCGTACCTAAAGCCTTTCAATAACGAGTATTCGGAAATGGTTTTTCCCGCCTGGGCCACGGATTACAACAAAGTTTACTTTTACAGCGACCATCCGCATTTACGGCATAGCTCGTTCTTCGCGCGATTTGGTCGCTATGTGGAAGGTGTCCGGCCCGATAGAACGGAGTACCAGATGTGTATTTCCTTTATCCGCCACAAAGGAAAAGGGTTGTTTTATAACGACTACAAGCAGTTGTTTCAGCAAAAAAATACCGAGGAAGAACCAAGCACGTACAGCCCCGGCGCGTTAGGTCTTAGCAAAAGCAAGTTGGTTGTGTCCCTGCGGTACCTGTATAGACAAATCAAATTCAACTACGATATTTACGTGAAACGGATGGCTTAGTTGGCGTAAACGCCGAAGGGGTAATCACTTCATAAAGTGATTACCCCTTCGGCGTTATTGATGATTCCGGCTAGTTAGCCTTTACCACTTTCCGCACTACCCGCTCCGCATCCTGCTTGATTTCCAGGATGTACATGCCCGTTGGGAGTTGAGACAGATCAATTTTTGATGAGAACTGATCGCTAACCTTGGGGATCTTTACGTGTCGATGAATCCGTCCTGTACTCGCGTCAAACACGTTGACTTTGATAGGCGACTCGCTCGACCGCTGGGCCTGAATGGTAATGAAATCGGCTGTCGGATTTGGAAACACCTGAACCGCTTCATCCAGGCTTTTCTCTTCGGCAAGCACGTTAGCCGCTACGCGGGCATTGGGTGCTGTATTCCCCGGTACGACAAACATCGGAGTTTCGGTTACGGTAAGCTGTACCTTGCCCTGGCTCGTATTGACAACTTCCATACTCATGTCGTTGCTACCTACTTTAGGACGGTAAATTCGTGCCTGCGTTGCCGATCCTAAATCCAGGGTGTACGAAGCCGTGCGGCCTACTTCGTCGGGTACTACCAGCGCATAAGCCGATTTGCCGTTAAATTCATACCGGTCTACGAACGGGTTCTGACTTAGTGTTTGCCGGTACGAATACTCACCAAAGAGCTTACCCGTCTGCAATAAATAGTCAGCTGCCGGACGACGGCTCATGTTGTCGCCATTCGCCAAACCAGAGGTTCCGAACATACCGCCCGTTGCGTTATCATCGTAGAGCTGGTAGAAGAAAACTTTCTCGATGCCCTGCCGCGCGTAGAACAAAGCGGTGCGCAGAATCCAGTCACCCTGCGTTTCCAGGGCCGACTTGCTGCCGATTGGGATGGCTCGCAAGGGGCTGCCCTGATTCACATCGAAGCCCGCTTCGGTAACCCACAGGGGCATATCGTACGACTGCAAATGGGTCGTTTTGCGGAAATCTTCAGCGATCCGGTTGATGGGCGTTACTTCCGGAGCAGCACCCCGCGTGGAGTTACCGCTCTGCGACGACGATGTATTATCCGAATACATGTGGTAGTTAACGACATCCCAGCATAGATTGACCGTACCGTCGGCTTTGTAGCCCCGATACTGTTTACACCAGTCGATCATGCCCTTGATGTAATCGGAACCACTCGAAGCGGATGCCAATCCACCGATAACTACTTTGACGCTGGGGTCCGCATTTTTCACGCCGACGCCGGGGCCCATCGTGTTTTTGTGGCCGTCGTAAAAAGCCGAGAGGTTGGCCGCATATTCGCGGGCTGTCTGATAAGCTTTTCGGCCTTTCCACCACTTGTCCCGCTCGTTATCGCATTCGATGTATTTGATTAGCCCAAGGCCAATCTTTACCGAGTTTGGTGTATCGCCCGTCCAGCGCGGGGTTGAGTTGACGCTTATTAAAGCCGGATTTACGTTCGGGTTGCTGCCGTAGCGGGCCATGTACTGGAAGCCAGCCTTGGCCTGCTCTATGTACGATTTCGGGTCTGAAAAATCTTTTCCGTAGCGGAGGGGGGTATTTTCCGCATCACGCTGGTCACTCGGGTACGTGTTGACCATCCAGTCGGGGATTGTTTTCAGGCAGGCCAGAACCTCGATCCCTTCGGCTTTGCAACGTTCGTAAATAGCGTCGTAATTCCAGCCACCGCTCAACGTTGGATTGTAGGAATAGTTGCCTTCGCTGGATTCCAGCTTATTCCAGTCCATGTAGTGACGAATACTGGAGAAGCTCTTTACGATCTTCATCTTGTCTTCGTTGATCTGCCAGGGGGTGTTGCCGTCCTCGAAATTCCATTCGTAGGCATTTACCCCAAACATATCCTTTAGCTTAACGGTCTTGGCTGGCGTAGGTGTTTTCGTCTGGGACGACGGGGTGTATGAACCGTACAGCTCAATTTCTGTCGGGAATACGCCCCAGGTGTTGATGACCAGATAGCGGGCATTACTGATCGGCTGATCAAGCTTAAACTGCGCGTTGCCTGTTGCGGACCGGTTTGGATAAGGACCTACCCAGGCTGCGTATTGTTCGCCGGTAAACGTAGCGATGGGAATGCGTTGCCATTGGTCGGTAATGATCGATAACGTCATGGGATTATCAACGCACGTTCCCATAAAGTCGTAAAAGCGGATGCCCATCAGCGTCATCGACTCTCCCTCTTCGAGTGGATAATAAGCGTCGTAATTCGCCAGCACTTTGCCCCAACCCGTTTCGACATTGACGTCGGTAACGCCGTCGAACAAACCGTCCAGGCCATTGCTGACATTGTTGAGCTGATACCAGCGTTTACCGTCAATCGGAATCTTTTGGCCGATCGAGACAACCGGAGCCGCTTTGACAACCTGCGTCTGAGCCACATCCGAAGCGGCCAGAAATGAGCTGGATGCTGCCTGCGAAGCCGTTATAGTTGCGGTTCCGTCAGATACAAGCGATGCTTTCCAGGAACCCGTGGCGTTTGAAACGGATACGACTGATGGGTTTGAGGAAGAAAACGTGATTGGGGTTTCGGTGTTCGTACTGCTCGCGGCCAGGGCAAACTCCGCATCGCCTACGGTTTTGTCCGGTAGAGTGCCGAAGGAAATAACCGCAGCAGGGCGTACGATGCCACCCTGGGTTGCCTCGAACCAGTTAAAGTTGAACGCGCCACGCAGGGCGTACAAACGCAGTACCTGACTGCCCGCCGACAGGGTAGCGGTCGTTGATACAGTGGTCCAGTTCTGCCAGTCATACGTGCGGGAAATATCTGCTCCGCCCAGCACCTCACCCGATTCGGATCGGATCTCGATTCGGCCAGCGCCGTAGCTGTTGGCTACCCGAAACCGAAAGGTGTGCAAGCCTGCCGAAGCCACATTGACATTATAGTCCATCCAGTCGCCATCGTCGATGTAGCCTACGTTTAATCCACCGCCGGTATCGGCTGTTTGTTCGGGCCGGACATCAGAGGCTACGTCGTAGGATTCAGCCTCAAATTTGCCGGGGAAGGGACGACTGTCGGCCGCTTCAAACCAGTTCAGGTTCCAGTTGCCCTTTACCGCGTAAATTCGTAATCGCTGACTACCGGCTGTCAGTCGAGCGATAGCACCAACTGTCTGCCAGTTTTGAATACCACCCGTGCGGGGAACATCAACGCTCGCCAGGACTGTACCAGTAGCGGTACGCACCTCAAACCTAGAACCATCTCCGTAGCCGTTGGCAATCCGGAACTTCAGCGTATAAACCGCCGTGGTGGGTACGTTAACATCGTAATCCATCCAGTCGCCATCGTCAATCTGACTGACGTTCTGGCTACCATCGGTATCCGCCGTTGTTTCCGTTTGTATGCCCCGCATCATCACATAGTTTTCAGCCTCTACGTGTCCTGGAAACGTGACTGCCGCTCGGGGAGCCGGTTGTAAACTAAGGTGATTGTTCAGGGAGGTGCTATTGCCTTCGACAAAGCATAAGCTACTAATTACGGTCGTCCAAAGAATTGTGTGCAATAAAGGTTTCTGCATACGTGAACTAAGGTTAATGCGTATTCTTAAGTTAGTATTTAACTATAAAAGTAAATAAATAATTACTAGTATAAGTACTTACAAAGAATAAAGTTTTAGAAAATGTATTTTCGTATATAGGTATGGTAGATTGAGGGTTATCCAGCTTGACCGTGAGCGTTTAACGTATTGCCAATAGCGTAATGGATTTCATCGATAGACCAAGGTCATAGCCTGTAAAAACCCTACACAAATGATACATTCCGCTAGTCGCAAAGCAATCAGTAGATACGGTTGAACGATAAGAGTAGGTAGTATTTTTGGGGACATCATGAGTTTTCGTCGTACGAGCGCTTTACCTACTTGACGCGTATACGCTTTTTAATGGTGGCTGAACGGGCCAGCGGATTAGGGAATTCTCGGATGAAAAAATACGTACTAATAGGCTTGCTTACCGCTTTTTGTTGGCGAATGCTGCTTGGTCAGCCGCAGCCTGAGCGATCTATCGGAAATCAGCAGGCAAAGCCTTGGACATATTGGTGGTGGATGGGTAATGCCGTCAATGAAAACGATATTACGCAGCAGCTAGAGCAGTTCGCCAGGGCTGGGTTAGGCGGTGTGCACATCATCCCGATTTATGGCGTCAAGGGGTACGAGAAACAGTTTATCCCTTTTTTGAATGATCGCTGGCTGGCAGTGTTCGCCCATACCGTCCGGGAAGGAAAGCGGTTAGGGCTCGGCGTCGATCTGACAATGGGTACCGGTTGGCCATTCGGTGGGCCGGGTGTTTCAACGGCTATGGCGGCCAAAAAGTGGAAGCTTGAAAACGGTAAGCTACTAACCGAGTTGACCAGACAGCAGGTCAAGCGACCGGCACCCGGCGGAGAGGGGTTAGTGCTCGATTATTTCAGCCAATCGGCAATTGAGCAGTACGTCAAACGCTTCGACTCAACACTAGCCCGCTTGCCTGAGCAACCTCGCGCGGTTTATAATGATTCCTACGAAGTGTTCGGTGCCAACTGGACAGATAACTTTCTTGCCGAGTTTAAAAACCGACGGGGCTATGATCTCACTACGCAGCTAACCGCTTTTCTGGACATAACACGAACCGAAACCAGTATCCTGGTTCAGCAGGATTATCACCAGACACTAGCCGATCTGTTGCGTGATGGGTTCACGAAAACCTGGACCAGCTGGGCGCACGGCCATCAGTATCGGGTTCGAAACCAGGCGCATGGTTCACCAGGAAATCTAATCGATCTGTATGCTGTGGTCGATATTCCAGAAACGGAATCGTTTGGGTCCAGCCGGTTTCCCATTCCGGGTTTACGGGTGGACGAACAATACGAAGTTGACCGGTTCGGAACACCGAATTCATTGGCTATGAAGTTTGCGTCGTCGGCAGCCAATCTGACTGGTAAGCCATTAGTTAGTTCAGAAACGGGTACGTGGCTGGCAAATCATTTTCAGGTGTCGCTGTCCCAGATCAAACCGCAGGTCGATCAATTGTTTACTGCGGGCGTCAACCATATCTTTTATCACGGCATTCCGTATTCACCACCCGCCGAAGCGTGGCCGGGCTGGGTATTTTATGCTTCAACCAATTACGGCCCTGCGTCACATTTCTGGCCGCATCTGCCATTGCTGAATCAATACATCGAACGGTGTCAAGCGCGGTTACAGCGTAGTAAGCCCGACAACGATGTGCTGGTTTATTTTCCCATCCACGATCTGTGGGCGACACCGGCTAAATCGGCGGGAGGCATTCATCAGCTCGAAGTGCACCATGTAGAGCGGTGGTTATTGCCGCAACCCTTCGGCCAGTTGTGTGAGCAGTTGCTTGATCGGGGCTACTCATTCGATTACGTTTCGGATGATTTGCTGAATAAATTAACTGTCACGAAGGAAGGAATTCGTAGCCCGGGTGGTGCCACGTATCAGGTGATTGTTCTGCCACAAACGACGTATTTACCGGAACAGTCACTCCGACAGTTGGAACGACTGGCTCGGCAGGGTGCCCGCATCATTGTAGATGGCCAATTACCGGCAAAGGCACCCGGCTTTTATAAACACGCAGCCCGCTCCGCCGAAATAAGGCAACTCGCGAAAACGCTGGGACAACTAAAATCCGTGACGGTTAGCGCCAATCTCCTCGAAACGCTCCGCCAGTCGAACGTTCGTGCCGAAACCTGGGCAGCGGAAGGACTGTCGTTTATCCGCAAGCGACAGCGCGATACTACTCATTATTTTATTGCTAACCTGGGTAATCGCTTTCGCCAGAATTGGGTTGCGCTGTCGGCACAGGGACAGGCGACTCGCTACGATCCGTTGACAAACCGGACCGAACCGGTATTGACTCGCCAAGGACCGAATGGGCAGCGTGAGATTTTCCTGTCACTGGAACCGGGGCAGGCTTATTTTGTCGATGTGAGTTCAGCCAAGGCTACGCTACCACGGTCTGCCAGCACGACCAAACGGGCTGATCTATCATCCCAAAAATTTATCGATTTACTGAGTCCCTGGCAGGTGCAGTTTCTGCGCGGTCGTCCGGCCTTGACGGCGTCGGTAACGGTGCCTAGGCTTGGTTCCTGGACAACCTTTGCCGATTCTGCGGACTATTTTTCTGGAACGGTCCGCTACAGTACCCGCTTTGATCGGCCAGCCGGTGAACCGGACGTATCTTCTTATCAGCTCGATCTGGGTGATGTGCGCGAAGTCGCCGAGGTTCGACTCAACGGACAATCGCTCGGAACGGCCTGGTGTATACCATTTCGGTTATCGGTTCCTGCCAGCCAACTGAAGCCAACGGGAAACCAATTAGAGATTGACGTGACAAACCTGTCCGCAAACTATATGCGACTGTACGACCGCCAGCAGCCGGGTTGGAAAAAGTTTTACGATATCAACATGGTGGATATTCGCTATCAGCCTTTTGATGCGGGTCGTTGGAAACCAACGCCATCGGGATTACTCGGTCCAGTGACGCTGACTCCGGTGCATTAAAGCGAAAACTGTCAATCTTTTGCGTACTTGGAGCGCAATCGCCTGACGACATCATCGGCCAGTTCGTCGCTCAGGCTGTCGTAGAGTTGCCAGCGCGAAGGAGGAAACAGATTGGCGCTTTTGAGCGATTGTCCATTCAGTGCGCGGTCGTCACCGCTAAAAGTTTGCCACTCGGTTTGCCAGCTGCGCGTTTCCCATACGCTGTCTTCCCAAATGGTTTTGCCCGTTTGCGTGTCGATAGCGCGCAGTCGCATCGTAAGTTCAGCATTAATTGTTCGGAGGTACGTTGTCAGACTACCGCTTACCTTTTCCATCACGTCCACCTTGGTCGAATCATTGATTTTCTTTTCGCCAACCTTGTACGTCTGGTTGCTATACACGGTTGTGGTAGATGAGGCCGTATTATCCCGGATAGGCACGTAATCGGACACCTGCATTTGCACCGCCTGGTGAATCGGAAAGCCATCGCCCGCTGATTCGTCGGGCCGGTAAAGCCGGACAAACGGTGATGGCGCTTCATTCCGGTCGATCTGCCGAAAAATCATACGCTCCAGCTCCCGGTTGTCGGCAGCGCTGATTTCTGAGGTTGGCGATAACGGTTCGACGACGACCCGCAGAATAGCAAACGGGAGGACATCCTGCGCCTTGGCACTGGCCTGACGGAAGTTAGGAACCCACGACAGGGCTTTCTGATAATTGAAATAAGCATCCTTTGCCGCCAGCCGGTTATCCTCCCGGTAGGCGAATGCCTGCTCGGCCAGTTCGTAGCGGTCGGCTGCGGCCAGTTGGCGGGTTTCCTGCTGTCGGTCAGCGTAGGAAGTAGGGTAAGTAGCCAGCCACCCGGCACAGGCTTCGCAGGTTCGGGCGTTGTTGGTCAGGCTTTGTAGTTTTTCGTACTCGTTGTAAATCGTTTCCCACGGAAAGTCTTTGGTATTCGACGGTGACGACAGGTTTCTGATCGCTTTCTGGTGTTCCTCATACGCGCGCTCGAACGCCTGTTTAAGTACGAGTGGTGCTTTCGTATAGCCACGTTTACCCAGACCGCGCCACTGGTGAAGCCGCTGCGAAGCTCGTTTGACTGCCAAATCGAAGTTTCCCCGCCTGAAAGCGGTCTGACCACTGCTGCACGCGGCTAAGCCAGTGCTGGTCAAAATGAAGAGTAGGAGCAAGCGAATCATGGCGTAAACGACGATTTTCTGAACATTCGACAACGCAGGAAGTAGTTGGTTTATCGTTGACCCAGAAAAGAAGTTTTCCGTTGCTTAATCTACTGTAAAATACAGCAAGTGATTACCGGAACTGGCTACGAACGGAGCGTTGTTACCGGTTGACGTACCGTCCGTAGCGAGCTTTTCGACTGGGTATACTTTATTTATTGATTACTTATGTCGAAACACCGACGCTATCGTTCCGCTGAGAAAACACTCGGTACATCACCCGGTACACTTACCTATGTAGGGGCCGATATTGATCACGCAACAAAGATCAAACGCATTGAATACAACGCGACTGAATACCATGTTGATGAAATCGTCAAACTAAGCGCGTGTCGATTACCAAACGAGGCAACGTCTTTCGTGAACTGGCTTGACGTGGATGGTATTCACGAGCAAAAGGTCGTTTCGGTAATTGGCCAGCAATACCAGTTGCACCCGCTGCTGCTGGAAGATGTGATGAACACCGAACAGAAGCCGAAGATTGACCTCTACGACGATACGGTGGTGTTTGTAACGCTGAAAATGCTGCACCATAGCCGTCAGCGGCAGGCCATTGAGGCCGAACACGTTAGTCTGGTGCTGGGAAAAAATTACCTGATATCGTTCCAGGAAGAACGGACGAAGGATATTTTTGAGACCGTTATCGAACGCATTAAAGCTTCATCGGGTAAAACCCGGCGCAATGGTGCTGACTACCTGCTGTATGCGCTTATGGACGTGATTGTCGATCATTATCTGCTTATTACGGAGCGTATCGGCGAAAAAATGGATGAACTGGAAGAGCAAATTATTCGCGAACAGGCCAACCAGCAAACACTGTCCATCCTGTACACACTCAAGCGCGAACTGGCCTTTATCCGGCGGACGATTTACCCACTACGTGATATGATCGGTGTGTTACTGCGGGAAGAATCGACTTTAATAGACCGCAGTACGCTTCCTTACCTGCACGACCTTTCAGACCACATCAACCAAATCATTGAATCGCTGGATTCGTACCGCGAGCTTATTTCGGGCTTGATGGATGTGTATTATTCGATTGTCAGTAACCGCATGAACTCCGTCATGAAAACGCTGACGATTGTATCCGCCATCTTTATTCCCCTGACCTTCATTGCGGGTATTTACGGGATGAACTTTGACAATATGCCCGAACTACGAACAAAAACCGGTTACTTTTGGGTGCTTTTTAGCATGGTTGTGATTGCCGTTGGAGAAGTTATTTATTTCAAACGACGGGGCTGGATGTAAGGCTTTGCGCCAGTTCTGCGAAATAAGGAACGGATTCAATCGGGACAATCATGGACCAGAGCATGACCGCTTGAATTTGATGTATGACAACGCAGGAACTTCAGTTAGATAAATTTCGGTGGATTACCGATTCGCGGCAGGTGGGCGAACAGGCCACGACGAGTCAGACGGGAGAGTCGGTTTTCTTTGCCATTCAGGGCGAACACCACGATGGACATAATTTTATTGGCGAGCTGTACCAGAAAGGCATTCGCTATTTTGTCGTCGAGCGGTCGGCGCTCACGCCCGACCGCCGGGCGGAACTAATCGATTATGCCGACGCCCAATTTGTGGAGGTTGACAGTAGTTTGCTGCTGGTACAGACCTTAGCCGCCGAACACCGACGCCAGTTCCGCATACCGGTTGTTGGTATCACGGGTAGTAACGGCAAAACCATTGTAAAAGAGTGGCTGGCGCAACTGCTGGCCGATGATTTTGTGATTGCCAAAAGTCCCAAAAGTTATAATTCGCAGTTGGGCGTACCCTTGTCGGTGCATCAACTCAACGCAAGCCATACGCTGGGTATCTTCGAAGCGGGCATTTCCAGGCCGCACGAGATGCAGGCGCTGGAAGCAATCATTCGCCCGACAATCGGCATTTTTACAAACATCGGTACCGCACATGACGAAGGATTCCGGACGCGCAAACAGAAAATTGCCGAAAAGCTGCGGTTGTTTATCCATGCCGAAACGCTTATTTACTGCGCCGATTACGCCGACATTGACGAAGAAGTAAACCTACTTCTGAAAGCGGTAAACACCGACATGCGGTTTGTAACATGGTCCATGACGGGGAGGGAGGCTGTTTGTCAGGCGACGTTGGAACAGGATCGACTGACGCTCAGCGGGCCATTTGGTACGGTTCTGCTTACGATTCCGTTTACCGACCCGGCTTCGGTTGAAAACTTAATGCATTGCATCGTCGCGATGCTTACGTTGCGCGTTCTGGATGCTGACGCCCTGCAAAGCCGCCTGAATCGGCTACGACCCGTTTCGATGCGCCTGGAGTTGAAAGAAGGAATCAACAACTGCGTACTGATCGACGATTCGTACAACAACGATGTAGCGGGTTTGCAATTAGCGCTTAGCTTTCTCAATCAGCAGAGTACACGCGGACGACGTGTTGTTATTCTGTCCGATGTGTTACAGTCGGGGCAGCCGGAATCGGAGCTATATGAGCAAGTGGCGAATCTGATTCGGGCGAATCGCGTTGAGCAATTTATCGGAATCGGACCCGTACTTACCCAGAATCGTCGTTTTTTTGCCGACGGTAGCATTTTCTTTCCAACGACCGACGCATTTTTAACCGAGTTTTCGGTCCGTGAACTGCGGGATAGTGATATTCTGGTAAAAGGGGCCCGGCCGTTCTCTTTTGAGCGAATCGTCAACCGGTTGCAACGAAAAGTACACGGTACGTTGCTCGAAATTAACCTGGATGCGCTTACCCATAACCTGAACTACTACCGGGAAAAAGTCGGTGCCAATACCAAAATCATGGTGATGGTGAAGGCATTTGCGTACGGCAGTGGCAGCGCGGAAGTCGCTCAGTTATTGCAGTTCCACCGAGTCGATTATCTGGCCGTAGCGTACGCTGATGAAGGGGTTTCGCTCCGTCAGCACGGCATTGATTTACCGATCATGGTCATGAATCCCGCACCAGAAACCTTTGCGACGCTGCTTGAATACAGTCTTGAGCCGGAAATTTACAGCATACGCTTGCTGAAGGAATGGAGCAATTTTGTGGCTAAGCACACGGAGGCAGAGACAGTAGCTCTCTCATCGCGGTCGGCGCAGCGCAAACCGTGTCCGATACACCTGAAAATTGATACGGGGATGCACCGGCTGGGCTTTCTTGAAGACGAGCTACCCGTGGTAATCGATTACCTGAAAAGCTACCCAAACTTGCGCGTAGAGACGGTATTCAGTCATTTGGTAGGGGCGGATGAAGCGCAATTCAATTCATTTTCGCAGCAGCAGTTTAAAACGTTTCTGCGGGCTACGGCGGCACTCGAAGCGGGCTTAGGCTACCGGCCAACGCGTCATCTGCTCAATTCGGCGGGTATCGTACGATTTCCGGAATACCGACTGGACATGGTGCGGCTGGGCATTGGTTTGTACGGTGTTGAGTCCAGCCAGCTCGACAAAGAGGCCGTTCGTCCGGTAGGGACGTTGCACACGGTCATTAGCCAGATCAAGGCTGTGCCAGCGGGCGAATCAGTGGGGTATAGCCGCCGGGGCGTGCTGGACCACGATGCCCGGATTGCTACCCTCGCTATTGGCTACGCTGACGGTTTTGACCGCCGGTTAGGGAATGGAGTAGGGCACGTGTGGATCAACGGTGTTCGGTGCCCAACAGTGGGTAACGTTTGTATGGATATGACCATGGTTGACGTTACCCAGGCGCCTGCCGCCGAGGGTGATGATGTGATTGTCTTTGGCGATGAACTACGGATTACCGAACTGGCCCGGCAAATTGGTACGATCCCGTATGAGCTACTGACGGGGGTCAGCGAACGCGTGAAGCGGGTGTTTTTTAAAGAAGGAAACTAAGGGAAGTTGGGTAATCGGAGCAACGTAGCTTTCCGATTACCCACTTTCAGCAATTAATTGCTGCGCTTTGCTTTTACCGCTTCCACATTCTTTTTGCGGTTTTCCAGCTCGGTCGTGGCGTTCTCCTGCTCGGTTTTATTAGCTTCGATGTCTTTCTGAAGTTGTTCCAATTCTTTAGCGTTATCGTCAAT
Source organism: Spirosoma oryzicola (assembly GCF_021233055.1). Taxonomy (NCBI): domain Bacteria; kingdom Pseudomonadati; phylum Bacteroidota; class Cytophagia; order Cytophagales; family Cytophagaceae; genus Spirosoma; species Spirosoma oryzicola. The sequence continues at coordinate 3,781,787 of NZ_CP089538.1, read as the reverse complement.
ACGCTTCAGGAGTCGCTCTTTCTCTTTGGCGTTTTGCTCGATTTCGCGCTGGAGCCGTTCGCCGTTACGAACCGTCTTCTGGTGACTTTTCTGCGCTTCGTCAAAGCCCGTTTCTGCGGTTCGCACTTCCTGGTTGAACAGGCTCTTTTCTGAAAAGTCTTTTAACAGCCGCTCGGCAGCCGCGTAATTGCTGTTGCCAGTCGTTACGTAATTTCCGCCACCCTGATCAAAGGCAACAAAGATGGTAGCCGAGGTTCTGGTTGACTTAACCGTGCTGGTCAGGTTGATCGGCTCGGGCGAAACGGATTGTATGTCCGCATTGGGTACGCGATAGGTGCCGCGCGAAGCCGTCATTCGTCCGTAAGTTTTAAGCTGTTCTTCCCAATCTTTTTCCAGTTGCTTGCCGTCACCCTGCAAGGTCAGGTACAGACCCGGTAGCTTGTTTTTATCAACCGTGGTTTCTCCTGCGTAAACGGTTTGGGCACTGGCTTTTCCAAGAACAACAATAAGCGCCAGCAGTAGTGTGATGCGTGATAGGAGTTTCATGTGCGTGTTTGATTTACGAATTACGTTCATTGACTTACAAGAATGAGTGGTTAAGTCAGACCACTTTTTTCGTGATTAACAGTCGTTTATCGCCGTTTTGCAACGTAGTCGCCAGGATGTACGTGTCGCCACCTTCGCTCAACTTTAATTTCTTCCGCAAGTCGGCCACTGACTGAGGAAAGTTTCTGACTGTCAGGTTTGCTTTCATCGTTGGTAATATCGATTCTACCTGTTTTCGGTCTGATTTGACCACGTGCTCAAGCCGAAAGGCGCGGCCCGGAAAATCGTTTTTCAGCTCGCTGCCCGTGTACAGATGACTGTTCGGAGCCAGCTTTGCCAGATCAAATCGATCGGCCACCAGCCGAAAGGCCCCGGCTTTCAGTATCGCTGCGTTCGGTTCGTACACGTACTGTTGCGGATCGCTCAGCCTGATACTGGCCCCGGCTTCGTCGCCTTTACGAAACCGGAAAACCGTGTTACCCGTTGCCGTTAGGTTGATGGCTACGACTTCGACCGAGCTGGCGGATACCGGCTGGTGTCCTATCGTCAGGAGTATTTCTTTTACCTCGCCCTGCACGGCAACAATGTGTACTGCTTCAACCGAAAACAAACTTCGGACGGTCGAGTCGATATCAAGTAACGGTGATACTTTTACTAATAGCCGATTTCCTTTTTTCAGCAAGGCCGCAATCGTATCTGGACACGACAGGTCGGGTTCGCAATCAGCTAAGCGGACAACTTTCCCGCCCTGCTCGTTGCGTCGGTGCGGGTCAAGGTAGATCCAGTCGGCAGCCTGGGCGAAATGGTCGATCAAGGCTAAGCCATTTCCGGTTTGTACGTCAACATTCGTCGCACCCAGTACTGGTAAATTGTGGGCTGCGAGCATCGCCAGATCGGGCTGCTGCTCAACATACACAACCCGGTCGATGCGTTGCGCGAACGCCCATGTGTCTACGCCCATACCACCCGTAAGATCGATTAGCATCGTTCCGCTAACCAGCGAGGCTTTGTACTGGGCTGTTCGTTCAGAAGAAGCCTGCTCGACCGATAAAGCGGGTGGAAAAAGTAACGCGTCGTTTGCGTACCAAGTGGGTAATTTTTCGCGCGCTTTCTGACGGGCGGCAATCTGGGCGATAACCTTTTTTGTATCGATACCGGCGGCTTGTGGGCGCAGAGACAGCGCTCGTACATCATCGGTTAAGTGATCCTGGATGAAAAGTCGTTCGGCGGGCGAAAGAGCGGTCAAGTGCGTATTTGGTTACTAAGGTTGCCGGTTGTGCGAAATGCCTGTGGCTAGATCAGCCAATAGAAAAATAGCTGATGGATAACGATCAGGCCTGAACTATAGTTGCGAATGTAGCCGCGAATTCGTGTAAGCGCAAAAGAGAAGCGTTTGCCGGTTGTTAGGAGTAAGGTCAAAAGACAGGAGGTGAGCTAGTGGCTCACCTCCTGTCTTTTATTAATTTGTTTCGACGGCAGCGGTTGCCAGATCACGGGTGGGTCGAAGTCGGGCGACCCGAATCCCGGAAAGTCGTTTGTGGCCCTGTACGTATTCGCTCAGCGAATACGAGGTAATGACGACGGCTGCCTGATCCGAAGACGCATGCAACAGATGAATCCGACCATCGGGATGTTTTACCGCCAGGCCAACGTGTTTCATGTCCAGACCGGGCCGGGCGGCTGTCAGCATAATGATGTCGCCTTCGCGGAGCTGGGCTTCTGCCTGCCGGATGTTTTTCGTCGGAATAAAATAAAAAGACTGCTGGCTAATCGACGCTTCAGCGAGGGCGACTTGCTTGAAAATCTCGGGATCCGTCAGGCGCGGGTACTTGTACGTTGCCGTAGTCATGTACGACACAGGTTTCGCGACGGAGATACTACCGGTCAGTTCACGCGTTACGTCCATCAGAAGACCTTTACGTTCGTTATCGCGAAGCCAGTCCGAAAAGTAATGCAAACGGCTGGCGTACCCCTCGATCCGGCCATCGCGGTAGCGAAGCTTGGTGAGGTAGTTGCGAAACGATTGATCCAGCGAAGCGAGGTTTGTTTTTTCGATCTGATCGTGCCAGGCCAGCGATAAAGCGAGTACCGTTTCCAGGTAGGTCGTGCAGTCGAATTCGCGTAAATTGACCACAAGTTGCTCCGTCGGACTGGCGTCCAGCGTGTGCGACACGTATGGATAACCCAAAAACTGTTTACCAATAGTCACCGCTGTTTCCGACGGTGTCTTTCCGCCCGTGATCGACACCGCTTTCAGCTCAGGAGATACCGACTCCTGTGCCCACAAAACCGACGAAGAAAAAATCAGAAGAAGCGTGGTAAATCGTTTTATCATGGGTGAATGGTGAATGACAACTGTACTACAACCAACTCAATGATTAGACTAGAAAATTCTAGTCTAATCACTATTTTATTTCAAAAATCTGGACGCTATGGGGCGGCATTGTTAACGAAAATCCTTCTGTTCCAGCGGCTTCAATCGTCGTATTGGTCAGAAAAATATCGGTCAACTGGTAAGTCCGCGAAGAGTCCAGACCCATTGTGTTGAAGGCATGATACGGAATACGAACGGTTGTCTCGTAGGTGTTCCGATTTGAAAAGTTAACGACAATCAGGAGTTTTTGCCGGTCGGTATGGCGTAGGTAGCTGTACAACTGGTGTGCGTCGTAACCAGCGCTCTGGCCGTTGTCATTGGCATACTGCAAATCGTAGAAGTAACCGTTCTGAATAGCGTCCGAACTATTGACGAGGTGGTTTAATTGCTGGTAAAAAGCCCAAAGCTGCTGTTGCTCCTCGGACAATCCCCCGCCGTCGTAACGACCCTTGTTGAGCCAGCCCTGCCATTCGGGTAACCCCCAATAGTCGAAAATGGTGGTACGTCCGTCGTTGCTGCTGAACCCTTCCGCACCTTCGGCCCGAACGCCAATTTCCTGACCAAAATACAGCATGTACGGACCCGTGTGCATCGTCGCCGACAAGGTCATGCCCGGAACCGCTGCCCACGGATTACCCGCGAAGGCTTGCGAAGCAATCCGTAGCTCGTCGTGGTTTTCCAGGAAGCGCAGCATGTGCTGAGCAAAATCGCCGGACTCCTGCTGCCATACCCGTGAAATCTTGTAGCAGGAAGCGTTACTGTCGCCTTCCATCAATTCCTTAACGGCATCGTACAGACCTACTTTATCGTACAGGTAGTCGAAGCCACCCACAAAAATAAAGGGGCGATAAAGGGCAGGATCGTAAATTTCGGCGACGAAAATAATACGGGGGTATTTCTGTTTGACGCGGCTGATGGCCCATTGCCAGAACTCAAGCGGGATATAATGCGCCATGTCGCAGCGGAAGCCATCGACTCCTTTCTCCGCCCAGAACAACAGAATGTCAAGCATCTGGTGCCAGGTTGCCGGAACCGGATTGACATGCATGCTGCCGTCGAAAACGTTGTAGCCGTAGTTGAGCTTAACGGTTTCGTACCAGTCGTTGATGTCAGGAGCCGCTGTAATGGAACCGCTGCCGGTAACCTTAGCCGGAAATTCGTGCAGGCCGCCCGGTGAAGCCGCTCCGTCCGAACGGGATTCGGGCGATACAAAGGTTTCGCCCGGCAGGTAATAAAAGTTATTGCTTGTCGCAAAACCAACCGACGTATCATCGTTCTCACCCAGGTCGACAACGCCCGCCGGTTTCACATCCGAATAATACTGTCGCGCTACGTGGTTTGGAATAAAATCGATGATTACTTTGAGTCCGTGGGCGTGCGTACGTTCGACCAACGCTTCAAATTCCGCCATTCGGTTTGGAACATCGACGGCAAGATCAGGGTCAATGTCGTAGTAATCTTTAACCGCGTAGGGTGAACCCGCCCGCCCTTTCACGACCGACGGATCATCGACACGGATACTGTAAGCCGAATAATCGGTTTGCGTCGCGTGTTCAATGACACCCGTGTACCAGACATGGGATGCACCGAACCGTTTGATCGCCCGAAGAGCCTCATCGTTAATGTCATTGAATTTGCCAACGCCGTTTTCGTCGCGGGTACCGTGTGGACGGTTGGTTGTATTCTGATTGCCAAACAGGCGCGTAAAAATCTGATAAATAATCAGTTTGTCCATAATGGGGACAACAGAAGTCGTATTCATGAAAATTAATTATGAGAAGTTACGGATGATAGGAACTGATAAAACGCAAAATTATGGCCTTTTTCGATGAAAAACTTGGGTTATTTTTGCGTTCTTGTTGCATTATTCTTCGATCATTTCGCTAAAACAGCGTTTAGATGAGAACCCACCTTATATACAAGCTTACACTACTGATTGTTCTAGTGGTCAATAGTGCGTTCGTACTGGCGCAGAACGCCCAAATTCAACGGGTCAATCCAACCAACTGGTGGGTAGGCATGAAACGTTCGACTGTACAATTGCTCCTTTACGGGCCGAATGCCGGTACGTTGACGTATTCCGTCAATTACCCCGGCGTAAAGCTTGTCAAGGCGCATACCGTCGAAAATCCTAATTACGCATTTCTTGATTTAACGATTGCACCTACCACAAAACCTGGTACACTTCAGCTGGTGGGTAAGCGAGGAAGCCAGACGTTAACCAAGCCCTTCGAACTCAACGCACGGGACAAATCACCGAAGGGGCAAGGCGTTTCGGCCGCTGATTTTATTTACCTGATTATGCCCGACCGCTTTGCCAACGGCGATCCATCGAACGATAAGTTCTCCGATATGGCCGACCCGAACGCCGACCGTAGCAACCCGTTTTACCGGCACGGTGGTGATTTGGCTGGCGCTGGTCAGCATCTGGATTACGTCAAAGACCTGGGAGCAACCGCTATCTGGTTTACGCCGGTACTGGAAAACGATCAGCCGCTGACCAACGAGGGCGGGTCGATGCGGTCGGCCTACCACGGGTACGGATTCACGGACCATTACGCAATTGACCGGCGTATGGGCGGCAATGAAGCCTATAAAAACTTTGTCAAAAAAGCGCACACGGCTGGCCTGAAAGTCGTTCAGGATGCGGTGTACAACCACGTTGGCATCAACCACTGGTTTTTGAAAGATATACCCATGAAAAGCTGGGTGCATCAGTGGCCGACCTATACGAATACATCGTACAAGTACCAGCCGATTACGGATCCGCATGGTGCCGAAAGCGACCGTCGGGTGACGACCGATGGCTGGTTCGTACCGTTTCTGCCCGATCTGAATCAAAGTAACCCATTCGTTGCTAATTTTCTGATTCAGCACGCCCTGTGGTCAGTTGAGACGTTTGGCGTCGATGCCTGGCGCGTGGACACCTACATGTACAACGATCAGCCGTTTATGAACCGCTGCAATCAGGCGTTGCTGGACGAGTACCCGAAAATTCACATTTTTGGCGAATCGTGGGTAGATAACGTTGTCGATCAGGCGTATTACACACGCAACAAAATTGATTTTCCGTTTAAGTCGAATCAGCCGGGCGGGCTTGATTTTGTGCTCTACAGTTCGATGCTGGATGCGCTGAAGCAGAAATTCAGCTGGAGCGATGGCGTTAACCGGTTTTATCAGGCGTTGGCGCAGGATGCCGTTTATCAGGACCCTACCAAGCTGGTAACGTTTCTGGATAACCACGACACCGACCGCTACCTGTCGGTCATCGGCGAAGATTTCGACAAATACAAAATCGGCTTGACATGGCTGCTGACGACCCGTGGGATTCCGTCAATGTACTACGGTACCGAGATTTTGATGAAGAATTTTAAAAGCCCGTCGGATGCGGAGGTGCGTAAGGATTTTCCGGGTGGTTTTTCGGGTGATAAAGAAAACAAATTCGAAACGGCTGGTCGTACCGATCGCGAGAACGAAGCGTTCCTGTTCGTTCGTAAGCTGGCAACCTACCGACGTAGCAATCCTGCTATGCACTCCGGCAAGCTGATGCAGTACTTACCACAGGATGGAACGTACGTATACTTCCGGTACGACGGCACCAAAACTGTGATGATCGCTACCAATACGAACGAGAAAGAAATTTCGCTCGATACCAGCCGGTTTGTCGAACGAATGAATGGCGTCACGGCAGCTAAAAATGTGCTCACGGATGAAACCATCAGCGATTTAAAACTGATCAAACTACCCGCAAAAACGGCGTTGGTACTTGAACTGACAAAATAGCCGGAGTTTGTAAACGTGTTGTTGCTGGTTGAGATTGGTATAAACTATGTATTTTTAAGAAGTCATTCGTACCTATAGTTTATCTAACTCATTCCAACTATGAATCAGTCTCAGTTTACGGACCCGCCCCGGCGACAAGCGGTAACTGAAACTGGTTACCAGCCGTTTCCCGAAACAGCGTTGAATTGCCTCATTACGTTAGCGACTATTCGCGACGATAACGGACAGGTAATCGACTTTCGGGTACTGGATGCAACACCGAACGCAGAAAGCGCCCTGTTTGTAAAGCCGAACGAACTAATCGGCAAGCGGTTGCTTGAGTTATGGCCCAGAAGCGTTGAAATCGGCCTGTTCGCCATGTACACACGGGTTGTCGAGACCGGGGAGAGCGAGCAAACGCTTCATCGGTATATCGACGTAGCTGTTCCGGAGACATGGCTTGAACTGTCGGTAGTACGTCAGGGGCTGGATAGGCTTGTCCTGTTGTTGATAAACTGTACAGCCAGCAAACAAGCCGAACGACAACTCGCCCAGCAGGCGGAGTTGTTGCAAACGGTACTGGACAATGCACAGGCTGCGATTTCACTTCATGCCGCGATGCGGGGAAAAGACGGTCAAATTGAGAATTTCCGAACCGTTCTGGCTAATCAGCAGTGCATCGCTATGTGGGGTGAACTGGCGGACGCCATTTTGACCAAGACTTTTTTTGAGGTTACAACGCCTGCGCAGCAAATCGACGAATTTGCCCGGTATGTACGCGTCGTTGAAACGGGTGAGACGGACCGTTCCGAGTTAATAATCGGCGACCAGTGGTGGCTACGGATTACGGCCAAAGCGGGTGATGGTGTGGTGATTGCAAACGTGGATGTTTCGGAAAGCAGACGTTATCAACAACAGCTGGAAGCGGCTAACCTGGAGTTGAAACGGTCGAACGAAAGCTTGCAGTCATTTGCCTACATCGCCAGTCACGATTTGCAGGAGCCGCTGCGCAAAATTCAGTCGTTTGGGGATATGTTACAGAACCGTTACGCATCGATGCTTGGCGCGGAAGGGGGAGAGCTGATAACACGGATGCAGGCATCAGCCGAACGAATGTCCATATTGATCCGCGATTTGCTTGACTACTCTCAGCTATCGTCACAGCGGCATGCGTTCCGGCTCTTTTCGCTTGGTAAGCTCATCGACGATATTGTCGAAGACTTGTGGCACCCTATTCAGGAAACGAACGCCCGCCTTGACATCTCAGAGTTGCCGGACCTCATGGGCGACCGCCATCAGCTGCGTCAACTGTTTCAGAACATATTATCAAACGCGTTGAAGTTTCGCCGGGTCGACGGGGCTGGAAACCCTGTTCCGCCGGTTGTGCGGCTATCCTCCCGGCTAACGGTTTTCGACGAGTTGCCCGCTGACTTACAGGCGGATTTGCCGATCAATCGGTCGTACTGGGCCATTTGTGTCGCTGATAACGGTATTGGTTTCGATCAGCAGTATGCGGAACAGATCTTTCAGGTTTTCCAGCGGCTGCACAATCGACAGCAGTTTTCTGGTACCGGTATCGGCTTGGCGATTGTGAAGCGAGTGGCCGAGCAACACGATGGGACGATTCGGGTAACAAGCCGGTTGGGCGAAGGAGCGGCTTTTACCGTCTATCTTCCCGCCTAACGCGCAACAAAAGGGTAGCCCGTTCAGACTATCCGTGTACATGCCGATAGTCTGAACGGGCCAGGCACTTAGGCTATCGCCCGTTCGGGGTCATACGCCCGGTACCAGTCAACGTGGCGCGTTAAATACATCGTAGTCGCCAGAATCAGGAGTAGCCCCGCACTGCCCAGCAAGAGCGAGTAATCTTCCAGTTGAAGCAGCGAATAGAAAAAGCCGTACAACAAGGTCAGAATCGCGCTAAACAGGATGGTCAGGCGGAGATTGCGGAATACGTAGCGTACATAAAAAGTGACCAGCGTTAAGATGACCCCGCTGCTAATCAGGTAGGCCCAATCAAACGAGATATGCTCAGAAATAGACAAGAGCAGCACGTAAAACAGGCATATGGCAAAACCAACCAGCAAATATTGCATGGGGTGAATACGCCGACGGTCGAGGATTTCGATAAAGAAGAACGAAACAAACGTCAGGATAATAAAAAGAATGCCGTATTTGGCGGAGCGGGTTGTCTTCTGGTACTCATCGATGGGAACCAGCAACTTAACGCCAAACAGGGGTACGTTGTCCGCCACCTTTACGTTCGATTTATTCAGAAAATTGCCGATACCTTGCTGGGGGAAATTGCGGTTAAACTCTAATACGTTCCACGAAGCCTGAAATCCCTGCGTACTTACGGTGCGCTTATCCGGCAGGTACGAGCCGGTAAAACTAGGAGTCGACCAGGAGGAACGAAGGTTTACCTGGGTTTCCTTGCCAAATGGCAGAAAACTCAACTGACTGCTTCCGTTCAGGTTTAACTTCGATTCAAAACGGTAGGTAGCTGCGTCAAGCTGAACAGGAGCACTAACGCCTGAAGAAACGATATCATTGGTTGGGATGCCCGACTCGGCAGGCAATTGGCGACCGTTAACGGTAAACGCAATGGAGTTACGAATGCCTTTCATATCGCTGATCCCTAAGGATAAAAACGCTTTGTCCCATTGGGCGGTACCCGCTGGCAGGCCCATCGACGTGAGCGAGGGTTTTTTGAACGTACCCCGGATCGTCAGCTGGGTGTTATAAAGCATGACGGTGTAAATTCCCCGATTGCGCTTCTCTGGTCTGACATCACCGTCGAATAGGAGTTGATCGGGGAGAAAATGAAGGTACGTTGTTTGAATCTGATTCTGCCCTTTGCTGTCTTTTGCCGCTATTTCGTAAGGAACGGATAAGAAAGGACCACCAATAACCTGCTCATTGCCCCATTTGCTGCTCACTTCTGCGATGGCCGCGTTCCGTGTCATTTCTCGTTCGGAGATCAGCGAACGGAGCATCCCGGTTGGAATTAGCAACAGTAAAACGAGAAACCCGATTACGCCGGCTTTAAGCATTGTCGATGTCCGGGTCCAGCGGTTGATGTGGTCAAATACAGACTGGGAATTGGTGGAGGCCGATGACTGTTCCATTTTTGATCTGATTTAAAAGTACTTTGTAATGCAAAGTAAACAATTCGAAATTGGCATTGGCAAAAAATATTGATTAAGCGGAGAAGTTTTAATTGGGAAGAAAACAACAAAAGGTGGACAGGAACACTTTAGATTGAATTGTCTGCCAGAATTGGTGTTATCTAACCGGATGGGCTGATGCCTACCGTGAAATCTGCCTACATTTACGATCTGTTGTAATTACATGCGAATGAGTCCTATTAAAGCGTTTTTATTTGATCTCGACGGCGTTATTGTCGATACGGCTACCTACCACTATCAGGCGTGGAAAAGGCTGGCCAACGAACTCGGATTCGATATATCCGAGGAATTTAACGAACGGCTTAAGGGCGTTAGCCGCATGGAGTCGCTTGATATTATTCTGGCTCACGGTGGCCTGACGGTTTCCGACGAACAAAAGGCTGAACTAGCCGAACAGAAAAATCAATGGTATCTGGATCTTGTTGGCCGGATGACCTCCGAAGATATTTTACCGGGCGTCGCTACCTTCTTTTCGCAGGTGCGCAAAGCCAACCTGTTAACGGCTCTTGGCTCGGTCAGTAAAAACGCTCCGCTCATTCTGGAACGGATCGGTATGAGCCAGGCTTTCGACGCGATTATTGACGGAACAAAGATTTCCAAGGGTAAACCGGACCCGGAAGTGTTTCTAAAAGGAGCCGCTGAACTGGAAGTCTCTCCCGCCGAATGCGTCGTGTTTGAAGATGCGGTTGCGGGTGTTGAAGCTGGTAAGCGGGGTGGTATGTTCGTGGTCGGTATTGGCTCGCCGGACGTATTGACACAGGCCGATCTGGTGGCTCCGTCGCTCGATGGGCTAACCGTCGATGAGGTGTTAGCAGCAACCGTAGCTTAATAGTCAAAAGCCCGCTCCGGATAGAAGCGGGCTAATTTACTTTCTTCGTCTTGGGGGCATTCGTCGGGATAACTGCGAGCCGCTACAAGGAAAGCCAGCCTGACAGCTTGATCGCGAAAGGCGTGACGGGAATACCCGTGCGCGTGAGATTATCACGGTAGGTAAGTCGATGAATGGCATCGACCCGGAGCACCTTGAAAATATTGTCGATTCCGTACCCGACTTCGATGTAGGGCGTGCGGCCTAAGGAGTTAAATCCTTCCACAGTGCGTCCCTGGGCATCCGTGCCGGGAATCATGGCCAGGTTACTGCCGGATACACTACCGACTAATACCTGAGCCGTTACCAGCTCCCGCCACTTGAGCCGACGTAATAACGGCAACCGGTTGAAGAGCAGACCACCAAAATTGTGTTCATACTGCGCCGTCGCCCAACGGTCGGAGACAAACTCAAAATAATTCATCAGGTTGTACGCGTTGCCGACATAGAACACCGATTCGTTACCTAGCGGTGTGTACAGAAGAGGGTAAGGCACCGTCGATGGAATAATGCCCGCACCCAGGCTGTAATACGACCGCCCCAGAACACCCATCCGGAACGAATGTTTCATGGTCAGCGCAACGCGATGGTACGTAAAGTCACCGCCCAGCAGGTTGCGAACGCCGAGCGTGTAGCGTAAGGTGAAAATTGGTTTGCGCACCGCGCCGGTACTAACCCGGACGTTGTCATTTTGCAGAATTACTTCGTCGGGAGCGAACCGTGTCTCGGAGATCAGTTCGCTGACTCGGTAACTATCCCGAATGGTTTGATCACGGTCCCGTATTTGCGGCTGAAAAGCAAAAGGAAACAAGGGCTCAAAGGTGCGGTTGCGTATCGCCAACGTCTGCGTAAAACCCCGGCCCATTTCGCGTCGGAAATACGCCAGATTTTCTTCCTGATAGTACGGACGGCGGATGGTGCCAAAGCGTGAGTAAGCGGCAAACAAGGAGTTGTTACCGATATTGTCCGCTGATACGCCAATGCGCTCCAGGTCGTAGGTGCGTCGAACGCCGAAGACAGTCCACGGTTTACGACTGGCAATGTACTCGATATTGGCGCTGTACTTAAACGTCTGGTCAAGCGTGCCGTAAGCCAGATAACCGCTGAGAAGCCATTTCCGGCTAAATCCTGTATTCGTTCGCATCCCGAGCCGGAACCGGTTTCCTTCGACGTTGTTGTTGGCGTACGAATAAAGCAGCGGACCGATGTCGATATGAAGTTTGTCGATGGGTTTGTAGCCGATGACGCCGAGTTTGATAATCTCGCCCGCCACTTTGATAATGGGTACATTGCGTACCGAGTCAACTACCTGCATCGCCCGCCATTCACTGGGTGAAAGTGAATCTGGCCGAACGCTTTTCCAGTAGGTTGGATCGGCCTGCCGGTAGTCATCGGCCAGTTCAATAGAAGGGTCGTAGAACCCTACGTCTTTGGGCTGGTTTTCGATAATGTTGCGAGCGGTGGAGAAAAAGCGAACCAAGCCTCCCGGCGCGCGTGGCGTAGGCTGCTCGGTGTCTATAGTAACCTGGGTTTGCGTCGGAAATCGAAGACCCGAAGGCAGCGTTTCCCAATTCTGTTCGATGTGAAGCTCATCCACAAAGTTGATATTCGCTTTCTTGTCAACGTGCGCATCAACCTGGGCTAGTGCCATCTTCAGCGTATCGATCCAAACGGTGCCGGTAAACGCCAGATCACTAGCACGTTTAGGCGTAAACTCAATCTCGTAGCATACGGCGTCATTGATGGCAATGGTATCTTTCAGCCGGAAGGTATACACCGTTTCCCACTGCCCTCCAATTGGCGAAGGAATATCTTTCAGGAAAAGGTAAATCGAATTTCGGTAAAAATTGTACTGCTGAAACGACGCGCCCGTAAGCTGGGCGATCAAACCGCCATCGCTTATGCCAACCCCCGTAACCCGCGACTTAAGCACTTTTTCCTTTACCTTTTCGGGCTTGCTGCGGGCGAAAAAATTAGAGAACGTTTCGGAGATAAAGACCGGAACGGCGGGCAGTCCGTTTTCGTCCGTGATGGATGGGAGTTTACCGAGTAGCCGGTTGATTGGCCCTGGTCTTCGGTTCTTTTTGCGTTTCTGGCCGAAGTTGTTGATATACCCTTCGATCTTGGTGTAGCTGTCGTACTGGTAGGCCGATAGCTGCGCTGGATTGAACTGGTCTCGTCGGCGTACCGTCTCGCGGATCACCCGGTAGGCAGGATCGCCCCCTTTGGCGTACACTTTTACTTCCTGAAGTTTCGTGGCCGTAGCGATTAACTGCGCGTCGATGATCTGCGTAACGGCACCTGTTAGCGGATACGTACGCGTCTGATAGCCGAGACTAAGGACCTGGATAGAATCAGCAAGTTGCTTTGATTGTAGTTTATAGCGACCGTCGGCGTCAGAGGTTGTACCATTGGTTAACCCTTTTACCGCAATGCTAGCGAAAGGAATGCCCTCGCCAGTCGCTGCATCGGTAACGCGACCGCTAATTGTGTAGATTGTCTGGCCCATCGTCAACTGTGGCCAACCGATAAACAGCAGGCTCAGAAGAACGAAAGTCCGTATGAGAAAGGTCATTGAATTTGAATGTAGGAGTGCATCATGCTTATCTAACCGAAAACTAGTCAACAGAGTTTACTAATTAGTCGAATTTTACACAGAATTAACAAACTGATGATAAACGGTGAGCTCCGTGCCGGTTAGTGGTGTTAACAGCAGTAGGAACCACCTGTCTTTTCATACGCTGATTCGCATCCGTTCGTTGCAGATAGTCATGTCCGGGAACGGTAAGTAGGGCAGAATGGTAAGCCGTATCTGTCCTAAAAAAAGGAATCCCTCCAGTAAAACCAGAGGGATTGCCACCAACCTATTCTAATTAAGAACTAACGATCATAGCGCGTATTAACCACTACGATCAACGATTTTTAGGACCGGGGACGGCCGCTGCGGCTGCCACCGCCATTGCCCGCCGGAGCAGACTGTTGTTGCTGACCACCACCGTTACCGCCGTTGTCGCCACCGCCGTTATCACCTTCTTTCACGTCGTCGTTGTTGATTGATCGCCGACTTCTGCGCGGAGCGTCAAAACTCATTTTGCCCAGTTTGTAGCTAAACGTCAGCTTGACACCAGCGTTGTAGAAATTCGTCGTTGCATTCTGGGTCAGGATAGGCGACGAGAGTTCTGAACGCATCGTGAACGGATGGTTGAGGAAGTTTTCAGCAGCGAGACCAAGGCTGGCTTTTTTGTTGTTAAAGTCTTTTCGAACACCCAGGTTGTAGAAATACATGCTGGTTTGGTAGCCCTGCAATTGAACTTGTCTACCCCGCATGCCGCCAAAAGCCTGGAATGCCCAACCGTTTGCGAGCGATACTGTGCCGTTGATACGGCCCGAAATGACCCAGCCTGAGTTTGACGCTGCATAGATCGGGTTAGTATTGTTGTTGGTCAGACTGACGTGGTACAGATCAATACCGCCACCAAGCTGTAGTTTAGAAAACAAGGTGCCATTACCGAACAGGTTCAATCCGTAGGCGTCCTGATGACCGACGTTCTGGTAGGTAGTCCGAATCACCTGTTGAAGAACCGGATTGACGACATCGCCAAACGATTGCTGCGACACATCCCGCACCGCCGTAATTTCATTGTTGGTACGCCGGGCAAACAAGGAAGCGTTCAGGTACAGTCCTTTGATGTTTGTACTGGTACTGAACTCAACGTTGTCGGTCAATTCGGGCGATAGCAACGGGTTACCCTGCGTAATATTGGTCGGGTTAGCTGCGTTGACGTTCGGGTTCAGGAACTGAATACCGGGGCGCTGAATACGGCGGTTATAAGCCAGCTTGATAATCTTGCCACCGCCAATGTTCTTGGAAATATTAATACTCGGTACGATATTTCCGTAGTCGGGAATGGATGTTGACTGCCCGGCTGATTCGTTACTGAACTTCGCGTTGATAAACGTGTATTCGTAGCGAGCACCCGCTTTGATCGTAAATTTGTTTTTCGTTGTCAGCGTGTAAGACAGGTAAGAAGCTGCTATGTTCTGATCGTAAAGCAGGGTGTTTCCCTGACGGCTCAGATCAATCTGGTAATCGCCTTCAGCGCCGTTGGCAAAGTAATACTGGTACTGACTATTCGCCTGACGAAAAATCCCCTTAGCACCAAATTCGAGCAGCTGGTTCTTTTTGATGGGCGTCTGATAGTCAAGCTGTAAGGTCGATTCCTGGTTGTAGCTATTGTTGTCGTTTTTCTGCCGGGAGGTGATCGTCTCAAAATCAGTACCGCTCAGAATATCCGCCACGAAATCGTTGGTACGGTTGTTACGGCTGTACAGCGCAAGGATGCTGAACTCCTGCTGTGGTTTGTACGTCTTGGTGTACGTTATGTTCGCATCGACCGTTCCCGACAGGTCTTTGGTTTGTACATTCCGGTTGTTGATCGAAGGGAAATAACCGCTAGACTGGAACGTCTGGGTCAGTAGGTTATACTGGTTCGTGTTTCCGTTTCGGGCTCCGTAACGCAGGCTGGCCGTAAGCGAGGTGTTTTTATCAATGTCGTAATCCCAGCCCAGTTGAAAATTACCAAATAAGCGCTGACTCAACGTGTTGGCCGTTTGAAGGGTCCGTACGCTGCTGCCTGAGTTCGATAAGGTAGTCTGGTCGTTCGCGAACGATCCCCGAACGTTGTATTCCGTCCGACCGAAACCACCCAGGTTGAAGCCCATTTTACCGACGCGGTAGTTACCGTTCAATCCCAGATTACTACCCCGGTTTCCGACGCCACCGTCAACGTTAAGTGTCGCACCCTGTAGCGTATTTTTCTTGGTTACAATGTTGATGATCCCCGCTGATCCTTCCGCGTCATACTTAGCCGAGGGGCTGGTAATTACTTCAACAGTTTTGATCTGGTCGGCTGGAATCTGCTTGAGCGCGTCTGCTACACTACTGGCGACAATGGTAGAGGGCTTGTTGTTGATCAAAACCGTTACGTTACTGCTACCGCGCAAACTAACGTTTCCGTCCATATCCACCGAAAGCATTGGTACCTTCCGCACGATATCCGTAGCGTCACCGCCTTTCGCCGTAATGTCTTTGTCGGCGTTGTAGACAAGCCGGTCTACTTTCTCCTCGATCATGGCAGCCTGACCAACTACGTTCACTTCTTTAAGTGTCCGGACATCCGACGAAATCTTGATGGTGCCCAGATTGATGTCGCTACCCCGTTCGATGGTGATGACGTTGGAACGCTTGTCTTTGTAACCGATGAACGTAAATAAAAGCCGGTACTTGCCGGGAGCCAGTTTGGGAAGCACGAATTTACCGGCTGCGTCAGCCGTTGTTCCGTCAATTGGCTTGTTCGTTGCGGTACTCAGGACAGCAATAGTCGCAAATTCGACGGGTTTGTTACTCGACGAATCGACCAGAACCCCCGTGATTTTGCCGTTACCACGGGCGATAGGCTCCGCTTCCGAACCGGTCGTTCCTGGTCTAGGCTGGTTATCGGCAGGAGCCGAAAAATCGTCCCGCGTCGGGCTTGCTGGCAGCGTAAATGTATCTGGGCTTGAAGGCGTACCGGTTGTACTGGAAGGCGTCGTATTGGCAGGCGTAGCAAACGGGTCTGGCCGGGCTGCCGGCGTCCCACTCGTTGGCACCTGGGCAACCGCAGCCGTTGAACCGATAATGAGTATAGATAGTAATAACCTTTTCATGACATTCGGGATTGACAGGTCAAAGGTGCGTCGATGAATCTACGTGGGAAAATGAAATTGGCCGAATGCCGATTTTTGAATGCCGAAGCCGGAGATTGAGGGGTGGAAGCATTCGCTTTCAGGTAGAACAACGCACGAAAAACCAATCGTTACCGAATAGCGGTTTACCTACACGGCTATGCCTCTCGTTCCTTTACAACGCTTAAAAAACTCTTCGGCACAGGGGCATCAAACCGCATTGGCTGGCCACTGATGGGGTGCTCAAAAGCCAGTACCTCAGCGTGTAAACCCAGACGTCCGATTGGGTCCGATGTGGCCCCATATTTGGCGTCGCCCACGATTGGATGGCCAATGTCCTGCATGTGAACGCGGATTTGGTTTTTTCGGCCCGTTTCTAATTCCAGATTGAGCAGCGCGTAGCCGTTGGCACTTTTTACAACGTTGTAATTCGTAACCGCCAACTGGCCGTTATCCGGATTCTGACTTGAATAAACGATCAGAGCTTTGCTTTCGCGCAGGTACGAAACAACCGTACCGGTTGGTGGTTCGGGTATGCCTTCTACCAGGCCAACGTAGGTTCGCTGTTTGGTCGTCGCGTTCCACGATTCCTGCATCAACCGCTGTACTTTCTCGCTTTTGGCAAACATCATCACACCAGACGTTTCACGGTCGAGCCGGTGGATGATAAAAATCCGGTTCTTGGGATTCTCTTTCTTAATGTAATCGCTTAAGATGCTGTAGGCTGTGCGGTCTCTTTCCTTATCGGTACCCATCGATAGCAAACCAGCCTGTTTGTTGATTACAATCAGGTGCGAATCTTCAAATAGGATAGTAAGACCCCGATACTGAGACGTTTGAGGGGCTCGGTTGGCGGCTACCGTAACGATCTGCCCCGCCCGTAGGGGGTGATTGAACTGCGTATATACTTTGTCATCAACAAGAATCTGCTTGTTTTTTAGCAAAGACTTGATGTTGTTTCTATTCTTGTGAGGCAACTGCGCAATCAGAAACGTCATTAGTTCGACTGGTTCTGAAACGGTTAAATTAACGTCGGTGCGTTCACCGCGTCTCCGGGGAGATTGGTCTGGTTTATCCATTGGACAAAGATACGGGTTCGCAGTCGTATCCTACCGCTAAACATTGCCATAACCTTTTGGCCAGACTGGTAATTTGGTAAACCTACGTTTTAGTAGCTATATCATTGCGATAAAATAAATATATAAATATAATGTATTACTATATAGTAAAAATAACTATATAATTACGTAGAATTGTACTTATATAGATAATGTGTATCGAGATGTACACACGTCATTACACACGATGAGAATAGGGCAGACAAGGTTTGTCGGAGGCAGCTGGGAAACGATTTCAGGAACGCCGGATTTTCGGCCCGAACAGGCGCAGCTTGTTTTGGCCTTTGGCGAACGAAGGTTATTGGAAGAGGGTGATCATTACAAACACCTGCGTCAGCTCTACCCGACAGCGCACATTGTCATCAACTCTACGTCAGGGGAAATAATTGCCGATAAAGTTTATGACGATACCCTGGTTGTTACGGCCATTGAGTTTGAGAAGACAACCGTTCGGGCGGTTCAAATAGATATTGCTGATTACAAAGAAAGCTACGGGACTGGTGAACAGATTGCCTGCGCGTTGAGTGACGATAATCTGGCCGCTATTGTCCTCATCTCGGACGGTGGCGTTGTCAATGGGAGTGATCTAATTGAAGCCAGCAACCAATGCCTGAACCGCCTGGTTCCCGTAATTGGTGGGTTAGCCGGTGACGGCGACCGTTTTGAACGAACACTGGTAGGGTTGAATCAAAATCCTGTTTCGGGCAAAGTTGTGGGTGTCGGCTTGTATGGTTCGGCGTTGAAAATAGGGCATGGATCGGTGGGGGGCTGGGACGTGTTCGGTCCTGAACGTGAAGTGACCAAATCATCCTACAACGAATTGTTTCAGATAGACGACCGCATTGCTCTTGATCTATACAAAGACTATCTGGGAAAATACGCCGATGGCTTGCCCGGAACGGCTTTGTTGTTTCCCTTGTCGATCCGAACGACGCTTGACTCACAACCGCTAGTGAGGACAATTTTGTCCATTAACGAAACGACGAAAAGCATGACGTTTGCTGGCGACATCCCGCAGGGTTCCCGCGTCCGATTTATGCGCGCCAATCTGGATCGGCTGGTCGAAGCGTCGGCCACGGCGGCTCAGGCATCCCTTCAACAACTGGGAGAAACGCCCGAATTGGCCCTGCTTATCAGCTGCGTTGGGCGCAAACTTATCCTGGGGCAACGTACGGAGGAAGAGGTTGAAGTGGCCCGTGAAATATTCGGTCATCAGCCTATAATGACAGGATTTTATTCGTACGGAGAAATTGCGCCGGCGGGGCCGGACAGTCCTGGCGAATTACACAATCAGACCATGACCATAACCATCCTTTCCGAGCGGTAATGAACGTTAATTCACTGCACAAAATCCTGATCCGTCAGATAAACCGTCATTTGACCCCGGAATGCCTGGAACACGAACGTTTTCAGCAGTTTATTAAAGCTGTCAATGACTCGTACCTCAATTTTGACCGGGATAAAGAGTTGCTCGAACACTCGGCCCTGCTTAATGAACGCGAATACTCAGCGATAAATCAGCAGTTGAAAGACGAGGTTAGCCAGCGACGCCAGTCGGTAGAAAAGCTCATGGAAGCCATTCATCTGATCGAAGTTCCGGAGGGTGAATCTATGGCGGATTTCGACCCGAACAATCTAATCGGTTTAGTTGGTTTTTTGCAGCGGCAGATTGAACACCGGAAAACGATTGAAGCGGAGTTGCGGAATGCAAAAGAAGTTGCCGAAAACGCCACACAGGCTAAGTCGGATTTTCTGTCGATGATGAGCCACGAGATCCGCACCCCGCTTAACGGGATCGTTGGCATGACGTATCTGATGATGCAGGAGGAAGTGCCTCTGGCATTAACTGAAAATCTAAAAACTCTCCAGTTTTCCATCGAACACCTGCAAGCGCTGATCAATGATATTCTGGATTTCAGCAAGATAGAAGCCGGGAAGGTTGAACTTGAGGAAATCAATTTCGATCTGAAGCAACTTGTCTCAAACATCAAACGGGCGCAGCAGGCTAAAGCGCAGGAAAACGGTAACCGAATCCGGTTGATGATCGACGACGACATTCCTGATTCGCTGGTTGGCGACTCGCTGCGAATTGGGCAGGTACTAACCAACCTAGTGTCTAATGCTATCAAGTTTACGAACCAAGGTACGATTACGATAGAGCTGTCTCTGGAGCACCGCACCGAAGAACGGGCTTCTATTTACATATCGGTGCAGGATACGGGCATAGGCATTGCCAAGGACAAGCAGGAAGCCATTTTTACGATGTTTACGCAGGCTAACTCGGCCACGACCCGAAAATTCGGGGGGACGGGCTTGGGCTTGGTAATCACCAAAAAGCTGCTTGAGTTGTATGAGAGCGCCATTCAGATAAAAAGTGAGGAAGGCAAAGGAGCAACCTTTTCGTTCACCCTCGATCTGGGAATCAGTCGTGTAGCTGTACCCGCAATGGCAATGCCCGATACCGTCGATAACAAGACCTTAAAAGGGCTGAAAGTTCTTTTGGTTGAGGATTACCCCGTGAATGTAAAGGTGGCGATGAAGTTTCTGACCATGTGGGGGATTGACGTAGAAACGGCAGAAAATGGTCTGATCGGCGTCAACAAATACCGGGATGGGCAGTTTGACCTGGTTCTGATGGATCTTCAGATGCCAGAAATGGATGGCTATACAGCGGCCTACGAAATCAGTAAGCTGGATCCCGATGTACCGATCATTGCGCTGACGGCTTCGGCCACATTCAGCAACCAGGACCGGGCCGTCAAGGTCGGTATGGTCGATTACGTTACCAAGCCGTTCAATCCAAAAGATCTATTCTATAAAATCGCTAAGTACAGCCAGCGGCAGATACTTCTGTAAGCCAGCTATTTCCCCAGCCATTCTTTAAATTCGGTTACGCGGTCTCCACTGACAAAGACTTCCTGCTTTGTTTTGGGCATCAGGTCAAGCTTGAGTTTGCCCGCCGAAAACGTATGGATGGTATGGATGGCGGGGAGTGACACTAAAAACTGGCGACTGATGCGAAAAAAATGGCGTGGATTAAGCAACTGCGTCAGCTTGTCCAGACTGTAGTCAACGGGGAGGTTTAAGCCATCCTTTGTAACCAGGAAAACAATTTTTTCTTCCAGATAAAAATACGCGATGTCGTGCGTACTGATGCTCCGGATCTTATTCCCGACTGTGATCATGAACCGATCTTTGTAGTCCATTTCGCGGGGCTTGCCAATCAAACTTAACAGCGTGTCCAGATCGGGGGTAGGCGGACTCGTTACGCCAAACTGCTTCTTGAACGACTTGAATTTTTCAATGGCGGCTACCAGCTCATCGTAATTAATCGGTTTGAGCAGATAATCGATGCTATTCACTTTAAACGCCTGGATCATGTATTCGTCGTAGGCCGTCGTGAACACAACCGGTGTGGTCAGATTGGCCTGCTCGAAAATCCGGAAGCCCAGATCATCTTCCAGGTGAATATCCATAAACACCAGATCGATAGCCGGATGGCTTGGTTGGCTTAGCCAGCCTACTGCTTCGGCCACGGACGGCAACCGGCTTAAGACGTTAATGGTCGGATCGTACTTGTGCAGAAGACTTTCCAGTCGTTTGGCCGTCAGGTTTTCATCTTCGATAATAACTACGTTCATTGTTTAGCAGACAATTAAGCGATTAGACGATTGTACTAGCCGCTGGCTCACTGACCGGGATTCGCTCGTTTAAAAGCGGAATCTTTACGATAAAATCACCTTCATTCTCGCCCACCCAGACTGGCTGATCGGTAAGCAAAGCGTATCGGGTAATGATGTTTTGCAATCCGACGCCCGTCGAATGTTCGGATTGCGGGCGCGGCTGGAGATTATTCTGCACGATCAAATTTTCGCCGTCGAGCTGAATGTATACGTGCAACGGTTCCTTGGCCGACATTCGGTTGTGCTTAACGGCATTCTCGACCAGCAGTTGCAAGGTCAACGGAGCAATGCTGTACCGACTCTGATCGGCTTCGGGTACATTGATAACCACGTCGAACTTGTTTTCGAAGCGAATGTTCAGCAAGAAACGGTACGCCTGAATAAACTCAAGCTCGGTTTTAAGCAATACCCGTTCGTTATCCTTTTGCTCCAGAATGTAGCGGTACGCTCGGGACAACTGATCGATGAATTTTTCGGACAGATCCGCATCGGCATGGACCAGCGATGACAGAATGCTCAGGCTATTAAAGAGAAAATGTGGATTGACCTGACTTTTAAGGGCGGCAAACTGAGCCTGCACGTTTTCCTTTTCGAGTCGTTCGGCCCGTACCTGCACATCTTCCAGCTGGCGGTAGGCCCGGCGGTTGGCTGCCAGATAAAAAGCCGACAACATCGCCATCACCGTCAGACCATTGTTGACGCGTCGGCGCTGCTCCCGGTTTTTACGGCGCTCTTCGGAAACGGGGGGTGTGGGTTCAACCCGTTGCGGGCGTGGCTCCTGCTCACGAATAAGGCCAAAGCCCTTTTGCAGCGTATCATCCACACTATGCCAGATCGTGTAAAAAGCAATGTTGAAAACAACGGCCAACGCGCTGGCAATGGCCAGAGTCGCTAATTGGGCCGGAATCTTGAACTCGATGAGAAAGCCTTCGCCAGAGCGCTTAAAAAGCCGTTGCTGAAGCCACTCCGTTACGTTGATCCAGGAATAAAAAAATAAAATGCTCAGTATGGTTTCCAGCAACCAGAACGGAATGCTGCGTTCGACAAGCGACCAGCTAAATGCCGATATGTTAACGTAGAGCCGAATAGGCCAATAAACGGCAAACACGCTCAGGGCGAGTTGCCATTTTTGTCGATTCGTCAGGCGATGGGTCATAGTTGCGGCAGTCATTATACAAAGCTAAGTATAGTGAATACCACACAAAAAAGAAACCGGCGGAATGCCAGTTTCCGCAACCTGAATGACGCCATTCTGTTTTTGAGTAAAGACGACTGCGCGAATTAGTAGTTGAAATTACAGGTCTTACGTCTATTTTTACCGGCAAACGCCCTTGTTCATGAATCGTATCATTACCGGAATCTTGCTGTTACTGGTCAGTTGCGGCCCTTCATCCGAAACGAAAAAAAGCGCGGAAGATACACCCGAAGCGGGAAAACTTGCGGCCTCGTTCACGCTACCGTATCGGCTCACAGCACCCGATGAAACCTATACGTTGCCCAAAGCACTGGAAGAAATATCGGGGCTGACATACTACAAAAACGATCAGCTACTTTGCGTACAGGACGAGGAAGCGGTTGTGTATGTGTTCGATACGAAAAAGAAGGCCGTCGTTAAAGACTTTGGCTTTGGTGGATACGGTGACTTTGAAGGTATTGAATATGTAAACGATGAGGTTTACGTGCTGGAAAGCAACGGTAATCTGTTTCGCTTTAAACCGGAGTCAACTCAGATTGGCCGGACTAAAACGGATCTGCCCAAGAAAACAGAGGTCGAGGGTCTGGGTTACGATCCCAAAACGAAGCGGTTGCTGATTGCGGTCAAAAACGGTGGTCCGTCGAGCGACAAGACCGTTTATTCGTTCGATCTGCTGAACAAGGCTGTTTTTAAGGACATGAGCCTGAACGATGAACAACTCGAAGGCGCGGGTATAGACCCCAAAAGTTATAAACCATCCGGCATTGCCGTTCATCCGATTACGGGCGAGTGGTACATTCTGACGTCGGCGGGCAAGCGGTTGCTGATTACCAACCGACAGGCCAAAATCATCTATTCCGAACCGCTCGATCCGAAACAATACCGTCAGCCCGAAGGAATCTGCTTCGCGCCCAACGGCGACCTGTTTATTGCCAGCGAAGGAAACGGCAAAAAAGGCTACATCATGAAGTTTGCGTATAAAAAATAAGGGACTGACTTCGACGGGCATTGTTTATAGCGATGCCCGTCGAATAAGCTTAAACGGATTTTTGATTTTTTCGGAGCGATGCGCCAGCATAAGTTGTGCGGCTGAGCGACCCATTTGTTCATGATCGGTCGAGACGACCGTAATGCCATCGGCGAGTACTTCTTTGAGGGGTGTTTCGTTGAACGATAGAATACCAACGTCGCGCCCAAGCGTCAGGTTTTGGCGTCGTACCTGCCGGACAAGCTCAGCCAGATCGCTGTCTTCAAGCACAACATAGGCCGTACCCGGTTCTATCGTGTTGTTGACCGTTGTGGCTAGAACCGAAAAATTCTTTTTGTAGTGAACCGCGTAGTTTCTGAATCCCTGGATAATCTCGGTAGGGTAGCGCACGTCTCCGGGAAAGATTAAAACCAGCTTACCGTATTTTTCGAGCAGATCCGACCCTGATTCCAGCGCTTCGTATAAATCGTTGTCGAACTGCTGATAGACAGCGATGTAGTCACCTTTCAGATCAGGTAGTCCTTTATCCAGCAGAACCAGTTTGTTGGCCGGAATGTCGGATAGCAGCGAGCGAATGTTGACCGATTGAGCCGGAGCCGTTATTTGGTCGTAGAAATGCGGCATGACAACGTAATAATCGTAGTCGCCCTGGCCGTCCTGAATGAGCTGAGCGCATTTAGCCGTATCGTGGTGGTGCAGGCGCAGGTCAACCACCGCGCCGGGGCCTAGCGCATCGAGGAGGGCGTAATAAATGATTTTTTTGTAGGCGCTGAGTTTGTTCATGAGCAGCAGCACCCGGAGCTGGTCCGGCCCTTCGCGCCGAACAAAATAGCCTTTGCCCCGAACCGACTCAATAACCCCGTCTTTCTTAAGAACCTTGTAGGCTTTCTCAACGGTGTCGCGCGCCAGATAAAATTCGACGCTTAGTTCGTTGATCGACGGTAGCTGTTCATCGCGGTGTAAGGTTCCTGTTTCTATTCCGTGCAAAACGGCTTCAACGATCTGACGATATTTCGGAATACTGGAACGTTCGTTGATGGTCAACTGCATAAGGTTACAGGTAGGGTTTGGGACAGTAAAGTAGGCGATTTTTTTGTAAAGCCATAATCCGTCAACCCACACACTACTGGCTGTCCGCAATTGTCGATTCGCTCTACCAACGAAAATAATTTGGGTACTGCACCCGTAAATAGGGTAGCCGATTGATCGTCATTTTAGTTTATGCGTAAATGTAATCTTAGCCCGTATGCTCTCTGACGTTAAGCGACCCCACTATCACCAGTTCTCACTATCATTATTATCGCTTGCTATTATAACCGCAGCCGTCTATCTAGGTCAGGATATTCTGGTTCCGTTGGCTATGGCGGGCTTACTAGCGGTCTTGTTACGACCTGTCGAAGATCGCCTTATGCGATTGGGTATACACAAAGTAATTGCCATTAGTCTGGCACTGTTGCTGGCTGCTGTTGTACTGCTGGGTACTGCCGCCGTATTATCGATGCAACTGGCAGATCTAACGGACGACATTCCTAAAATTCGTCAGAACATTAACGATGTTTACCACGAAGTGCAGCAGTGGGTTCGACGCGAGTACAACGTTAGTTATCGCCAGCAGAACCAGTACATCCAGAAGGCGCAGGCCCAAACGCTGAACAGCTTACAAAGCCCGGATACACTAGGCGTTATTGCCGGGCCGCTCGGTACGCTTACGCTAATTCCAATTTACGTCTTCTTGCTGCTTTACTACCGGACAATGCTCATCCACTTTGTCGTGGTTCTTTTCTCGGAAAAATACAGCAGCCAGGTGCATGAAGTAATGACAGAAATCAAGGGCGTCATTCAGAGTTATATGGTCGGCTTACTGTTCGAAACGGTCGCCGTTGCGATACTCAACACGGTCGGCTTATTAATATTGAACGTTCAGTATGCCGCGTTGCTGGGGATAATGGCCGCCATCCTGAACCTGATTCCGTACATCGGTGGGTTGGTTGCCACAGCGCTAACGGTGTTGATTACGTTTAGCAACCAGCCCGACGTTCCCATTGTTCTTGGCGTCGTGGGTGTTTTCCTTTTTGTGCAATTTATTGATAACAACGTCCTTGTGCCGCTTATTGTAGCGTCAAAAGTGCGGGTCAATGCGCTTGTGTCTATTGTTGGTGTATTAATTGGTGGAGCGGTAGCGGGCGTGTCCGGTATGTTTTTGTCGATTCCCGCCATCGCCATTATGAAGGTAATCTTCGACCGGGTTGAGAGCTTACGGGCTTGGGGAATTCTACTGGGTGATCAGACACCCGAAGAGATGGGCAACAATTTACTACGCCTGCCCAAACGCCGACGAAAAGTAATTATAATCGACCCAAGCGAAATGACGGAATAAGATTCGATGTTGAATAGAAGCCCTAGAGAATGCGAATTGCTCATACGCATCGTTCTTAGGGCTTCGACTACCCGCTAACTATACATTTTCTTGATCACTTCCTGCTGTGTTCGAATAAAGTGCTGACGTTCGGCGGGTTGACTCAGCAGTGTATTAGGGGGAAAGAAATTGTGTCTGGCGTAGCTTTCGGCAAATAGCTCAAATCGCTGACGAGCTAGCAGATTGCCCGCTGCCGGACGTTGCCGAAATTCCCGTAGCATCGCCAGATCGATATCGGCATTGGCTACCATGCTCTCGCCGTAACCGGCTTCGGCCAGCACTGTTCCTTTGGGGTCAATGATTTTGGAACCGGCGTCAGAACTGCCCATAGGTAGCGAAGTACCGACGAGACCAGCTGAATTGGCTGATACCACGTAAGTCATGTTTTCGATGGCGCGGGCCATCTTAGCAACGTTGCGTTGGGTCAGTTGCGGACTACCCACTTCCGATGTAGAGTGCAAGAGCACTTCGGCCCCCCGAATGGCTAAACAGCGGGCTACTTCGGGATATAGAATATCTTCTGACGCGATACAGGCTAGATTACCAATGTTGGTTTTGACAACGGGAAACAGTGAATCGTAACCGTAGGCGTCCAGGTACAACTCCCAAACGTCGTGGGGGGTAGGCGACAGCATCGAGTTCAAACGCCGGTAGCGCAGGAGCACGTCACCGTTGGGACCGATGATAAAGCTGGTTTGAAAATAAAGCTCCGGAAAAAAAGAATCTTGCTCGTAGGCGTTTCCTGAGAAGTAGATTTGCTGGCGCTGAACCATTGCACTGAGTGCTTCGTAAATGCGTCCGTTGATCTCGAGAGCCGCTTTTTCCCGCCATTGGTCAGTCGTTTCGTCCAGTGGGAAACCTGTCAGGAAGTATTCGGGAACGACAACAAGTAAGGTATCGCGTCCGATGAGGTTGATAGAAGCCGCTATCTGTTTTTCAAGGCGGTCGATGGTTTGAAGCATCGCCGTTTCAGCCTCGTCGCGGGTTTGGTAAGCATTGACACTTTGACAGGTTACTTGAAGAGCAAGCGCTTTATACGACATAACTACGTTTGTGTGGGAATGGTAAGGGTTCTGCGTCAAAAATAATTGTTTCGATGGAAAAATGATGCATCACTGTTTTTAGACATAAGCGAACAAATTAGCGTATTCTTTGATTGTCAGAGTAACTGGCTGTTGATGAAAATAGGGAAAAGTCAGCATAATTAATGCTAAGTTCATGAAAGTAGATGTATTGGCTATTGGGGCTCACCCCGACGATATTGAAATGACCTGCGCAGGTACCATCCTGTCGTTGGTCGAACAGGGTAAAACCGTGGCTGGGGTCGACCTGACCCGGGGTGAATTGGGCACGCGGGGCACACCCGAAACGCGATTGAAGGAAGCCGAAGAGGGAGCGCGGATTATGAAGTTAGCAGCCCGCGAGAACATGGGATTTCGCGATGGATTTTTTCGCAACGACGAAGCGCATCAGATGGCGCTGATACCGATTATCCGTCATTACAAGCCCGACATTATTCTTACTAACACCGTCGAAGACCGGCACCCCGATCATGGTCGGGCGGCTCAGTTGGTTATCGAAGCTTGTTTTTACGCCGGTTTACGACAAATCAAAACGGTCGGGAAAGACGGCCAGCCGCAGGATGCACACCGGCCTATTTACATCTACCATTTTATTCAGGATCGTTCGCTCAAGCCCGATTTCGTGGTTGACGTAACGCCGTACTGGGATCGCAAACTGGATGCGATCAAAGCCTATAAAAGTCAGTTTTTTGATCCAAGTAATACTGAACCACAGAGCTACATTTCGGGCGAACCGTTCATGAAGTTTCTCGAATCCCGCACCCGCGAACATGGCCACATGATTGGCGCTGAGTTTGGCGAAGGCTTTATTTCGAAGCGGATGCTTGGTGTAAAAGATTTGTTTCAGCTCGTCTAGCGTTCTGGACCAGTTAATAAGCCGATTGACAATTAGTTTTAGACAGGCCGTTTCTTGCTGACACGGCCTGTTTGTTTATATAGCCAGTTGCTTCCGGACCGCTTCCAGCCACAGGGACCGGCCCTGGCAGTTCCAGTGCGTATCGCCGTTTAAGTACGGCGATTGTTTTGCCTGCTTGTAAGGCAAGTAAATATTTACCGTTTTAACGCGTAGAGCGGGACTGTTCTGTACCCGTTCGATCAGGTGGTTATAAGCACCACGATTCGGTTCCAGAATAGTAGCTTTGTTTGGAATAATGGACAGATAAACGTCGTCGAAACCCAGTCGACGGTAGCGGTCGGCCACCGAGTTGAGGCTGTCTACCAGTGTATTGACCTCCGCATCCGACAGCTCGGAAAAAGACGATAGCTTCTTCCGAGTAGTGTCCGTATCGAAATCCAGGAAAATGTTTTTCTGATCGCGGGATAAGCTGACACCCGTACTGGCCCGGTTGAACCAGTCGAGCGTCAGAGTCGCTTTGGCCTCTTTAAACCAGAAGGCCCAGTCCTGGCTGAACAGGGTAGACGCCAGCCGTTCTTCGACGTCAGATCGGTGGTAGTCCGCGTTCAGTTTTTCCCACCACGTCTGGATGGGAGTAGGGTTTTGCGCGGTATCCTTCTCGACTACTAGTTCATTCACGGGTTGGGCAAAATGTTCGCGAAAATGCCGTTCAACCGTTTCCAGCAACAACACATTTCGTTTACTTGGGTCTAGTTGCGCCCGTTGCGTAAAGCCCCATTTTACCCGTTGGTAATGGCTTACCCGAAAATCGTTCTGACCAATGCGTTGCTCTTCCGAGAAGCTATCGCCGATGATGTATAAATGCGTGGAAGCCGTGTCGCTCGCCCGGTTCGATGGGGGGCAAACGGGCTGATCATCCTTAAACTGCGATAGGGCCGAAATCCGGTACAGATCGCCGTGGCGGTAATCATCAACGATGACACCGGCGTTGTATAACCAGTGTGAAACGGTTGAGGAAAGACCAGCTACCCACAGAATAAGGGCGACAAAAAGAACAGTATATCGAAGA
Organism: Spirosoma oryzicola; assembly: GCF_021233055.1. NCBI lineage: Bacteria > Pseudomonadati > Bacteroidota > Cytophagia > Cytophagales > Cytophagaceae > Spirosoma > Spirosoma oryzicola. Next base: position 3,752,918 of record NZ_CP089538.1, on the reverse strand, counting down.
AAACGCATGGTGGATACTACTTACCGAAGTCGGATGCTAAATAACTGAACAGCCTGTTTAGCTCCGCTTAAAATGTATAATTCGTTGGTTCGTTCGTCGAATTGCAAAGCAATTGGGAAATCGCTGGGAATGGGGCGGTCGCCGATGATACGCCCATTCAGATCGTAGAGCACGGTAAAACTGCCTGATTTGACGCTGATGAGTTCGATACCTGCGCCAAGTCGGTGGTAGCGAACGTTGTTACGACCCGGTTGCAAGGCCCGAACGTCGAACCGGCGTTGTCCGTTTTGATCGAGTATGGTCATTTCGGTATCGCTTGTGCGCAGCAACAGCCAGTTTGTTTGAGCTTCGTCGGGGAAAAGTCGAAACGAGCCGCTACGCACTGGCCGGTAAAGCTGTGTTTTTTGCGCAATCAAGCCGTTGGCATTCAACGTCAACAATTGACCTTCCTCGGTAATCGTCCGAATGGTCGACTGACCAATGGGCTGAAAGGCGGGTCCGGCAAAGCGAATTTCCGAATCATCCTCGCTAGATCGTTCAATACGGGTTGGAAAGTGGGGGAGTGACTGACCATTTTCGCGCCAGCGATTCAGCGTACCGTCCTGCTGTGCTGCCAGCACTTCCATGCCTGTTCGGGTAGCAATAACCTGAAAAGGCAAGAGAAGCGGTCCTTTACGGGGGGCTTTCATGATCTGGATAAACGCTTTTCGTTGCCGGTCGAGGGCATACACCTGTCCATCCTGGTGGGTAACCAGCGCTACCCAGTTGCGTTGCAAGCTACCACGCGGACGAGTCAGGTACGTGGGGTCGATACCCGCCGGAAGTTTGATCGTGTTCAAACGCACCGACTTCTGACGTGGATCGGCTATGTACAGCGTTCGGTCGGTCATGAACAGGTATTGTAGATTTCCGTTATCCAGGAAGTCAACCGCCAGCGTGTTGCTCCGAACGGGACCGTCGATATTTTTCTGTACAATCTTGTCACCATCGGGTGTCACCAAAACAAACTGACCTGCATCGTTCTGCGCGTAAAACGGGGCTAACCCTTCGCTCAAGCTGCCGGCTACGACCGGAGCGGCAATCAGGGCAGCATCAAACGCCGTCTTTTTCTGCAATAGCAGTCGATTCAGAACGGCCTTGCTGGCTCGGCGGGTGGTACGACCCAGAACCAGCGTAGACAATATTTTTTCGTTTCCGTAGCTGGCCTGATAAGCCATATTTTCCAGGTTCGCCAGGGCTGAGCCGCGATCAGCTCCTTCGGGGCCGTCAAGTAGGTTCTGCCAGGCCAGCGGCCAGGTTGAGGTGAGCAGCGTTTGCGATTGGTCTGCATTAACGCGGTTCAGCCGAATAAAAGCGGTAAAATTAGCCGGGCGAAGCGTGTTTTTTATCAGGTCAGCCTGTCGCTGGTCCGTTGACCAAACCGCCTTGCGCTGAAGTTGCAACAGGTATTCCTGCATGGCTTCTTCGCCATTCGCCACAATCAGGGAGTTGCCGTGCTGCGTGATCCAGCTTCGTTGAAAGCCCGTAAACAAACTGCTGAAAAGCGAGGCTGGAAGTTCGGGCACATCGAGCAGGAGCGTCTTGTGCCCAAGAAATGTCTTTAACGGGGCAGGTGATTTCGCGCCAGCCAGGTAAGCGGCCTGTTGGTAAGCACTCGATAGCGCTTTTATATTGGTCGCGTTGAGGACCATCACCTGCTGACGAGCACCCGAAGGCGATTCCATCCGGCACAGCATTATATCCGATCCCAATGATTGATACAGTGCTTCGGTGGCCGGTTCAATTTGATCAAATCGGTCGCGTAAAAAATCGCTGGACGCTGACCGGAGCAGCTTGTTGAGCGACCGGCCAAAGCGAGGGGCGTCACTTACGCCAATGTAATAAAGAGTAGCCGTTGTCTGGGGGATTAAGTCCCCGCTTTGAATGCGTCGGGGCGTTTGTCCCGTAAATAAGGAAGCAACATCCTGCCGCCCACCGATCTCATCCGATGCGTATCCAATTAAATGCGAAGGCGACGCTGACGCACGAATTTGCAGGTTTAACTCTTCGGGCAGGAAAAGCCGAACCAGCGAGCTTGCGTTGCCAAAGAGCGATTGAAGTACTTCGGGACGCATGGACAAACCCGCCCAATGGTCGGCATCGACCTGAAACTTCGGCTCTGATCGGGGTAGCCGCAATGATTCGTGCATCCGTTTGGCTACATTCTCGATCAGAATACCGGACGAACTACCAACCAGAAAACCATCAGTAAGAATAAACGAGCCAACGGGTTCGTTGGAGCGGGATACTAAGTCGAAAATGCGTTCACCCGCAAAGGTATGACGCAAAATTCGATACTTGCGCGGATCGGGATTGGTCAGGCGATTGATGAAAGCCTGATCGTCGTCCGTCGTAGGAATGTAAAAAATGAAATCAAGCGTTGTCCGCGAAATAGAATGAAGGGAGTACCGGATGTTTTTGCCTTTCGCGAACCGGATGGCGGTTACCGAGTCGGTCGTTGCGTACAGGAACCGGTCGAGTCGTTGCCGGGCTTCGTCGAATACCGGCAGCTGCTGGAGTGCAACCTGGGTTCTTAGCGCCTGCGCGGATACGGTATCCTGTAGACGGTCGCTGGCTAGCACGAGCAAGGGGCCCGAAGGCATCAAAGACCATACTGTGCGCTTGGCTGGATAAAAAGATCGATACCCAAGCCATCCGCCAATGACGAGTAATACTGCCCCAAGACCAATCCAGACGCTTCGTTTCATAGGTGCAAAATAGTGAATAGTCGCTAGTCAACGGACATAGGCTTTCGGTAGAAAACTACCGGATAGCTACGACGAATGACTAACGACTATTGACTAAAAAGGTACTGGCTTATTTACCCCACATGGCATTGGCCGTTTCGGGGAAAGGCAGCGTTAATTCGGGAACGTTGGCAGCTACGCGGTTAGCCCATTCGACACCCTGCATAAGCGAGTGATCCTGGTTACTAACTTCGTATTTCCAGGCGCCAAACCGTCCGCGTGAGTAAATACCGAACGGCTCCAGTTTGGGTAGTACTGCTTTCAGAATGGCATCCCGTTCAACAGAAGGCGTTGGATAACCGTATTCGAATGGCATGTGGAACGTCGAAATTACGTCATCGGCTGATTCGATCAACTTGTCTTCGATCAACGCCTGGATCGTGTCGTTGATCAGCGTCTCGCGGTTGACGGGCTTGGCGGTCGACTCGCTCGTTTCGGTCATCAGCGACCAGTGCTGGTTGATATCCGGAACGTTATTAGGGCTGTAGTTCGAGAATACCGTTACGCGGTAATAGGGGCTGTTTGATTCCGGGAAATACATCCAGCACATCGTTTCCAGACTTGGTTTCGGCTTGCCTTTCAAACCAATACCGACAACGTTGGTCGACGAGTGTTTCAGGCCCTGCGCCGTTTGAACCGTATCCGCGTCCAGACCTTCTACCTGTTTGGTGAAGATATCGAGCGGAACCGTACTCATCAGGTGTTCGTAATGAATTTCTTCCCCGTTGGTCAGCACGATTTTCTTTTCGGGACCAACGACCTTTTGAACAGCTGCATTCAGCTTGATATTCTCCCGGCCGACCAGATCACCGACTGCCTCCCAGATACCGCCCGTTCCGCCATGTTTGGGGAATTGGAACGTACTGTTAGGACCCCACGAGAAATCATCCTGATCGAAGATAATGTTTTTCGTAACCCGTTGCAGATCCGTTACGGCTACCCGCTCACCAACCCAGACGGCGTTCATTTCCTCTGTAGGATAGGCCCATACCTTGAAGTTGTAAGGGAACATGAACGTTTCGGCCAGACCTGGTCCAAACGTTGCCAGAATCCACTCGCGGAAGTTCGCTGGTTTCTTATTCGTTGGAAACTTGTAGTTATGGATAATGCCTTCGAGACACTTCCACATCGTTTCGGGCGAAAGGTATTTGATGTTGTTCTGGAATGGATACGGAACAAACCGGTTTTCGATCCAGACCCATGATTCGCGTTGGTGCGACAGCCAGCCATCTGCACCCAGCGCTTTGTGCATCAGGTCATCGAAGTACTTGTAATGCGAGAATTGCACGTGACCACCAACGTCCCACGTAAACCCTTTCTCGTCGACAAAGCTTTTCGACAAACCACCAATGCGGTTTTCTTTTTCAAGAACGATGAAGTCGGTAATACCCAGTTCTTTCAGGCGGTATGCCGCGCCAAGGCCCGTCGGTCCTGAGCCAATAATGACGTATTTATAATTCATGGTTGTATAATGTACCCGGGTATATTAGTTAAAGTTGAGCCGCCATATTGGTTAACCTATAAACCCTATAACGTATTGTTAATTTATGCAGTTACTGGTTCCGGCTTTTTGAGTGCTTTCACCTTGCTACTAAGGTCAAGCCGGAATTGAGCGAGTTCTTTGAAGCTCTGTATGCACACCTTTAAAAGCTTCCATTTCAGGATCGAAACGGTACCTGTCTGACGCTCTTTGTGCGTGATGGGAATATCGAAGGTATTGTAACCCGCTTTCTTGGCCATAACGGCCAGGAATATATTGGGGGCAAACGGAGTCGGAGTCGGCAATTGAGCGAGTAATCGTTTGAGGAAACTTCCCCGGATAAGCCGGAACGGGATATTGCTATCCATGATGTACGTTCCGTAGATAAACGCAATGCTGAACCGAAGGATGCGGGTAATTACCAGACGAGCCGGAGCGTCGAAGCGTTCTTCGCGGTAACCCAGAATAAACGGGGATTCGTTTCGCTTAGCCCACAGCTTACCAAAGTCATCGGTAATGAACTGATCGTCGCTGTCCGTTTGAAAGACGTATTCTGAATCCAGCGCAACCGCCTGCCGATAGCCATTTACAACAGCGTTGCCGTGGCCACCGTTGGGTTGGTGAACAACCAGAAGTTTAGGGTACTTACTCTTGATCTGATCGAGAATGGCACCTGTGTTATCGCGTGAGCCGTCGTTAACGACAATCAATTTAGTATTATCGGTTGGAAACTGACGGGTCAGTAAATCGGTCCATTGCTTAACAACAACGTCAATAACTTCTTCTTCGTTGTAAGCGGGCATTACAATTGACAGCAGGATGCTCATGCAGCGTATCTATGGATTTCGTAACAGGTGGGCCGTTGGGCCGGTCCACCAAAAGGCCGAGCAATCTGACAGCCGCGACGCAAATGGTGTACAAACTTAAATTGCGCAAATATAGGAAATAGTTGTCGGTGCTCCTGTAAACTGAATAGGACTTTATTGAGCGGGAAAGCTGAATGCATATAAGGCAAGGTAGTTCAGCGATCTTTGTGTACAATCCCACGATAAGCCTGGTCGTTGAGCAGCGGTGTCTACGCTATACTTTGCCTGTTTGATGTCATCAGAAAGTGTTAATTGTAAATCAGGTGTTTTCTTCAGTGCGTATACTGGTATCTTGAATAGCCCCGCAATCAATAGGAGAAGCGGTCCTTTAGGTTATTGATCGGCTTTTCAATCAGATACCATGATAAGCTGGCGATAACAAGCGTCAGGGCTAAGTAAAAGCTGAACTGAAAAATATACGAACTATTCAGAAATGGTAATACATCGGTAATGCGTCGCCAGGCTCGTATCGTAAAATGCGTTGGGCGGGTATGGTATACGTTGAAGACAAAATTGTGATAAAGATACAGCCCGTAGCTAATCTTACCCATGTATTGGCTAACCGGATTTTCGAGTAACCACTTTATGGGACCACCAAACCCTAATACGGCTCGTCCAATCAGAAAGAATCCGACTAAAGAAGCGGCCAGCCGCTCCCACACGTCAGACATGACATTATGATGCCCCTGCCATCCACGCGGATCAGGAACGGCGGGTACAATTTTCGTCAACATGAGTACGGCAACGAACAGCAGTATACTAAACCAGATCCAGATGGTGTTCTGAAATACCTGCTGGAAGCGTTCACGCTGATACAACCACCAGAATGCCATAATCGTACCCAGTCCAAACGAATCCAGGCAGGCAGGCATGGTCACATAGCCAATGAACCAGGGTGCCCGCGCCCGGTAGAGCACGTAACGCAGTGCGACGGCACCCACAATCATGAGCATCGTCGTTAGCGGTACCCATCGGCGTGGCACCAGAAACAAAAGCAGTGGAAAAAACAAATAAAACTGTTCTTCTACCGCCAGTGACCACAAGTGATCCACGGTACCCATCCACACGGAATAATAAGCCATGTACAGGTTGGTTGCGTAAAGAGCCAGCCAGCCAAACGTCTGTCGGACGGGTGGTTCGTTAATCGCATAGAGAACAACCAAGACCAGATAATAGACCGGGAAGATACGGATTGTTCGTCGTATGTAAAAGATTTTCAGGTATTTACCTAAGCCACCGTTAGGGCTGTCTTTAAGCTTATCCTTGCTCGATAGCAGGATGCGGGTGATCAGAAAACCACTGAGAACAAAGAAGATCGTGACGCCTAGCGGGCCAAGTGGTACGTCGACGCGGCCAGCCATCCAGTGATCGAAAAGTACCAGCGCAACGGCGATAAACCGAATACCATCCAATTGACGAAGATGATACAAGGCTGGCCGTGCGGTGGTAGTAGTCGTTGGCGCGTTTGTTTGCATAACTCTATTTATTGGGTATTGATACGGAAGTTGCTACAAGCCGTGTCAATTTACCAGTTCTTTTTAATGTCGGTTGCTTGGCCTACGGACGTAACAAGCTGATTCGTCGGGTATACCGTAGCGGGCTTGTTGTCCGTAACCTGTAGTATAAATAATTGATAGGTACCGGCTTCCAGACTGTTCAGCCAGATATCCGCTTTGAACCCGTTTGAGAACAATCTCTGGGGCAAAAAATGGGTTTGACGCAGCGACCGCTGGTTCTGCCAAACCGGAACCAGATACGATCGTTGGGAAGATCGAAGCAGAATGTACGTTCCGGCATTACGAGTCAAGCCCTGACCCATTAACACGTTCAAGTCGGTTTCTGCGTTTGTTTGCGCTATGTAGCCAAATGGTGCTTTGGTAAGCGTCAAAGGAATGACTGACCGTTGTGGAGCACCGTATATCGCCCCCAAATAGGAATCGTAGGAGGCTGGAGCAGGATTTGAATAATGACGCGTTACGGAGTCAAGCGCGGCTACCGGTTGATTTGTCGTATAGGTCCAGTTAAATTGATTGGTCAATTGCCAGTTGCGGAACCAGATCGAATCGTCCAGAAACGTTAAGTACGCGCACCAGGCGAACACAAAACTTCCAGCCAAACCGCCCGCTACAACAACCGGTCGAATACGCTTGCCGACAACCAGGGCAACTAGCAGGTAAAGAACAGCTAGCAGCGTTAGGGAGTAAATTTTATACCGACTGGTAATGATCAGATCGAGGCCAAAACCCGTTCGTGTCCAGGCTACGACAGCGGCTGTGCCCAGCAGAAACAGCGCGCAACCCCAGAAAAACAGCGTCAACGGCGGAATGGATTGGGTAGCCGTTCCGCTGTGTGCACGTAACCGCTGTTGAATTGTCCGGCTTATGGCCTGACGGTTACGAACGATTTGCCAGCCTACCAGACCAATCGTTACCAATGTCATTGCGCCACCGAGCAGGATGCTGGCCCGGAGCGAAGATTTTAGTGGGAGAGCTTCCGCAGCAGCGCCAGTAAAAGCCAGCCAGCCTTTCAGTAAGTCACCAACGGTTCCACGGAGGGGCGGGTTTCCGGCTGGTTTTTCGTAATCTGCAAAGTATAGACCTAAAACTACGACTGCGCTCAACAGCCAGATGACAAGTGGCAAAAACGCTTTCGACCGAGTTGAGTTACCGGGTCTGAATGGTAGCCCCTCGTTTGGCAGCAACGCCAATAGCACTAACCCGATTGGCCATACTAAAAGGCCGTTACCGCTTGTGAGCGTTGCCAGCGTTGCCGAAGCAATCGCCAGACCTAGTCGATTCGCGTAGATAAGTAAGAAGAACGTCAGTATTACCCATAGAACCACCGAGAAATTCTGCAAAGCAGCCATGCCCCAGAACATGTTTTCCCAGTGGGAGAGGTTAAACAGGAAGAGGGCAATCGGGATGACTAATGTTACGGATCGGCCTTCGCGACGGCATACCGTGGCAAAAACGAGTAATAAACCCACCAGGCTCAAATTTCCGATTGCCATCAGATGCCGGAAATTGAGCTTGCCGAACAGCTGATAGTCTAGGAGCGCAACAAAACGGTCGTAAACGATACGATGCTCATTGTGTTGGCGAAAAAGCTGGTAGATCTTTCCCGAAAGCGTTGTTTCCTGATCAAAATTGTACAAAAAGGCCCGAAGTGCGTGGTCATCCCATTTGGGCACGTTGACGGCATAGTAGCTCCAAACCAGCGCGAACAGAATCAGAGGAACGGCCATGCCAATACCGCCCAATAGCCAGCCTGTCGATTGAGAAGCAACCGCTGTCCGGGATTTTTCGGGATTGTATTGAAGTGTTGGCAACTGGACGGTCCGTTAGCAGTTTACGGGAGTATGCTGTACCATTGACCCTAGCAGGTAGGGTCAATGGTACGCTAAAGTACAAACTAGTAGATCATAAATGAAGCCAGCTGACGGGCAATATTAGCTGGGTCAAGGCCCGACAGTTGCTGGTGGTATTTCTGGTCGCCATACAGACCGTTCGGATACCCTTGTGCCGATAGACTGACGAAATGACTTGGGGCCGCTCCGTAAGCCAGTAACTTTACTGATAGTTGCTGCGCTAGTCCACCAATCGAAACGTGTTCTTCAACAACCAGCATCGGCTTTCCACCCCAGCGATGGGCTAAGTCAGCAGGCAAGTCGAGGGGTAGGTTGGTAGCGGTGTACACGTCAAATTGGTCGACCAGCAACTCATCCTGTACAGCTGTCAGCACGTTGGCCGCAACCGGACCGAGGGCCACTACGGTACCAATCGATTCCTTTGCCTGTACGATATGCTTGAACGTACCAGCCGTTTGCGCGCCATCGGGTGTCTTCGGTCCTGCCCCTAGGCGAAGATAAGCCGGACGGCTTTCGGTAAGGATCTGGTCGAGCATGGGCGCGACCTCATCGGCAAACGCTGGAATGTACGTATTGACGTTCTGAAGGCTACTCAAACAGGCAAGGTCTTCAATCGCGTGGTGTGTACTGCCCATAATGCCATAGCCGTAGCCACCGCCGTTGCCAACCAGAAAAACCGGCATGTTGTGCAGACAAACGTCGTTCCGAAATTGCTCAAGGCACCGGTACACCGCAAACGGTGCAATGCTGTAACAAAACACTTTGTACCCTCGGTAAGCCATACCCGCAGCTACGCCCACCATGTTTTGCTCGGCAACACCCGCGTTGATGAAGCGAGGCCCTAAGACTTCAACCACATTTTCGAGAGCGTTGTAGCCTAAGTCACCCGTTATAAATACCACTTTATCGTCTTCACGCGCAATGCGCTCGATAGCGGCAGAAAATTCGTTTCGCATGGTTTATACGTTGTGGGTTGTAGTAACGTGCTAACCGCCAACTACAAACTCATTTACTCTTCCGTTGCTCTACCAGCGTGCTGATCTCAGCCGCTGTTTTATAAACACGCTGGCCCTTGCGAACCATTGTACGAATGAACTTCGGTCGTTTTTTCGTTTCCTCAAAAATCTTGCTGATGTATTCGCCCAGGAACGAGATGCCCAACAGGTTGATACCACCGAAAAACATCACCAGAATAATAACGGTCGATAGGCCAGCGGGGGTGTCCGGGAAAAAGACCAGCTTCGCCAGTATCTGCCACAGAATGCCCAGTACCGACAGACCCGTCAGCACAAAACCGGCATAGGTCATTAACTCAAGTGGCGCGAAGCTAAACGAGAAGATCGCTTTCTTCGCCCACCAGATATTTTTTGTCCAGTTGTTGGTCGAGACGCCGAACATACGTTCTGGTCGTACGTAGTCAACACCCGTTTGCTTAAAACCAACCCAGGCCCGCAGCCCGCGCAGAAACTGTTCGGTCTCCGGTAAATTGACCAGTTCCCGAACCACCTTCCGGTCGATCATCGAAAAGTCACCCGCGTCTACCGGGATATTGATATACGCCGTTTTGCGGAACAGGCGGTAGAACTGCTTGTAGAAGAAATGAACGTGCGGAGCCATTTCTCGCTGCACCCGAACCCCGTACGTCACGTCGAAGCCCTGCTGCCATTTCTCGTAAAATTTCGGAATAACTTCCGGTGGATCTTGTAAGTCACCGTCCATTAACACAACTGCGTCGCCGGTTGCAATTTCCATACCGCTCAGGAAAGCGGCCTGCGACCCAAAATTTCGGGAGTGTTTGATGGCGATGACATTCGGATCTTTGGCGCAAATCTCGTTCAGGACTTCGTCGGTGTTGTCGGGCGAATTGTCGTTAACAAAGATGATTTCGTACCGCACCTTCATCTCATTGAAGGTTTTGACCAGCCGCTCGTACATGTACGGAATGGCCTGCGCGTCTTTATAACAGGCAATAATTGGCGAGATAACCGGGTTCAGGGTTGGCGTGTTGAAGGCCGGAATCACGCGACTTTCGTACGCATGGGATATCTGCCAGTCAGCCGTCCGGCGAAGGCCATCGCTGAGGGGGGTTGTCGCTTTCCATCCCAGATCAGCTTCGGCTGCGGTCGGGTCGCCGTACCAGTCAGCCAGATCCCAGTTCCGGTTGTTCATGCTTCCCCAAACGGGTTCCTGTGCCAAGCCAAACGTTTGCCGAGCAACGTCAACCAGCTCACGCATGGTTGTTTTCTTGCCGGTAGCGATGTTATAGGACCGACCCCGATTCGTCTGATCGACCCGCAGGGCCGCTTGTACAAAGGCATCCACGCAGTCGTCCACATACACAAAATCGCGGCTGATGTCCGGTGACACCAGTGGCGGGAGCTTACTCTGCCGGACTTCCTCGATCAGGCGCGGAATGAGCCGGTCGGGTTCTTCCCAGCCCCCGTAAATGGAATAAAGCCGTAGGTTGAGCGTGTTGAGGTTGTGAACCTTGGCGTAGTAGTCAAGCGTGTAAGCCGCCGATACTTTCGATACCGCGTAGTGGCTGTTCGGCTCTACCGGGTCGGTTTCTTTGGGTGCGGTACAGTTGAAGCCGTATTCGGAGCTACTACCGGCGTGAATGTAAACCATTTCCGCCGAGCAATTCTCCAGGATGTTAACCGTACCCAGCACATTGGTTTCGTAGGTAAGCCCTACGTTTTTCTGCTTGCTGTAGGCACCGTAGGCCGCCAGGTTAAAAATGGTTTTGGGTTTGATTTTCCCAAAAACGTCCTGAACGGAGTTATTCGATAGAATGTCGCAGTGGACAATATTTTCCGCTGGAACATCTAAAAGTTTGAGCCGCCAGGCCTTCGTTGCATCGTGGGTGAGGGCAAAAACGTCCGTGCGTACACGAAACAATTGTTCAAACAAGTTCGCGCCAATGAAGCCGCTGGCTCCGAACACAACGATTGGTCCCTGAAGGCGGGCGATTTTTTCTGGTAGCAAAATGGGATCAGACGAATTCATTCAGGCCGCAATATTACGGCAAAAGGGCGGATGTGTTGTATTAATGACAAGTTTTATAGTCAACGGTAATCGACTATATCCTGGCTTTAGACGACATCTACGGACAAATAGCGTTCACCCACTTCGGCGTGTGCCTGCTCATACTGAGCGGGTGTCATGGGCAGATAATGCCATTCAAGCCGGTTTTCCATGTACGATACGCCTTTGCCTTTTACGGTTTTGGCAATAACAACTTTAGGCTTCCCGTTCGACGTGGTTGTCAGCTGATCGAGCGTGTCCAGAATTGCCGGTATGTCGTGACCATCTACTTCAACCGTTTCAAAACCCATTGCTGTCCAGGTGCGGGCATCCGCTGTATCGCCGAGCACGTTGGCCGTCTGGTTAAAGCCTTGTAAACCATTCTTGTCAATCAACACAATCAGGTTGTCCAGTCCGTTCTGAACCGCAAAATGAGCGGCTTCCCAGGTGGTTCCTTCATTGGTTTCGCCGTCGGACATCAGGACATAGACGCGGGAGTCGTCGCCGAGTAATTTACCAGCTTGTGCAACGCCCGTTCCTATGGGCAGGCCGTGTCCCAGCGAACCCGTGGCAAATGGAATGCCCGCGTGTTTGTTTGGCGCAGGGTGAGCGGGCAGCGTCGTGCCATTTTTGTAGTAGGTCGCCAGTACCTCGTCCGAAATTTCGCCGAGGTGGTTGAGACAGGCGTATAGTGAAGCGGCAGCGTGGCCTTTCGACAGCAGAAACGTATCCTGCTGCCGTTTGCGTAGTACCAGCGTGGCGATCATCAGATCGACGCAACTCAGCGAACAGCCAATATGACCAGCGTGAGCCTGATTGTAAAGACCCAGGATCTTGAGCCGGAGCTGGCCCTGGAGCGATTGAAAGTCGGTGGCTTCTGTTGTCAAAGTCGTAGTCGGTTGATTAAGGTAGTCGTTTATTCGCCGTAGCGGTATGTCGAGCCTTTAAAGTCAAAAATAGTAATTTTTTCACCAGAGCGTCCTTTCACGAGTACGATTCGGTTTCGTTCGTTCGGATCGATGCGTTGGATATACTGAGCATCCTCAGGTAGGTAAACGTTTACCAATTGAGCGTCCAGCAAAGCCACCGGCGAATACGTTCGGTCCATTTTCTCCGAAAAGATCTGCCGCCTTTTGTTTGGATACAGGATCGTATCCCCCGGCGTATAGAGGCTCTTCAATTTCTGGGCCGATGACCAATACGGATTCGCGATGCGAGGCTTGTCGAAATAGGTGTATTTAGGCGCTTTGTCGGCGTAAATATCAACCAGCAGCTGAACGATGTTTCCCGCCTGAATGAGCAGAACGATGGCAATGGGTACGCTGAACCACCAACGCAGGGTAGTCAGTTGATGGAATCCCATCGCGACCAGAATACAAACGTAAGGAAATGAAAAACCGGAGTACCGTTGCGTGATACCGAACGTGTGACCAGACCGCCACGCCATGAACAGTAGAAATAAGGTAGGTACGAAGGTCAGTAATACTAACAGGACAACAAGTCTTTTCTGGGCGGTATCCGTGTGATCCGTTACGTACCGGCCAATCAGGTACACGAACGGCACGGCAATCGACAACACCAACAGACGCAACGGATCGAGCGTGTAAAATGGCAGACCAGCCAGGAGCAGCACGGGAACCGCGGCATAAACCCAGGTTGGCGGCTTTTGTACGCCGATGAAGCGATGAATAACGCCCGTTGCCAGTACACCCAAGCCCAGCGCCAGTATCGCATTACGAACACTGACGAGAACGGTAATCATGCCGTTTGTTACGATGAACAGGTCGGAGAAGATGGGTACAGCGCGTACCGCAATGTTAGGAATCGTAGCGGGCAGGATGATCCCAAAGCCCGAATGATACGGATTGGTCAGAGCAATGTTGCGGTAGAAATTCTTCTGGTATTCCAGTGTAAAGAAGGTGTATTTACCTCCACCAAACAGGAACCAGAGCGAAACCAACCCCAGGCCGATAGCGCCGGTAATGCCCAATGATACCCAGGCTCGTATGTTGCGCAGGTAGATAAGCGCGTATAAGCCATGACACAGGAATACCGTAACGGTCAGGTAGTGCGATAAAACGGAAGCGACAAAGACGAATCCATAGGAAACATAAAGCACCGGCAGTGAAGGACTTCGATTCGCGACGCTTCCCCCGGCTCGTACCCGTTCCATAATGAGCAAAAACAAGTGCGTCGCCAGCAACGTCAGGAAGAACGTCATCGAGTAGTTGCGGGCAATGTGGCTGTAGGAAACGAAAAACGGTTCGATTGCTGCGATGGCCGCACTGGTAAGTGCTAAGGAGTCCGATTTAAAATGCCGACGGACGAAAACAAACAGCAGCCAAACGATCAACGTGCTGAAAATCACCGAAGGCATTCGCAAGGAGGTGTCACTCAAACCAAACACTTCCATCCAAAGCCACAGTACGCCATAATAGGAGGGGCTATTGCCGATGTCGCCCCGAATGTTGGCGTCGATAAAGTCGTTGAAGGTTTTTGGCTTCCAGAATTCAGCGGGCGTAAAATACGTCTTGCTAAAAACGTCCTTTTGATTAGCGCCTTCCAGGCAAACGCCCTGACTGATCAGTAACGTCGATTTTTCGTCGAAATAAATGCCGTAAGTACCGACACGGTATAGGCGAAGACCGAGTGCCAGGATAAGCAAAGCACCCAGCAAAAACAGCGTAGTACGGGACGATGGGGTAAACATTGGGGCAAAACTAGCGCAAAATCTTTGTTCTCACATCTTGAGAATCGTGAATTCTACCCGCCGGTTCTGTTTCCGCTTCTCTTCGGTGCCGTTGCTGGCAATGGGTTTGCTCGGTCCCCATGCCTTCGTCTGGATCCGGCTCTCGGCAATTCCTTTGCTGGTTAGGTACTCTTTTACCGTCTGGACGCGGTCGGCGGATAGCTTCATGTTAGGCTCCCAATCGCCCTGGTTATCCGTATGGCCTTCAATCATAAGTTCCATCACCGGATACTGGTTCATCATGTCAACCAGTCGGTTCAGTTCGCTCGAGGCACCCGGAAGTAGCGTAAACTGGCTTTGCTCAAACAACACATCGCCCATCGTTATTTTTTGACCGGCCTCGATCTTGATCAGCAATAAATTGCGCTTGATGTCGCGGAAGCGCTTGTCTTTGCTTAGGTCGAGAGTTTCGGTAGTGGGAAAATACCCTTCTTTGATGGCTTTGAGCGTGTAGATTTTTTGCGTCGGCAAAATTAGTTTGTACTCGCCGGTTTCTGGATCATAATCCGCTTTGGCCGTTTCCTTATCTTCGTTCGCCAGACTAGAGATTACTTCGGAAGCGACCGGCTTTTTCGTTTTGGCATCCAGCACCTGTCCCGATACAATAGCGACCGGATCAGGTTTGATAGCCGGGTAAAGTTTAAGCCGGAAAATATCGTCTTCACCCATCGAACCCGCCCGCGAACTCAGATAAGCGAAATCGCCGGAAGCCGGAATGGTAAAATAACCGTCCCATTCGCCCGTGTTGATAGCTGGTCCCAGGTTTTCCGGATCGCTCCAATTGTTCCATGAATCATCGAGTCGGCGCGTTACGAAAATATCGCCGTTGCCGTAGCCCGGATGACCCGCTGAGGTGAAATAAAGCGTCCGGCCATCGGCAGCCAGAAAAGGCGAACTCTCCGAATCGGCGGTGTTGACTACAGGGCCTAACGAAATGGGTTCTGCCCATGTTCGGTCAGGTTTCTGCAAGGCTACGTACAGGTCGCGGTTGCCACGGGTGTCTTTCCGCTGCACGGCCAGAATGATCGCTCTGCCATCGGGCGAGACGCAGAACTCTAACTGGTTTTTCTCGTGTAGGTTGTAGTTGTTGGCGATTTTACACTCGACGGGTTGCGACCAGCCCTGACGGGTTTTAACCGACCGGGATATGCCGAACGACAAACCGCCGTCGGGCAGGTATACGTTGATCAGGTAGGCGATGCGACCGTCGGGCGAAAGACCGCTAATGGCATTGTCACCCGCGTTGTTGATGGGCGGGCCAATATTGACGGCTTCACTCCAGCTAGATGGATTGCCACTAGTACCGGCGG
Organism: Spirosoma oryzicola; assembly: GCF_021233055.1. Lineage (NCBI taxonomy): Bacteria > Pseudomonadati > Bacteroidota > Cytophagia > Cytophagales > Cytophagaceae > Spirosoma > Spirosoma oryzicola. The sequence goes on along the minus strand of NZ_CP089538.1, from coordinate 3,737,336 downwards.
TAAGCGTCGAGAACCAAACGTCCTGCCGGTCGGCCCCACCAATGTTCGCTTTGTTGAAATTGCGGGTAAAATAAAGCGTTCGGCCATCGGGTGCAATGACGGGCGCGACTTCCTGCCCCGGTGAGTTGACCGTTTTGCCGAGATTTTCCTTGATAATTTCTTTTGGCGTCTCGTTCGATACGTTGATGCCGACCGTAATGGGCTTGGTATCATCCGAGATACCAATGGCATCGATTTGGTTGATACCCGCGATGGATGCCCCGTTTAAAAACACTTTCACCTGATCGCCTACCACGGCTGAATCGTTCAGGGCGATTCGTAGCACAGGATCGGTTCGGGGTGATGGTGTGGCATTCTTGTACACCGTATGCTCTTTCTTTTGGGCGTCAATCACCTGCACCCGTACCACCGCACCCGGATTTACATTTTCGCCAATAATAATCTGCCGAATGGTTATTGGCTTGGCGAAGGCAACCTGAATCCATTCGTCGGCGGTACCGTCGGACGTTTTGGGGGCCCAGGCCGCAGGACTTTCGCCTAGGTTCGGGACCTTACTGGGTCGGCCCAATGCCTGCGACGCTTTATATTGTTCACCGCTTCCGCTTACCTTCTCGGACGAAAATCCCACCACACGGTTAGCCCACTGAACCGGGGCGCTGTTCTGGCCTTGTGATTCGGGTTGAGTAGTGGTACGCCGTTGTGTGTCCGTCGAGCGCCCGCCCGCTGATTGCGCTAGACTGACTGCTTCGGCCATAATAATCAACAAGCCTGACAGGATGCTCCAAACTCGCATAAACGAAAAAAGTATTCAGGACAAATTCGTGTACTGATTTTAGTACGGACGAACGCTAGCCTATAAACTCCAAACTACACATTCAGATTGTGTTTGGTAAGTTACAAAAACTTAATTGGTTAACACCTTATACTCCCAGGGTTTTAGCGTGAGAGACATATCGGGTTTTAGCTCCATCGGATGACGACTGAACACTTCCGTGTACAACCCTTCATAGCCTTCTCCTGACAGACGAAACGTCTGAGCCTGGTTGCTGAGGTTAAGTAAAACGGTAACCCGGTCGTTGTCACGCTGGCGCGAGTAAGCGTAGACGGTTTCGTCGTGGTCGGTTGTAATTTTCTCGGCCTTTCCGCCCGCCAGACCGTTCCAGAGCGCCCGGTTTCTGTGCTTGAGGGTTAGCAGTGCTTTAAAAAAGTGACTCTTTTCGTAGGTGCCCCAGGGAATCGTGTCTTTTTCGAAAAAGGCTAGTCGTTTCGTTAAATTGGATTCCATGCCATTGTAAACCAGAGGCATTCCTTCCAGGGTGCTGCTCAACACAATGAACGCGTCGGCTGATGGGCCAAACGATTCTTCCAGCGTACCGTTATTTGTATTTTCGTCGTGGTTCTGGGTAAATAGCATCTGGTAGTACCAGGCCGGAAACCGTTTTTGGTTGCTGCTGCGCAAGGTGTCCAGGCTGGTGGCGGGTAATTTTCCCTGCGCAATATTTTTCATCATCGCAAACAAGGCCCAGCCGTAATTCATGTTGAAGCACTTCTTAAACTGGGCAGGGTCGTCTTCCCACTCCGCCAGCATAAATACGGTCTTGATTTTATCCAGTTCGGGTCGAAGCTGTGCCCAGAAATCATCGGGGACATAGCCAGCTACATCGCAACGATAGCCGTCAACATCGCATTCTTTGATCCAATATTGCATGGCTTCGATCATGCCTTTGCGCATAGCCGGATTGTCATAATTGAGGTCAACCACATCGGTCCAGTCGGTCGGTTTGCCGGTTTTGGGGTCGAGTGGTGTTGTCATCTTTCCTTTGACGAGCGTGTACCAGTCCGGGTGCTCTTTGACCCAGGTATGATCCCAGCCAGTATGATTGGGAACCCAGTCCAAAATCACGCGCAGGCCGAGCACGTGAGCGCGGTCGACCAACGATTTGAAGTCTGCCAGCGTACCGTAGTCGGGGTTCACCGATTTATAGTCGGCAACGGCGTAGGGGCTACCCAGTGTTCCTTTCTTGTTTTTCTGACTGATTGGATAAATGGGCATCATCCAGACGATGTCAACGCCCAGCTCTTTCAGGCGGGGTAGCTGTAGTTCAACGGCTTTGAACGTGCCGGCTGCGGAAAACTGGCGGGTGTTTACCTCGTAAATGGTGGCGTTTTTAGCCCATTCGGGGGCTGGGGGAGCTTTTGTTGAGTCGGCGGGGCTAGTCGCTTCCGATTGGGTTTGGGTAGTATTACGACAGGCCATTGTCAGCAGTAAGATACTGAGTGTGATGGCCATGGATAATGTCTTCATAAGTACAAGCTTGCGGAACGTAACGTTATGGGTTGGTATAGTAAGCGGCCGGGTTAAGCCATGAGTGGTTGGCGACTGTTTTTCAGCTGCCGGATGGCTTCCAGCGGATCGCTGGCACCAAAAACGGAACTGCCCGCTACCAATATGTCTGCACCCGCGTCTAATAAGGCCGCTGCGTTTTTCGGGCCGACACCACCATCTACTTCAATCAGTGCCGACGAGCGATTCGCCGTCAGCATCTGCTTTAATTTGGCTATTTTGGGGAGGGTATTGGGAATAAACGATTGACCACCGAATCCAGGGTTGACCGACATGATCAGGATTACGTCAATCTGTTCCAGCACATCCTCCAGACCTGTTACGGGTGTATGTGGGTTGAGTGCGACGCCCGCCCGGCAACCCATCTCGCGAATGTGCGTAAGGGTGCGGTGAAGGTGCGTGCAGGCTTCGTAATGCACATGAATTACCGAGGCTCCGCCTTCGGCGAAGGCGTCAATGTACCGGTCCGGCTGGGTGATCATCAGATGCACATCCAGTGGTTTCTGGCAGTGCTTGCGAACAGCATCGAGAATAGGAAAGCCAAACGAAATGTTGGGAACAAACTCGCCATCCATCACATCGAAGTGCAGATAATCGGCTTCACTACGGTTTATTAATTCGAGGTCCCGTTGCAGATTCGCAAAGTCGGCAGCTAGCAACGAAGGCGCAATGAAAGGCTGAGTCATAGTTATTCGGGAACAGTCGAAAACTAATTGCCTAAAAAGAACGGTTATGCAACTGGTTTCCGTAAACTGCTTACAATTTTATCCTGTAAAACTATGTTTTTTTGCTTGAACAAGGAAACAAACCCCGTATTGAGAAGTAGTTTGTGGAGTAAGTAGAGAATAGACGAAAGTAGTTTTTGAGGCAAAAAAAGCTTGTTTGTTTGTGTATCTAATTGTTTTATAAGTCAGTAGAGTGCCTTAGCGCCTATTTAATTTTATTGTATGACACCCCAGGAGCGCATTGCGGAATTGACCGACCGCCTGAATTATTACAATCACCAGTATTACCAGAACAGCGTTTCGGAAGTAGACGATTTTACGTTCGATAAATTGTTAGCCGAATTAGCTGGTCTGGAAGCTCAGCATCCTGAATTTCGCAAACCCGACTCGCCGACCGCCCGGGTGGGTGGAACCGTTAGTAAAGAGTTTCAAACGGTCTATCACCGCTTTCCGATGCTTTCGCTGGGAAATACCTATTCCGAGGAAGATCTGGTTGAATTCGACAATCGCGTGCGGAAAGGATTGAACGGGCAGGAGTTTGAATACATCTGCGAACTTAAGTTCGACGGAGTGGCTCTGAGTATGACCTACGAAAACGGCGTGCTTGTGCAGGGGGCTACCCGTGGTGACGGTGTTCGTGGCGACGACATCACAAATAATATCCGGACGATTCGGACGGTTCCCCTGCGCGTACACCGGGAAGGCATTCCTGCTCTATTTGAGGTGCGGGGCGAAGGGTTTTTGCCACTGGCTGAGTTTGAACGGATCAACAAAGAGCGTGAAGATATTGGCGAAGCCCTGCTGGCAAACCCCCGAAATGCAGCCTCTGGCACGTTTAAACAGCAGGATTCCGCAGCCGTAGCCAAACGCCGATTGGATTGTTACCTATACTCGTTTCTGTCCGAACCCGAAATCTTCCAGACCCACGAAGAAAGCCTTGTTGCCCTGAAAAATTGGGGTTTCAACGTATCGCAAACCTGGCAAAAATGCGCGACTATCAAGGACGTAATGCTGTACATCAGCGAGTGGGAAACCAAACGCTTCGATCTACCGCTTGGTACCGATGGGATCGTTATTAAAGTCAACCGCTACGATCAGCAGCGCGAACTAGGCTATACGGCTAAAAGTCCCCGATGGGCTATTGCCTTCAAATACAAAGCGTTGGCGGCCAGCACAACGCTGAACGGTATCAATTACCAGGTTGGCCGGACAGGTGCCGTAACGCCCGTTGCGATGCTGACACCCGTACTACTGGCCGGAACCATCGTAAAACGAGCGTCGCTGCACAACGCCAATGAGATCGAGCGGTTAGGTGTTCAATTACACGATACCGTATTCGTAGAAAAAGGGGGCGAAATCATACCCAAAATTACGGGTGTTGATCTGGGCAAACGGACCGGTCAGAGCCAACCGATTGTTTACCCGACTACCTGTCCGGCCTGCGGTACGCCACTCATTCGCAAAGAAGGCGAAGCGCATTTTTATTGCCCCAACGAACGGGGTTGCCCTCCGCAGCGGCAAGCCCGGTTTGAACACTTTATCCAGCGTCGGGCGATGAACATCGAAAGTCTTGGGGAAGGCAAAATCGAATTGCTTATCGACCGGGGACTGGTACAGACACCCGCTGACCTCTATTCACTTACGTCAGCTGAGTTGCTGGGTATCGAAAAAGTCTTCGAAGACGAAGAAACGGGAAAGCGTCGGGTGGTTAGTTTCCGCGAAAAGACGGTTGAAAACATCCTGACGGCAATCGAACGCTCGAAAGCGCAACCTTTCAAGAACGTTTTGTTTGCCTTAGGTATACGTTACGTTGGGGGCACAACGGCGGAAAAACTAGCTGATTATTTCGGGTCAATGGATGCCATTATGAACGCGAGTCAGGAGGCACTACTGGCCGTGCCTGATACGGGACCACGCATCGCCGAAAGCGTAGTTGCCTGGTTTGCCGACCAACTGAACCAAGACTTTGTCGAAGGGCTACGATCCGCCGGACTGCAATTTGTCGGCGAACGAAAAGTCGTTGAACCGGAGGGAGACACACTCGCGGGTAAGACATTTTTGTACACCGGTACCTTCGCTAATTTCAGTCGGGAGGAATTGGAAGCCCGGATTGCGGCCAATGGAGGTAAACTGCTCAGTGGTATTTCCAAAAAGCTTAACTATCTGATTGTTGGTGAAAACGCGGGACCGTCGAAAGTTGAAAAAGCCCAGAAGCTGAATGTGTCCATGATCAGCGAAGATGAGTTCTTGGCGATGCTGGACGTGTAGTGTATCGATGGGTGACTAGTGAGGTTGAATGGTTTGCAAAATGCCCAAAACTTCCTGGTGCAGGCTGTAATCATATTGAACAATCATGCTATAACCAAGGGTACCGTTGTGAAGTAAATACAAACGACCCAGGGCTTTAGGCTGCTGAGCATAGTAAAACAAGCCCTGGGTTTGTCCATTTCGCTGAAAGGTAACGAGCCGGTCTAAGAGCACATTTCCATGAGGGATGGTGGCTGGTTGTGGATTCGGTAGGGGCATACCCCCGCCAAAAAAGGGCATAATACCCAAGAAGTAAGCCTGTTGATCGTATCGTTTTAGACTAAACTCCGGTCCTTCAATCGTTGGGCCGATTCCACCCTGGTAGCCACGAGGAAACTGAATCTTGTACGCGTTGTCGAGCGCGGTTGTTCGCCATCCCCGCTGGCTTTTTACATCGATAACCGTACTGGCAGGATCGGGTAAAACGGATTCCCAGTTACAACTCGACAGACCAATCAGGAAAATGACGAAAATAAGGCGCATCGTTGTCAAAATTTACCCCTAAGACTTACAATGGCCGCGTATAGTTGTAATGCTTGACGCATTTGCAAAAAAATTCCGGTTCAATTCCCGTAACTTTGTGGTAATAAACTCTTGTATCCGATAATGGACACTACATTTCACGGCGTCGGTGTGGCTATTGTGACACCGTTTACGGCCGATCATTCTGTCGACTTCGACGGCTTCGGCCGCATCATCCGGCACGTTTCCGAGGGGGGCGTCCGTTACATTGTTCTGCAAGGCACTACGGGCGAATCGCCAACGGTGACGAAGCAGGAGAAAAAACAATTGTTACAGTATCTTAAAGAAAATAATCCCAAGAAGCTTCCAATCGTGTTTGGCGTAGGCGGTAACGTAACGTCGGATGTTGTGGCGGGGATGAAGGATATTGATTTCGAAGGGGTCGACGCGATTCTGTCCGTCTGTCCTTATTACAATAAACCCGGCAAACGGGGAGTTATCGAACACTTCACGCGCGTTGCCGATGCAAGCCCTGTTCCCGTGATCCTGTACAATATTCCGTTCCGGACGGGTATCAACATGTCGGCGGAGACGATTTGCGAACTGGCTCAGCATCCTAACATCATCGGTGTTAAAGAAGCGTCGTGCGTAATTGAGCAGTGCATGGAAATTGCCCGCGACAAACCCGATGATTTTCTGCTGATCTCCGGCGACGACATTCAGGCTGTACCTATTATCAGCATCGGTGGAGTAGGGGTGATGTCGGTGATAGCCAATGCATTCCCGGCTAAGTTCTCAGGCATAATTGATGCGGCCTTGCAGGGTGACTTTGGTTTTGCCCAAAAAGAACTCGGCCACTTCCTGCGTATCGACCCGCTTCTGTACGAAGAAGGAAACCCGGTTGGTGTAAAGAACATCATGGAAATCATGGGCTTGATTTCGGCGGAGGTTCGGTTACCACTTATGAAAGCATCCGACGATCTGAGCGAACGCCAGAAAGCCGTATTACAGCGGGACGGTCTGCTGGAACTGGTAGCCTAAATCGACTTAAGTCAAAGCATGAAAGGCCGTCTTTTCGTCCGGAAAAGATGGCCTCTCCTGCGTTAGCGGCCAACTTCTGAATAGCCCAAAAACAAAACCCGATCCATTGCTGGATCGGGTTTTGTTTTTGTAGAAGCGATCTGACTTTATTACCGGCCACCGCCACCAAACAATTTTGAGACGAGCCAGATCACAACGCCAATACCGACGACGACGAGTATGACGCCGGTCCAGACACCCGTTTTAAATATATCACCTACGACTTGACAGCTGGTCAGAAACAAAGTCATGAACAGGGCCACGAAGGCTATTGGGAAAAAACGCATTAGACTTTTCATAACGTTGGTTGGTTTTTGTGTAGTAAACTGATCACGTTTGGCGCGTGATTGAAGAAATAACAGACAGCGGAACGCTTTGTTTTAAATGCTGAGCATCAGATATTCCACCAGTACGTAAACTTGAGTACCAACGCCCGGTTTTTAACCGAAAAAGATCCCGGTTGTCCCATCGTAGGCAGATAGTTATCGGTATAAACAATAAACAAATCAGAAGCTGGCTTGTAACGCCATTGGAATCGGGCGTTCAGGTTCATGTTTTTGGCCTGCTCATTATACTGCAAAAAAGTCGTCAGGTACAGCGTATTGGTCATGGTCAGGTCGAAGCGTGGCCCGACGAGCCAGAACGTCGTTTTCCCCCAGGGGCCGGGTAAGCGAATATCGTTGTAGTTCGCACTGGCTGCCAAACTGACGTAAGGCTGAAAGCGGTACCCTACATCCGCCGTGAGGTTTAGCCGTGAGCCGTTGGAATAGTAACCGCCGTAGCGCGTTGAAAATCCGTAGGTGAACAGGCTCTGTGGTTTTGACGTAAACTGAGTGCCCCAGGCCGTCCAGTTGTGTTCGGTATCGGTCGCCAGGGTTTCGCGTCCCGAATTGGTCGGATCGAAAGGTTGCAGCAGCCGCACATAGTCGGTGGCGGCCCAGGCCGTTAAAACGCTTCGACTACGGAACGTTAACGTATAGCCCAGGTACGTTTCGTTGTCGCTCTGCCGCCCGGCTTTGTCGAAAAAATACGTAGACGTTAACGTGGGACCGTGATTCAGAATGGGTCCATTGGTCGGGAGAAACGTATACCCAACGGTTGCTGTTCCCCGCTCGTAACCCCGGCGCGGTACGTAGCCCGCTTCAGCGGTGTAATTGGCTCCCACCATTTCGAGCTGTCCGCTGATTAGCCATCGACGACTGTTGTATTGCAAATTGGCCGCGTAAACCGCGTTGTCCTCCTGCGAAGTTTCAGGGCTAAACGATTTTATGTACAGTGCTTTACCCATCCAGAGGTTGTTCGAGGATGCGAGATTGTATTCCAGACCAAAATTTCGGTTGTAGCGCGAGTAGATCGGTTTATCGGAAACGGGTTCGTACGACAGCGACTCTTTATTGACAAACAGAAAACCGATGTTTGATCGGGAAAAAATCCGACGTTGCAGGGCCATTACGGCAAAATTCTGGGCGGGTAATCCCATATTGTCTACCCGGCCTGTTTGCATATCCATCAACCCGATCCGCCAGTCTTTATTGAGTTTACCACTTAGCCGGGCACCGAAGCGAATCGGGACGCCACCGAGTCCGATCCGACGGCTGAAAAAAGGACGGATGGTTGAATAGCCGAAGTTGGTGAACTGGTCGCCGTTTTCCAGAAAGAACTGCCGCTTTTCGGGGAAAAATAGTTCATAACGGTCGAGGTTCGTGACCTGCTGATCAACGTCAACCTGCGAAAAATCGGGATTAACGGTTAGATCAAGATTCAGCGATGAGGTGACGGCCACTTTGGCATCCATACCCGCGTCAAAGCGACTGTCTGTCGGCGTATCTCCTTCGTAGTTGCGGTTTAAACCGCTGAGGGCGTAGGGAATAAGCGAAATGTTGGGGCCGGGTTGTGGGGGTGCCTGATCCCAGACCAGCACACCCGTATAAGCCAGAGAAGCAGTCGGAAACTGGCGCTGAATAGGCGTCCAGGACGATTTCTCGGTTGTTTTCAGGTCTTGCCGACCGAAGTTGACGCCCCAGCGGGTAATGCCGCGTTTATAGCGGATGGTCTTGAACGGAATCGCCAGTTCGAGGATGTAACGATCTGAATAGTTACGAACGGCAGAGGTCCATTTATTGTCCCAGCTTAAGTTCGCTTTACTGCCCTCGTACAACAGGCCGTCCCATTGCGCTCCCGCGGCATTGACTCCGAAAGCGAAACCATTGGTCTGGTCGTCGAAGGTGTCCATGAAAAGAATGAAATTATCGTTCTTCGGGAAAGACCAGTCGCGCCGGAGCGATTCAACGATATAAGGCCCTGCTACATCGCCGTGATAGCAGACGGCACTCAGGTAAATGTTCTGGTCATCGTAGCTCATTCGAACATCCGTACGAACGTTGGCTCGGCTGGTATCCATAGGCAGTACCATCCAGAAATCCGTTGCTACTTCTGTCGCCTGCCAAGCCGGTTCGTCCAGGTTTCCATCGACAACAATAGGTGATGTGGCTTTGCTGATGTGAAGTTGATAGGCTTCGTTTTTCTTTTGGGCGTACAGACACGGCTGGCCTACCGCAAAAATGACAAACACCAGCAACAAAAAAGGGAGACGTTTCACCAAAACTGTATGTTTATGAAGGTAATCTATAGAGAAGAAAACTGTGCAGCAAGTTACCTCCTAAAAACGTCAAAATTTTACTTTACAGCCGGTTTTTGTCAAAATTTACTTAATCAAATTACTCACCCTTTCTGATTGTTTAGTCTATAGAGATTCCCTTATACCTTTTGGTAGGTTAGTCTGCTAATTATTGGGTAAAATGAATGTAATTTAAGCTAGAAGACTTCGCCTAAATTAAAGAACAAACCTTTCGATCCATCGAAGCCAAATCCGTAATCGACAGAGAGGTTTGTTCGGGAAATTTTATTCATTTTTAAGCGCAAACCCGCTCCAACCGCTGGTACTACCTTTTCGAATTGTTCGCTGGGATGTTCCGTAACGGATTGGGCATTGGCGAAAATGACACCCCCTAAAAGCCGATTGGTCGTTAGTGGGAATCGGTATTCGGTTTCGGCATACAGTAGTTTCTTGCCCCGAAAACGTCCCTGGATAAAACCCCGGCCAACATTTCCGTTACTGTCCCAACCCGTGCTGGGTAAATCCAGGAAAGGAGGATCGCTGCTCAACGTTAGCGCGTTATAGGACCAAAAGGCCAGAATGTTGTCTGATTGCCGAGGTAGGTGTATGTACTTTCGGGCTTCGATCAACAGCGATTGGTAGGTTTTATCGCTGCCGAGTGCTTGCGTGTTCGCGCGAAAAACGGCGTTAACGTACAAGCCGCCGTTTGGATTGATCGCATTCTGCCGATTGTCGTATAGAATATGCAGTGTAGGACCTGAGGATACCGACCGACCGGCCACACCAACCGAATAGCGGGAGATACGCGTCAATTCCCGACGACTATCGTAGCTGTTGATACCCCAATGTAAATCCAGTGCGTAACCAATCCCAGCGTAAAAGTTTGGTGCCAGACGTCGTAACAGGCTTTGGTACAGGCGAAAGTAGGCATAATCCATGTTGATCACCCGGTCGGTGGACGTGTACATGCCTAATCCGTAGGTCGCCTGTGGGTAATGCATCAACCGCCAGTCGTTGGTCCATAAATAGCGGTTGGCGGCACTCCATACGGCGGCATTCGCCATCAGAATCACCTGATTATTCTGGGTGTAGGAAAGCGTTCCGGTCATGGTCGACATGTTTGCCAGTGGCTTTCGGAAAGCTGTATTGACGACAATGGCAGCCAGGGCACGCGTTTGAAGGGTGTAGCCAACCTGAGGAAGCACCAGGACAAACCGTTTCCCTTCCTGCAACGAGGCCGAGTCGTGAGTGGTGATGCCCAAACGTGGGAAGCACCGTTTGAGGACGTCGGCAACATCCTGATAATGAATTGCTCGTCTGCTATTGAGGGTATCTACTCCGACCGTTGAGGTATCCCTGCCCGAAGGCAATTGAGCGCGACAGGCGTTCACCAAAAAGAAGGTACTAAAAAGAGCCGCAACCCAATCCTTGCGAACGCTTATTCGATAAGCCAAGGAAACCGGTAGAATAAAGGACAAAGAAAATAGACGACGCATTGCCAGAAATCAATCGGACTAGCTTACTTAGTCTAACCCGGTTGATAAGTGGCTCAATTTAGCTTGCTCTTGATAATCAGCGGTTAAAATGCCGTTAAAGACTATTGTAGTAAGCAAACACCGCCGATAGACCCGGCTTGGTTTTTAAATCCGGTTTTTCCGTTTTGAGATAGGTTTCAATCTGCTCCTTTTTATCGGCCATCAGCTCAAGCAATGATTTCCTGCCGGGAGAAAACCGGTTAGCTTTTCCATTCTGGACGATGTACCAGTCGTTTTTGGGAATCAGCTCATCATCTTTGGAACCAGTACCCATAGCCGGGTTGAAATTGGCCCGTTTCACATAAACAGACGGGTATTGTAGCAACGTTAGCTTACCCGCAGCGATTTGCTCGAAAAAGCCCGCCAGGGCGTCGGCCTCACCTTTAAACTCGCGAACGTTGACGAACCGGCTCGGCGAATCGGATGGGTTGGTAGGCACGATGTATTTCACCGAAGGGCCTTTCGCTACCCGAACGTCGTTAGCACCCGCTCGAACTTCAACATCATGCGAATAAAGGTCCAGCCGAACCGGTACGTTAGCGAGTGAATCACTGACGAGATTAAGATTGCCGTAAAACTTTACGTTGCTGGTCTGCCAGGTTGTGTCGAGGTAAGGGCTACCAAGCAACTTGCCTGCATTATTTTGCCGGTTGGTCGTTGCTGCGCTCAGCCCGTTGTGATTCATAAGGTCGCGGGTTGTCTGGAGGGATCCTTGCGCCCGCAATTGAAGTGTGATAAAAAAGCCAATAAGTAACAGGATAGAAGATGAATGGCGCATACAGATTGAAGGTTGGTGTTGATCGCTACAAATTAACCAGGTGGTGTTGATCAATACAAAGAAACAATTTTAATATAATGATAAATCTATTCGTAGTTGCGCCTTGGTGGCGATATATTATTTGGGGAAGTGACCGTAAAGGCAATTGTTTACGTATTTTTGGGAGTTAACCCCAATCATTAACCAATCAAACTACTTCATGACAAGACATTTCCTGACGGCACTACTTGCGGCTGGTCTGGCCTACTCTGCTGTGGCTCAGACGACCTTCCCCCGCAACGGTGTCTACGACGAACGGCCAGGATTGTATGCATTCACCAACGCTACCATTGTTGTTGATCCACAAACGACCCTACAAAACGCTACGCTACTCATTCGTGACGGTCGCGTCGAGGCTGTCGGCAGCAACGTTAGCCTTCCTGCCGGAACGGTTGTTGCCGATTTGAAAGGTAAACGCATTTACCCTGCTCTGATCGATATTGACTCTGACTATGGCATGCCGGAAATACCACAGACGGGTGGTCCCGGCGGATTTCGGGGTGGCCCTCCGCAACTGGAATCAACCAAAAAAGGGGCTTACTACTGGAACCAGGCGGTACAACCCGAAAACAATGCCAGCTTACTCTTCAAGGCGACGCCAGCCAAGGCCGATGAACTTCGCAAATTAGGCTTTGGAGCCGTACTGACGCACCCACACGATGGAATCGTTCGGGGAACGGGCGCTTTGGTGGCTCTTGCCGACGACCGGGAAAATACGCTTGTGCTGAAACCAAATGCTACGGCTCATTACTCGTTCAGCAAAGGCACATCGCGGCAAAATTACCCAAACTCGGCGATGGGTTCCGTAGCGTTGTTGCGGCAGGCCATGTACGATGCTGACTGGTACAAACGGGGTGGGAACAAGGAGCAGGCAAACCTGTCGCTCGAGGCTCTGAGCCGTAACCTGTCGCTACCCGCGATCTTTGAAGTGGGCGACAAACTGGCGGTTCTCCGGGCCGACAAAGTAGGCGACGAGTTTGGTGTTCAGTACATCATCAAAGGCTCGGGCGATGAATACCAGCGTCTTGACGAGATCAAAGCAACGGGCGCATCACTGATTGTACCAGTTAATTTTCCGCAGCCGTACGACGTTGAAGATGCCTGGGATGCCGATAACGTGGCTATTTCTGAATTGAAGCACTGGGAAATGGCACCCATGAATGCGGGACGACTAGCTAGTGCCAACATTCCTTTTGCGCTGACAACGGCAGGACTTCGCAATAAAACTGAGTTCTGGGCCAATCTGCGCAAAGCCATTGAAAACGGCCTGTCGGAGCAGAAAGCCCTGGAAGCGCTGACCGTCGTACCTGCCCGGCTCATGAAGGCTGAGGACATGGTTGGCACCTTGCAGAAAGGCCGGGTCGCCAACTTTATTATAACCTCCGGCAATTTGTTCAGCGCGGATAACGTCATCTTCGAAAACTGGATTCGCGGTAAGCAGTACATCGTCAATCAGAAAGATGCCGCTGATCTGCGCGGAAGCTGGCAGTTGACCATCGGTGACCGGAGCAACATTAAGTTGAACATAACCGGGAAGTCAGCCGATAAGCCCGACTACCAAATCCAGGTCGATACAACCAAAATCACCCCGAAAGTTGCTATCAGTGGAGATATTATCTCGATTCAAACCCAACTGGATCGTCGCCCCAATTCGGGTACGACGCGCCTAACGGGTTACCGCACCTCGCCAACCACCCTTAAGGGCGACGGCGAAACCCCCGATGGAAAACGCATCACCTGGTCGGCAACCCGATCGGGCGATATCCCGCAATCGACTACCGTAACGGCTGCCCGGTCAACGTCGGCCACGTCGTCTACCGCTGTCATGTATCCGTTCGTGGGTATGGGTAATCTGCAAAAACCCAAAGCAGAGACCGTACTGATTCGCAACGCTACCGTCTGGACCAACGAGAAAGATGGCGTGATGACCGGAGCCGACGTGCTGGTAACGGACGGTAAAATTTCTAAAATCGGTAAAGGTCTGACAGCACCCGCCAATGTGAACGTGATCGACGGTACGGGCAAACACCTGACCAACGGTATCATCGACGAACATTCGCATATTGCCCTGCTCTCAGTCAACGAAGGCGGACAGTCGAGTTCGGCAGAGGTGCGGATGGCTGATGTTATTAACCCCGACGACGTAAACATCTATCGGCAACTGGCGGGTGGTGTTACAACCTCCCAACTGCTGCATGGTTCCGCAAACTCCATCGGTGGTCAGTCGGCTATTGTCAAACTAAAATGGGGCGAGTCGCCGGAGAATATGCTCATCAAAGGGGCCGACGGCTTTATCAAGTTTGCGTTGGGCGAGAACGTCAAACAAGCCAATAACCCCAGCGGTGGTGTTCGGTTCCCACAGTCGCGGATGGGGGTAGAACAGGTTTACATGGATCACTTCACCCGCGCTAAAGAGTACTCGAAAGGGTGGACGGCTTATAACAAGCTGAGCGCCAAAGAAAAAGCCAACGCTACGCCACCGCGCCGGGATATTGAACTCGATGCGCTGGCCGAAATTCTGGCGAACAAACGGTTTATCACCTGCCACTCGTACGTGCAGTCGGAGATCAACATGCTGTTGAAAGTAGCTGACTCGCTGGGCTTCAAAGTCAACACGTTTACGCACATTCTGGAAGGGTACAAACTGGCCGACAAGATGGCGAAACACGGAGCGGGTGGCTCGTCGTTTGCCGACTGGTGGGCGTACAAAATGGAAGTGCACGACGCGATTCCGTACAACGCGGCTCTGATGCACCGTCAGGGAGTAACGGTTTCGATCAACTCCGACGACGCTGAGATGGCCCGCCGGTTGAATCAGGAAGCGGCCAAAACCGTCGAATACGGTGGTGTTTCGGAAGAAGATGCCTGGAAAATGGTGACGCTCAACCCGGCAAAACTGTTGCATCTGGACAATCGGATGGGGAGTATCAAGGCGGGTAAAGACGCGGATTTGGTCCTCTGGAATGCGCACCCGCTGTCTATCTACGCCCGGCCCGAAATAACAATGATCGAAGGCGCTATTTACTTTAGCCTGAAAGGCGAAGAAGCCAAGCGGGAAGCCATGCAGGCCGAGCGGGCCCGGCTGATTCAGAAAACCTTGTCGGCCAAAGCGAGCGGTGTACCAACCCAGCGCCCAACGTTCAGACGGTCGCGGATGTGGCACTGCGAAGACGTTGAGGGTGTCATGGCTGAAGGCGAAGAAGAAGGAAAATAGACTGAACCCGGTAATTCTTCTACGGGCGTTCGGGCATTCAAGAAAAACACATGAAAAAAATACTGACATCCATACTTACGCTGGGCGTTCTTACGAGTTACGCCCAGAACCCGGCTCCGGCCAAACCGCAGGAACGGGCCATCGCCCTGACCGGGGCAACCATTCACGTTGGCAATGGGCAAATCATTCAGAATGGCGTTGTGGTATTCGACAAAGGGGTAATCACGGCCATTGGTGATGGTAGTACCCCAACGGCGGGAGCCGAGGTCATCAGCGCTTCGGGAAAGCACGTCTATCCCGGCTTTATCTCACCAGCCGCAACCGTCGGTTTGCAGGAAATTGGTGCGGTAAAAGCCACGGTCGATAAGCAGGAAATTGGCGATCTAAACCCTAACGTTCGGGCTCTGATTGCGTATAACACCGATTCGGAGATTATTCCGACTATTCGCAACAACGGCGTTTTGCTGACGCAGGCTATGCCGCAAGGCGGTACAGTGTCGGGAAGTTCAAGCGTGATGATGGCCGACGGCTGGAACTGGGAAGATGCCGTTTTGAAAAAAGACGACGGCCTCTGGCTCAACTGGCCGGGTTATTTCGCCCGTGAGTTCAACTACGATGACTTCTCGCTTACGGTTCGGAAAAACTCGAAGCGGACCGAAGCGATCAGCGCCTTGCAGGCAACGTTTTCCGACGCGAAGGCGTACGCAGCCCTATCGAATCCGATGCCAATGAATCTCAAGTTAGAGGCTATGCGCGGATTATTTTCGGGTAAACAAAACCTGTACATCCGGGCTGATTACGGCAAAGATATTATCGAAGCAGTAACCTTCGCCAAAGCGCTGGGTATCCCGAAGGTAGTGGTCGTTGGTGGCGAAGAAGCCAATCGGGTAGCTACTTTTTTGAAAGAGAATAACGTGCCGGTGATCCTAAGCCAGTTGCATCGACTGCCAAACCGGGAAGATGAGGACGTGGATTTGCCGTATCGTATGCCGGGTATCCTGCAAAAAGCGGGTGTGCTCGTTGGGCTGAGTTATGCCGATGAGTGGTGGCGCACGCGAAATCTGGCATTTCTGGCCGGAACAGCCGCCGGTTTTGGTATTCCGGACAAAGAAGAAGCGCTTAAACTGATTACGCTGAACAACGCCAAAATTCTGGGCATCGATAACGCCGTTGGAACGCTAGAAAAAGGTAAGCAGGCTACCTTATTTGTGTCAGCGGGCGACGCGCTCGATATGCGTACCAACGTGGTCGAACAGGTATTCATTCAGGGCCGTAAGGTCAATCTGGATGACCGCCACAAGCGGCTCTATAAAACGTATAAAGACAAATATGAGCAGAAATAAAACCCGGCAGGGACATTAACTTAGTAAACAGTTAACGGAGCGGCTTTCCACCGCTCCGTTTTTTTATGAACTTTGCGTCCCAATTACAGCACTTCTAAACTGGACTTCATGATTCGTATCTTCCAGCTCGACGAAACTTCTGTTCGTAAAATCCGTGACATCGATTCGTTTTCCAACACGGAGCGTACGCTCTGGGTCGATTTGCAAAACCCGACACCCGCCGAGATCAAGAGCGTGGAGGAGAAATTCGACGTGGATTTTTTGAGTCAGCAGGAGCAGCTCGAAATTGAAAGCAGCTCCCGCTACATTGAGGAAGACGATTTTCTGATTGCGAATTCAAACTTTTTAATTCCGGATAAAGAGCAACGTTACATCACGGTACCGGTAAGTTTTTTGCTTAAAGACGATACTCTGTTTACGTACCGCAACGCCGACCTGAAATCATTTGCCGATACGGTTAAGCGGATCAAATCGCGTCGGGCCGTGTTCAGTGACGGAGCCCAGATTCTAATATCTATTTTCGAATCCCGGATCGACTACGACGCGGATCTGGTCGAAATGGTGTCGAGCGAAATCAAAGCAATCAACCGGATGCTTGATCTGGACGCTAACCTGGACCGTGAGATGCTGCTGAATATCAACGATTACCAGGAGCTAACCATGTCGATTCGGGAGAATGTGGTTGATAAACAGCGCGTTATTTCGTCAATGATTCGTTCCGACGGCTGGTTTAGCGACCCGGAACAGCAGCGCTTGAGAACGCTCATCAAGGACATTAATTCGCTGATCGATCACACGAACTTTATTTTCGAACGGCTGGAATTTCTACAAAATACCTACCTCGGTTTGATTGATCTGGAGCAAAACCGGGTCGTCAAAATCTTTACGGTTGTTTCGCTGGTCTTTTTGCCACCGACTTTACTGGCGAGTATCTGGGGGATGAACTTCGACGAAATGCCGGAGGTACACTGGAAATACGGCTATGTATTTGCGTTAGCGATGATGGTATTGTCATCCGCTCTGACGGTATGGATTTTCCGGCGGAAGAACTGGTTATAGTAACAAGAAGGCTAAAAAAGATTACTTAACTCGTATCTGGTTTCGTTACCTTTATCTGTATTCACGTCTGAGTTGCAAACAAATCCCCCGTTTACTACTCATGGAACAGGCTCAGACGAACGCCGAACGCATCTACGACCAAGTAATTACCTTTGCCGCACTGTATGGTGGCCGCATTTTGCTGGCTATCATAACCCTTATGGTGGGTCTCTGGCTGATTGGCTGGATTACCCGATTATTATCCTCTTTGATGGCGAAACAGCACGTAGACCGTGACGTCCAGCCCTTTCTGCTGTCGATGGTCAATGCCGTCCTACGCGTATTGTTATTGCTGAGTATTGCCAATACGTTGGGCGTTGAAACGACTTCGTTCGTTGCTATCATCGGAGCCGCTGGTCTGGCGGTTGGTCTGGCACTGCAAGGCAGCCTAGCTAACTTTGCCGGGGGCGTTTTAATTCTGACGTTTAAACCGTTTCGGGTTGGTGATTTGATTTCCGCGCAGGGTTTTACGGGAACGGTTGAAGCCATCCGCATCTTCGACACCATTCTGGTGACGCTTGATAATAAAACCATTATTTTGCCAAACGGACCCCTATCCACATCGTCGATTACGAATATCAGTACGAAAGGTATAATCCGGGTTGATCAGGTATATACGGTTGGCAGTCAGAACGATCTGGACGCTACAAAAGCGTCGCTACTGCGTGTTGTAAATGCGTGTCCTTATGCGCTCAAAGATCGGTCGCACGATGTGTTGATCGCCAAATTGAACGCCAATTCGCGTGATTATGACGTACGAGTGTGGACAAAAAGCGAGACGTACTGGGAAACGTACTACTACATGCTGGAGAATGTCGCCCGGCAGTTTGGACGAGACGGTATCGAAGCGCCGAAACCCAAGATGTTTATTACCAACGAAGAACCCGTTATTGCCTAACAACAATCAGCCCGCTACGATCTGTGGCGGGCTGATTGGTTAAAGACGATTAATTTGCTGCCGGTGCTTCGGATCAGTGCCAACTACCAAACTTACCTTTTCGATAATCGTCGTAGGCTTCCATAATTTGTTGCTGGGTATTCATTACAAAAGGCCCTTGTGAAACCACGGGCTCGTTGAGCGGCTTGGCGTGACCGAATAATAGAATACTATCTTCGGCGGCTGTTACAACCAGTTCGCTGCTGTCGTGGTCAAATTCGGCCAGATGTAAGGCATTGATGACAGTTCCGTTGGCATTGAGACGCCCTTTGATTACGTAGAAGAAAATGTTGTGATCATTAGGAACCATAAGCGTTACTGTACCGCCCGGCTGAAAATAAATAGTGTTCAGTTGGATACCAATGTGGGAGTCAAAGGCGGCTTGATGACCATCCCAATCACCCGCCACCAAATTGACGATTACCTTGCCGTCGTCCAGCCTGAGACTGGGAATAGCTTCTTTTTGGAGCCCTTTGTAGAACGGCTTTGTCATTTTCAGACTTGCGGGCAGATTTAGCCAAAGCTGTAAAATTTCCAGTTTGCCGCCTTCTTCCATAAACTGGTCCGACGAGACTTCGGCGTGAATCAGTCCGCTTCCGGCGGTCATCCATTGAACACCACCCGCATTGATAACACTTTCGTGACCGCTGCTATCCCGGTGGGCAATGTCGCCATCGAGAATAAAGGTAACCGTCTCCATGCCCCGATGCGGATGCGGCCCAAATGGAAGTCCGTTATTATTTGGTTCGTAAACCTGCGGACCATGATGATTTAAAAATAAAAACGGATCGACATACTCAATAGAGCGTGTGGGCAGTGCCCGATAGGTGATCAGATCACTGATGGGCGAATAAACTGCCGGGTGAATTTTACGGACGGTTAACATGGAAATAAGTATTAAACGGTAATCGTAAGAACGTTGCTGAAAATGCGGTGTTAGAAAGAAGGTAAAAAATAAGCGTTTAGTGCCCGTAAGTACTCAATTACAGCGTCCGACGAGTTCGGCTAAACACTTGTTTGCTTCCACTAAAACGGTTGAGAGAGACGACGGACATAAAACATCTTTTTAACTGGACGGTTCAATGGATAAATTCATTGACTACTCAGTATTTATGTCTGCTACAATCACGCCTACCCTCTCACAAGCGCTCGGCAGTGGCCTTGCCGGAGCCATTGCCCTCAATGTATTACATGAAACGGTTCGTCAGTTTGTGCCTGATGCCCCCCGCGCTGACCTTCTCGGGGAGCGTAGTATTGTTAAAGGATTTGAAGCGGCCGGGGAGCAACCCCCGCAGGGAAAAAAGCTCTACGGACTGGCAATGCTCGGCGATGTAGCGTCCAATGCACTCTATTACAGTTTAGTAGGTGTGAGTAAAGAACAACCGGTCGTTGCGGGAGCTGCATTAGGAGCCCTAGCTGGAATCGGAGCCGTTACGCTGCCGGGACCAATGGGATTGGGCGAAGCACCAACCAAACGCACAACCGCAACGGCAGTCATGACCGTTGGGTGGTATCTGTTCGGTGGACTTGTTGCGGGGGCTGTTTTCAAACGATTGAAATCATAGTGATAGCCTGTAATAATCTTTTAGATGCGTGACTAAACGTTTGGGTGGTTTATCAATCTAACCCTTGTTGAGTGTTAACACTCAATCCACAAACGAATCGAGTCATGACTATCCTTAAAACGATAAAGCTGCTTGGCCTGGTAGCCCTACTAGCGCTCAGTCCATCGATCTCTCAGAAAACGATGGCGCAGCCAGGTGTCAGCGTTCCTGTCGAGTCTTTTTATGATGAATTGGCTCCGTATGGACAATGGACGCAGTACCCTGGCTATGGGGACGTGTGGATGCCAAATGCTGGCCCTGACTTCCAGCCGTATGCCACGGGTGGCCATTGGGTAGTTACGGAATACGGAAATACGTGGGTGTCGGATTATGCCTGGGGCTGGGCTCCGTTTCACTACGGGCGCTGGATTTACGACCCTGGGTACGGCGGCTGGCTCTGGATTCCGGGTACCGACTGGGGGCCGGCATGGGTTGCCTGGCGTTCGGGAGGAGGATATTACGGTTGGGCTCCTCTTGCTCCGGGCATGAACGTGAGCATCAATATTAACATTCCCGCTCCCTACTGGACGTTTGTGCCGGAGGTATACATCGCGAGTCCACGGGTTTACAGCTATTGCGTACCCCGGCCTAATGTGGTCAATATTTACCAGTCCACGACAATCATCAACAACGTCTACCGGACAAACAACCGGGTATACGCCTACGGCCCACCGCGTGCTGACATCGAACGCGTAACCCGCCGGAGCGTGCCGGTGTACCGGGTCGACAACCTGGACAGACCGGGTCGTTCGGTTGTGGGTAACGGTTCAGTAGGCTTTTACCGGCCTGATCACGGTCCGGCTTACCGCCAGGATTATGGCCGCAATAGTCGTTTTAATAATGATCCACGTCCTGAGTTCAACGGCAATAATACTCCTGGCCGGGGTTGGTACAACGGCGATAATACAACGAACCGGGATTATAATAGAAATAACGTGCCGGGTCGTGGTACCTACAATGGGAACGGCACGCCAGATCGGGGCTATACCCGAGACATCGAACCAAATCGGGAATACAACGGCAGTTTTTCTCCCAATCGACGTGGCTCGTTTAACGGCTCTGATGCGAATGGTGCTGCTCCTGGCAACAATGCCGCGCCAAACCGGTCGTTTGAATCCAATCGGGGTACCTACCGGCCCGCTGAATCTGGCAATAACGCCCCGCAAGGTGGGTTTCCTCAGTCGCCGAATCGTTCGTATGAGCGTCCCGGTTTTCAGGCTCCTTCCGGTAACCAATCAATGCCGGGTAGTCGCGAAAGCGGTTTTTCACGGATGAACGAAAACCGAGGATCACAACCTCAGTTTCAGCAACGCAATCCGGAGCCGAATCCGCAAGGCAATGTCGCAAGGCCGGGTGGGTTTCAGGGTGGTGGGCGAGGGCCACGCTAACACGTACATTCTTTCTCATAAACCGTGCATTCACTGAATGCACGGTTTCTTTGTTTTCACCGATTGGCTGTACATTTGTCCGGTATGCGTTATTTTATTGAATTGTCGTATTGCGGGACGGCTTATCACGGTTGGCAGACACAGGCAAACGGCGTTAGTGTGCAGACAACACTCGAAGCTGCGTTGACGCAGCGACTTCGAAAACCAGTGTTTGTCGTCGGTAGTGGGCGTACTGATGCGGGCGTTCATGCTAGGCAGCAATTTGCCCATTTTGATCTTGACGAACCCATTTTGCTATCCGATGCATTGGTTTACTCAATCAATTGCATCCTGCCCGAAGACATCGCCATTCGTACGTTGTTTCCTGTAGCACCGAACCATCACGCTCGATTTTCGGCGGTTTCGCGCTACTACCAGTATCACATTACGCGATACAAGAACGCGTTCGAACCTGGATTAACGTACCATTTTCGACCAGAACTAAACGTCGAATTAATGAATGAAGCGTGTCAGATTCTGATGAGGCACACTGATTTCAAGAGTTTTAGTAAGGTGAGGGCCAACGTAACGCACTTCCGTTGCCGACTTGATTTTGCGTATTGGCAGCGTAGCGAGGCTGATCTGCTGACGTTGCATATAAAAGCGAACCGTTTTCTGTGGGGTATGGTCCGTACTATCGTCGGAACGATGCTTGAGATTGGGCAGGGGCGTATGACGCTTGAGCAATTTGAGCAGTTGATTGCCGCGCAGGACCGGACCATCGCCGGGCGGGCAGCTCCTCCCAACGGCTTATACCTGATGGAAGTTGGTTATCCCGCCAACATACTGGAACAACGGGTAGTCTACGGCTAACCACAAGATGCAGGAATAAAAAAGGGACGTCCGAAACGTCCCTTTTTGCTATTTTGAGCTTACTACCTTAGGCCGACTGTTTTTCTTTTACACCTTCGCTGATCAACTTGATCGTTTCGCGGTTGAAAGCAGGTATGTCGTTTGGGTTGCGGCTAGTCACCAGATTACCATCAACGACAACCTCTTGATCTACCCAATCCGCGCCCGCATTGCGGAGGTCGGTTTTGATCGATGGGAAGGAGGTCAGCGTCAATCCGTCAACCACGTCCGCTTCAACCAGCAACGTTGGGGCATGGCAGATAGCCGCTACTGGTTTCTGCTGTTCGAAAAAATGCTGAATGAATTTAATGGCTTGTTGTTCGGTACGCAGGTTGTCGGGATTCATGACACCGCCCGGCAGTAATAATGCATCGTACTGGGATGGATCTGCTCCGGCGAGTGGTAAGTCAGCATCGAACGTTTCGCCCCATTCGGTTTCGTCCCAGGCTTTTACGCTACCGCCTTTCGGGGCAATGAGGTGAACCGTTGCTCCGGCATCTTGCAGCGCTTTCTTTGGTTCCGTAAATTCTACTTGTTCAAAGCCCTCCGTCATTAGGGCCGCAATCTTTTTGCCTTGCAAATTCTGTGTACTTTCCATAATCGTTAAGTTGGTCACTTATTTGTTGTACGCTTACTGTAACTGCTCGTTAGGGCATATGGTTATGTAAAATCGCATCTGATTTCCCGTAACAATCGGTTTGGTCTCGTGGTTGAGTACGGAACGAATAGAAAACGACAAAGCCAATGAGTGCATTGAACAGTAAAGGACTTTGGTGGACGCTGGCAGGTATCGGAGCGGTCGTTGCTGCGAAAGCCTTTCTAACCAAAAAACGAACGATTGACTTTCACGAGAAAACGGTGGTTATTACCGGCGGTTCTCGTGGATTGGGTCTTGAACTGGCCCGTCAGTTTGCACAGGAAGGAGCTAACGTTGCGATCTGCGCCCGTGATCAGGACGAACTGGATCGCGCGCAGGAGGACTTACGCCGACGGGGCAGCGATGTGTTTACCTACGCCTGTGACGTAACCGACAAAGCGCAGGTCGAGCAGTTTATCAAGGCCGTCGGACAAGTGTTGGGGTCGGTTGATGTATTGGTCAACAATGCCGGAACGATTATCGTCAGTCCGTTGGAACATGCGACAGAAGAAGATTTCCGGGATACGATGGAAGCTAATTTCTGGTCGGCGTTCAACATGATCAATGCCGTGCTACCCCAGATGAGAGAACGCAAGGCAGGGCGCATTGTCAATATTACCTCGTTCGGTGGTAAGATTGCCGTACCACATCTGGCTCCTTATTCGGTTAGTAAGTTCGCCTTTGTGGGATATTCGGAAGGACTTCGTTCCGAGTTGATGAAAGACAATATCCTGGTTACCACCATATGTCCCGGCTTGATCCGTACGGGAAGCCCGCGCAATGCCTTCTTCAAAGGACAGAACGAGAAAGAATATACCGTTTTCAAAATTGGCGATTCGATTCCTTTCTTTACAATAGCCGCTGATGACTGCGCCCGCGAAATTATTGACGCTTGCCGAACGGGAGAAGCGGAACGAGTCATTACGCTTCCGGCTAAAGTAGGCGCGGCTATTCACGGTTTCGCGCCTGGATTCATCACGGACATGATGGCTTTGGCGAACGAGATGCTGCCTGGCCCCGGTGGAATCGGTGAGCAGCGTGCGGTCGGAAAAGACAGTGAAACCGCACTGTCCGAATCGGTAGTCACACGTCTGACCGATGATGCTGCGGTAGCTAATAATGAGATAAAGTAGAACAGGCTATACTTTGATGGTTTAATATTTCATACGCCATATCTCCAAGATATGGCGTATGAAATATTAAACCATCAAACACTAAATAACAGCTTTCCTATTACTTCTTCTTCGCGGATGCGGTAGTAGATTTGTCCAGTCCGGCTTCAGCGAGTAAGAGCAACAGAATGCGCTGCATACCCAGGTAGCCTTTGTCGTTTAGCCACCATTCGTTTAGGGCGTGTTCACCTCCGCCAATACCTCCGCTACCAATCGTTACAGCCGGAATACCCAGCGCTATCGGTGTGTTGGCATTCGTCGAAGCAACTTCCAGTTGCGGCTCGGCATTTAGGTATTTGGAAACGGCAACCGCCCGTTGTACAATAGCCGCCGTTGCTTCGGTTCTTCCAGATGGACGGTCTCCAATTTTTTTAACAGCTACGGTCAGATCAGGACCTTGCCGTTTAACAGCGTTTTCTTCTTTCAATGCTTTTTGGATGGCTGTCTGCAACAACTGGTCAACCTCATTAAGCTTCTCCGGACTTTCCGAGCGCATGTCAATTTCAGCCCACGATTCGTAAGGAATGGCGTTAACCGACGTGCCTCCGCCGATGACACTAACACTATACGTTGTTTTGACGCCCTGACGAGTGGCTTTGTCAGCTTCGGTAGTAAAATGATAGATGGCTTTGCCCAGAGCGCTGTGCGGATTGACAATACCGAACGATCCGTACGAGTGACCACCCGGACCTTTGAACGTAATGCGGTAGCGATGCGAACCCAGACCCCGATGGGTGATGCTACTGATACCGTCGCCATCGACTGCGATGTAGGAGTCAGGCTTAATGCCCCCGTCTTTACGCAGCAGATGCTTAACCCCGCGCAGATCACCCAGACCTTCTTCGCCAACCGCACCTACAAACAGTACGTCAGCCTCTGTTTCGATACCTGCCTTCTCCATACCTTTCACTACGGCCAGTACGGCGGCTAAACCGCGTGTATCGTCACCAACACCCGGTGCATAGAGCGTGTCACCTTTCTGCTTGACCTTTACGTCGGTCCCTTCGGGAAAGACCGTATCCAGGTGAGCTTCCACAACGACGGTCTTTTTGCCTGATCGACCTTTACGTTTGGCGAGGACGTTGTTTACCTCATCGATCCAGACCGAATCCGCTCCGGCTTCCTTGATCATGGCCGCAAATTTCTTCGCCCGTACCTGTTCTTTAAAAGGCGGAGATGGTGTTTCCGTTAAGGTAATTAAGTCTTGCTTCGTCTGTGGTTCAAGATCGATAAAGGTTTGGAAGGCTGTTTTGACGGCAGGTTGATCCGCTAGCTTTTTGATTTCATCCGCATAACGCTTGTCGATGGTTGGGGTTTGCTGCGCTAGCAGGAGTGAAGTCGTAGCGCCCATGAGCAGAGCCGTGAGTGCCGTTGGGACGAATATTCGGTTCATAGAGAGGTTGTATAAAATGTACTGAAGGTAATGCGGAGTTGTATTCTGGAACGATTTATTCTATTTGTTTGGAAAAGGGGTTGGCTTTGGATTGATAATTCTACAGAACTGCCGTAAAATTATAGTTTATTCTGTAGACTCCTGTCAACGTGTAACTCTTGGTAGCGCTTCCAATGAAGAAAAATAAAGGAGCACTCGCGTTTTGTTAACCATTACTCATGAAATTCATTTCGTTCATTGCCTCCCGAATCTTGCAGGTTGCCAGCTTTGGCTGCTGTTTGTACCAATTGTTGTTCAGTTTACTTTACGCGCAATCGACCGCGTCTATGCTGACGCCGTACGAACGCGACACAAACCAGACGGCTACCTACCCTCAGATTATTAGCTGGTATCAGCAACTGGATAAGCAGTACGATCAGGCCAAACTGATCGAGATCGGCAAAACAGATATTGGCAAACCGCTACACCTGTTTTTACTAGCGGCTGATAAGCAGTTTACGGCCCGTCCGAACCGCGTCACCTTACTGATCAATAACGGTATACACCCCGGCGAGCCGGAAGGCATCGACGCCTGTATGATGCTGGCTCGCGATCTACTAAAAGCAAATAAACTCCCTAAAAATGTGCTGGTCGCCATTGTGCCGGTCTACAACGTAGGCGGTTGTCTGAACCGGGGCGTGTCGCGGGTGAATCAGAACGGACCCGATACGTACGGCTTTCGGGGGAACGCCAGAAACCTGAACCTCAACCGCGATTTTATAAAAGCCGAAGCGGAAAATACCCGCGCGTTCCAGACGATGTACCAGTCGCTGAAACCGCAGGTGTTTATTGACAACCATACTAGCGATGGTGCTGATTACCAGCATGTCCTGACGTATTTTGCCACCCAGAAGGATAAATTGCATCCAGCACTGGCGGGCTACATGACCCAACGATTTCAGCCTGAGATCGACAAGATGCTGGTTGCCAAAGGATTTCCGTCTGCCCCCTACGTCAATCACGCGGGTGATACGCCCGAGAGCGGCCTGATTGGCTATAACGATTCGCCCCGTTACTCAACGGGTTATGCGGCTTTGTTTAATTGTTTCGGCTTTACGCTGGAAACGCATATGTGGAAACCGTACCCGGCGCGGGTCAAGGCTTCGTACGTTTTCGACGAAGCAGTGATGCGATTATGTGAGCGGGAAGCCCAAACCATTCTGGCGAATCAGCAGCGGGCAAACGAGGCCGTACGTCAGCAGAAAACGTTTGGTTTGAGTTATAAACTGGACCGTAGTAAAGTGGATTCCGTTATGTTTCTGGGCTATGAAGCTGCGTACAAACCGAGTGATGTGTCGGGGTTGAAACGACTTTATTACGACCGAAGCAAACCGTTTAAAAAACAAGTCCCTTACCTGAACAACTTTGTCGTTGACGCGCAGATCGACAAGCCACGGGCTTACGTTATTCCGCAGGCTTGGCAGGAGGTCATTGGTGAGTTAAAACGTAATGGCGTAACCCTGCAACCGTTATCAAAAGATTCGTTGCTAACGGTGTCGGCTTATTACATCACCGATTTTAAAAGCCCGCAACGACCCTACGAAGGTCATTACCTCCATACGGGCGTGAAGGTGCGGACGGAATCACAAAAACTTCAGTTCTATAAAGGTGATTACCTGGTTCAGACCAATCAGGCGGCTAATCAGTATATTGTCGAAACGCTTGAACCGCAAGGCGTTGACTCGTTTTTTGCCTGGAATTTTTTTGATAGTATTCTTGATCAGAAAGAGTACTTCGCTGATTACATTTTCGAGGATACCGCTGCTGAACTGGTCAGGAAAGATCCGGCCTTGCGGAAGCAACTGGAGGAAAAACGGGCTGCTGACAAAGCGTTTGCCGATAATGCCGACGCACAGCTGAATTTCATCTATCGGCAGACGCCTTACTACGAAAAAACGCATAACCGCTATCCGGTTTATCGGTTAAACTAGATCGTTATGAATCGTTTACTGGGACTATTGCTGACGGTTGTTTTTTGTCAACTACCTTATCTGCTTGCTGCTCAAACTAATTCTACGAAAGACAAACTGGCGGACGAAGCGTCGATACGGGCATTACGGAATCAGTCGAACCGAGCGATACAGGCGCGTGATCTAGCTGCATTTGGTCAGACGATGTCGTCGGATATTGAGGTTACGCGCGGGAGCGGTTCACACGTATCCGGGCGTGACTCCGTTTTAGCTTCAGTCTCGGTACAGTTCAAGGACCCTGCTTTCATGGGTTACGTACGAACTACCGAGCGTGTACAAGTGAGCAAGTCTGGGCCGCTGGCAGCCGAGCACGGACACTGGACGGGACGCTTCAAACGGTCGGATGGCGTTCAGACCATAACGGGTACGTATTTGGCAATGTGGCGCAAAACAGACGCTGGCTGGAAAATACGCTCTGAACTCTTCGTCAGCCTGGATTGTACGGGTAGCGCAGATTGTGAGAAGTGAGAAAACCTGTTAGGGTTTGATTTTAGAAGTATTGACGAGTGAGCTATGAGCTACTCAGCTTTTACAAGAACTTGACTTAAAGTCAAATAGAAACGGGCTTTGTGAAAACAAAGCCCGTTTCTATTTGATACATTATAACCAGCGTCTATCCTTTTTTGACTTCCTTCGCCCAGCTATCTTTCAGGGTTACGGTTCGGTTGAAAACAGGCCGTTCCGGAGTTGAGTCAGAATCGAGGATGAAATAGCCTTTACGCATGAACTGGAAATTACGCTGCGCACCCGACCGCGCGGCTTCGACCAATGCGGGTTCGACAAAGGCCCGTACAACTTCCAGCGAATTTGGATTCAGTAATTCACGGAACTCACGCTCATCGGCGGCTGGATTTTCTACCGAGAATAACCGGTCGTACAACCGTACTTCGGCTTCAACGGCGTGCGGAACCGATACCCAGTGGATCGTACCTTTCACGTTGATCCCCGACGTGTCGGAACCACTCCGGCTTTCGGGAATATACGAGCAACGCAGTTCAATAATCTCACCCGCGTTATCTTTGACAACTTCATCGCACTTGATGATGTAAGCCCCTTTCAACCGCACCATACCGCCCGGAAACAACCGGAAAAATTTCTTCGGTGGATTCTCCAGGAAGTCGTCGCGTTCAATGTACACCTCACGGCTAAACGGTACATCGCGTTCGCCCGCGTTAGGATCTTCGGGGTTGTTTTCGATGCGCATGATCTCTTCCCGGCCCACTTCATAATTTGTAATGACCAGTTTCAGCGGTTTTTCGTCGAGAACGGCCATGACGCGGTGCGTCGTTTTGTTGAGTTCCTCCCGAATGCAGAACTCAAGCAAGCCCACGTCGATCAGGTTATCGCGTTTGGCTATACCGATGCGGTCAGCAAATTCACGGATACTAGCGGGCGTATACCCACGACGGCGAATACCCGCAATGGTAGGCATGCGTGGATCGTCCCAACCGCTGACGTGATGGTCTTCGACGAGCTGTTTGAGTTTCCGTTTGCTCATAACCGTGTAGGTCAGGTTGAGTCGCGCAAACTCAATCTGGCGAGAGGGGAAAAGCGCCAGTTTGTCAATAAACCACTCGTACAAAGGCCGGTGAACCTCGAACTCAAGCGTGCAAAGCGAATGCGTAATGTGCTCAATCGCGTCGGACTGGCCGTGGGCAAAGTCGTACATCGGGTAGATACACCAGGTGTCGCCCGTACGGTGATGATGCGCGTGCTTGATCCGGTAGATAATCGGGTCCCGGAGTTGCATGTTCGGCGAAGCCATATCGACTTTAGCCCGCAATACCTTGGCCCCATCCGGATACTCACCGGCTTTCATGCGACGGAACAGGTCGAGATTCTCGTCAATGCTCCGGTCGCGGTATTGGCTCATGCGGCCCGGCTCCATCGGTGTGCCTTTTTGAGCGGCAATTTCTTCCGCCGTTGAATCGTCGACGTAAGCGAGTCCTTTCTGAATCAACGCTTCGGCGAACGCGTAGAGCTGATCGAAATAATCGGACGCATAAAATTCATTTTCCCAGTCAAAGCCGAGCCAGCGCACGTCGTTCTTGATCGAATCAACGTATTCCGTATCTTCCGTAACCGGGTTGGTATCGTCAAAACGAAGGTTAGTCTGTCCACCGTATTTGTCGGCCAGACCGAAATTAAGGCAAATGGATTTGGCGTGGCCGATGTGCAGGTAACCGTTGGGTTCGGGCGGAAAGCGCGTATGCACGCGACCGCCGTTTTTACCGGCTGATATATCTTCTTCTACAAACTGCTCAATAAAATTAAGCGATGTTCCGGTATGACTACGATCAGTCGTACTGTTCTCTAACGGGTCATTTGATGCTTCCGCCATGGCGCGTATTACTATACTGATAAGGTCCCGAAATTACAGTGATCAAACGGGTTTGGCAAACGGACGATTAAAGCTTTCTTATATTTTACAGCATAAGCGAACAAAACGATACTTGTAACGGGTTGTAGATAGTACACGCCGTTGACTATCTACCAGAAACGGCTTTGTTGCCTTTCGTTATGTTATGAAAACTAGTTTTATTAGCTTCCTCTTAAGTATTGGCTGTTTTTTACCTTTTAGTGTTCAGGCTCAGAAAACCACCGATTCACTAGCAAAACAGGCTTATCTTCCGGACTGCATCCAGTATGCTTTGACCCATCAGCCGATAGTTCGGCAGTCTATCATTGACCAGGAAGTAGCCGAGCGAACCGTGCAAAGCTCACTGGCCGCCTGGTATCCACAAATAGCGGCTGGATACAATTTACAGCATTTCCTGAAGCTTCCGGTCACGCTCATTCCCAATCCGGTTACCGGCGAACGTGTTCCCACAGCGCTGGGGGCGCAAAACACATCTACGGTGTCATTCTCCGTGACGCAGAGTATTTTCAATCGAGATTTACTATTGGCTAGCCAAACCGCCGATGCTTACCGGCTTCAGGCGGCTCAGACCACGGTAAACAACAAGATTAATGTAGTCGTGAATGTCAGCAAAGCATTCTACGATTTGATCCTGACGCAGCGGCAGGTCGATATTCTGAGCGAAGATATTACGCGGTTACAGCGTAGTTTGCAGGACGCAACGAATCAGTATCAGGGTGGTATCGTTGACAAGACCGACCCGCAGCGGGCCAGAATAGCGCTTAATAACTCACTCGCTCAGCGAAAGCAGTTCAGTGATCTGATTGGGTCAAAATACCAGGTTCTAAAGCAGCTTATGGGCTATCCGCCCAATGCCCAGCTGAGCGTTACATACGATACGCTGCAACTCGCCAATGAAGTTGCCTTGGATACATTGCAACTGGTCAATCCACAGGACCGCATTGAGTATCAGTTGTTACAGACGCAGGGACGTTTGTTAACGGCTAATGTTCGGTACAACCGCCTGGCTTTTCTACCGACGGTCGGCGCATTTGCCAACTACAACCTGCTCTACCAAAACAACGCTTTCGGACAACTTTATTCACAGACGTTTCCCAACTCGTTGATTGGGCTTGCCGTAGCACTACCTATTTTTCAGGGGGGCAGGCGAATTCAGCAGTTACGGATTTCGGAGTTACAGGTGCAGCGGCTGAACTGGGATCTGGCGGCCCTGACGAGCGCTGTTGACGCTGAATACGCGCAATCATTAGCGACGTATAAGGGTAATTTAGCTAACTATCTGGCGCTACGCGAGAATCAGTTGCTGGCCGAGGATGTCTATCGAATTATCAACCTGCAATATCGGTCCGGTATAAAAACGTATCTGGATGTTACGATTGCTGAAGCTGACCTTCGGACGGCGCGGTTGAATGTATTTAACGCGTTGTATCAGACGATCGTGAGCAAGCTCGATGTCCAGCAGGCTTTAGGCGCTATTCGGTTTCAACCATAAGTATGAGCGTGTTGGCTTTGTACCAGTCAATAAATCACGAGTACACCAGAATAAGACGACGGCTAATTCACTAGAACAGGGCTTTCGTTGTTAACAAAATCCTTATCGAGTCTCAGGTAATTACACATATGAAATTTTATAGTCATGTACTTATTGTAGCCGGAAGTATCGTACTGGCTTCCTGTGGCGGTAACAAAAATGATCAGCAGCAGGCCCCTCCACCGCCGACGGCTGTGACTGCCGTTAAAGTAGCTAAAGGAAGTGCCACCTACTACGACGAATTTCCGGCGACGGTAACGGGCCTGGTAGTCGTGGATATCCAGCCGCAGGTTGCGGGAAATATCACGGGTATTTTCTTTCAGGATGGACAGCGCGTTCGGAAAGGCCAGAAGCTGTATACCATTGACCCACAGCAATACCGGGCGAGTTACGATCAGGCAGTAGCAAACCTGAACGTGCAGAAAGCAAACCTGAACCGTGCCCAGAAAGATGCCGACCGGTACAACACGCTGGCGCAGCAGGACGCTGTTGCCAAACAACTGGTCGATAATGCCAATGCCAGTCTGGAAGCTACGAAAATGCAGGTAGCAGCCGCGCAGGCCAGCATTCAGCAGGTGGCTACCAATCTAAAATATACGACGATCTACGCGCCACTGGACGGAACCATTGGTATTTCGCAAGTGCGGCTTGGTGCGGCTGTTGCGCCAGGTTCGACTCCGTTGAACACCATCTCCTCCGATGATCCAATTGCGGCTGATGTGCAGGTTGACGAATCTGAAATACCTCGTTTTCTGCAACTTCAAAGTCAGAAGACAGCCGCCCGCGACTCTACGTTTATCCTGATGTTGCCCAATGGCAGCCGGTATCCGTATCCTGGTACGATCCGGATTGTTGACCGCGCTGTCGATCCGCAAACGGGTACGCTTCGCATTCGAATCGCTTTTCCAAACCCGAACAAACAGCTGAAAGTTGGTTTGGCGGCTAATGTCCGGGTCAAGAACAGCACCGGGCAGCCACAGATACTGATTCCTTACCAGGCAGTAACCGAGCAGATGAGCGAATACTTTGTCTGGGTAGTGGGCGACAGCAGTAAGGTAACTCAGAAAAAGATAACGCTCGGGCCGCGTATCAATGATAAAGTGGTCGTTCGAAATGGGATTAATGAAGGAGAAACGATTGTGACCGAAGGAACGCAAAAAGTACGCGAGGGCGCTGTCGTTAAAGTAACCCCGCCCGGCCAGGGTGGAAGTTCAGCTCCAAGTTCAAGTACGAATCAGTCGGCCTCAAAATAAAGAAAGATGAGCGAATGAGCGAGCACCGACGAAATCAGGCTTGTTCATTCGATTATCTGTTCAACTACTCAATAAGTTATGTTTGCAGAAATATTCATTAATCGACCGGTAACGGCCATCGTCACATCCGTCGTTATTATAGCGTTGGGGGTGCTGGCCTTGTTGAGCTTACCAGTCAGCCAGTATCCTGATATTACACCGCCTGTCGTGCAGGTAACGGGAAACTATACCGGGGCTGATGCGCAGACGGTTGAACAGACCGTAGCGACACCCATCGAAACGCAGGTCAACGGTACGCCGGGCATGGATTATGTACAGACCAATGCCACCAACGATGGTCGGATGACGATGAACGTAACGTTCAAAGTCGGTACGGACGTAAACATTGCCGCTCTCGATGTGCAAAACCGCGTAGGTATCGCCCAGCCACAATTGCCGGAAGAAGTGACGCGTCTGGGTGTCGTGGTTCGGAAACGGAACCCGTCGCTGTTTATGCTGGTCGCTATGTATTCGCCAAAAGGTACGCACAACGTTTCGTTCCTGGATAACTATACGAACATTTACATTCGTGATGCGCTCCTGCGGGTGCCGGGGGTGGGCGATATTTTCAGCCGGGCCGACGATTTTAGTATGCGGATCTGGCTTAAGCCCGACCGTTTGGCGCAGCTTGGTCTGACACCTACCGATGTCGTAGGGGCTTTGCAGGAGCAGAACTTGCAGGTAGCCGGTGGTTCGGTAGGGGCTCCACCTCAGCCCGGTTCACAGGCTTTCGAGTACACAGTTTTCACCAACAGCCGACTCAGCAAAGAAAGCGAGTTCGAAAATATCATTGTGCGTAGTGATCCGGCCCGGGGTTCGCTGGTTTATCTGAAAGACGTAGCGCGGGTGCAACTGGGTAAGTTTTCGTACGCCAGTAACTCATTCGTGGATGGCAATCGGGCGTCTTACTTGCTGGTGTATCAGTTGCCCGGCAGTAACGCTCTGGAAACGGCCAAGGGGGTCTATGCCGCCATGGACAACCTGAAAAAGACATTTCCGAAAGACATCGAATACGTCGTACCGTTCGAATCTGTGTCGGTTATTCAGGTGTCTATTTCGGAAGTAGTCGAGACGCTGCTCGAAGCCCTTGTACTGGTTATACTGGTCGTATTCCTGTTCTTACAAAGCTGGCGGGCTACGCTCATTACCCTGCTGGCTATTCCAGTGTCTATTATTGGTACGTTTGCTTTGTTTGTACCTCTCGGCTTTACGATCAACACGCTGACGCTTTTTGCCTTTGTACTCGCTATCGGTATTGTGGTCGATGACGCCATTGTGGTGGTGGAGGCCGTACAGGTAAACATCGATAAGGGCATGTCGCCCAAGGAGGCTACCGTAGAAGCCATGCGTGAGATTTCGGCACCGGTAATTGCCATTGCCTTGATTCTAGCGGCTGTGTTTGTACCGGTTGGTTTTATTCCGGGTATTGTTGGGCGACTTTATCAGCAGTTCGCAATCACCATTGCCGTTTCGGTATTGATTTCGGCGTTTGTTGCTTTGTCACTGACTCCCGCGCTGTGTACGCTGCTGCTTCGTCCGATGCACATTGACGAGAACGCAACGGGCCTGAACAAGTTTTTCTACAAGTTTAACCAGTGGTTCGAGCGGGTAACCAATTCGTATTCGAACGCCGTACAGCGGCTTATCAAAGCGACCCCGTTAGTAATCGTTGGGTTAATTGTCCTGTACATCGGAACGGGGCTGATGTTCCGGTCGAAACCAACGGGCTTTATTCCGACGGAAGATGAAGGACGACTGATTGTCACTTACGAGATTCCGGAAGCGGCTTCTACGACCCGAAGCCTGGAAGTACTCAACAAAATAATGGCTATCCTTAAAAAAGAGCCTTATGTCAATCACTTTGCCGCCTTGGGGGGATTGAACGCCGTTACGTTCGCTTCCAAGTCAAACAGCGGAACGGTGTTTATGCAGCTTAAGCCTTGGGAAGAACGTAAAGAACGAAACATGCAGGCCGATTCGCTGGTCGTTCGATTACAAAAGGCGCTGTCGAGTTTGAACGATGCGCGTCCTCAGGTGTTGCAGCCACCAGCCATTCCGGGTCTTGGTCAGTCATCGGGTTTCACGTTCGAGATACAGCAGCGTGAAAGCAATGACGACGTTCGTGCCTTCGACAACGTCGTGCAGAACTTCTTGGCCGAAGCCAACAAACGGCCCGAAATCGGTCGTGCGTTTACGTATTTCACGGCCAAAAGTCCAGCCTACCGCGTCGACGTAGACCGTGATAAGTGTAAAAAGCTGGGCATTGCGGTGAGCGATGTGTATCGGACGATGCAGACGTTCCTGGGTAGCCAGTACGTGAACGATTTTATTATTTACGGTCGTAAATTCCGGGTCGTTGCTCAGGCCGATACCATGTACCGGGCCGATGTCAAAAACCTGGGCCAGTATTACGTTCGAAACCAGGGTGGGCAACTGGTTCCTATCAGTGCCGTCATCACAACTAGTGTTATTGAAAATGCACCCTTGATTTCGCACTTCAACCTGTTCCGATCGGTAGAGTTGAACGGCGCTTCCAAGCCGGGCTTCAGTAGTAGTCAGGCCAACGATGCCTTGCGCGAAGTGGCGGCCAAAGTGCTTCCTGCTGGTTATGCCTATGATTTTGGTGGGTTAAGCCGTGAAGAAATTAACGCGGGCAGCAGTTCGATTTACATCTTTATGCTATCGGTCGGATTCGTCTTCCTGTTCCTGGCGGCTCTGTACGAAAGCTGGTCGGTTCCGTTCTCCGTACTGTTGTCGGTTCCAATCGGTGCATTTGGAGCTATCCTGGCCTTGATTCTGTTCCCGTATCTAAACAATAACGTGTATGCGCAGATCGGTTTAATTACGCTGATCGGTTTAGCGGCTAAAAACGCTATCCTGATTGTGGAGTTTGCCAAAGAGCGCGTCGATAAAGGCGAAGACTTGTTAGAGTCGACTATCGAAGCGGTGCGGTTACGGCTTCGCCCAATCCTGATGACATCGCTGGCATTTATCCTGGGCGTATTTCCGCTTGCTATTGCCAGCGGGGCAGGGGGTGTTGCGCGTGCTACCATTGGCCGGACGGTACTGGGTGGTATGTTAGCCGCTACGTCGCTGGCTATCTTTGTCGTGCCGGTACTGTACGTTGGTATTACGCGACTGGCTTATGGTAAGAAAGGACTGGAAGAACTGAAAAAGAACGCCAAAAAAGATGAGCATTCCGATGCTCACGGTCATCCTGCTCCACAACCCGTTCCCGCTAACGGAAACGGTCATGAAGAGAATAAGCGTAACGCCTAGAGCGTAGTGAAAATAAAATCGCCCGTTTAGTGTTAGTAGATTAACACTAAACGGGCGATTTTATTTTAGAACGGTTTAGTTAAGAACTGGCGTTCTGCGGTTTGTGACAAGCAGAACAACCGCTATCAGGCATAAGGCCGATTCGGTGATTAACCACTGCTTGCCAAAGTCGCCGAGTGCTCCTTCGCTAAAAATGGTGACTGTGCGTGACAAGGCGTAAAAGCCCCACAGCAGACTTAAAAAGGCCAGCCCTTTTCGGGTGTCGTTAACCATCAGATAAAGCAGGCTAATAAACAGTGTAAGGCCCACTCCGCCGTAAACACCACGGATTGAACTAAAAGCATCGGTATTCGTCAACTGAACACGTACCAAATCCATTACCGACTGCGGATTTGAGAAGGCCATGACACTGACGGATAAAAGAGCAATTGCGGATAACAGGATGAATCCTTGCGAAATACGGTTTAAAAGAGCTTGTTTTTTCATAGTATTTGTGATTTGACGTACAAAAATGGGCTGGATAAACACAAAGAATCTTGGCGAATACCAAGATTCTTTGTGTTTCAATTCCGTATGAGCAGCTCTTTTTATGGTGTTTATACCCGTCTGTACCTAATGTTTACGGGTATTAGTGCCTACGTTTTGTCAAAAATTGAAATCGGTTTTGTTGGTGATAATGTTGAAAAATGCGTCATAATCTGACTATATACTTTCTTATATTGTCGCTGTGATCTCGGTCGTAGAATTAATTTTTATTATCATAACTGTCTGTAAGTGAATTATTTATCTGTGAAGAATGCTGAACCATATAGTGCTTTACGATGTTATTAATGTACTAACTCAACGACCCTTTTATGCCTGATTTTCAGCCAAGTGTTATCTTGTATACAGCCGATGCAATGAACCAGCAGGGAGAAGCTGTGCTGGCTCAGTTTCCTCAGGCTGAGACGCTTGAAATAAAGCAGCATAATCGTCTGCCCGAACTGGGAATGAACCATTTCAAGGTTAAGTCGGACGTGCTGGTGCTGGGAAAGCTTAAATCACAGGATATCAAGTGGAGCGGTCGAAGCTCGGATTTTATCGCGCCGAGTCTGGCAAACGGGTGTTTTGGCGCTTGTGCCTATTGTTATGTTGACCGCCACAAGAAAGTAAATCCGATAACGCTGTTCACCAACGTTGACGAGATTATGGCAACGGTTGATAAGCACGTGATGAGCCAGCCTTGGCCGAAAGCCGCGAACCAAACCGATCCTGATTACTATACCTACGATATTGGCTGTAATTCGGACATTTCTCTCGACTATAGTTTGTCGGATGGTGTACAGCAGGTGTTGGCCTTTTACCGTGATCACCCGCGTGCCAAAGCAACATTTGCGACGAAGTTTGTCAATCGAGACATGCTTGATTTTGATCCGAAGCGAAAAGTACGCATTCGGTTCAGTCTCCTGCCACCGCATGTAAGCAAGCTAGTCGATGTTCGGACCGACAGTATTGAAAAGCGCATTGCCGCCATTAACGATTTTTACGATGCCGGTTATGAAGTGCACGTCAATTTTTCGCCGGTTATCGTTTACGGTGGTAAAGAGTGGCGAAATGATTATCGGGAGTTGTTTCGTCAACTCGATTCCGCGTTACGGCCCGAAGTTAGGGAGCAGCTCAAATGCGAAGTAATTTTCTTGACACACAACCAGGGGCAGCACCAGGCCAATCTGGCCATTAATCCGAAAGCGGAGGAATTGTTATGGGTGCCCGAATTGCAGGAAAGCAAGGTTAGTCAATACGGTGGTTGGAACATTCGCTACGACCACCAGCTAAAGAGTAAGATGATCGCTGTGTTTGAGCGACTGGTTCAGGATGAAATTCCTTGGTGTCAGATCCGCTATATCTTTTAACAAAGAAGGCCCGTCCATGACGGGCCTTCTTTGTTATTAATCGACACTATTCGCGTTGCTTTTCGTCTGCTCAACTTTGTCGGGATCGTTTTTCTCCGTCGTCTTTTTGGTTGAGCGCTGATGGCTGCCATATTTCCCCGCTTTGCCTTCTTCCTTTTGATTCTTGTGGCTATTGCCACCGCCACTCTGCGGAGAGTAGTATTTAACGAACAGGGTCATAGCAGAAACGATTTTGCTGTCTAGTTGCTGTGCCCGCCTTTGCTACCGCCACTAGCATGTCCTGCGCTGCTTCCTCCTTTAGAATGCTTCGCGCTCTTGTGCGATGTTGAACTCCGGCCATTGCCTTTCGAACCATGTGCGGTACCGTTATCTTGGTTACCAGTGATTCGCTGATCTTTGTATTCCTCTTCGACTTTTTCGAGGGTCTTGTCTGCCATAACATTGTTAGTTGAGTAATGGGAGTTTAACTGGTCAGCGGGCATTTTGTTTCAGATACTCATCGACCGAAAACCGACCTGAACCGATAACCAGAAATAACAGCAAGAGCGTCAGGACAATCAGCGAAAGCCAGAGTTCAGAATTTAATGTCGAAAAGCCCCGGCTGATGTTGACGAAAAAGACAGCACCAATCAGAATGGGCAACTGAAACAGTACCATCAATCGGGTCATACAGCCGACTAGTATCAGGAATCCGCCCATCAAATGCGCGAACGCGACGTAATGTACGGCCATCACAGACCATAAATCGAAGTGCAGACCACCAACCAGTTGCGTCAGATACGTAGTGTCACTAATGAAACTGATTCCTTTCAGAACCAGAACAATACCCAGCATAATACGAAGGGCGTCTGTCCAGGCGGGGTGATGCGTGTCGCCCCAGTGCTCGATGCGATGTAACAGATTCATTGTCGTAAGCGGTTTAGTGAGAACTAACCGAATTTACGGGAATCATCGCTGGTAGTCAAGCTGATTATCAATCTATTATTCACTGTATTAGGTAGGATGAAGCAACGCATACCAAGTTGCCTAGAAGCGCCTGTCGTTCTGGTGCTGTAAGCGTGTAGAGTGTACATTAATCGAAACAAAAAGTAACCTTCTCGGATTGAGTAACGATCATTTTTGTACGGTGTCG
Organism: Spirosoma oryzicola; assembly: GCF_021233055.1. Classification (NCBI taxonomy): domain Bacteria; kingdom Pseudomonadati; phylum Bacteroidota; class Cytophagia; order Cytophagales; family Cytophagaceae; genus Spirosoma; species Spirosoma oryzicola. The sequence continues at coordinate 3,698,257 of NZ_CP089538.1, read as the reverse complement.
CGTTATAAATTTTCGCCGGAAACCGTACTGTCTATTCATTGATGTTGCCTACAATTGTTTATCTTTGGTTAGTTATGGCAACAAAATCATCTTCAAATGCGGTCATTACCAAACCGACCTTTGACTTTCTGCGCGATCTCGTTCAAAACAATAATCGCGAATGGTTTCAGACAAACCGCGCTCGCTACGATGCAGCTAAAAATGAACTGTGCGGGGTTGTACAGCAGGTGCTGACGGATTTAAGCTCGTTTGAGCCCTTGGCTAACACCGCCGTTAAGGATTGCATTTTTCGGATCAACCGCGACATTCGCTTCTCTAAAGATAAAGCACCGTACAAATCCAACATGGCGTTTGCCATTGGTCCCGGTGGTCGGCACTCAGGCCGAATCGATTATTATGTACAAATTCAGCCAGGTAACCAGTCATTTCTAGGAGCAGGTATGTGGCAGCCGACACCAGCTAATCTGGCTAAATTTCGTCAGGAGGTCGATTATAATGTTGACGAACTGAAGCAGATTATCGAAGCCGACGAGTTCAAAGCTTACTTCCCGGAAATACACGGCGAAGTGTTGAAAGTGATGCCCAAGGGTTATTCGGCTGATCACCCCGAAATCGACTTACTACGCCGTAAAGAGTTGTTTTTCGTCCATCGGTACACCGATAAGGAAGTAATGAAAGCCAATTTTGCGGAAGAAGTTGTACGCGGTTGCCGTATCATCAAGCCGTACATCGATTTTTTGAATTACCTTTTCTTCGATGAAAAGGAAGAACCTGTTATGCTTTAAAACCAACTATACCTTGATGAAACACTGTCTAGCAATTCTGTTTTGCGCACTTACAGCCACCTTCGTGCAGGCGCAAACCGAGCCCAAACAGCCTACCGGCTATCTGTACAAAGTAGAAACAGGCGTGTCGGGAAGGCAAGTATACGTCAGTAACCAGCGTCCTTTTAACGCCAATGGCGAGCTGGTTGGTCCCGGCGATCTGACCACGCAGACGCAGCAGGTTTTCGAAAACATCAAGACTGCTTTAGGAACCGTTGGGTTAACGTTGCGTGACGTGAAACAGGTAACCTACCACGTCAAAGGAACGACCACGCAGGTCAATTCGGCTGTATCACAGCAGGTCAATAGCGTTGGCGCTACGTTCTTCACGCAGGGAGCGCCAAGCATTGCCGAGATTAAAAGCATACCCAAAATTGCCCGTGACGAGGTCTTGGTCGAGGTTGAAGTAATTGCTGAGAAATAAAAACGAAAGGCCCCTGATCGAAACCAGGGGCCTTTCTTGTAGGACTTTTCTCGTATTTTATACTTCGGCCAACAGAGAAACGGTTTTGCCTTCCAACAGGGTTTCGCCCATCAGGTAACAGTCAGCAGCGCGAGCGGCTTCCCGTCCTTCAGAAATAGCCCATACGACCAGCGACTGACCCCGGCGCATATCGCCCGCTGTGAACACTCTCGGATTGGTCGTCGTCTGATAATTGGTTGCTTTTACGTTACCCCGCTCATCGTATTCAACACCCAGATCGTCCAGCAAACCGTTGTGCTGGGGATGCAGGAAACCAGCCGCCAGCAAAGCCAACTCGCAGGGGATGTCACGCTCAGAGCCGGGCTGTTCAACCATCTGCATCCGTCCGTTTTCGTTTTTCCATTCCAGATCGACCAGACGTAAAGCTTTCAGATTGCCGTTTTCATCACCGATGAACGCCTTTGTGTTAATCGACCAGTAGCGTTCGCAACCTTCCTCGTGCGAAGTGCTGGTGCGAAGCATCATTGGCCAGTTGGGCCAGGGTGTGCTGGTAGCGCGCTCTTTCGGTGGCATAGGCATTAACTCGATTTGAGTAATGCTGGCTGCTCCGTGGCGGTTAGATGTACCCACACAGTCAGAACCTGTGTCGCCACCACCAATAACAACGACGTTTTTATCCGTTGCCAACAGTTCGCCATCGGCATAAGGAACGCCCCGGTGGTCGACTTGTACAGGTAGGCTGGCGTTACGCTTGTTTTGCTGGCTAAGGAATTCCATTGCTGGATAAACGCCTTTCAGATCACGGCCCGGAATAGGTAGATCGCGCGGAACGGTTGAACCGCCAGTCAGCATAACCAGATCGAACTGATCCATCAAATCCTGCGCTTTCACATCGACGCCAACGTCAACGCCGGTTTTGAACGTGATACCTTCGGCTTCCATGACCGCCAAACGACGGTCGATAGTCCATTTCTCTAGTTTGAAATCAGGAATACCATAGCGCAATAGACCACCGATCTGGTCGGCGCGCTCGAATACCGTTACGGTGTGACCTGCTTTGTTGAGCTGAGCCGCAGCGGCCAAACCCGCCGGACCCGATCCAACAACCGCGATCTGTTTCCCGGTCCGAACCTTCGGTGGTTTGGGTGTGATATAACCACGCTCGAAAGCCACTTCAGCAATTGATTTTTCGATAAACTCGATGGCAACGGGCGGCTTGTTAATACCCAATACGCACGAAGCTTCGCAGGGAGCAGGACAGATACGACCCGTAAATTCAGGAAAGTTATTCGTCGTGCTCAGAATCTCGTACGCATAAGCCCAGTTCTGCTCATACACGGCATCGTTAAACTCCGGTATGATATTGCCCAGCGGACAGCCGCTGTGGCAAAATGGGGTACCGCAGTCCATGCAGCGGGCTGCCTGCCGTTGAGAGTCCTGCTCCGAAAACGGCATTTCAATTTCCTTATAGTCGTGAATACGCTGCTGCGGCTCGCGCTTTTTAGGCAATTCACGGGCGAATTCTAAAAATCCGGTAGGTTTTCCCATAGTACTTCGCAGTTATCCCTGCGTCACATCCACAACAATGTCTTGATAAACTACATTTTTATCCCGAATCTGCTCGGCCAGTGAGATACCCCGACCCGCCAGTGCGTTGCGGAAGTCGCTTGGCATGACTTTCACAAACCGGCTAACCTGCTGCCCCCAGTCCTGAATGAGCGCTAACGCTACATTACTGGTCGTGTATTGAAAGTGCTTGTCGATATACTCCCGCAGAATACCCTGATCCTCGTCTGTTAGACTTTCCAGACTAACCATTTCAGGGTTGACCTTCGAGGCAAACGTACCATCCTGATCGTAGACGTAAGCCACACCACCCGACATACCAGCGGCAAAGTTGCGCCCCGTTTGACCGAGAATGATGACCAGTCCTCCCGTCATGTATTCCAGACCGTGGTCACCCACGCCTTCGACAACTACCTTGGCACCCGAGTTACGAACACAGAACCGTTCGCCCGCCATACCCCGGATAAACGCTTCACCTGAAGTAGCGCCGTAGAACGACACGTTACCGACGATGCTGTTTTCTTCGGGTTTGAACTGAGCGGTCCGGTCTGGATAAACAATCAGTTGCGCTCCACACAAACCTTTCCCGAAGTAGTCATTCGCATCGCCTTCCAGTTCAAGTTTGATACCGCTCGTGGCAAATGCGCCAAAGCTCTGACCGGCCGTACCCCGCAGTTTGGCGTGGATCGTGCTTTCGGGGAGACCCGGTCCGCCGTACTTCTTCGAGATTTCGTTCGAGAGCATAGTACCGATGCTACGGTCAATATTTTGCACCGTAAACTCGGCATAAACCGATTCTGCTGATTCTAATGCTGGCTTGGCGGCCTTGATAAACTTGCGGTCAAGAACGTCGTCCAGGTAGTGGTTTTGTTCTTCCTGCTTGTAGAGTGCCACATCCAGGTTGGTTGGCTCTTTGTACAGCAGTGCATCGAGGTTGATGTTTTTGAATTTCCAGTGCGGTAAATCGTCACGGAGTTCAAGCATTTGTGCCTGACCGACCATTTCGTTGACAGTACGGAAGCCTAATTCAGCCATGATCTCGCGAAGTTCCATTGCCAGGAACGTAAACATGTTAACGACATGTTCAGGCTTGCCTGTAAATAAGGCACGAAGCTCTTTATTCTGCGTTGCAACGCCCACCGGACAAGTGTTGAGGTGGCATTTCCGCATCATGATGCAGCCCGTAGCTACCAGAGCCGCTGTGGCTACGCCAAACTCTTCGGCACCGAGCAGAGCCGCTACGGCCAGATCGCGACCGGTACGCATCTGCCCATCGGTCTGTACCGTTACCCGGCCCCGCAGCTTGTTACGAACCAGAGTCTGGTGTGCTTCAGCTAAACCGAGCTCCCAGGGAAGACCTGCGTGGCGAATCGACGACAGGGGAGAAGCACCCGTACCGCCATCGTGCCCCGAAACCAGAATATGATCGGCGTGGGCTTTAGCTACTCCGGCGGCAATCGTACCAACACCCGCTTCCGACACCAGTTTAACGCTGATCCGAGCGGCCCGGTTGGCGTTTTTAAGATCAGAAATCAACTGCGCCAGATCCTCAATCGAATAAATATCGTGGTGCGGTGGGGGCGAAATCAGACCTACGCCGGGCGTCGAGTGGCGTGTACGGCCAATCCAGTCGTCTACTTTGAAGCCGGGCAACTGACCACCTTCGCCGGGCTTAGCACCCTGCGCCATCTTGATCTGTAACTCCTGGGCATTCGTCAGATAGTAACTTGTTACGCCAAACCGGCCCGAAGCAACCTGTTTGATAGCCGAGTTCATGCTATCGCCGTTTGCCAGTGGCTTGTAGCGGAGTTCGTCTTCACCACCTTCGCCCGAGTTGCTTTTGCCGCCGATCCGGTTCATGGCAATCGCCAACGTTGTGTGCGCTTCCCACGAAATCGAGCCAAACGACATGGCACCCGTAGCGAACCGTTTGAAAATGCTTTCAATCGGCTCAACTTCGTCGAGGGGAACGGCCGATCCCTTCTTGAACTTCAACAGACCACGCAGCGTGATTGCTTTCTGCGTCTGATCGTTGATGAGCTTTGAATATTTCTTGAAGAGCGAGTAATCGTTCTTCTGCGTCGACTGTTGTAATAGGTGGATCGTATCAGGGTTGAAAATGTGCTTTTCGCCCCGTTGCTTCCACTGGTAGATTCCACCAACTTCCAGGCGAGGAGCCGCTACTGGTTTGTCGGGGAACGCCAGGCAGTGGCGAACCAGAATTTCGCGAGAAATCTCGTCCAGGCCCATACCGCCGATCCGCGAAACGGTACCCGTAAAATAGCGGCTGACAACATCCTGATTCAAACCAAGGCACTCAAAAATCATGGCCCCCTGGTACGATTGCAACGTTGAAATACCCATCTTCGAGAAGATTTTGAGCAATTCGCCGTTGACCGCTTTGATGTAATTTTTGTAAAGCTTATCGAGGTCGTAATCAACCTGCAACAAGCCTTTTTCTTTCATGTTGGCAATTGTCTCGAACGCCATGTACGGGTTCACGCCCGACGCGCCGTAGCCAATCAGCGTTGCTACGTGGTGAGTTTCCCAAACGTCGCCCGCTTCGACAACAATGCCTACTTTACCCCGCAGACCCTGACGAATCAGGTGGTGGTGAATGGCCGACGTTGAAAGCAATGACGGAATCGGAGCGTGGCTTGAATCGATAGCCCGGTCAGACAAGACCAGAATCGAATAACCGTCCTGAATAGCGTCTTCGGCGTAGCGGCAAATCCGGTCAAGGGCGCGTTCCAGCGACTTACCGTTGCCATCAGCCGTGAAGAGACAGTTCAACGTCTTGGCCTGGAACTTCGGCTTGTCAATGAAACGCAGCTTGTCGAACTCTTGAATCGTCAATACCGGCTGATCCAACTCGACCTGACGGCAATGTTCCGGCGATTCGCTGAGCAAATTGTAGGTAGCACCAACAAATGAGATAAGCGACATAATCGACCGTTCCCGGATCGAGTCAATCGGCGGGTTGGTCACCTGCGCGAACAACTGCTTGAAATAATGGCTCATGTGCTGGCTCTGCTCCGACAGAATCGCCAGCGGTACGTCGGTACCCATCGAACCAAGTGCTTCTTTGCCCGTTTCGACCATCGGGGCCAGAATCATGCGCAGATCTTCCGACGTGAAGCCGAACGCCTGTTGCATCCGCAATAATTTAGCAGGATCGTATTTCTGGTACGTCCGAATAGGCGCTTCCAGATCCGAGATGCGAATTTTGTTTTCGTCCAGCCAGTGTTGGTACGGCTTGCGGGAAGAGATCTCTGCTTTGATTTCCTCGTCGGAAACAATGCGGCCCTGCTCCATATCAACCAGGAACATCTTGCCGGGTTGTAAGCGACCTTTCGAGACCACTTTGGCCGGGTCGATGTCGAGTACACCCACCTCCGATGCCATGATTACGACATCGTCGTTGGTAACCCAGAACCGGGAAGGGCGCAATCCGTTACGGTCGAGCGTAGCGCCGACAATGCGTCCATCTGTAAACGAGATCGATGCCGGGCCGTCCCAGGGTTCGATCAAAGCCGCGTGGAATTCGTAAAACGCCTTCCGAACGGGATCCATGTGCTCATTGCCATCCCAGGCTTCGGGGACGAGCATCATCATCACGTGCGGCAGTGACCGCCCGCTCATGACCAGCAACTCAATGGCATTGTCGAGGTTGGCCGAATCGGATTGTTTCGGATCGCAGATGGGCAGCAGCATGTCCATCTCGTCTTTCGTAAACTTCGATGATTCGAGCAGACCTTCGGCGGCTTTCATCCAGTTGACGTTACCCCGTACCGTGTTGATCTCGCCGTTGTGAGCGATGTAGCGGAACGGCTGAGCCAGTTTCCAGGATGGGAATGTATTGGTCGAGAACCGGGAGTGCACAACGCCCAACGCGGAAACAACTTCTTCCTGCTGAAGATCCGGAAAGTAAGGCTCTAGCTGAAGCGTTGTCAGCTGACCTTTGTAGGTAACCGTACGGCAGGACAGCGACGAAAAGTAAAAGTGATTGACTCCGGCAACAGTCTCGTTGATGATGCGCGTACTGTAGTTACGAAGAATGTAAAGTTTCCGCTCAAAATCGTCAGCGTTTGTAATATCGGATGGGCGTTTAATAAACACCTGTTCCATTTGCGGCTCGGCAGAGCGCGAACCATTGCCCAAATCGCTGTTGTTGACCGGTACCACACGGTAACAGAGTAATTCCAGCCCCAGCTTCTTCATGTTCCGGTTCAGAATGGCCCGACATTCTTCGCGGAGCCAGACATCCTTCGGAAAATAAACCATACCGACGCCGTATTCAAGCGCTGGTGGGAGATGAACCCCAAGTTTGCGGGTTTCGTCCACGAAGAACTCGTGTGGAATCTGAATCAACAAACCTGCTCCGTCGCCCGAATTCGCTTCAGCGCCAACAGCACCCCGGTGTTCCATCCGCCGGAGCATCTGGAGAGCGTCAGACACGATCTGGTGTGACTTCCGGCCTTTAATGTGGGCCACAAAGCCAATGCCGCAGTTATCGTGTTCGAATTCCGAACGGTAGAGTCCTGGACTGGATGGTTCCGAACCGGATCGGCCAGGATTAGATAGTTCCGGACTGAATAGTCCTTGGTTAGATGAACGTAGACAGGATTGTCCCTGGTAGTCATCGAATTGGTCAACCTGATCAGACATGGTCGTAACAGCGTTGGGTTATGCTGCCGTTTTTAGCCTTCTGATTATCAGAATTACAAAAAATAGCAGCTTTTATTGGGAAATTCTAAATTAACTAACGTACCGGCCGGTAATTTAATGCGAAGTTGACAGCCGAGTTGACGGGCGTTTGTGACAAAGTCACGCAATATACTACTAAAAAAATTTGGTAAAAATCAGCTTTGCCAGAATTTAATAGTAAACGGCGTTAATTATGAATTCGTTTCTAGATTTTCTTAAAAAATGAATATATGTATTGGTTTTTAGCTTGATTCTAAATAATCGAGCTACGAAAAATGGCGAATAAAGACCTGGTCTTGAGTAAGTGTAACGCGGTTTCTAGACTGGTAAAATGGTAAGATTTAGCGCGCGCTTTATGCTACCCAAATTCATGAACTGTAGTCGTAACTCGGCCACAGAATTGATTACGTCTGTGCTAGGATACCAAATGGTAAGAGAGAGCAGTAAGAGAAAAGGGGGATGACCATCATTCGCCTATACCAACGGGGGCATTTCGTGCTCAATCATTCGAATGCATCAGAGTCGTGAATGGTAATTGGCGGGTAACGTTTGTGAGTAATTCGTAGCTGATGGGCATAAATACCTAGCTAGTTGCACACCCGTAGGCGATAGCTATAAAATAGCAAAAGCCGCTCAATTGAGCGGCTTTTGTGATTCGGCTGGGATTCGAACCCAGGACCCATACATTAAAAGTGTATTGCTCTACCAGCTGAGCTACCAAATCATTTCCCTCACTGCAAACAGGTCGTTGTCGTTTGGGAATGCAAAAGTAGGAGTTTGTTTTTTTTAACGCAAGAGTTGTGCTAAAAAAATTTTAGATGTTGGGTTAATTTTATGGCTTCGACGGCCTCCCGAACGTCATGAACACGTAGGATAGAGGCCCCCTTGGTGAGCGCAACCGTATTTAAAACGGTCGTGCCATTTAGTGCCTTATCAGCACTGATATCCAGGGTTTTCCAAATGGTCGTTTTACGCGACAAGCCGACTAGTAAAGGCTCATCAAATTGGCGTAACGAATCGAGGTTGCTAAGGAGCAAAAAATTTTGTGCTGGCGTCTTTGCAAAGCCAAATCCGGGGTCAATGATAATGTCTTTTTGACCGAACGACCGTAATTCAGCCAGTCGGATGGCTAGTTCATCGATCACGTCAGTCACCAGATTCTGGTACGTTGTCATGGATTGCATGGTTGCGGGTGTACCTCGCATGTGCATTAGTACATACGGGACACCCAAAGCAGTAACCGTTTCAAACATGGCCGGATCAAGCGTACCCCCGGCTACGTCATTGACAAGTACCGCTCCCGACTCAACGGCCTGTTTTGCTACCGACGACCGGAAGGTATCAACTGAAATCAACGCATCGGGAAAGCTGTCCAGGATAGCTTCGATAACGGGCAGGACCCGATCGGCTTCTTCGACGGGGCTTATGTCGGCGGCACCGGGGCGGGTCGAATAACCACCAATGTCCAGAAACGTTGCGCCATCGGTCAGCATTCTCTGAGCGACGTCAACAGTTTCGTCAAGGGAAATCCGGCTACCGGCAAAAAATGAATCCGGGGTGACATTGAGGATACCCATCACGACAGGCGTGTCCAATGACACAAGTCGTCCCCGGCAGTTCAGGGTTTTTTTCGTAACTTTCGGCATAAAAATAGGCGATAGTCGTCAGTTCAGGTTGTTAGCTGCTCGGCATTAACAAACTAGGATCGGTTGGCTGTTGACTGAGGACTATGCAAAATACGGAAACCGAATATCGGCACGTCATTCAACGCTGCAAAGATTTATTCCTGAAAAAAAATAAAGACTACGGTACGGCCTGGCGGATTTTACGACTGCCAAGTATCACCGACCAGATTTACATCAAAGCGCAGCGTATTCGGACGTTGCAGGAAACGGGCGTAAACCGGGTGGGCGAAGGCATTGAACCCGAATTTGTTGGCATCATTAATTACTGCGTAATGGCGCTTATTCAGCTTCATCTGCTGACCGATTCGCGCACCGACATACCCACCGACGAACTCGACAAACTGTACGATGAGCAGATTGGCCGGGTTATTGATCTGTTGTTCGCAAAAAACCACGACTACGGTGAAGCCTGGCGCGACATGCGCGTGAGTTCGATGACGGATATTATCCTGATGAAGCTTTTGCGCACCAAGCAAATTGAAGACAACCAGGGAAATACGTTGGTATCGGAAGGCGTTGAAGCCAATTATATGGATATGATCAATTACGCCGTTTTCTGTCTAATAAAACTGACCATTTAGTAGACAGGATTGACACGATTGACAGGATGCCGTTTACCTGTTCATCCTGATAATCGTGTCAATCCTGTCAAAAAACTATGAACACAGCAGCCACGCAACCCAAAATTAAAACCGGTACGCCACCGATGCTGATAGCCGCCCGAATCGCTCGCGTTTTGGTGGGTGTCATCTTTATTTTTTCGGGCCTGATCAAACTCAACGACCCCGTTGGAACGCAGATCAAGTTCGAAGAGTATTTCGAAGTCTTCGCGCAGGACGTTCCGTTCCTACACGATTTCTTTATGGCCCTGGTGCCGTTTACACTAACGATGTCGGTGCTGTTTTGTGCCGCCGAAATCATCCTTGGGGTAGCGTTGCTGGTGTCTTACAAGCCTAAATTAACAACCTGGCTACTGTTTTTTCTGATCGTATTTTTTACGTTTCTGACGTTTTATTCGGCTTACTTCAACCGCGTGACCGACTGTGGCTGCTTCGGCGACGCGATTAAGTTAAAGCCCTGGACTTCGTTTGGAAAAGACGTTGTCCTTACGATTCTCATCCTGTTTATCATCGGTCACCGGAATCGAATTACGCCCCGCCGAACTGGCTGGGTGGTGGCCCTGACAACATTCCTGACGCTAGGTTTGGGTATCTACGCCATTTCGTTCTTGCCACCATTGGACTTGCTGCCGTACGCAATCGGCAAAAGCATTCCAACCCAAATGAAGCCTTCGGAGCCACTGCGTTACAAATACGTGATGGAAAAGGATGGGAAAACCTCGGAGTTTGAGCAGTACCCCACGGACCAGAGCTATAAATTCAAAGAAATGGTGCTGGTCAATGAAAATGCAAAGCCGAAGATTACGGATTATCGCGTCTGGAACGATGAAGGCGACTTTACCCAGCAGACCTTTGAAGGCAACAAGCTGTTTATCATCGTTAAGAACACGAAGGATATTGACGCAGGAAGTCTACCCGCTATTCGGTCGTTGGTTGAGGGGTTGCAGGGGTCTAACGTCACACCCTATATATTGACCTCTGCCAGCGACGACGAGATCAAAGCATTCCGCAAAGAGTTTCAGCTTGATAAGGTTCCGTATTACAAAGCCGACGCTACTGTGTTGAAAACAATTATGCGCTCCAATCCGGGAACGTGGTTGCTCCAGAATGGCGTCGTGCGCGGAAAGTGGCACTATAACGCTACCCCCGATGCTGCGGAAGTGATTGAAAAAGTAAAATGAGTAAACGACTGAAGGCGTGGAGGGACAACGTTTTGCCGCGTCCTTTTACGCCTTCAGTCGTTTGTTCTTTCGATGAATGAAAAACGTTTTCCTGATTGGAATGCCTTCGTCGGGCAAGAGCACGCTGGGTAAGCGGGTGGCAGACGCGCTCCATTACCGCTTTATCGATACAGATAAGCAGATCGTCCGCGATGAAGGGCGCTCTATTCCCGAAATCTTTGCCCAGTCGGGTGAAGAATACTTTCGCGAAGCCGAACGGCGCATTTTACGAACCATCCGTCCCGGCGACAGTGCGGTTGTTTCTACGGGTGGTGGTATGCCCTGCTTTCACGAAAACATGGCGTACATCAACGCAACGGGAATATCGGTTTTTCTGGATGTACCCGTAAACATCCTGGTCAAGCGAATTCTGGCTCATGCTGCCGATGACCGACCGCTCAATAATCCAAGCGATCCGGATCTGTTCAACACCTTGCAGCAGCGGTATACGAATCGGCTACCTTTCTACAGTCAGGCGAGCATCGTCATTTCGGGCGAGACGAGCGAAGAAGAGGTACTTCGGCGTATTGGGATGTGGATGTAAGACAAACAACAAAAAAGCGGTCCAGATCAAAACTTCGATCTGGACCGCTTTTTTATTGTACGCTTTCTCTATTAAAAGAATACGCCAAACGAAAGCATAACGTTTGTGTTGCGATTGCTGGTCGCCACCGTAGGCGTGTCAGCGCTATTGGACAATTGGTAAGTCGTGAAACCTGTATTGTAGGTCAGATACGAACCGGACAGGTCGGCGAAGAAACGATCATTCCGGACACCCAAACCCGCTGACAGCAGTAGTTTATCCCGGTCAGCTCTGGCCACCCGATCCAGATCAAGTTTATAAGCGCTGGGTAAATAACCGACGCCTGCGCGTAGCCGAAGTAAACCTGCCCGGATTTCGGCACCCGCCCGCAGGTTCAGAACATTCTGGTAGCTGCTTTGAACGACCTGCCGTACATCATTTTTAAAATCCGTGTTGTCCTGCTGGCTGTTAAAATAGGATGTTCTAACCCGTAAACCACCGTAGCCAACGTATTCCGCCGATGCTGTTATGAAGCCAATCTTTCCCTTGCCAATAAAGTACGTGGCACCACCCGATGCGCGCAAGGGGGTTTGCAGCGAATAATCAAAGTTGTCGTAAGGGGATGTGACATTAACTTGATTAGGTCTTCTCAGGGATATAGCCGAGCCCGGCGCCAGGTTAACCGCCAGCGATTGCGAAAACACTTCACGTGCGCTGCTGAACGTTGGAGTCATTATTGTTGCGCCAATCTGCAAATCAGGAATGATCTTGTAAATCAAACCCAGCGTCGCGGTGAACCCATTACCTGTTACGTCGAACCGATTCGTCTGGCTGTAATTAGCAATATCCACCCCGTTGACCGGCGTCTCCAGAAAGATGTACTCCGATGAATAACGAAGACGGGTCAAGGCAATCGAACCACCGATGTACAGCTTATCATCCAGGTTACCCGCGTAGGAAAGCGACCACTGCGAATGCGTCCCGGAACGATTCAAGGTAGCGCGCTGATCTTTCGCCCTCGTGGCGTCACGACCCAGTGCCGTGTATGGCGGTCCCGATCCATTTGCGCCCAGATTAGTAGGGTTTATCAGGAAAAGCCCGTAAGCGCCTGCTTCGGTGAAGCTAACCGTGTTCGACGCTGGGTCGTAATCATCACTTAATTCGGCTTCGCTGTAGTTGCCCGCCGTCGCATTGTTTGCATAGGTTTGAGCAAGTGACGAGCCTGTGTTTCGGTTGATACCCCGCGCGTCTATTTTGTCGTAAAAATTAGTAGACTGCGAATAGCCGATTCCGAAAGCCGTCCGACGCCAGCGCCGTGAATTGTTCGAACTCCCCGCCAGAATAACGCCTAACTGCCCGATGTTCAGCTTACCACCATTGCTGTTTGTCTGGCCACCCAGGAACGAGTTCTGATTGTTCACCAGGTTAAACGAAGGGCTTATACTCAGTTCGGAACGGTTGTAGAAAGCCAGACCCGCCGGATTGCCAGATAAGTTACTGGCATCACCACCCAGGGCTGTGTGGTTGCCACCCAACGCCCGAAAACGAGCCGTACCGCTTTGAGAAAAATCAGAAAAGCGGAAAGCGTCATCAGCGTAGTCAGCAGCAGGGCCTTGCCCAAACGCCAACCCGGTGCAACCCAGAAAAAAGGCTGATAAGAAAAACTTTGTGTTCATATGCGTAAGCGATTAAACCAGCGAATGGCACTTTGGTGTTAGAGTGGCATTGCTGTAAAACGTTTAACCTGATTAATGAAAAAATGGTGGTTTAATTAGCCATAATAACAACGAAAAAACCCGCCGATTGTCTATCAGCGGGTTTCAAAATCTAGAAAAATGTACGCTTAACTAGCGCGGACCGCGTCCACCGCCACCTGAGCGACCACCACCGCCACCACCGGAGAATCCTCCACCGCCTGAGCTAGGGGCGCTAAAGCCACGGCTGGGAGCGCTGTAGCTAGGCTGGGACTGCTGGAAACTCGGCTGCTGCTGCTGATAGGTGCCCCGGCTCTGACTTTGATACGAAGGCTGTTGGTAGCTACCCCGGCTCTGGCTTTGGTACGAAGGCTGCTGATAGCTGCCCCGGCCTCCGCTAGCGTCGGATGGTGTATAGCTACCCCGGCTGTTTGTCCGTGGCCGAGCGTAATATTCGTTGTTGCTGTTGTAGGAAGGAGCCGCAGGGGTAGCTGCGTTGTTTCCTGTCCGACCGTTGCTCGAGTTGTTGTCGTAGTAATACGTACCCCGGCTGTTGTTGTTGCTTGGCCGAGCGTAGTAGCGGCTATCGTTAGACCGGTTTGACGAACTGGCCGTACCACCATCGTAGCTGCTGCGACCGCCGTTTGGCGTGTATGTGCGAGGAGCGTTAACAAAACCAGACGCATAGTTTCCAGCCGAACGACCCGAGCTACGCACGTAATTCCGGTTAGCCCGGTACGGATCGGCACCCGTTACAACCACCGCGAGATAGCCGCCATAGTAACCGCCGTACCCAAACGGTGAGTAGAACGAATTGTAAAATCCACCACCATAACCGTATGCATAAGGGCTGTAGAATGAATCATAAAAGCCACCGCCGTAGCCAAAGGGTGAGTATCCGTAACCAAACGGGCTATATGCAAACGAGTTACCGTAGAAGGGTGAATAGAACGGACTACCGAAGCCCATGTTAAAGGCACCCATGCCCATCCCCATTCCTAAACCCAGACCACTGTAAAAGCCTGTGTTGTTGAAACCCCAGCGGTTCCAGCTGTAAGCCGAGGTCGAAGCGGCATTATACCCATTGACGAAACCAGAGTTGTAGCTATTTGTCGTAGCATCACCCCAACCTGGATCGGCTGAAATACCCCGATTAATTTTACGAGTACTCAACTCCGAATAGTACTCGTCGGTATTACTGTTGTAACCCTGCTGTTCATCGTTGTAGTCAGGGTTGGCGTTACGGAGTGCACGCTGTTGTTGCCGTTGCTGACGAGGAGTTAGCGGAGCCACTGACGAGGCATCCGAGGAATTGTCGGCGTAAACAGGGGCGTCGCCCGAGTTGCCATACAAGTCATCCGATTCGCCAGTATTCCGAGCGGTCTGTTCCATCGAAGAACAGCTCCAAAATCCCATCAGCGCGGCCAGCGTCAAGTATCGATACATGCGTTGCTTTATCATTTGGCCAGGGAATTAATAGTAGTAAAGGCTCATACCAAGTGCCACTTTAACCTATAACAAAGGTTTGACACGATTGATTACAAAAATAGAGCAAAAACCTATCTTTGCAACTTTTCAATATATTAGATTCCATTTTATTCATCAAGGTTTAATCATGTTGGAAAAAAAGATGTAAAAAGTTGCGGTTCAGCCAGATAAACAAGCATATCTGTGTTTCAATACACTAGTAATCAGCGTGTTAATTTCTGGGGTCGTCATCTGGTCATCTTTTTTTCTTTAGCGTATCATGGCAAAAGCAATTCCGTCCCGTAGTGAGAACTACTCCGAGTGGTATAATGAGTTAGTCAGAAAGGCCGATCTAGCCGAAAATTCAGCCGTTCGTGGCTGTATGGTCATCAAGCCGTACGGTTTTTCGATTTGGGAAAAGATGCAGCGGGCGCTGGACGATATGTTCAAGGAAACCGGCCACTCGAATGCTTATTTCCCGTTATTTATTCCGAAATCGTACCTGAGTAAAGAAGCCTCACACGTCGAAGGATTTGCCAAAGAATGCGCCGTCGTGACGCATTACCGGCTTAAAAACGCGGAGGACGGTTCAGGAGTTACGGTCGATCCGGAAGCGAAACTCGAAGAAGAACTGATCGTTCGTCCGACTTCCGAGACGGTAATCTGGAGTACGTACAAAAACTGGATTCAATCGTACCGCGATCTGCCACTGCTGGTAAACCAATGGGCCAACGTAGTACGCTGGGAAATGCGGACGCGGATTTTTCTGCGTACCGCCGAATTCCTTTGGCAGGAGGGCCATACCGCGCACGCGACCAAGGAGGAAGCCGAAGCGGAAACGCGTCAGATGCTTGACGTGTACGCGCAGTTTGCGGAGGAGTGGATGGCGCTGCCCGTCGTTCGGGGAGCCAAAACGGCGAACGAACGTTTTGCCGGGGCCGACGATACGTTATGCATCGAAGCCATGATGCAGGACGGAAAAGCGCTTCAGGCGGGAACGTCGCACTTCCTGGGGCAGAATTTCGCGAAAGCCTTTGACGTTCAGTTCCTGAATAAGCAAAACCAGCTGGATTACGTCTGGGGAACATCGTGGGGCGTTTCGACGCGGTTGATGGGTGCGCTGATCATGGCTCACTCCGACGACGATGGTCTGGTACTACCGCCAAAACTGGCTCCTATTCAAGTCGTTATCGTACCGATCTACCGGAGCGAAGAACAACTCGAACTGCTTTCGGCCAAGCTAAAACCGTTGGTGCAGGAATTGCGGAAAGCGGGGATCTCGGTTAAATACGACGATTCGGATGCGAACAAGCCCGGCTGGAAATTTGCCGAATACGAACTACGGGGTGTTCCGGTTCGGCTGGCGATGGGTGGTCGTGATCTGGAAAACGGCACCATCGAGATGGCACGTCGCGATTTGAAAACAAAAGAAACGGTACCTTTCGAGGGCTTGACCGAACGAATTCAGGCGTTGCTTGACGACATTCAGCAGTCGATTTACAACAAAGCGTTCAAGTTCCGGGAAGAAAATACGTTTAAGGTCGATACCTTCGATCAATTCCAGGAGCAGCTCGAAAAAGGTGGTTTTCTGCTGGCTCACTGGGATGGCACGTCCGAAACCGAGGAAGCAATCAAGGAAGCTACGAAAGCTACCATTCGCTGTATTCCGTTCGATCAGGAGCCCGAAGAAGGCGTCGATGTGTATTCTGGTAAGCCCTCCAAAGGCCGCGTGGTTTTTGCCCGCGCCTACTAATATTGACTAGTATGACCAGTAAGCTAGTCCGTTACACAACACATGAACAACGGACTAGCTTACTGGTCATTTCTTCTTGGATATAACCGGGATGTATATACGCTGTTTCAGGCGTGATCGATAAAGGTCCGGGATACAGACGTCGGCTGTTGGCGGGTCGATTGCAGATACCAGCTAATGACTACGAACGTAACGCTGCTTAAACCGATCAGCCACGCAACGCCCCAAGGACTAAGGTAAGACCACGTCCGGCGGCTAATCCCATCCATCATAGCCATCAGCATCAGGCACAGGCCAATGGTCATGATAAACGCGTTGCGCAGATTGATGCGATAAGCCTGCCGAAGATCGTAGGCCCCGTACGACTTGTTGCGAAATTCAAACACGATATCATCCAGACTCGCTTGCCGGAGTTGTTCTTCAGTCATGGCCAGCTCCACTTTGTAGGCAGACTGTAAATGCTGAACCGCCTTATTGTTCGCCTGTTCCAGAACGGCTTTCAGAGCCGCATCAAACGATAAACCAATCCACATATAGTACTCCACCTCGCAGGCCAGGTGGTCGAGCAATTCGTCAATCAGAACGTTGGTAGAACCACTATGGATCAGGTGATGATGCAACGTGGCCAGTTGTTGCGGGCTGAGTTTTTCCATGGCACTGGATCGATTACTTATCGGTTGAGTTGATTTAGGCGTAATTAGTGTCCGGTGGCCAAACTGACTGGTGGATGCAGCAGGGCGCGCATGGCTTCCATGAACCGTTCAAAATCAGAGACTTTTTGTTCGGCGGCTTTGGTACCGGTTGGTGTAAGCGAATAGTATTTCCGGAGTCGCCCTTCCACCTCTTCGCTTTCTGTGATCAATAAACCTTCCTGCTCTAGTTTGTGCAATACGGGGTATAAGGCGCCAAACGACAGCGTTATTTCGCCTTTGGTTCGCTCTTTAACGGCCTGGGTAATTTCATAACCGTACATTCTGGCCCGACCCGATGGCGATTGTTCAGCCAAAAGTTTCAGGACAATTGTTTTGAGCGTGCCACGAAGAAATTCGTTGCTTGGTGCATCCATGATAATCGAAAAATAAAACTGGTCTTACAGTTGTAAATGTATACATAAGAAAACGATATATGCAAGAAGGAACTACTTAATTCATCAAGCGGCCTGTGCTGCTGGCAGACAGGCGAACGAAAGAGACGCAAGCTGATGTTGCAGAATTGCTACTAACTGGTATACCTATGACACTACCTTCTTCTGTGGTTACGCCGGAGTTGATCGCATCGGCGCTTACGTACGATCAATACGTTACCCTGTCAACCGAATTGCTGGCGCAGGGCCGTACAACCTCCGAGGCACCTTCTTACAACACTCCCTAAATTTTAGGGTATGCGAAGTTAAACCTGCACAGGATGAGCCGGTTGGATAAGCTAACCAGCCTGAATGCTACGTTAAAGACGGCGCTGGAATCGGTTTCGGAACTATGGATTTGGCTTGTTCTTACTGAGTCTTGGTGTGGCGACGCGGCCCAATCAATCCCGGTGCTGCACCAAATGGCAGAACAATCGCCCAACGTATCGATCCGGTTTTTGCTGCGCGATAAGAACCCTGAGTTGATGAACGCCTACCTGACCAACGGTGGTAAGTCGATTCCGAAACTTGTTTGTGTACGGGCTTCCGATTTGACGGAGCTGGGTTCGTGGGGACCACGTCCGGCGGCTCTTCAGACCTTGTTTCTGGAATGGCGGGACAAAATGCCATTCCCCGAATTGGCCGAACGTCTTCAGCGGTGGTACAACGAGGACCGGACGCAGTCTATCCAGCACGAGTTTCTCGAATTGATCACGGTCTGGAATCGCTAGCGAACCCTAAGCTCGATGCGGGCTGTATCGTCTTCGCCGTTGGTATACCCATTGTTGGGTGTAGAGTCCGGGTCAGCCTGGGTAGCCTGCGTTATCTGGGCTTGATTGAGCAATTGACCACTACTCGTCACGCGGGCTACAAAGGTCGCTACGGCTTGTCCTCCGGCTGTAATACTACCTATCTGGTTTGTTAGCGTCAATCCATTTGCTGTCCATCCCGTACCTGTTTCGAAGGTCATTTGCGCCGGTAATGTATGCCCAACCGTTACGGACGAAACCGGTTGACCACCCGCGTTAGAGACCAGTACCGTAAAAGAAACAAGATCACCGACGGTGGGGGCTAAGTTGCTGGCGATTAATTGCAGACTCAGGTCAGCTTTTGTCGGATCGGGCGAGGGCTGATTGGAAGTTACTGCCGGAAGCGGTCGCTGGTTCGGATTCGGCGAGACAAAGACAGCGGAACCCGCGTCGCGCGTTCGGACCACGACTCGCGCTGCGTCATCCTGCCCGTCGGCGGTACCACTGCCGGGTTCCGAATCAGGGTCGGGCGTGTTACTGGCAAGGAGTTGCGCATCGTTCTGAAAGACGCCCGACTGCAACGGTATCAGTTGGTACACTAGGTTTACCGATTGACCCTTACTCAGCGAAGCGATCGTCTTTGTCAACACGTTGTTGGTGTTAGTCAACGCTCCCCCTGCGTATATCATGCTGGGCGGCAATCGGTTTTCGAGTTGAATCTGCTCTGCCTGTGACGGGCCGTCGTTCTGAACCGTCAGGGTGAGCGTAAGCGGTTGATTGATGGTTGCTACCAGATCCGATGCTTTCAAGGACAAGCTTAAATCCGCCAGGGCAGTAGGCCGAGGTTTAAACGTTAATTTCCAGATGGCCTGTCTGCCTTCTTCGATCACGTAGAAAATGTTGCCTATCCGCTCGGCGTCGGTCGGGGCTATGAAATTATCGGCGATTTTGGTGGTCTGGGCGGTGTAATTGTCTGTTGCTGGATCGTATTGAAGTCGAATATGCAGCAAGTCTTCGCCGGGTTCTTCCGCAAACAAATAGCCGCCCCGTACTCCGCCACCGGCTGAGTAGCTCAGGGTAAACGCATCGCCCGTAAAATCCGCCAAACTATTGTCGGTGTCAAAGATTAAACCCAGCGGGGAGCGATGGGACGTGAAGGTACTGAGCGAATTGGCTTTGACCACTTGCCCTGTGTTCGGATCGCGCGCAAAATTGGCATCAGGACCTACATTGCGGATGGGTTGCGTTACGACAAGCCCGGCGGGGCGGGTAGGGAAAGTCGGGTCGTTATAAAATTTCTGCTGTTGATCGGGCGATAGCGAAGCGGGCAGCAATTTGTCCTGACTTGGATTATAGCCGGGAAACTGCTGGGGTGTCTGATTGCCGCCCATTTCCCACGGAAAACCGTAATGATGCCCTTTCCGCAGCCAGTTCATTTCCTCCGGGTCATCCCGGTCGCCGGAGTTTTCGACGCCGAATAATCGTCCCTGCGCGTCGAGTGCCAGATCGAACTCGTTGCGTACGCCCTGACAAAACACGTACCCCGACTGGTTGAGCGCGTTTACCTCATTCGGCAGATGAATCGTTGACGCTGGGTTTATGGGTAATTTGAAAATCGTTGCCGTCAACGGGACCTCGCGGGTATTGGGGTATAAGCCATCGGTATCTTCAATTTCGCCGTGATCGGTTCGGGAGCCGCTGCTGATGTACACAGAATCTTTATTGGGTGTAACGCATACGGCGCTAAAGGCATGGTCGTACAATGTTGCCGAAGACGGGTAGGGGTCGGTTTGCATGATGCGTTCCCAACGCCAGCTTCCATTCGACTGCCGGATGCCTTTGACAACCAGCCCGTACCCTTGTTGTCCGGATTGTTTGAAGTTTCCGGCCAGTATCATAACCCCATTGGCAAACGCCATGCCCTGTAAATAATTGATGCCGTGATCAAGCCACGAACCAATCGGTACGTCGTACGCCTGACCGCCGGTGGGTTGCTCAATGCGAAAAATGTCGCCGGTAAAGGCATTGTAAAACATAGTCTGAGTGGTTGCGTCGTACGCCAGCCGCACCCCTCTGACCTGCGTATTCATCAGTTTCTCAATGGTAATGTTGGGGTGGAGGGAGCGGGGAAGCTGGGCATTTATTGAACGGCTAATCAGCGTTGTACAGATAGTTGCAAACAACCAAACGTATTTGTAGTTCATCAGAAACGGGGGACGATGTTTCTGAATAGATAAGAAGCAACCCGAAAAGGTGAATGAAGATTGTCATCTTTTGAATAAATAATTGCTACAGAACCTTTCAAATAGGTTCTGTACTTTTGGCGAAGTATTCACTAAACAGTAGTGTAGTTATGGCACAAGCAAAATCCGGCGATACCGTTCAGGTGCATTACACCGGCACTCTAACCGACGGAACCGTATTCGATTCATCGCAGGGACGTACCCCGCTGGAATTTACGGTTGGTAGTGGTCAGGTCATCAAAGGCTTTGACGAAGGCGTAGCTGGGATGCAGCAAGGCGAAAAGAAAACCATCAACATTCCGGTGGAAGACGCTTATGGTCCAGCAAATGAAGAAATGATCTTTACCTTGAACCGCTCGGACATTCCGGCTGATATTCCGCTGGAAGTAGGATCGACGCTCAATATGCACGAAGATGGTAACCCCCGGCCCATCCCGGTGATTGTTCGCGATTTGACTGATACCAGCGTAACGCTCGACGCGAATCACCCGCTGGCTGGTCAGGACCTGATTTTTGAAGTTGAACTAGTCGGCGTGAAATCGCCATCTGGCTTAATTCTGTAGGTAGAATCAGACGTATGAACGGCTCCCCCGCTGATCAGGCAGAACGCCAGTCAACGGGGGAGCCGTTTACTATTAATACACCCGGATCTCAGACCGGTTCCTCATTATCCAGCGCTAACAAATCCGCTAGTTCGCGAAGTGCCGATTGAATGCCTTTGCCATTGGCGCGGGCTACATAAGCGGCCAGCGCAACGGTGATCGCGCCAATGTTGAGCGCTATTGTTACGTTGCGAATGCGTCGAAGTCCCGCTTTGGCCTCATCGGTTGCCTGGCGGATGGCTGCGGCTGTTTCGCTGACCTGGCTAAAAGCCGGGCGCACCGCCAGCGTCTGTAAATCCTGGGCACGGTTGAGCAGGCTATTCTGATACGCATTCAGATCGAGCTGTTGCTCGTAGGTAAATTCAGACCAGTGCATCACCTGAAATTCGTTCAGGGCGCGGGCTACCGTCCGGTAACCGTTTGCAATGCTGACGATTTGATCAAGGGTGAAGTCTTCCATAGACAGGGGTAAGTTGCTCCAGATCGGACTGAAGCTGTTGCAGGGTGGTTAAGTAGGCGCTAACGCTGGCAAAAAACGCTTTCGTTTTCCATTGTTGACGCTGTTGATATAGGTCATCGAAGCCCGCGCTGACTGTCCTGAGCGTTTTCACGTGTACGTGTATGGCCTGTCGCTTTTTCGCCATGTCGCCCGCTGTCAGTAACCATTGCTGAGCGAGGGTGCGTTTTTGCAAATACGTCAGCGTCGGATCCTGGATGAGAACGGTTTTGTAATGTCCGTACTGCTGCTCCCGGCTAATGTCTGTTACTTCAGCCAGTCGCTCGTACGAAAAAGCCAGTACAGCCAGCATCTTCTGAACGTCGGTATGACTGTTTTCTAGTAGATCAACCAGTTTTCGACGGCGGTAAGCACCGGTAGCCGAAGAGCCTAGTAAGTTGGCGATGCGATTAAACGAGGCCGTTTCGGCGGACGTCAGTTTGATGGCCGAATTCTGCAAAAAGCTATCAAAACTGGCCGACTTGAGCCGAACGGGAACGAATGAGCCACTTGGGTCGGAAAAAGCCGCTATCGACTGGAAATAATCAATTAGCAATTGATTGCCGTTGCGGAGCAGACTGTCTGCAACCTGGTAAGAACGTAGCGAGTCGTAGCGGACACGTTCGGTAAAATCAATTCCGATCAAAGGAATTTTTTTAAAGGGATGTCGGTCGAGCGAATCGTCCTGCACGCGTTGCTGGTAAAGAGTCGTAAAGGTTATCGGTAGGGTTTTGTGTTGCTGTAAGCTGACAACTGCCGCCTTGCTAAACGTGTTAACGGTTTTAAGAGAAACGCAACTGCTTAGCCATAGAAACGGAACTACCAGTAAGTACAGATAAAATTGTTTCATACAAATCGGCTACGCTGATGGGGTAAGTTAAAACCTTGCCCGGCGATTGGCACCATAACGAGCTAAGTTTTGAACGAACGGTCACAATAGCAAACCGCACGGGGGGTATTCTGGTTTAAGGACTATGAATTTATCACCTTCCAATGTTGGCTATGCCTGCATCAATTTGAGCCTTCAGGCCGACAAAGTGACGACCACCCGGGGAATGATCAAAAAGACATTCACCGAGCGCGGGACTGCCTATGCTTCGGAGCTGGCCCTGAAAAATGTGCAGGATTTATTGAAGGTCGTGGACTGGAATCTCGAACACGGCTTTCGCTTGTTTCGGGTTACGTCGGATCTGTTTCCATGGGCGTCCGAGTACAAGATCTCTGAACTGCCCGATTTTCCGGACATCCGGGAAACACTCGAAGAAATCGGTAGTCGGCCTATTCGTCTGACGGTGCATCCGGGTCCATTCAATCACCTTGCCGGACAGGGAAAAGTGCTCGACAACACGATCAAGGATCTGGAATACCAGTCGGAAGTGTTTGACCTGATGGGCTTGAAACCGTCGCACTGGAACAAAATCAACATCCACGCGGGTGGTACCTACGGCGACAAAGCCAGTACATTAGCCCGGTTTGCGAAGAATTTCAGCCTGTTGTCCGAAAATCTCCGCGCCCGCCTGACCGTCGAGAACGATGACCGCCCAAGTCTGTACACAGTTGTCGATCTGGTTCAGGTTTACGAACAAGTCGGAACGCCTATCGTCTTCGATTATTTTCACCACTCGCTTAATCCCGGTTTCCAAACCGAAGAAGAAGCGTTTATGACGGCCTATGCGACGTGGGATGTAAGACCAGTGTTTCATTATTCCGATTCGCGGCAGGAACGCGAAGATCCCAAAGCCCGACGCGAAGCCCACGCCGACTGGCTTTATTCGCCCGTCAATACATACGGTAAAGAGGTGGACATTGTTTTCGAATCCAAAATGAAGGAGCTGTCTATCCTTCGGCTTCGCGAATTAGGAACCTAACGTGTACGAGACAAAAAAGCCCGTGACATTGGTTTGTCACGGGCCTGGAGAATGGGTGTGCAATCGGGTTTGTCCGAAAAACCGGATTGCTTGAGATGGGAAGGATTGTCAGGGCCTTCCCGGAGGCTAGCCTACCAGTGGGGTTACCAATTAGTGTTTAATCGCAACGCGCGTCGAAAACTGCTTCTGCGTTGGGCCAACGACGAATGTGTACGCACCATCGGGAAGGGCCGACAGATCGAACCGGCGAACCGAGCCTTTGAACGAGTCGGTTTGAACCAGCATGTTCTGCGAATCGTAGATAGCCACATTGGCTTCCTCTACATTTTTCGCGGGCAGATTTACTTCGAATTTGTTTTTCTCGTAAGCCGCCACTGTTGGCTCCATCACC
Organism: Spirosoma oryzicola; assembly: GCF_021233055.1. NCBI lineage: Bacteria > Pseudomonadati > Bacteroidota > Cytophagia > Cytophagales > Cytophagaceae > Spirosoma > Spirosoma oryzicola. The sequence goes on along the minus strand of NZ_CP089538.1, from coordinate 3,674,302 downwards.
TGCTGTAGGTTACGTTCGTCAATGCTTAGTGCATTGCCCTTGATCGTAAGTCCCTGTGACAACCACCACGCATTGTTACCAGCCGTCAGGAAGTACTGACCGTCGGGCAGGCTGTTGAGGTTGAAGGAGGTTGCTCCTTTTTGTTTTTTTGAAATCAGGCCCCGATAGAGCAGGTTGCCGTCGGCATCGATAATAGCCACTTCAACCGGTGCTGTTGTCGGTGTATAAACGCGTACTTTCTTTTGTTCGGACTTCTCAATTTTCACCCCATTCGCTCCTGCACCATTGTCGGCTTTGGCATCTCCCATGCCTGCCAGACCCCATACTGAAAGTAGTACAGCAATTGATAAACGGAACTGTTTCATTTGGTTTGAAATTTTGTTTTACCGTGACAAAGGTGTGCGGCAAAGGCTATTTAATGCAATAGGAGTAGGCTTGATTGTCAGCGTTTTAGGAAAAGTTCATGTAAAAAGACAATCGAATATAGGTATTGTGGGCTGTTTATTGAAAAAATACAACAAGTCCCTATAAATGACGTATAATTTGCATTTTTCTAATAATTTTAAATTTTAGGACAATCTGATTTTTTGAGAAAAATTTACACCCTTAAAATACAATTCTAGTAAAATGACCCATCGGACAGCCGAGGGAGTCAGATAAGTTTTCGGATAAAAAAAGCCGGCGGATGAAACCAATTGTTGGTTTCATCCGCCGGAATAAAAGGTAAAACGGCCTACCTCGATAAGCAGCGACTTTTGTCGTTCGCCCGTGTTACATAAGAATGTTATCGATTGCCTGCACTCGTTTGGGTAGCTCCGTTTCGCCCAGCATATCACGCAAGTCAATTTCAATATTGCGGCAAATGGCCGTCATCGGTATATCGTTGATGCTATTTTCGAACGGGTTTTCGCTGGTATCACCGACAATTTCCATCGTATTGAATATCCAGGCTATAACCGTAAAAAAAGGAACGGTCAGCCAGATGTGCCAGCCACTCACTTTTGCCATCTCGGTAAGCAACCCGTACGGGAGAACGGCAATAAACAACCAAGTGAAAATAAAGCTGAAATAAGCGTACTGACGGGGGAAGGGAAACGATTTGATCCGTTCGCAAGCGCCCTGCTGGTTGTAAAACTCAACGAGCATCCGTTCCAGATCGACGTGATAGTATTCCGAAAGTTGGTTGTCTTCACGCAGTCGCCGTAGGTCGGCGGATTGCTGCCGGAGCAAATAAGTAGCCGGGTTCGGGTGTTTGATCAGCGCTTCAACCTCGGTGTCTGACAGAAAACGGCTCAGTTCCTTATCTAAACTACATTGCCGGAAAGACTCAATCCGTTCGATAATGTCGTGGGCGGGGTTATGATGCAACTCCCAAACGGGTTTTTGCCGAAGCTGCACCCGCAGGGCCGTTATATAAGCCAAATGCCGGTAAATGAGTTTTTCTCGCGTAGTCTTTAGCTCAGCTTTTTCCAGCAAATCGTTTGGTTGGGCCGAAGATATGTAGTCGAGCACCATAATGCCCCACGACCGGCTGGCGTTGGTAATACTCCCCCAAATTCGCCGGGCTTCCCATAACCGATCATACGATGAGTTGTTTTTAAAGCCAACGTAAAAAGCGACGGCGGTGCCAATAGTAGCCACCGGAACGAATGGAATCGCCAGAAAAGTCCAGCCCGCCAGGGAATACAACAGACAGATAATCGTGGAATAACCTAAGAAAAGCAGGACGGCTCGCCAGGTGAACGGAAAAACAATGTGGAAAGGGACGCGTTTGGTTGTGTACATGGGTAGTTAAAATGAGGAGGGATACAATTCGTTAGCGAAACGTCTCTAAAATAGGGAATAATCGCTAACAAAGATGTAAGCCGCCGTACGCATGATCCGTAAGCCAGCTTTTTAATTGTACTGACTATATTAATTTATGTTCTTCATGGATAATGTTCTTAAAGGGCAAATCGCCATTATTACCGGGTCCAGTAGTGGAATTGGTGCGGGTGTCGCTAAAGCACTGGCTAAGGCCGGTGCTACGGTTATCGTCAACCACTCGTCAGCAAAAAGTAAGGATGAAGCCGAGGCTGTGCTGAAAGAAATTACGGATGCTGGTGGAGCCGGTACTGTTATCCAATGTGATGTCAGTAAGGAAGAAGAAGTTACCCAACTGTTTGCTGATGTCGTCGCTCAGTACGGAACCGTTGATATTCTGGTCAATAACGCGGGGCTACAACGCGACGCGAAATTCGACGAAATGACGCTGGAGCAGTGGAATACGGTCATCAGTGTTAACCTGACGGGTCAGTTCTTGTGCGCGCGCGCAGCCATCCGTGAGTTTCTACGTCGGGGACCACGCCCGGAGGTTTCCCTCGCCACCGGAAAGATTATTTGCATGAGTTCAGTACACGAAGTGATTCCCTGGGCCGGACACATTAATTATGCCGCTTCGAAAGGGGCCATTAAAATGCTGATGCAGTCGCTGGCGCAGGAGTACGGTGATCGTCAGATCCGCGTCAACAGCATTTGCCCTGGTGCTATTCAGACACCGATCAACCGTGCAGCCTGGGAAACACCACAGGCGCTGAACAGCCTTATGTCATTGATTCCGTACAACCGTATCGGTCAACCGCAGGATGTTGGTAACCTCGCTGTGTTTCTGGCCTCCGATTTGTCGGATTATATTACGGGTGCCAGTATCTTTATTGATGGTGGCATGACCGTAATCGAACCGTTCGCGACAGGAGGCTGAGAATAAGTGCGACGCAGGATGCATGAGGGAAGCATGATTTCCGATGCATGCTGCTTCCCTCATGCATCCTGCGTCAACAGTCAGGCATCATTAGACCATTACTACCGTAGCAATTGACCACCGAACAACAACGCTTACAAGACCCCGCCTGGCGGCAGTGGGGCCCCTACGTATCTGACCGCCAGTGGGGAACTGTCCGCGAAGATTATAGTGCGAACGGCGATGCGTGGAATTACACAACCCACGACATGGCGCGTAGCTACACTTACCGCTGGGGCGAAGACGGTATCGGGGGATTCTGCGATGATAAACAACAGCTTTGCCTGGCCCTGGCACTCTGGAACGGCAGCGACCCGATTATCAAGGAACGCTATTTTGGCCTGACCAACGGCGAGGGCAATCATGGCGAAGATGTGAAGGAGTTGTACTATTATCTCGACAATACGCCCTCGCATTCCTACCAGCGGATGCTGTACAAATATCCGCAGGCTGCCTACCCGTATACGCAGCTAATCGCTGAAAACCGGCGTCGGACGCGGCAGGATCCCGAATTTGAGTTGCTTGATACCGGACTGTTCGATGAAGATCGCTACTTCGATGTGTTCATTGAGTACGCGAAAGCCGGACCGCAGGATATACTAATGACGATTACGGTAGTCAACCGAGGGCCCGAAACGGCTCAATTGCACGTATTCCCCACGCTTTGGTTTCGAAATACGTGGGTCTGGGGGGACGACTCCGATGGGGTGCCAAGCCAACAGCCGCAGTTAAGTCTTCAATCGGATGGAACCGTGTTGGCCCAGCAGGTGCAGCTAGGTCGGTATGTATGCCACGCGGAAGGCCAGCCGGACTGGCTGTTCTGCGAGAACGAATCTAACCTGGTCCGGCTGTACAACACGCACAACGGAGCCCGCTATCCGAAAGACGGCATTAACGATCATGTTGTGTACGGCGCGGATACCGTCAATCCGGAAAAAACGGGTACTAAAGCAGCCGCGCATTACGTAATTACGGTGGAGGCCGGAGGCTCAACAACCATTCGGCTCCGGCTGGAATCGACCGGCTTGAGCGATCCCTTCGCGGATTTCGATGCGATAAGCGCACAATGCAAGGCCGAAGCCGATGCGTTTTACGCCAGCATTCACCCCGCTCAGGCAACGGACGACGAAAAGCTGGTACAACGTCAGGCGTTTGCCGGTATGCTCTGGAGCAAGCAGTATTACTATTACGACGTGTCGCGCTGGCTATCTGGCGATCCCAACAGTCCGCCACCACCACCGGAGCGAGCCAAAGGCCGGAACCACACCTGGTTGCAACTGATCAATGCGGGTGTTATTTCGATGCCCGACAAATGGGAGTATCCGTGGTACGCGGCCTGGGATTGGGCGTTTCATTGCGTTACGTTTGCCGTTATTGATCCGGGTTTTGCCAAGCAGCAACTCATGTTGTTGACCAACGAGTGGTTTATGCACCCGAACGGGCAGCTACCCGCCTACGAATGGTCGTTTAGCGACGTGAATCCACCGGTTCATGCCTGGGCGTCGTGGCGTATTTACCGCATGGAGCTGGAGCGTAAACCGCCGGGCGAAGAAGACATTCGGTTTTTACGGGGCATTTTTCATAAGCTGTTGCTCAACTTTACGTGGTGGGTAAACCGAAAAGACGAATCGGGAAATAATATCTTCGAGGGAGGCTTTTTGGGCCTTGATAACATTGGCGTGTTTGACCGCAATGCCATACTGCCCGATGGTAGCCATCTTGAACAGGCCGACGGTACGAGCTGGATGGCGATGTACGCGCTTAATATGATGCGAATTGCGCTCGAACTGGCGCAGCACGACCCCGTCTATGATGAACTGGCTACGAAATTCTTCGACCATTTTCTATACATAGCCGGAGCTATGACCAGCATCGGCGAGAACAGTCAGGGTCTTTGGGACGAACAGGACGGCTTCTTTTACGATCAGCTTCGAATGTCTGACGGTAACGTAAAGCGGCTGCGCGTTCGAACGATGGTTGGGTTGATTCCCATGTTTGCGGTTGAAATTTTAAGCGACGAACTACTACAACAACGTCCCGGCTTTCGGAAGCGGATGGAGTGGTTTCAAAGCCATCGACCCGATCTGTACAGTCAGGTTTCACGCTATACCGAAGCTGGAAAAGAAGAAAAACGGCTGCTGAGTTTGTTGAGGGGATTTCGACTGAAATCGCTACTCAGCAAGATCCTCGACGAAACGGAATTCCTGAGTCCGCACGGCGTTCGGGCGGTGTCGAAAGTATATCGCGATCAGCCGTACGAGTTTACGCTTGACGACACGACCTTCCGGTTAGCGTACACGCCCGCCGAGAGCGACAGCGCCATGTTCGGTGGAAACAGCAACTGGCGCGGACCAGTCTGGATGCCCTTGAACTACCTTATGATTGAGTCCATCGAACGTTTCTATGACTACTTCGGCGACGATTTCACCGTCGAGTACCCGATTGGTTCAGGAAAGCAGATTACGCTAAAAGCGGTGGCCTGCGAACTGACTTGCCGACTTATCTCTTTATTCACCCTGAACGAATCGGGACAACGGGTTACCTTCGGACAGCATCCGAAGTATCAGGACCCGCACTTCCGGGACTACGTTCTCTTCTATGAATATTTCGACGGCGATAATGGGCGGGGAGTGGGCGCTAGCCATCAAACCGGCTGGACGGGGTTAGTCGCTGAACTGATCGACCGAAAATACGACAGTTTACAGGGTTGACGGTCGCCCTGCGAACAGTACGATACGATGCAAAAGGCATCACTGTTCTCCGGCTAATGGTGTCTCGTTTACCGGTTCGTAAGCGTTTAGTCCAGCATGCAAACGGCGCTGAATAATTCGGCGGAGTCGTTCGGGGCCGAGCACTTGCACGCCTTCGCCAAATCCCAGAATTTCCTTTTCCAGCTCAAAGTTGTGCTGCACCTTGAGCTGGATGACAATCCCATCGGCCATTCGCTCAACAATCTGCTGAGAGTGATGAAGCGGCTTTGTTTCGACGTAAGGTGCATGTATTCGCGTAACAAAGAGTTTTACGACGATCGCCCGCATATTTTCACTGACCGATACGCCGATCACATCCTGGTAGTACAGTTCCGGGTCAATGTGTTGATTGGGTGTGTAATCCGTATCAGGTGCCCCATCAACGGTCAGCATCCGGTCCAGCGCCAGATGCATAAGGTTCTTTTTCCCGTCGCGCATACCCACCGCAAACCAGCGGTTCTTAAATTCTTTTAGCCACCAGACGTGAAACACGAATGTATTCGGTAACCGGGCTGAGAAGGATTGGTATTGTATGCGAACGGCCTGCTTCTGAACGACGGCTTGGTATAAGTCATCCAGAAAATGAAGTCCTTTCAGGGAATCGTTTTTCTCGAAATCAATCACCGGGATCGATTTCTGCGCTGTCGAGTACACGTAATCTTCCAGCTTCTGCACGACTTCGTTGAGGGCTGTGAAATGAGAAAACCCTTTGAATTGCTTCAAGACTTCAACCGCTTCGTTCATGCGCGATAGATCACCGTCCGACAGCGGAATGTTGGTAATGCTGTATGCTGGGTCCGCGTAGGTATAATACTTTTTGTCAATGACAACGATGGGCGCGAAATAGCCTAGTTTATCGCTCCGCATGAGTTGCAGATCTGCCTGAACGGTACGTCGGCTAATGCCTTTGTCAAGCCCTTCGTATTCGTAAAGTGCTTCCGATACCGTTTCGATCAGGTCGTCGAGCGTCCATTTTCGCTGGCGGTTGCGCAGACAAGCATCTAACGTTTTATAGCGAACAAGCGCATTGCGATTGGCAGGCATCGGGTTAATCAATTTTCAGAAAAATGGAAAAATTTTCTGAACTGCGCAAAAACACTGCGCAGTAGCCCTTAACCTTTGGCCTGTAAAAAAACGTCGGCTAACCACACCATAGGTCGCGAAATGACTGCATCAACCCGGAGTTTACTGAACACTGCCAAACTAATGGAAGACAATGAGATGCTTTGGAAGTTAAAAGAAATGGAATACGTGGAGAAAATCGCGGACAAGATCAATTCAATTTCGGTGTCCAACGGTGGCTCGATGGTTGATCAATTAAAACAGCTGTTCGTTCGGTCCCGCTAATCCTAACGCGGACATCCTGTCCGCTCAGTTAATTACTTTACAGCGGACAGGATGTCCGCATAATTGCTCATGAAAACGCCAATAACAATACCAATCACACTTGACGACATCCTTAAACTGGCTCCAATTCCCGACGAGTTACACGCATCCTTTTTGCGCGTAGCCAACGGGCTGGTACAACGGGCCAACTACCCGAAAGAAAAGGTGATGGGTCTGCTGGCGCAGATGCTGCAACATCCCAAAAAATACGCTTACTCGAGCAACAAAGTCACGAATCTAGCTCGCTCTGTCTATGAGCTAAACAAGCGGGGTATCCCCGTGCCGCTTAGTGAGACGGGGGCGACCTACCTGCCTCCTGAACCGGCTCCGTACGTGTCAGACGCTAGCGAGAAGCAGACCGAACGAGACTTTGCCTTACGCACCGAATCACTGCCGTATGCCGTGTTTGGGCGTGAGCAGATCGAAGAAGGCGCTTTGGTACAAATGGGAACAGCCGCTAGCTTACCTGTTTCAGTCGCTGGTGCGCTGATGCCCGACGCACACCAGGGATATGGATTGCCCATTGGTGGAGTCCTTGCCACGGATGCCAATACCGTTATTCCGTACGCGGTCGGTGTCGATATTGCCTGCCGAATGTGCCTGTCGGTGTTCGATCTGCCACCCGCGTTTTTAAACCGAGAACCGGACTTGTTGAAAAAATCGCTGGTCGAGCAAACCAAATTCGGTATGGGGGGCGAAACCCGCCAGAAGATCGATGAGAGTGTGATGGACTTACCCCAGTGGCGAGCCACCAAAGTAATTCGTGATTTAAAGGACAAAGCATATCGGCAATTGGGAAGCTCCGGTACGGGTAATCACTTTGTCGAATGGGGTATCGTAGAGGTGTACACCAACGATGACCAGCTGAATCTGCCGCCGGGTGAGTATCTGGCCTTGTTATCTCATTCGGGATCACGTGGGTTCGGTGGGAACGTCGCCAATTATTACTCGAAGCTGGCGATGCAGCGTACCCGGCTTCCGAAGCAGGCGGCTCATCTGGCGTGGCTCGATCTGAATACCGAAGAAGGGCAGGAGTATTGGATTGCCATGAATCTGGCGGGCGAATACGCATCGGCTAATCACCACGAGATCCATCGAAAACTGGCGAAAGCGCTCGGTCAAACGCCACTGACTATGGTCGAAAACCACCACAATTTTGCCTGGAAAGAGCAACTTCCGGACGGTCGCGAGGTGATTGTTCACCGAAAAGGAGCTACTCCCGCCGGACAGGATGTGCTAGGCATCATTCCGGGATCAATGACGCAGCCCGGTTTCGTGGTGCGCGGACGAGGGAATGCGGATTCACTGAATTCGGCGTCGCACGGAGCGGGTCGATTAATGTCACGTACGCAAGCCTTTGCCCGCATTACGCGTTCGGAATGGAATAAAGCCCTCCAGCAAGCCGATGTGCAGTTGATCGGGGGTGATCTGGACGAGGCTCCGATGGTCTACAAAGACATTGAAACCGTCATTAATGCCCAGCACGATCTGGTATCGGTTCTGGCGAAATTTACGCCCAAGATAGTCCGGATGGCCGATGCTAACCGGAAAGAAGGACGTGAAGATTAGCCTTTTAGGAGTTACGCGAATTGGATAGCGATAGACTTGCTTTGAGCGAGGAAGTTAAAATAACGGGTTTGGGTTGTTCAAAAGCTGTAAATTATCGCTGAAAGCGGTAATTTGGTCCTGAAAACTCTTTTTTACAAGTGTAGCCGAGCGAACCAGTCGTCCAACTGGCAACGCTCGATACGCCCGTTTAATTAACCCAACTGCATGCAGGCAACAACGATCTCAGGCAAGCCTAAAGCTGCCTTTACTGAAAAAAAATACCTTGTTACCCTTGTTTTCGTCACGTCCTTGTTCATGCTCTGGGGCATTGCGATTACGATGGGTGACGTGTTGAATCGACATTTCCAGAATGTACTGCACGTGTCGAAAGCAGAATCCGGACTGGTTCAGTTCTCGATTTTCGGCGCGTACGCCGTAATGGGCATACCCGCTGGCCTGTTCATGAAGCGGTTCGGCTACAAAAATGGGGTCTTGTTTGGGCTCGGTTTGTACGCCATTGGCGCATTTCTGTTTATACCGGCAGCCAATGCCGAGTCATTCGGCTTTTTCCGGGTTGCCTTGTTTATTCTAGCCTGTGGACTGGCTACGCTCGAAGCGGTAGCGCACCCGTTTGTGGCCGGTTTGGGCGATCAGCGGACCAGCGATCAGCGGATTAACTTCGCACAGTCGTTCAACGGATTGGGCGCGGTAATCGGACCCCTCATCGGTGGGTATTTCATTCTGCGGGGTGGCCAGGAGCACTCCAATGACCTGGAGTCGGTGAAGATGCTTTACATCATTATCGGTTCGGTTATCCTGAGTATCGCCATTGCGTTCTCGTTTGTGAAGGTTCCGCCGGTTCAGGATGCCCATGCCATTGAAGCGGAGGCTGACGCGTACGCGGTGCCAACGACACCCGCCGACGTTCAGCAGCCTAGGAGTCTGTTTTCACGTACGCACTTTGTGTGGGCGGTTATTGCGCAGTTGTTCAACACGGCAGCTCAGGGTGGCACGTGGGCGTTTTTTATCAATTACGGGGTCGAGAAAATGGGCTTCGCTGCCGAGCAGGCATCGTATTACTTTGCCCTGAGCATGGTGATGATGATGATCGGCCGGTTTGTTGGAACGTACCTGATGCAGTTTATTGCACCGAACAAACTGCTGGCCGCTTTTGCCTTAGCCAATATTGCGATGTGCGTAATCATTGCGCAGAGCTTTGGCTGGCCGTCGTTCGTCGCTCTGCTGATGCTCAATTTCTTTTTCAGCATTATGTTCCCGACCATTTTCAGCCTGGGTCTGAAAGGAATGGGCGCGCAAACGCAACAGGCTTCTTCGTTTATTGTGATGGGCGTGGTTGGTGGTGCGCTTTTCCCTCCGCTGATGGGTCAGATTGCCGATAAAGATGTAGCCGGAGCGTATTATCTGCCCATTATCTGCTACGCTGTTATCTTCCTGTTCGGTGCCAAGTTTTCCAAGGTAAAATAAGAACATAGCCTTCCCGATGTGCTTGCTACTCACTCGGGAAGGCTATTTTATTCCAGGCGGAGCTGTCCTCCCTGTCCGCAGAAACAAGTAGATCGACGCCTTCCCGTGATTTTATACAAACATCCGGGTCTTACCCGACTGAATTTGCCAACCGTATCGTCAACTGGAAACTAGCTGACGACATCGAACGGACGAACGGAGTTTTTGCGCGATCACTCACTTGTACGACAATGCGATTTTGTTTGCTACTAGGTATGTTGACCGGTTTTGCCGCAAAGGCAATAGGGCAACAGGCTACCCTGAAAATCACCAATCCAGGCAATACCTCCCTCTCTCAAACCGTCGTTGAGATTCCCTGGGCAACCGTACAAAAGGTGTATCCGCAGGTCGATACGGCTCAATTGCAGGTTGTTCAGAACGGAAACGAAGTCGCTTATCAGTTGGAACACCACGGTCAGAAGGCCATTCAGAACCTGCTAGTTCAGGTGTCTATCGGGCCAAAGCAAGCGATTCAACTGATGCTACGGCGCGGAAAACCAGCCCATGTTGAGGCTAAAACCTATTGCCGGTACGTTCCCGAACGCTACGACGACTTTGCCTGGGAGAATGACCGGGTGGCGTTCCGCATCTACGGGGCGGCCCTCAACGGACGGTCCGACAACGCCTACGGTTCCGACATCTGGGCCAAACGCACCGACAAGCTGATTCTTGATAGGTGGTATAAGCAAAACGATTACCACAAAGACCACGGCGAGGGACTGGATTATTACCACGTTGGGCTGACGCTGGGTGCGGGCGACATCGGCGTTTTCCTGAACGATTCCATTCAGTACATTCATAATTACCGCTCCTGGGAAATTCTGGACAATGGCCCACTGCGTTCAACTTTCCGGGTAAAATACGATCCCTATACCTTCAACGGTATCAGGGTAAACGAAAGCAAAACAATTTCGCTGGATGCGGGGTCGCAGTTGAGCAAAGTACAGGTGCATGTTGTTCATACGGCTCGCCAGCCATTGCCAATGGTCGCCGGTATCACGCTACGGCCCGAGGAGAGTCCGCTGTTGCTCGACGAAAAAACGGGTGTTTTGGCCTACTGGGAGCCTACACATGGCAATGATGGAACAATCGGAGTGGGATGCGTATTCCCGAAAGCGTCGGTTCCAATGATGCGTAAATACCAACATGGCTTAGCTAAACTCAGTACTAAGTCCGGCGAAACGATTACCTATTACACCGGCGGTGCCTGGGACAAAGCAGAACGGATTACGTCTAGCGATGCGTGGTTTACCTACCTCCGGCAGTTTGCCAGCCAGCAGAAAAATCCGCCGGTTGTGACGGTAACGAAATAAGTGATCCTGTCGATCAAAACACTAACGCTTGGCTAAAGCAACAATGTCTTTCACTTCCAGAATCCGCTTCTCGTAACCTTGCGTTGCGGATTTGATCATGGCCAGACCGAGTTCCTGTAGGGTTGAAAAACCTGCCGGATAAAGCGCCCGACCAATGGGGTACAACCAGGCAATGAATTTATAGTAGCTTTTCACATTTTTCAGGCCGGGCGTAGGCTTCATAAAACCGGGACGAAACATATACGCATTGCTGAAGAGTCGCATCAGCGCATTTTCGGTGGCTCCTTTTACCCGCGCCCAGGCGAGCCGACCTTGCTCGGTACTATCGGTTCCGGCACCCGAAACATAACAAAACGTCATGGCCGGATTTTGCGTTGCCAGCAACTGCGCTACGTTCATTGTCAGATCGTAAGTCAGGTGCTTGTACTCATCATTATCCATCCCGACCGACGAGACACCGAGGCAGAAAAAGCAGGCATTATAACCCGTTAGTTGGCTTTCAATTGCTTTCAGATCAAAGAAATCGTTATGAACAATCTCGCGGAGTTTGGCATGCGATACGCCACCGGGCTTTCGGTTGATAACCAACACTTGTTCAACGTCGGGATGCTGTAAGCATTCGTGCAGGACGCCTTCGCCCACCATACCCGTAGCGCCGGTAATAATTGCTTTGATTTTCATCGGTAGTAGAAATGAATTAAATACATTTACGCGTAGCTGTTACCCAAATAGGATTGATGCTCAGAGTACTAGTTGGTCTGATTTATAAACCGTAAACAACGAAAATTGTATGCGTGCTCTTTCTGTTCTGGTGCTTATTTCTTTGCTACTGGTTGCTGGTACCCGCCTATTCGCCCAGGAGCCTGTCCGTAATCGTGAAATCGTATTTCGGTCGGTCAATGTAATACCGATGGATCAGGAGCGGGTCCTGGAAAACCAGACGGTTGTGGTGAAGGCTGGTACGATAACGGCATTGGGCAATGCGGGTACGATCAAATTCAGTAAAGATGCATTAATCGTTGAGGCTAAAGGCAAATACCTCATGCCTGGCTGGGCCGAGATTCACGCGCACGTTCCGCCCATCGACGACCTTGAACCCATGAAAGAAGTGCTGACGCTTTATCTGGCGAACGGCATCACAACAATTCGGGGCATGCTCGGCCATCCGAAGCATCTCGAACTACGCAGCAAAATCAACAGTGGTGAAATCCTGGGACCCCATTTTTACGCCACCGGACCTTCGTTTAATGGGCAAACCGTAAAAACGGCGCAACGGGGTGCTGAGATGGTCCGTGAGCAAAAAGCGGCTGGCTACGATTTTCTGAAATTACACCCCGGCCTGACCAAAGAAACGTTTCCGGCTATTGCCAAAACCGCGCACGAAGTGGGTATTCCGTTCGTCGGACACGTGTCGTTCAACGTCGGCGTTTGGCGCGCTATCGATGCTCATTACTCGTCCATTGATCACCTGGATGGATTCATTGAAGCCCTTACGCCGGGTATCGACACGCTGGCCGAACAGGAAACCGGCTTGTTTGGGGCCTGGATTGCTGACCGCACCAGCGAATCCATGTTGCCAAAACTAGTTACGGGCCTGCGCAACAGCCGTATCCGGGTTGTGCCCACGCAAGCACTCGCCGAGCGCTGGCTTTCTCCGCTTCCGGCAGAAACGTTTACCGACGACCCTGAAATGAAATACATGAACCCCGATCAGATTAAAAGCTGGGTCAATGCGAAAAACAGTTACAACAATAACCCGAACTTTTCGAAAGAGCGGGCCGAAAAACTGATTCAGGTTCGCCGGAAAATAATCCGCGAATGTCAGAAAAACGGTGTCGAACTGCTGCTGGGTTCTGATGCCCCCCAAGTATTTAATGTGCCGGGATTCTCGATTCATCACGAAATGAAATACCTTGTTGACGCCGGATTAACACCTTATGAGGTGCTGCGTACCGGCACGGTCAACGTCGCTTCTTACCTGAACAAGCCCAATTCGGGCGTTGTCAGACCGGGCAATGTGTCCGACCTGGTTTTGCTCAATGGTAACCCGTTAAAAGACATTAGCCAAACCCGCAACATTGAAGGCGTAATGATTGGTACGAACTGGCTCTCAAAAGCGTATATTCAGAACGAGCTGAAAAAGCTGGAAAAGAACTGAAGCGCTGAGTGAGTTCTCAATCTGTTCATTTTTATCGATTTTTCGAACGCGACCCTCAACGGGCATCGACGAACTGTAGGCAAGTAACGCGGACCGCTGGCCTGTATAGCGGCAAAGGGGTTATTGGTCTAAATTCCGTAGTAAGTAGTCTAATCCGTTCAGCCTGATTTCGTACATGGTCTGTAACAACATGCCCAGCTTACCCGCCGGAAACCCGGTCTGCGCAAACCATTCCAGGTAAGACATGGGTAATTCGCGAATCAGCTTACCCTTGTATTTTCCAAACGGCATTGGATAATGGATCAATTCTTTTAGGAGAGTAGGGTCACCCTGTGGTATGTCTTCTGCCATTGGCTAGCGTGTTTGCACAAAGTTACCGATTAAATCCGTCAGGCAGAATGTGTTCGCCGTTCCGGTAGCGAAGCGCTTTTCCCCAGCAAAAGTTTGTCTGCTCGGGCTGTTGTCAGCGCCCGATGACCCGGTAAGGAAACAACTCAAAAGCCGTGAAGTTATTGCTAGTAAAGTTGCCCAAAATCGGTTCTGTACGTTCCCGCGAAACAGACGATAGACCACTACACTATTGATGAAATTATTACGACGAATCCAGTTGCCTATTGCGCTGGCAGTGGTGCTGTTTACAAGCCAGTGTCAGCAGGTAGAAACCGAGCCGCCGAAAGCCGACGGCTTTGATCCGCCAATTCCGTCTCAAATTTCGTATCTGGCCGGCCCTATAACCTTTCAGTTGACGGAACTGGAAAAAAAGATCAACAAGGAGCTTGACCCCGTATTGGTCGGTAAAAAGACAAAAGGCGGTATCTTCTCATTCAGAATAGAACGTTCGGGGCCTGTTCATATTCAGTACGTTGATCAGCAAATTCGTTTTTCGGCTCCATTGCAGATATGGCTGATCCAGCCGTTTGGTGCCAGCGACACATCACCGCAGAAACCATTCTGCGCCTTGCAGGTCAACTTTCAGAGCCCGTTGCGCGTAACTCCCAACTGGCGACTCGCCAGCAACGTTAAATTCACTGATTACCAGTGGATCAGTGAACCCGAGATTCGTTTGTTTGGCAAAGAAATCTCGTTGACCAACTTTGCGCAGCGGATACTCGACAACCATCGTACTTCCATCGAGAAAGCTATCGACACAGCGGTTTACGAAGACCTGCGACTCGACGCCATGGTAAAGCCGGTCTGGCAGGATATTCAAAAGCCGTTGTTGCTGGAGAAAGAGTACGGTCTTTGGCTGATACCCAAGCCGATCAGCGTTGCCGCAAGCCCGATCACGGGCAATACTAAGCAGATAACCACGCATTTGCGGATAGCCTTCGAAACCAGAACGGACCTGAAATCGGAGGAACCCGTACAGCCGCTGGTGCCTCTGCCGCAGTTGCAGAAGCGAGATACCGTCTCGCAGATCGCTGATTTACGCGTTGTGGGTTTTATCCCGTATGCCGACATCAACCGGATGCTGAGTCGCATCTTGTCAAAAGAACCGAAAAAGGTGGCGCTGGGCACACTGACCATTAATAAAGCCTCGGTATACGGAGGCCAGCGGACAGTTATTGTTAAAACAGAAGTAAACGGGCTTGTGGATGGGACACTGTATCTACGGGGCCGCCCTGTCTTTGATACGCTAACAAAAACACTGCACGTCAAGGACCTGGATTTCGATGCTCAAACCGATAATGCTTTGTCTAAATTTTCGAATACCGTTGTCCACAAGGGGTTGCGCAAGTTGATGGAGCGAATGCTGGTGATTCCGATGGGAAGCGAAATTGAACAGTTACCAAAGAAAATAAACGAAGCATTCGAAAAAGGTCCGGGCAAAAAAACAGACCTCGGTATTCAATCGTTTCGGCTTGTACCGCAGACCATAGCGGTTCGACCCGACGGGATTCAGGTGTTGATCCACGTTCAATCGAAAGTAGCCATTCATATTCAGAAATTATAACCTTAGCAAAGCCATTCATCCATGATTGTTCTGATTAGTATCGTTGTTCTTTTTATTGGCTGGCTCATCTGGCGGTATCAGCAGCAAAAGGCCATAGACGCGGTACCTTTGCCACCCACGTATCCGCAACTGCTGGAAGAGCATGTTGCCTACTATCGATCACTAAGCAGCGACAAAAAGACGCTGTTCGAGAACCGGGTCAATCACTTCCTCAATCATACGAAAATCGAAGGTGTTGGCACAACCGTCGATGATCTGGACCGGGTACTCGTTGCCAGTAGCGCGATCATTCCAATTTTCGGGTTTGGCGACTGGTCGTATCCTTTAACGGATGTATTGCTTTACGAGGATCGGTTCAACGCGGATTATCAAACGACCGGCGATGGACGAAATATTCTGGGAATGGTTGGGGAAGGGGGCGCGTTACAGAGTACAATGGTGCTCTCTAAACCGGCTCTGCGCGACGGATTTGCCAACGAAACCAGTAAGGGCAATACGGGCATCCATGAGTTTGTACACCTCCTCGACAAAGCCGACGGCGCTACGGACGGATTGCCGGAATACCTGCTCGAAAAAAGTCACATCAAGCCCTGGTTGCAACTGATTCACGAAAACATTCGCCAAATAAAAGACAATCACTCGGACATCAACCCGTATGGCATCACGAATGACGCTGAGTTTTTTGCCGTCGTGTCCGAGTACTTTTTCAAACGTCCCGATTTGCTTCAGGAAAAGCATCCGGAGTTGTTTAAGCGACTCGAAGAAATCTTCCGTCAGCACCCGCCGGAACCCAATAGCGTCGATCAGCAGCCAGCCTAGGCGTTAAAACAGTTTTACTTTGTAGCGGTAGCGACCCCGAAAATATTCCCGCATTTTAAGCACTTCGCGGGATTGGTCCGAGATCCAGAACGTAGCGTAAGCACCCTGCTGACCGTAATCAATTTTCAAGAGCCAGCAATTGACTTTCGCATTGCCACCAACGGGCAGGTCTTCTTTACCCGTCACCGTTAGCCGGTAATAGTTGGATGTGGGTGAACCGGGTTCGTAGAAAGCAAGCGCAAATTCCTGCCCTACTTTTTTGACGGGTAGCAGTGGTAGAATTTCTAAATCCATCGGAAATGCGAAGGCCGGTGGATTCAGCACAACCTTAAACGTGCTGTCTTTGGCCGTGCGTCGGCTCGCTGTCGGTATCGTAACAATGTTGTGGTTGAAGACAAAGTTTCGGGCGCCCCGCTTGGCATAGGTTGCATCGTGCGTGAGCGGAGCCAGCGACGGCAGCAGACCGGTTGTCGTTACATGACCAATCAGTGAGTCCTTCGAAAACCACTTCCAGTCGAACACGTATGTTTTTTGTCCGGTAGCCGATTTCGAGAAGCGAATGGTCCGATCCCAAATATCAGCCGATGTAAGCCGTTTGCCGGTGCTGTCTTCGAAAAAGACTGCGTAGGATCGTTTGCTTTCTTTAAATGCCGACACGTTCAATTTCAGCGTGTTGGTATTGATCGTGTCGATCTGAGCCTGAGCCGATAGAAGCGAGCTAACCAGCAGACTTATGGCCAAGAAGAGCTGTTTCATAAAAAGGAGTGGTTGCGTTAAAGCCGCAAGTTATTGGTAGCCAGGCTACCGTTTTGTTTGTATTCGCCTAATGAGCGAAGTGGCTGATAATCCAGTGTATTTTGAGGATAAGCGGTTTGGGAGGACGAAACGATTGATCACCGAATACGAAAAAAAAAGCCTTTTCTGCCACGATAAGCGCTTTTATCGCTTAATTCGCTAAACTTCTGTACACTATGAAAAAACTAGCCTCCCTTGCCTTGACGATGTTGCCGTCGTTGCTATGGGCCCAAAGCGGATCGTATACGATACAAGGCCAATTGGGAACTGTAAAGGCTCCGGCAAAAGCCTACTTGCGTTACATGGCAGGTAGCACGGTAAAGCTCGATTCAACGACGATTCAAGACGGTAAATTTGAGTTCAAAGGATCGGTCGAGAACCCGGTCAAGGGTATACTGCTCGTTGATAAGCGCGGAAAAGGATTGAGCAGAACCAGCCCGACGCCATCCATGAGTGTCTATCTGGAACCGGGTACGGTAAAGGTCGTTAGCCCCGACTCGCTCAAAAACGCCGTCGTCAGCGGAACGTCGCTCAACGCCGATAATCAGAAGCTCGAAACAGCCCTGAAGGCAACGAACGAAAAAATGGAAAAGCTGATGCAGGAATATCGCTCAGCTACCGCCGAACAGCGAAGTAAAAAAGAATTCGAAGAATCGCTGGATAAGCGCTACGAAGCTATTGAAGCCGAGCAAAAAACGGTGTATGCTCAGTTTATCAAATCGATGCCGCAAAGTCTGGTTAGCCTAGACGCATTGAAGTCGTTCGGCGGTTATGCGCCAGAATACGGTGATGTTAAACCGGTATTCGATGGCTTGGCAGAAGGGGTTAAAAACAGCAAAGCCGGACAGGAATACACGGCCGTACTCAACCGGATCAAAGCTACGTCGGTCGGCGAACTCGCTCCCGATTTTACCCAGGCCGACACATCAGGTAATGCCGTTGCTTTGCACGATTTTAAGGGCAAATACGTACTGGTCGATTTCTGGGCAAGCTGGTGCGGTCCCTGCCGGGCCGAAAACCCGAACGTGGTTAAAAATTACAACGAGTACAAAACCAAAAATTTTACAGTACTCGGCGTATCGCTGGATCGGCCCAACGCGAAGGAAGCCTGGTTGAAGGCGATCCACAAAGATAATTTGACCTGGACGCAGGTGTCGGACCTGAAATTCTGGGATAACGAAGTGGCTAAACAGTACGGCATCCGGGCAATTCCGCAGAACTTCCTGATTGGTCCCGATGGCAAGATTGTCGCTAAAAACGTTCGGGGTGACGCCCTGGGTAAGAAATTGGCCGAAGTGCTGGCCGGACAGCCTTAAGCGATCAGTTTAAGATAACCCCTAAAAACGAATGCCATATCTCCAAGATATGGCATTCGTTTTTAGGGGTTATCTTATCACGGACGAACCGGAATATCTTTGGCAAGCTGAAAATCCTGTTTTAGCCGGATATCGTCGGACGATGCGCCGACCAGGAGGGAAAACGTGCCTTTTTCAGCTACCCACTGCATAGCAGGATTTAACAGCATCAGGTCTTCGGCGCGCAGCTGGAAGGTCAGGGTTTTTTGTTCACCTGCTTTCAGGTGAACACGCGCGAATTTTTTGAGTTGTTTAGCTGGACTCACGACCGAACTCGACCGGTCACTGATGTAGAGTTGAACGACCTCATCGCCATCCCGATTGCTTTGGTTTTTTAACGTAAATGAAACGTTTACCTGCACATCGCTGGCCGTGGGTGTTGCCTGTACTTGCAGACCGCTGTAATCGAAAGTTGAATAGCTTAATCCGTACCCAAATGGAAACAGCGGCTTGGCGTCCATTTCGACGTAATCGTGACGGGCCGGATTCTTGTAGTTGTAGTAAATGGGTAACTGCCCAACCGATTTGGGAACCGATATGGTGAGCCGCCCCGCTGGATTATAGTCACCGAACAGCACATCGGCAATGGCGTTCCCGCCTTCCTGACCGGGGTACCAGGCATCGACAATAGCAGGTACGTTAGCCGCAGGCCAGTTCAAATTAAGCGGTCGCCCCTTGATCAGCACCAGCACCACGGGTGTTCCGGTTTTCATAACGGCCTGTAGTAATTCCAGTTGCTTGCCCATCAGATCAAGGCTAACGCGGTCGAAGCCCTCGCCACTTTCCATATCGCTCACCGACGTTGCCGATACTTTGGCCGCGCCCGTGTTTTGGTATTCCGTTTTAAAATCGCGGGCGCTGGAGCCTCCCAGTACCACAACGGCTACTTCGGCCTGCTTAGCTGCGGCAACGGCATCGGCAATTGAATTGGTTGCGGTATCGCGAATGCTACAGCCTTTTACGTAATTGATTTGAGCGTTAGCACCCAGCTTATTGCGAATACCCTGCAACACCGTTACTACCGCCCCCTCAGCTTGCGGAGCCGTGTAGTCACCCAACTGGTTGTACACGTTATCGGCATTTGGCCCAATCACTGCAATGCGTTTAAGCGTTTTGGCAAGCGGCAATGCGTTGTCTTTATTTTTTAACAACGTGATCGACTCGCGGGCTACCTGCCGGGCCAGCGCAACATGACTGGCTGTTCGGACTTCCGAGCGGGCTTTTTCTGAACTAACGTAGGGTGATTCGAACAACCCCATCGCAAATTTCATCCGCAAAACCCGGCTGACGGCGGTATCCAGGACCGCAGTACTGACGGCTCCTTTGTCAACGGCTTCCTGAAGTGCTTTTCCGAATCCGTAACCACTCAGGTCAGAGTCCAGCCCCGCATTGATGGCTAAGGCAGCCGCATCGGCGGGGGTCGCTGCTACGCGGTGATTACTCATCAGTCCCGAAATGCTGCTCAAATCCGACACAACGTATCCGTTGAAGTGCCACTGATCGCGCAGTACTGTTTTCAGCAAATAAGGGTTGGCCGAACAAGGAATACCATCGATGGAATTGTACGCCGTCATGATGGACAATGCTCCGGCTTTGACCGCATCCCGAAATGGGGGCAGATAGACCTGAGCCAGTTCACGCGGACCGGGGCTTACGCTACCTCCGTTGTGACCACCTTCGGGAACGCCGTAGGCCGTAAAATGCTTAAGCGTCGAGATGATGTTGCTTCCGCTCTTGATACTTGTACCCTGAAAGCCTTTTACCATCGCTATGCCCATTTGCCCGTTCAGAACAGGGTCTTCGCCGTAGGTTTCCTCTACGCGCGACCAGCGTGGTTCGCGGGCCAGATCAAGTACGGGGCCGTAGCCCACATGAGCGCCCTGCAAACGGGCTTCTCGGGCAATGGTACTCGCCATTTGCTGAATCAGGGACGGGTTCCAGGTGCTTCCCTGGCCGAGTGCGGTAGGGAAAACCGTGGTGCCAATCGCCATGTGCCCGTGCGGACATTCTTCGGCCAGCATCATCGGAATGCCTAAGCGGGTATTTTCGATAACGTACTTTTGAATGGCGTTGGTCGCCAGGGCCGCCTGCGCCGGATTCAGCCCGGTGGTCAGGGTTTTCTGCGTCCAGGGGTCAGCCCGCAGCGTCGCCCACAACATGCCAATTTGCTGTTCGTTTACCGCTTTCTTGAATTTCTCACTGACCTGTACGGAGTCGCCCCGTTTGTCGTACATTTCCCAGCCCAGCAACGTAGAAAGCTGCCCGACCTTTTCCTGCGTCGTCATGCGTTTGAGCAGATCGCGCACCCGGCTCTCAATGGGCGCTGATGCGTTCTTGTAAAGGGGCGGTGGGTCAATAAGGCGTGTGTGGGCTGAAAGACAAACCAAAGCCAGTAGGGCCGTGGTCACTGCGGGAAATGACAAACGCTTCATGGGCAATACTACAGACAATTTAGGAGCTATTCCCGGCAAAGGACGCTATTTCAGGGAAGACCATCAAACCAACCGAGAATATATTAAAATATTTTAAAAATGGTATCGGTTTCTTGATAGTAGTATCGGCAAGGCCGTGGTTTCAGCGGGGCCGCCCGCGCGGTTTCTCAAAACCGACTCCACGGCCCCGCCGACTCCACGGATCAGTTAAGGCCGGGTAGCTGACATAAGTCGTACGGGGCCGAGTAGTCCAGACGGTTGAAGTTTCCAGTCGGGCTTTATCGTAATGTTGGTCTGGGTGAGTCGCTGCTCTTTCGGTTTCTCGCGGTCACCGATGAGCCGGTTTCGCCAGGAGTTGACCACGTCGATGTCTAACTGATTTCCCGTTGGTTTAAGCCATTTGCCCACTGATACGCGAAACGGTGGCGTCCAGACAATCCCTAAATCATGTCCGTTGAGCCGTACCCGTGCTATACCCACATCCTGAATATCACCCAGGTCAAGGTAGAGCGAATCCGTAGTTTGGTTAGGGGCGTCGAACGTTTTACGATAGGTAGCCGTACCGGAATAAAAACGAATGCTTTCTTCGGGCCGGTCGGTCCAACTGACCAGGGTATCGAACGTCACGGACGATTGACTTTTAGGGCTTAGCCAGTTGGAGTCGAACGTTACCTGCCACGGACCCGACAGTGTTGAGATCGGTTTGTAGACTGGATCATTGCGCTGGGTGAGTGTACTCTGTTTCGTTGCTGAAATGGCTTTTCGGAAAACCACAAAAACAGAGCCGTACGGTGTCATATCCAGCGGTAAACTGATCCGACCGTCTTGTTGACGAAAAACCGTTGCGGGTCGTACTTGCCCACTCACAGGGTCCCAGAGTTCGGGCTGGCGACCGGCTACCCGAAAGGTCGCGTTCAACTGCGTGGCAACCGAATTTTGATTGCTGATAAAATAATAGTCGTCGCCATTCAGGGTTTTGTGGAAATAATCGAACACTTGTCCAGCAATACCGGTCAGTTCCGCATCGGGTTTAACGCCATCGGCTAGCAACACTTCACGGGCTGTTTTACCCCAGATCACTCGCCCATAGCCGATTTTATGTTCGCCCACTGTCGACTCGCCTGTTCCCCATAGCTGGTCACTAAGTCGTTTCAACTCGTTCTCGCTGGCTGGATAGCCTACTAAACTTACCGTGGACTTTGGTTTTGAACCGACTACGGTGGCACCAGCCTGTACCAGTTGGGCTACTTTGCGCAACGCGGCTAATGACAGCACCCGATGATCGGGCAATACCAGAACCCGGTACGAAAGACCGTGCGGAAGCATAATTCGCCCATTTTTTACACTTAACGCTAGCAACCGGTCTTCGTTAACGACATCATAGTCAAATTCGGGCAACGCATGACCAGGGTCGTCGGCTTTCTGACGCGCAATGTTCGGAACGTGATCGCCGTAGTAATATAGCACATCGGATACGGACTGCCCTTGTTGAAGCATGTACTGACAGCGGCTCAGGTATTGGATGAATCCGTCCGATAAATTCCACCACGTTACGTTGGGGTTAAAATGCGTTCCGGCAAAATATTCCTGACCGGGTAAGCCCATCTCTCTCGGTGAGCAGGTGAACGTGTGGAGGTAAATCAGATTCAGACCCGCGCAAAATTCGTGGTCGGCGCTCGATTTCATGGCCGACCAGATAACGTCGTTCCAGTGCGGACCGATGGTTGTAAACGATTCGGCACCGACCAGTGGCTTGTTGTAAATATGGGCGGCACTGGCGGCCTGCTTCACAAAAAAACGGTTGACCGGCGTAGGGCGGTGGGGCGATGGCGACCAGAACTCGCTCATCATGATCTCGCTGTAGCCGTAGTTTTTCAGTCCGTCGAAAGGACCCGCGTGCGGACCGGCTGATTCGGGTTGCAGACCGATACCGTAGCGGTGTGAGCGTTCGGCAAAGACCGCGTAATGATTGTCGGCGACGCAGTCGCTGATGGTTTTGCGCAGATCGGCTAGAAATCGGTTGCTGACATCGCGGCTTCCGACGAGCTTTCCGGCTACGACCGGCAGATAAGGAAAGATGTCGTAGCCACGCCGTTTGCGGAATTCCTGCGCGAACGTTTCGGTCCAGTTGCAGCCGCCTGCTTCCCAGCTGTCAGTTTGCAGGTATTTGAGGGTTTTTCCCGCCATCGGTCCAATCATTTTCAAGAGCGGTTCAACGTGCGTGTCCCAGTAGCGATTAAACGTCTTTGCGGTCAGCGGGTCGAGAACGCGGCCCTGCCATTTTCCGCTTGATGTCGATACCTCCGCCCCGGTGGGCGTGTAGCCAAAGCGCATGATAACCCATTCGCCCGCTGGAACCTGCCATTCCAAAACACCTTGTGCATTCATTTTGGCCGTCAGATTCTGGATAGTCTGGGGTGAGATAGCGGCTTCGTTTGGGGCTCCCGCATCGTCGGTCAGGAGGAAACGCGTGTCGGGGGCAGAACCGCCCAACTCAATGGTTCCAGCTTTGGCCTGTAGGTCTTTTATGGGTGCGTGAGCCGTAGCCGCTTTCGGGAATGCCAGCACGGTAATATCGCGGTAGTAGCCTTCCTTGGTCGCTGGCTGCGACAGCGCTTGCCGGTACGTCATGGGACCTTTTACGGTTACCTCCGACCAGGTTAGTTGCTTAGCCGCTTCGGCAGGGGTGATGTCGGGTCCGCCGAGGTTCCAGCCGCTTTGAATACTCATGCTCAATACCAGCCCGAGCCGGTTGGCTTCGTTCACGGCGTGCCGATACAGTTCGCGCCAGGCTGGTGATCCAAACATCGGTCCTTCGGGTACCTGGGCGTTACCCCGTTGCTCCGCGCCACCCGCGTCGAACAGGCAGGCCCCGCTGAATCCTTTGGCTTTCATCGCTTCCAGATCGCGGGTGATGGCTTCTTTGGTGACGTTGCCGTTGAGCCACCACCACCAGCAGCGGATACCGGAGGACGAAGGCGGTGAAGCAAATAGTTTTTCGGAGGGCCCCGACGAGGACGAATTCACGGTTTGGGAGAATGCCGCCGTAGCAACGAAGAAGATAACTAAAAAGAAACAAGTACGCATTCGAGCGGGAATAAGAAAGCTGATCCGTAGTCAATAGGTGAGTAAGGCGTAAAACTACTCAGCATTTTGGTTTGGGATGTCGTCCAGAATTGATTTGACGACCGCAGGAACCCTAAAACCTTCGAATCGACTCCCGAGTTATTGCCGAGATAGTGTATAACTTCATTTACTTATGGCAGATAGTACAAAGACCGCACTGATAACAGGCGGCTCAAAGGGAATTGGTTATGGCGTTGCTGAAGCGCTAATCCATCAAGGCGTTAACGTAGCGATTACGGGTCGGTCCGAAGAAAGCATCCAGGCGGCTGCCGATTCGCTGAATCAAATCAGGGCGGGAGCGGCTATCGGTATCGTAGCCGACGTGCGGGATCTGGCTTCACAGCAGAACGCCGTGGAAACCGTACTGAAGCAGTGGAACCGGCTGGATTACGTGATTGCGAACGCCGGTGTCGGGCATTTTGCGCCTGTTCAGGAAATGACCCCTGAGCAATGGCAGGAAACCATCGACATCAACCTGACGGGTGTTTTCTATAGTGCCAAAGCCAGTCTGGCCGCTCTGAAAGAAACCGAAGGCTATTTCATTACGATTGCCAGTCTGGCCGGGACAAATTTCTTCGAGAAAGGAGCCGCTTACAACGCCAGTAAGTTTGGACTGGTTGGTTTTTCGCAGGCTATTATGCTTGATCTACGGAGCGATGGGATCAAAGTAACGACGATCATGCCCGGTTCGGTAGCAACTTATTTTGACAACCACCAGCCGAGCGAAAAAGACGCCTGGAAAATTCAGCCGGAAGATATCGGTCAGCTGGTTGTCGATCTGATCCGGATGCCTGCCCGGACGTTACCCAGCAAAATCGAGGTACGCCCCAGCCGACCCGGCGGTAAATAAGCGTTTATTCCGAAGCTCTGTGATTGATTTGCTGAAACAATTGCAGAGCTTCTTCATTACCCTGCTGAACGGCCAGATCAAACGCCGTCATGTTGCGAATGTCCCGCAGTGAGGTGTCGGCCCCGTATTCGAGCAGCAGCTTTACCAGTTGATTTCGGCCAAACATGGTAGCAAACATCAGAGCGGTGCCGCCGTTTCCGTTCTGCAAATCCAGGTCTGCGCCTTTGTCAATGAGCATACGGGCAATTTCCGGATAACCCTTAAACGAGATTCCCATCAGAGCCGTGTTCCCGCTAACGTCCTGCACGTTTGGATCAGCGCCCGCGTCGAGCAGCATCTTTGTGACTTCGGCGTGGCCGTCGTAGGCGGCAATGGTTAGGGGGGTGAACCCGCGTCCATCCTGTATATTCACCTCCGTGTTGGCGTCGAGTAGTTGTTTGATGTAGGCGACGTCACCTTTGCGGGCAGCGTCAAAAAAAAGATCTTCAGGGCGGGCTGAATAAAAAGACATCTAGGTAGTATGTTGGGTTGGTGATCCGTTAACGATACCATAACCAGCCCGAAGCAATAATGTCTTTTGATTTGAAATAGATTTTTCGGTCCGTAACCGCAGCGGCCCTTCGATGGAAGGGCCGCTGCGGTTGTTTACAGGGTTGCCTCGGGCAAGGCAACCGACTTTGTCCAGTAATGCCGAAACTCCTTAATTGTTTTGCCCCATCCCTGGTAAGTCGTGGGCTTAACAATGTAGGAATTGCTGTGTAGGTAGTAGGATTGCTCGATATCTTCCTGAAGCGTGGAGTTGCTGATCATGACTACCGGTACGCGTCGATAAAAACAGTCTACTTTTATGCTTTCGAGTAAAGCCCAACCGTCTTCCCGGTCAGGTAAGTACAAATCAAGGAGAATCAGATCGGGTAGGCCGTGGTTTTTTTCGAAGCAGGAAGCCAGGTACGTCATGGTATCCGTCATGTTGGTCGTCCGGACAACTTTAACGCCTGGCCAGTTTTGCAGGAAGGCCCAACGAATCACAAACCATTCGTCGTCACTGTCTTCAACAACCAGAATCGATGCCTGTCGGTAGCGAATAGGAATATTAATTTTAAAACTGACACGTTTCATGTGTTTAAGCGATTAGGAAGATTGAACTATGCGGGGAATGAAAGTAGTAAATTATTCAGTAAACAAAATTAAAATACTAAAATAGTAGACAAGTGCTGAATTTCAACTATATAGGGAACTACACTGCCCGCATTAGTAAATGGCAATGGCGCATTCAGCCGTATTTGAAGGCTTATATTTTTTAATTTATTCTAATCGTAAATAGTAAACGAGCTAGCCAATAATTGGATGCTGGTTTCCCCAAACCTGTACGGTACCTACCTCTGAAAACCCAGCGTGTTTATAAATAGTCAGTCCGTCGGCCGACGCCTGTAAAACGACTTGACTGGCCGATTGCTGGTTTGCTTCCCACAATAATCGCTCGAACATCCGGGACCCAAAACCGCGTTTCCGCCAGGCTGGCCGGGTGGCAATATCATAGATTCCGGCGGATTCGTCGGTTACGAATAAAGTACCTGTCGCAACAACCTGACCGTTGTATTCGCCTATGTAAAGCTGGATAGGCTGGTCTGGTAAGTGAAGTTGGCTGACCCGCTGGTAGTACAGTCTGATTTGGTCGGCTTCCGGAGAGTCGCCAAATAGGTCAGCGAGGACATAGGCAAATTGGTTGTAATCGGCGGGTGCTTGAACGGGTCGGATAAGCAGATCGGAGGGGCAAGGCTGTTTAATTGATCGCGTCCGCAAGTTCAGCCACATGGCTACGTTGGTTTCGTCACCCGTCAGTTCGTAATGGTGAATCAGGATAGCCAGTTCGGCTGTGTATAGTTCTTCCCAGCACCAGAGCGACATCGGAAACCGCTTTCGCGTGAACTCACTTACCCCGTTCTCAAAGAGGTCGGTCAGGGCAATTAGATCCGTTGTTTTAGGAACAATGACGTTAAACGTGTCGCTCGGTAATCCGCAATCAACGATTGTATACGCATTGGTATCAACGACGTTCATGCCCGGCAGATGTTGGGCGAAGTAAGCGGCTTTATCAATAAAATTCCGGCGAACGAGCGCGTTGAGTGCGTGATCCATAAAATCAATACGTGACCGGTTGCCTACCGATCCAGGCAAGTAGGTCTTCGTTAAAAAGAGCGGATTCTTCCAGTTGCGGAGTATGGGAACTGTGCTCGAATAGCTTGATGGTGAGGTTTTTGAATAGATGGCTTACGCGGTCCCACAAGGAAGGTGGCCCGGTAAGAAAATCGTATTTACCTAGCGCTACATACACGGGTTTATCAAAAATCGCTAGTCCCGAAGTAATGTCAATGTCCCGAAAGACAACACCCCATACGTAGTCGAACACCTGGCTATTCGTGTAAACACCTGCCCACAGTGGGGTGGCGTCGAACGTGTAATCGAACCAGCTTTGCGGACCAGCACATACGCAATAATCGACAAACCGGTTTTGCGGATCACGGACCAGTTTTGCCGGTAACTGAGCCATGCTCTGGGCAAAGGCCGCTTTGCGGTCCGGGGACGCTTCCTGCTCGAAAAAAGCCGCCGTAGCCTGATGGGTAGCCGCACTGTAGTCGGGACTGACGCCGATCATCACCACGTGTGCTACGGACTGCGGGTATTTTTTGGCGTACTCAAGCGCCAGGAATGCGTGCCCGGAATGACCGATAATCACAAAATGCGCTAGTTGCAACGTTTCCCGGACGGCCTCAATATCCTCCAGCAGCGTATCCATTGTGAATGCATCATGGGATAATTCACCCTCGGGAGGAGCTACGAAACCACGGTGATCGACAAAGATTAGTTGCAGCTGATCCCGAATGGTATCGACGAACGTTCTTGGGTAATAGATTGAACTCCCGATTACCAGCGCGGGTCGGCCTTTTCCTTCGATGGAGTAGTGCAAGTGAAAACCTTGCCTGTCAATATATCCGTTGGCGTTCATTGCGGCATAGGTGTGAAAACAAAACCGGTTGTGAAGTGGAATCGTCAAAGTTCGCTACGTATCAATGCATCGTCATCCGTCTGGTGTCTGAAGTGTAAAAACCGGCGCTTGAACTGGGCTAAATCGGGTGTAGATTGTCTTCCTGATTGGGTATGGTTGCACGTTCGGTTACTGCTCAGGTCGATCAATCTACTCGCTTTCCGTGATAACCGGAGAAACACCGTGATAAGCGGCCCACATTTCCGTCGTAATCTGCGTAACTTGCTACCTTAGACTGTCCGTATATCATTATGAGAAAAATCCCGGTTTACCTGGCGGCTGTGTTGGCTCTGGCTACGGTAAACACCGCATATCCACAAACTAAGCTGGTCGAGAAAGTAACTCGCCAGGGTAAAGAGATCCTTATTCCGTACGAAAAATACGTATTGCCGAACGGATTAACGCTCGTGGTGCATGAAGACCACTCGGACCCCATCGTTCACGTCGATGTGACGTACCACGTTGGGTCGGCCCGTGAAGAAATCGGTAAATCAGGTTTTGCTCACTTTTTCGAGCACATGATGTTCCAAGGTTCCGATCACGTTGCTGACGACGAGCATTTCAAAATCGTTACTGAATCGGGCGGAACACTGAACGGTTCGACCAACCGCGACCGGACAAATTATTACGAAACGCTACCCAGCAATCAGCTGGAACGGGCTTTGTGGCTCGAAGCCGACCGGATGGGCTTTCTGCTCGACGCCGTAACCCAGAAAAAATTCGAAATTCAGCGGGCAACGGTTAAAAACGAGCGGGGCCAAAATTACGATAACCGGCCTTATGGACTGGCCAGCGAATACACCGCTAAAAATTTGTTTCCGTACGGTCACCCGTATTCGTGGCTGACCATCGGCTACATCGAAGACCTGAACCGGGTTAATGTCAATGACCTGAAAAACTTCTTTCTACGCTGGTATGGCCCCAACAACGCCGTCCTGACCATTGGTGGCGACGTGAACACAAAACAAGTGGTGGCTTTGGCCGAAAAATATTTCGGATCTATCCCGCGCGGTCCCGAAGTGACCAAAACGCAGGTGCCAGCCGCGATCCTCGACAAAGACCGCTACGTGTCTTATGAAGATAACATCCGCTTCCCGATGTTACAGGTTGTTTTACCAACCGTACCAAACTACCACCCCGACGAAGCACCACTCGACGCACTGGCCGAAATTCTGGGCGGTGGTAAAAACTCGCTGTTCTACAAAAACTTCGTGAAATCGCAGTTGGCCGTGCAGGCTAACGCATCGCACCCGGCAACGGAACTGGCGGGGCAGTTCACTATGACCGTGCTGCCTTTTCCGGATAAACGGCTGGATAGCACCGAAGCGCTGATCCGGCGAACGTTGACTGAGTTCGAAAAACGGGGTGTTACCGACGACGACATTGCCCAGTTTACCGCAACGCGTGAGGCTCAATTGATCGACGGTTTGTCGAGTGTAGCCGGAAAGGTGTCGCAGTTAGCAGCCTTCCAGACGTATTTAAACAACCCGAATTACCTCCCGCAGGAATTGAAACGGTATAAATCGGTCACGAAAGCGGATGTGATGCGGGTCTATAACCAATACATCAAAGGTAAAAACGCGGTCATTCTGACGGTGTATCCGAAAGGAAAACCTGAAATCGTGGCTAAGCCCGACAACTATACCATTTCGACCGCCGATTACAAAGCACCCGATTATGGCTACGCGGGGCTGACGTACACGAAGCCGAAAGATGGCTTTGACCGGAAGGTAAAACCCGGTCCCGGCCCGAACCCCGCGCTGAAAGTGCCGCCTTTCTGGACCGATAAACTGGCGAATGGTCTGAAAATGATTGGTACCCGTAATGAAGAAATTCCGGCTGTAACGCTGCTATTCTCGATCAAAGGGGGACACCTGCTATCGGCGAACGATCCGGCAAAAGCGGGTATTGCGCAACTGACCGCTGCGTTGATGAACGAAGCAACGCAGAATTACTCGAACGAGCAGCTAAACACGAAACTGGAAAAGCTCGGTAGTAGCGTCGACATTCGGGCTGGCAGCGAAGAAATTAACGTTTCGGTTGAGTCACTGACCAAGAATTTGGATTCGACACTGGCATTGGTGGAAGAAAAATTGTTCCGGCCCAAGTTCGCACCGGATGATTTCGAGCGGTTGAAAAAGCAGCAACTGGAGTTGATCGCTAACCAAAGCACCCAGCCGGTTGTGATTGCCAACAAGGCTTACAACAAACTGATTTACGGAACGGATAACATTCGGGCCGTTCCCGTGAGCGGTACAGCGAAAACCGTCGAAGCCATTACGCTGGATGACGTGAAAGCGTTCTACGCCAAGTATTTCTCGCCGTCGGTAACGAATCTAGTTGTTGTGGGCGACGTTGAACAGGCTTCCATCGTGCCGAAACTGGCTTTCCTCAACAAGTGGGCGGCTAAACCCGTAAACGTACCCAAAGCCGCGTCCAACCGGAAAATTGACAAGACCCGCATCTACCTGATCGACAAGGAAAAAGCGGCTCAGTCCGAAATTCGGATTGGCTATCTGACGGATATGCCTTACGACGCCACCGGCGATTATTACCGGAGCGGATTAGCCAATTACATGCTGGGCGGAGCCTTCAACAGCCGGATCAACATGAACCTGCGCGAAGACAAAGGGTATACGTATGGGGCGCGTTCGGGCTTTTCGAGTACGCATACGCCGGGACCATTTACCGCACAGGCTGGCGTAAAAGCAGCTGCCACAGACAGTTCGGTAGTTGAGTTCATCAAAGAAATAACCAACTACAGCAAATCGGGTATTACGGATCAGGAACTGGCGTTTGTGAAGAGTTCGCTCGGACAAGTCGATGCCTTGCGTTACGAAACGTCGCTGCAAAAAGCGTATTTCCTGGGTCGTGTGATTGACTACAACCTGCCTAAAAACTTTACGGAGCAACAGAACGAAATACTTCGTACGATTACAAAAGCGCAGATTGACGCGATTGCAAAAAAACGGTTACCGCTGAACAACATGGTTATTACCGTAGTGGGTAACAAAGAGCTGGTCAAACCGGGTCTGGAGCGACTCGGTTACGAGCTGGTCGAGCTGGACAAAGAAGGTAATCCAATGGCTACTGCCGCTGCAAGTGCGCCACCTGCGCGCGCTGGCTCATCGAAGCCCTAACCAGATTATCTTTTAAACAATCAAATGGGTCAGCCTAGCCGGGTTGACCCATTTTGTTTGATAGGTATCGGAGAAAGAGTAAAACGAAAACGACGCCGAAACAAAGTTTATCATTTGTGAAAATAGTAAATAAAGAAGAACTGTTTTAATGAAATATCTTTTTTTATAAATACCGTAAACTATAAGTTAACAAATAAGTTAGTGTGGTATGTTGATGAAAATGGCTTAAATCACACGTAAACCATGCGCTTGTTAACAGCATCATTACTAGCCTTATTGCCGTTCACGGGCTATACGCAAACGAATCCAATGTCGCTGCCAGTGTACCGACCGGGTGTTGCCGTAAGCGTTCACGGGGGAACGGCCGGTTTTGGTGTTGGCCTAAGTAAGTCAATCGTTCGGCAAGTAGCCGTACGGGCGGGAGTGAATCGATTCACGTACAACGGAACGTTGAAATCGGGAAAAGATACCGATGAATTACAGCTTGGGTTCGACTACACGATCAACTTGTCGTCGGTGAACCTACTGGCTGACTACTATCCATTCAAACGTGCTGGATTTCGAATAACGGGGGGAGCCTACTACAACCTTAATGAGATAACCTTCTTTGGAAAGCCGACGAAAGATGTACGATTCAACGATGTCGTTTTCACCATCGATCAGGTCGGTACGGTTGACGGTAAGGCTAATTTCAACCGAATAGCACCTTACGCGGGTATCGGCTGGGGGCACCCTTTTTTGCGTAATCGGCTAAAATTCATGGCCGACCTAGGGGTGTTTTACCAGCAATCGCCCCAACTCGCGTTTAACACAACCGGGATGCTTGAACCGTCGAGCGATCAGGGACCTATCATCGAAAATAACCTCAAACCGCTAAAATATTATCCCATTGTCAGCATTGGTTTCTCGTATAATCTGATTCCAACGCGTTTTTAGGCTTACAACCATGAACCGCAAAACACATACCGGCTGGCAGCGCTTTTTCAATGGACTTGCCTTATCCGTCGTTACGGCAGCATTGGTGACGGGTTGCCAGGATTTAAACGACATTCAGCATCTTGACCCGCTAAAGGGCGTCGTTTTTAAAATTAATTATGAGCCATCACCGACTACGCTTCAAGGGCTGGTTGTAGACGCCCGAACAGGCGAGTCGCTCAATAGTCCGGTTCAGATCAGGATTTATGGGCCGGACGCCAGTCGCGTTGTTACGTATGAGGGCGTATCGACCACCAGCATCAAGAGCAGTAATGCGGACCTGTTTCTGGGCTTGAAAGGAACCGTTCCGTCGACGGCCAAACCCGCCGAATTACGCATTGTCGCCGAGGCCGCTGGTTACATTAGCTCAAGTATTTATCTGTTTGTTGATAAAGCCAAACCCGAACCGTTCTCGATTCGACTGGTGAAAGATGCGGCTCCCCCGGCTGGCGTGACGCTCAGTAATGGTGTGGTCGAAACCTCATCGACGGGAGCTGTCCGGACGAATGAATCCATCACAACACAGACTAGCGCTTCGATGACCACCAGCGCCACGGTACAGATAGCCGCCAATACGCAGCTAAAGGATACCAGAGGGCAAGTCGTTAGTGGTAACCTGTCTGCGCAGATTGCGGCCTATTCCAGTTTGTCGGAGTTGGCGTTGCGCGCTTATCCCGGTGGTTTCACGACCCGGTTGGGTGTTGATGATCGGGGTAATAAAGATGTCGTTGGTACATTTACACCCGCCGGATTTGTTACCATCGAGCTGGAAAATTCGAATGGACAGAAGGTCAGTAATCTAAGCCAGCCCGCAACGGTACGAGTTGAGTTGAATGGCGATGTGCTTAATCCTGGAACGGGCCATAAACTAAAGGCGGGCGATCAAATTCCGGTATTTCGCTACAACGAAACAAACGGCGAGTGGACGTACGAACGAAACGCAGCGGTAAGTCAGGAGGGGGGTAAATTACAGGCGGTCATTTCCGCAACGTATGCAGCAGGGTATAGTCTTGCGTTCTGGACGCCCAGTGGAACGACGTGTCCGGGTGGAGCGCAGTGGGCTATCACCGGGAAGCCGGATGGAAAACCCGTTAGCTGGAAACTATACAACAGGAATCAGCTTTACAAAAGCGGTTCGACGACCGAAAATGCAATTAACATTCAGAGTCCGTTCTCGGGGGCGGCCCGTCTTGAGCTGTATTCGCCCAGCGGAATGATGATCGGCACCGCAACGGTCAGTCAGTTGTGTGGCAGCCATACGGCAACTGTTACGTACCCGGCGAATTTAGTCGATCTCGATGTAGCCGTGACGGCGTACTGCGAAAATAAGACAGATGTACAAATTTCGCCCAGCGCCTGGGTTCGATATCGTAAAGTCGGGACGACGAACTGGCAGCAGGCGTTCCTGACCGCTGGTAAAGGTAAACTGGTGGGCCTGGAAGCCAATACGGATTATGAAGCGGGAGTCGACTACAACGGATTCAACGCGGTAACCATCAACTCGGGTCAGACGTCCGGTAGTGAGATGATAAAAATTACACTGCCCAAAGACATGAGTGTTTGTCAATGATCGTCCGGAATTCGTAAAACGTTCGATGCCCTTCTGTAGTGGCGTCAGCAATCTGTGTCGGTTTCTCAAAACCGACACAGATTGCTGACGCCAAGGATCGGTTTTGAGAAACCGACACCACGGCCCCAACGCCCCCCATCATCACATTACGTGTTTTACGGATTCCGGACAATACTGGAATCAGGCACCAATTTAAAGAGCTTACCTTAAACAATGGCTTTAACCACACCACCATCAACACGAACTGCCGATCCATTCGTGGCCGAGGCTAGTGGGCTGCTGAGGTAAACAACCATGTTGGCTACCTCATCGGTGCTGGCAAATCGTTGAAGCAGCGACGTGGGCCGGGCGTTCTGGAAAAACTCCCGTTCGACTTGTTCACGGTCTTTTTGCTGGTGTTTGGCCATATCCGCAACAAAATCCTGCACACCTTCCGATGCCGTCGGACCCGGTAACACGGCATTAACCATTACGGCGGTGCCTTTGGTGAGCTCGGCCAGACCCCGCGCTACAGCCAGCTGAGCCGTTTTAGTCATGCCGTAATGAATCATTTCTTCCGGAATCTGTAACGCCGATTCGCTGGAAATAAACAGAATACGGCCCCAGCCTTTGGCAATCATAGCCGGAAAGTAATGCCGGGCCAGCCGAATACCGCTCATCACATTTACTTCGAAGAAGCGGAACCAGTCCTCATCGGGAATATCAGCGAACGCTTTCGGTCCAAAAATACCCGCATTATTGACCAGAATATCTACCTCCGGCACCGCTTCAAGCAGGCTGTCAATCGTGTTTTTCTGGGAAAAATCAACGGCGACACCGCGTACCACTGCGTTGGGCAGTTCTGTTTTTAATTGCTGAATGACCGACTGAATACGGTCTTCGGTGCGGCCCGTGATAATCACCTGAGCGCCTTCTTCCAAAAGTTTCCGGGCGGTAGCCAGACCAATCCCTGCCGTTGAGCCGGTTACTAAAGCCGTTTTGTTGTTGAGCTGTAAATTCATGGTTGTACTGGATAGCTGACCGGATATAGCCCAAAACGGGCTTTGGTCAGCATAGCTAGTAAACCGGGCTGTGCGGAAACTGGTTCGGATTTTCGATTGTGAAACCCTTCGCCAACGTTTGCGGTATGTATGCGACTATCAGTCTGGAAAAAGTAGGAAAAGCGCATTTACTGCTGACATAGGGCTGTCAGTGGTAATGTATTACTTTGTAATACATTACCAACAAGCTACTAATACCCTGTGACAGATTCCGACATTGTCCGCTATCGGCTCGCTAATCAGCAGATTAGTCAGCCGATGTTTACGAAGCCTGCTGAGCTGGTAGCCTGGCTAGGGGCCGTACAGGGGCAGGATTTTCTGGCGGCAAAATGGGCGCTTGGTCTTCGATTGCCTACTACAGAAACCGCGATTGATCAGGCCATTGCCGACCGGTCGGTTGTTCGAACATGGGCAATGCGGGGTACGCTTCACCTGATCGCGGCTGACGATGTTCGCTGGATACTGAATTTGCTGCGGCCTCGGCTTCATATCCTGTCAGCAAGCTACCTGCGAAGGCTCGAACTGGACGAGAAAAAGCTAACGAAAAGCTACGACGCGATGACGAATGCCTTGTTGGGAGGAAAACAACTCATTCGTCAGGAATTGAATGTTGCTCTTGCGCAGGCAGGAATACCCACTCACGACATACGCATGAACCTGCTGTTAGTGCGGGCTGCTTCCGATGGGCTTATCTGCTGTGGCGTCCGGCGGGGTAGTGAAAATACGTACACGCTACTCGACGAATGGATTGCGCCGACAAAACCAAGGGAGCGCGACGACGCGCTGGCCGAGTTGACAAAACGGTATTTTCTGAGTCACGGACCCGCTACGTTGCAGGACTTTATCTGGTGGTCGGGCCTAACAGTGGCCGAGGCCAAGGCTGGCATCCACTCGGTGAAGGAGCAGCTTATTCAGGAAATGTATAACAAACATACTTATTGGATAGCTCAACACGAGCGCTTCGGATATGATACGTCACTGGCTGTTCATTTGCTACCGTCTTTTGACGAGTATTTGGTGGGTTATAAAAATCGTACGGCTGCACTCGGTTCGCTTGATTTTAAACAGATCGTGAGCGCCGGTAATGGCATCTTCAGCCCGGTTGTCGTTGTCGATGGACGGGTGGCAGGAACCTGGAAGCGCACAGTCCAGAAAAATACCGTCCTGATCGAAACGAACCTGTTTAACGCGCTATCCGCAACGCATCAGGAGGGACTTGATTTGGCCAGGGAGCGGTATGCTCGATTTAAAGAATTAGCCGTTTATGGTCGATAAACCCAGTACCAAACCATAAAAAGCGTCCGATGTAGCGGCTACGTCGGACGCTTTTTTATTCATGGATGCCCAATATCTTTGCGATCTATGAAGGATGCGTTGATTACTACCGCCACAGAACAGGATATTACTTCGTTGAACACGCTGGTCAACAGCGCCTACCGAGGAGACAACTCCCGCAAAGGCTGGACAACCGAAGCCGATTTGCTGGACGGAATTCGAGTCGATGAAAATGCCCTGCGTGTTATGTTGCGCGATCCGGCGGTTACGATTCTCAAGTACGAGCAAGAGGGTCACTTACTGGGTTGTGTCTATCTGGAAAAGAAAGACATCGAGGCTGAACCGACTATCGCGAGACAGAAAAGCCTTTATCTGGGCATGCTGACGGTTGCGCCGGAGTCGCAAGCCAACGGTATTGGACGAACATTGCTGGAAGCCGCCGAGCAACGGGCTGTTGCCTGGCAATGTCGGGCTATTGTGATGACTGTAATTACAGCCCGGCATGAGCTGATTGCCTGGTACCAGCGTCGCGGTTACGAACCTACCGGCGAAACAAAACCGTTTCCCAATGACCCCCGGTTCGGTATACCAAAACAGCCACTCAGTTTCATTGTGCTCAAAAAAGAGGTGTCTCTACTGACCAGCGCAGCCGTGAACTAATGCTCATCAATAAACCACTGTTATCCATGAACTATCTTTCCTTACTACTCAGCTTTTTGCTGGTCGCCGGTCTCAACTTCTCGCATGGGCAAACACCCGAACAGACGTTGACGAACATGGGCATCGAGCTAGCCAAACCTACCCCGTCGTCGGGCAACTACGTCAAAGCGGTCCGTTCGGGTAATCTGGTATTTCTGGCGGGGCACATATCGACTAATCAAGACGGCTCCGCCATAACGGGTAAACTGGGCAAAGACCTGACTATCGAACAGGGTTATGTAGCGGCCCGCACAACGGCTATTTCGTTGCTTTCGACGCTGAAAGCCGAGCTTGGCGAACTGGCTCATGTCAGGCGCATCGTCAAGGTAACCGGCTTCGTAAACTCAATGCCCGACTTTGTCGATCAACCGAAAGTGATTAACGGCTGCTCGGACCTGCTGGTCGCTTTATTCGGCGAAAAAGGAAAACACGCCCGGTCCGCCGTTGGTATGGTCGCTCTACCGCTAAATAGTGCCGTTGAGATCGAGATGATCGTTGAAGTGGACTAAGAATTGGCAACGCATCGGTAGCAAACTTGAATAAGGTTGGCAGAACGCTAGTCGCTTACGGGTTACTGTTCCGGTCCTTTAATCTTGAAAATTCCTCCTTCAAGGGCTTCATCGACGCGGATCTGGCAGGATAATCGGCTGTCGAATTCGGCGTCGGGAAGCGTATCCAGCATGTCGAGTTCGGCATCGCGGGCGGGGGGGAGTGCATCCAGGCCTTCGAGCACCTGTACGTGACAGGTAGCGCAAAGAGCCATGCCACCACAGGTTGCCAGTACGTTATAGTCAGACGCTTTCAGCACTTCCATCAAGCTCAAATTAATGCCCTCAGGAATTTCTACAGGCTGCCGTTCGCCGTTCCGATCTTCTAGTGTGAACTGAATCATGGTATTGTTTTTGAATCTCTGTACCGATTGTCGAATAATCGGTACAGGAAGCGGTATTAAAAAGTAGGAATGCCGTTAACCGTTGTGTACTTAAAGCTTAATTTCTGGTTCGGATAGACGTATTTAAACGCACTCTGGCACATTAATGCCGCTTCGTGAAAACCAGACAGAATCAGTTTAAGCTTGCCCGGATACGTGTTGATGTCACCAATGGCGTAAATCCGCTCTACATTGGTCGAGTAGTCGGTTGTGTCAACGCTGATTGCCGCTTTGTCGATGCGGAGTCCCCAGTCGGCAATCGGGCCGAGTTTAGGTGTCAGGCCAAACAACGGAATCAGGTTATCGGCAGCTAAGGTTGTCACGGTTTTGTCTTTCGCCGTGATCGTTACCTCCTGCAAATGACCACTCCCCGTAATGCTGGTAATCGTCGATTGAAGTACCAGATTGACGCGGCCTTCTTTAGCCAGCTCAAACACTTTTTCGGCTGAATCGGGCGCTCCCCGAAAACTGTCGCTCCGGTGCACCAGCGTCACTTCTTTGGCGATGTTGGCCAGAAAGATAGTCCAGTCGAGGGCCGAATCGCCCCCACCGGCTAGCACAACGCGTCGGTCGCGGAGCTGCTCGGGGTTCTTGACCATGTACGCAACGCCTTTTCCTTCAAATTGCTCCAGGTTCTGAATCTCCGGTTTGCGGGGTTCAAAACAGCCTAGCCCGCCGGCAATCACAACAACCTGGCAGTGCACGCTGGTACTGTCATTGGTCGTAATAACAAACGACCCGTCGTCCTGACGTTCGAGGGCTTCGACCCGTTCGCCCAGCGTAAACGTCGGATGAAACGGCTCAATCTGCTCCATCAGGTTGTCAACCAATTCCTGCGCTTTAATTTCCGGATAACCGGGAATGTCGTAGATGGGCTTCTGCGGGTAAATTTCCGACAGTTGTCCGCCAACCTGTGGGAGTGCGTCAATGAGGTGGCACCGCATCTTCAATAAACCAGCTTCAAAGACGGCGAACAAGCCTACCGGCCCCGCGCCAATGATGCAAATATCTGTGGTAATCATAAAGTCTACTAGTCTGTAAATCGGTGGGGTTTGTCGCTCGAAAGAACGCAAACGCCCCTAATGAAAAACAATCTGGCTAAGCGAATAATTCAGGACAAAAGTAGGGGCAAAGAGCCGTGAGAGTCGAGCAAACCAGCATCACAAATCGTAATGCGCGATAACCGCAACGAATAGAAGTAGGGGCTTATCAAACAGATCAGGCTTTAATGGGCAAGGGGAGGAAAGCCATTTTGTTGTACTTAACCCCAAATAATTAGTGAAAAAACTGTTCGTCACATCAAGCCTTTCACCCTATATTGCCAGTATATTTATTCCAATACGCTAAGTCAAATGGTAAACCATTCCAAAACCTACCTGTCGCTGTTTGCGTTGGCCATCTGTGGTCTGCTACTCGGTGCCTGCCAAAACAAAAAGACAACCCAAGAAACAACCGAAACGACGGCGGCAACGACTGATTCTGCCGGCACGAAAGACCTACCCAAGCCCCTGGTGAGCGACATTTATACGGCTGACCCGTCAGCTCACCTCTTCGCCGGTAAAATTTATATTTACCCCTCGCACGACATTGACGCGGGTGTGAAGGAAGATGACGAAGGGGCTCACTTCGCCATGAACGATTACCATATTCTGTCGATGGACAGCATCAATGGTAAGGTTACGGATCATGGCGTTGCCTTATCGATCAAAGACATTCCGTGGGCGGGTCGGCAGTTGTGGGCACCCGATGCGGCTTTCAAGAATGGTACCTATTACCTGTACTTTCCCGTCAAGGATAAGCAGGATGTGTTTCGGATGGGCGTGGCAACCAGCAAATCGCCAAGTGGTCCATTCAAGGCCGAACCTAACCCGATCCCCGGCAGCTTTAGTATCGACCCGGCAGTCTTCACCGATACCGATGGGAACTCGTACATGTATTTTGGCGGTATCTGGGGCGGTCAGTTGCAGCGCTGGGCAACGGGCAAGTACGAAGCAAATGGATCAAAGACCGACCTGAAAAAAGACAACGAACCGGCTATCAGTGCTAAAGTGGTTCGGATGAGCAAGGATATGCTGCGTTTCGACGAGCCGGTGAAGGACGTTAAGATCGTTGATAAAGACGGCAAACCGCTGCTAGGCGGTGACCACGACCGGCGCTTTTTTGAAGGAAGCTGGATGCACAAATACAACGGTAAGTATTACTTCTCGTACTCAACGGGCGACACGCACTATCTGGCTTACGCCGTTGGTGATTCGCCGTATGGGCCGTTTACGTACCAGGGCGTGATCATGAATCCGGTGAAAGGCTGGACAACGCATCATTCCATTGTCGAGATCAACGGCAAGTGGTATATTTTCTACCATGATACTGAACTGTCGGGAAAAACGCATTTGCGCAACGTCAAAGTGACCGAGTTGAAAC
Organism: Spirosoma oryzicola; assembly: GCF_021233055.1. Taxonomy (NCBI): domain Bacteria; kingdom Pseudomonadati; phylum Bacteroidota; class Cytophagia; order Cytophagales; family Cytophagaceae; genus Spirosoma; species Spirosoma oryzicola. Next base: position 3,634,416 of record NZ_CP089538.1, on the reverse strand, counting down.
GCAACTCCGACGGGACCATCCAAACCATCGAGCCATACGGCAAATAAACATTTATACACCTGCTAGTAGCCAACGGGCGGAGTCGAAAGGTTCCGCCTGTTTTTTGTAGACAGCAACTCACTCCTTTTGCTAAAATGGGGGAGTTGATGGTCGTAGGGATCTGTTTTTCTGCTATTTTCGAACGGGTAGTAAGATAATTCCTATCACCTGATTACTGATTGTACAAAATCATTTCTTCCTGTCTCTAACCCTTATCGTATGTTTGCACGTGTCATTCAAGTACCCTTGAAACCGGAGTCGATCAACGAAGCCATCGATTATTTCCGGGATTCGGTTGGTCCGGCGCTTAAACAACTGGACGGTTTTAAAAACAGCCGTTTCCTGACGAACTCCGAAACTAACAAAGGGCTCATGGTCACGCTGTGGGAGTCGGAAGCGCACCGCCAGGATGCGGAAAACAGTGGCTTTCTACAAGGCGTATTGCAGAAAATGGGTAACTATTTTGCGGGTCCGCCAACGGTTGATTACTACGAAGTCAGCGTTCAGGTCGCTTAAACAAACTTGACGAATAACGAATCGCCGGATTGTTGGCCGGCGATTTCCATTTGCCTAGATATACCGCAGCAGTACAGCCGACGGATGAGACGCCTTGTAGCGACCGTACCATCGGCAAAGCGGGTACAAGGCCAGCACCAGACCACCCCAGACCAAGTAGACCAGTCCAAGCTCAACGCCCGCACCCGCCGGTCGTCCGAAGCTCATTGTGCCGGGTCGAATGTCATGCCAGGCGTATCCCTGAATTAGAATCATCGCAATCATCAGCAGATGGACGGCGTACCAATGAATGATGTAGTAGAACATCGGTACTTTGCCATATACGGTGAGCCAACGAGTGATTGCATTGTCGGCTCCGTCGGCCAGACTCAGCAATATCAGCGCAATCCCAAGCATCAGCAGATCGTACAGCAGCGATGGTGGGTACTTGGTTACGTTGATGAACGACAACATAGTAAACAGCGTATCCTTTCGTACCGACCAGGGAACCGGGTCACCGTAAACATTGATAAAGCGCAGGAGCAGGAACAAACCCAGAGACGCTAGCCCTAACCGTAGCAGTGTTTGCTTCCGACGTACCAGCGGTTGGTCCAGGAGTGAACCGCCCGCAAATCCAACCAGCATAATCCCCAGCCAGGGAAGTAGTGGATAACCCACAATCAACGTAAACGAAGGACTGGGCTGGAAAACGTTTACCCGAAAAAACAGCGATTCAACAAAGCGGGCTGCGTGACTGGTCGGTACCGGAACCGCCTGCAACAGATTATGCCCGAAGATAATGACCAGACCGAGGCTACCGACCCATCTGACCGGTAGCCGGGCCAGAAGCGAAACAACAACCAACCCGCCACCGATCGCGTAAATCACTTGCAGCAGTATCGTGCGAAACTGAATGTCGAACCAGAAGGCGAAGTTGACAAGGGTCAGTTCGAGTAGGATCAGTACCAGACCACGTTTGAGCAGAAACAACCGGGAACTGGGCGAATGCTGCTGTTTTTTCACCGATAGATACGCTGACATACCAGACAGGAAAACAAACGTGGGGGCACACAGGTGGGTGATCCAGCGCGTCAGAAATAACGGTGCGGTGGTGACCGCCAGATCGGTAGGGTCCTGCGTCGTGGCGCTGGTGTGCAACAGGTCGCGCACATGATCCAGCGCCATAATGACCATGACCAGACCGCGCGTTACATCGATGGTCGTAATTCGGTTCATGAGCGGATAGGGTTTAGGAAAGGTTGGTCGCTACCCGTTTCAGCGCGTCAGGCGATGGATGAGTACCGCCGTGCGTTGAATCAGGAACGGGTATTCCTTCAGGTTCATCGTTTCTTCGATGCTGTGCGCCCCTTTGCCCGAAGCACCCAGACCGTCCAGGCAAGGGATGTATTTGGCCACAAACGATACATCGCCCGCACCCCGCGCCCCCGGATCGAAAGCCGTAACGGGACCAAGACCCATGTCGCGGCTTATTTTATCGACCTGTTTGCGCAACTCGTCGTTCGCTGCGGTGGGTTCCATGCCCGGAATACCATCCGTAAACGAAATCGAGGCTTTGGTCAGCGGTAAACTTTTCTCTACGATCTCACGCATTTTAGCGCGGGCATTTTCTTTCTGGGTTTCGGTCAGAAACCGCAAATCGCCTTTGACCAACGCTGTGCCCGCTACAATGTTGGTTTTACCAACCACTTCGGCTTTTGCCGTTTTCTCATCATAATGCACCTCTGCACCACCGACAATCAACCCTGGATTGAACGTCAAGTATTTTTCCTGCCCCAGCGTCCGTCGAAACTCGGTCAGGATTCGGGCGGCTTCGTAGATTGCTCCGTAACCCAGGTCGCTGAAAATCCGGGATGAATGCCCTGAACGGGCCTTTACGTTAAGTGTCCAGCCGCTCGATCCGCGCCGTCCGGTCGTTACGCTACCGAGTCCCTGCGCGGTTTCAAAGGCTAGCGCAAGATCGCACTGTTTGGCTCGCTCGATGAAATCCCGGCGACTTTCGGGGCCTCCCGAGCTTTCTTCGTCCCCCGTAAAGTAGATTGTAATGGACGTATCGTCGAGCAGTTTTTGGGTGTGAAGCGCTTTCAGAGCCGCGATCACCAGCACGTCGCCCCCTTTCATGTCGTTGACGCCCTGACCCGTCGCCGTCGAATCGTTGATGCGCTTGAAGGGTTCCATCGGCAGCGATTTTTCGAATACCGTGTCCAGATGGCCAATCAAAAATAGCTTTTTTCCTTTTTTGCCCTGCCGAGTTGCTACCAGGTGACCCGCCCGGTTCAGCGAGTCGGGTAAGGAAACCCATTCGGTTTTAAAACCCAGCTTTTCGAGTTCATCGGCCATCAATTTTCCCACCGTCCGAACGCCTTCGATGTTGAGCGTACCGCTGTTGATGTTGACTACTTTTTCCAGAAACGCTTCGGTTTCAGGCATCTGCTTTTTAACAGTGGCAATAACGGCGGCTTCCGGTTTCGAAAGCGATTGTCCCAACGCGCCGTAGCCGCCGAGTAATAGAAGTAAAGCTAATTTTTTCATAGGGTACTTTCTGTAAACAAGGTCGTATGCTGAGCTAAAATACAGAAAGTTGTTGTCTGCTAGTATAAATGGTGGGTTTATACGCCTATTGGCAAATTTTTTATTGATAGAGTCTGAATGGGGCTTTCTATAGGTATACAGCAATGAATTTTTTGTCATGGCACCGGCCGGGTGGCCGGTGCCATGACAAAAAAGTTACTGAAAATTACTTTCAAGCCTATTGACCATCTACGCTATTGGGCTCTAGTCTTGGCGTGTAGATAGACCGCAAACCGTCCGTCGAAATAGCCTAGTTTGTAGTGGGCCAGCGAATCGGTTCCCGGTTTGGGATAGTAACCTTCGGGCCTGAACGTGTGGTCCAGCAGGATAAAATCGACATCCCGGTCATTGGCCCATTGTGCCATTGCGTTGGCGGGGTCATCCGATGGTGTAGACTGGTGTTTATAATTCTCGCTGGTGAGCAGCTTTCCGTAATGTTCATATTCGTTGAAGAAAAACGTTAGGGGGACAAGCCCTTTGGTATGCGCTGGAATAGCTTTTCGCAAATCCTGATAGGAGAGTGGCAGATACCGCATCGTGAAATTACGGCGGATAATCTCGATAGTACCGACAAGACCAATGATAAAATAAGCGGCCAGAACGACGTACAGGGCCAAGTTTTTAAATGAGTTCAGCCGGTATAATTCGTACACCAGAACCAGCATGAAGGGCATGAAAAGCGGCAGGTACGTACCCGATGCTTTTTTGGTAAGCAGCCAGAACGAGAGCACCACGATAACCGAATAGATCTTTAGAACGGAAGGTACATGCTTGATAAATCGGCGCTGGTGCCAGAGCAGAAAAACCAGCAACAGCGACAAGGCGACCTGCTCCGGCGACTCAAAAAAGAGCTTAGGAAACGTGAGGATAACCAGCAGTTTAGGGTACCAGCCGAACGCGCTTTGCGTAGCCGGGTCATGACGAAACTGATAGTACCAGGTTGCGAACCCGTTATCGGCTAATACAATATCGGTGAAATAAAATAACGACGTAACGCCACCCACCACCGTAAACAAAAAGGCCTGTTTATACCGGCGCAGATAAAGCAGGGTTCCTAAACCAGCCAGCAGATAAATGACGCCATTGAGATGAGACAGCACCGCTAATCCTGCCAGAAACGCGGCTAGTGCGGTTTTCAGCGACGATAGCTGCTTACTGTCCAGGCACAGGAACGAACCAAATCCCAAGGCTGCCAGCATGATTTCGGGACGATTTTCGAAGCTCATCTTGATCAGCAGGCGATTCGAAAAAATCAAAATTAGAATGGCGAGTAGGTACCAGGAATCATAGGTGCCTTCTCGTTGGCGCAGGTACGCAATAACTTCGGCTACGACGACAACGAAAGAAATAAGACCGACGAACTGAACGACGGGAAGCTGATAGCCGAATAACTTGATCAGTCCGGCTCCGAAAAGCAAAAACAGTTTGTGGCTAACCAGCAACTGATTTTCCCAGCCCAACAAGCCCCTGAAAAACTCGGAACGGATAACGCCGTCTTTGACAAACCAATACGATTGCTCGGCAAACCAGGCGTCGTCGCCCGTTGGATTACGATGGTAATAGGTAAGCGCGGTGAGGCCGATTAAAACAAATAAAATAACGCGTAGTGGTGTTTTAGAAGCAATCATTCATTGATTCGCAAAACGGTTTGTTCTCAGTTCTGCGAATTGGTTTGTAAAGAAAGTCACCCTGCCTTTAGAAAATTATATTCTTTTGCAGATTATTTTGTGGTTCTATAACCGTTTTGCGAATGCCCAAACTTCTTTTGATGGATCACGACGGTGGCATTGATGACTTGCTGTCGCTGCTGCTCGTGCTGACCATGCCCGATGTCGAATTGCTGGGCGTGACCGTAACACCTGCCGATTGTTACATTGAGCCCGCGCTTGAATCGACCTACAAACTGCTTCAACTGACGAGTCACGAACACATTCCGCTGGGGCGGGGCGACTACGCGGGTATCAACGCATTTCCGAGCGAATGGCGGGCGCGTCCGGACATTATCAATGCTCTGCCGATGCTCATCAACCTGCCGAAAGCGCCCGACCCGTACGCGTATCCGGCTGCGCCTGACCTGCTCATCGACCGGCTAACCCAAGCGTCCGACAAGGTGACTATTTTGTTGACTGGGCCTTGCTCTAATCTGGTGTTGGCGCTGGAAAAAGCGCCGGAACTAGCTGACAAAATTGAGCAGATCGTCTGGATGGCGGGAGCCTTTACGGTATCGGGCAATGTGCAAACCTACCAGCACGACGGCAGTGCCGAGTGGAACGTCTTTTGGGACCCGGTTAGTACCCGAAAATTAGTGGAATGGCAATTGCCGCTTACGTTTATACCGTTAGATGTCACGAACCACGTACCCGTAACCAAAGCGTTTCTGTCCAAACTAGCCACCCAGATTGATTATCCACTTTCGAATCTGGCGGGGCAGTTCTGGGCCTTGACGCTGGACACGATTCCGGGCTATTATTACACGTATTTCATGTGGGATATTCTGGCAACCAGTTATCTGGCTATGCCTGAGCAGTTCAAAACGCAATCGGTACGCATGAACGTCTGTACGCGTCCACCCAACGCCGGACAAACCTATCTGGATGGAGCCGGATATGCCGCTACAATTGTCACGGACGTGAACGTCGAGAATTTCTACGAATACCTGCTCGGGCAATTCAAACGATAGGAAGGTTTAACCGGTAGCAATGAACCAATGGTTTACGGGAGAAATCGTATTCCTCTGCGCGGGATCAGGTAGGCGTGCTATTCGTTCGGATAGGATTTGGTAGCTTTGTCTATACGAAGGCATCCTAGCCCGGTTCCATTGACTATGCGCGTTTATTTTTTTCGAAAATCTATCTTGGCCCTGGGTGTCGTTTGGGGAACACTGGCCTGTAACGCATCCCAGTCGGATGATCAGTTGTCAAAAGATGGTGCACGTGATGCCAACGCTGTTCGACAGACGGTTCCGGGAAAGCCGGGCGAAAAGCGCGATGGGATGGTCTGGCTACAAGGGGGGACCTACGAAATGGGTTCCGACGAATTTGCCGATGCCCGACCCGTTCATCCGGTTTCGGTAAAAGGGTTCTGGATGGACGAACACGAGGTGACGAACGCGCAATTTGCCCAGTTTGTCAAGGCGACCGGTTATAAAACCGTAGCCGAACGACCGCTCGATGCCGCCGATTACCCCGACGTTCCAGCCGATCAACTCGTTCCCGGTTCTGCGGTGTTTATACAACCTGCGTCGGCGGTTTCTTTGAACAATCCGCTGCAATGGTGGAAATACGTTCCGGGGGCCAGTTGGCAGCATCCTACCGGACCGCAGAGTACGATTAACGGTCACGACAATGAGCCGGTCGTTCATGTGAGCTTTGATGATGCCATCGCTTACGCGAAGTGGGCTGGTAAACGTTTGCCGACCGAAGCCGAGTGGGAATTTGCCGCGCGGGGTGGGGCTAACAACCAGACGTACTATTGGGGTAACGAACTAAAACCTAAAGGCCGCTGGGTAGCGAATATTCATCAGGGCCATTTTCCCGAAAAAAATACGCAGGAGGACGGGTTTGCCGGTATTGCGTCGGTGAAATCGTTTCCGGCCAATGCCTACGGTTTGTACGATATGGAAGGCAACGTTTGGGAGTGGTGTCAGGATTTGTACCGACCCGACTATTACAATCAATCGCCCAAAAGTGATCCGCAGGGACCCGATGATAGTTATGACCCCGATGAACCGGGAGCGGTTAAGCGTGTCCAGCGGGGCGGCTCTTTCCTGTGCAGTGATCAGTATTGTATTCGGTATAAAGCGGGTAGTCGGGGAAAAGGCGAAGTAAGCAGCGGCAGTAATAACCTCGGTTTCCGCTGCGTGCGCTAACAAGATTCTGTAAACGGTTCGCTTCGTTGAGAATTCAAACCGACATTCTCAACGAAGCGAACCGTTTCGCGTTACTGCCTTGGTTTCATAAGCTTCCGTTTGAAATAGTCGGCGGTAGCGTTGCCCATCTTTAGGGCGTTGGTATGCTTCATCCAATGGTGCGTATCATCAACAATGACGAGCGTTTCCATCGGTACACCCTTCGCTTCGAGACGTTGGACCAGATCGGTGCTCTGGCTAAAGCGTACGTTCCGGTCTTCGTCGCCGTGAATGATGAGAACCGGTGAGGTCCAACGGCTCACCGACGAAATGGGCGACGATTCGTAAACCACTTTAGCGGCCTGTTCCGCATCCGGAATTTTTTCGAAGCGGTCGCTCGAATTGCTGATCGTCCGTTGCTGGCTCCAGTCGTGTACACCGTGAATATCAACACCCGCGGCAAATAGCTTCGAATCGCGGGCGAGGGCCAGTGCCGTCAGATACCCGCCGTACGATCCCCCGTAAATACCGATTCGTGTGGCATCGACCTGCGGTTGCTCGGACAGCCAGACGGCAGCCGCCCGAACATCCTGGTATTCCGACGCTCCGTTGGCACCACCATGGGCGGGCTGGTGGAAATCATAGCCGTAACCAATACCGAGCCGGTAATTAACTGACAATACCACAAATCCCTGACTAGCCAGATACTGATTGAGCGCGTACGAATTAGCGTAATAGTCGGAGTAGTTCCAGCCCAAGAGCATTTGCCGGGGCGGGCCACCGTGGACGTAGATAAGCGCCGGTTTTTTGGCCGAGCCGTTCGCGGGTTCGAAAAGCTGCGCATGGACAATCATGCCGTCCGGCGCTTTGACGGTTACCTGCTTAGGAACGACCAGTTGATTCTGAGGGAAGTTAGCCGGAATCAGGTTCTGCCCAAGAACTTTTGGTGTTCCTTTGGCGAAGGCCATTACCGTTGGCAGGGGAGGGCGCTGGGCCGTCGCGCTGATCATGGCTAGGGTCGATCCGTCGCCCGTTACTACCGGCGTCCATTCCAGACCGTTGCCGGGCGTAAGTACCTCCATCTGAGCTTTGTCCACGGGTACGCGTATTACGTGCCGACGGTCGATGTCCAGCTTGTCGGGACCGGTATTGCCGCTGAACACCAGCCATTTTTTGTCGGGGCTTAGGGTAATGTGCTCAGCCATAAACGGCGTCGGTGTCAGCAGTAAGGGGTTACCTCCGGTTGACGCAATGGAATACAGATGCGGCCAACCGTCCTGATACGACAGATAAACGATTCGGTCATTGGCTGCCCAGTGCAGGTTAAATCCGCCATGTGTAGTTGGAACGGAACCTGCCAGCGTTTTGGGAGCTTGCCAGAGTTGTGAAGCCGTTCCTGACGCGGCATCGGCGGTCCAGATCGACCAGGGCTGGTGTTTGCGGGCCAGGATTGAGTCAGGAGCACCGCCCGCGCCGGGTGTGCGGACAAACACAATTCGTTTTCCGTCGGGCGACCAGCGTGGGGAGCGATCCCGCGAAAAGGAAGGTGCTATCCAGGTGATGGGTGTTGTTTCGTTGGTAAACACGCCGACAAAAGCGTGGTCTTTCCGGTCGCAGACAAACGCCAGCTTTGAGCCGTCGGGTGACCATTCGAGGGAGCCGTTCGTGCCTTTGGCGTTGAAGAAGGATTTTGCTGCGGACGAACCATTGATGGGAGCTATCCATATTTGGCCGCCTTTGACGAACGCTACCCGGTCGCTTTTGGGTGAGATTACGGGTTCTTCACCTTCGGCCAGGGCTTTTGCTTCGCCACCCGCAAACGGTATGCTCCAGATTTGCACTTTAGGTGGTACGGGTGAAGACGTTACGTTTACCGGTTGCTCATCATCCCAGTTTGAGCCGTGATCGCCACCGCGTACGTAGATAACCCATTGGCCGTCGTCGGAAATAGCTAAGCTGGTGATTTCCTGGCCGTCGTCTTCGCCGTAGCTGGTGAGCTTGCGTGGAGTAAAGTCGGGGCCTTCTGCCACGTACACGTTTCGTTTGCCCTGCTCATTGAACGACCAGGCGATGCGCGAACCCTTTGCTGAACTAGTCAGCTCCGTTGGAAACGGATAACTTCTGACAGCTTCCAGGGAGAAGGTCTGTGCCTGTAAAGGAATCGCTTGGGTCAGAAAGAATCCTATGGCCAGGCAGAGAAAGGTAAACTTGTTCATGGGCTATAAAAGACGGAAGTGACTAAAAGAGTTGCTTGTCAGTATAAAATAAGCACTTTGTTGTATGATATATAGTATCGAAAGAATAAAATTCTACAATTAACAGTCAAATCCATACGTCCTACTAGTGATGTCGGTTTCTCAAAACCGACACCACGGACCCGCCGACACCACACCGCTAGTGGCATATAAATACGATTTAGGAGGGTTCTTTCCGGTTTGATGATCGACTTTTTCCGGTTCGTCGGCCGATCAGTCTTGTTTTGCGGTACGGTTCGCAACTTTGCCGCACCATCAAGCAGCAGCGTATGCATACGTTTCACAAACTGTTTTTTATCCTGAGCTTTATCACAAGACTTGTCTCGCCAGCAAGCGCGCAGACTTATAAAAACACCATTGGCCTTTCGTTGGGTACGTTCCGCCTACGGATGCTCGATCAGCAGGCTTCGGTGCTGGAATACACAGGTCGGGCGTTACCCTTGGTTGGTTTGACGTATCGACATCAATCCGAACGCGCCCGCTTTAATCTTCGTCTTTCGGGAGGAGTTGGTGAGATGAATCCGACGCGCTTCGGAGCCCGGACCTATACTACACCCACGGGCGATGGAAACGAGTTTTCGTATCAGATTTCCTCGACGATGTACGCCTTTAATCTGGAAGCCGATTACTTCCGGCGTGTCGGTCCGGTGGAACCCACCAAGCTAAGCACCTGGGTGGGTGGATCGCTTCGGGAGTCGGCCTGGTATGCCGATGAAGTCGGTAATTTTCCCTGGCTTGTCAATACGGCGACGCTGTCTCCGGTGGTACAGACCGACTACGCATTTCAGCCCAACCACAGTTTGTCCTTGCGCCTGGATATGGCCGTTCTTGGCCTGATTACCCGTGCTATCTGGGCGGGCTACCCTAAATCAACGGACGATAGCAATGTGGCTGCTTACTTTAAACAAGGTACCCGACCAACGGCTGTCGGAAAACTGAGTCATGTCAACGTGCAGTTTGGTTACAGCTATCGGCTGAGTCCGCGCATGAGCGTGGGAGCTACGTACCGCGCTCGTTATGTGTCCTATCCCGTTCCTCGGCCCGTCCGGGCTGTCAGCAGTAACGTATCACTGGAAGGCGAAGTTAATTTTTAACCACTACTCAATCGTTGCGCATGAAATCCATTCGGCTTATTCTCGTACTATTCATTGCTTCGGGTTGTAGTCCGAAACTTCTCGGACCGCAAACGGCCAATACACCCATGACCAATTTCGATCAGCTCTGGAAAGAATACGACCAGTTATACGGCGCGTTTGAACCGAAAAAAATTGACTGGGATGATGCCTATAAAACCTACCGACCGCAGATCAATGAGCAATCTACCGATGCGGACTTATACCGGGTGATGACCAGTCTGCTCGATGTACTGGACGATAATCACGTTTATCTACGTCCGACGGCTGCCACTAAACTGCCCTGGTATTCAGGGGGAATTCTAGGCCGAACCAAGGTGGATGACTACAACGGCGAAGTGGTCAAAACGTACGTGAGTGCCACCAGACCAATTACGGACGAATTTGAATGCGGTAAAATCGGTCCGCATGTCGGCTACCTGCTGCTGAAAGGGTTCGAAGCTAGTTTTGCGACGTACGAAAAGACGATGGATTCGGTGCTGACGTATCTGGCTGATACGAAAGGAATCATTATTGACCTGCGCAACAACGGTGGGGGCGAAGACCGGGTGGCTCAGTACGTTGCCAACCGATTCGCCAGCGAACGGCATCGATCCTTTACCGCCCGGCTTCGCAATGGACCGCGTCACGCTGACTTTGCGCCCGAACTAACGTTTTATACCGAACCGGCGGGCCGTTTTCAGTATACCAAACCAGTCGTCGTACTAACGAATCGGTCTTCGTATAGCTCGGCAGAAACATTTGTATTGGCGATGATACAGAACAAGCAGGTGACGCAGGTAGGCGATGTAACGGGCGGGGCTCTGTCGGACGCTATTACCCGCGATCTGCCCAACGGCTGGAGCATCCGCGTGCCCATTGCCGACGTACGCAATGCAACGGGTCAGAATCTGGAAGGTATTGGGATTATGCCCAAAATACGGGTTAAGAACACGTCCGACGACTTGAAAGCCGGTCATGATCGGGCGCTGGAACGGGCCATTGAGTTGTTACAATGATGCCGTACGGCTACCTTGCAGCCTTCGGACAACGACGGATGACAGGATTAAACGACAAGTGGTTTCGGTTGGTCGGTATTCCGGTTATGGCGTTGCTGGCCAACTGGATTTTCTACGACGAAATCAATCGACAGCATAATCAACTGTTCTGGATCGACTGGATTTTCAGTCTGCTGGAAGTGTCGTTGCTGTGGACGATCAGCCGGTACGGTATCCTCCGGTCGCGACGGCGTTACCCGGATTTGAGTCAAACCCGACCGCGTATTCTTTTTCAGATTGTGTGGTTCGTCATTACCACCGGACTCGTGCGGCTGCTGACCACGTTCCTGTACGACACAAGTCTGTTCTGGGGTTATCATTACACCCCCATCCGCTACGTTTACAATGTGGCCGTTGGCCTCTTCGGTATCATACCCATAGCAGCTATTTACGAAGGGATGTACCTGTATCGGCAGTGGACCGTCACGTATTACGAAGCGCAGGAGCTGAAAAAAATCAACCTGCAAACGCAGCTGGAATCGTTAAAGGAGCAGGTAAAACCGCACTTTTTGTTCAACAGCCTGAATACCTTGCAGGGACTGGTGATGGAGGATGCGAAAGAGCAGGCCGTTGCGTTTATCATTAATCTGTCGCAGGTGTACCGGTATCTTTTGCAAAGCAACGAACAGGTACTTATTCCGTTGTCGAAAGAACTAACGTTTATTCAGGCGTATGTCGAGCTGCTCAAAACGCGCTACGAACAGGGTTTGGTGCTGGAACTAGCTATTGCTGCCGACGTACTGGATTACGGGTTGCCCCCGCTTACGCTTCAGATGCTGGTCGAAAATGCCGTGAAGCATAATCGAATATCGACGGGTAGTCCACTCACCATTCGGATCGAAAGCGATGCGGCTCACAACCTGCTTGTGGTTAATAATTTGCAGCCTAAGCAAACCGTTGTTCCTTCAAACCAGATGGGATTAGCTAATATTTCGGCTAAATACCGACTGCTCAATCAATCCGACCCAATTATTCACCGGACGGAACACATTTTTCAGGTGTCGATTCCTTTACTACCGAACGTGCAGCCATGAATATACTAATTGTGGAGGACGAAGCCGTAGCTGCTCGTCAGCTTAAAGCCATGGTAGAGCGGGCGGGGGATGATGTAACGGTGCTGGCCGTACTCGACAGCATCGAACGCACGGTAGCGTACCTTCGGCAAAGCAGCCAGCAACCAGCCATTGTTGGGCAGCCCGTACATCCTGATCTGATCTTGCTGGATATTGAACTGTCGGATGGGCAGAGCTTCGCGATTTTCGATCAGGTAGCGGTAACGAGTCCGATTATTTTCACGACGGCGTACGACGAGTACGCCCTCAAGGCTTTTGACGTCAACAGTGTCGATTATTTGCTAAAACCCATTCAGGAAACGGCGTTGCAAAAAGCGTTGCATAAGTTTCGTCAGCTTCGGCAGACGTACGGCGGCAACCCGACTGTAAGCATGCCCATTGACGAACTGATCCGCCAGCTAACGGAGCGTCAGCCAGCGACGCTTGCCTACCGGGATCGCTTTCTGGTGCATGTCGGCCAGCGGTTGATACCCATCGACGGGAGTGAGATCGCTTATTTTTTCTCGACCAACAAGCTGACTTTTCTAAAGTCGCACGCGAACAACCAATACAGCCTTAACTACTCGCTCGATGAACTAGAGAAGTCGCTTGATCCAAAACAGTTTTACCGGGCCAACCGGCAATTTATCGTTAGTCATAAAGCGGTTCATCGCATCCATCTGCATTTCAGTAGCAAGCTGAAGGTAGAGCTTCGGCCAGCCACTGAAGAAAGCGTTATGGTAAGTCGCGAGAAAGCGATGGCGTTCCGCCAGTGGTTGGGCGAGTAAGTGCTTAATCGGTTTCCAACTGGGCGAAACCAAGCTCGTCCAGACAAGCCATCAGGTCGATCAGTTTACCGGTCGTTAGTCGATCGCTGATTAATTGCCAGTTCAAATAAATAGTCGATGGGGTAAGCGGATTCGGTTGCGGTGATTGACTGGTTGGACCGTCCGGATGAGCGGGCGCATCCTGGCAGATGATGAGTTGAGCGTACATACGATTTTATGGGTTACGATAAACCTGTTTTTGTTGGATTCCAGAAAGGCTTGGTTTTGATCTGGCGGCTTCCCCAGTGGAGCGAATGCCGAAAATAGCGGTTGAGCGTCGCGCAGAGTCGGCTATCACCACCAACATACAGCATTCCTTTCCCGGTCGCGTTGTTTACCTGACTGGTCAGTTGCTCGATAACCGTTTGGGCTGGATTTTGGGGTTGTTGATAAAATGAAAAAGGCGTACAGCCATCCACATCAGGAAAGAAATCCATATCCTGGTCGGCGTAGATAAAGCTGATGATTTTTTTAGAACCCGACAGGTTTCGGTTGATTTCGTACAGGTGCGCCAATGCCGATGGGTCGCCGACAAACACGTAATAATCGCCCGAATCGTCTATGGTGAAATTGCCTCTCGGACCGACGAAGTACAGAAGTTCACCCGGTTGCACCTCCTGAATCCAGCGGCTACCAACGCCCTTCGAATGCGTACAAACGGCAAGATCAATGGTGGCATTGGCCTGATCATACTGCCAAATGGAGTACGTTCGGACCTTATCCATGAGTGAGCTATTCTTGTCGAGCCCAATCAATACCCGCAGGTGTTCGCCCGGTGTGTACGTCAGCGCTTGCAGGGCGCTCCCCTGAATTTTTAGGTGAAAGGTATGATCGGCGATTTGTCTTTTTTCAATGATCGTGGCTTTTTGCCCAACCGCTTTGGTAATCGTATCTAGAAGGCTCATCGTATTTTGCTAATTGGCTACGATGCAAAGAAACGGGGGGCAGGCGGCCTAAAGAATGGCTGAAGGCGGGGTTTTGGTGGACAAATCATGGAATAGCTGCCTGAATTCAATCGGTGTGTGGCCCGTAACCTTGCGAAATAGTCGGGAAAAGTAATGCTGATCGGAAAAGCCCAGGCGGTAAGCGACATCTTTGACCGTTCCCTGCGTATGGTATAAAAGCCGCTTGGCTTCGAGCATCGTTTGGTGCTGAATCCAGTACGATACCGGGAAGCCCGTTTTTTGCTTGATAGTGTCTGTCAGGTGATTGACCGATACATGAAGTGCTTCGGCATAGTGAGCGGGCCGTTTCCAGTCAATGTACTGCTGTTCAACCAACTGGCGAAAAGCGAGGGTGATTTCATCGGCCCTACTCTCTGTATAACCCGACGCCTTATTGACGGATTGGTGAAGGTCGCAAACTGCACTGACAAGCGCGTTCAGCAGGTGTTGTAACGTTATTGATCGGCTATCGGCTGACCAAAACAAGGTGTACAACAAACGGACGAGTTCGTGAATCGAAGCAAGCTTGTCGGAATTGAGGTCGGGAAGGGGCGATAGCGTCAGTAAGCGGACTGATTGAACCAACTCCGGATCGAGCAGGCCAGGATCAAAAGCGACAAGCCAGCCCTTCGCGGCCTGATGATCGACCAAGCGGTGTACTTGTTCGGGGCGGATCAAACCAAAAGCGGGTGCTTGAAAGTGAAATTCTTCGAAGTCCAGCAAAAATCGTCCGTTTCCACTTTGCAGAATGAACAACAGATACGAATTGTCGCGATGGGCAATGTCAATGTCGTGATCGCCCGACTTAATAACCGTCGAATCGACCATTCGAACAAATAATCCCGCTTTTGCTTCTTTTGACAGTTCAAAAACGGGTATGTTATTTTTCTTACTCAAGCGTGAACAGGGATTAAGCGTCGAGCGCATTCAGGCGTGGTCGAAGATAAGGTATCAAACCGCATCCTGTATCGATGGTCGGCAATTTAGGTGATTCGTAGAAAAAGCTTTCTGTCGCCGGTCAGCGGGCTACTTTGTATCTTTGCTCAACGGTCAACATTCGCTACGGCGGATGAGTTGATAAAAACAGACTTAGATTACTTGCAATGACTGCCTTAGAGATTGTACAAGAGTATTATTCGAGCTTCAACCAGAAAGATTGGAACGGCATGCTGGTGCTGCTGCACCCGGACGTTCGACACGAGCCGAACCAGGGCGAAGCGCGCGTTGGTACCGAAAAATTCACCGAGTTCATGCAAACGATGGACGAGTCGTACGACGAAACGCTGACCGATCTGGTGTTTCTGACGGAGCCGACCGACACGCGCGTAGCGGTGGAGTTTATCGTGAACGGGGTTTATAAGAAAGGTGAAGCGGGTCTACCCGAAGCGCACAATCAAACCTATCGACTGCCTGCTGCGGCATTTCTGGAGGTCAAGGATGAGAAAATTTCGCGGGTAACGACGTACTACAACCTGCCGCTCTGGATCAAGTTGGTATCGGAATAGTCGATGAGTGCACTGTCGTTTACTACCAAAAAAGGAAGCGAAATAGCATCCGTCTTCGACGAGCTGGCCCGGCTACGTATTGCCGTTTTCCGCGACTTTCCGTACCTATACGAAGGGTCGGTTGCGTACGAAAAAGCGTATCTGAAAACGTATAGCCAGTCGGAGCGGTCGTTTTTGTTTGCGGTGTACAGCGGAGACGAGATGGTTGGTGCCACGACGGCCATTCCGCTGCGTGACGAAACAGACGACATTCGCCGACCGTTTACGCAGACTTCTGCCGATATTGATCGCATCTTTTATTTTGGTGAAAGTATTCTGCTGTCTGCGTTTCGCGGATTGGGGCTAGGGCACCGTTTTTTCGATGAGCGGGAAGCCCACGCCCGTAGTTTCGGTACGTTTAGAACAACCTGCTTCTGCGCGGTCGAGCGCGACGAGAACCACCCCGCCAAACCGCTGGATTACCGACCTAACGACTTGTTCTGGCAGAAGAGAGGCTATGTCAAGCAGGATGCATTGCGAAGCACCCTCGACTGGCCCGATATCGGCGAATCGGTATCGACGCCTAAAACGATGGTCTACTGGATGAGGGATCTGTAGTTTTCTGGGGTGGGTTAGCACAAAAAGAAAAGTAACCAAGTGTGCGGTCATGGTTTTTGGCTTCGTTTCTTGTGGTGTCGGTTTCTCAAAACCGACACCAACTGTTGCCAGCAGAAATGTCGGTTTTAAGAAACCGACACCACAAGAGGTTTATGCGGAACTCGTCTTTTTTGTTGACAACCGACACCGCCGTAACACAAAATCAAGAATCTGACCGCACGCTTGTTCGCTATTCGCTTTGTAAATTACTTACCGATGGTAATTTCCTTTTCTGTATAACCACCCCGCGTTGACAGTAATTTAACCTTTGCTTTGATGCTGCCCGGTTGGTTGAGCTTAACCCGGAAGGTCGCTTCTTTTTTCTCGCCAACGTTTGTGTAGCCCGCGTAGATCGTTTTGTCAAACAGAGCCGGTTGGGTAATGACGACTTTCGCATCTTTAAAACCTTTCAACAGCTCCTTGTTGATGTCCAGCGTTACCCGGTCTTCGGGAACCATCTTAACCCGCTTGGCCTGCTCTAACGCTACGGGTAACTTACCGGAGTTTATCCAACTCGCCTTTATTTCATATTCATTATCGGCCAGCGGTTTCACGGTTACATCGGTCAAATCAACCTGCGGAAGTTCTTTCGCCATCGCCAGATTGAATTTCGATTGCTTCGAGATCCAGTTCTCCAGAATCCAGGCCGGACCGTTTTGTGAGAAAAACTTAGGGTTAAAGCCGCCAATCTCTACTTCGCCCAATTGGGGATGCGTCATTTTGGTCCACGGCTTGAAGCCACGTTTGCCGTTGGCTTCGTCGTCCCACATCAGCGCGTCGTATTCATCCCGGTCGCCATCGCCGTCGTAATCTTTCATGGCCCCATTGTTCCAAAGCTCATCCCCGTACCAAACGGCACCGTATTGAAAATAGCCGAAATCCGGCCCGTGTCCGAACAGGGGTTGTGGCTTTGACGGGTCGCCGGTCAAGCGATTGATTTTGTTGCGCGTATTATACACATCGTACACATCGCCCGCCCACGGATAGCCCGTAAACGAAAGCCCCAAACTATCCATGTGTTTGTAAATAGCCTCGTCGGCGGGGAACATACTTTCGGCGCTGGCCGATGTGGAGGGGGGGCGTAGGTGCATCGGAACGCTCGTGTCCATCGAATTGACCACCGTGATGTTGGGGTGACCCATCAGCCAGACGTACGTAGCCCGCGTTTCGGGTTCGCTGAGCGGGTACTCACTGGCACCGCCCTGCGTGTAGCCCCGCCCGGTAAAGTCGCCACCCTGGTCGGGTCGCCAGTTTTCGGGGTAGTTGCGGTGGTTGTCCAGGCCACCAATACCATCTTCGTTGTACTTGCCATCACCGTCGTTGTCAATGCCTTCGGTGTACACGAGGTGCGTGCCCTGGCCGGCCTGTACCCGCTTCATCAACCGGCCTGACTTATCTTTCGGGTCGATGACATAATCCGCCTTTTCCAGGTCCGCCTTCGTTGTTGCCTTTTTCCGGATCTGGTAAATGATCCCGTCGCCATCGAGATCATCTTCAGAATCCTCATCCAGCAGTCCATCCCGATCATTGTCGTTCGGGCGCAGGCTGCTGCGGTTGCGTTGCGCCGTGTACAGGTACATCGTTGCGCCGTCAGGATTGTTTTCGGGACGTAAGTAAATGGTTTTGGTATCCAGCAGTTTCGTGATGGACGCGTCTTTACCGTAGTTGTCCAGCAAGTGTTTGGCCAGCCAGAGGACAGCTTCACTACTGGTGACTTCGCCACTGTGCCGTCCGCCTTCAAAGTAAGCCGCTGGTTTGTCGGTGTGTTTACCCGTTTTCTTGTTGGTCAGTGTCAGTTGTAAAATAGGCCGCCCTTCGTAGCTTTTTGCTACTTCGTACAAATCGACCAGGTTAGGGTATTGTTCGGCCCATTTGCGGCACCAGCCGTACATGACGTCGGGGGTGTGGTAGGTATCGAAGGTAAGCGTCGACCCCATTTGGTATTGTACGTCCTTGAACGTATGCTTCTTGAAATAACTGATGCCGTGCCGTTCGCCTTTCACGGTGTACACCTTTCGGGCGGTGTCCTGTTCGGGCCATTTTTCTTCGGTACCGTAATACGATCGCTGGGCAAATGCACTAGGGAGGAGAGATAGAGTTAAAAGAACTGTACAATACGTTTTCATGGATGGGTAACAGAGAATGAAGAGGAGCTTTTTTGACTGTCAGTAATGCCCACTTATTGGACAAGCAATTTATAGAATATTCTATCTTGAGTTCTATTTGTAGCTATTATATTTGATGTTTAGATAGAATTTCAAAATAAAATTACAGTATATAGTCTAAAATGTACATAAAAAAGGCTCTCCTAACACAGCTAGGGGAGCCTTTCTTGTTAATGAATTCTATCTTGTCGAAGGCGGGACTTAGTTGCCCATACCGACGAGAAAACGTCTGGATGCTGAGTAATTAATCGCCCTGATTTGCATAATGTACATGCCCGGAGCCAATTTTTGCAGATCGATGGATTTACGATCTTCGATACTTGGTAGGAAAATCGTTTCAACCTCCCGGCCCGATACGGTAAAGATGCGGATTGTGGCGTTGGCCAGGTTATTCAGCGTTTCGAGCGTAATGATTTTGTCAGGGCTAGGATTCGGATAGATACTTAATCCCTGGTTTGAGTCATCAACTACGAAGTTTAGCCGGGCGGATGGATCAGAAAAACAAGTCAGCGTTGGGCTGTAGCGAATAAACGCCTGGGCCGCGTACGAACCGGATCGACCGGCCTTGATTATCGCTGTTTGAACGGCCAGCGTATCGGTGTTGATGTACCAGCGGTAAAAATCGCCTGAAAGGGAGCCCATCGCTTCGAGCGTATAGGTACCAATCTGCGTAACGGAAGGAACGCTCGGCAGTGGTTTTACATCAACGGCAATCGCCGTAGCTAACGGCGAAAAACAGCCGTTGTTATCCCGAACCCGCGCCGAATAAGAACCCGACTGACGCACCTGGATGGTTTGTACGGAATCGCCGGTGCTCCACAAAGGGCGTAAATTGCTGGTTGCTGTAAGTGCTACCTGGTTACCATCACAAAAGGTTGTCGGCCCGTTTGCTGTCAGTGTTGGCGAATTTGGCAGCGGGTTTACCCGGATCGTGATGGCGTTGGACGGAGCCGAAAAGCAACTAAACTGATTTTGTGTCCGCACCGTGTACACACCGGACTGGTTGATGGTCACGGCTCGCGAAGTTGCTCCGTTCGTCCACTGATAGGCCGTATTTTCGGTCGAAGTCAGGGTTACGCGCTGGTCGGCGCAGAAGGTCGTGTTTCCGCTGGCCGCAATAACTGGGGTTGCTGGCAAAGGATTTACAACGACAGCAATTGACTGCGATTGGGGCGATGTACAGCCGTTCTGGTCCGTGGCAGTCACGGTATAGGCTCCCGCTGTCTGTACCGTAATGTTGCGGTCGGTCTGGCCCGAGTTCCACCGATACCGATAACCCGCAACCTCGTTGGCGCTCAGCGTGGTGTTGCCACCCTGACAAAAGGTTGTCGTTTGCTGAGCCGTAACCGTCGGAATAGCGGGTAATGGATTTACCCGGACCGAGGTCGTTCCCGAAACAAACGTACAGCCGCTTACATCCCGGTATTGAACCGAATAATCGCCGGAGGAATTGACAGACAGCTGTTGCGACGTATTGTTATTATTCCATTGGATATTGTTGTCGTAATCAGTCCGTAACGTCACGCTGTTTCCGGCGCAAAACGTGGTCGGACCCGAAGCCTGAATGGATGGAGCAGAAGCCACGCGCACAACGGGTGAGAACAGTACATTACCGGCCGCGTCTTTCACCTTCGCCCGGTACTGCCCAGCCCCTTTGGTAATGCGTTGGCCGCCTTCACCCGTGTTCCAGGTTACCGACGAGAACGAGCCATTCACGGCAATCGACAGTTGATTGGTACCGGCGCACGATACCGTAACCGTCGGGGCAGGGGTTGGAGAAATCGGCTGGGCATTCGCGAAAAATCTGTCGTTGAGGCTGTTGTTCCAGACGTTAGCTACCTCGTAGAGTCCGTTGACATCGAAGTGTACATCGTCGAAGATCGTCCGGGGCGGGCGCTGACGGGGAATCTGAATGTTGTCGGTCTCTGGTCCTGGAAACACGTTGCTTACCGAACTAATAATCTGGTTCTGGGCGGCAAGGATCTGAGGACGGGCTCCCCGTGAATCGCCTGAATACGACACGCGGGCAACGACCCAGGCTATATTTTTGTTGGCGTCCTGCCGACTGCGATTAATAACGTACTGTAAATGATTGTAATAGCTGCTCTGACTTGTATTGTCGAAATTTTCGGCTTCGCCCTGCTGCCACAAAATGGCTCTGACGCCCAGCATATTGATGTAAAACTGCAAGGCGATCCGTAGGTTGGCATAAGGCTGACCGTCGGCATAGTACAAACCCTGCGAGTAAATACTTTCCGTACGGCCATTTTCCGCACTTTCGCGCCAGTTCTTGACGGCTGTGCCAATGTAACCAGCGTTGAAAAACATGATCGGTACCTTCAGTCGTTGGGCTAGCATATCACCGACCCGACCCCAGCACCAGCTGCCTACTCCGCGTGGCGTAATTCGAACACCCTGATTGACATGAGAGAATAAATTCAGCACATCCATAGGCGGGTCGTTCTGCGACTCCGAAGGATCAAAATAATTGACGCAGTTGATGCGGTCGTCACTGGCGCTGGGCATGTCGTCGTACACACCCTGACCATTCGACTGACCCGCGATCACGAATACTTCGCCGGCACCCACCCGTTCAACGATAGTGCTACCGCCCACCTGTTGATCACCGTTCATGCCCCGTACTTCCAGGTTGTACCAGCCTCCTTTTACGGTCAGATCACCGGCGTAATTACCGCCAGTCGGATTATTCTGAATCGTGACCCAGTCGGTTGAGGTCCCTTGTCCGTCACGTGCCTGAACGCGGGCATCAATTCGGGTTACGGGCGTCGTAAAATAGCCGTTTACACGAATAGTGGCTTCATTATTTGTGTTACGCTGAAAAACGGCTCGGCTAACCGGAAACGAAACTTGGATTTGAGCGCTTGTCTGAAAAGAATAGAACCCCATCAAAAAGAACCAACACGAAACGAAAACGCTTTTCATAAACTTTGTAAAAGTACAGACTGGATAGTAATATGGTTAGAGGTTAGTATCACAGTTTATAAGGTAGCATATGAACGGGAGCAGGATCTGCGAGCGCTTCCCGCAGGCGACGCTGCCTCAAAACGACGCACCACGTAGGTCGTTGTTTTAGGCCTGCTTCGATTGAACGTCGTGAATGCAAATGCTGGTATAAACAAAGGATAAATACAGACGCCTGCGAGACAATCTCAGATTGATGGACACAATAATCTGTTCTACCGTTTAACCACACTCGAAAAAAAGAATAAATAAATTTCACTGGTGTACCTGGCAGGCTCTGGAATAGTCGCCGTACAACGGAACGGGGAAATGTGCGCTTAGTGATGAGCGCAGAGTGGGGATAGGAAACGAAATCGGAAAAAGAAGAAATCATAAATCCTGTAACTACAGAATAGGGTGTAGAATACAGGCACCGTCATTCCAGTGCTGCCCTGTTCAGAGAAGACACCTTTTCTCATAGTATATAGCAAAACTAAAACCCATTAGCTAATAACCCAAACGGTAGAATGGGACAGGGGGCTTTTTTACGAATACCTTACTGTACGGTAATCAGTCAGGTTGCGAGGGGAGCTTTTCTGCGTGGCCGCTACGGCGGGAAATACGGTAAGTTAACCCGATAACCAGGTTGTTTTTACCAGAAGCCGCTTGGGGAGTAAATACGCCCTGCTCAAATGTAGCGGGGCTGTAATTGGTCTGATTCACCCAGCCCGTCTGGATAATCCAGTTTTTCGTAAGCTGATAGCCAACGCCCGCGTATAGACGGTTGCGTTCGAAGGTTGGGCCAACGGGGTTAAGAAACACTTCGTCGTACAGTGATAGAAAGATCGTCTTCTCGGTGATGGTTCGTTTGTTTAGGGGAACGAACGCATTCAATCGATAACGAATGCGGTTTCGAAACATCTGACTACCTTCTCTATACGTAAACCAACGCTGCTCAATGCGGTACCGATGTTCAAATTTTATTCGCGACAAATACTGGTTAATAATGAGCTGTTGCCATAGCCGCTTTTCGGTATTGAGCGGTCCGGTAGACAGATCCTTGAAATCGTAGGTACCATACTGACCACCCGCTAGCATCAGGGTAAAATTACGGTCGAGGTCGTAACTGATACCACCCTTCAACTCGTAATAAAAAAACTGTTGCATCACTGCGTTGCTTCGGGTCTGTATTTCGGCAAAACCACCCCATTTTTTTTCATTGCCCGGCAGCTGAACGGTACCAATAAGCCATGATCCCCAGGGGGTTGCGGGTGTTAATGCGGTTTGGGCAAAGGTGCAGTTGAAAGTATACGAAAACAGGCTGGCTGTCAGAAGGAAAGCGAATCGAAAGCGGTTCACAAGTGCAGGTTTATTACAACGCTGTAAAAATAGTCTGTGTTAAGAGATTATAATTTGACTCAGGTCAATCATAACGATTTAGTAATTTATAACTAGCGTTGTTAACATTTGCATAACATTAAGCGAGCGTTTCAGTCTCTTCCCGGTGGTCAGAGCTGCACTTGGTAGATTGCCGTTTCCGGGTGGTTGATCGAGCGTCCGGGCATAGTAGCCTGCTGCAATGCGCATAGCTAAATAACAGGGAACTGTAACCTTTAAATGAGACAGTTAGTTGATTAATAAACGCTTCGCTATTCCTTAACTCATGTGGATTCTTTTTTCGCTTTTGGCCGCGGTGGCAACGGCTATCGTGGTAACACTGTCGAAGGCCGGTATTAAAAACGTCGATTCTAGTCTGGCGTTTGCCATTCAATCGGTTCTTATTTTGATTGTATCCTGGGGCGTTGTCATCAGTCAGGGAACGCTGTCTGATGTGGCACGTATCGAGCGACGCGTCTGGATTTATTTGATTCTGGCGGGCATCGTCACGTGCGTTTCTTCGCTGCTGTCGTTTCGGGCGCTCAAAATAGGTGACGCGTCCCGTGTGGCGTCGCTGGACAAAGTGTCGTTGGTTTTTTCAATTATACTGGCCGTTGTTTTCCTCAAAGAAAAAGTGAACTGGCAGGTTATTGCCGGGGCTGCACTGATGGCTATCGGTGCGGTTGTCATTGCGATGGCGCGTGAATAAAATAACCGACACGAGCCATACTACCGATTACATACCTTTAGGAGGTTGCGATCCGAATGGAGTCATTCACCTGTAGCTTCCCCCAAGCCGAATTGGTGGATCGTAGCAGCAGCGTGTCGGTCTGAACAACCCACTCCTGACTGGTTTCATCGAAGTAAATGTGCCGGATTGGTTCGGACGCTGCTGTAATGCTAACATCTGTTCTCTCATTGACTCGGTCGCTTTGAATACGTCCCTGCGCCAGCCGAATAACCCGGTCGGCTAGTACCTGAACATCGGTTTCGTGGTGGCTAACCAACAAAGTCGTCGTACCCCAGGATTGATGCAGTTTTAAAAGCAGCTGACGGAGCTGCCCGCCAGAGTCCGGATCGAGAGCCGCAAAAGGTTCATCCAGCAACAGTACTGTTGGCCGACGTACCAACGCGCGAGCCAACGCCACCCGCTGTCGTTGCCCACCCGACAAGGCCGATGGTTTCTGGCCGATAAACGTAGCGAGTCCCGTTTCCTGGATCAGTTGATCGACCAATTCAGGATGACCAGCGGGCGCGGCAAACTGGATGTTCTCGCGTACGGTCATATTCGGAAACAAGGCCGTATCCTGAAAAACATAGCCTATTGACCGCTGTTGGGGCGGCAAATTGATGCGCCGGGCGGTATCGAGCCAGCGTACGCCGTTGATCTCAATGCAGCCACGGCTTGGTTTTTCCAATCCGGCCAGCAGGCGCAGTAAGGTCGTCTTCCCGGAACCCGAAGGGCCTACGAGCGCCGTCAGGCTACCCACCGTCAGGTCGAATTGCACATCAAGCTCGGTAACGCCTTCGGCAAATAGGCGCGGCATACAGACATCCAGCGTAATCATATCGTTACCCGTTTGTTAATCGCGTACACCAGCAATAAAATCAGAAACGAGAGGCCCAACAGCAGCGCTGCGTAGACGTGCGCTGATTCAAAATGCAACAGTTCCACTTCGTCGTAAATGGCGATGGAGGCTACGCGGGTTTGTCCTGGCAGGTTTCCGCCAATCATAAGGACTAATCCAAACTCACCAATCGTATGGGCAAACGACAGCACAATGCCCGTCAGCAGAGCCGGTTTGCAATTGGGCAACAAGACGTGCCATAACGTTCGAACGGGAGACTGACCCAGCGTGTAGGCCGCTTCGCGCCAGGAAATGGGCAAATTTTCGAGGCCCGCCTGAATGGGATGAACCATAAACGGCAAACTGTACAATAGCGACGCCAGGACCAGCCCCTCGAACGAAAAGACTAGTTGAAGATTGAGCGTACGAAGCAACCAGGCCCCCAGCCAACTGTTCGGACTAAAAGCCAGCAGCAAGTAAAAGCCGACAACCGAAGGGGGAAGTACCAGCGGCAGACTGATAACGGTTTCGACCAACGGTTTCAATCGAAACCGGCTAAGCGCCAGCCACCCGGCCAGCGGGACACCGATGAGCAGCAGGATAAAGGTGGTGATACTGGCAAGTCGTAACGTGAGCCAGATAGGGTCCCAGTCAATGGGCATGAGCTACGTCTTTTTAATTCTTGGGCAATCGGTAACCAAACTGTTGTAAAATGCGCCGGGCGGTCTGGCTCCGTAAAAACTGAACAAACTGCCCGGCGGCCTTGCCCTGTGTTGTTCGTTTGAGTACCACAACGCCCTGAGCAATGGGCGAATAGTGGTCCGTGGAGAGTTCGATCCAGTGCCCTTTCTGTTGCAGGCTAGGGTCAAGGACAACCGATTTTGCCGTAAAACCCATTTCTGCCGAACCGGATAGGACATATTGATTTACCTGCGCAATGCTTTCGCCATAGACGATTTTGGCCTTTACCTGATCCGTCAACTGGGCGTGTTTCAATACGCTTTCGGCGGCTTCGCCATACGGTGCTTTTGCCGGATTCGCTATGGCGATATGGCGCACCGCCGGATTTTTCAGCACCGTAAGGTCTTTAGACAAGGGCAAATCGCCCACCGTCCAGAGCACAAGCGTACCGTAGGCATAAATAGCGGGCGCAGCCTGGGTCAAGCCTTGTTTATAAAGGGCCTGCGGGTAATCCATATCGGCAGACAGAAATACGTCGTAGGGAGCGCCCTGCTGAATCTGCGTGGTAAGTTTACCCGAGGAACTGACAATCGATTCCACGGTGACGCTGGTTTGCTTCTGAAAAGCGGTTCGCAACTGTTCCATAACAAACTGCGCGTTGGCCGCCACCGCCACACGCAGGGCCTGGGACTGTGCGCAAGCGGGCCAGAAAAGAAGCAGGAAAATAAGGTTTTTCATTAAACGCAAACGTTGTGGTTGGGCAAATATAACGGCCAGCGTTGAATTTTGCTTTCGTTATCAGGACGATGGCGTATCCAGGCTGTGAGCCTTCGTGGTTTGCGTTGTTTTTCGACGGCTGGATAAAGTCAGAGGTAAGGTATTAATATAGACGTTATCTGACTCCCTGATCTTGAACAACGGGCATCTTACAAAGGTTAAGCCTTCTTCAATCCAGGCAGGTGAACGGATTGTGGACGGAATGTTCGTGAGAACATTCAAACAGAAACAAGCTTATGAAATACAGATTATTAGGTAATACAGATGTGCAGTTGTCGGCCATTGGACTGGGATGCATGGGGATGAGCCATGCGTACGGTCAGCCCGATGACGATGAGTCGATAGCAACGCTTCACAGAGCCATTGAACTGGGCATTAACTTCTGGGATACGGCCGATATTTACGGAAGCGGCAAAAATGAATCGTTGATTTCGCAGGTGTTGAAGTCGAACCGGGATAAGATTTTTATTGCGACGAAATTTGGGTTTGTTCCTCAGACGGATGGCAATTTATCGGCTTTCGATGGATCGCCCGCTTACCTCAAAAAAGCGGTTGAAGCGAGCCTGAAACGGTTACAGATCGATGTTATTGATTTGTACTATGCTCACCGCGTCGATCCAAACGTGCCGATTGAAGAAACCGTCGGGGCGATGGCTGATCTGGTGAAAGAAGGCAAAGTCAAATACCTGGGCTTGTCAGAAGCGTCGGCCAATTCGATTCGAAAAGCCCATGCTGTCCATCCGATTTCGGCGTTACAAAGCGAATACTCCCTGTTGACCCGCGATGTGGAGTCAGCCATTTTACCCCTTACCAAAGAGCTGAACATTTCGTTCGTACCATTCAGCCCACTGGCCAGGGGACTGGTGACCAACACACTGAACGTATCCGAGTTGAAAGAAGGAGATTTCCGGAAAACACTACCCCGGTATCAGGCTGAACATGCCGACAATAACCAGCATTTAGCCGCTGGCTTTGCGGATATTGCCCAGCGTATCGGCTGCACGCCCGCTCAACTGGCGCTCGCCTGGGTGCTGCATCAGGGTGATAACATTATCCCTATCCCCGGCACCAAAAAGCGGAAGTATTTAGAAGAGAATGCGGGGAGTGTCGATGTCCAGCTGTCAGACCAGCAAGTACAGGCTATTGAAGACCTGTTGCACAAATATCCGGACACCGGAGATCGCTACAACGCGAATAACTACAAGCTGGTGGATCGAAGTTAACGAGAAAGGACGCTCAACAAAGGCGTCCTTTTCCATAAAGGCCATTTGTCGCGCTAAATTTCCTGTCAGTAGTCTGGTTCTACCGAAATAGCGAAGAAATGTACAGAGCGACGGGAAAGCCAGCGTATACTTTTGTGCCAATCAAACAGACTTACGCATGAAAGCGATTATTTTAACTGATTTCGGTAGTGTTGACAATCTTGTCGTTACCGATGTGAATACGCCCGCTGTTTCCGACAATGAAGTTCTGATCCAGGTCAAGGCCATCAGCGTCAACCTCATAGATGTAAAAACGCGCTCCGGGAAAGGAGTGTCCAGCCTGTTCAACGATCAAAATCCAATTATCCTGGGTTGGGATGTTTCAGGTATCGTTGTGGAGTCGAAATCACCGTTGTTCAAAGCGGGCGATGATGTGTTTGGTATGGTCAACTTTCCGGGATTCGGCAAAGCGTACGCTCAGTATGTAGCTGCGCCGGCGAGTCATCTGGCTCTGAAGCCTGGATCAATCTCCCATGCTGAAGCAGCGGCTGCTTCGTTGGCTGCTCTGACGGCTTTTCAGGCTGTTGTTTCACACGCTAACGTGCAGGCCGGTCAACGGGTGCTCATTCATGCCGCTGCGGGTGGGGTAGGGCACTTTGCGGTACAAATCGCCAAAGAGTTAGGCGCTTACGTAATTGGAACCTCGTCGGCAGCCAGCAAAGACTTTGTTTTATCGCTCGGAGCCGACGAACATATTGATTACAAGACGCAAACGATAAAAGAAGCCACCCAGGCTATTGACTTCGTACTGGATACAATCGGGGACGAAAACATCGACCATTCGCTCGACGTGATGAAACCGGGGGCGACGATTATTAGTATTCCGTCGGGGAAGAACGAAGCGGTGATAGAAAAAGCGGAGGCTAAAGGAATGATTGGCTATCCGATACGCGTGCAGTCAAACGGCGAGGATATGAACCAACTGGCAAACCTTCTTGAGCAGGGTAAAATCAAATCCCACATTTCGCAGACCTTTGATTTTGACGAGATGAGGCAAGCGCACATACAGATTGAAAGCGGAAAAACGCGGGGTAAAATAGCTGTTCTGGTTCCCTGAAATAGTAATCTGAAGTTTTGGCTCTTTGACCAGTCCGAAACAAGTAGCCGTAGCTCACTTATGGTGGTGGTGTCGGCGGGCGGCCCGCCGACACCACCACCATAAGGCTAACATCTTCATCTTTTAACTGATTTGTAACCATTCCTGTCTGTCAAAAGTCAAGCATATAAACACAGATCAGCGTACAATTGAAAACGGAGCCTATATATTTAGTGGGCTTTATCCAACGTGTGACTCTGTTTCAGCTTGGTGAAATTTGCAGGAATAACGCGTAGAATGAAAAATCTGTAAGGGATTTCCCTTATTAGTGTACACTTGAAGTTGCAAAGCGGCTAACTGTTGTTCATTTTTGCTTTTGTAAGCGGGTAAATGCCGCTTCGCTGAACAAACCTAAATCGTTTATGAACGAGCAATCGCGCAGAGCATTTGTGAAAAGTGGCGTTGCCGCCGGGCTAGGGGCTGCACTTCCCGCAACGGGCATGGCTGAAATGGCCCCGAAAGAACTGTTTACCCACCACGTTTTCTTTTATCTGAAAAATCCGGGCAGTGAGGCCGACAAAGCGAAGTTGCTGGAAGGATTAAACAAGCTGGCTAAATGTCCGACAATCAAGATGGTTCATATTGGAACGCCAGCCAAGACTAACCGTGAGGTTATTCAGCGGGACTATACCTATTCGTGGCTGTGCTTTTTCGACAGCCCTGCCGATGAAGAAAGTTACCAGAAACATCCGATTCACGACGACTTCAGAAACAACTATGCGTCGTTGTGGGAGAAAGTTGTTATCTACGATTCGGTTGGACCGAAACGATAAACGCTAGCTCGACTGATGACGGTTGCTATTGATATTCAGTTGTCGTCATCAGTCGGCTTGGCTAACCGGGTTTGATAAGCCGCTGGTCGACAACGCCGTTGTTTCGGCGGGCGATGGCTTTGGTGCATTGCCGCGCGTTAGCGAAAAAAGGGCTCCTAGCAGCACTAACCCGGTCATGGTTAAATACACATAGTGCATGCCAAGTAACTGCGCCGGTGTTGCTTCGGGCGATACGTGGTTACTGACTGCATATCGGTTTCGTAGGCTGTACCAAACGGCAGCCGCCAGCGCGATGCCTACCACAAAGCCGAGGTTTCGCATAAAGGCAATCATACTACTGGCAATGCCTCGTTGATCCAGCGGAGCCGAGTTGAGGGCGCTGCTGCTATTGGGTGACTGAAATAAACCGAATCCCAGACTCACCAGCGAACTTCGCCAGACCACATCTTGCCATTCCCAATCAGTGGACAGATACGAAAAAGCAAAATAACCGCTGGCTGTAATAAGCAACCCAGCGCTGGAAAGCCAGCGGGCACTGATCTTACTCGATAAATAGCCGCCCAGCGGTGCGACCAGACTAAGGGTCAGCGGACCTGCCAGCAGGATCAGCCCCGCTCGTCCGGGCGGGAGGCCCAGTAATTGTTGCAGGAAAAAAGGAATCACGAATAGGTTGGCACCGGAGGCAATGAAGCCACAGAAGGCCGCCAGGATTGCCGAAGTAAACGCCCGGACGCGGAACAAACTAAGCCGTAACATTGGCTCTTTGACCCGCATTTCCCAGAGAAAAAAGAGCACTAGTAAGACACCGCCTACCGACAGCAATCCGACCACAAGTGAGTCGTTCCAGCCGTAGCGAGGTTCTGGCCCGAAGTCCAGACCTGTTAGCAAGGTAATGACACCAACCAGAAAAAGACCTGCTCCAACCAGATCGAAGCGTTGCCCGGTCACTTTAGGGCTTTCCGGCAAAATGGTCCACGCCCGCCAGATGGCGATTAAGCCGATGGGGACATTGACGAAAAAGATACTGGACCAGCCAAACTTGCTCAACAGCAAACCACCAATTACAGGACCTGCACTGGAGCCCGCAGCCACAATGGAACCCATGAGGCCGAGCGCCTGACCCCGCTCTTTGGGGGAGAAGGCATCGCTGATAATGGCCGGCCCAATGGCAAAAATCATGGATGCGCCCAAGCCCTGAAGGACTCTGAAGCCGACCAACGACCACAGGTTCCAGGCTAACCCGCAGCACAGCGACCCCACGACGAAAACGCTAAAACCGGTGATGTACAGTTGCCGCCGTCCAACCCAGTCCGAGAGCTTGCCCATGATCAGCAGCGTACTCGTTGTTGTCAGTAGGTAACACAGGACGATCCATTCGACGCGATCACCCGCTCCGAGTTCCCGGCGAATGGTCGGCAGGGCAATGTTCACGATGCTACTGTCGAGCGTAGACATGAACGTGCCGAACATGACCGTTCCAAGGATAATCCACTTGTTGGGTGCCGATGCTTCGACAGAGGCAATGGGTTGTGTCACGACGGATGCGAATTACTACAAGGTCGTAACAGGGTAGTAAGACTGGTTGTTTGAAGGGATTTCGGAAATAACCAGGTATAAGGATAGGCTATCGAGCCCTAACTTTCCCGTTTAATGAGATGCTTGCCGGTCGTAATTTTATTTAGCTACCACCTGAACAACGTACGTTTTCTTTACCTGGCCGCTACCCGTTTCATTGGGTTGTTTTTCCGAGAACATAACATTGGCGCTACCCACGGTAATTCCTTTTAGCTGAAAAACAGTAGGGCCTGATTTATCGCGTTTCAGGGTATCAACCGCTGGGGCCAGCTCTGGCCGTGACACTTCAACCACTTCTTGGTTATCTGACGTGCCGATTAACTGGGTAGAACCGTCTCCCCGGCTTGGTAAAGAAATTTCCTTGATCTCACCAACGGATAAGCGGATGCGCTGTTTGAAGCCTTCGTTTTTCGTTGAACTGCAAGCCGTTGTTATAGCCAGAAGGCCAGCTAGAAGAAGTTGCGGGCGAATTTGTTGCGTACGTGTCGTTGTCATACCCGCTATAACTCACCGACCGCCTGAACGGTTTGGGAATTTGAGCCAGCTGGCTCATTCGTAGCACCATAAAGCGGTTTCAAAAGAAACTGGCTGACTGGTGTCGAGAACAATACCCCGGGCTAATACCAGCGCCGGATGAAGGATAGGTTGTAGCCTGCGTAATTACCGGATATGCCGTTGTTTACATCGACCTTTTGGCAGGTGACGACTACATTGTTGTTCACGTACGTCAGGCGATCCGAAGATACAGGTTCAAGCGCGTAGCCCTGACGAATCAGCTGCTGTTGAAGTTGCTCGCATTCTTCTTTCGAGCGAACCTGATACATCAATATATCAGAACGTCCTGTGCGCACGTATTGAATAAGGGCAGAGGCTGTTGTCGGTCTGGTCAGCAGCGTGTTGCTGGAATAGGCAAACAGACAGGTAAAACCAATGACACCACTTTCATTTTTATAACAAACAAAGCCTTTCCGGAACATGCACCGATCAAACTGTGCCGCTGGTAGGCTCATGTAGGTCAGGAGTTCGTTCAGGTTTACACGCTGAGCAAACGTCGAACTAGCCAGAAAAAGCAAACTCACCGTATAAAGTACACACCGGAAGCGTCGATAATATGGGGAGTTTGGATAAAGCAGAGCGATCATAGAAGCCAGAGAATGCGTCAGGCTGGACTACATCAAAATACGCTCCATCGACTATTTCGGCAACCAAAAATGTCCCGAAAGCAGGATTTATATGGCTTAATAGACTTAAGGATGCCTACAAACAGGCTATTCGGCTACCGCAGTCGATTCGTGTCCAATGTGCTTACCGACGACGTACCCCGTCGTCCAGGCGTTCTGAAAATTAAAACCGCCGGTAATTCCGTCAACGTCAAGCACTTCGCCGGCGAAAAACAAACCTGGCTGAGCCTTGCTCTCAAGGGTTTGTACATCGAGGCTGCTGAGCGGGACGCCCCCGCAGGTAACGAACTCGTCTTTAAACGTACTTTTACCAGCAACCCCAAACTGACTGTTGGTAAGCCGTTCCGCCAGTCGATTGAGTGGTTTAGCGGGTAAATCGGCCCACCGCTGGCTGTCTTCGATTCCCGATTCAGAAACAAAGGCCTGCCAAAGACGGGATGGCAAACCAAACGGATTTTGTGAGCTTACCTGTTTGCGGCCATTTTGCTGTCGGAAATCCTGTAAGGCTGCTCGCAGTTCGTTCTCGGTCAGTGTAGGAACCCAATTGATACGCAGCGTAAATCGGTAATCAACTGATGCCAGGTCGCGGGCTGCCCAGGCCGATAGCCGCAATACCGCCGGACCGCTGAAACCCCAGTGCGTAACGAGTAAAGGACCGCGCTGCTGTTGTTTCGTCCCAACCACTGACACCGCTGCATCGGAAACGGATACGCCCGCCAGCGGTAGCAGGTAATTATCAGGTACGTTAAACGTAAACAACGATGGTACCGGATCGATCAGCTCATCCGTTTGGTCGGGAAACCAGTCGTAAGAGGGCCGTTGCGGATAGCCACCCGTTGCGATCAAAACGCGATCCGCGTACAGCGTTTCGCCGGTTAGTAACTGAAGTTGCCAGCCGGTCCCATCAGGCCGTAAGGTACTGACGCCACAGCTGGTTCGAATCTGAATGCCCAGTCGTTGGGCGGTATTCAGTAGACAATCGACAATGGTTTCGGAGGTGTTGGTTGCGGGAAACATCCGCCCGTCGGCTTCCGTTTTTAAGGCAATACCTTTCTGCTCGAACCAGCGTACCGTATCGCCCGCGTCGAATTGGTTCAATAGCGAGCGTAACGCTTTTTCGCCACGGGGGTAATGCTTGACGAGTTGACGATTGTCAAAACAGGAGTGAGTAACATTGCAGCGTCCGCCACCCGAAATGCGGACCTTGTTCAATACGGTACGGGTCTTTTCCAGAATGGTGACCGTAGCACCCGGATACGTTTCAACGGCTGTGATGGCACCAAAAAAACCGGCGGCTCCTCCGCCAATAACGGCAATACGTAACGACATAACCGCTCAACAGTTGTCCGCTCATTGTGGTTCGTCTGTTAGACAGGCAGGAGTTTAAAGTCGATCAATAAATCGTTAGGCTTTCTTCTTCCTGCAAAGCTGTGTTGTCCGCAAACTCTGTAGATTTACGCCTATGTTTTTCAGACCTCGCTTTAATACAAAAAAATACGCCCGCCGGGGCTTCCGATTACGCGGTAACACGCTTGTGCTGCTGTTTGTATTTTTCCTGATTGGTTTATTTCTGCACTACGGCGGTAAAACCAAGCCGGTCGTTGCCTTCTGGAATGATGTTCGGGAAATAATTGGTCTGAGACGATCACACGCCGAAAAGGAAGAATCGAACCCCTACCGGGCACCGGAACCGGATTCCGACGTAGCTACGGACGAACGCCCGGAGCCTTCGGC
Source organism: Spirosoma oryzicola (assembly GCF_021233055.1). Classification (NCBI taxonomy): domain Bacteria; kingdom Pseudomonadati; phylum Bacteroidota; class Cytophagia; order Cytophagales; family Cytophagaceae; genus Spirosoma; species Spirosoma oryzicola. Next base: position 3,600,907 of record NZ_CP089538.1, on the reverse strand, counting down.
ATCTGAAAGTGAAGCGAGCGATAAAAGGGGCAGACGCTCGTCGAAAACGAAGACAAACCGAGAGTCTAAAATCGTGCGCTTTGAATTCGAGAAGCAGGTCGATTTTATTCTGCCCGTTTCCCGATCGGGCGGGGAGCTGATTCGTCACGAAGGATACACGCTCAGCTACCGGGATGAATACAAGGATGCCGAATGGGTCGCTTACCCGCTGCTGGACTATGAGACGACGGGCGACGCCGACCGGAAAAATGAACAGTTTCAACCAGATCGGGCGGCTGCCAATGGGACGGCTTTACCCTCTGATTACACGCGGTCGGGTTATGATCGGGGGCACCTGGCTCCGGCGGGTGATTTCAAATACTCACAGCGGATGATGCGCGAAACATTCCTGATGAGCAATATCACACCCCAGGTGCCGGATTTTAACCGAGGTATCTGGAAAGAGCTAGAAGACCTGGTTCGTACCTGGGCGGTTCGCGACAATGGACTTTACATCATCACGGGGCCAGTACTGAAAGCAGGCTTACCCACGATTGGAAAAGCCAACGAAGTAAGCGTTCCGCAAAAGTTTTACAAAGTAATTCTGTATTGCAACAAGCCTGACATACGCATGATCGGTTTTCTGCTCGATAATGAAGCGTCGGAAAGTTCGCTGAAGCAATTCGTAGTACCCGTTGACCAGATTGAGCAATTGACCGGCATTGATTTCTTCCCTAAGCTGCCGGACGATCTGGAGCGGAAACTGGAAAGTAAAGGACGCGGAGAAATGGTGGACGAATGGTTCAGTAACTAGTGTAGAACGGTCAATGTGCCCAGGAAATCCTGGAGTTCGTCGGGTTGTTGCGTACCGATCAGCACGCGCTTGTTCGTCGTTGTCCGAATGCGTAATCCATTGTTACCCGCTACGTTATACACCCACTCGCCGAAGTTCCAGCGAATGCCGTAGCCGACAAAGCGGTAGGTGACCAGCGTTGCTTCCTGGACATCATTCCAACGGATTGTCCGCCAGGCCATCAGCGGCCAAACGCGGTAATGAATTCCGGTTTCGTCGTAGCGGGTGTCCAAACGCCAGAGGGCAAACAAGGCTACGACGAAGGCGAAGATGACCAGACCCGGCCATTGACCAGGGTGCTGGATGACGCCATAAACTACCGAACAGCCGCTGAAGCCCAGAATGAGCCACAGCCACCATTGCCGGAAATACTGCCTTTCGGAGAACGCGTTCATGCTAGGTTTTTTGTTTCTTCTTCTTGGCCGCCGGAAATAAAATGTTGTTTAGAATCAGTCGGTAACCGGCTGAGTTCGGATGCAGATTGAGATCCGTTGGTTCTTCACCGATTTCGTGCCGGTAATCTTCGGGATCGTGGCCGCCGTAGAACGTGAAAAAGCCGCGACCATACGGGCTGTGAATATACCGTGCTTCGCCAGCCGCCCGATTTTCGGCCATAATGACTACCTCCGGCTTAATCAGATTTTTCTTAAAAGCGGTTGTTTGCCCCATAAACCCTTTAATGACGTTCAGGTGATTCTGCGTCAGCATGGTTGGGATCGGGTCGTATTTAGCCGAAAACTGAAACAAGGTAAAATAATCGTTGTGTTCGCTTAAACCCCGCTCTTCGGGCTGATTATCGATGTTCGAGAACTCGATTAGATACGGGTTGGTATAGACCTGGAAATTGCGGAACGCGAAGGTTTGGCTATAATCCAGCTTACTGTTTGCGTTTGGATCGGCGGGGTCACCGTCGTAGAAAGCGTCTACAATATCCGTATTCTGCGATGCCAGAGCGATGTCGTAGGTATCCGTTGCGTTACACATCGCGAACAAATAACCACCACCCAGCACAAAATCACGAATTTTCTGGGTCACGGCACGCTTTAGCTGAGGGACTTTCGAGAAGCCGAATTTTCGGGAAATACTCTCCGCTTCCTGCTTCTGGGCGATGTACCAGGGTTGGTCTTTAAAATGGAAGAACTTGCCGTACTGCCCGGTAAAATCTTCGTGGTGCAAGTGTAACCAGTCATATTCGGGGAGCTTGCCATTCATTACTTCTTCGTCGAAAACCACATCGTAGGGAATCTCGGCGTAGGTCATAACCATTGTTACGGCGTCGTCCCAGGGCTGCTTGGTCTTGGGAGAATAAACGGCTACTCTAGGCGGTTTCTGTAATTTAACGGCATCCATATTGGCGTCGGCAGCGGCTATTTCGGATAAAATCTGGGCCGATTGCGCATCCGAGATAACTTCGTAGCTAACCCCCCGGATAACCATTTCGTTGACGAACGCCTGACTTTGGGGCATCATAAACGAACCGCCCCGGTAGTTGAGCAACCAGTCGATTTCGGTATCATGCGTTTTAAGCACCCAATAAGCAATGCCGTACGCTTTAAGGTGATTCTTCTGGGCATCGTCCATCGGAATCAGAATTTTGGAGGCCCACGTATGACCCGTTAATATCAAAATTAGGATAAGCGGTAACAGCAGCCGTTTCATTGGTTTCCCCGTTAAGAATACTAATGGTAGTTTTGTAATAACGAAAGATAAGCAAATTTTGTGCGAGATAACGAGCGAAAGAGAAGGTAGATGTGTAATCGCCTGACCAGTGGTGTATCTGGCCGTTCGCTCGTTTCCTATTTGCTATGAACCTACTTGAAAATATTCGCGAAGGACTGCGTTCGATTGCGGGAAATCGCCTACGTACCATCCTGACTTCCCTGATCATAGCCATTGGCATCACGTCGCTGGTCGGCATCCTGACGGCGATCGATGGAATACAAAACTCGGTAGCCAGCAGCTTCGCTGGTTTAGGAGCTAATACATTCTCGGTTGTTGCCCGTCAGGATGAGTTTCGGCAGGGGGGGCGGGTGCAAAAACAGGACGAGCCCATCAGTTATCACGATGCTGTTCAATTTAAACAACGATTTCCTTATGGCGCGACAATTACTGTATCGACAGTAGCCGCCGGAGGAACGCAGGCGAAATTTGGCTCGAAAAAAACAAACCCCAACATCCAACTCATCGGGGGAGATGGGGCTTACATCCCGGTGAAAGGATACACCGTTCAGAATGGTCGGAATTTTACGGGTAATGAAGTCGATTACGCACGCAACGTTGCCATCATTGGTAGTGAAGTGGCCACTACGTTGTTTGAAAACAAATTAAATCCGATTAATCAGGTTATCCGGGTATCCGGTATTCAGTACAAGGTGGTTGGGGTGTTAGCCAAAAAAGGAGGAGTTACGGGCGGAGACGAAGACCGGGTTGTGCTGATTCCACTGGATAACGCAAGGGCACTCGCTGGTACCCAGCGGCAAACGTTCAACATTACAGCTGCGGTAACGACGGCTGCTGATCAGGACGAAATCGTTGGCGAAGCGCGGGGCGTGATGCGTCAGATCCGTCGCGATCCGCTCGGTCAACCGGATTCATTCGAAATTCAGCGCGCCGACGATTTAGTCCGGCAAACCGAGACGATCACTGGGTATCTGCGGATGGGTGGGTTTGGTATTGGTTTTGTGACCTTGCTTGGCGCTTCGATTGCCCTGCTGAATATCATGCTTGTGTCAGTTACGGAGCGTACCCGTGAAATTGGTATTCGAAAATCACTCGGAGCCACGCCCAAGCGGATTCGTCAGCAGTTTCTGATTGAGGCCATCGTCATCTGTATTCTTGGCGGCCTGGGAGGAATTATTCTGGGTCTGGGGATTGGTAATCTGATTGCCACACTAATCAGCGGAGGAACCGGCGGATTTGTCGTGCCCTGGGGATGGATGTTTCTCGGGTTAGGCGTCTGCGTAACGGTAGGTTTGTTTGCGGGTATTTACCCGGCTGTGCGAGCCTCAAAACTCGATCCGATTGAAGCCCTTCGGTACGAATAATCAAAGAAAATAAAAAAAATAGCTTCATCGTTTTGTCTTTTCATCTTTCTCCTTACTTTTGCACCCACGTTTGACAAACGCATCTCTGGCAACAGAGACGATTCTGTCGCCGGGATGGCGGAATCGGTAGACGCGATGGTCTCAAACACCATTGTCTGCAAGGACATGCCGGTTCGAGTCCGGCTCCCGGTACCAATTGGGCCCAAAACACTTGTTTTGGGCTTTTTTTGTGTCCTTAGTTTTCAACTGAACAAAGGTTATTGTAATACAGCGCAGGCGGCAACCGGTTTACATCGTCGTATTTATCCTCGGTAATTATTTCCTAGTAACAGTACTACTTTCTACACACTATTTTACTTTTGAGCTCCTACTCGTTTATGTGCTTTGGCCTTGCTTTGCACTAAGAGACCTATCTTTGTAAAGATTTATTAGCTAGTTATCTATGAAGCACCTGTTTACGTTCTTTTTCCTATTTCTGTTCGCTTTTGCTCACGCCCAATCTGTTGTTTACGTTACTGAGTCAGGCTCAGGAAATGGGTCGGGAGACTCTTGGAGTAACGCGTTAGCCGGCACCAAGCTACAGAGTCGTATTGGACTAGCTCCGAACAAAACTCAGTTCTGGTTGGCGAAGGGTATCTATAAGACTACAACAACAACCGATAGGACAGCGTCTTTCAGCATTGTATCGGGCATTTCGATTTACGGTGGTTTTGCTGGGAATGAGACATCTCCCAGCCAGCGCTTAAAGGGCACTAATGAAACCACGCTGTCAGGTGACATTGGTGTACAAGACTACAACCAGGATAATTCGCAGCGGATTATTGTTATCAATAATGTAGCCGATAGTGTGCACATTGATGGATTGATCGTTAGAGATGGATTTCAAAATGGTTCTGAAGGCTTGAGCGGAAGTTGCTCTATACATATTCAATCTACTGGAAGCAAAGTCAACGTAAAAATTACGAATTCCAGCTTTCTACATAATTACATGACCTCATCGTTGTCAGCGGGCGGGGCAATCGGCGTTTTTCCGTTTGGTAATGGCCAATGCAATACTTATTTATCCAATTGCATCTTCAAAGATAATTTGTGTAGGGAAGGCGGAGCAATAGCCTTTAATCCAGATGGTGGTGTAACCACAAACACGCTTATGGAGGACTGCTACTTCGAAGGAAACAGGGCTACAGTTGGTGCTGGCGCTGTTTCACAGTATGGGTTATCCTCGAAGCTTGTTATGAAGCGATGTACGTATATAAACAACAGCGCGCCTACATGAGGAGCTGTGGTTTTGATCGGGAGTAGCTGCCTAATAGAAGATTGTCGTTTTATTGCTAATTCTGCCAATAGAGAAGGAGGGGCGCTTGAGGCTTCTGCATCGCAACCTACATTTAGAAACTGCGTCTTTGCCAATAACTCGGCAGTGGATGGCGGGGCCGTATATAGCACCTCCCGATCGGCCTACACGAAACTACAGTTTACAAACTGCAATTTTATAAGTAACTCCGCTTCGAGTACAGGAGGAGTCTTTTATGGAACGGGGTCTGAAAGAGGCCGCCTTACGAATCCCAATGAAATCTATCTGACCAACTGTCTAATCTGGCAGAATACTGCACCGGACCAGGCCGTGTTTAGATCAGGAATGTATATAGACGCTAAGACAAGTAAATTGGAAGCGTCTTATTCTGACATTCAAGGTGGCTATACGGGAGTTGGCAACATAAATCAGGATCCGCTTTTTGTGGATGCCAACCGGGGAGATTATCATTTAAAGCCGGGTAGTCCGGCGATCAATGCTGGTGATCCGAATAGTACGGAGGTAAGCACATCTGACAAGGATCTCGACGGAAACCCCCGTATTCTTCAGAACCGTATCGATATGGGTGTGTATGAACATCCGCCTGTTGGTTTTGCCATTACCTCTGTGGGCGGAGTCAGTTGTCAGCTAGTCAATGCTGATCGAGGTGAATACAATGTTCAGTTTGCTCCTCAGTATACAGGGCAGAACAGTAATCCTATTTCGTTTTCAGTAGTCAACGAGCTTTCTGCTACTAATCGGCCAGCGCCTTATACGCTTCGTCTGTATCGGGACAATCCAACTATTACATTAGTGGCCAACCAAGCCGGTAATCCCGAAGCCCGATTCCGTTACGATTGGTTGTCGTCTTGTCAGTCAGGAACAAGTACCAATCAAGCGCCGACGACTACGGGAGTCGCTAACCAAACGATTTTGCAAGGTCAGCCTTACCAGCTTCAATTGAGTAGCTACTTTACGGATCCAGACGGTCAGGCGCTGACTTATTCGGCTTTGGGTCTTCCTCAAGGATTAGAATTGAATGGAAGCGTTATTACGGGCACACCCTCACAGACGGGTATATTTACCGTGAGCATTACAGCCTTTGACCCTGCGGGTTTATCGGTTAAGGCCAGTTTTGCGCTAACGATCAAACAAACCTCTTCGACTCCTACCAGCTTTACCATTACGGGGGCATCAACGATCAAATGTGAAGCGCTAAGCGCCAATAAACGATTACTAACGTTTACTCCACAGTATGCAGGAGTAAGCGGAGAACCTATCAGTTTCTCGGTTGTCAACGAGAAACTACCGACAAGCAATCCGGGGCCCTACGACCTCGAACTGTATACCGATAATCCAACTATAAGACTTAGTGCTCGGCAGGGCACATCAGCAGTTAATTACACGTATAACTGGCTAGCCGCTTGTGGTAGGTCGGCGCGCATCGGTAACCAAGAATATGGGGTAGGTTTGTCCATCAAAGTATTAGGTAATCCGGTTGTCGGGCCAGTGGCGCAGGTTGAGATTAGCGGAGTAACCGGTCAGACCGTGCAGTTGCAGCTAGTGGACCAGCAAGGTAAGCCGCTTTATAAGCATAACATCGAAGAAGCGAGCGCCGTGGAGCGGGTAAGCCTGCCGTTAGGTGATGTTCAGGGCGTACTCTTTCTGGATATAAGCACAGCTAATGAGCGGCAGCAGGTCAAACTCGTACGCCCTTAATTTGGCTAAGGATCAGGAGTCGTGAATGAGTTAGGATCCGGCAAATAATTGAAAAACAGTCTATTTAATAGTACCTTTCAATTCGATACTTATTTCGCAACAGCACTGGTAGTTATCGCTCCGAGATAAATTCTGTAGTCACTATGACAGAAGAGAATGGGCAGCTTGTACTTTGCATCAATATTAACTTGCTACCACGTTATGAGAAAATCCTTTACATTCTGTCGGGCTACAATGCTCATCTGTCTGACGGCTAGCATTAGTTATTCCCAGAAGTCTGACTCAACTAATTACTGGCTTGGGGTGGGATTGGGGGTGAGTCAGTTTCCCAGCGGTATGATGGCCCTGGGGTACGAATTCGCCGATAAACCGACCTTGTTGATTGCCCGTTATACAGATAATCGCGAACTGTTTTCTGACAATCGTCCCGGTATTATGGCCCAGGAAATGGCTTTATTGTATGGAATTAAAGCCGGTAAATTCCGTTTCTCAACGGGCGTAAGCACTGTCTGGGGAGTCAATCGGGGTAAGTATCTCTCGACAATCGGTGACCCAATCCTGTATGGTTCTAATTATTATGAGCCTGCTCGCTACTTGACCGTTGGCTTACCTGGCGACATTCGGTTTATTACCTCAACCAAAGATTTTGGGATTGGTCTGACGGCTTTCGGTAATCTGAACGCCAGGCGATCGTTTGTTGGCCTGAACCTATCGCTGTATGTAGGTCAAATGAAGAAATAGGCCATCACGATAAAGGGCAAAGCGATTTAATAAGTCGACTTACTATGCTTTATCGTGATCTATTTTTAACTAGTATATATGTTGAAAACAACTACTAATCTCAAGTCAACAGGCTTAGGTTTCTGTTTTCTATTTACCAAAAATATTTAGGCTTTAGTTGACGTTCGATCCGCTTAGGCAACCTTGTGTTTTCCTGATAAACATCCAGAATAGCCTGCTCCTTACTGCGACTAAAACGGATGTATCGGACTAAGCCAATGCCTGTTGGTACTAGACCCACTCCACTACTGGCGAGGATGATAGGCGCTGAATTTCCTTTTCCTAGTTTAATGGTTCTGGCTAAGGTGGTAACCAAAAAAGCACTACCCGCGCCAATTAGCGTTACAGGCAGGCCAACGCCCAGATAAATTTCACTAGCTGTTCGCTTGGTGGCAAATAAGCGCTTGACAGCTTGAACCGTGTCCAAGTGCGAATAGGTGTCTAATGGTGCGCTCTGAGCCTTAACTTTAGCTTGTGCCAACATAGACAGAGTAATCAACAGAATTACTTTCACGGTATGTACAATCATAGACCAACACATAATAACTATTGACTAATCTCAGGCAGTTCAAATTGGTCCCTGTTAATAGCCGAAGACCGAAGTAGAGAAGCCTGTCAACTTTCTTGACTACTGAATTTTGACTCATCGGCTATCTACTTTGAGAGCTTTTCCACTCGTAAAGCCAGCTAACCCGTTAGCGATTAAGTGATTTATTATAGTCTAAACCAAACTGTTTAGCGTATTCTTCTATTGGACCTAATCCCACTTCAGCTCGCCGTTTGTTAACATTGGCTTCGTCTTCTATAGGGCCGAAAGCTTTCTTTCCCGTACTATCACTAATGACCTGAGTACCGTAAAGCTGTTGCTGCCCTTTGGCCAACCGAATTCGATCTGTTAACAGGGCCAGATTTGATTTTTGCATTTCGTCTTCTTTGGCGGCTTGCTGCATCAAGGGAAAATACTTCTCCTGAACCGACAAGGAAGAATGTTGAATAACCAACCAGGCGGTATTGCCTTGCTTAGAGCCAACTAAACTTTGGCCGGGGTAGCCATATTGCTTAATGATCTGCTCAATTTTAGCCAGATTAACCGAATCGATTTGATGAATCTGCTGCCATAACTGTTGCATCTGGGGCGAGTTCATGCCATAGCTGCGGATAAGAGAATCAACGCGCGATCGGGGTTGCTGGTCGGTGGTGTAGATAGTGATTAACTGCTGTTTCAAGGCTTGATTCAGACCTAGTTGAGCATCCTTTTTAGTAAACACCTCTTCTGCTAATTCTTTCATGCCCGAGGATCGTACTAGATCAAATTCGGGCGCGGTTTGCTGGTCATACCAAGTCTCTTCGGCTACTGCGTAGTCAATATCAGTGGCCCGTTGAATATAGAATTTGGCCAAGTCATATTGCTTGCATTGAAAAGCGCACAGAGCTGCCCGCATTGTACTCAAGGCGCTTTTCTGAGCGATAGTGAACGCTTTCTGATAGGTAGTTAGACAGGGCTCACATTGTCCTTTCTGCAAATAAACCAGCGCCCTTTCTACCGCACGAATGTAGGTAGTATCTTGCGTGGCATAAAGCGTCTGTGCCCAGGACGGCTGGCCAAAACAAAGGCTCAGTCCAATAATTGTTGCGTAAAAATGGATTCTCATTTTTTCCTGTCGTTTGATGGTTATGGATATATTCTGGCTTAGTAAATGTATAATTTAGTTGAAAGAACAACCAAGTACACTCGTTTTAACTAAGTGCCTTTACTGACGTGTGTTAGATTCAGAAAAGAACCGTATCGCATCATAAGCCGTGATCAAAGCTACTGAGCCGTGGTTATCGTTCGGGTAATATTTCCAGCGAAAAGTAAAATCCTTTTGCGTATATTTTTTAATAAGCCGGCACAGTTGTAGAGCAGACCGAAAGTGTAGCGTTTTTATCGATGTGTCTTTTTCCGCTGCGGTCAGGCTCATGCCCCCAGGGAGTGTATTGGACAGGGAGAGGTAAAGCGTTTTACCGCTCAATAAGCGACGAGATAGGATTGTCTTTGATTCAAGCAGCAGGCGTTGATGATCCCACCACATAGCAGGGTCGATGGCTACGTACTGCTTAAACAAGCCAGGATGCTTCAGGAGGGTGTTGATGACCATCAGGCCACCGGTTGAGTGACCGACAAGAGTTCGATCTGAGGTTGCCAAGTAGGTAGACTCCACGTAGGGAATCAGTTCCTTTTCCAGAAACGTAGTGAAAGCTTCTCCTCCTCCTGAGGTTTTGGCAAACGTGGTGTCTGATGCATCAAAGGGGGCCATATTGGCAACATGAGTCGGCGTCAGTTCCCGTCCACGATCTACCTGAATGATACCGATTATAATCATATCCGGGCATGAGGAACTGCCGCTTAAGAGTTCAGCCATGCCCACTAGTGAATTGAACAGATAGCCCCCATCAAAGGCGTAGAGGACGGGGTATTTTTTTGTTTTGTTGGCAGGGTCATTTCTAGCGTCAGGTAGATGAACCCATATTTGTCGATTCTCCTTCAGGGTCTGAGAATAAAGGCTATCGACAAAGCCCGTAACAATTTGCTTCTTTGTGAGCTGGGCATGGGCAGGAACGGCTAAAATGATGAAGATGAGAAGTAGAAGTCGGTACATTTTCCTCTTGAGCGGTGTACAGCGCAAGAAGCGACTAGGTGGGCTAATCTTTTAATTATCGTCTGCTATTTATGAAGTTTTAACAGTTTGGATTTATGGAAACAAACGAAAGAGAAGGTCGGTCCGCAGCACCTGATCATAGCCTTAGCTTACAGCGATTCTACCACGGTACCAAAGCTGATCTAAAACCCGGAGACTTGATTGGCCCCGGATTTAAGTCAAACTATGGAAAACGGAAGGTTGCATCTTATGTTTACCTGACCGCTACACTGGATGCGGCAATTTGGGGGGCTGAACTTGCCTTGGGCAAGGGAAGCGGTAGAATTTATCGTGTGGAGCCCACCGGCTTGATTGAAGATGACCCCAACCTGACGGACAAGAAATATCCGGGAAATCCAACAAAGTCCTACCGCTCGCAGAATCCGCTTCGGGTCATCGGTGAGGTTAAGGATTGGCAAGGACATCCCCCTGAGCAGCTTAAAGCGATGAAGGATCGTCTCGAAGAACTCAAGCGACTGGGTATCGAAGCCATCGAGGACTAAGCACAGCGTTGAAAGAATCAAAAAATACAGAGGGTATGCTAGCAATTTAGTCTTAACAGATCAATAAGGCGTTAATAATCAGTTACTTTAATTGCTGAAATTGGTAAATAGCGGCTACTTATTCGATAAAGATGCTTATTCATAAACCGCGTGCTACTCATGATAAAATCAGTATCGATGAAGATGGGCCTCCATCAAGGCGACCGGGCTATATTGATCAATGCTCCTGCCGATGCAGTTCAAGCCATTGATCCTTCTGGTCTTCAGCTCGAAACCGAACTTATTGGCGATTTTGATTACATACACCTGTTTGTCGTCAGTCAGCTTGAGCTGCACAAGCAACTCCCAGCGGTAAAGAATCAGTTAAAGCCGACAGGCACGATCTGGGTTTCGTGGCCCAAGGGTGGTCAGAAAGGAACTGATCTGGCGCTACCAACCGTGATTAAAATAGCCTATGACTACGGCTTTGTTGAAAGCAAATGTCTACGCGTAAACAACATTTGGTCAGCCTTGAAATTAACCTGGCCCAAAGCCGGTAAGGCATATAACAACAAGTACGGCAAACTCAATCAGTGAGCTAGTCATCCAGTATTTGGTTGTATCAATCAGTATTCTTATACGCACACAGCGCGCTACTTCGAATTAGTTAACAGTATGATAATACAGCCAGTGAGTAGTTAGATCACGAAAGTCTGCTTGTCATGTAGGTTAACAGCTGTTCGTATGAATACCTTCCCTGCATGTCAACAACGCCTTTGTCAACAACTGCTGCCTTTGCTGTTTATACTGTTGTTCAGCATGTGTAAAAAAGAAGTCTCCCCCGAAAATCCGTCAGGGGTTGGCGATGTGTATACCGTAGTGGATCAACCACCAACTCCGCAGGGTGGACAAGCCGGACTGGCCGATTATTTGATGAAAAATCTGCGTTATCCCGCCCAGGCGCAACGCGCTAACCTACAAGGCACTGTAGTAGTCGGGTTTGTGGTAACAAGTGATGGTCATATTGCTGACGTACAAATCAAACAAAGTGTTGGCGGGGGCTGCGATGAGGAAGCAATGCGCGTTGTCAAAGCAATGCCCGATTGGACACCGGGTCAACTCAAGGGGAAGCCTGTTAACGTGCAAACCAGCCTACCGATTTCGTTTACTTTACTGTAGCAGTTGGGTATAATCTAGTCTTTACTAGTGTTTTAGCGTATACCTCACAGCACGTAAGCTGTTGGTCAATTGATTCCTGTTTTTATTAATACGCAACCGCCATGAAAAAAGTATTCCTGTTTGTCGTTGCTTTGATAACGGTTCTCTCCTGTGTGCAAAATGACACGCAAGTTGTTAGCCCCGCCGTTACGGCTGAAGATCCTGACTGGATCAAACTGGAAATTCCTACTGGCCGGGAAGCGTATGCCATTGCTGGCGATATCGACAAAACACTGCTGGTAACGACCTGGACGAAGGCGTATTTTTCGACGGATCGGGGAAAAACATGGAAGGAGTCAAAAGATTTTCAGGGGAGAATACCGGGATTGTTGGTCCGAAATGATACCACTTTTGCCTTACACACGAACAAATTCAATCAGCAGGGAGTTCTGTTGGGGGCCTGGGATGCACTTTACTTTTCGGCTGATTATGGAAAAACCTGGCAGTACTATTTGCAGCATTACAAACAATACCTGGACGATATCAAACCAATCGGCTGGGTTCAATCCGGTACAGGCACCGTTTACACGATTCAGTCGCATAGTACGCCAACTGCTCCCGGTTCAACCACCGCTTATGTTAATCCATCCGAGATCAAGAAACAGGATGCGTCGGGTGAGTACACCGTCCGCTTTCCGTTCAACCATCAGTTGATCAATTTACACCTTGATTCCCAGAACCGTCTTTACGTAGCGGCTTCGGGGGGGATCTACCAAGCGGAGAAAAACAATTTTTACTGCTGCACCGATACAATGCCAGCGGTTATTTATGTATCGAAACGACCGCTGCCTTAGCGCCAATGGAGGAGCGTTGTGTTTACGGGCCAATGCTTTCTACTAGGTAAACTTGTTGGGGACTTAATGACAACGTCCAGCTTCATGATGAGTGGCTGGACGTTGTGGCGTTACTCTACAGTTGGGCCGTCTTCTCCTCGGTCTCATTCGCTATCTGAGCGAGTTCCTGTGCACTCGCATCGTCCAGCTTATTTTTCTTGGACTTCTTGCCTGGTTTGCCTTCTTTGCCGCTTTGATCCTGTTCGTCCTTTACCTGGTGGTAGAGAGCTTTTACCAAGATTTCGACCTGAGCCAGCTTATCCTCTACTTTGGCCTGAGCCTGAGCGGACTTCTTCACCTTTTTGCGCAGACTTTTTACTTCGTCAAGTAGCTCTTCAATTCGTTTTGTTTTCATCAGTTGACTGGATCAGTACTTTTTTACTTTGTTTGGCTTGATCGCTTTTCAGAATTTGCCGGGAGAATAACCCCGCTCTGCCTTTTCGCTTACCGCTTGGCTAAGTAGTCTTGGTTGTTGTAAGAACACAGGATAACCGGCAGCCGACGTACGACATTGTAACAGATTAAAGTGACCAAAGGAAACAATTGTTTATTGACTCTCCTGAACGGTCTGACGACGTATAAGGACTGCTAAGCGGCAACAGGATCGAAAAGAACAATGATTAATTAGTCGGACAGTTAATAGGAAATGGAGCTATATCGCTTAGCCAACTAGCATACTGGACGCATGGGTGATCCTTATCAAAGCAACTAACTTATAGACACAAACCCACTCACTCGATTAGTTAGTCCATTTTAGGTTCCGGCTAGTTAGGCTACTTGAAAACATTAATCCTAGACAAGCGCATGAAAAAGGGAATCATTCTGGGTGCTTTATTAGTAATAGCGACCGTAAAAGGTCAGGCACAATCTACGGCCTCGGGTAGCAGCAACACGGGTAACACCACAGCGGGCTCTACGCCTGCTCAAAACGGTTCAACGGGCGGTACTGTCTCGCCGTCGAGCAAGGGTAGTTCAATGAGTCAGGGTGGCTCGAAAAGCAACGGTAGAAAAGTAAAAACGACCAGCAAAACGACCCGCAGCCGTTCCTATTCCTCATCGGGCCGTTAAGTTACTTTGATAGCAACGAGTATCAGTCTACGGATGTCCACCTTTAAGACTCAAGCGAGTAGCCTGGGCTTAAAGGTGGATCTGTACGGTTGCATCATCTTAACCGAAACCGCTTTGTTCAAACAATACGCGGCTGCTCAGGGAAATAAATATGGTAACTCCCTGCTTTCAGTGCGTTAACCGTCAAAGCAGCACCTGGGAAACCGTGAATTCTATCTTACACGTTGGACAGTATACCGACTGATTGTAGTTCGCTATCGGTGTGTAAGCCTCTACCGCTTTAAAGCTTTGATCGGGTAAACACATTTCTTTATGGCAATCCGGACACGAGGCATACGCATGACCGTCATTGTTTTCTGTGTCCCAGTAAGCAAGCACTGTTTTCATTAGACGTTTCTGATGCTGACTGCAAGAAACAACACGTTCGGTTATCTAAAATTAAACAAGCGTTAACTTGAGAAGGCTCGTTGGCTCGCCTTATGTCACCGTCAGTCATCTCTGAGATAGGCATAACCGAAAACGCCATGCATTACCAGAATGCGGATCTTCTGGTGAGCGAACCCGTTGGCTCAGTTTATGGGGATTTATCTCTATCGGCTAAACCTGCTTTATAAACAGCGGCTTAGGGTAAGACAACATAAATCTGCAATTCTATGCAAGCTCAACACACGCTGAACGCCATGGAGCTCGATAAGCTTCGGGACAAGATCAAGGATATCCGCATCGCTATGCTTACCACCCAGGAGGTAGACGGCGATTTTCATGCCCGGCCCATGGCTACGCACCAAATGGATGAGGACGGTACCATGTGGTTTTTTACTTACGACAACTCTAATAAAGTGGCCGAGATCCGCAATAATGAGCGAATCGCCCTTGGCTTTTCGGATCCGGGTTCCGAGGTTTACGTATCGACTTCAGGCTATGCCGAGGTAGTCAAAGACCAGGCGAAAATAAACGAATTATGGAGTGATTTTCTGAAAACCTGGTTTCCTAACGGCAAAGATGATCCGAATATCGCTTTGCTGAAAGTGACCACTCATGCCGGTGAATACTGGGATCGGCCAGGAGGCAAGATGGTTAAGCTTTTCGAGATGGCAAAAGGGGCCATCACCGGGGCGGCTGACAAGACGGGTCGTAACGAGAAGTTTGGAGATGAACCCCGATAAAGTGATTAAACGGTAACGTAAAAGCGTCCGACTTAACTGAGTCGGGCGCTTTTTTTATGCGCTATTGATGCTGGCTTCTGAGCCATGTGAAGGCTGTCCTTTATCAAAATGGGTGCTTCTGTTGATTCGTGAAACCTAGTTGTAACGTCGGTTCCTGATCCAAACCAGGCCACTGAGTTCTGTAGTTTCGATCTGAATTTTCGTTCCGCAGAACTTGTATGTATCAAGCTATGTTGCTCCGATGCGATTTAGATCACCGACGTTCGTCTTGTCACGTACCTACCAACATGTTATTAATCGAAACTAAAGATGGCTCCACACCCGACTGGCAGTTTGTTAGTGAAGGAGTCGAAAAATGGCAATTGCGCGCGCAGCCGGGCGAAAAGCGCGTATTGATTCGTATAGGTGCCGGCAAGCAATACCCCGTTCACGGCCACTCCGTACCCGATGAGGTATTTGTTGTGGAGGGAGTGTACGTAGACCCTCAGGTAGAAGGAGGGAAGTCGTTTGGGCCCGGTTCGTATTTATACTACCCGGTCGGTACCGAACATCAGGCAAGTAGTCCCAGCGGCTGCACGATCCTGGTCTGGAACGCCAATCGTTAACCATTCGCTTTACCTGTGCCGGGCTCACCGGTAGGAAAACAGTTGCGGGATTTGAAGCATAATACTCCTTACAAGAAGCACGGTAGAGCTCACCGTGCTTCTTGTCTTTCAAGATAAGCTGTTGGTCAGAGCTCATCTCTGGCTTTCAATACCGTAAACCCTTCGGAAAAACGTGTCTACCTTGTGCTGGTCTTCCGGGAAATTGTAGACCTCTGTAATTTTTCCGTCTTCGATCTTCCAGAGAAGGCAGGACATCGTCTTAAGATTGACCACGCCGTCCAGTGAACTCCAGTTCTGGTGACAATCAATCACATACTGATCGTTGACGCCCATAACAATCGGACTGGCCTGAAAAGCCGCCTTGCCCAGTTGCGCAAAATAAGCCATCACGGCAGCAATACCGGTTTTGGTGCCACTCAGAGGATGGTCGCCGGGAATATGCCATTGGATAGCCGGTGACAGAATGGTTTCGATGGTCGCCTGATCGTTGGTTGCGTAGGCCTGGAAAAAGCGGTGGACAAGGTCGAGGTTGGGATGCGAGATCATGGAAAAAATAGACTGGTGAACCTGTTCGCAAAGCTACCGGGTGCTATATTGGAAAAATTACGCAGAAAGGACTACTTTTTATTCGTATCGGCCATGACTAGACAACAGATAAGCTGTGCATCGCTTATCGACCCGACCCGCACGTCTTTCGTTATTTTTCATCAACAGCTAGGCTGTTTTCACTCCGACTGGCATGGGCACGCGTGGGGCCAATTGGTCTACGCCGAGCAGGGGTGCATTCATCTGAACGGTCAGGGCAAGCAGATACTTATTCCCAGTGGGTATGGCGTCTGGATTCCCGTTCATACCCATCACGAAATCTGGTCGGATAGTCCGCAGCTGCACATGCGGTCACTGTGCTTCCCGGTAGCCCGTAACGAAGAACCGCTGACCGATCTAATTTCCGTATTTCCCATCACCGTTCTACTGCGCGAAATGATTCGGCACACCGAAAAATGGAGCCAGGAGCAACAGGACGATTCACAGGTCACTACGTTCTTGCGGGCAATCCTGGATTTATTACCGGCTGAAATTGAAAAAGCTGTACCGGTCTATCTGCCTTCGACTACTCACGCCAGACTAGAATCCGTTCTTAAATACGTACAGGGGCATTTGTCCGAACAAATCAATTTTGGGGAGTTAGCCCGTGAGTTTGGGTTTTCGGTGCGCACGCTCAGCCGACTATTTACGCAACAACTGGGTATTTCCTTTTCGAGCTACTGCAAAATAGCCCGGGTGATCAGAGCCCTGGAGTTGATCGAAATGGGTAGCGAAAACGTGTCGCAGTTAGCTATGGATGTGGGCTACGAGAGTCTGGCTACGTTCAGTACTAACTTTCTGGAAATTTGCGGACAACGTCCTTTTCAGTTTATTCGGGGAAAAAGACGCTGACCAGTTTACTGGTTACACAGTTAGTAACGGGCATATTGTAGTGACAGCCCTAGCGCGTTGGCGACAAACTGGTTTGACGATGCAGATCGCCTAGCAAAGAAATAGTAAGTAAAGCATAGCCAACGACCAGAACGAGGGCCAAATACCGAATGTAGATTGGCCAGCTGAATGTTCCTGCCAGGTATACGTTCCAGAAAGTGCTAAGTGAATAGCGAGGGTAGCCTTCCAGAAGAAAACGAACCGTCTCGGTAACCGGATTAAAGAAGATAAAAGACAGGGCTAGAACAGGCAAAAAAATCAACTTGTAGCCAAGGATAGACCGCCAGTTGCTCTCGACCTGCTCAATCCCAAACCAGCGATGGGCCTGATTGAGCAGCCATACAACGATGAGGGCTGTCATTACTTCAGGAATAAGTAAGCTACGCAGTACGAGCCACAGGTAAGGTAAAACACCACCCACCTGTTGCATTTTGAGCAAATTGATTGGGTACGATGCTAGCCAGCTAACCAACTCCGAAAACAAAAACACAACCAGCATAACCGCTACACCAGTAGTAGGTTTTAGATAGCTGCGCGAAAGTCGAATAGCTCTCATAGTGGTGCGATCAATCCATATAGCGAGTTGCTATGATGCTGAAAGTTAGCACAATCGAGTGAAGTTTCTTGGCAAAGTAATTAATTGGCGTATCACGAGAAGTGGTTCAGTGGTGTTTATTTCTTCCGTACGCGTGTTGACAAGGGTAGATGTAGCGAATTGCTGAACAAATTTTCTGTCCAGAGAATACACGACGTAAAAAGGTTACGTTGAGCAGTGCGTAGATTGCCTCTGTCGAGTGGCAATCCAGGTGGGATTGTCCGTAACGCGTATTCGCCAAAAACCAATGGATCAATCAAAAGCAGTGATCAAACAAGTCTGGCCTTATCAGCAGGATAGCCTGAATTTGCCGGTAAGTGACCTTGAATCTGCCCTTCCTTTTTACGAAGAAACGCTTGGATTTCGGCTTGCAGAACGAACCGACATGCCACACAAGTCGGCTACCCTAACCAGGGATGGAATTTTAATTGGTCTGGCCGAAAACGGCGGTGACCCCGCGCAGGATGGTTGTTTCTTTGAGGTTGACGACGTAGCCAAAGCATTTACCGAGCTGAAGACCAACGGATTGCTTATTGACCGGCCTCAATTTACCTTCCAACAACACGGTGATGTCAGTTGGAAGGTTTTTTTTGTCGTAGCTCCCGACGGTCTCTGCTACTGCTATGGCGAACGCCAGTAGCCGAACGCCATAAGCCTTTTTAATGGGTTGCCACAATACTGGGATAATCAGTTGATGTTGCTGTCGGTTCAATGGACGACACTGAAACAATCAGCGTAGCGACGGCCTGCTTCGAATTCTCGTCGATCATGATCACCCAGTCGGTAGCCTGGACGTGGTGCGTTTTGTGGCCAATCGGGTCATGAACGACGGGGTCAGCGGCATTAGGCTTGCTCAGGGTGATGTTGATCGCATCGCCCGCTTTAAAGGTCGGTACAAAGCTAAAATAGCCATCCGCCACGATAGTACCCCGTTCGCCTTCAGCGGCTGGCTGGTAAAAAATCACTTTTAAATTCTCTGACTCTTGGCTCATGATGACTTGGCTGAATTAGTAAACCAAGTCTTTAACTGGCATAACCTATTAAATGTTAAGTATGGGGTTCGAACGAACCTAGGCTACCTTGGGTGAATATATAGAGCGGACAGATGTACTAGTTATCAAGGGTGATTAGCTCCGGCTGGTGAGTCCAGCCGGCAGCAAAGATTGAGTCGGTCTGATGGATCAGCTCACGAATGGCGTCCTGGGTTGGATCATTACAGTAGCCGATCTCACGCACGTAGTACATAAACTCGGAAGAAGGCAGTTTTCCTGTGTAAAGGGTGTACTTGCTGGCAACGAGCATACCGCATCTATACGCTTTCTGCTGGCGTTGAAGCTCCCGTTTGGTTCGGTGCCTCTGCCATTCGTCCCACCAGAACCAGAGGCAAAAGCTAAGAGTACAGACACAAAATAGAAACCGAAGAACAGCAACAAGATTACTCATGGTGTGGATGATTAGGGATCGGCCTCTAAATAAGCGTGGGCCGATCAGACACCCCAAGACTGTTTTAGTTAACGTAATGCATAAGGCTCACCTTTTGATTATTAGGTGACAGTCTCGGATTTTGACCATCTCAATCCAGGATACTTACCTCGTTCCGACACCGTGTCCGTTCAGGCTAGTCTAACCTGGATGGGATCGAAGCCGTAGCGGTTAAAACGCGCATATACTGTTCCTTTCGAATACCTTTGTCTGTGACGAATGGAAAAAACAATTGCGTCACCTCGACTTTATTATAGAACTTATCCAATTATGGATTGTGTATATTCTATAGTATATTTGAGATACATTGCGTGTAGGGCTCCCTGTTTTCATGAATCAATCGAACTTTTGGCTTCTGGCTTTCCGGCAAGTAACATGGGCTGTGCTAGTCAGTGCGGTTCTTTTTTTTCTCCAGCTAAATTGGGGCTGTCAGTCTTCGGACAAACGGTTTCGAATTGGGTTTTCCCAACGCACGCTTACCGATACCTGGCGCAAATCCATGCTGGCGAGCATGAACCAGGAGCTTTCGTTTCATCCGGATGTTGAGTTCATTGTCAAAGATGCTCAGGGACAAAGTAATACGCAGATCCGGCAGATTCAGGAATTGCTTGACCAGCGGGTAGACCTGCTCATTGTATCGCCTAATGCCGCCCAGCCCATTACTCCCGTTGTCGAGCGAGCTTACCAACTGGGTATTCCCGTCATTGTGCTGGACCGACGCACGGCTTCGGATCAGTATACGGCCTATGTAGGAGCTGATAACGTGGAAGTAGGCCGAACAGCCGGTCAGTACGCCAATGCCCTGCTGAAAGGAAGCGGTAACGTCATCGAGATTGGCGAGTCGCCGGGATCGTCGGCGGATATCGACCGGCACCGGGGTTTTTCCCAGATTCTGAAAGCGCATCCGGGCCTGCGATTAATCAAGAAACTGGAAGGGGATTGGGATCGGCGCTCGTTTGCGGACGAACTGACGCAGTTGATTCAGAAGACGCCCAACGTACAGCTTATTTTCGCCCAAAATGACCGTACGGCGCTCAAAGCGCACCAGGTTTGTCAGCAACTGGGGATCGGCCAGCGGATCAAGATTATCGGCGTTGATGGCTTACCCGGAAAAAATGAAGGTATCGATCTGGTGGATCGGGGCATTCTGGACGCTACCGTGCTGTATCCGACCGGCGGTAAGGAAGCTATTCGCACCGCCCTCGCGATTCTGGAAAAGCAACCTTTTCGGCGCGAAAACCGCCTACTGACCACGCTGGTTGATTCAACGAATGTTCGCATCATGAAACTTCAGAACGAGAAGGTGATCGAACAGCAGACCGATATTGACCGGCAGAACCGGAACCTTGAAAACCTGACCAAAACGTACACCTCGCAGCAGAACACCCTGTACATTACGTTTGCCTGCCTGATCGTGGTTCTGTTGCTTGGGGGCTGGGCCCTGTATCTGTTCCGCTCCAAACAGGCGGCTTACCTGACCCTGGAAAAGCAGAACGAAGAGATTCGGAACCAGAAAAATCAGATCGAAGCGATGTCGCAGCAGGCCCGGCAGGCTACGGAAGAAAAGCTGCGTTTCTACTCCTACATTTCTCACGAATTTAACACGCCCCTCAGCCTGATCCTGATCCCGACGGAAGATCTACTGGCGAAGAAAAACGTAGGGGGGCACGAACTGCGTAACAATTTGTCGTTGGTACAGAAAAATGCCTACCGGCTGCTGAGACTGGTGGATCAGATGCTGGACCTACGCAAAACGGATGCGGGTAAGCAGCGATTGCAGGCATCTGAACAGGATTTGATTGCTTTCGTGCGGGATATCATCGGCGATTTTCAGCGGAAGGCCGAGCGGCAGCGCATTGATTTGCAACTGCTGACGAGCTACCCAAAACTGCCTGTCTGGATCGATACTGAAAAACTTGATAAGGTGCTGTTCAACCTGCTGTCCAACGCCTTCAAGTACACACCAAAGGGTGGGCTAATTCACGTCTGCATCGACGTGGTCGCCGGGCAAGCGCGCATTCAGGTGATTGACAACGGGGAGGGGATGACCCCGGACGAAAAGCACCATGCGTTTGACTTGTTCTACAGCGGTAGCCAGCCGTTTAACTTGGCGAAAGGCATCGGCCTGGCCATGTCGCAGGAGTTTATTCAACTGCACAGGGGTGATATTGACGTTGTTTCGGAAAAAGGCCGGGGTACGACGTTTACCATCCTGCTGCCCATAGGTAGCGAACACCTGGATGAGACCGAGCGTACAGGCCTTGTGAGTCGGTATCGCCCGTTTATCGAAGCGGAGGTAGCCACCGAAGAACCGCCAATGCCGCTGTCGGCTGGCCGCTCTGCCGGAACGCTGCTAATTATCGAGGATAACGACGATCTACGCACGTTTCTGGTGAATCGGCTGGGCGCCGAATTTGATGTCATTGCCGAAACCACTGCCGAAGCGGGCTGGGAGCGTATTCTGGAAACGATTCCCGACCTTATTCTGAGCGATATCATGCTGCCCGGCATGGACGGGATGCAACTGACGCAGCGTATTAAAACCGACTGGCGAACGTCCCATATTCCGGTGGTGCTGCTGACGGCCAAGAACCAGATGGAACAGCAGATCGAAGGTACCCGCGCCGGGGCCGACCTTTACCTGACCAAACCGTTTAATTCGACCTACCTGCTGGAAACGCTCCGCACTACGCTGGCGAACCGCCGGAAACAGCAGCAACGTTTCGCGACCGATTCGCTGCCGTCGGGGGAGAATAAGCAGGACCGTAAATTCCTGAATGATCTGACGGCCCTGATCGAAAAAAATATCGGTGATTCGACGTTCGGTGTCGAGAAACTAAGTCGCGAGATGGGCGTTTCGCGCGTGCAGCTGTACCGCAAAGTGCAGGCGCTGCTCGACAAGAATGTAATGGATTATCTAACCGAAATCCGGCTGAAAAAAGCCAAGCAACTGTTGCGCGACAGTGCGAAAACGATGTCGGAAATTGCCGAGCAGACCGGCTTCAGCTCCCCCACGTATTTCACAACCTTCTTCAAACAGCATACGGGTAAGACCCCTTCCGAGTACCGCCGGTCGCAGGTGAACGCGTAGCCGATCAAATAGGCGAGAGTAGAGCAGACGCGGTATAATTTCGGCGGTATCAAAATCGAAAATCCTTGTAACAATACTGAAAGGCATTAGTCTGATTGATTAGATAAATAGCTGATTTACAGTGAGTATGTATTTGAACTAATTTCGAATCTATTTGAACAAATATCGGAGCGTGCTTCCGTGACTCATCTGCTAAGTTTGACCCATGAACTGCCAACGAAACCAGTTCATGCGGGTAAACATGAGTCAGAAACAACGCATTTTCTTTTGGTCCATTACGGCTGCTTTGGGCGGCTTTCTTTTCGGCTTCGACACGGCCGTCATCTCCGGTGTCGAGCAATCGTTGCAATCGTTGTGGGGGCTGAATGTGTGGGAACACGGTTTGACGGTTTCGATTGCGCTCGTTGGCACGGTGCTGGGTTCGATGTTGGGCGGTATCCCGACGCAGCGCTTCGGGCGGAAGAAAACTTTATTGGGTATTGCAATCCTGTATCTGCTGGCTTCGGTCGGTACGGCACTAGCCCCTAACTGGACCATTTTCCTGATCTTCCGGTTTCTGGGTGGGCTGGGCGTCGGCGCTTCGTCGGTGGCCGCTCCGATGTATATTACTGAAATTTCGCCCGCTAAATCGCGTGGTCGGCTGGTAGCCCTTTTCCAGTTCAACGTCGTACTGGGTATCCTGATCGCTTACCTGTCCAACTATTTGCTGGGCGATATGGGTAGCGAGCCGTGGCGTTGGATGCTGGGCGTACAGGCGTTTCCGTCGCTCATTTTCCTGATTGCCGTTCTGAATATTCCCGAAAGTCCCCGCTGGCTGCTGCTGGTCGAGGGGCGGGTGGCCGAAGCGCGCGATGTACTTTATATGATTGATCCGGCAACCGCCGAAGAAACGCTACAGGCACTGCAACAACACGCCGACCAGCCTCAGAATGCCCGGCTGTTTACGGCCAAATACCGTACCCCAATCACGCTGGCCGTTTTGTTTGCGGTGTTCAATCAGGTATCGGGCATCAACGCCATCATCTATTACGCCCCCCGTATTTTCGAAATGACCGGTCTGGGCAAAAGTTCGGCCCTGTTGTCATCGGCGGGTATCGGGCTGGTCAACCTTATTTTTACCTTGATTTCGCTCAATCTGATTGATCGCTACGGTCGTCGGACGCTGATGAAAATCGGTTCCGTAGGGCTTATCATCACGCTGGGACTCGTGGCGCGGGCCTTCTACACCCAGGACTTCGGCATGACAGTACCGCTGCTGCTCTTCGTTTACATCGCCTTCTTTGGTTTCTCGCAGGGAGCGGTCATCTGGGTATTTATCTCCGAAATTTTCCCGAATGAAGTCCGCGCCAGTGGGCAGGCGCTAGGCAGTTTTACACACTGGCTGATGGCCGCGATCATCACCTTCACCTTCCCGTACCTGGCTGAGCAGATCGGCGGGGGGACTACCTTCCTGTTCTTCGCGTTCATGATGGTGCTGCAACTCGTATTCGTGCTGCGGCTCATGCCCGAAACCAAAGGAACCAGTCTGGAGCAAATCGAAAGAACGGTCTTCGCCCATTAAACGACTCTGATCATGACACAAACCATAACCTGTTTCGGAGAAACGCTCTGGGACGTACTGCCAACGAGTAAACAAGCGGGGGGAGCCCCCATGAATGTAGCCGCTGATCTGCGGAATTTTGGCATCAACGCGCAGATTATCAGCCGGGTAGGTACCGACGATCTGGGTCGCGAGTTGATTCAATTTCTGGATCAGAAAGGGCTCCCGCTCGATCTGGTTCAGATCGGTCAGACGCACTTAACGGGTGTTGCCAAAGCCAATATTTCGGATACGAATGAGGTAACGTATAAGATCGTCCAGCCCGTCGCCTGGGATTACATTCACCTCGAGCCCAACCTGATCGACGCCGTTCAGAATAGCGATCTGTTCGTGTACGGTAGCCTGGCGGCACGCAGCCCCATGACGCACGAGACTTTACTGGCGCTGCTGGCTGTTGCCCGCCGGAAGGTGTTCGACGTAAACCTGCGCGCTCCGCACTACGAACGCGAAACGGTCGAAGAACTGCTGCATCAGGCCGACATCGCCAAGCTGAACGAGCACGAACTAATTGAACTATCGGCCTGGTACGGCGAAGAAAACGATCTGCACCGGGCTATGCATCAATTGCGCGATCGCTATGCACTCGAAATCCTTTGCGTGACGCTGGGCGAGAACGGCGCGGTATTGCTGGACGAAACGGGCCTGTATAGTCAGGTCGGTTTTTCGATCGACGTAGCTGATACAATCGGGAGTGGTGACGCGTTCCTGGCTGCCTTTCTGTACAAAACGCTACAGGGCGAATCGCCGAAAAACACCCTTGAATTTGCCTGTGCAACCGGC
The DNA here is from genome assembly GCF_021233055.1 of Spirosoma oryzicola. Taxonomy (NCBI): domain Bacteria; kingdom Pseudomonadati; phylum Bacteroidota; class Cytophagia; order Cytophagales; family Cytophagaceae; genus Spirosoma; species Spirosoma oryzicola. Next base: position 3,576,164 of record NZ_CP089538.1, on the reverse strand, counting down.
GCGTATGTTGCGACGCAACGGGGCGCAACGCCTACGTTCACGGCGGAAACCATCGTGGATAAAATCCTGCGGTCTGAAGTGATCTGACCAACGTAATTCACCATTTCACCTTTTCTTAAACCCAACAACAACATGTGTAAAAATTACCTGTTTACGCTGATTGCCCTGTTGCTGACAGCCACGTTGGCACTCGCCCAGCAACGCACGGTTACCGGGACTGTCTTCGATTCGAAAACCAACGAGCCACTTCCCGGTGCCAGCATCATCATTCCTGGAACGACGACCGGAACGGTGGCCGATGTTGCCGGAAAGTTTTCGATTGCTGTGCCGCAGAGTGCCACTGGGGTTACCGTTTCCTTTATCGGCTACGCTACCCAGACGGTGTCGGTTGTGAATACGAATACCGTGACGGTTTCGCTGGCCGAAGGTGGTCAACTGGCCGAAGTGGTCGTGCTGGGTTACACCACGGCCCGCCGTCAGGATCTGACGGGTGCGGTGGCGATTGTAGACGTAGCGGCTACGAAAGCGACCAGCTCGGGGAACCCCATGCAGGCCTTGCAGGGACGGGTACCGGGTTTGTACGTCGAGAAATCGGGTACGCCATCCGGCGAGTCCAGCCGGGTGCTGATCCGGGGTGCCAACACCCTCGGTAACAACGATCCGCTGTACATTATCGACGGCGTACCGACCAAGCGGCCCTTCGTTTTCCAAAGTCTTAATTCCACCGCCATTCAGTCCATTCAGGTCCTGAAAGATGCGTCATCAGCGTCCATTTACGGATCGCGGGCGTCGAACGGGGTGATTATCGTAACCACCAAAAATGGATACAATACCGACGGAAAACTAAATGTTCAGTTCAACACCAGTATCTCGGCCCAGTCCGAAAAACCAGAGCGTTTCAAAATGCTGAACGCCGTTGATCGGGGACGGGCGCTTTGGCAGGCATCAGTCAATGACGGAGCCGACCCTTCTTCGGCCTACGGTGAAATTTACAACTTCGACTGGAACAAGAATTTCAGCAATCCCGTATTGAACAACGTAACGGTGCAGCCTTACGTTGGCGGTAACCAGAACGTACCGGCGGGCAACACCGACTGGCAAAAAGAACTTTACCAGACCGGCTTCATCACGAACAACGACCTGACGATTTCGGGCGGGACCAAAAGCTCGTCGATTCTGGTCAACCTGAGCTACCTCAATACCAAAGGTATGGTTCGGTTTACCGACTACAACCGGATCACGGGACGCGTAAATGGGATGACAAGCCTGGCCGACAACCGGGTGAAGTTCGGGGTCAATCTGCAATTAACGGCCTCCCGCGAAACGCCCGTCACCACAGACCTCGGCGGAGCACCAACACCTGGCCTGGCCGTGACGCTGGCGCCAACCATTCCGGTCTACACCACAACGGGTGACTACGCGGGTCCTATCGGGTCGGGTTATTCGGACCGCAACAACCCGGTGTTTATGCAATACATCAACCGCTGGGACAAAGTCCGCCGGACATTTGCATTCGGAAATATTTTCACCGAGATCGAACCGGTCCGGGGGCTGGTGTTCCGGTCGTCGCTGGGGATGGACAATGCGGGTTTCTCCAACAAAAACATCGAACAATCGTTCCAGAATGGCTTTATTGCCCGGTCGCTCAACAGTTTGACGCTTAGCACCAACCAGTTCCTAAGCCTGACTTGGACCAACACGCTACGGTACAATTTCGATGTAGGTCAGCACCGGTTCAACGTACTGGCGGGGGTTGAATCCATTAAGGACAACCTGGATAACGTCGTATCGTACCGCGAGAATTTTGCCGTGCAGAGCGAAGATTACTTTGTCCTGAGTGCCGCTTCGGGTAATGCCAGCAGCACGGGTACATCGACCGGAAGCCGGTTGTTATCGCAGTTTGCCCGGATCGACTACGGTTTTGGCGACCGCTATCTGGCTGCGCTTACGCTTCGTCGGGATGGTTCGTCCCGGTTCGGTACCGACAATCGGTACGGCTTTTTCCCGGCGGCTTCGGTCGGCTGGCGGATCGATAAGGAAGCGTTCATGCAGAACGTGAAGGCCATCAGCAACCTGAAACTACGGGCGGGCGTGGGCCGGATCGGTAATCAGGACATTGGGGATCTGGCCCGCTTTGGCTTGTTCGAACCCCGCTACGGTACGCTGGCTTCGCAGGTGCCCAATGGCCATAACAGCTTTTTCGATCAGTACTGGAACGTGGGAACGGCTTATGACCTGAACGGTACGAACAGCGGCACGTTGCCATCGGGTTTCGTGCAAACGCAGGGAGCCAACCCGGCTCTGCGCTGGGAAACGACCGACGAATTAAACGTAGGACTTGATTTCGGATTCCTGAACGGTAGCCTGGTTGGTTCGTTTGACTACTTCACCCGCGAAACCAAAGATATTCTCATTCAGCCACCTGTAGCAGCAGCGGTGGGTGAGGGCCAGCTGAAATTCGTGAACGGCGCGACGAAGACCAACAAAGGATTTGAACTATTGCTGACGTATTACGGGAAACCCAAAGGCGATTTCCGGTATAACATATCGGCCAACTTTGCCCGCTTCCGGGATAAGATTACCGTATTGCCTGACGAAGTGCGGTCAGCCTTCGCCGGAAACGCCGTGACGACAATCATCGGTCACTCGCAATTCGATTTGTTCGGCTACCGGACCGATGGTTTGTTTCAGAATCAGGAAGACGTAAACCGGCACGCTCAGCAGGTAGGTGCTGCTCCGGGGCGCATCAAGTACCGGGACCTCAACGGTGATGGCAAAATCGACGCGCTGGACCAGGAATTTTTCGGAACGACGCTGCCCGGTCTTGAGTACGGTGTTCGCGCTGAACTGGGCTACAAAAACTTCGATTTTTCGATCTTCGGATCGGGCATAGCCAGCCGGACCGGTTTCGATCCCTACACGTTCTACAACAACTTTATTCGTGGTCGCGAAAACGTAGGACCGGGCGTATTCAATGCCTGGACACCGCAGAACACGTCGTCCCGCATTCCGGCGCTCACGTTGTCGGATGGCAACAACGAAACCCGGTCGTCGGATTATTTTAACGTCAGCACCGCTTATTTCAAACTGCGGAACGTCCAGCTGGGCTACACTTTTCCACGGGATATGGTAGGCAAGCTGGGTATGGCAAGCCTGCGGTTGTACGCGATGGCCGAGAACGTGTTCTGGCTGAAAAACAAGAATTACCTGGGACCTGACCCCGAACGGATCGACATCAATACGGTTCCCGTGCCGCGTACCCTCACGTTCGGTTTAAATGTTTCCTTCTAAGCCCAAGACTTACGATCATGAAAAATAAAGTTCTGGTTTCATTGCTTCTGATGGCCGGTGGCGGTTTGTTTTCATCCTGCAAAGAATTCCTGGATTACCAGCCGCAGGGAACGCTTTCGTCCGAAAATATAAAAAGCGCCGACAATGCCGACGCTCTCGTAACAGCCGCTTATGCCTCGTTGGGTAACGGCGAAATGATTGGTCCCATCGCCAGCATGTGGGTGTACGGCAGCGTCCGGTCCGACGATGCGTACAAAGGTGGCGGTGGCGTGTCCGATCTGGAAGACATCAACTTCTACGAGCAGCATAACCTGACGCAGCCGCAGCAGGGTGGCGGGTTTTATCACCCGTACACCTGGGAAAACTACTACAAAGCCATTTCGCGGGCTAACGTAGCCATCCGGTCGATCAGCAACCTGACGGAATCGAGTTTTGCGTTGAAAACCACGCGTCTGGCCGAACTGCGGTTTCTGCGCGGTCACGCCCATTTCATGCTGAAAATGCTGTTCAAGTACGTGCCTTACATTGACGAAACGCTGACGAACGATCAGATTCTGGCTACGTCGAACCGGAAGTACACCAACGACCAGCTGTGGGATAAGATCGCCGAAGATTTTCAGTACGCGGTAACGAACCTGCCCGCTTCGCAATCGCAGGTGGGTCGGGCGAACAAACTGTCGGCGGCTGCTTATCTAGCCAAGTTGCGGCTTTATCAGGCGTATGAGCAGGACGAAACCCACAAGGTTGTCAGCATCAACAAAACAAAGTTGCAGCAAGTGGTTGACCTGACCCAGCAGGTGATTAGTTCGGGTAAATACAATCTGCAATCGGATTTCGCCGAGAATTTCCTGCCCGAATACGACAACGGTGTCGAGTCGGTCTTTGCGGTGCAGTATTCCATCAACGACGGAACGACGCTGGGACGGCTTAATTTTGAGGATGGGCTGAACTACCCCCACGGTGCTCCGCAATACGGTTGCTGCGGTTTCCACCAGCCCAGCCAGAACCTGGCCAACGCCTTCGGAACGGATGCCAACGGATTGCCTAAGTTCGATACGTTCAACGACGCTGTGATCGATTTCAAAACGGCTACGGTCGATCCGCGCGTCGATCACACGATTGGCATCGATGGCCACCCGTACAAGTACAATTCGGCTTCACCGTTCAGCAACAGTTGGGTGCGCGATCCGGGCGTATACGGATTCTACCAAACCATGAAATCACAGCAACTGGCAACCAGTTCGTCGTACAAAAAGCAGGGTCCGTTTATGGGTGTTTCGAAAAATATCGACATCATCCGGTACAGTGACGTGCTGCTCTGGCAGGCCGAAGCGTACATCGAACTGGGGCAACAGGCTCTGGCGCTACCGCTGATCAACAAGATACGGGCGCGGGCCGCTGCCAGCACAGGCCGCACCAAGAAAGCCGATGGCACTGATCCATCCAAGTACCTGATCAAGCCCTACGATTCGGCCAACTGGACGCAGGCATACGCCCGGAAGGCTTTACAGTTCGAACGTCGTCTGGAGTTCGCTACCGAAAGCCCCCGCTTCTTTGATCTGGTACGCTGGGGAATTGCCGCCGAAACGCTGAACGCATACATCACCAAGGAAAAAACCCGCCGGTCGCACCTAAGTGGCGCTAAATTTACGGCGGGCCGGGACGAATACCTGCCTATTCCGCAACGGGAAATTACCTTTACGAAAGGTCTTTACCAGCAGAATCCCGGATTTTAAGGTAATCAACGAACGGAGCGGGTGGAACGGCATAGCGTCGGCCACCCGCTCCGGCTAACCCAACAGTCTATGAAAAACAGCCTCTTATCCATCCTCGTCACCCTGCTGACGTTTGCCGGGTCAACGGTATTGGCCCAGACCCACCGGCCCCGGTTTCATTTTTCGCCCAAAGCCCACTGGATCAACGATCCGAACGGGATGGTCTACTACAAAGGCGTTTATCACCTGTTCTGCCAGTATTACCCCGAAAGCTCGGTCTGGGGGCCGATGCACTGGGTCCACGCCACCAGTAAGGATATGGTCCACTGGCAGGAGCAGCCCGTTGCGCTCTATCCCGACAGTCTGGGATATATCTTTTCGGGGAGCGCCGTTGTTGATATAAACAATACCACCGGATTTGGGAAGAACGGACAAACACCACTGGTCGCTATTTTCACGCACCACAATCCCAAACTCGAAAAGCAGAAGCCGGAGCAGGTGGAGTCGCAGAGTCTGGCCTACAGCCTCGACGAAGGGAAGACCTGGACGAAATACGCTGGAAATCCGGTCCTGAGTAACCCCGGCATTACTGATTTTCGGGACCCCAAAGTGCGGTGGTACGAAGCCGGGAAGAAATGGATCATGACGCTGGCTACCAAAGATCGGATCACGTTCTTTTCATCGCCGGACCTGAAAAGCTGGTCGAAAGAAAGCGATTTCGGGAGTGACGCGGGCGCGCACGGGGGCGTCTGGGAATGCCCGGATTTGTTTCCACTCACGCACAACGGCAAGACCGTCTGGGTACTGATCGTAAACATCAATCCCGGCGGGCCAAATGGCGGTTCGGCTACGCAGTATTTTCTGGGCGATTTTGACGGAAAAGCGTTTAAAGCGTATTCGAAGGAAACGAAATGGATGGATTTCGGACCCGACAACTACGCGGGGGTAACCTTCTCGAATACGGGCAACCGGACGGTTCTGATGGGCTGGATGAACAACTGGCAGTATGCGGATAAAGTACCCACCAGCCCCTGGCGTGGGGCTACGACCGTTCCGCGCGAGATGGGCCTGAAAGCAGTCGGTAACGAACTGTATTTGACGTCTACGCCGATAAAAGAACTGAACGGTCTGGACGAACCGGGCGTTTCGCTGAAAAGCCTGACTGTCAAGGATTCGTACGATCTGACGGCCAAAACCAAAAAGGAAACCTCTCTTTTCAAGCTAGAACTGACGGCTCCGGCCACGGCTGATTTCTCGGTGGTACTCGCCAACAAGCAGGGTAACGAACTAGTGGTAGGTTACGACAAAAAAGCCAACGCGTACTACATTGACCGCTCCAAATCGGGAAAAATAGACTTTGAAAAAGGGTTTGGCAAACGGCACACGGCCCCTCGGCTATCGGCGGACGCCAATCTGTCCATGACGTTACTATCGGATGTGGCCTCGGTCGAACTGTTTGCCGACGGAGGACTAACCGTGATGACAGAAATCTTTTTTCCGGAATCGGATATGACCCAACTGTCGATCAAATCGGCGCAGGGAATAGCTATTTCCAGCCTGAAACTGACGCCCCTGAACGCTTCCCAGAAAGAAGGTATGTAAGCACACCAGTGCCAGCACCGGACAGCCGTACTGAGCTTTGTCTGCGTGTTGAATGAGTAACGATTTTGTGTATACGTTGAGCCGGTGGCATCGTTGTCATCGGCTCAATTTTTATGGCGGTCAGTGGAGACGTTACTTGACGAGTACGCTAGAAGAGGGTCGTTACCCGGCTGGTTTCTTCAAAGACAATACTGCTGATACGCCTGATGGTGAAACTGGTTGAGGTCGTCGATCAGCCGTTGCGGAGATAACACCTTTACCTCCGGCCCCAACCGAGCTAGTTCAAAGACCAGTTCCTTATTAATGATAATCGACAGCCTGACCCGAAGTTCGGTCGGTGTATCCGCCAACTCGTCTTCTTCCTGAAACGGGTAAAACTGAGTGGAATTGAAATCTCAGACAGTTAGGTTTTAGTAAACAAGAAGGGTCTTCTAATCGTACCTGAGTAGAATTGAAATATGTGAAGTGACCACGGGGAGACTCGAACTCCCATGCTTTACAATACATAAGTGAAATTGAAATAATAACCTTACGGGTGTAATACTAGATTTCCTGTAATTTCTACTCGTAACGGTGATGATTGGCGTTTGATACGTATTGCTTGGTAAGCTTCCGCTATGAATTAACCGGAACTAATGAAAACGTGAGGTAATGGTTTATTTATAGGAGTGCTTACTACCGTAAACAAAGATTAAAGTTGTATACCTTATATTTTCGGTTACCTTTAGTAATTCACGGAGAGCTAGCCAGTCAAACCATCATGAGAGCTATTGTCGATACGTTTGAACACGATGAGTGGGTAATCCAAGAGTGGAAGGTTCGCTTCTTGCTCTCCGAAAAGCAACTTCATTTCATCAAGAAGCACTCAACAGTTTTTAATTGGTATGAAGATCAGCTTATCGCCGATACCTGGGAAGAAAAGCTGAAAATATGCTTCAATAGCATTCACAAGTTTTACAGGACGTTTGGTGTGTTGCCGCAAGTGGGTGACCGGTTGTTTGATGAAGATACAGGCTTGCTTATTCTGGATCGATCAATTGATGGCGGACTGATGACGGTTACCTTTACACTCAGCAACTAATCTCAAAACGCGCTTCCCACCTGTAACAATCGCTACGTTGCCTACTAACCGGTTCGCCCTGATCGCCTAACTCCATTTAGTACGCGCCAGGGTTTTTGCTCGTTGGGTGTTTCGATCGCTCGATGATCCAGACCGTACTGGTATTTTACTGGTCCAGACAAAAGGACTGTTTCATAACTGGGCAAAAGCCGCTTCAATCGTACTGTCTCTACACAAATAAGCCAGGCAGCAATCTGTGTCTGGCTTACTGTAACTCATACTTGTTATAACCTTACCTGTAAACGGTTTCTGTAGCAGCAGGGGTTGCGGAAGTGAGGCAATGGCGGTTAAAACGCTTCGATAAGCAGTAAAGAGATTTCTTTTCGTTCTTCTAGGGACATGAATCAATCAACTACTTCTTTGGCTCGGCAATGTCGGGCGTTTGTGTTGACGACGGTCTGTTGTCTGATCGGTTCGTTGTCTGGCTTTGGTCAGGATAACGCCTTGAAGACGGGAACGGTAGAGCGTATTAAAGTGCATGGGAAAGGGCTGGAGGGCAATCTGGCTGGCGATTCGCCTGATCGGGATGTGTCGATTTATCTGCCGCCGAGTTATAAAACCGACAAGAATCGACGCTACCCCGTTATTTATTTTCTGCACGGGTTTACCGACAGCGATGACAAATGGTATGGGTTTACGAAGCACTGGATCAATCTGCCCGCTACTGTTGATAAGGCGTTGGCAGACGGAAAATCAAAAGAGTTTATTATCGTGACGCCGAACGCCTACAACCGTTTTTTCGGTAGTATGTACTCCAACTCGGTCACCATTGGCAATTGGGAGGATTACGTAGCCAAAGAACTGGTTGCCTATGTCGATGGGCATTACCGGACGATCCCGCAGGCAACCAGTCGGGGGTTGGCCGGTCACTCGATGGGAGGCTACGGCTCGATTCGAATTGGTCAGAAACACCCGGAGATTTTTTCCAGCCTGTATCTATTGAGCCCCTGCTGTATGCTGCCTAATCTGGATGCTACACCCAATCCGCAGCAGGCCGCCAAGCTGGAAAGCGTCAAGACGGTAGCCGATCTGGAAAAAGCTGACTTTGGCACAAAAGCCGCTTTTGCGTCAGCAGCAGCCTGGTCGCCGGACCCCGGTCAGGGCGTTTTTCACCTGGACTTACCGGTAAAAGATGGGCAGCCCCAGCCAATCGTTATGGCTAAGTGGGTAGCCAATGCGCCGTTAGCCATGATCGATCAGTACATTTCAAACATCAAGCAGTTGAAGGCGGTGGCGTTTGATGCCGGCGATAAGGATGTAAGTATTGCGGCCAACAACAAGCGGCTGGATGGGGTGTTGACCAGTTATGGAATTGCGCATACGTACGAAGAATACGAAGGCGATCATATCAACCGCATTGCTGAACGAATCGAGCAGAAGATGCTTCCTTTCTTTACCACCAACCTATCGTTCGATCAAGCCAGCGGAATGCGGGCTGCGAAAAAGAAGTAAATACCTATCGCGCTAAATGCGAAGCGAAAACGACGCCTGATTGACCGGAATACCGTTGATCAGGCGTTTGCTTGTTTAGAGCGAGGAGAAATAACCCGCCAGGCAAAGTTCATCGGCAAAATTACGCCATTCCTGAAAGGTGGTAGGCTTGTTGGTAACCTGATAAACGTTTAATTCCTGCGCCTTGAACACCACATCCGACTTTAAATTCTGACTGAACAGAATGGTTTTCAACGTGCTGGTCGATGGGTTTTCTTTTAGTCGCTGGATGAGTTGTAAACCATCCGTACCGGGCAAGTAATAATCGACAATCAGCAAGGCTGGGAGTGAAGCGGCCTGCGTAATAGCTTCCAGCAACGCTGTGTCACTGGGAAAGCTGACTATTTGACAAGTCAACTGCTCGAGCTTGAAGGCTCGTTGGATGATGTCCGTAACTTGTTCGTCATCGTCGACAAGCCAGATGGTTGCTTTTTGTTGCATGATTATCAGTAAAAGAGAATAACGCTAGTATCTGCGTGTACTTGCGCAAACTGAAGCGCTTCAAAACGACAGCCTGGTTTAGTAAAGTAACGTATTAAGTCAGAAACCGGTATGATTGTTGGACAATCACCCGAACAATAGCGGTTTGTGACATTTGCAGGATTGTCCGTTAATCAAGAGGTAGTAGTTTGGCATGTGTGTCGATCAATTTTCTAGATTAGTGTTAAAAATCGATTAGAATTACTTAAGTATAAATACAAGTTTGGCTACTGTGTATTTACTTTGCATGGTCATCTATTAGTTTTTGAAATAGTGGCGCTAGCTAAACCAGTTGAGTGTACTGAGGAGTTTGGGTTCGCTAGAGGTATCTACAACTGCTACAAAGGCGGTCGTAATCTGATTTGCTTATGATTGAGTAATTATATTTTTATGTTGAAGGTAGTAGTGTAATCCCTTCTGGCCCTGCCGGTAGGGATTTTTATTAGTCGCCGGTTACTTCTGCCTGTTTTGTAGTCGATTTACTTCTGCAATTACTTAAATTGGTTTCCCTAAAGTTTACCCGTACTTGCTTAACCCTACTCGTTACTAACCTATGGAATTCAACAGTTCTAATTTCTTCTATCGACTCGTCGATTTGTCTGTGCACGCACTGGTCTACTCGTTCTTGCTACTGCTGCTAGTCTCTGGATTCCACGTGCTGTGGCAATTGTCGAGTTAGTGAAAAACCTATTTGAACGACACCGTAACAAAACAGCGGCTAATCAGGTGATGATTAGCCGCTGTTTTACTTAGCAGAATACGGATCGGCGATAGTTGTTTAATAGCTTTCGTTCTGCACTAGATAACCGGGCAAGTTCGACGCGCCATCGATGGCGGTTTGTGGAATCGGGAAGATGCGCTTGCGGGTATTGTTGTTGGTCTTTTCGGTCCAGGTCCCTTCGTATTTACCAAAGCGGATCATATCCGTCCGGCGAACCATTTCCCAGTACAATTCGAAACCGCGCTCCCGGAACAGCAGGTCCAGATCCATCGTCGTCAGGGTAGGTGGGGGCGTTGTCAGCGTACGCGCTGCCCGAACCGTGTTCACGTCGGCGAGGGCGCTGGCTGCATCATTGCTCTTGCGGAGTTTGGCTTCCGCACGCATCAGATACACATCGGCCAGCCGAACAATCGAAATGTCTGCGTCGCCCAGGTTCCGGCCACTCGTCGATTTCTTGCTGAACTCGTATTTTTCGACCCGGTAGCCCGTGCTGTAATCGCTGCCCGCTACGGTGAAATCAACCTGCTCGGTGAAAATCACGGGTACGGTGGGGCGGTTGCGGGTTACGTTGGTCAGCCTGCCAACTTTGTATTTGCCATCGGGGCAACGCAAGAAAGCGCCGTTCACCCGCAGCAGGCCGTACTGTTGGCCGCGTAGAATACCCCGGTTGATGTTGAAATCACCCTCGGCTACGCACGAATCCGCCGGGTTCGAGTAAATCGACAGGTTTTGCTTGTAAAAACGCGGGTCAACGGACGGATCTTTTGGTGAATACGCGCTGGTCCAGCTTCGGTAGTAATCGGGCGTGATGGCCGGACCGTCGGTGCCGTTAGCCGCCGGGTAAGCAGGCAGCGGAAACTGGTCGCCCGAAATCGAGAAATAAGCCAGTCGGTTTGTTCCATTCAGCTCGGCCCGCTGGTCGACGGCAAAGATCAACTCCTTGTTGTCGTGGTTATTCGAGTTGAAAATTGAAAAGTAATCCCTCGACAGCTGGTACTGACCCGAGTTGATAATCTTGTCACAGTATTCCACCACCTTATCCATATCGGCGGGTTGAAACGTAAACTGCGTAGCGTACCGGTCGCGATACACGGCGGCATTGAGATAAAGCCGCGCCAGCAGACCCCAGGCTGCCCCTTTGCTCATCCGGCCAGGACCAACCGAAGGGGATAGATTAGGCTCGGCGGCTAATAATTCGCTCAGGATGTAATTGTAGGCGGCCTCTCCGCGTAAAATTTTTGAGTTGGCCTGTGGATCGTCTTTGACGAATACAACCCCAAACAGATCAAGCATCAGCATGGAGTAGTAAGCCCGCATACCCCGTGCTTCGGCCAGGTAGATAGCCGCCGACGGGTCTTTAAGGTTCGGCAGCGTATTGACGGCCGACACGGAACGCGAAAGGCTTTGCGCCAGTAGGTTCCAGGTATTGAGCAGGTTGGGATCTGTGCTGGTGTGCGTATGCTGGTGCAGGGCCAGATAAATGCCATTGTCGCCCCAGTCGGTGCCGCCCCGGTAGGGTAGAATCGCTTCGTCGGTCGAAATTTCCTGAACGGCGAAGTAGTTCGTATGCAGGAAAATGTTGGGAAGCAGCGCGTAAACCGGGGCAATGTTACCGTCGGCAAGCTGCCGGTCCGATAAGCCCGATACCGACGCTTCATCGAGTACGTTTTCTTCGAGTTTGGTGCAACCGTATGTTCCCGACAAAGCAACGAGCGCCAACGCGGAAAAGATTATTTTTTTCATGGCTAAAGAAGGTAAGTCATTGATTGTCGTTTATCCTGCTGTTGCCAACGTTCCAGACAGACGAATAGCAAGACGTGAAAAGACAATCAATGACAGGATGATTAGAATGTAAGGTTCAGACCAAAGATGACCGAGCGCGCTTTGGGGTAGCTGAGGTAATCGATACCAAAAGACGAAATACCATTCACGGCACGGTCGGTGTTAACCTCTGGATCGTACCCGTCGTATTTGGTAATGACGAACAGGTTCTGAGCCGTTACAGAGATCCGAATGCCGTTGAGCCAGCGGTTGATACCTATCGACTTCGGATTCAGGTTATAACCGAGCGCGAGGTTGTTGAGCCGGAAAAAGCTGCCGCTCTTTAAATAGCGTGTCGATACCGGGGCCGAGTTGTTGATCGACTCTTGCGCGTACTGAATGGCTTCGGGTGTCGAGTTCAGGCCCTTCGACAACCGCAACTTGTAAAAACTCGCGTTGGCCGTATTGTCGTAAATCTTGTTGCCCGACACGCCATTGAAGTTGATCGCTAAGTCGAAGCCTTTGTATGCCAGAGTACTGTTGATATTGAACTGCTTGGTAGGCAACGCGCTGCCAGCCGCAATCCGGTCTTTGTCCGTGACGATACCGTCGCCGTCCGCATCTCGGTAGGTGCTAATCCCTTTCTCGTCAAAGCCCGTGAATTCTTTCAGGAAAAACGTACCGATGGGTTGCCCGTTAATGTAGCCGTTGACCGTTGCCGACGTGAGGCCCGAACCCTGCGCCGATCCCGACGTGATAACCGAATAAGGGGAGTTGCGGACTACGTTGTCAATGAACGTGATGTTTCCCCCGATGTCGAATCGGAAACCGCTCAGGCTGGCGTAACGGTAGTTCAAGTCCAGTTCGAGCCCCTGGTTGGTGATGCTCATGTTCGGCACGTTGGTCCAATAGGTGCTGGCGGGTTGAACGGGATCGGCGGGGATTACTTCAAGCAGAATCTTGTTCGATACTTTGCGGAAGTAATCGACCGAACCCGACAATGCCCCTTTGAACACGGCAAAATCAAGTCCTAAATCGGTTTGCGACGATACTTCCCATTGAATGTCGGGATTCGCCAGTCGGGTGTACGAGATACCGGCGGGGTAGCTGGTCGAACCGTCGAGGGGATAGCTGGTCGTGTTGGACACCTGAGCCGTAAACAGGGCCTGCGTGATTTTAGCCGGAATTTCCTGGTTGCCCGTCTGGCCCCAGCCCGCCCGTAATTTCAGATCTGTGAACGGTCCCGATTTCAGAAAGCTTTCTTCCGACAGCCGCCATCCCGCTGAAAACGATGGGAAAACGCCGTATTTGTTGTTGGCACCGAACTTCGACGAACCGTCGGCCCGTACGGTAGCTGTTACCAGATACTTGTCGTTGAACTGGTAATTGACCCGGCCAAAAAACGATTGCAATTCATTCTTCAGCGCGAAACCCGTTGGGCGGTTATTCGCTAGCGTCAGTTCCTGCCCTAAACCAGGGTTGTAGATTGGTTCGACGGGCGTAATCGGGAATTTGTTGATGCTCCAGTTGCGCTCCTGCACAAAGAAATTCTGGTAGGAGTGACCCAGCAAAGCCGTCAGATTGTGGTTGGTCTTGGTGAGCGTGTACGTGAAGTAGTTTTCTACCAGCACGTTGCGGTTGGTAGTGTAAGTGCTCAGCAGCCGTCCGTCCTGTTGCGGAACGGCGTTGGCCAGTGACTGTTGATCGCGAACCGCACTGGAGTTGTCGATGCCGAAATTGAGCTTGTAGACCAGATTCTTCAGAATTTTGTAGGACGGTGAAATATTGGCTACGATCCGGTTCGTGGTCGTTATGTCTTTCTCGAGCTTCAACGTGATCAACGGGTTTGTAGCTCCTTGGTACTGAAACGGATCACCTGCCGAATCGTAAGCGGGAAATGTGGGATTAGCGGAGATGGCACCGCCAATGGTCGTCACTCCGCTACCTGCCGAGTTTCCGGGAGGCCGTTGATTATTTGTGTACGATGCGTTAAGGTTTACGTCCAGCGTCAGCCGGTCATCCAGCATCCGTTGTGTTGCGTTGATACGACCCGTATAGCGGTCGAGCTGGCTGTTTTTGAGAACGCCCTGCTGGTTCTGTACGCCGACGGACCCGTAATAGGTTAGCTTATCCGATCCGCCACTAAACGACAAATTATGGTTCTGGGTGTATGCGGTCTGGCTGATTTCTTTTTGCCAGTCGGTTGATCCACCTTTATCATCTAGAACACCACCAAGCGCTTTTACTTGCTCCCGAAACTCATCCGCCGTAAATACTGGCAGCGGACGCGCCATTTTGGAAATGCCCAGACTCGACGAAAGAGTCAGCGACGCGGAACCCGATTTTCCTTTCTTGGTCGTGATCAGGACAACGCCGTTGGCGCCCCGCGCTCCGTAGATCGCCGTTGCCGAGGCATCTTTCAGTACGTCAATCGATTCGATATCCTGTGGATTCAGAAACGTCAGTGGGTTGGTAACCCCGCCCGTGCTGGAATTGTCCAGGGGTAAACCGTCGAGCACGAAGAGGGGAGTACTGCCGGTCCGAACACCACCGGGTCCGCGAATCGTAATGGTTTGCGAACTACCGGGTTCGCCACTCGCCGACGTTACATTTACCCCGGCTACTTTACCCTGGATCAATTGCTCCGGCGAGTTGATGATCCCCCGGTTAAAATCAGTGCTTTTCACCGATTTGATGGACCCGGTCATATCTTTCTTGGTAGTGCTACCGTAACCAATCACGACAACCTGGCTCAATTCGGACGCTGACGAGCTAAGGGCTACGTTGATCGCCGTGCGATTGCTGACCGCTACTTCCTGCGATACGAAACCGATAAAACCAAAGACAAGTACGGCATTGTTCGCGTTGGGTATGGTGATCCGGTATTGCCCATCAGCGTCGGTGGTTGTGCCGCGCTGAGTTCCTTTCAGTACGACGCTGCAACCGGCCAGGGCTTCGTTGGTGGTTGCATCGGTCACCCGACCAGTGATCGTGACGTCAGCCGTCGTTTTTGCGTTTGTTGAATGAGCCGTTGCGCTTACCGCCAGGGGCAAATTTGCTGCCTGGGCGGATAGTGAAACGGTAACGGCTAAAGCTAAAAGCAATAACCGCCAGCAACGCCCATATTGAGAAGTCAATTTGTAGATGGATGGCATACAGAGGACATGAGATTAAGGTGCAAAATTGAACGTATTGTCTGATTGTGACGAGCCGTATTTCCAGAATTAAAAATATCTTAATAAACAGGAGCGTCCCAAGCACTCAAATGCAGAGAGACCTGATTTATACTATAGTACTTTATACGGATTATAGTAATATTTTAATTATACTCTTGATAGTCAGTATTTTAATTTACTAGTTGAGCAGGAGTCGAAATAGGTAGTTTCACCAGAACTGGAAATTTTAGACTTTAAGTAAGTTTGCCAGATGCGTAAAGTTAAAGTAGCTCCCGGAATAGAAATAAAGTGGCAAGACCAGCAGAAGGGCGCTAATTATACTTATTTAAAGAAAAGGGGCGTGTTACTAAATCGTTAAGAAGTGACTTGAGTGCCGGTAAATAATAACAGTTACTTCACCAGACGATGCGGTGCGAACGCGCAATTGATCGTAGTTTTGTGGCTGGCTTACGGCTACCGTAGTAGCGCATTCATCGCCGTCCGGCGACTACAAACTCCCCCTGAGAGTCCAACTGTCTCGTTTATTGCATGATTTCTCGATTTCACTTCTTCTGCTTAACTGTATTTTTAATCAGCCGTTTCAGCTTCGCGCAACCGACCGGACTGTATACCACCGCCCAGGCACATTCGCACAACGATTACGCGCAGAACATCCCATTCCTGGCGGCTTATTACGCCAATTTCGGATCCATTGAAGCTGACGTTCACGCGTATCGGGGTCAGCTTTATGTGGCGCATGACTCATCGGATGTCGATAACAGCCGTACACTGGAACGACTGTATATCCAGCCAATCCTTCAAAAGATGCAAGAGCAGGGCGGTAAGATTTACAAAGATGGTGCTCCCTTGCAACTGCTGATCGACCTGAAAACGCCGGCAAGCCAGACGCTTCCTTTACTGATAAAACAGTTGGGCGCGTACCCCGCTGCTTTTGGCGTGAACGGACAGGTTCGTGTGGTGGTCAGCGGTACTATTCCGGCTCCTGATCAGTTCAACAACTTCCCCGACTGGCTACTCTTTGACGGACGGCCCGATGTAAACTATACAGCTGACCAACTCAAGCATATCGGACTGATCAGCCAGTCGTTTCTGGCGTTCAGTCGCTGGAATGGCAAAGGGCTTGTTGTGAAGAAAGAAGCGGAAAAGCTACAGGCGTTTGTGCGAAACGGGCATCAGCTGGGCAAAAAAATCCGGCTCTGGGCGACACCCGATAACATCAATACTTGGAAAGCGCTGGTTAATCTGGGCGTCGATTACATCAATACCGATCAGATCAGTGGACTGGCCGAATTCCTGAACTCACGACCCACCGCCGAATTTCAAAGTACGGATTTCCATACCGTCTACGAACCGACCTATCGCAACAACGATGCCCGTAGCCGGGTGCGCAACGTGATTCTGCTGATTGGCGATGGCATGGGGTTGGCCCAGATCTACACCGGGCTGACGGCCAACCGGGGTAACCTCAATCTGGCTAAAATGCTGAACATTGGTTTTTCGAAAACCAGTGCCGCCGATACCTACATTACGGATTCGGCAGCGGGAGCAACGGCCATGGCTACCGGACAGAAAACTAATAACCGGGCTATTGGCGTGGATTCGCTGAATCGGCCTCTGTTGGCCTTACCAGCGCAGCTAAAAAAATATGGCATAAAAAGCGGCTTGATCACGGCGGGTAGTGTAACCGACGCTACACCTGCGGCCTTCTACGCGCACCAACCCGACCGGTCATTCGAACAGGAGATTGCCACCGATTTTCTGGCGACCAAACCCGATATTCTTATTGGCGGTGGGTTGCGCTATTTCAAGGATCAGCATTTGCTTGATTCGTTGCGGAAAGACGGATACCGCGTCGGTGAACAGTTCAGCGACCTTACCCAGTTGAAAGCACCCTTCGTCCTGCTTGACGATAAAGCGGTGGTATCCATCGACAAAGGCCGGGGCAATTTCCTGACGAATAGTCTCCAAAAAGTAGTTGCGGAGTTGAAAGGAAATCAGGCTGGTTTTTTTATGATGGTCGAAGGTGCCCAGATCGACTACGGCGGTCATGTCAACAACATGAGCTACGTAGCGCGCGAAATGCTTGATTTTGACAAAGCCATTGGCGAAGCCATGCGTTTTGCTGACGCCGACGGGCAAACGCTGGTAATCGTTACCGCCGATCACGAAACGGGCGGGTTGACGTTGCTTGATGGAAACCTGAAAAAAGGATACGTCGATGGGCATTTCAGCACCAACGACCATACCGGAGTGATGGTGCCGGTTTTTGCCTACGGGCCGCATTCTCTGGACTTTCGGGGTGTTTACGAAAACACGGATATCTACCAGAAGATCATGGCGGTGCTGAAGAAATAGCTGTCTGCCCAATCTACAGCAGCCAGCCGGAGAACGGGCTATTTCAGGCAGTGTTTCTGTCAGGCCATGCTTCGATGAGTACAGTTCGCGCAGACATCCGTTGAGGCAAGGTGCCTCAATCGATTAGTTTTGGCGAACTCAGTACACATCGGTTATGAAACGCTTGCTTTTGCTTACCTGCTTTTCGGTTCTGTTTTCCTGCAAACCTTCGTCGGTCGGGAAACTCTGTTATAGTTGCACGGTATACACCACGGACAATCCACAGTCAGCCAAAATCACGCAGGAGCTGTGCGGGCAATCCGAAATGGAGCAGTACGTCGAGGACATGAGAGCCAAGCCAGGAACGGGTCTTATCTATTGCGTCAACAAGTAAAGACAAGGATGAGCAAGCAGGCCAATCAATCAAGGTTGTCCTGCGATTCCAGTATGGTTTTGAATGCCAGTGCATCCTGCATCATGTGGATATTGTTGAAAAATACGTATGACGGCTGCTCGTGAGGCAGAAGTTCCAGAAGCTCCGTCAACTCATGCGGTTCGTACTTGTATCGCCAGCCCTGCCGGCCGTGCAACCGGAAATAACACCGCTCAGGAGTTGTTGTTGTATTAACAAATGGATCAACGACGTGCCACAGGTCGAGGTCGTGACACAACGCACGAACGACCTGCCGGTCCCAGTTTCCTCTGGGTTCCCAGCATAACCGGAGTCCTGTCCGGTCGATTCGGGAAAAGAAGCCGACCATGTGGGCGATGTGTTCCGACGTCTGGGTAAAACTGGCTGGACACTGAAAGAGAATTGTCCGGGCTTTCAACGCATGGGCGCAGGCCAGGGTAAGCTGCCAGGCTTCTTCGACAATGGTAGTAGGACGGAAAAAACCAGCATCCGCCAGTTCCTGATCGGTGAGTTTTCGCCTGAGACGTTTGTAGGTTGGGCTCTTGGCTTGATGAGTAATTAGCTGCCAGGCTTTTAGGGTAAACTCAAAGTCGGCGGAAACATCATTGCGCCATCGGTGCAGGGTCGTCAGTTGCGGAGGTTGATAGAAGGTATGTTGTACTTCCACGCAGGAAAGACGTTGCTGATAGTTGGCTTTTGTGCCGTTGAAGCCGCAGGTGCCAACCCTGACGCTACTGCTCATGTGATGGTATGTTATCTGTTAACGTTACGAAGTTAGTTTTCTAATTAAGTCTTGGCCTGTGCGGTACTTCCAACACCGGTTAGCCAGTGAACAAGGCGCTGGTAGTTCACTCCGGCCAATTTTCGATTCCTGCCGCAATGCGCAACGCCCGCTGAACGTCATCCCAGTAAAAGCCATTATCGTAACCCGTTGATAAGCGGTCGCATGTTTCCAGAAAATTAGTAGCGGCCTCAATCTGCTGTTGGGCGGGTTGAGGTTGTTTGTCTGCGGACGTAGAGTGATCGGGCGAGGTTTCCATGATGAAACGTAAGTACCAGCTGCAAAAGACTGTTCCCGGTAGTGAGTGAACGGAGCAGGCCCTACCTAATTCAATGCTTTATGATCTCGTCCAAAACAAAGACTAAATACAGTAGGATTGGCATACCACGACAGACGTTTATTGCCAGCGTTACGTTTATAATAAAGGAGTAGTGCAGTCTAAATCCGTGTATCTGCGAGATTGTTGTTTATCCTGATTGATAGATTCAACGTAAGCCTTACCGAAGAAAACCGCGTATTCAGCGGTACGCACTGCCTGGAATCGTTTCTGACAGAAAGTAGTACTGTGCATGAGGCAATTGATCCGCCAAAGCACAACTGCTTATTATAAATAGATGGAGATTTTGTTACTTTTTAATTCATAATAAATCTAAAGTATGAAAGTTTTCTCCAGTTTTACATCTCAATTGCTGCCCGTTTGTTATGAACAAACCGTTTCCTATCTTATTGATAGATGATGATCCAATGGTTTTGGATACGCTAGAATATGCTGCGAAATACAGCTTTGAAGAAGCCACCTTCACCTATCTTGCCTCTTATCGGGAAGCCGTTAATTACCTGCATAGCCTAAAGGGTCCGGGTCCCAGGCTGATACTACTGGATGTGGATTTAAAGACAGAAGAGAACGGGTTTACTTTCCTGGAAGAATTACGGGCTCACCCGCAAGGCAAATCGCTGCCCGTCGTTATGCTGTCGGCTTACAAAACAGACGAAAACGTGGAAATGGCTAATGAATTAAATTCGACGTCGTTTGTTCAAAAACCGTTTGTCTTTAATGAATGGAAAGCCTGCATGAGCTCGCTGAAAAATTACTGGGTTAACACAGTCACGGTGCCCCAGGTCTGGTTCAATTAGTGTTTGTTGAACGAGTTTAGCGCAGAAAACTCAAGACGGCTTTCTGAAATTCCGCCAATGACTGCACATGCGGAATGTGGCCCACACCCGGAAGCTCCACCAATTGGCTGCCCACGATTTGTTGATGCGTGCGTTTGCCCAGTTCGGGGTATTGACCGTGCTGATTGACCAGCGCTTTAGGTACCCGCGCTTTCCCGACAATGGTCCGGTCGGCCTGACCGATAATTAATAGAGTGGGAGCTTTTAGGTTTTTGAATTCGTAACAAACAGGTTGCTCATAGATCATTTGGTATGTCAGGGCGTTGACCCAGGCAATCTGTTTGAAACGCGGATCTTCCAGTGCCGACGCTTGTACGCGCACCCATTCTTCGTATTTGGCTTCCCAAGTCGGGTAATAGCTCTGCTGGTACTTCTTGTACGACGCGTAGGTGGCCCCTAATTCACCTTCGTACAAACTATCAATGGGCGAATACGGAACAAATGTCCGGTAATCTTCTAATCCGATCGGATTTTCCAGGATCAGCTGACGTACCCGCTCGGGGTAACGTAAAGCGAAGCGCGTCGCCAGCATACCGCCCATTGAGTGGCCCATAACAACCACCTGATCGACCTGCAATGAATCAAGCAATTGCTTGTTATTCGCAGCCAGCGCATGGAAACTATAATGTAGATCAGGAAAATCCGACCGACCCCAGCCAACCTGATCCGGCGCAATAACCCGATAGCCCGCTTTGCTGAGAAAGTTAATTACGTCCCGCCAATAGATACCGCTGAAATTCTTACCGTGGAAAAGCAATACTGTTTTGCCGGTTGGCTTACCTATGGGTGCAACATCCATGTAAGCCATACGCATCGTTTTTTGCTCCTGGCGGAGCGTAATGTACCGAACAGGATGAGGGTAAGAAATAGACTGAGCCATTACGGAATAATGAACCAATCCCAGCATTAGCAGAAAATAAATAGACTTTTTCATAATGGATAAAGGAGATCAACGGGCAGGGAGTGGCTTGTTTTTCTGCCGTTTTAAGCATTCAGTTACGAATTATAACGGCAACTAAAGGGTATTGGTTAAGGGCATCACACTGATTTAAGCAAATGCGAAGCCATCAAATCAGCCTCGACTTGCTAATCTAAAAAGACGCTCATTATCTATAAATTGTATTTTTTCTGTAAAGTGTAAGACTAGTAAACAGATTAGTGCAAAAAATTAGAATTATTGAAAAAATACAAATAATAAGCTATATGGATGGACTTGTTGTACTTTTTTGATAAAATACCCATTATATTGATAAATAATTGTCTTTTTAAGGGAAGTTTTCTTGTTTTTGTACAACATGGCTTGCTTGCTATTGCATTGAATAGGCTTTATCTAGCACCTTTGTCACGGAAAAATATAAATTAAAGTCCAATGAAACAGTTCCGTTTAACAATTGCTGTACTACTTTCAGTATGGGGTCTGGCAGGCATGGGAGATGCTAAAGCTGACAATGGTTTAGTTATAAACGGGGTGAGTGTTGAGAAGTCCGAGCAAAAGAAAGTACGTTTATATATTCAAACGGCTGAGCCGGTTGACGTGGCTATTATTGATGCCGACGGCAATCTGCTTTATCGTGGTGTTGTTGCACGCAGTGAGAAAGGAATTACCTCGTTTAACCTCAACGGTCTGTCTGATGGTCAGTACTACCTGACAGCCAGCAACGACTCGTACTGGATGTCGCAGGGGCTGACGATCAAAGGTAACACGGTTATTGTTGACGAAAGCAGCCAGAAACAACTGGTGCAGCCAACTATTTCGGCCTATGATAAAAACAAGTTCGAAGTGACACTGCCTGCCCAAAATGTAGAAGCAAACGTAGCTATCTACGACTCACGCAATGTGCTGGTTCAAACCGGTTCGTTGAATGGCTCGGCTCGTCGGTTCGATTTGTCTGCTCTGCCTGATGGTGCCTACACCTTCATCGTTGGCCCGGATCAGAAGCAGTTTTCAACGCGCGTTGACATTAAACACTAAGCCGCTGACATAGCAAACGCTTAGACTCGTTCTCAACTAAGGCGATCAGGTTTTTCGGACAAACCGAGTCGCACCCCAATTGCCCGCTGTACCTCTCAGGTGCAGCGGGTTTTTTGTGCGTCAAGGATACATGCCTGCGCTGCATTATAACGCGTGCTGATTTTTGTAAAATAATAGAGTGACTACAACCTATTTACAATCTGACGGATCATAGTACAAAACGACAAAATGATGGGGCGCATTTTCATTCTGGCTGGCTTGCTGCTGTGTTTTGCTGGCTGTAAACAACAAGCGGTTGATGCATCTGTATCGGCTTGCTATGCAAACATCGGCCAACTGACTCGGTCTCAACGAGTGGTTGACGCTCCCGTAACGGTTGTGGTCTCCGGAGGTTTACAAAGCGGGGGGCAACTTATCCCAGCTAATGGCGTACCCTGGAATGCCTGTAACCTACCGTTTGAATTTCAACGGGACAGTTTGGCGATTTACGTGAGTGGTTATTTTCTTACCTCGCCTGAGTTAGAGCGGATGAATGTAAGTCTGTTACCTTTCGAAGTGACTTCTTCGAGGTTGAGGTAAGGATGCGGTCGTATGCGTCTATAAATCACTTCTACTGATCGAAAGAAACATATAGTAACTGATAAGTAAGTAAATCGATTTGGATAAGCCTTTATATAATATAAATGATCTATATATTCCATGAAGCTTATCGATAAGGTAAAGGCGGTACTTAATGAAATTTATCGTGTTAAAGAAGATAATAAGGCGATACGGTTAGTTATTGGTGCGGCTCTTGCTAGGACAGTTCCTCAAGCCAAATCACTGAAAGACGCTGAATTTAAAGTATTTTCTCAATTTGGTGACGACGGTATTATTCAATACTTAATCAACCATGTAAAACCTAAAATTGATACGTTCGTCGAGTTTGGCGTTGAAAATTACGAAGAGTCGAATACTCGTTTCCTATTGATGAATAATAATTGGAGAGGCCTCATTTTGGATGGCTCTCCTGCGCACATTGAGTACATAAAAAACCGCTCCTTCTTTTGGCAGTATGACCTTACTGCTATAGCTAGTTTTATCACAGCGGAGAATATTAATCAACTTCTAGCAGAGAACGGAGTTTCTGGTCAAATTGGTCTGCTAAGCATCGACATCGATGGTAATGATTATTGGGTTTGGAAAGCAATCAAGGCCGTAGAGGCAGATATTGTTATTGCTGAATATAACAGTTTGTTTGGGGCCGAAAGAGCTATAACTGTGCCTTATAAAGCTGATTTTGTGCGAACAGGAGAGCACTATTCTAACCTTTATTTTGGCGCATCTTTAACTGCTTTGCATGATCTAGCAGCCGAAAAAGGATATTCATTCGTAGGGTGTAATCAGGCGGGTAATAATGCTTATTTTGTTAAAAATGACAAACTTAATGGGTTGCCTCCGTTGTCAGTAGCGGATGGTTTTGTCGCTGCTCGTTTTAGAGAGAGCAGAAGTGAGACGGGCCTGCTAACGTTGCTGAACGAGAAAAATAGGAGAGAAATGATTGAAAATCTTCCTGTTATTAACACGAGGAATGGCAAGCAAGAACTTTTATAAAGGGTTTTAGTTACCTCCTTTAATGCTCTGTTAAGCGCTGAGCTAAAAACTGAGCGATTAATGAAAAGGATAATAAGACATAAGTGACCATCTGAAATAGCCTTTGTAGAAGAGAGGGTGTCGCGGAATGCTCACTTGTCAAGCGTTTCTTAAATAAATCAACGTACTGTCATCAGCCATTTATACTAACCATAAGGGATAGCTGGTAACTCCTTGGTAAACTATTTCTTTTCCGGTTTCAATTTTTCTTTAGGGCTGTAATACCTACCTTTGCAAGGTCAAAATGGGTGAAACTCCGACGGCTTGCCGCAACGGTTAAACTCTAAGCCCGGCTGGTCCGAACAGCCGGGCTTTTTTATGTCCTTGATTTAGAGAGCATTTCCCTCGTCGCTCCATGTGCCCATAGGCTGGGTAGTCAGAAAGCCATCGAGTAGTACATCAGCGTTTTATCTGACCCGAGTCCAGGTTTTGGTTTTGCCTAATAGAGGAATGCCCATCACGTAGCCGTGCAAGTCCAGCGAGTTGGGATCTTTAAGCGTTAAATCACAACTGTACGTCTTCCCATCCTCGGGGTTATAAATCTGCCCGTCGGTCCAGACGTTGTTTCCTTTGTAAGTTAAATTCGTCATGATGACCAGGTTCAGCAGTGGACGGTTGCGGAGCTTTTCGTCAGGGTTCTCCCTGTCGGTTTTAGGTCTGTTCGTTTCCGGGTCGTTCGGTTCAGCCATCCAGACGATCCGCCCAAAATACTTGTTGCCCTGTTTAAAAATCTGAACCTGATTTTTCTTTCTGGCGCTAAGCCATTTGCCTTCTACTGCATCGGGATTATCGGGTAGGGGTGCGTACGCTGACAGCGTTAGCAGGCACAAAAGCACAAAGATAACCAGGCGGCAGGGGTTCATAAGTTGATAGATGATCAATGATTTGTTGTATAAACTCAATTAAAGACAATTTAGTCGGATAAGTTACCCGAAACATCATTCAGTTATACTGATCGGGACTGCTTCTCCTGCTTTGTTAGAGTCGGCAACAGCCAAAAAGATTAAACTCGTTCCACTGCGTAAGGCTATATAATTTTATCCTGATTACATTTTAACCCCACCTATTGACGATCTATTCGGTATTCTGCTCAATTCGATAACGATCCGGTAGTTATTCGTGTCCGGTAGCGTGAAGTTTAGGCTTACAAAAGGCGTTTGACAACGTCATTAGTCATTCTTCGCGAAAGTGCCTGAAACTATGAATATCGAAGCTGTTTATTATGTGTATCGAGTGCACCGCTTCCTGAATTCGGAGGAGCCCCGTACGAGTGGACCCAGGTTATTCGATCTACCCAAAACGGAACCCAATCCGCACAGAACCGAGCAGGCCGCTATCGATTACATCAATCGGCAGAATGAAGCGTTGCACGCCTTTACAATCGTTAAGGTATATGAACCACGAGGGTGATTCCCGCAGTATGCATTTCACATCTTTATGCGAGCCAATTGAGTTGACTTTGGACAAGACGCTGGCAACCTTTGTAAGATGTTGAGGTAGCTATGGGAAAAGGCATCAGATGGCTCGCTGTGCTAGGGATTGGCTGGTTGCTTGCGGTTGGACCCTCGGAGAAAACTCGGGCGCAATCGGCGGAGGCAGCGTTTGTTCGCTACACAACCAATCAGGGGTTGTCGAACGACGTTGTTACGGCCATTGCCAAAGACCAGCGTGGTTTTATGTGGGTCGGGACGATCAACGGGCTAAACCGCTTCGACGGTGTGCAGGTCAAAGTCTACAAGCGGACGGGACGACCAGATGGTTTGCCCGGTAATTATGTCGTGCCGGGCGGAATTACACCCGACCAGAACGGCCATTTATGGGTATCAACAAATCGGGGCCTTTATCGCTTCGATCCCACCAAGGAGCAGGGGCAGACCATAGCGCTGCCCCAATTGCGCGATCGCCAGGCTGACAATGATTTTGTTTCGCCGGTTCGGTTCGACAAAGCCGGGATGGGCTGGTTTTCTTCTGTTGATCGGCTGTATCGAATAGATCCCCGTACACGTCAACTGACGGCGTATGCATTACCTCATATAATGCCTGCTGCCTATGCTAGCCCGTTTATTGACCGGCGGGGAAACGTGTGGGTTGTTGTTGCGGGGGCTTTGTATCAATTTGACCCCAGCCGCCGTCGGTATGCCTATGTTATTGGGAAGGATAAACATCATCCCAACGCTTCTCTTGAGGTGAATGGATTGGCTGAAAGCAAATCCGGAACGCTTTACGCCTACACGACGCAGCGCTTAATGCGGTATGAAGTCGCTACCAATCGCTTCGTCGAATATCTGGGTAAGTCGGGAATTATAACCGAAATGGCAGAAGGGAAAGGAGCCGACGGCAAACCGATCTTCTGGCTGGGCGGGCTTACCCAATTGACCCGTTACGACCCCGTCAGAAATAGCTACACTACGTTTGAACGAATTGCTGACGACCCAACCAGCTATCCGGGGGGGATGACGGGATCATTGTATAGTGACTCCTTAACGGGGGCGCTCTGGGTCGGTACCAAGTACGGTCTGGCTGTCATCGATCCGGTAGCGACCAAATTCGGTCGTCAGTTGGTACGGGACTCGGTAGATAATAGAACCGTAAGTAGTGTAACGGTCATTCTTCAGGATTACTGTACGGATTCGTTATTCTGGGGTGTAACCCAAAATGCCCGTTTGTTTCGCTGGAACCACCAGGGAACGCTGCAAACGGTTGCCACCATGACAGATAAAGTGGCCTACGCGTTAACACAAGATCAGTATGGGCGGCTGTGGGTTGGTCTGGAAGACGGTGTTGGTGTGTATGATCCGACGCGTAAGCAGTGGCAGTACAAACGGGTTTCTCGTTCCGAAAATGTTAATAGCCAGTCGCCATCCGTTCCAATCCGGAGCTTCTACAACGACCGGCAGGGGCGGCTGTGGTTAGGCTCTGGTCGGCAGGGGCTGTACTGGTATGATCCGGCTACAGACCGAATTCGTGCCTGGCGGCTGTCTACCGAAACGGATCAGTTGTTTAGTGTAAGCCGAATGCAGGAAGATAACCAGGGGCGACTCTGGGTGCTGACGACACGCGGTCTGGTTCGCATCAATGCGACGCGGAGTCAGGCCGTTCGTGTCGAGATACAGAGTTCTAAGCCCGTCGTTCAGCCATCGAACCAGTTACAAAGTACCTTTCTGATCGACCGCCAGGGAAACCTTTGGTTGTCGGGCATCGATTTTATGGTTAAAGCGGATACGAATGGGCACGTTTTGCAGACATACACGCTGGAAAATGGCTTGTTGGCCGATCATATTTTTGGAATAGCGGAGGACAAACGGGGGCATCTTTGGCTGGCCACCGATGAGCAACTGCACGAGCTTGATCCCGTAACGAAACGGTTTCGCTACTACAGCAAAGCCAGTGGGCTGTTAACGAATAATCTGTTTCAACCCATCACACAAAGCCGTCAGGGCGAGTTGTTTATTGGCGCAGAAGGGGGATTTGTTTACTTCCAACCCGAACAGCTACGAAAAAATAAGATGCCGCCCCCGGTCGTCGTCACCGAAGTCCGGGTCAACAATCGTCCGCGTAGGCTTGAACCAGGCCAGTCTGTTCAACTGGAACCCGACGAAACGACGGTAACGGTTGCATTTGCCGCGCTCAACTACAGTCAGGCTACAAAAAACCGGTATGCGTACAAACTACTGGGATTTGACGAGGAATGGATTACAACCGATGCCCGTACGGCAACGTACACCAATCTGGCTCCCGGCAATTACCAGTTACGCATCCGGGCGGCTAACAGCGATGGTGTCTGGAATCAAACCGGGACTACGGTACTCATGCGTGTCATCCCGGCTTATTATCAGACCATTTGGTTTAAAGCACTGGTTCTGGCAACAGTGCTGATTATCCTGTGGGGAATCTACCGAAATCGTCAGCTTCAGCAGCAGCGACTGACCCGAATCCGGGATCGAATCGCTACGGATTTGCACGACGATATTGGATCGACGCTAAGCAGTATTCGTATTTTCAGTGATGTAGTACAGAGCCAGATTGCTGACGTTCGGCCTGAGTCTGTCCCATTGTTGCAACGCATCAGTGCCAACGCCACCACCCTCGCCGAGTCTATGCAGGACATTATCTGGACGATCAAAGCGCGCAACGATGGATTGGACGATGTGGTGAGCCGGATGCGCGAATTCGGGCTGCGGCTTACGGAAGCAAAAGGTATCAAGTTTACTATGACCGCAACGGAACCCTTTCCAGCCCTGAAACTAGATGTCGAACAGCGCCGTAACCTATACCTGATATTTAAAGAAAGCGTGAATAACGCCGTCAAGTACGCCCATTGCTCCCGGCTTGATGTATCGTTGAGCGTTGTTGGGCGGCAGTTGCACGTCAAGATTCAGGATGACGGACAAGGGTTCGATCCGGCAACGGTACGGTTGGGCAATGGGTTAGTGAATCTACAGACGCGTGCGCGCGACATTCGGGGGAAACTAGCCATTACGTCTGCGCCGGGTGCCGGTACATCGGTGGTATTAACGACCCCGCTTTCCTAAATGACTATGACGGATATTGGCATTATTTACTACGAAGACAACCGCGAACTGCGCGAAGGACTTTCGTTTCTGATTCAGGCGACGCCGGGGCTAACCTTGCTGGGCGCGTTTGGCAACTGTCAGCACCTGCCCGAAGAAATACGTTCGCTTCGACCCGACGTAGTGTTGATGGATATTGATTTGCCCGGCATTAGCGGCATCGAGGCCGTACCGATGGTTAAGGCTGTTTTGCCAGCCACGCAGGTACTGATGCTGACGGTGTTTGACGATGAAGACAAAATTTTTCGGGCGATTCGGAACGGAGCCAGTGGCTATTTGCTCAAGCATACGTCGCCCGCCGAGTTGGTAGCAGCTATCTTCGATCTGCACCGGGGCGGATCGCCGATGACCGCGAGCATCGCCCGGAAGGTATTATTGCATTTTCAGCAACCAAAGGCGCAGCCAAGCGATGACTACAAGCTGTCGGTACGCGAACTGGATATTGTGAAAGGATTGGTCAGTGGGTACAGCTACAAACTGATTGCCGACGAACTGCACATCAGCATCGATACGGTGCGGTCGCACATCCGCAGTATTTACGATAAGCTACAGGTCAACTCAAAAACTGAAGCCGTTCTAAAAGCCATGCGGGAAGGACTTGTGTGAACCGCTATTAGGTTGGTAAATTACTGACCGATAGTTATTTGACTGATGTTAACTATCGCCCCCTACCCGAACCGGTGGCAGATGATTCATTTCGTCTTCGCTGAATAGGCGTGAACGGATCAGGAAGCGAATGCCCAGTGGAATTTCGAGCGAAAAACTGGCTCCCCGCCCCGGCGTCACATCGACGGTCAGGTGCGTGTGTCGCCAGTATTCGAACTGATCTTCCGACATCCAGAAATCACAGTCCTCAATCTTACCCAGCCACACATCAGTCGAGCCAATGATAAAATCACCCACGGCGTAACACATAGGCGATGAGCCATCGCAGCACCCCCCGCTCTGATGAAACATTAACGGTCCGTGCTGGACCTTCAGGTTGTCGATAACGTTGGCGGCTGCCGGGGTTACATCGACGCGGGAGGTGGTTTGCGTGGTCATAAAAAAATCAGTGGTACGCACTTAGCTGTCGGATAAAATCTGAGTGATTACTAAAAGCGGACTGAATCGAGCAACTAATTTTAGCGCTCGACCCAGTCCGCTTCTCTATTAAAAGAACCCTAACTTGCTCTTGCTGTACGAAATCAGAATGTTCTTCGTCTGCCGGTAATGATTGAGCATCATGTGGTGATTCTCCCGACCAAAACCCGACTTCTTGTAGCCGCCAAACGGTGCGTGCGCCGGATAATTGTGGTAGCAGTTCACCCACACACGGCCCGCCTGAATCTGACGAGGAATCTGGTACAACTCGTGCGCATCCCGAGTCCACAAACCTGCCCCGAGCCCGTACAGCGTATCGTTGGCCGTCGCGATGGCTTCGTCAGCATCTTTGAAGGTCGTCACTGATACGACAGGCCCGAAGATTTCCTCCTGAAAAATGCGCATTTTGTTGTTGCCTTTGAAGATGGTGGGCTGGATGTAATAACCACTTTCCAGCCCGTTATCCACTAAACCGGCGGGGCCGCCACCCGTCAGGATCTCGGCCCCTTCTTGCTTGCCGATATCGATGTAAGAGAGAATTTTTTCGTATTGATCGTTACTGGCCTGGGCACCCATCATCGTATCCGGGTCGAGCGGGTGGCCTAACTTAATGGCCTTGGTACGCTCAACAACTCGTTCGATAAACCGGTCGTAGGCCCGCTCATGAATGAGCAGTCGCGAGGGGCAGGTACAGATCTCGCCCTGGTTCAAGGCAAACATCACCGCACCTTCTACGCATTTGTCGAAGAACTCATCGTCCGCATCGGCGATGGACTCCATGAAGATGTTAGGGGATTTACCGCCCAACTCCATCGTTACCGGAATCAGGTTTTCCGACGCGTATTGCATGATCAGTCGGCCCGTCGTCGTTTCACCCGTGAAGGCTACTTTCGCGATGCGCTTGGACTGAGCCAATGGCTTGCCTGCTTCGGGGCCGAAACCATTGACAATGTTCACCACGCCGGGCGGAATCAGCCCTTCGAGCACTTCCATCAACACCAGAATCGACGTTGGCGTCTGCTCAGCGGGTTTCATCACCACGCAGCAGCCAGCGGCCAGCGCCGGAGCCAGCTTCCAGGTAGCCATCAGCAGCGGAAAATTCCAGGGGATAATCTGCCCGACAACGCCAATGGGTTCCTTGATGATCATCGACACCGTGTCTTTGTCGAGTTCGGCCAGGCTGCCTTCTTCGGCCCGGATCACCCCGGCGAAGTAGCGGAAATGATCGACAACCAACGGTAAGTCAGCGGCCATCGTTTCGCGAACGGCTTTCCCGTTTTCGACCGTTTCGACGCGGGCCAGAAATTCAAGATTTTGTTCGATCCGGTCGGCAATCCGAATCAGCATGTTGCTGCGTTCGGTCGCCGACGTACGGGACCAGGCCGGAAAAGCCTTGTGTGCCGCATCGAGTGCCAGTTCAACATCGGCGGCTTTGGAACGAGGAACACGGGCGATTAAGCTATCGTCGATAGGCGAGTTGTTCGCAAAGTATTCGCCATCTACCGGAGCCACCCATTTACCGCCAATGTAGTTCTCGTACTGGCTCTTAAACTCAGGCCGGGGCAGAATCTTGCTTGGAGCTTCTAATACTTCCATGTTCGTAACGAAGAAAAGTTAAATTGGATTTGTTACAAAGTTTGGATAAATTGTTCTATAAAAATTGACCAATCGTATCGTCTCCCTGCACTATCCTATCAAAATGGCGGCTAAAGTATAATGCGTTAACTGCCCGAAAACTGCTATGTACTTAGGATCAATTAATGTCTCTATCTTTTAAATACACTAAGATTTGTGATAATAATACTAGTTAAGTATCAGTAAATGACTAATTTGCGCATGCTGAACCCGGCAATACGCTCGTGTAACTAGACCATTCTTCATGAAACGCGTACAGAAAACTCCGCTAGACATTTCGTATCACCTGAAATCCCGGCGGCTGGAACAGGAAGTAGAGAATCGGACTGCTTATACCATCGATACAGCAGAATTAAACATTTACGAAACGCAGCACGTAGCCGAAAAGGTGGAGCTGACGTTTACCAATCCGGTACTGGCCAGCATGATCCGGGGAAAGAAAGTAATGCATCTGCCCGGAACGCCTTCGTTCGATTTGCTTCCTGGCGAGTCGGTCATTGTACCCAGCGAAGAAACCATGCGCATCGATTTCCCCGAAGCGCAAAGCCAGAATCCTACCCAATGTCTGGCACTGGCGATTGATCCCGATAAAGTAAAGCAGGTTACGGATATGCTTAATGACCGGACTCCGCTCGTGGATAATTCGCAGGGGTGGCAGTTTGGGCAGGCCAACTTTTTTCTGACCAACGACGAACCCATTCATCAGTTGATTGCTCGCCTGATCTACATCTTCACCGAAAATAATCAGGCCAAAGATGTGTTCGCCAATCTGGTGTTGCAGGAACTGATGGTTCGGCTGATGCAAACCCAGGCCCGGACACTGCTGTTGAGTTCATCGAGTCCTCTGGTTAATGAGAACCGTTTAGCGCACATTGCGCAGTACATCAATAAAAACCTAAGCCGTAGCCTGCACATCAAGGAGTTGGCCGACGAAGCCTGCATGAGCGAGCCGAATTTCTACCGGACGTTCCGGCAGACGTTTGGCATAACGCCCGTCGATTTTATCAACCAACAGCGCATTTCGCTGGCGTCCAAGCTGCTGCGGACCACCAGTCGCTGTCTGGCGGATATCAGCGTCGATTGCGGGTTCAATAACCTTACTTATTTTATGAAGTTGTTTCGGCGCGCGATGGGCATGTCGCCCGCCCAATACCGTAAACAAAGCCTGTTCTAGCCGCACGACCGCGTTCTATTTTCACATCTTTGTGCGATTGATGGGCGTGGTCTGACTGACCAACTTTGCAGTGTTAAACAACAACTGCAATGAAACGCCAACCTCTACTATTCTGTCAATTAACGTATTGCGTTCTGCTGATGTTAGGCGGTAGCCTGATGTCATCCTTGTCCCTGGCTCAGTCGTCGGTTCGGACGGCTGTGATGGGAAAGGTACACGACCCGGCGGGAAAGCCGCTTGAGTTTGCCACCCTCATGCTGGTAAAAGCCAGTGACTCTACACTGGTGAAAGGTACTATCGGAGATGCGGAGGGCGGCTACACGTTCGACAATGTTAAGCCGGGAACGTACCAGGTCACGGCTCAGGTTGTGGGTTTTCAAAAGACTTTATCCAGGCCGTTTACCGTTGCCGCCGATCAACCGCAAACGGATGTGCCGGCACTTGTCCTGAACAACGCTACGAAAACGTTAGGCGAAGTAACCGTTACAGGGCAAAAACCGTTTATCGAGCAACTGCCGGACAAAACCGTCGTCAACGTCGAAAACAGTATTGTTTCGGCGGGAGGAACAGCGCTGGAAGTGCTTGAAAAAGCGCCGGGCGTCGTCGTCGATAATCAGAACGACCGCATCAGCTTCAAAGGACGTGAGGGCGTACTAGTCATGATCGACGGTAAACCAACGTATCTGTCTGCTCAGGAAGTAGTTAATCTGTTGCGCAATACGCCCAGCAACAGCGTGCAGACAATCGAGCTGATTACGAACCCATCTTCTAAATACGACGCTGCCGGAAACGCGGGTATTATCAACATCCGACTTAAGCGCGGCAGTCGTGCTGTCGGTGGCGGCACGGCGGGGAGTGCTACGTTCGGGGCAGGATATGGTCGGTACCCGAAAGCGTCGGCGGGGGCAACGCTCAACCATAAAGCAGGAAACTGGAACCTGTTTGGTAACTACAACTACGATTATCGCCAGCGGTATTCGTCTGTCGATGCGCTGCGCCGATTTGGGGCGGGAGATTCGCTAACGACGGTGAACAACCTGGGCACGCAAATCAGTACCGAGCGGGTGCATACGTTTAAAGCGGGTGCCGATTATGCGCTGAGCCGCAACACAACGGTCGGGGTTATGATTAATGGATTGCTGACCGATCGGGCGTCTGGTATCGACAATACCAATTTGATTTACAACGCACAGCATAAGCTTCAGCAGACCGTAACGATGACGAATACATCAACGCGACCCATGCAACGGCTGTCGGCCAATGCCAATCTCAAACATACGTTTGATACGCTGGGGCGGGAATTGACGATTGATCTGGATTACGGGCAGGTGCACGTCAACGGGCAGGATAACATGCGGACTCGCTATGTGAACGCGCAGAACGAAGAAATTCGTCCTCCGCTGCTTCAGCTGAACCAGACTCCTTCCGCTATTTTGATTCAGGCCGTAAAAGCTGATTACGTTCATCCGATGCGTGGAGGACTGAAATTGGAAACCGGGGGTAAAATCAGTTATGTGACATCCGACAATGATGTACGTTTCGGGACTGTGACGGAAAGTGGTTACGTGCCCGACCCGCAGCGAACGAATCATTTTCTGTACAAAGAAACAATTGGCGCTGGTTATCTGAGCGGAAGTCAAAGCTGGGCTAAATGGTCCGTACAGGCTGGGGTTCGGCTGGAATACACGCGTTCTGTTGGCAATTCGGTAACGCTCCAGAAAGTCGTAGACCGTAGTTACCTGAACGCATTTCCGAGTGCGTTTCTAACCTACAAAGCCAGCCCGGATCATCAGTGGACCAGTTCCTACAGTCGCCGGATCGATAGACCGAGCTATCAGGATCTCAATCCATTCATCTACGTGATGGACCCGTATACCTTCGCGCAGGGGAATCCCTTTCTACGGCCTCAGTACACGAATGCGTTTCAGGTAGGCTACACCTATAAAAATGAAACGAACGTCAGTCTGGGTTACAATCACACGACGGACGTCATTACAGGCGTCAATGAGCAGCAGGGGCAGGTCCTGAAATCGACCACGGTCAATCTGGCGGTGCTCAACAATATTGTATTAAGTCTGAGCACACCGCTAAAACTGACTGCCTGGTGGACCGTCCGACAAACGGCAGATATTTTTCTGAATGCTTACGACGCGGAATACCTTGGCGAGCGGTTAGACTATCGGCGCGTGTCGGCCAACTTTACGATGAACCACCGGTTTACGCTTGCCAAAGGATTTACCGCTGAACTGTCGGGCTGGTACAACACCGCGTCAATCTACGGTCAGGGCCGATTCGGCGGTATGGGGCAGGTGAACGTAGGTCTTCAAAAAACAATGCTGGCGAAAGCGGCCACCTTGCGCCTGAACGTAAGCGACATTCTGGACATCACGCGGAACCGGGGAACGATCCAATACGCGGGTACGAACCTGACCTTCACCAACCGCTGGGAAACGCGCGTAGCCCGACTGACGTTTACCTATAATTTCGGCAATCGTAACTTAAAAGTAGCCCGCCAGCGTCAGTCCAGCGTAGAGGACGAACAAAGCCGGGTAAGGTAGGATTCTGTTCCTCTCCGACGGATCGGAGAGGAACAGAACAAGCTATTTTGTTTTAATCGCCTGGCCATCGCGAATTTCTTCCGAAGCAATTTTGACAATCGGTTCGCCTTGCTGAACGCTGCCAAATACTTCAACCAGACTATCAACGACGTTGCCTTTCTGCACCGATACCCATTGAGCCCGGTTGTCGCGTACCCGAATCACAAACATTTTTTCACTCGAACTGACGACGGAAGTCGTGGGCACAAACATCGTTTTAGCCGACCGTTCAACGGGCAATGTCACTTCAGCGTACATCCCGGATTTTAAGTCGCGAGCCGCGTTGTTAACGTCAAATTCGGCCATCATCGCCCGGTTCGCTTCCACCAGACTCTCCGCACTCCGGGCCAACTTAGCGTTGAACTGGCGTTCGGGAATGGCATTGACCGTAAACGAAACGGCGCTGTTGTTTTTGAGCTGGTTGGCAAAGGTCTCGGGAATTGCTACTGTCAATCGCAGGGTTCGACTATCTTCCAGCACAAATAACGGACGGCCGCTATCGCCCGCACCGACCAGCGCGCCGGGACTGATGTTCCGCTCGGTTACCATGCCATCGAACGGGGCGGTGATCGTTAAGTACTGTCGAAGCTGGGTTTTAGCCTGATAATTCGAACGGGCAGCCTGCACGGTACCGCGACCCATAACCACCATCGCGCTATCGGCCTGCATTTTGGCCTGCGCCTGATCGAGTTCGTTGGCCGACACGGCACCTTCCATCTTGGCCGTTTGCAGCAGTCGGTTATAGGTCAGCCGACTGGCGCGGGCGCGGGTCGTTTGCTCAACCAGCGTTGCTTCCTGCGCCTGTAACTGGGCCTGCGCCTGACTGAGTTCCGAAAGGACTTCGGGGGCATCAAGCCGGGCCAGCACTTGCCCTTTGCGAACGAACGTGCCCCGGTCCACCGGAATTTCCCGCACGAAACCTTTTACTTTGGCGTAGATATTGACCCGATTCCAGGGTTTCAGTTCACCCGGCAGGGTTACCCGTTTGCTGGGTTGCAAGGCCTGAACCGTTGTCATGGCCACCTGTGGCGTTTCTGGTTCTTTCGTGGCGGCCTGTTTGGTGTCGTGATTGCCGGATGTCGAGCAGGCAGCCAGGCCAGCCAGAACCGATACCGGCCAGATTACTCTCAATAATGGTTTCATATGGAGCGGACCGCAGGAGCGGGAGTCAGTTGGTTGTCGAAAAATTTGCTTTCTGGATCTTCGGGGTCGAGCGATACGGATTGCGTTGTTGCTTTGGCCTGTAGTTGGCTGAATACACATGGTAAAATAAGAAGTGCCGCCAGTGTGGAAGCGATCAAACCGCCAATTACGGCCTGGCCAAGTGGGGCAATCTGATCACCACCTTCGCCAAGTCCCGACGCCATCGGTACCATCCCCGCAATCATGGCGATACTGGTCATCAGAATTGGGCGAATCCGGCTGTTGGCCGCCAGCACCACGGCTTTACGGGTATCGCCGACTTCCAGTCTGAGATTTTCGGCATTCGTCACCATTAGAATCGCATTAGCGACCGATACGCCGACGGACATAATCAGACCCATGTACGATTGCAGGTTCAGCGTGGCACCGCAGGCCAGCAGCATCAGCAGGGCACCCGCCACTACGGCAGGAATGGCCGATAGAATCACCAGCGACAGCTTGAACGACTGGTAGTTGGCCGCCAGCAGCAGGAAGATAATGACGATAGCGACCAGCAGACCCGTTTGCAGGCTACTGAGCGTATCGGTCAGCAGGTTGGTTTGTCCGCCCATCTCGACAAGGACACCGCGTGGTGGTTCGCCCGCGTTCTTGATGGCGTTTTGCACGGCTTTCTGGGCCGTACCCAAGTCTATGTTCTGCAAGTTGGCGGTAATTGTAACGAGTCGGTTTGGTCCGGCGCGGTCGTATTCGCCGGGGGCCGTGCCTTCCGAAAACGTAGCCACGTCTGACAGTAGCGGATGCATTTCGCCACTGCGCAGCGGAATATTGCCAATGTCGTTGGTACTGCTCATCTGGTATTCGGGAATCTGCACCTGCACCTGGTAAGCCAGTCCCTTCGATTCATCGAGCCACAGGTTTTTATCCGTAAACCGGCTTGACGACGTAGCCGCTACCATCGACCGGGCGACCTGCGTGGATGTAACCCCCAATTGTCCGGCCCGTTCGCGGTTCATCGTTACATTCAGCACCGGGTAGGCCAGCGGTTGCGCAATCTGCACGTCGCGCAGGAAATCGATTTTGGTCATCTGCTCCCGGATCTTATTGGCAAAGCGTCCCGCTTCGGTCAGGTCTTTAGCCGCTATCGTTACTTCAATCGGCGTCGAAGCGCCCTGACTCATAATCTTTTCGGTCAGCTCGATGGGTTCAAACGAGATGGCTGCATTGGGTAATGCTTTGGCAATCCGCGACCGAAGATCCTCTTTGAGATCATCCATTTTTACGGGATGCTCTTCATTTAATGACACCTGCAAAACCGCTTCGTGTGGACCGCTGTTGAACACGAAGATGTTGGACGTACCGTAGCTGGACGGAACCGTACCGACATACGCCGACGAGATCTCAACGTTCTCGGCACCCACCGCATCCTTGATGATGTCGAGTACTTTTAGCGTGGCCGTTTCGGTTCGTTCTACCCGCGTTCCATCAGGAATCCGAAGCCGCATCTGAAACTGGTGGCTGTTGCCGTGGGGAAGAATGTCCGTTCCGATAACCAGGAAGCAGACCACGATAATCGCCAGACTACCCAGCAGATACCCGCCAACAACCAGCCCCCGACGATTCAAAGCTTTATCGAGAAAGGTTGAATACCGCTGTTTGAACTTGTCGAAACCCTTTGCGTTGGCTTCTGGATGCATATCCTCTTCTAGTATAGCGTGCCGTTCCTGCGCGTCGAGAGCCAGCGTTGGCGCTTCGTGGGGCGGATGGCTTTTTAGAAGCCAGTTGGCCAGTACGGGCACAAACGTTTGCGACAGGAGAAACGACGCGATCATGGCGAAACCAACCGATAACGACAAGGGTAGGAACATGGATCGTGGTACACCACTCATAACAAAAGCGGGCGCAAACACGGCCAGAATCGCCAGTAGGATGAGGAATTCGGGGAAGACGATTTCTTTACAGGCATCCCAGATGGCAACGGCTTTGGGTTTTCCCGTTTCCAGATGCTGGTGGATGTTTTCAATCGTCACCGTTGCCTGATCCACCAGAATTCCAATCGCCAGGGCCAGTCCCGACAAGGTCATGATGTTGATCGTCTGCCCAAATAAATTAAGCATGATTACTGCCGACAGAATCGAAATTGGAATGGTGACGACCACGATAATCACGCTACGCCAGTCGCGCAGGAACAGCAGTACCATCAAGCCGGTTAGTACGGCACCCAAAATCCCTTCCGTGACCAGACTTTTCAGGGCGTTCGTGACGTAAACCGACTGATCGAACTCGTACGAAATCTTTACGTCTTCGGGCACGGCGGCCTGTAATTCGGGCATCGCTTTCCGGATGTTGTTAACAACATCCAGCGTGGAAGCATCCGACTTTTTTACCACCGGGATATATACTGCCCGGCGGCCATTGACCAAGGCATAACTCACCGTCACGTCAGCGCCATCTTCAACCGTACCAATGTCGCGCACAAACACCGTCGGACCCGAACCAACCCGAATTGGAATGTTCAAAAAGTCTTCGGGACGTTTGACGAGCGAGTTCACCGGCGTCATCAGGGCTTTGTCGCCAATGCGTATATTCCCGGCGGGCGACGGCTGGTTGTTCGTAACGATGGATTTGATGACTTCTTCGGGCGTCAGTTGATAGCTGCGGACCAGCTGCGGATTCACTTTGATGATGACCGTCCGCTGGTTACCACCGAAGGGGGGAGGGCTGGACACGCCCGGAATACGCGAAAACATCGGTCGTACCCTTGACGATGCGTAATCCTGAATTTCGTTGAGCGAACGACTCTGGCTTTCAAACACCAGCTGACCCACCGGTACCGAACTGGCATCGAAGCGCACCACCTGGGGCGGCACGGTGCCTTCAGGCATGTACGCTTTCGCCCGCGAGACGTTGTTGGCTACTTCGGCGGCAGCCTGAGCCATGTCGGTTCCCGGATAAAATTGCAGTTTGATCAACGATAGTCCCTGAATGGTTTTTACGTCGATGTCGCGGATCCCCGACACGTACAAAAAGTGGTCCTGATAGCGCGTGGCAATGAATCCGTCCATCTGGTCGGGGGCCATACCGCCGTAAGGCTGAACCACATAAATCGTGGGCAGATCGAGGTTTGGGAAGATATCGACGGGGATGGTAAAGAGCGACATCACCGAAAAGAAGAGAAGTCCCAGAACCGCTACAACCACCGAAATTGGTTTTCGTAAGGCAGATCGAATGAGTTGATACATAACAGGTTTCGGTAATTAATGATCAGCCTGTAGTTCCCGGTGCTGGGTTGGTCGGACGTTGCGCTGTCAATCCCAACTACGCACAACCCACCTACCGGAAACTACAACCTGGACTTTACTTAATTGACTTGATTCATAAATAGCGATAGGTCGCCCTCGGCGGCTGCTTTGAGGAGCAGATAACGCCACACGTTGCTAATCGACACGTAGCCATCTACTTCGGCGCGATTGAGCGTCAGAACACTTTGCAGCAGGGTCGGTAAATCGGTCAGTCCGCTTTCGTAGCGTGACTTGGCCTGGTTATAAGCCTGCCGGGCCGCCCGCAGCTGGATAGGAGCCTGCCGGGCTTGCTCCAGCGCGACCTGATACTGCGTTTCGGCTTCCTGATATTGTCGTGAAATTTGCAGCCGTTGCGTATTGAACAACTGCCGCGACCGCTCGATCTGAAATTGATCGGCCCGGTAATCCTGGTGAGCCCGTAACAGGTTCGTCAGGTTCCAGCGTGCAACAACGCCAACCAGATAATTGCCAACCTGATAGCCGAGTCCATTAATCTGGTTGTTCAGAAAGACATCGCCCTGATTGGAGAAACCCGAACCTCTGGCGTTACCCGCGCCAACCAGCGAAATAAGTGGCATCCCCGACCGCTGGGTAGCTAAGCTCCGGGCTGCCGACAGGTTAATCTGCGACTGAAACAAACGCAGGGTTGGGTTCTTCGGCGAAAGCGAATCCGATAGGAAAACACCGTTGGGAATCGAGCTGTAGAAGCCCATGCTATCGACCTGCATCCCGCTTTGAAGCTGACCCGCTAGTTCGGAAAGTCGAAGGCGCTGCACCTGTTCCCGCTGCTGGCTTTCGAGCAGCAGGAGCCGGGCGCGTACCGATTCCGCCGTCGCTAACGCACTATCGACGCCCGCCCGCATCCCCGACCGAACACCTGAATCGACGACGCGCTTGAACGTCTGCGCCCGATCTAGATTACTCCGCTGAATCTGAACCAGTTTCTGATTGATCAGTAAAAGTAGATAGGCGTCAATGGTGCGGACCTGATGCTGAAAAAGTTCGTTTTCGTAATCGGCCTGGCTGCGCTGAAGGTCGGCTTTAGCTACGTTGATACCCGCTTTTACCCGCCCGAACGCAATGGCTCGCCACTCAATAGAAGCGCTAGTGTAGCTGCCGAAGCTGGCTTGCGAAAGAGCAAAGGGCCTGACCCCACCGGAGGTGGATATATTGGTGCCTTCGTTGGGGAAAAACGAATTGTTAAGGCTATTGCTCGTGGCGTAGTTGTACTGATCCTGGAGCATCACAATCGGCAGCAGATCCGTGCGACTGGCCTGCAATCGGCGTTCGGCACTGCTGACTTCGGCCTGTTTGGATTTCAGGAACGGATATTGCCGAACGCTCTGGTCAAGAACCTGATTGAGGGTAGGTTGCTGCGCTACGGCCTGGGTTGTGAGAAGACCGGCACTCAGCCAGAGCAGCCAGCCCGTTGTTCGTCGGTACTTTGTGGAGGTGGACCGTTGCTGGTGAGACTCCAGAAAATGCGGGTAGATCATTGGCGTCAACCTGTCCGGCTATCATCTGGCTCCCGGACAAGTGTAGGCAAAACACGATCTCAATTCTGGAAACATTTGGGAAAACTGGGCTTTATCGATAAAAACAAGCGTTCAAGCTCAGTTTCATGCAGATAAGTACCGCTCGTTAGCGGTTAGAGCATTCGTTAAGAATGTACAGAATCATCATTTTTTCAGTAGACGACTGAGCGTGGCTTCAATTTCGCTCACGGACATATCTCGACCGAGTACCGTTTGATCGGCGCTTAGTAGAATGGTATCCGGCATCTGTTCAACGCCGAATTGGTTGCTGATAGAAGTTGGCCCCATTAAATCCAGAACGTGAATCCACGGTAAGTTTTCTTGCTGCATATCGTTCCTGCTAGCTGTCGAATTAAATTCAAGGGAGACCGTGACAATCTCCAGCCCCCGCGGATGATAGGTTCTGTAAATTTGTTTTAGCGCGTTATGCCGTTTGTGGCAGGCTGCGAAAAAACGGGACGAAAAGTCGATTAAAATATACGTTGCTTTTAGCGTAGACAGCGTAAAACTTTGCCCAGTGACTGTTGGTAAAGTGAAATCAGTAACCTTAGTATCAACTTGATTTTTTGCCAATTTCGCCTGTATTCGTTTGAACGATGGATAGGAAGAAAAGGCGGAGAGTTTACCAAACAAATCAAGTGTCCGGTTGTACGAAAAGTGATTCGAGGCAAAAAGAAACCAGCTTGATGCCGATGAAGGATGATCTAAAATTTGTTTGACGATCTGATTGGTATGGGCTGTCTTTATGGAATCGTCCAGTTGCTCAAGATTACGTATGGCTAGTGAATCGTTATCGAAGAAAGCATGCGCGAGTTCGGTTCGTAGATCACCTTCGGACTCTTGATTGGTAGTCAGCATGGTTAGCTGCTCGGCCCATAACTCACTGCTGGGAGAACCCGTGACGAACGCTGTTTGGTCGAAACTGACATAGATAGCCGGTGAGTCAATAAAGAGCTGGTAATCCTCTTTTTTCCCTTCAAGCCAGATATAGGCCGGACTGGGCTCGAGCAAGGTAATCGTAAAATCGGCCTTTCTGTTGAAAACGGTCGCTTTAACAATAATTGGTGGCTGGTACAAAACCTTTGCTACCAGCATAGCTTGTTTGCCTTCCCAATCCTGAGAAAATAAACAATGAACGGTGGTCGTATCGTGAGCGTGTACAGCTGCCGAGTGAAGACAAACCAGGCAACATACCACTAGAAAGGCTATACGTTTAGAGGATATTGTGCCCATAGTCTATAAAAGGTTGATTGGTATAAAGTAACGTCGAAAACTTCCAAATTCTTTCCAGAATTGGCGGCTATTTTCGTGTACTATTTCGCTAAGCAGTCGTATGAAAATTCTGGTAGTTGAAGATGAAAAAGGGTTGGCTGAAAGTATCACCGATTACATGGAAAAGGAAGGATACATCTGTGAAACAGCCACGACCGTGCAGGAGGCCGACGAAAAAATATAC
This sequence comes from Spirosoma oryzicola, assembly GCF_021233055.1. Taxonomy (NCBI): domain Bacteria; kingdom Pseudomonadati; phylum Bacteroidota; class Cytophagia; order Cytophagales; family Cytophagaceae; genus Spirosoma; species Spirosoma oryzicola. The sequence goes on along the minus strand of NZ_CP089538.1, from coordinate 3,534,010 downwards.
CTCTATACCTACGATTGTGTTATCGTTGATCTAACCTTACCGGGGGGCGATGGCTTTCAGATCATTCAAACGCTGAAGCAACTGGTTGTTACGACAGGAATTATTATTATTTCTGCCCGCAACGCGCTGGAAGATAAATTGAAAGGTTTGGAAATCGGATCGGATGATTACCTGACTAAGCCGTTTCATCTCTCCGAATTAAACGCCAGAGTGAAGTCATTGCTGCGACGTAGACAGTTTGGCGGGCATACCGAAATTCGTTTTCAGGAGATCGTCGTCGTACCGCAAAACCGGAAGGTTTACGTTAACCATCAGCTTACGACTTTGTCGCGGAAGGAATACGATTTGTTACTTTATTTTTTGTCAAATATCGACGTTGCGCTCACAAAAGCGTCTATTGCCGAGCATTTGTGGGGTGACAACATCGATTCGGCGGATTCGTTTGATATCGTTTATTCGCACATCAAAAATCTGCGTCGGAAATTGATTGAAAAAGGAGCTGCCGATTACGTACAATCGATCTATGGTATCGGTTATAAATTTAGTCAATCGTGAAACTGCTCGCTAAAACCAATCGCATTTATCTGGCGTTCTCGCTGGTTATTTATCTACTGACGGCGCTGGCTTTCTACCAGATCATTCGCTATTTGATTTATGACGAAGTAGAAAGCCGATTGCAGATCGAACGACGCGATTTCGAAACGTACGTTCGTATTCATAACACCTGGTCGAGCAGTCCTTATTTTGTCGAAAATAAAATTGAGGTTGCGCCGGTGAGTCAACCGCCCACGTCAAGGCGAGCCTTTTTTGCTGATACGTTGATTCAAAACCGCTATGACGACGAGCTAATTCCGTTTCGACAGCTTACATTCTACGTGCCCATCCACGGAACGCTTCACCGGGTATCTATTCGAAAATCGCTAATTCAAACGTACCGACTTATTGAAGCCGTAACGTTTACAATGGCTACATTTTTGGGCTTGTTGTTAATAGGGACGTTCTGGTTTCAGGGAAAGTTATCCGGTCGAATCTGGCTTCCATTCTATAATACGTTGTCGCGCATCAAACATTTCAATTTAAATAGTGAGGCTCCTTTGCAACTGGCTACATCCGAAATAACAGAATTCAATGAGTTGAACGAAGTGCTGCAAAAAATGGCCGATAAGATGCGGCAGGATTACCAAAGTTTAAAAGAATTTACGGAGAACGCATCGCACGAGATGCAAACGCCACTCGCTTTGATCAATGCTAAAGTAGAGCAACTGATCCAGAGCGAACAATTAACCGAGATACAAACGCACTGGATACAAACAATCTATGAAGCTTCCCGGCGCATCGTACGCTTAAATCAGGGATTGTTATTGTTGTCGAAAATTGAAAATCATCAGTTTCAGGGCATCCAACTCATCGATTTATCCCAGTTGCTCGTCGAAAAATTGCAGGATATGGAAGAGGTACTGTCGTTCAAGGAACTGACGGTTCATATTTGCTCGCATGATTCGTTTGAAGCGGAACTGCCAGTTGCTTTGGCTGATATTCTGGTGACGAATCTGGTAAATAATGCCATAAAACATAACCAGTCCGGGGGCTTTATTGAACTGGATTCGAGCAATGAATTCTTATGTTTGAGAAATACAGGAGGGACGCTGGTTTCGGAGCCACAACGACTTTTTGAACGATTTAAAAAAGAAGGAACCGGAACGGATTCCATCGGACTTGGTTTAGCAATCGTTAAACAAATCTGCGATAGTTACGAACTGTCCATTAGCTATAAGGAGACGCAAGGCAACCATCAATTCCGCATTTCGAGATTGTTACCCGCTGATTCAAATAAAATGATAACCTAGTTAGCTATTAAAACATATGATTAGCCTAACGGGGTAATAATTAAGTTTAGAAGAACATCTTTTCTTTAGAAGACATTGGAAGGCTAACGACGAATGCAAAGGTTTGTTGAAATTTAGTTACAAGTATTGTGGTGAAACAGGTACTAACTTATTAACAAGTACTCCTTTTTTTATATACTCCTGGCCGTAAAAAGTAAATATACTATCGATAAATTCATGCTATGAATAGAAAATAGAATAGAATCTTGCAAAAATAGAACACTACTTTAGGATCATTATTATCTATTTAGTCCTGCTTTATTTTATAACCCATTTTAAGAAACTCGTTCATTTATTCGCTTATAGGAAGGGATATAGTATTAGTAGTAAGAAGAATAGTAGGGATGAATTAGTGAAAATGCTTTTTTTGTTATTTGTACTGTGTAAAAATAACTGTACTTAATTCAATGTGTAGCGCTCTGTTCATGTAAATAAAACGGCAAATTGATCCTAGCCTATATTTTTTATATAATTGTGAACTGTATATTCGCGCTTAAGTTCTAGTAGGACCATGTTAAACAAGAAATCTTCATGAAAGCAGCCCAAATTAGGTTCTTCTCGCCCCAGGAAAATAGTACGCCTAAAGAGAAAAAAGCAAAAAAAGTAGCACCAGTAACGGGATATATATCAACCGCCGGTAAACTTGTTTTTCCCGCCAAATCCATATCGCAATTAGATTTCGATCCTGAAACTGCTCAGTTTAGAATCGGAACTCAGGAAGGAAAGCGAAAAATAAAATCACTATACGTAATTCCGGTTACCGACGAGCAGGAAGGAACGTTCGAGCTGGAAAAAGCGGCAAAAAGTTATAGCATTTCCCTGCCGATTATTCTGCAGAAAGGTGGAATCGATTACTCGAATTCAAAATATGTTTTCACCGTTAAGCCATTTGATTACGAAGAAGGCGTAGTTGGGTATGAGCTACAATTAGAAGACCAGGCTCCAAAGCCTGCTTATACCGGCAAGCCACGTGGCCGTAAGCCTAAAGCCAGTGAAGAATAAATAAGACTATTCCCCCGTAGCCAGTAATTGTTTGCGGGGGAATATAAAATCCCAAAAAGGTTACGCGTCAGAGAAGTAGGTAGATAAAGAGAAAGTCAATCAATTGCTGAGTATATAGATGCGAGTATAACGAATAGAATTCATAGCCTTACTAATCCATCTTAGCCCATAAAATCTGATTTCTAAACCTGGCAGTGGTGCTAAGCCCATATCTTCATTTCAGAATTACATATAGAGCCGGTAAAGTAATCCGGCGCGTTTAAACGACAACATTTGATTCGTTAGGATAACTATATTTACGCAAAAGTCTCGATCTATATAGCCATATGCCCGATCCTTTTGTTAGTTAGTTATGACTCGGAATGATCTCGACGATCTTATTGCACAAGGCGAAAACACGCGCTTAGAATTCAAACGATCCTTATCGTCGGCCTACCGCATTGCCCGGACGTTGGCTGCCTTCGCCAATACATCGGGTGGCACGTTGTTGATTGGAATTGCTGACGATGGAAAAATAGTTGGCGTACCTTCTGAAATAAGAGAAGTTTACAAAATAGAAGAAGCTTCAGATCGGCTTATCGAGCCTGGACTGACGGTGAGTTATGAGGTGCTGCGCCCTGACGGACGGATTGTTTTGGTGGTGCGCGTTGCCGAAAGTGACGAAAAGCCCCATTACGCGATCAATGAGTTAGGGCAACGAACAATTTATGTCCGGGCAAAGGATAAATCGGTCCCGACGAATAAATTGATCATCACCCAGGAAACGGCAGAAACGCCAGATTTGCTTAAATCGACTACTGCCCGGACGTTGATTCAGTATCTCCGCAAAAACGACGACATCACGGCTGACCGATTCGCCAAATTGATCAACATTTCGGATTATCGGGCGGGTAAATTATTACGTCAGCTCGCCGAACAGGGATTGCTGATTATGATCGACAAATCCCGACCTGTACGTTTTGCGCTGAAGCTTGCCGAATAATCCTGTCGTATCTTTGCGTTTACTATGACGTCGGAACAACTGATTACCCGAGAAACAATTACTGCATTTTTTACGGATCTACAGGACCGTATCTGTCAGGCGCTGGCGGATGCGGATGGCATGGGTCAGTTTCGCGAAGATGCCTGGGAACGGCCCGGTGGTGGCGGAGGCCGTTCGCGTACAATAGCCGACGGAGCTGTCATTGAAAAAGGGGGCGTCGGCTTTTCGGCGGTTCAGGGTGCCGCTACTGAAGCGACGTTACGCTCGCTGAACCTGACCGAGCCTGCCGAATTTTACGCAACGGGCGTTTCAATTGTGCTACATCCACGAAATCCGATGGTGCCCATCATCCACATGAATGTGCGCTATTTTGAAATGAGTACCGGGCAGAGCTGGTTCGGTGGAGGTATTGACTTAACACCCCACTACGTTGTTGATGAAGACGCGCGCTGGTTTCATGCACACCTGAAAGCCGTCTGTGACCGACATGATCCAGCTTATCACCCTAAGTTTAAGACCTGGGCCGACGATTACTTTTTCATTCCGCATCGGCAGGAAACACGCGGAGTTGGCGGCATTTTCTTCGATTACCTGAAACCGGCCGATGCAAGCCACAAAGCTGAATTGTTTGCCTTTGTTCAGGATGTCGGCAATGCGTTTGCTCCCATCTATACCCACTTCATGCGTCAGAATCGTGACCTGCCATTTGGTGAGCGCGAAAAACAGTGGCAACTGCTACGTCGGGGCCGCTACGTCGAGTTCAATCTGGTCTGGGACCGGGGGACTAAATTTGGCCTTGAAACGAATGGCCGTACAGAATCTATCCTGATGAGTATGCCACCACAGGCCAACTGGACGTATGATTTCAGACCCGAACCAGGCAGCCAAGAAGAACGTACGCTGAGCTTGCTGCGGAAAGGAGTTGATTGGGTCTAGCCCTTTAATCGGATCACAGCAAGAACGAACAGTCTAAAAAGATTGCGACGCTTTACCGTGATTGGATACTGCTGCTGGCCAATTGGGCGAAGTCCCAGGGTTTGGATGAATCGTACCGCAGATACCCCTGTTCGATCGTTAGCGGACTATCGACGTTGTTGTGATACAGTTGTCCTGTACCCAGCCCCTGTGGAATAAGATTCTTGAACTGCGCCGTGTACTGAGCGATGGCGTTCAGACCAATGTTGGATTCGAGCGCCGACGTTATCCACCAGCCAATATTGAGTCGTCCGGCCAGTTCGATCCATTCGTCGCAGTGGCGCATACCCCCCAGTAGGGTCGGTTTGAGGATAATGTACTGCGGCTGAATCTTTTTCAGCAACCGAAACTTGTGAACATACTCCATCTGGCCGATCAGTTCTTCGTCAAGGGCAATCGCCAGGGGAGAATGTTGGCAGAGATCAGCCATTAAGTCGGGCTGACCCGCTCGAATGGGTTGCTCGATCGAATGAAGCGCGTAAGTAGCCAGCCGTTCGAGCTTTTTCATGGCTTCTTCGGGCTTAAACGCGCCGTTGGCATCTACCCGCAACGTAATCTGCTCGGGCGTGAAGCGTTCGCGGATCATTGCCAGCAGATCACATTCCTGCTCAAAATCGATAGCGCCAATTTTCAGCTTGAGGGTCGTGTATCCGGCCCGCAGTTTGTCTTCGATCTGTTGCCGCATAAACTCAGGACTGCCCATCCAGATTAAGCCATTGATGGGTAATGAACGATGGCCGCTGGCAAACTCGTTTTCGAGAATAACGTGTTGACCGCCCGATAAAAAATCGAGCATGGCCGTTTCGAAACCAAATAAAATGCTCGGAAACTGAGGACTGATGAGCTGGTTGAGCACAATGGGAACGTTCCAGCTAAAGAGCTGCAAATCCAGATTATTGAACTCCTGGCAGTTTTGAGCCAATTGTTCCTCAAAATCAGCCCGGTCGTCGTAGCTTAGTCCTTTCAGTGGGCCGCATTCGCCATAGCCGACAACCGCCGGATTCTCGTCGTCAAATAAGCGAATGATGTAGGATGTTTTTTCCGTAAGAATACCACGCGACGTACCCGCTTCAAAGCGAAAATGCAGAATGTATTTCAGGTAGTCGGTTTTTAGACTCATTGTACCGTACGGTATGGCGGGGGTTCACAAGCCTAAAAGTACTACTTTTGACTGCTCAATAAAGGCAATGTTACGAAATTATTAGCGAAGCAATTGGCCGCCAACTTACCTCTCTTACCTTTTAGTAGTATTTACGGATTGATTACGGATGCCCGTAATTGGTTGTACGATAGTAAATTATACAGCAGTTTTGAAGCGGATTCCTGCGTTATCGCCGTGGGGAATTTGACCGTTGGCGGCACGGGCAAAACACCCATGATCGAATATTTGATTAAACGGCACCTACCAAAAGACGCGAATAATCACTTCGAATCGGTTACGTTAAGCCGGGGGTACGGTCGTCGCACCAAAGGATTTCGGGAGGCTACCAACCAGGACACCGCCGAAACCATCGGTGACGAACCTCTGCAACTGTATCGAAAATTTGCCCGTTGGGTGCGTGTGTTTGTGGGCGAGCGCCGAGCTGATGCCATTCAGCAAATTTTGGCCCAGTACCCCGAAACAAAGCGAATTCTGCTTGATGATGCGTTTCAGCACCGGGCCGTACAGCCACAACTGAACGTGCTGCTGACGGATTACAATCGATTGTTTTACACCGATCATCCGTTTCCGGCGGGGCGTCTGCGCGAACGTCGGCACGGAGCTCGGCGGGCCGATGTCGTGATCGTTACTAAATGCCCCGATACCCTTTCCAAAGACGAACAGGAGACTATCAGAAGGGCTATTCTGCGATACACCCGTCCGAAGACGCCAGTCCTTTTTTCTCGGTTGCAATACGGCCAGCCTACATCGTTCGCTACGCATAAGGCTACCGACAAACTGTCATCAGTCGTGCTCGTTTCTGGTCTAGCCAACGCAACTCCGCTAGAAACGTACGTTCGACAGGTATTTTCGATGGAGAAACACCATCGTTTTGGCGACCACCATGCATATACCCGTGCCGAACTTGATCGGCTGACTCAATCCTTAAGTGCTGTTGATGGGTTGCTGACAACCGAAAAAGACTGGGTGAAGATCGACGCGTTGCTAACCGACGAGGAACGACTTCGGCTACCTTTATATTATTTGCCCGTTGAAATGGCGTTCTTATCCGGCTATGAAGCCGAATTTGACGGTATTCTAAAAAATATTCTCCTTAAAAATCCTTAACCGAGGGACTTCCGTTCCGGCCATCCGGCGGTTTTGGCGTACTTTTGACTTAATGAATCGAAGCGTACTTTTTCTGTTCTTTTTGATAGGGCTGGCTGTCATTGGTCGGGCGCAGCAGTTTCCGGGTGCAACGCAATTGCCGGGCGGATTTGGCCAGGGTGGGTTTGGGCAAACAACAAGTCCGGGAAGCGCTACTGGTGGTAGCTTCGGCGGTATCGACGACTCAACCCGGGTTATCTACGGACCCAAGACGACCCGCTACATACTGGAAGACGATATTTTTAATAACCGGAAGAAGCTCTACACCATGGATACGACCATGGATGACGCGCACCGGTTTTTGTACGTCCAGCGGGCGCAAAATCTTTACCAGGATTTAGGTAATCTGGGAACGCCGATGCGAAACGTGTTTGTGCCGGTACCGCAGCAACTCGGTGCGCAAACGGGCTATTCCGTTTTTTCGCCTTATGCGTACCAGACCATGCAGGTGAAATATTTCAATACCAAGTCGCCATTTACCGATATGTATCTGGCTTTGGGCGGGCGTAACCAAAACATTCTCCGATTCGATTTTGCGCAGAACATAACCCCCCGCTGGAACGTAGGATTCAACGCCCAGCGATTTACGTCGCAGAAGCAATTTGGAACCAGTGGCGCTAACGATCCGACGAAACTACTGGCCCAGAACTGGGGTTTTCTGGGGCATACCAACTACCAGTCTAAAAACGAAAAGTACACCCTGCTCGCGCACTTCATCAATATGAACCACAGCGTCGAAGAGCAGGGGGGGGTATTACCTGGAACAAATCTTGACGGAAGCCGGAATGACTACGCTTACACGGGTGATGCGCTTTTAACGAACGGTTCCGCGTCCGCTACGTCATCCGCTCTCGGGCCTCGCGGCAACGAAATTCGCAACGACTGGCACATATACCACCAGTATGTTCTCGATCAAGGGTTCCAGATCTACCAGCGGCTCGACTACAATCGCCACAAGAACTCGTACCACGATGAGTACTTGCAGGCCAATTATGCGTTCTACCCCACTATCCTAGGTGATACATCCACGGTTTATCAGGATGCCCGGTTTCGGTTGGTCGAAAACCAGTTTGGGCTGAAAGGAATCTACGACCGTCGTGGATCGGCGTTCAATTACCGGGCTTACCTCCGCAACCGGATTTACGGGCAATACACACGCTACAATACATCGGGGGCGAACGAAAATGAATACGAAACCCGTCGGACTGAAACGTTTCTGGGTGGGTGGCTAGGCTATTATTTCCCGGACAGCCTGTCGCAGGTAACGGCGGAGGCCGAGTATCAGGTTGGCGGAGGTTATCGGTTGCAGGGGCAGTTTGAGAGCAAGTACTTGACGGCTGGCTACTCGTCTATATTTGCGAATCCAACGCTATTGCAGGAGCGCTTTCAAAGTCATATTTTCTTCTGGCGAAACAATTTTAATCTAAGGGGCTACAACCACGCATACGGCAAGCTTAACCTTCGTTACAAAAAATTACTGATACAGCCCGGAATCGATTATTACCTGCTCAGCAACTACATCTATTTCGATACGGCGGCTGTAGTCCGTCAGCTTAACGGATCATTTAGTGTGTTGCGAACAGGACTCGGATACCACTTCGAAGTGGGTAAGTTTCTGGCGTCGGGTCAGGCGTACTACACGGTTCAATCACGTAGAGATGTACTGCGGACACCTCCGTTTTTTATGAATGCTCGGTTCCAGTACGAACTGCTTTACGCCAAGGTACTGTACATTCAGATCGGAGTGGATCTGCATTACAAATCGCCCTACTATGCGGATGCGTACATGCCCGTTACGCAGCAGTTTTATGTTCAGAATGAAAAGAAAGTAGAAGGATACGTGTTAGCGGATCTTTTCGCCAATCTACGCGTCAACCGGACCCGCTTGTTCGTAAAACTTACCCACGCTAACCAGGGAGTATTTCAACCCGGCTACTTTGTCGCCCCTGATTATCTGGCCATGCGTCGAAGTTTTGCTTTCGGTGTCGATTGGTATTTATTCGACTAACCAATTAGAAGGGTATCAAGCACCATTTTTGCTCTTTATAGTGTATATTTAGGCTATTTTTTAGAGTACTCATAATAACCTCAACATTTTTGCATGGACCCCTTTCAGATTAAAAAAGCCCCAGCTCAGTACGATGTAGCTATAGTCGGCTCCGGTGCTGGTGGTGGCATGGCTGCCTATACGCTCGCTAAAGCGGGGGCTAAAGTCGTGTTGCTGGAAGCTGGTGGTTACTTTGACCCCGCTGATCCCAAGTACATTACGCAACTGAAATGGCCTTGGGAATCGCCCCGCCGTGGTGCTGGAACGACGCGTGCGTTCGGTGATTTCGATGCCGCATGGGGCGGTTGGGATATTGAAGGTGAACCCTATACAACGGCGAAAGGCACCGAGTTCCACTGGTTCCGTTCCCGGATGCTGGGCGGACGTACCAACCACTGGGGTCGGATTTCGCTTCGGTTTGCTCCCGACGATTTTCGGCGTAAAAGCATGACCGGTGTTGGCGAAGACTGGCCGATCGGCTACGATGATATCAAACCTTTCTATGACCGGGTTGACCGATTGATTGGCGTTTTCGGCTCGGTCGAAAATATGCCTTCCGAACCCGATGGTATTTTCCTGCCCCCGCCGAAGCCTCGTCTGCACGAGCTGATGATTCGGAAAGGGGCACGGAGCATCGGTATTCCGGTTATTCCATCGCGGTTGTCGATCCTGACCAAACAGATCAATGAAGAACGGGGGCAGTGCTTTTACTGTAGCCAGTGCGGTCGGGCGTGTCAGGCGTATGCCGATTTCTCGTCGTCGTCCGTATTGGTTAAACCGGCGCTGAAAACGGGCAACGTGACGCTGATCAACGGAGCGATGGTCCGCGAAGTACTGACCGATCCGGCAACGGGTCTGGCGACGGGCGTGAGCTACGTGGACACGCTGTCGTTGCAGGAAAAGTCAATCATGGCGAAAACGGTTGTGCTGGCTGCCAGTGCTGGCGAAACAGCCCGCTTGCTGCTTAATTCTAAATCGAGCCGCTTCCCAACTGGCCTTGCCAACTCCAGCGGTGTTGTTGGTAAATACATCAATGACTCAACGGGCGCATCGCGTTCGGCGTTTGTTCCGGCCTTGATGGACCGCAAACGCTACAACGAAGACGGCGTGGGCGGTATGCACGTCTTTACGCCCTGGTGGCTTGACAACAAGAAACTGGATTTCCCACGTGGTTACCACATCGAATACTGGGGTGGTATGGGTATGCCTGCCTACGGATTTGGTTGGGGCGTTGAAGCGCTCAACGGCATGATTCCCGGTCGCGACGGTAAAATGAAACCAGCGGGTGGCTACGGTGCCGGCCTGAAAGACGACTACCGCCGGTTCTACGGAGCCTACGTTGGTATGGCCGGTCGTGGTGAGCCCGTCCCGCTCGAAAGCAACTACTGCGAAATCGACCCGAACGTTGTCGATAAATACGGTATTCCGGTACTTCGGTTCAACTACAAGTGGTCCGATTACGAGGTCAAGCAGGCCAAGCACATGCAGGATACCTTCGAAGAAATTATTCATTCAATGGGTGGTATCGCGCTCGGTAACAAACCCGGTCCTGAGAACAGCTATGGTCTGGAAGCACCTGGTAAAATTATCCACGAAGTGGGTACGGCCCGGATGGGGAAAGATCCAAAAACATCGGCACTGAACAGTTTCCAACAGGCGCACGACGTAAAAAATCTGTTTGTCGTTGATGCTGCTGCCTTCCCGTCGCAGGGCGACAAGAACGTTACCTGGACCATCCTGGCCAGTTCCATGCGCACATCCGAGTACCTTATCGATCAGGTCAAGAAGAAAAACATTTAACGTTTTCACCCATGAAACGCAGAGACACCCTTAAAGCCTTTTCTCTTGCCGGATTCGGTCTGGCAGTTTCGCCCGTGGAAGCCGCTGTGCCCGCTCCACCGGACGTTAAACCACTTAAGATTCCGGGTGGCCGGCAGAAATTTGAAGCGGAACGCGATGCGAAGCTGAACGCCGAAAAATTCTTTACGCCCCACGAACTACAGACGGTGACGGTGTTGTCCGATATCATCATTCCTGCCGATGAGCGGTCGGGAAGTGCGTCGCAGGCGGGCGTACCCGCTTTCATCGAATTTATGATGAAAGATCAGCCGAATAACCAGACCCCCATGCGTGGTGGTATTCGCTGGCTGGACAATACCTGCGTCAAACGGTACGGCAAACAGTTTGTGTTGTGTACCAAAGCGCAGCAGATTGACCTCGTGGAGCAAATTGCTTACCCGAAGCAGGTGAAGCCGGACATGACGCAGGGTGCTGCCTTTTTCTCGATGATGCGTAACCTGACGGCAACGGGTTTTTACACCAGCCAGATGGGCATCAAGGATATCGGTTACGTGGGTAACGTCCCAAACCAGTGGGATGGCGTTCCTGACGAGGTGCTGAAACAGTATGGCCTTGCCTACGAAGAGCGCGAGTTGACGCAGGGCAAATAAAAGTCCTTTTTTACGAAGAGGGGCTTGAAACCTCCATAAAATTCATACGCCATATCTCCAAGATATGGCGTATGAATTTTATGGAGGTTTCAAGCCCCTTTCTTTTGCTTTAATCTATATTCTTTGGTTCCAGTAAGTCCCACTGATTGCCGTATAAATCTTCGAAAACGGCAACCGTACCGTAGGGTTGCTCGACGGGTGGTCTCAAGAAGTTAATACCCGCTTGTTGCATCGCGGTATAGTCGTGCCAGAAGTTGTCCGTGTACAGGAAAAGAAACACGCGGCCCCCCGTCTGATTGCCAACACGGCTTTTCTGCTCCTCACTGTCGGCCTTTGCCAGTAGCAAACAACAGCCAGCAGTTCCTTTGGGAGCCACCAGAACCCATCGTTTCGTTTCGCTCAGAGCGGTATCTTCGATTAGATCAAAGTTGAGCTTGTGCGTGTAAAAGTCAATGGCTTCGTCGTAGTCATTGACCACGAGCGTCAAATGCGCTATTCGCTGGTTCATGCGTACGTTACTTCGGCGACTTCCATCAGACCATCGGCGTTAACGGTGGTGAGGTGAACGGGTAGCGTTTCGTTGATAAGCAGCGGATCGTATTTAGCCACAACACGAACGTAGTTTTCGGTGAACCCCTGCATCATACCGTCGGCTATGTCTTCTTCGAATAACACAGTCGCGTCACGACCCACCTGCGAATCGTAAAACGCCCGCCGTTTCTTTTCCGATAGAATGTGCAGCATCTTCGACCGCTCGGCCCGAACGTGACCCGGAACCACAGGCTTGATCGAAAGGGCGGTTGTGTTGGGCCGTTCGGAATAGGTAAACACGTGCAGGTACGATACTGGCAGTTCGTTCAGAAACAGATACGTTTCTTTGAACGCTTCCTCGGTTTCGCCGGGGTGGCCCACGATTACATCGACACCGATGCAGGCATGGGGCATCAACTCCTTAATTTTCTGTACCCGGTCGGCATACAACTCGCGTTTGTAGCGACGGCGCATTAAGCCTAGTACGCGATTACTGCCCGATTGCAGCGGTACGTGAAAATGGGGGACGAACCGCTTCGACTGAGCAACAAAGGCAATGATTTCGTCGGTCAGCAGGTTTGGCTCAATACTCGAAATACGAAAGCGCTCGATGCCTTTCGCATCATCCAGGGCTTTAACCAGTTCGAAAAACGTTTCCTGCCGCTCACCGTTGACTAACCCAAAATCGCCAATATTTACACCCGTTAGCACAATTTCCTTTACCCCTCTATCGGCTATTTCGCGGGCGGCTTTTACCACGTTCGCTACCGTGTCAGAGCGGCTTTTGCCCCGTGCCAGTGGAATGGTACAGTAGGCGCAGGGGTAATCACAACCGTCCTGTACTTTCAGAAACGTACGAGTCCGGTCGTTGAGCGAATACGATGCGTGGTAGTCGATGGCTTCTTCGATGGGCGAGTTAAATACCTGCGCAGGCTGACCGGTCGGTACTTTCTCGAACGTCGGCATCAGTTCGTGCAATCGGAATTTTTCGGCGGCTCCCAACACCGCATCTACACCCGGAATCTCCGAAATTTCTTTCGGCTTCAATTGAGCGTAGCATCCCAGAATAGCCACGTAGCCGTCGGGGTTGATCTTTTGCGCTTCGCGGACAATCTTCCGACATTTCTTGTCGGCATTGTCTGTCACAGAGCACGTGTTGATGATAAAGATATCCGGCTGTTGGTTAAACTCCACCCGTTCGTAACCCTGCTGCTCCATCAAACGGGCAAGGGTCGAGGTTTCGGAGAAATTCAGCTTACAGCCAAGTGTATAAAAGGCGACTTTTTTCACAGTAAATGACGTATCCCGCAAAATTACAAAAAAACGGCGGGGTCGGTTCCGTTTCGAAGCCTGAATGTCACCCGATTGGTAAACGGTCGGCTTCCGAACCGTCAGTATCTTTCAGCGCTATACCCGTGAGTTGCAGCCGAAAAGCCGAATCAATCAGCCACATCAGTTTACTGACAGCCAGGGCGGGCGGTAATCCCTGATCGCGGATATTGGAAAGACAGTTCCGGCGTTCATCCGTAAGACCCGGTTGGGGCGCGTAGGTCAGATAAGCGCCCATACTATCGAATGAACTTAGGCCCGGTCGTTCACCAATCAGGATGATCGCCAGGCGAGAGCCAAGCAGGTGGCCGATGACGTCCGAAATAGCGACGCGGCCTTGTTCGACCAGCACGATAGGAGCGAGGGTGTAGCCAGCCTGCCGGGCCGTTTCGACCAGCATGTTGACAACCGGCGGAGCGTAGGTATTCACCGCGCTGGCCGACAGCCCATCGGCAATAATTAGGCATACATCAGCGGGCGGGGCGTTCAGGTTTTGAAGCAGTTGAGCCGATTCGTCGCATAAGAGTCGTCCGAGGTCAGGCCGTTGCAGGTAAATATCGCGGTTTTCGGCCCGGCTGTGAACAGGGCAAATGGGTACGTTCAGGTCTTGTAGCGCATCTTGTAAGCCGCTGATAGCTAACCCGGAATAGACCGCATCCTTGGCGTGAGCATGAGCAAGTTTAAACTGTAAGGATTCGCGGAGCGGGATGGATATACCCGTCCTGCCCAGTGCAATACGAGCCGTTGTGTAGGCTTTCAGGCGCTGCCACTCATCGGTTTGGTCAGGTAGTTTTTTTGGTTCGTTCATCCTTCGATCAACTCCGTGTAGAACTGTTTCTGAGCGCTCGTCGATAAGCGGTTTCCCAGCGCATCCATAATGTTTTGCCGAAGCAGCCATTCTTCAAATTCGGGCGCTGGTCGCAGTCCGAGTACCCGGCGCAGGTACAGCGCATCATGAAACGAAGTAGATTGGTAGTTGAGCATGATATCGTCGGCACCCGGAATGCCCATGATGAAGCTGATACCGGCTACGCCAAGCAGGGTCAGGAGCGTGTCCATATCGTCCTGGTCAGCCTGCGCGTGATTAGTGTAGCAAATATCCATGCCCATTGGTAAGCCCATGAGTTTGCCGCAGAAATGATCTTCAAGTCCTGCCCGGATGATCTGCTTTCCGTCGAACAAATATTCCGGACCGATAAAGCCAACGACCGAGTTAACTAGAAACGGGTTGAAATGGCGGGCGACGGCATAGGCGCGTACTTCGCAGGTTTGCTGATCGACGCCGTGATGCGCACCCGACGACAACGCGCTACCCTGACCTGTTTCGAAATACATCAGGTTTTGACCAAGTGTGCCGCGTTTCAATGAAAGCCCGGCTTCGTAGGCTTCCTGCAACAAGGAAAGATTTACACCAAAACTGGCATTCGCTTTTTCGGTACCGGCAATCGATTGGAATACCAAATCGACAGGAGCTTGCTGCTCGATCAGTTGCAGGGTGGTTGTTATGTGACTCAGCACGCAACTTTGGGTTGGTATGGAAAAACGCTCGCGAATACCGTCGATCATGTGCAGCAAACGGGCCGTTGCCGCCGGACTGTCGGTGGCCGGATTGATGCCGATCATAGCGTCACCGCTGCCGTAGAGCAAGCCGTCGATCATACTGGCGGCTATGCCCCTGGCGTCATCGATGGGGTGATTGGGTTGCAGCCGAACAGATAAGTGCCCTCGTAAACCGACTGTATTTCGAAAGCGGGTGACGACTTCACATTTCTTCGCTACCAAGATCAAATCCTGATTCCGCATGAGTTTCGAGACCGCCGAAACCATCTCAGGGGTTAGGCCGGGGGCCAGTTGACGAAGTGCCGTCGTATCGGCCTCGTCGCTCAGTAGCCAGTCGCGCAGATCGCCGACGGTGAAATGACTGATCGATGAAAAAGTGTCGGCATCATGCGTATCCAAAATCAGCCGGGTTACCTCGTCGGACTCGTACGGAATTACGGCCTCGTTCAGAAAGGTAGGTAACGGTACATCAGCCAGCGTCAACTGAGCAGCCACCCGTTCTTCGTAACGTTCAGCCGCTAGTCCCGCCAGCGTATCGCCCGAACGCAACGGACTTGCTTTAGCCAGCAGTTCGGTTAGGTTCTTGAACCGATAGGTGAAGCCCCGGATCGTGCAGTGATACAGCATACCTATTGCGTTAGTAATGTACTCAGAAAACGTATTTTAGGGCACGTCGACGCGCCATTCCTGCTTGCTTTTCTCATACCGACCCGAAGCGTAAAATAAGCCTGCAATGACGACTAGCCCGACAAAAAACAGCAGACTCAGCCAACTGTAGAAATAAATCATGGCCGCCAAAGCGATACCGGCCAGCAGCAGCGCCACCGCCGGAAAGACCGGATAAAACGGCGCTTTGAAGGGTCGGTTGAGGGTCGGATCGCTCCGGCGCAGTTTAAACAGGGCGAGCATACTGACTATGTACACAACCACGGCCCCAATCGTTGACAGAATCACGAGTTTGCTGGTATCGAGCACACAGAGTGCCGCAATGCCAAAGAAGGCTCCCAATAGCAACGCCCAATACGGTACCTGTTGACGAGCGCTAACGGTTGCTAAAACCGTCGGTAAATAGCCGCTACGGGCCAGCGCAAAAATCTGCCTGGAGTAACTAATAATAATACCGTGAAACGAAGCGATAAGACCAAACAGACCGACGCTGGCAAATAGCTTGGTCAGTGGGTTGTCGCGTCCTAGTACAATCCCAATCGATTCAGGTAGCGGATAGTCGAGCGTGGCTAGTTTCTCCCATTCGGCAATACCACCGACGCAAATCATCACAGCCAGCGCCAGAATCGTTAGTGTGAGCAGGGCCGAAATATACCCTTTCGCAATGGCGTTCTTTTCGTTTTTGACTTCTTCGGCGACCATCGCGACGCCTTCTAGACATACGTACAACCAGATGGCAAAAGGAAGGGCCGCAAAAACACCTGACCAGCCAAAAGGCATAGGATTGTGCAGGAAGTTGTCCAATTTGAAATCGGGGGCAACCACACCGATAAACAAAAGGAGTTCCGCAATCGCCAGCAACGTCATGATAAGCGAAAACCAGGCTGCTTCCTTGATGCCGAGCAGGTTGATCAGCGTAAACAGGATGTATGAACTCACTGACGTTGCGATAACCGGAATGGACGGGTACAGAAAGTGGACATAGCTTCCGAGGGCAAGTGCAATGGCGGGCGTGGCGAACAGAAACTCAATCAGCGTGGCGTATCCGGCAACCAGCGCCCCCATCGGTCCGAACGCTTTCAGCGCGTACGCAAACGGCCCACCTGCGTTCGGAATAGAGGTGGTCAGCTCGGTAAAACTGAAAATAAACGTGAAATAAAGTAAGGTGATCAGCAGGGTTGCAATCAGCAACCCAACCGTACCCGCAACTCCCCAACCGTAATTCCAGCCAAAATACTCCCCGGATATAACCAATCCGACGCCAATCGCCCAGAGGTGAATCGGTCTTAAGGCTTTCTTTAAGGTGGGTTGTTCGTTCGTCATAGAAAGTAAAAATTAAAGTCTAAACTGAGTTAACCTGACCCATCAGCGGATCGCTGTAGCCTGCTTTGCCCGTCTCGACCCGGCCCGCGTACCGTTGGTCAAAAGCCGCGAAGCCAGATACATTCAAACTGAAATCATACCAGTTGTGGCTATTCTTTAAATTCAGGATCACAACAGCCTGCGCTCCTTTCGTTCCAGCCTTTTCCAGTGTACGCTGCTCCGCCTTGGCGTGGTAGGCATTGTCAACGAGTTGAACCGAATACGCGCGCTGCGAATCTGTGTTGGTGAGTTTAACCCGCACATTACCGGTAAACTGATTCCGGGCGTCTCGTTCGTACTCGCAGGATAAAGCAACGGGCGGATTGTCAGCCCCTCCTTTGAACTCACGCATGAAACCGTTGGGACCGTACACGCGCAAGTGATAGGGCTCCGTGAGCGGCCAGGAGTCGCTTAACTGATCGCCGGGGGCAACGGTGTAGGATCGGATCGCTGCATCGTTGGTGCCAATCGGGTAAACCTGAAACGGCGACCCGGCGGCCTGTTTGCCAAACACGTCGTTTTTAGCCGCCAGCGTCAGGACGAAACGGTTGCCTGCTGTGTGCCCGTCGGCATATAGTTCGTAGGGCAGCGCGTTGGCGGGGCGAACCCCTTTCTCTTGTCGGGTTAGCTGAGTTGCCGCCAGCGGATCGGCGTTGATCTGCCGGATTTCTTCAGGACTGAATGCCTGATAACCCGTCGGCAAGGGGGCGAACTGGGCTTTATGAATGTGTTCAATGAAAGCGTCTTTCGCTACGGGCGTCGGGAGTTTGATTTTTTCGCCCTGATAGGGTCGGAACGCCGAAGTAAGATCGCCACAAATGGTGCGACGCCAGGCACCAATGTTCGGCTCTTCAACCTTCTGGCCTTTCTTATGACTAAGAAACGTTTCCAGAAACTGAAGCGTCGAGGTGTGATCGAATACTTCGGAGCAAACATAGCCACCCCGGCTCCAGGGCGACGCGATCACCAGCGGAACCCGAAAGCCTAGTCCAATCGGACCGGTTCGACCGTGATTTTGCCGCTTACTTTCCTGCTCCTGGGTAACAAATTCGGTTCGAGTATCGATGCCTTTACTGGTCAGACCTGTTTCGGGCTGGTCGGGATGAGCCGGAACAAATGGCGGAACGTGATCAAAATAGCCGTCGTTTTCATCGTAGGCCAGAATAAAAATTGTTTTTTTCCAGACGTCGGGATTCTGCGTCAGAATGTCCAGCACTTCCGAAATGTACCAGGCTCCGTACCAGGGGGCCGATGGGTGATCGGAAAAATTCTCGGGAGCCACGAGCCACGAAACGGTTGGTAGTTTCCGGTTTTTTACGTCTGCTCTAAACTGGTGCAGGACATCACCCTTTGGTACTTTTACGTCACGCCTGGTCGCTCCATCCTGATACGTAAGCGTAGACAGGGTGCGGTAATCCGGATCATTGCTGTTCGTCGTAAACGCTTTCTCGAACAGATTTTTGTCCCGCTGCGAAAGCTGTTTAAACTTCTCCGGGGTGTAGTTGACCAAATCCGCCTGAATAAGTTTCAGAAAGTGCTGCTTACTGGCTAATTCGCGCTTCGTTCGGGCGTATTCCTTGTCGGTTTCCGGTAGCGTTTTAAGCGTTGCTTCGAGGGCCTCAATGCGTTTCGGGACAATTTTTTCCTGTTGCTGGATGTAAGCGTAGTAGGCGGGATGAAACCGAACGCGGTGCTGCGAAAACCACTCGATGGGGTTATCGCTGAAATTAGCCAGCCAGCTATCTTCCTCACCCTGAAAACCCGTCGATATATTGATCTCGTTTTGATAAATGCGCCAGGAAATACCGAGGTCTTCAAGCCGTTCGGGAAAGGTCGTCCAGTTGACTTCCGCTTCGTAATCGACGTTTTCGTTGCGGACGTTGGCCATAGCCTGCGGGTCCTTGGGGTCGCGAAGCGTGCCCGTCCAGAAAAATAAGCGATTTGGTGTTGTACCGGTAAGCGAGGAGCAGAAATTCTGATCGCAAACCGTAAAGGCGTCAGCCAGGGCGTAGTAGAAAGGAAGGTCTTCGCGGTTGTAGTAGCCCAGCGTCAACGGCATCTTGGCGTACTCCTTATTGCCCGACTTTTTGGCTTCCAGCCAGCCATCATACCGACCGCCGTTGCGGGCATCGACCTGATTTTCCCACGAGTGCGGTAACGAACTCATCCAGGTTGCTTTGGTATCCTTGATGTTCAGCCGGAAGGGAGCGTAGGTTTCGTTGGCGGCATTGCTCTGAAGCCAGACTTTGTTTTTGTTTGGCAGGTCAATGGCGCGGGGGTCGTTAAAGCCCCGGACGCCCTGAAGCGTTCCGTACGTATGGTCGAACGAACGATTCTCCTGCATCAGAACCACGACGTGTTCAGCGTCCAGATACGTTGTGCCGGGTTGCGGGTCAATGGCAAATGCTTTCTGGATGGAAGCGGGTAGCACTTCTGATAAGCCCGCAACACTTGATAACAAAGCGGCTTTTTTCAAAAACTCTCGTCTGGAATCCATAAGAACGATGATCAGTTCGTGTTTAACGACATTAGGGTTAGAAGCAGCTTCTATTGCAGTAAGGTATCAGTTTGCAGAAGCCTTTTAGACCCTAAAAGTAACGAAAGCAGCCCGCTAATTTCCTGCTTTATGGTTATCAAAATGTTAATCGTCGGGTTTGTTCACCGGACGGGTTTAAAGCAAGCAAGCCCCAGTTGGCTATAGGCGTCAACTGGTTCAAACGCTTTGTTTTCCCGCCAAATCAGGTCATTTTAAAGGTAAGGATCGCTCGCTGACCTTTATTTTTCGGCTTTCCTGTACTTCTTGCAAGTTAGTTAAAATTAGGCGGGAAATATGGTTTGATACAGGATCAAACGAATTTAGATTATAACTTTTCTATAAAATCCATAAGAAATACGGTTAGATGGGGGTAAAGCATTAATAATTTATGGTTACGTCCTTCTATATTTGCCGAAGTATCGTAACAATAACCCTATCTCAAAACAATCCACCTGTATACCATGGTAAAGTCGAAGTTAGAGTACATTTGGCTCGACGGCTATAAGCCCACCCAAAGTCTGCGTTCTAAAACTAAAATCGAAGGCGATTTTTCGGGCAAACTGGAAGACTGCCCTATGTGGTCTTTTGACGGTTCTTCGACCGAACAGGCTCCTGGCGGCTCGTCGGACTGCCTGCTGAAACCTGTTTTTATCTGCCCTGATGCACAGCGTAAAAATGGTTACCTCGTTATGTGTGAAGTATTGAACGCAGACGGTACACCACACGAAACCAACGGTCGGGCAACGATTCAAGATGACGACAATGATTTCTGGTTTGGTTTTGAGCAGGAATATTTCCTGTGGGATGAATCCATCAATAAGCCAGTAGGATTCCCTGCCGAAGGTTTCCCAACCCGCGGACAAGGTCCATACTACTGCTCGGTAGGTGCTAATAACGCATATGGTCGTTACATCGTTGAAGAACACCTCGACGCTTGCCTTGATGCAGGTCTGAACGTAGAAGGTATCAACGCCGAAGTAGCAACGGGTCAGTGGGAATTCCAGATCTTTGCAAAAGGTGCTAAAGAAGCCGGTGACCAGATCTGGGTTGCTCGCTATATCCTGGAGCGGATCGGTGAAAAATACGGTATCTCGATTAACTGGCACTGCAAGCCCCTGGGCGACACCGACTGGAACGGTTCAGGTATGCACGCTAACTTCTCGAACTCGACGCTTCGCACCGCTGGTAGCAAAGAAACGTACGACAGAATTTGCGAAGGTTTCGGTAAAACACCGGAAATTATCAAAGCTTGCATCGACGTGTACGGCGCTGACAACCACCTGCGTCTGACCGGCAAGCACGAAACCCAGTCAATCGATCAGTTCTCGTACGGTGTTTCGGACCGGGGTGCTTCGATCCGTATCCCTATCGCAACGGTAGAACGCGGCTGGAAAGGCTGGCTCGAAGACCGTCGCCCGAACTCGGCGGCTGATCCATACAAAGTTGCCGCTGTTATCATCAAGACCGTGAAAGCGGCTGATGTCGTGGAAGCGTAAGACTAAACAAGTAACTGAAGATAGGAGTCTATTTTTTAGTCTTCCCTCGAAAAGCCCGGCAACGAAAGTAGTCGGGCTTTTTGCGTTTGCTGAATTTGTCGTAGTCGCTTTCGTCTATCTATTTGCTTTCCGGCTTTTTTTCTAAGTTTGACGAGTTTTTCATCCTAAACCACCCAGTCTCGAATGAGCAATTTTCGCTTTAAGGCGCTTGAGATTGCCCAAAGCCGTCAGGCAATACCCGTAACCGCTCCTACTGAACGCGTTGGCGATTTTTTTGGCAGCAATACCTTTAGTACCGAAGTGATGCGGGCGCTGTTATCGCCTGAAGCCTACCTGAAAGTAACGGAAGCGATTAGTACCAATGGGCAAATCGACCGGGCCATTGCCGATGAAGTCGCCAGCGCCATGAAATCGTGGGCAACGGCCAAAGGGGCTACGCACTATACACACTGGTTTCAGCCGCTAACGGGCGAAACTGCCGAAAAACACGACGCTTTTTTTGATATTACCATCGACGGAAAAGCCATCGAAAAATTTAAGGGGAGTGCCTTGGTACAGCAGGAACCCGATGCGTCTTCGTTTCCCAACGGTGGGTTGCGCAACACGTTTGAAGCGCGGGGGTATACCGGTTGGGACCCCTCATCGCCCGCGTTTCTGATGGACAATGGGGCAGGAGGGAAGACCCTTTGTATTCCGTCGGTGTTTATCTCGTACACGGGGGAAGCGCTTGACTATAAAACGCCACTGCTTAAAGCGCTCAATGCGCTCGACAAATCAGCTACTGCCGTTTGCCAGTATTTTGATCGTAACATCACGAAAGTCATTCCAACGCTCGGACCAGAACAGGAATATTTCGTCGTGGATCGGGCCCTTTTCTACGCCCGGCCCGACCTGGTGCTGGCAGGCCGAACAGTGTTTGGTCATTCGCCCGCGCGGGGTCAGCAACTGGACGATCACTACTTTGGCTCGATTCCTCCGCGCATCAACGCGTTCATGGTCGATTTTGAATTCGAAGCCATGAAATTGGGGATGCCCGTTCGAACGCGCCATAACGAAGTAGCGCCCGGTCAGTTTGAGGTAGCGCCGACATTTGAAGAGGTGAACCTGGCCATCGATCACAATGCGCTGTTGATGGACTTGATGGAGCGGGTCGCCGAAAAGCACAACCTAAAGGTTCTCTTTCACGAGAAACCGTTTGCTGGTATTAACGGGAGCGGTAAGCACAACAACTGGTCGATGGGAACCAATACGGGCGTCAACCTGCTGGCTCCGAGTACGCGTCCCAAAGAAAGTCTGCGGTTTATAACGTTTCTGGTAAACGTTGTGAAAGCCGTTCACGACAATGCCGACCTGCTGCGGGCCAGCATCGCATCGGCGGGCAACGAGTACCGGCTTGGGGCCAACGAAGCGCCCCCCGCTATTGTGTCTGTTTTTCTGGGCGAAACGCTGACCCAGGCGCTTAATGACCTGGAAACCAAATCGGAAATTACAGTAAATAAAGGCGATAACGTGTATTACAAACTCGGCTTGAACCGGATTCCCAGCCTGATGCGCGATAATACCGACCGCAACCGAACGTCGCCTTTTGCGTTTACCGGCAACAAATTTGAATTCCGGGCGGTGGGTAGCTCCGCGAACTCCGCGTCGACCATGACGATACTCAACGCGATTGTCGCCGACCAACTAAATAAGTTCAAAACGGATCTGGATGCGCGATTGGGAAAAGGCGAAAAGAAAGAACTGGCTATCGTCGATATTCTCAAAGAATACTACGCCAACAGCAAGCGGATCTTGTTTGAAGGCAACGGCTATTCGGACGAGTGGGTCGAGGAAGCGGCCCAGCGTGGCCTTTCAAACCTTAAATCATCGCCCGAAGCCCTGAGCGTTTTTGTTCAGCCCGAATCGTTGGCCTTGTTTGAGCGGACGGGTGTTATGAATCATGCCGAGGTTGAATCGCGCTATGAAATCGAACTGGAAAAGTACATCAAAAATGTGCAGATCGAGTCGCGGGTGATGGGTGATCTGGCCATGAACCACGTTGTATCAACGGCGCTTAAATACCAGAACAAACTCGCCGAAACCGCCCGGAATCTAATTGAACTAGATATGACCGTCGAAGCGGAACCGATCAAAGATATTCTGCGCGAAATTTCAAGCCGCGTACTGGTTATCAAGAAAGGCGTCGAAGCGATGATTGAATCGCGCAAGAAAGCAAACAACGTCGAAGATACGACCGAACGCGCCAAGCTATACGCAACCGAAGTCAAGAATCACTTCGATAGTATTCGCTATGAGGTTGATAAATTGGAACAAATCGTTGATGACGAAGATTGGCCGCTGGTAAAATACCGGGAGCTTTTATTTGTCAAATAAGGCCATCCCTAACTCACTGAACGGTCGGCTCAATACGTAGCGAAAATGTCTTCCATCACGTACGCATGAGTACCCAGCCATTTGGCGGTGCCGTTCAGTTGGGTTATCTCGATGGTTAGGTCATTTCGGAAATCGAACAGGCAGTATTTGCTGATTGCCTGTTCGATTGTGTTCAGGATAAAGGACGCTGCTTTGGTCAGAATGCCATCAACAACGATCATTTCCGGGTTGAAGAGGCTAATGGCAACGGCTAGCCCTTTGCCCAGTTGATAACCTGTTTCGTGCAGCATGTCAATCGCGTAGGAGTCGCCCTGATGGGCCGCGTTGATCAGCTCGTCAATATCGATCTGGTCAACAGTATCGCGAAAAGTCGCCAGTTTCGAAATCTGCCCGTCGGTAATATCGCGTTGCACCCGACGAACCAGCGCCGACGCTGATGTAATCGTGTTCAGGCAGCCAATCTTACCGCAGTAGCAAAGTTCACCCGCCGGATCGACCTGAATATGGCCTAGTTCACCCGCAAAGCCACTGGTTCCCTGAAAGACTTCGCCGTTGACAACGATGCCCAGCCCAACGCCCCAGTCAATATTGATCGCCAGGACCTGCTTTTTACCCTTCGCCCGCCCGAAGCGACTTTCGCCCAGTACGGTAGCTTTGGTGTCGTTGATTAAATAAACGGGCTTTTGCAACTGCTCCGAAAACCAACGCGGTAACGAGTCGTTAACCTGGCTTAAGTTCTTGTACGTCAGGTTTAAACCGCGACGGGCGTCAACCAGACCCGGCATGGATATACCAACCGCCAATACGTCGGATGGGTCAATTTCTGAATCAGCGAGGGTATTGGCATAATGACGAACCAGCGTAGATAGGAACGCAGGATTATCAACCAGTCGCAAATCATAATCCCGACGAAAGACCACTTTGCGCAGCGAGTCCATGAAGATGATCTTGGTATCATGCGTACTGATATCGAGAATAGCCACAAACTGGTTACTCGTGTTCAGGCTGAACAGAGCCGGGCGTCTACCGTTATTGCCCGTTGCGGTACCGATGGCGGTTACCCACTGATTACTGACCAATTCATCGACGAGGCTGGTAACGGAAGGGACACTGCTGTGCAGGAGCTTTGCCAAATGAGCTAGTGTACAATTGCCTTCCGCATATAAGTGAGCGAGAACTTTACGTTGCTTTTGCTTTTTCTTATAATCCACAACCGACTGCGAAATCGGTAAATCCTCATCAAGGAATAGAGCTGAATTCATGGTGTAAGCCGATAATACTGCTAAACGGTCGGTTAGCCGAACGAATACTTGGTTAAGAACGCAAAGCCCGACATTTCTTTGAGCTACTTAGATAGCATTGTACTTTGCCGGTTTTTTGCCAAAGTTTTTAAAAAATTATATTAACTACATATTAAATTCGAAATAATTTTCTTAGGATTGCAGTAACGATAGAATTTCTAGGTAATAACCCTGCACTCTTTACCTATTTTATCTCTTTAAATAATCACTAACACGAATGAAAAAATTACTACTAGTAATGTTGCTGGTCATGATTCGGTGTTTGCCGACTCTGGCGCAGGCTAGGGCTACCGTCACGGGAACTGTGCGCGATAGTCAAAACAATCCGCTTCCGGGTGCCACTATTCAAGTGAAGGGCACGACGACGGGAACAACAGCAGGAGCTGACGGAACCTTCCGGCTTAATTTGCCAGCTGCCCGTGCGGCAACGCTGGTTGTGTCGGCCATTGGATTTGTTAGCAAAGAAGTTGCTGTTGGTAATGCCACCGAACTGAACATCAACCTAGCCGACGATTCTAAAACGCTTGGTGAGGTAGTTGTAACCGGATTTGGTATCAAGCAGGAAACGCGTAAGCTTTCCTATGCCGCGCAGGAAGTAAAAGGGGTGGATCTGGAACGCGCTAACAGCGCCAACCTGGTGAACGCTTTACAAGGTAAAGTAGCCGGGGTTCAGATCGATCAGGGCGCGGGCGGACCAATGTCGTCTTCGCGGATTCGTATCCGGGGTAACGCGTCGCTGAGCCCTAACACGCAGCCACTCTTCGTTATCGATGGCGTACTGATTCGTCCGGCCACTACGGGTGCTGACTCTTGGGGTGCTGCTCAGGATTTCGGTAACATCATGAAAAACTTCAACTCCGACAACGTTGAAACGATGACGGTGTTGAAAGGCTCTGCTGCCAGCTCGTTGTACGGTTCAGAAGCGTTGAATGGTGTCGTTGTTATCACGACGAAACATGGTCGTGAGCAGAAAGGTCTGGGCGTTACCTACAACCACACGTCTTCGTTCGAAACAGCGTACCGGTTTTTGGATGTACAAAATGAATACGGTGCTGGTATCTCGCCAACGTTTGCCAAATCAGCGAATGGTACGGACTTAGTTGATACCCAGAACTGGCCTTACTCATTCGGTCCTAAACTGGATGGACACATGGTGCAGGACATCGATGGTCGCATGATTCCCTGGAAAGCCAACAATCCGTTGAACTTCTTCCAGACGGGTAAATTCATCAACCATAACGTAGCGGTAGAAGGCGGTAACGACCGGTCGTCGTTCCGGGCGTCGTTCTCGAATCTTTACAACAACACGATCATGCCAGCTGGTGCTGAAATGAAGCGGAACAACTTCAACGTTCGGGCTACGCAGAAATTAGGTAAGCTGGTTAGCCTCGACGTTTCGGCTGACTACACCGACAACAACAACCTGAACCCAATTCGTCAGGGTGGTAACTTCAACCCGGTTTTCCGTTTCGTGTATAACCGGCCACGGAGTCTGGATATCGACTACTGGACTAACAACTACGCATCACCGCTGGGTGGCCGGAAGCAGGGGGCCGCTGATCCCTACAACATCACAACGTTCATGTGGGAGACGTTTCAGTATAAAACGACACGTCGGGAGAAAATTTTCCGGGGTAATGTTGACGTAAACTTCAACTTTACGCCTTGGTTGACCGGTCTGGTACGGGCTAACGTTCAGAACGAAAACTACGCGACAGAAAACAAAAACCTGGGTGCTGGTGTAGGTTTTGCGGGTGGTGAATACTCTCAATACTCACAGAACAACAGCCAGTCACGTATCCAAGCCTTGTTGTCGTTCAACAAGGATCTGAGCCCGCTCTTCCATTTGAACCTGACGGCTGGTGGCGAAACCAACCGGATCAACGGTGGTCGTGAGTATCGTCTGCGCACGGATGGTGGCTTACGGATTCCAGGTCAGTTTGCCCTGCCTAATTCGATCAACCCAATTGTTGCTGATATCAGCGGTGATCGTCTGGCTTCATCGAAACGGACGGATGCTATTTACGCCTATGGTGATCTGAGCTATAAAGACGCTCTGTTCCTCAACTTTACTAACCGGATCGACTATTCATCGGCGCTGACCTATGCGAGTGGGGCAGGTCAGTACTCATACTACTATCCATCAGTTGGTTTAGCGTGGGACTTCACGCAGTCGATCAAAAACCTGCCGAAAGAACTATCGTTCGGTAAACTACGGGCGAGTTATGGCTTCACGGGTGGTGACACGGATGCTTGGCGGACAAACCAGACGGGTTTCTACTCGGCAGGAAGTATCTTTACGTCGGTTAACGGTCAGCTTCAGCAGTACGGTTTCCGGGATAATATCCTTCCGAACTATAACCTGCGTAACCGCCTGGCGCGCGAGTGGGAAGTAGGGGCTGATCTACGCTTCTTCAACAACCGGTTGGGCATCGATTTCGCTGTGTACAATAAATTGACAACGAACGAGATCTTCCAATTACCCGTAGCGACGGAAGCCGGTATCGGAGCACGGCTTGCCAACGGTGGTAAAATCCTGAACCGTGGGGTTGAAATCTTGCTGACGGGTACGCCAATTAAAACTGACAAATTCCAGTGGAACACGTCCTTCAACTTTAGCCGGAACCGCAACAAGATTCTGGAACTGATCGAAGGCGTTGATACGTACCAATTAAGTCTTGCCTTCGGTGCCGACATTCAGTCGATTGCCCGCGTAGGTGGTGATTACGGAACGATCAACACATCGTATGCCTATGCGCGTGACGATCAGGGTCGGAAACTTATCGGTGCTGCCAGTGGTACAACCGGTGGTTATCTGACGTACCTGCGCAGTGGTGCAGCGGGTCAAGGTTCTAAAGACGTTGGTACCATGCTGGAGAAATTCCTGTTGAGCAATGTCAACAACTTCCGGTACGGCCGGTTTGCAGCTACGTTACAGGTTGATTCTAAAATCGGTGGTGTGATGGCGTCGGCTACGCACGCGTATGGATCGGCAAACGGTAGTTTCAAAAACAGCCTTTCTGGCCGTAATGCGGAGTCGGGTGGTATTGCCTTCACGGATGCGCAGGGCGTACAACGCAACGACGGTATCATTCCTGACGGAATCCTGAATAAAGGAGTAACGGCTACGGTAGATGGCAAGCAGGTTGACTTGGGTGGTATGTCGTACAAAGAAGCGGTAGACAAAGGGTACCTAACTCCTGTTCCGGCTTATGCGTACTACGACAACCTGTCGAACTGGGGATCAGGTATCCGCGAGTATTCGGTATTCGAAAACTCATGGGTAGCTCTCCGCGAAGCATCAGTTAGCTACGAAGTACCGGCTACGCTGTTGAATAAAGTTAAAATTCAATCACTCCGAGTGAGCGTTGTAGGCCGTAACCTGGGTTACTTGTATCGGACTGCCAAGGACGGCATCAACCCACAATCACTGAAAAGCAACAACGCAGGTGAATTTGCGGAGTACGGCGGTCTGCCTTTCAGCCGCAATATCGGGGTGACGGTCAACGTTGGACTTTAATTCAGCAAGTACTATAATTGAACTTACGCAATGATGATTTCTTATAAAAAATATTTTTCCGGACTACTGATGGCAGGAACGCTGGTGTTCAGCGGTTGCCAGAAGGAAGCCTTTGTGGAAACGAACATTAACCCGGAAGGGTTAACGAGTGTTCCGCCTGCCAACCAGTTTCTGAACGCAACAATCTCACTGCATGGTCAGGATTTTGAAGCGTATTACGATCTGTACCAGCGTATCATGCCGTGGATGCAATATTCGACGGGTGTAAACGGGAACGGGCAGAACTTTACGCAGGTATACGACAACTTCTCGCAGCGCTACGGCCGGTTATACAACGGGGTTGGTAACACGCTGGTTGATGTAGAAAAGCTGGTTGGTAACCTGGCCGCTGAAGAGCAGCCTCGCTACGTACACATGATACGGATTGCCCGGATTCTGAAGGCGTATTACACCTTCTACGTGAGTGATATTTACGGCAGCATTCCATATACCGAAGCTTTCCAGGCTCGTTATGGTGGTACGCTGACGCCGAAGTATGACCCGCAGCAAACCATCTTTGCTACGCTTGACAGTGAACTGAAAGAAGCAATTACAGTCCTGAAAACACCTCAAACGGCGTCACAGGTTGCCCTTGGTTCGAACGATCAGTATTACGCAGGCAATACGCAGCAGTGGGTTAAAGCCGCAAATGCGTTGCGGTTAAAAATCGCGATGCGGTTGGCTAAACGGGATCAGGCTACGATGAAAGCAATTGCTACCGAAGTATTGAGTTCGCCAGCGACTGATCTGATGAGTAGCAATACGGATGGCTGGGTGTTTGTTACGCCTGCCAGCTTCACGGGCGGCAGTGATGCCAACTGGAACCCCGCTAACTTACGGGCCGGAAAACCACTGGTCGATTTCATGTGGGATACGCAGGACCCCCGGTTAGATGCGTACTTTACGCCTAACAGTTATTCGCAGGCTAACATTGATCTGCTGATTTCGGGTGGTCAATTACCCGCTGGCACGAAAGAGTCGCGTCGTTATCTGGGTGGATTTACAAGCCCGGATGCCGCTCGGACTGCCCAGAACGTTCAGCGCTATTATAGCCCTCGTTACCTGACCCTGAATGGTAACCGTACCGCAATCGATACATTGTCGTACATTCAGCCTCGTTTGTTTCAGGCAGGTTACGCTGATGCTGCCGGTACCGCTGGAACGGGCCGTAACTACTTCCCGGTGATTACCTACGCTGATTTCTGCTACATGCGGGCCGAGCTAGCTGCACAGGCTGTTACGAGCGAAAGCGCGAAAACCTGGTACGAAACGGGCGTAACGGCTTCGTTGGATTGGTACGATGCAGTTGCTCAGGGAGCCCAGTTGACGAATTATACGCCAATGACAGCTACCGAGAAAGCGGCTTACCTGTCGAACGCGAAAGTCGCTTTCAACGCAGCAAAAGCAATGGATCTGATTGCCAGCCAGGAATACATTCACTTCCTGCGTCAGCCGTCGGAAGGTTGGGCCACCTGGAAACGGACGGGTATTCCTAACCCATCTTCGACGTTGCCGCTACCAGCGCTGATCTCAAACGGAGCCACGCTGACCGTACCACGTCGTGCACCGCTGGGTATTCCGAACGTCAACGATCCGAACTACGCAAACCGCAAAGCCGCTCTGGACGAAATGGCTAAAGAAAGCGGTTTTGGTACTGATCCGCAGGATGCTACCGGTCGTGTGTGGTGGGATCGTCCGTAGGTGTAATTACCTAATCGGAATAGAAATTTCCTGAATTTTATGTAACTTTATGTCCAACCCGCCAGGCCGGCGGGTTGGCTTTTTTTTGACTAGTTATGAAGCAGTGCCTTGCGCACCTGATTTTGTTAAGTTGGTTTCTGATCGCTCAGAGTGGCTACGCGCAGAAACCAACCTTCTACAAGGATGTCCAGCCGTTGATTCACGCTAAGTGCGCAGTTTGCCACCGTCCGGGCGAAGCGGCACCCTTTTCACTCATCACCTACGAAGACGTAACCAAGCGGGCAAAATTTATCCGGAAGGTTGTA
Source organism: Spirosoma oryzicola (assembly GCF_021233055.1). Taxonomy (NCBI): domain Bacteria; kingdom Pseudomonadati; phylum Bacteroidota; class Cytophagia; order Cytophagales; family Cytophagaceae; genus Spirosoma; species Spirosoma oryzicola. Next base: position 3,503,641 of record NZ_CP089538.1, on the reverse strand, counting down.
AAGACGGGTTATATGCCGCCCTGGCGCGCTGATGATCATTACGTTGCCTTTGCCAACAAACGTAGCCTGAGCCCGGAGCAGATCAAAACGCTTACCGACTGGATCGACGCCGAGATGCCAAAAGGGAAAGCCAATACCGACGCCGAGAAAGCATTGCTGGCCCGGGCCGATGCGGGTACGGGCTACCACCGCGTACCCGATCTGACCCTGAAAATGACGCAGCCGTTTAAGCTGGTTGGCGATGGTGTCGAACGATTTATGGTCTTTAAAATTCCGTTTGAACTGGCTCAGGAAGCGAACGTAGAAGCGATTGAGTTCACCTCGACGGATAAGAAAAGTATTCACCACGCCAATTTTGCCATCCACCCGGTTGATGATCCGTCGATTGATCTGAACAACACTGTCTCGCAGGTCAACCTAAACGGCGAAGACGCGTCGCGGTATCGGGAGTGGATGCCTTATAAGAAGCAGATGACTTATTACGGCGGCTGGATTCCCGGCACTACCGTCGACACGTATCCAACGGATATGGGCTGGGTGATGCCCAAACGGGGCGTCATGCTGCTGACGGTTCATTTCGGACCCGCAGCCAAAGACATCGAGAACCTGAGTGGCGTCAATTTTTTCTTTACCAAGAAACCTATCCGACGAACGGTGAAGGTGATTAGCTTAGGGTCGGGCGGCATTGGCGAGAAAGAACTTACTCCTCCTTTGCTGGTCTTTGGGGGCGATAGCCTAACCACTCGACTGCGCATTGCGTACCGAAATCAGCCTATTACGTTGTTGTACGCCTGGCCGCACATGCACCAGATTGGCAAACGGTTTACCGCTTTCGCTACATTACCCAACGCCGATACTTTACCACTGGTACGAATTCCGGAATGGGATTTTCGGTGGCAGGAACTTTACCGGTATCAGAAACCCGTCGTGCTGCCGACAGGGGCGGTTATCAACGTGGTTGGCACGTACGACAATACGGAAGGAAACCTACAAAATCCAAACAAACCCCCCAAACTGATCACCTCCGATGGGCAGATGCGTAGCGATCAGGAAATGCTGACGCTGCTGTTGCTGTACGTAGCTTATGAACCCGGCGACGAAAATCTTCGGCTTGATTAACGCACTATGTGGACATCCCAGACATTGCTGGCTGCGGTCTGCTTTCTGGCAGGCGTACTCTGGCCCGATACTAGTTCAGACCCGGCTCCGCTGTTTACGCTGTTGTCGTCCGACGAAACGAATGTTCGTTTTGTCAATAGCCTGACGGAAACCGATTCGCTAAACATTTTTCGGTACGAATACCTGTACAATGGCAATGGTGTTGGCGTTGGTGATTTCAACGGCGACGGTCAGCCGGATCTATTTTTTTCGGGCAATACGGTTCCGCATAAACTTTACCTGAACAAAGCTGACCGGGCGACAGGCCGCTGGCATTTTGACGATGTAACTGAGCGGGCGGGCGTTGCGGGTAATGGAACCTGGGCAACGGGTGTGAGCGTAGCCGATGTGAATGGTGATGGCCGATTGGATGTGTACGTTTGCCACTCGGGAAAATACCCTGCCGCAAAATTGGTGAACGAACTGTTCATCAACGAAGGCGTGACTGACGGTGTACCCCGGTTTCGGGAGCGTGCTAAGGAGTTCGGCCTCGATCTGCCCGGTACGCAATCGACTCAGGCCGCTTTCTTTGATTACGACCGCGACGGTGATCTGGACGTTTTTGTCCTCAATCACTCCAACCATACCTACAACCCATTTCTGAACACGCGCAAGATCCGGGCGACGCCGGATATGCGATTTGGAAACCGGCTATTGCGAAATGATGCCAACCAGTTTACGGACGTAACACTGGCGGAGGGTATTGTCAATAACCCGCTTAACTTCGGACTTGGCGTGGGCGTAAGCGATCTCAACGGCGACGGCTGGCCTGATCTGTACACGACCAGCGATTATACCGAGCAGGATTGTCTGTATCTGAACCAGCACGATGGGGCCGGACATCACACCGGCTTTAAAGAGTCGCTGCGAACGGCAATGACGCATACGTCCAAGTTCTCGATGGGTTGTGATCTGGCCGATTACAACAATGACACGCTGCCAGACGTAGTCACGCTTGATATGTTGCCGGAAGACAATCACCGGCAGAAGATGCTTAAAGGCCCGGACGAGTACGACTCGTACCAGATGCTGATCGACAGCGGCTATTTTCGGCAGCAGATGCGGAATATGCTTCAACTGAATCGGGGAAGTGATAGCCGTCAGCAGGTGCGATTCAGTGAAGTTGGACAGATGGCGGGTGTGGCATCAACCGATTGGTCGTGGTCGGCGTTGCTGGCGGATCTGGACAACGATGGCTGGAAAGACCTATTCGTGACCAACGGTTACCTGCGCGATTTTACGGACCTGGATTTTATGAAATACACCGTTGCCGAAGCGAAGCTGGAAGAAGCCGCCAAAGGCAACCTGAATTTTCAGACCGTCGATCTGGTTCGGAAAATGCCCTCAAATCGACCGACCAATTACGCTTTTCGCAATAACCACGATTTAACCTTTAGCAATCAATCGGCCAACTGGGGCTTGACGATACCCGCCGTGTCGGGGGCCGCGGCTTACGCGGATTTCGACGGTGATGGCGACCTGGATCTAATCGTTTGCAAGCAAAACGAACCGGTTGCCCTTTACCGGAATAACGCCGAGAAAAACCGTTCGGAAGCGCATTTCTTACGGATTCGATTACAGGGAAAAGGAGCCAATACGCAAGCGGTAGGTGCCCGAATCGTGCTCGAAACGCCCGATGGGCGCCAGTTGCAGGAGGCTTATCCGGTGCGCGGTTACCAGGCGTCGGTTGAACCAACGATTCATTTTGGGTTGGGTAAACAAGCAACCGTACGTCGCCTGACGGTCTACTGGCCGGACGGACAGCAAAGTCAGCTGACGAATGTACCCGCTGACCAGATCCTTACGCTGGGACAGGCCGATGCTAGTCCGGCTCGTTCTTTCAACAATTCAGAAACGGCCCTGTTCAGGCCGTTGGTAATGAATCAGTTGTTGCCCTACAAACACCGCGAAAATGATTTTATTGATTTCAAGGTCGAGGTACTGATTCCGTATGAACTGTCACGGTTAGGGCCTGCCTTGGCCAAAGCCGACGTGAACGCGGACGGTCTGGAGGATATTTTTCTGGGGGGAGCCGTTGGACAACGTGGCGAATTATGGCTTCAACAAACCAGCGGAACGTTCAAGCGGGCGGATGGGCAACCCTGGCAGGCCGATGCCGCTAGTGAGGATGTCAACGCCCTCTTTTTCGACGCGGATAAAGATGGTGATGCGGATTTATACGTAGCCAGTGGGGGGAATGAGTACGAAGAGGGTTCACCCGAATACCAGGATCGACTCTACTTGAACGATGGCAAAGGTGGTTTTACCCGCGCCATGCAGGCTTTGCCGCCGATGCGAAGCAGTAAGCTGGCGGTTGCGGCTGCCGACATGGACGGTGATGGTGATCTGGATTTGTTTGTCGGCGGACGCGGCAAGCCAGGTTCGTTTCCGTTGCCTTCCCCAAGTTATTTGCTGCGGAATGATACACCCGCTGGCGGAGCCGCGCAATTTACCGATGTTACCGATCAGCTGGCTCCTGGATTGCGAACGATTGGTATGGTACAGGCCGCTGTATGGACCGATCTACACAATGATAAGTTTCCAGAGCTGATTCTGGCGGGAGATTGGATGGCAGTACGTTTGTTCGACAATCAGAATGGAAAACTGTCCGACGATTCCGCTTCGGCTGGACTGGCTGATACCGAAGGCATGTGGGCCAGTCTGCTGGCGGCTGACGTTGATGGGGATGGCGACACCGATCTTATTGCGGGCAATGCCGGATTGAACAATTTGTTTCGTGCCGATGCCAAGCAACCCATGCAGATTACCGCTTCCGATATTGACAACGACGGAGTGGTTGACCCACTCTGGACGTACTACATTCAAGGAAAAGCCTATCCTGTAGCTTCCCGCGATGAGTTACTTGATCAGGTGGTGCCGTTGCGCAAGAAGTTTACCCGGTATCGCCAATACGCGGACGCTACCGTACCCGACATTCTCACACCGAAGCAACTGGGTCAGGCAACGATTGTATCGGTCAAGCAACTGGCTTCGGGCGTTTTCGTGAATACGGGGAACGGGAAATTTCAGTTTGAACCATTGCCAACGGAAGCGCAATTATCGAGGGGGAGTGCGTTGCTATGGGAAGATCTGGACGCCGACGGCAAAAAAGATTTGCTGGTAGCCGGGAATTTCTATCCGTACCGCGTGCAGTTCGGGCCTTGCTCGGCCAGCTTTGGCTGTTTGCTACGGGGGGATGGCCGGGGGAAGTTTCAGCCCGTTGCGCCCCGGCAGGCGGGTATCTGGGCGGGGGGCGATGTGCGGCAGGTGGTTAGCGTTCGGTCCGCAGCGGGTCGCCAGCGATTGCTGTTCACTGTCAACGATGGGCCCTTAGTTGGTTTTGAACGATGAAAAGACTGTTCTTATTTCTTACGGCGGGGCTCTTGATGAGCCTGAAAGCGCCAAGCCCAGGACCGTCGGTGGTGAAAGAGGTACGCTGGTTGCATTCAGCGCAACAACTGCTGACCAATGTCATTGTGGCCGATGTGTTTTCGCCCCCGGTAGCCTCTCGTATTTACGCTTACGCCCACATTGCTGCCTACGAAACGCTGGTATCCTTTCCGCACAGTGATTATCGCTCGTTGGCTGGACAGATTCGGTCGATGCCCGGATTGACGCTTAAACCAGATGCTGCCTGTGATCCGGCGCTGGCCGCCACCGAAGCTTTTTTGCGGACAGGGCGCGGGATGATCTTCTCTGAAAATACCTTTGACGAGGGCACCGCTCGTCTTTGGGCGCAGGTAAAAGCAGCGGGCTACTCAGAACAGACCATACAGGCGTCGAAAGCGTACGGCGAGCAGGTCGCGCAGCACATTATGGTATGGTCCAAAGAAGACAATTACCGGCAGACTCGTTCGCTCCGGCGGTATGCACCCACAAAGAAGACGGGTGCGTGGGCACCCACCCCGCCCGGCTATATGGCTGCCGTGGAACCCTACTGGGGACGAATAAAACCCTTTACCCTGGACTCCGCCAACCAGTGCCGAACGGTGGGGCCGCCGTCTTTCAGCACGAGTGAGAAAAGCCCCTTCCGGGAGTCGGCGCGGGAGGTCTACGAAGCAGTTAAAAACATGACTCCCGAGCAGCGACTGATTGCCAGCTATTGGGATTGTAACCCGTTCTTTCTGAATACTCAGGGACACTTGAATTTTGCCAGTAAAAAACTGTCGCCGGGTGGTCACTGGCTATCCATTGCCGGACAGGTTGCGCGCCAGACCAAAGCGGATCTGATGAAAACAAGCGCTGCCTATACGCTAACCGCCATTGCCTTATACGACAGCTTTATTGGCTGCTGGTACGAAAAATACCAATACAACGTCATTCGGCCCGAAACGTACATCAACGCTCATCTGGACGAAAGCTGGCGACCGCTGCTGCAAACGCCACCCTTTCCGGAGTATCCCAGTGGCCATAGCGTTGTATCGACGGCTTCGGCGGTTGTTCTATCGCAGGTTTTTGGCAAGCAAGTTTCCTTTGTCGATAGTACTGAGATGGCGTATGGCTTACCGTCTCGCAAGTTTCGCTCCTTCAATCAGGCGGCTGAGGAAGCCGCAATTAGTCGCTTGTACGGCGGCATTCATTACCGGGAAGCCATAACCAACGGGCAGGTGATGGGCAAAGCAGTCGGTGAGCAGGTTTTGCAAAAAATAACGCTTCGTTCGGCTCGTTTAAGTCAGAAGCCCTGATCGTTCAAAGTGCGTTCGTGGCGGTCCGTCTTTTTCATCTCGTGTTGACGCCCGTAGATGTAGCGCAGCGTAATCCCAAAGCCCCAGCCGCTACCGTCCGCCGTGATCGTAGCGTGCTCCGTCGAACGGTTATTGACGGTGTAGGTCAAATCCGATTTGAGCGCGTTGCCCAGCCCCCAGTATTTTCGTACGTAGCCGCCTAACTCTAAAGACGGTGATAGCCGGGCTGCGTAGTCAAGGCCCAGTTCGGCGATACCTGTAATGCTTTTAAAAACAGCCGTTGTGTTGCTTAGGCGGATCGTATCGACCCGGTTGCGGCTGCCGTAGCTGTAACCAATCAGTTTGAAATCGCCGGTCTGGCTATTTCCGTTGGGCGTGAGCCAAGCTCCTCCGGTAACCCAGAAACCAGTGCCATTCGCTGCCTGCTTTCCCGAACCAAGACGACGTTTTAGCCGTATGGGTATCCCGTAACCATTGTTAAGGTAGTTAAAAACAAGCGGCTCTGGATTACTGGCAATGGTGATGTTCAGGTGAGTCGGTGCGCGCGTATAGCCCGCTTCGAGGCTCCAGGCATTGCGGTAGGTATAACCAACCAGTACACTCCAGACTACTTTCGTTGGCGTGGAGTTGCTGACCAGGCCGCCAAATGAATTACTCGACCGGCTAATATCGCTGCGCAAGCCACCTTCGGCGCTCACGTACCAGCTTTGAACCTCATTGAGTTGATTCAATAACGTCTGTTGCGCCCGGTTACTTTCCCTGACTTCTCGGCTGCTGGTGTTGTCATCGGGGTCTTCCTTGAGCAATCGTTGGCGTACTACGGGCGGGGGGGCGTAATAGCTGGTATCAATCACGACTTCCTGAGCCTGTGCCGACAACATTAAGCTGACAAAAAAGACAAGAAGCGAGATGTTTCTCATAGTACGCTGGGTAGGTATTACTAGGCTAAGTACGCAAATTATACTGCCGGCGTTGCCGATATGGCCAATTGGCTGGTATAAGCAGCTATACTTACTTAACCGGTTCGCTGGTTCTAAAAACAGGACTCCTCCCGTGAGCAAAGCGTTGGATAGAACGTTACGGTTGGTTGTAAAATTTGAATACCGGTTCGCTAATGGTCTTGCCCGTATCTGACAAAACAAAGGCAATGGTTTCACTGATAGCATCCGGGCTAACCCACGTCGCAGGATCTGCGTCGGGCATGGCTTCCCGATTAGCGGGCGTATCAAGGGTGCCGGGGACAATCACCGTTGCCGAAATGTGTTTGCCGTTTCCGTGCGCGTTGATCAGGTTGGCTAACGCAAAAACAAGGGATTTGCTCAGCGAGTAAGCGACCAGGTTTTGACCCATTTCAGGCTCTAGTGCCGGACGAGCGCCGATCAACACAAACTGGCCACCGCCCTGCGCTTCGAATGTTGCCAGCAACGGTTTTACCATCGCAAAGGCGGTGACGAAGTTGAGCTGGTACATGGTCGTCAACGCGTCAATATCGGTGTCTTGAATACTACCAGCCGTAAAACCACCCACCAGTAAAGCCGCAGCATCAATGGGCTTACCGGCTATTTTGTCCAGAAAATCTGACACACTGCCTGCATCCAACAGATCGACTACGTAGCTTTCGACGTTGGGAAGGTGATTAAACAGGTCCAGATTTCTGGCTGAACCCAGCGTAGCAATAACGTGATAACCCTTTTGGTGTAGCACTTCGACGAGGCTGGTACCCAGATTGCCCGAAGCGCCGGTTATTAGGATTGATTTCATACGGTCAGAGGAGTAAAGTTGATAGGTGAGTTCGCGAATGGAGTGCGTTTAACGATAATTTTACGGATACCAAGCTACTACTTTTTAGATAATCTACCGGTTAATCAATTGGCAAGTGGTTGTCGAAAACCGGTTGTTAGAGTTGGCAATTCCTTGTTTTTCAATAAATAGCTTGCGTGACGGTCGTAAAAAAGGCAGTTCACCCGACTCTTTCTGTCTCGCTTGAACAGATAGCGGTCGTTGTTGTTCATTATACATTATCCATTAGCTTTGTTACATGGCAAACTACAAGAATGAGGGATTTAATCCCGAAGAGATAAACGCACTGAAAGAAGAGTGCCGGCAGGAAGGTAAATCGTTCATCTACGTGGAAGACGACGATCTTGATGTGCTGGAATCTGGCGAATGCGTTCATATTCAGTTTCCAGGTAGCTATCAGGGACAGGAAGTAGTCTTTGATGCCTTGGTATACACACTTCGGCTCCATCATAGCAGTCTGGTTTATGAAATGGCCGTTGAACAGGTACAGAAAACGTATCCGGAGTATGTCCCACCCGAAGATCGGACTCCAAACTATAAAATCGCTCCCGAGCTGGAAGAGGAAGCTGAAACGGCTCTGACAGAAATTATCGAGGAAATCGAAGAAACAGAAACCGTTAAGGTGCAGGAACACGTTGAAGTTGACACGGAATTTGACTACGGTATTAGTCTGGACGTGTGCCTGAACGTAGAAGAAATTAACGACGAGGTCGTTGAAAACTTCGTTCAGAATTTCAAGGCAAACTCCTTACACCTGGACAATACGCTGTATTCATTCATGAGTGATGGGGAAGATAATTAGGTAATACGGTCCGTCGTTAGTCATAGCCAACCGGTTGTGGCTAACGACTGTTCACCGACGACTAGCAACGAACAAGGAATGACTACTTTTTCGGGCACCAATACCTACGTCGCCACCCGCGAACTTAGTACCGCTGTTAATGCGGCTATCCAGCTCCAGAAACCCCTTCTGATTAAGGGCGAACCGGGTACGGGCAAGACGTTGCTGGCTTATGAAATTGCGCAGTCGTTGGGAATGCCGCTTTACACCTGGCACGTTAAATCGACTACCTCGGCTCAGCAGGGGCTGTATGAATACGACGCTGTTTCCCGATTGCGGGATTCGCAGCTTGGTAGCGGCAGCGAAGGGACGGACCGCATCAATAACATCGAAGCCTACATCAAAAAAGGAAAGCTTTGGGATGCTTTCGAATCCGACGAACAGGCTGTTTTGCTCATCGACGAGATCGACAAGGCCGATATTGAATTTCCCAATGATTTGCTTCAGGAACTCGACCGGATGGAGTTCTATTGCTACGAGTTGAAGCGGACAATCTGCGCCCGACACCGGCCCGTGGTCATCATTACGTCCAACAACGAAAAAGAATTGCCCGATGCCTTTCTGCGTCGGTGCTTTTTCCATTTTATTCGCTTTCCGGATTCGGACACGATGCAGCAGATCGTTACGGTTCATTTTCCCCATCTGGCGCAGGAACTGGTAGCGAAAGCCATGTCGGTTTTTTATACTATCCGCGACGTGAAAGCGCTTAAAAAGAAACCATCGACAAGCGAGCTGATCGACTGGATACGGTTATTGCTGGTTGCTGGCGTAACGCACGACGATTTGAACGATCTGGACACGCTGAATGAATTGCCACCTTACCTGGGTGCATTGCTCAAGAATGAACAGGATACCGACCTGATGACTGCTCTCCGTAAAAAAGGAGGCCGACCGTATTAAGAGCGAACAGAGTAGATCACAAAATCACGTTGCTCTCCACTAGTTATGTTTCTCGATTTCTTTCTGCTGTTGCGTCAACACGCGTTGCCCGTCACGTTGCCCGAATACCTGACGTTGTTGTCGGCTCTGCGGAGTAATGTCGGCAGTACGACTATAGAGGACTTTTACTACCTGAGCAAAACGACCCTAATCAAGCACGAACAGCATCTGGATTTATATGATCGACTGTTTGGCGAATACGTGACGGGTAAGCAATCGGAACAGGTAACTAATTTACCGGAAGTGCCGCCCGACTGGCTGATCAATACGCTGGAAAATAGACTGACACGCGAAGAGTGGGAGGCCATCGAAGCCGAAGGAGGTTTGGATGCCCTCTGGCAGCAATTTCGGGAGTTGCTGAATGAACAGGATGAGCGACACGAAGGAGGGAACCGCTGGATTGGGGCGGGTGGATCTTCACCATTTGGCAACAGCGGCATCATCAGTTCGCCGGAAGGGTTCAACCTGAATCCGGGAGATAAGGAGCCATCAACGGGAAGCCGGCGGGCAACAAAAATTTGGGAAGACCGAGCCTACAAAAACCTCGACGACAACGTTGAACTGAACACGCGTAACCTGAAAATGGCCCTTCGTCGGTTGCGTATCCTCACCCGTGAGGGAGTTGACGACGAACTGGATATCAACGGGACAATAGACAGCACAAGCCGCAACGCCGGTTTGCTGGATATTCAACTACAGCCTTCGCGCCGGAATCAGGTAAAAGTATTGATGCTTTTCGACGTGGGCGGCTCAATGGACGAGCACATCGACTTGTGTTCACAGTTGTTTTCGGCGGCTCGCTACCAATTTAAACATCTGGAGTTTCTGTACTTTCATAACTGCGTTTACGAGACCTTGTGGAAAGACAACCAGCGCCGTCGCGACCGGGTGCCAACCTGGGAGGTGCTGCATAAGTATACTAAAGATTACAAAGTGATTTTTGTGGGCGACGCGGCTATGTCGCCCTACGAGATTACATCAGTCAAGGGAAGCATCGAGCATTATAACGAAGAGGCTGGTCTTATCTGGCTTGATCGTTTTAAAACTCAGTATCCACATCTGGTCTGGCTCAATCCCAGCATAGCCGATTATTGGAAATACACCCAAAGCACGAAGCTTATTCGCGCGTGGTCGGGCAACCGGATGTTTCCGCTAACCCTGAACGGGCTGGAACAGGCCATGAAAAGCCTGAAAAATCCGAAGGTGGTCTATACGCCGTAGCGACGCTTGTTGCAACGTCAAACCGACAGAATGTGTATTTTTGCTTCCATGCATTTATTCTATCAGCCTGAATCCGTTTCCTACCTGACCGAAGACGATTCTCGCCATGCTATTAAAACGTTACGACTAGGAGTTGGCGATGCGATTGCCGTAACGGACGGACACGGAAATCGGTATTCCGCCGTTATTACCCAGGCCGACAATCGACGCTGTTCGTATCGGATCATCGACACCCAATCGACGCCATCACGTCCGTTCTCCGTTCAAATCTGTGTTGCTCCGACAAAAAATAGCGACCGGATCGAGTGGTTTATTGAAAAAGCGGTTGAGATTGGTATTGAACAAATTACCTTTTTTTTCGGTAGCCATTCCGAACGGCGCGTGTTGAAGTTGGAGCGGTTAGAGAAGATTGCCATTGCGGCTATGAAGCAGTCGCTCCAGTCTCATCTGCCGCAACTCGACGAAGCCGTTTCGTTTGGGGAAATGCTAAAAACGTTAAGCGATTCGTCCGTAGGGGACAAGCAGCGGTTTATTGCGCATTTACCCGACGATGAACCCGTTGATCATTTGGCTAAAGCCGCTACGACCGGAGGGCATTACGTCGTTTTGGTTGGACCCGAAGGTGATTTTTCAGAACAGGAAATTAAACAGGCCAAGGATGCCGGTTTTCAGATGGTGACGCTCGGCGCGAATCGCCTGCGCACAGAGACAGCGGCTTTGACAGCTTGTCAGGTATTAAACTTTATAAACGTATGAAAAAGCTACTGCTGACGTTATTTCTCCTCCAGGCAACGCTGTCGGTGACGGTTGCCCAGTATGCTTATAAAATTGCCAAACTGAAGTATAACGGCGGGGGCGACTGGTACGCCAACAAGACCTCGATGCCAAACCTGATTAAGTTCGCTAATGCCAACCTACGGATGAACATCTTTCCCGAAGAAGACATTGTGGAGCCCGGCAGCCCTGACATTTTTGGGTATCCGTTTATCCACATGACGGGACACGGGAACGTATCGTTTAGCGAGGCTGATGTGCAAAATATGCGTCGCTATCTGACGGCGGGCGGTTTTTTGCACATTGACGACAACTACGGCCTGGATAAGTTTATTCGGCGGGAGATGAAAAAAGTGTTTCCCGAACTTTCGTTTGTCGAATTGCCTTTTAACCATCCCGTCTATCAGCAAAAGTTTAAGTTCGCTGCTGGATTGCCGAAAGTGCACGAGCATGATGGCAAAGCTCCCCAGGGGTTTGGGTTGATTTACCAGGGGCGTTTGGTGTGCTTTTACAGCTACGAATGCGATTTGGGGAACGGTTGGGAAGACCAAAGCGTTTACAATGATCCCGAGCCTATGCGGCAGCAGGCCTTGCGCATGGGCGCTAATCTGTTGCAGTATGCTACTACGACAAATTGATCTGATTTGGCAAAGCCGATAAATGGACAAATCCCATTTAGACTGTTTTCAAATAATTTAAAGTATTATTTGGAGAAGGCAACCCAAAACGGATTAAATTTCGTTAGTTTTGTAGGAGTATTTTTAGGTTACTCGGTTGTTCACCTTTTAAACAGTCAATATTGTGATTGTACTGGCCGCATTCCTCGGACATTGGTATCTGTCCCTGTTTTGCCAAACATTTTTCTTACACCGTTACTCGGCCCATAAAATGTTCGCGATGAGCAAGTTTTGGGAGCGGTTTTTCTACCTGTTAACGTACGTATCGCAAGGGTCATCTTACCTGAGCCCACGCGCTTATGCCGTGTTGCACCGGATGCACCATGCCTATAGCGACACGCCAAAAGATCCTCACTCTCCCCATCACACGAAGAACGTATTCACGATGATGTGGCAGACGAAAAATATTTACAACGCCGTTTTGCACCGCAAGCAAGCCATCGAGCGGCAGTTCGACCGGAATTATCCAGAATGGAATTTTATCGAGAAAGTTGGTGATTCGTGGGTTTCCCGGGCTGGCTGGGGCGTTCTGTACAGCCTGTTTTACATTTTCGCCTTCATTTACCTGGACATGCACTGGGCGTTCTTCTTCCTGTTACCGGTTCACTTCGTCATGGGGCCTGTACACGGTGCAATCATCAACTGGAGCGGTCACAAATACGGTTATTCGAACTTCGATAACCATGATCAATCAAAAAATTCGCTGATTCTGGACGTGGTTATGATGGGCGAACTGTTTCAGAACAACCACCACAAACGGCCTAACGCGGCTAACTTCGGTGCTAAATGGTTTGAATTCGATCCTACCTACCCGGTAATTGGAATTCTGCATAAGCTTCACATTGTTCGGTTGAGACCTTCTGCCGAAGCCAAGAAAGCCCAGCACGAAGTCGGTCACGATCGTCTCATTGATGAAAAAGTAGAAGCGTAGTTTCATCAGGTGTCAATAACAGAAAAGCCCCAACTTGGGGCTTTTTGTTTTGGTTGTAAATCGGTTAGCGGGGTGGTGTCAGTTACGAATAACTCACACCACCCCGCTAACCGATTTACAACAATATTTTGGCTATTTCCTGCCAAGACTTCACGCGCTGAAACTGCTGGTCATCGCGGTTGTGAAGTGCGTCGAACAATAATCCTTCACCCTGAAAGGTACGTAGATTACGTGGTAGATCGTCGATCAGAAAATCGGTATTCAACACGCTTTTGTCACCTAAAAAAATATAATTATGCCAGGAAATAGCCGGGAAGTGTTCCTGAAGCCAGTCCCATTTTTCGCGTAGTGAATTAGGAAACTCCTGGGCCGCCGAGGCAACAAAAACGTCGTACTTTTCCATCAGATTGGCAATGACATCCTGCGCACCTTCCATAACCGGAATATCGCGGAAGAAACCTACTTCATAGACGCGCTCGGAGATGGCTTTGTATTCGTTTTCGTCGAACAGTTCATGGAACGATTTTTCCTTTAGCTCTTCCAGTGTGTAGCGGGGCATGTCGCCTTCCAGATAAAGCTTGATGAACTTAGCGTGGGTATCAGCCATGACATCGTCCATGTCAATCGCAATGCGTTGTTTCATACTCGTAGTGAACCGCATGGGCGGTTGGCTATAATCGCTGATTAGAGTTTACGGTTTACGTCAAATTGTTCCAGGTAATCGGCCACGCGCCGAACGAACTGTCCGCCCAAGGACCCATCGACGACCCGGTGATCGTACGAGTGCGATAGGAACATCAGCTGCCGAATACCAATAAAATCGCCCTGGGGTGTTTCGATCACAGCGGGTTTTTTCACGATAGCTCCGAAAGCCATGATGGCTACCTGCGGCTGCACGATGATCGGCGTTCCCATGAGGTTGCCGAATGTACCGATGTTTGAGATGGTGTAGGTTCCTCCGGCCAGATCGTCGGCGGTTAGTTTATTCTCGCGGGCGCGTTTGGTCAGATCATTTACTTTCTTGGTTAATCCCACCAGGTTATACTGTTCCGCATCGTGAATGACCGGTACAATCAGATTTCCGTTAGGTAGTGCCACCGCCATACCAACGTTGACCGGCTTTTTGACGAGGATCGTATCCCCTTCCACCGAAACATTGATCATCGGAAAGTCCTTGATCGCTTTGACAATCGCTTCGACCAGGATAGGGGTATAGGTCAGGTTTTCACCGTACTGCTGCTTGAACTGATCTTTTACGCGGTTCCGCCATTCAACAACGGGGGTAAGGTCGGCCTCAACGAACGAACTAACGTGGGGAGAAATCTGCTTTGATTCCACCATCCGCTGAGCGATCATTTTACGCATCCGATCCATCTGGATAATGTCGTTCTGGCCATTAACGGAGCCATGCGCATTACCGTTGATAGGCGTTGCTGATCCTGATGCAGCGGGTTGGGGTTTCGGCGCTTCTGGTTGTGGCTTGGCGGGCTGAGCAGCCGGAGCTGGTTGCGACACTCTACCTTCAGCCCGGTCGATTACATAAGCCAGAATATCCTTTTTCGTAACCCGGTTTTCGAGACCTGAACCGGGAATCCGGTCGAGTTCATCGCGCGAAACACCTTCTTCCTTGGCAATGTTTAGTACCAGCGGGGAGTAGAAACGGTCAGGAAATGCCGTCTGCGTGCCCGCCAACGCCGTGGCCGAAGCGGCAACCGCTTTGTCAGTGGCGGGGCGGCTGCTCATGGCCGCGATACTGGTTTCTAGCTCCCGCGCAGATTCCGATACCTCGGACTGATCGTTGTTTTCAATATCGTCGGGAACGTTGGCTACATCACCGATCCCTTCAGGCGTTTGATTCGGTGGAAGTGAAGGAGTACCCTCCGCTGACAGCTGGTTTTCCTCAATGTCGGTTTCAATACGGGCAATCGGCGCACCAACGGCTACCACGTCGCCGTCTTTAACAAGTAGTTCTTTCAGAATTCCATTTTCGGGTGCTGGTACTTCGGTGTCCACCTTATCCGTGGCTACTTCCAGCACGGATTCGTCGGCGTCAATACGGTCGCCTGGCTGTTTAAGCCACCCAATAACCGTACACTCCATTATACTTTCGCCCATTTTGGGCATTACCATGTCAATTAGTGCCATGTTTATAGGAGTTAGAGGGTAGGAGCTGGCAGCGAAAAACGGGGAAGGGAAATTCCCAAACGCAGCGCATTCACCAGGCTCGTCCTACTTTCTGTTTTACAGCGTCAATAATTCTTCCCGCAGCATATTAAGCACATACGTGGAGGTCAATTGAATATTTTGATCGCGGTACTGACCGAGCTTGAGCAACCGGGCAGCGGTGCGTTCTTCGGTCGAGCAGGCGATCCAGATCGTGCCGACGGGTTTGTCAGGTGTTCCACCGTCAGGCCCGGCGATTCCGCTGGTGGCAATGCCGACATTGGTTCCTAACGCTTTACGGACACCTTCGGCCATCCGCCGAACCGTTTCCTCACTGACCGCGCCGAACTGATCCAGCGTTTCAGGAGTAACGCCCAACTGGTTCACCTTGACGATGTTGCTGTAGCTGACAACGCTTCCCCAGAAGTACGCCGACGAGCCGGGTATTTTCGTGATCTGGGACGATACATAGCCACCGGTACAGCTTTCTGCAATGCTAAGTGTAAGACCTTTCTCGCTTAATAGCCGGCCAACGACCGTTTCAAGTTCGTCATTATCGAAGCCAAATACGTTCTTTTCGATCAATGGAAGTACTTTTTCTACTTGTTCGGCCAATTGCTGGTCGAGTAGTGCTTCGTCGTTACCCGTCGTGGTCAGCCGTAATTTAACACCGCCAAAGCTGGGCAGGTACGCCAGTTTGATCGGGTCGGGCAGTGCGTCTTCCCAGGCTTCAATGCGTTCCGCCAAGAATGATTCGCCAATGCCAACCGTCCGAATCATTTTGTGCTTGATCACCGGCGTGTTGAAATGCCCGCGTAATTTGGGAAGGATTCGATTCGTCATCAAATGTTTCATCTCGAACGGAACCCCCGGCAACGAAACGTATACCCGGCCTTCGTGTTCGAACCACATACCGGGAGCCGTACCCCAGTCATTCTGCATATAAACAGCGTTGGCTGGTAGGTCCGCCTGGCCCCGGTTGAGGTCTGTCATTTCGCGGCCTCGCTTGACGAAGAAACTCGTTACCAGCGCCAGGGCCTCTTCATTGCGCACCATACCTACGCCAAAGTACGTGCACAAGGTTTTCTTGGTAATGTCGTCTTTAGTCGGTCCCAGTCCTCCGGTCAGGATAATCACGTCGGCGCGTTGGTGCGCTTCGTGAAGAACGTCCAGAATGACATTGGCCTGATCGCCAACGGACGATTTGCGAACGACGCGGATGCCGATATTGGTTAGTTCGGTTCCCAGCCAGGCCGTATTGGTGTCGGTGATTTGTCCGAAGAGTATTTCGTCGCCGATGGTGATCACTTCGGCACGGATCGTGTTGGTCATAAGAAATGCAACCCGAAGGTCGTCATAAAGTTTGAAGCGATTCGTTATTAAACCTTCGCTTCTGGCAGCGGTCAAAAGTACGAAAAAACGATTTAGGGGCGTTGGCCGTTATTAAACCGCAACCTAATTTATCAATGATGAAAAAAAGTGTGCTTACCGCTACATTGCTGGCGACACTGCTTAGTACAACCAGCTTCGCTCAGGACTCCACCCGTCAGAAGTCATCCGGTGGGGGCATTTTTGGTAAGATTCTCGATGCTGTTACGCAGCCCTCTGCCGGAACAGCGGGAGGGTTGACAAACAGCGATATTGCTTCCGGGCTCAAAGAAGCACTTCGTATTGGTGTAACGAATGGCTCCACGCAGGCATCGCAGGTAGATGGTTACTTTAAGAATCCTTTATTAAAGATTGCTTTTCCACCCGAAGCGCAAAAAGTAGCGACGAAACTTCGGCAGATTGGTCTTAACAAACAGGTTGATCAGTTTGAGTTATCGTTGAACCGAGCTGCTGAGGATGCCGCTAAAAAAGCTGCTCCCGTGTTCGTCAAAGCGATCACATCCATGAGTATTCAGGATGCAGTGGGTATTTTGAGGGGGTCAAACGACGCGGCTACGCAATACCTGCGCCGTACATCAGGACAACAACTCGTCATGCAGTTTACGCCCATTATTGACAGCACCCTAAAGAAAAACAACGCAACGCGCTATTACAGCGATCTCGTCAATACGTACAACAAACTGCCATTCGTGCAAAAAGCGAATCCGAACCTGACGGAATACGCTACCAACAAAGCGGTTGACGGTTTATTTATTCTTGTCGCGCAGGAAGAATCAAAAATTCGCGAAAATCCGGCGGCACGGGTCACGGATCTGCTCAAGCGAGTATTCAGCAAACAGTAAAAGCCAATTGTTACGAAGGTATATGAAGCCGCTAAGTCCCGCCAAACGAAACTTAGCGGCTTCACGTGGTTTTAGCCCATGTAGGAATCGTTGTTTAGATACTCCAGCTTATTGTTCCAGACCAGCGCGATCTGGGTAGCCCGCTGTCGGACCTGCTCGGCGGTTTCGCCCGTGAAGTTCTCTGTCAGCGTGGCCGAAAACAACGATAACCAACGCTCGAAATGGTCCATGGTGAGCGTATGCTGCTGGTTGATGATCAGATGGGGGCGGAACGGATGACCGTGGTAGGTGTTGTTTCCTAAAATCAAATTCTCCCAAAAGGCGTACATTTTGGGTAGGTGTTTCGACCAGTCAACCTGGGCTACATCGGTAAAGACGGGGCCAATGAGTGGATCAGCCTGTACTTTTTCGTAAAAAGAATCGACCAGAAAACGAACATCTTCCGGCGAATTCAGAGTTCTTGTTGGCATGGCTTCGTTGCTTTTATACGAATGCTTCTTCGTATTGATCCGCTTTAAAGCCTAACAAAATTAATTGACCATTCGATTCAATCAGGGGCCGGCGAATCACCGATGGTTTGTCGATCATCAGGGTAATAGCGTCACCGGCGTTGGCTGGCTTTTCGGCGTCGGGTAATTTCTTCCAGGTTGTTCCGGCGCGGTTTACCAGGTCCTCCCATGACTTTTGCGTAAGCCAGTGTTCAATCGTTTTTCGATCAATACCCTGTTTTTTATAATCGTGAAATTGGTACTCGATACCATGCTCGGCTAGCCAGACGCGGGCTTTTTTGACAGTATCACAATTTGGAATGGCGTATAAAGTATACATACAAGTTGCTTGCTTTAGGACGAAAGTAGGCGATTTGGGCCATACAATTCCCGACTGCGTTCCGTAAATTTGTGTCTATGAAAAAATCAGACATTCATTTTACGGTCGAGTTAGACAATCAGAATATTCCCGAGAAAATTTACTGGGAAGCTACCGATAACCCAAACGAGGGTCTCAGCGATACGCGTGCCATTGCCATTGCACTTTGGGATCAGTACCACAACAGCACGCTGAAAATTGATCTTTGGACAAAGGAAATGGAAGTAGTGGACATGAAGCGCTTCCTGATTGAGATGATGAGCGGCATCGCTGATACGGCGGTCAATGCAACGGGCGACAAACAGATGGCTACTGACATTGAAAACACCTGTCGGGTGCTGAGCAAGCGTCTCGAAGAAGAAATTAAAGAGCAGCAAAAGCAGCAGTAGCTGACACCGAAGCGACCCAATTGGTCGTTAATTTGCTATAGCCTACCTGGCAATGATCATTAATGTATGAAAAAGATTCTTCTGCTACTCTTCGTCGCTCAGATTGCCCTTGCCCAAAATCAAAAGCAGGGAATTCAATTTAAGCAGACGCCGGTAGAAAAAGTATTTCAGGAAGCTCGCCGAGCGGGTAAACCGGTATTCGTCGAGATTTTTTCGCCTACCTGTCACGTTTGCCAAAGCTTCGTCCCTACATTGGCCGACGCCCGCGTGGGAAAGTATTACAACGACAAGTTTCTCAGCACGAAACTAGACATAGGCCAACCTTCGACACGAACATTCCTGGATAAGCACCATTTGTTCGTACCCTCGTTGCCTTTGTTTCTGTATTTCGATCCGCAACAGAATCTGGTTCATTTCGCAATGAGTAACAACTCGACGGATGAAGTGATTCGGCACGGCACTAACGCGTTGAGTCCATCGGGTCGTAGTCAAGCTATGAAGTCACGCTATCAGCAAGGCGAACGGGCTCCTAATTTCCTGATCGACTATGCGATGTATAGCCGCGTTACGAAAGATACAGTGGCAAATATCGCGGCCATGAATGAATACGCTCGTCAGCAGTCTCCCGCTACGTATGCCAACCAGACCAACTGGCTCGCGTTGCAGAAACTGGTTCTGGACTTCGAAAATCCTATGTTTCAGTACATGCTGGGCCATCTGGACACCTACCGGAAAGCGTACGGGGCCGAACCAACGCAGCAGGTAGCCGAAAACATTCTAATGTCGTCCTTATACAGCGGGCGGGGGGCTCAGTATCCAGTAGCCAAGATTCTGGAGGTACGTCAGGGTCTAACGAAGATCGGTATTGATCCGAGAGTGGCGGCTAACCGCACGTTACTGCCCGAAGTCAATGCGTATTTCCGCGCTCGGCAAACGGGCAAGGCTGTGGAGCGGATGGACAGCCAGGTCGCATCAAACCAACTATCAGCGCCTGAGTACATCTACATCTCCCGGCTTTTCAACCGGGCAAGTCCCGATGCTACGGATGCGCCAACGGTGGTGAAGTGGGTCAATAAGGGTCTTGCTGCGAAACCTGCTCCGAAAGAACAGGCTGATCTATATTTCGAATTAGCGGAAGCTTATCGACGCGGTGGTAAGAGTGCCGATGCGCAGAAAGCGGCTCAGAAATCGATGGAACTGGCGCAGGCAAGCCGACTGGACACCCGCCGGAACGTGGAGCAAATGGCTAAATTGAAATAGTCTCTGCATACTAAAAGAGGCTTGGTGGGATGTGATGTCAAAACCCGACATCACATCCCACCAAGCCTCTTTTAATCTATTAAACGCTTACCGGTTTGGTAAACGGCGGTTGAAGCAGCAGGTGAAATGAATTTTCGTCGCCCAGTGAAACGGCCCGGCGTAAATCACTTTCGGCCTGCGGCAGTTGCCGAACCTGAATTCGGGCCAGAGCGCGCCACCGGTAAGCGTCCGGTTGCTCGTCACGGAAGTGCCAGACCGCTTTATCAAACTCGCGGAAAGCGTCGTTGAACTGCTCGGTTTTGTAATAAGCAATGCCCCGGTCCAGATAGCAGTCAGCCAACGTATTGTCGCGGTTGATCGCCTGCGTAAGATCGTAGATAGCGGAGTAATAATTTTCCTGAACGAGCTGGCACTTTCCCCGATATGCGTAGGCAATGGCCGATTTCGGGTGCTGACGAACCGCTTCGTCGAAATAAGAATGAGCGCCGGTAATATTCCGATTACTGATCATGTCCATTCCTTTCCGAAATCGATTTCGATCTTTGTCGGCTGGTGTGTCGTGATCAACGAGGTAGTAGCGAATGGTTAAATACACTACAAACAGCAGACATATCAACGCAACTTCCATAACACAGGTCTGGTTTTCTAGCCTTGCGAAATTACAACTTTTAGCCCTGTCGGGGCAAGCCGATGGGTCAGTTTAATTGCTCCCGAATGGCTTTGGGTAAACTCTTGCGGACTAATTCGTAGGAATGATCAATCCACTCATGAACCATGCTGCTCCGGACGCTACCATCAATCAGGACGGTGTTCCAGTGCGTTTTGTTCATGTGATAGCCCGGCATAACCGCCGAGTATTCGTCCCGCAGTTGCACCGCCCGTTCAGGATCACACTTAAGGTTGACAGTGGTAGGGCGGCTTTCGATGTCGGCAAGCGCAAATATTTTACCGCCAACCTTAAATACCAGCGTCGTTTCGCCAAAGGGAAACGACTCGGTAACACCCGCTTTTGTCAGGCAGTAATCACGCAGGGTTTCGATGTTCATCGGACGCAGTGGCGAACGGTGTAAACAATAATGGCAAACAAGAACATGATAATAGAGACCCGGTTAATACCGTGCATCATGCGCAGGTTCACGTTTGTCGGATGGTTTGGGTCCGGCTTACGGAAAACGCGAAGAAAGTACGAAAAAACAGGACCAATTTTCAGGTAATCGAGAAAGCGATTCATAAAGAGTAATGGGCGGGTTGTAGTTGCTAGTGCTTATGACTTAAACATAGCCCGCCCTAGTTAACTAACAAAATTTATAGCGTGTTGAGTCACTACAAATCAACTTTTTCAGGCTCAATCCAACGATTATCTTCACGAATAAGGTCGATTAATTCGTCAACGGCCCGGTCGGCAGGAACTGACTTTTTAATGACCTGCTGTCCCCGGTAAAGCGCAATCTTATCGCGACCAATCCCCACATAACCATAATCGGCATCGGCCATTTCACCAGGACCATTTACGATACAGCCCATAATGCCAATCTTGACGCCTTTGAGATGGTCCGTGCGCTGACGGATGTGTGCCGTCGTTTCCTGCAAGTCAAACAGCGTTCGGCCACAGGAAGGGCACGAAATGTATTCCGTTTTGGTAATACGCGTCCGGGCAGCCTGCAAGATACCGAAGGCCAGATTGTTAAGCCGTTTTAGCTCGTCCGCTGAGGCTGAGTTCGGCGAAAGCATAACGCCATCACCCAGACCATCAATCAGCAATCCACCAACGTCGGTAGCGGCAAATAAGGGCACATCTTCTTCGGGTACTGCTGAATAGCTGCGTTGGATGACAACGGGTATCGTTATCGAATCGCTGGTCTGTTCTGGATTGATCAACTCGATGACCAACCGGCGTAATTCAGCCATCGCGTGGGCATTTTCCGTTGCGATCAGCAGAACCGCCGTCTTATCCAAACGGAGCGCTTTCAACAGCTCATGCGACAAATCAGCCAGTACTACCCGTATAATGTTCAATCGGTTATGAAGCTTAAGCGCGGTCGACTGAGCGGTTAGGTATTCCGCTGCGGTTAATAACGGGAAAGCGTTAACCTGATCTCCATTTGTTTGCCAGACCGCAAAGTCCTGAATCTCCTTCAAGCCGTTGGGCAACATGAACTGCGCCGGATGCGAACCGGTGTAAATGTAGTCGGCACCAAGGTCATTCATGCGCCATTTGTCGGGTACGGGTAGATAAAAATGACCGATTGGCTGTAGCGCGTCATGGTCCGTAACCCGAATCTGACTGTAATCGGCAATGACGCGTGGTACGTTCTGACCGCCAAAATTAGCTACCTCGTGCGTAGTCCGGCGGGTATATTGGAACGGATTGATAGGGTAGCTGGTAACGGTCGGGATCGGCGTCGTAGTAGCCGCCCGGTTGATGTAGCGATCAATCAGGGCCTGTGCAACGGGCGCTTCTCGCTCCGGCTCTTCGGTCAGCGATACGCGAACTGTGTCGCCAATACCATCTTCGAGGAGTGTGCCGATACCCAGTGCTGACTTGATGCGCCCATCTTCGGCTTCACCTGCTTCTGTGACGCCAAGGTGTAACGGATAAGGTTGTAAGCCTTCTTCGGCCAGTCGCTGCACCAGCAGGCGGTACGCTTGCACCATCACCTGCGGATTGCTCGACTTCATCGACAAAACGATGTTATAATACTTTTCGTCCTCGCAAATGCGCAGGAACTCCAGTGCCGATTCAACCATGCCCACGGGTGTATCGCCATAGCGGCTCAGAATCCGGTCGGACAAGGAGCCGTGGTTCGTGCCGATGCGCATCGCCGTACCGTACTCCTTACAAATGCGGACTAGCGGCAGAAATTTTTCCCGGATACGGCCCAGTTCAGCAGCATAGGCAGCATCGGTGTAATCGATAAACTCGAACCGCTTGCGGTCGGCGTAGTTGCCAGGGTTGATGCGAACTTTCTCAACGATGCGCGCTGCCAGTTCAGCCGCATTGGGTGTGAAGTGAATGTCGGCTACCAGAGGGGTTGTATAGCCACGCGCCCGTAATTCCTTCCGAATATTCTCTAGATTCTGCGCTTCTTTCACGCTGGGTGCCGTAATGCGGATATACTCACAACCGGCTTCGATCATGCGAATACTCTGCTCCACAGAGCCAAGCGTGTCCATCGTGTCAATGGTGGTCATGGACTGAACCCGAATCGGATAATCGGAGCCTAGCGGTACGTCGCCAATGGTGACCGTAATCGTTTTCCGGCGGTTGTATTGCGTCAGCGAAGGCGTATACAGTACTGGTGAGTCTGGCGTTGCCGCCGAAATAGAAGGAGTGAGCAGCGAATCAAGCATACAAATAGCGGCACAGCCGATTGACACAGATGGTTGTCGTAAACAAAGGTACGGAAAAAGGTCCTTCTTCGTTGTTATCTGTTTGTCCTGAAAACGTTGTGTTTCGCATAAATGTTCGCCTTTGAAATTTCATCTGTTGAGACTCTTTGCGCTGACTATGAGTTGGTTTAACACAACGTTAATAAACATTATAACCCGAAGCGAGTTGAATTAAGCTGATAAAGTTTAGCGGGCTTAGCTACATGGCTGAACCGTAAACTGAACGTACAACCTATCATGTACACAAAAAAATAGAACATGAAAACCAAGATAGTAAGTGTTATCGCGCTGGTTCTGATAGTAACTGTCGGAGCCTACGCCCAGGATAGTACAGCCGCGAGCACCAAAGAAATGCGTAAGCAGGAGCGGGCCGAACGGAAAGCTCGGGTGAAAGATGACGTGAAGACCGCAGGTCGTCGTGTTGGCGATGCGGCCACAGAAGTTGGTCAGGAAGTAAAGGAAAAAACGAAAGTAGCTGGTCAGGAAATCAGCGAAGAAACGAAAAAGGTAGGGGACAAACTCGACCAGAAAGAAAAAGAAATAAAAGCAAAGCGGGCTGCCAGACGGGCCGCTAAACGAGATACGCTCTAAGGGCCTTTATCCCTTGAGAAACGCAAATCCCGTCAGTGACCGATTGTTTCGGTCACTGACGGGATTTGCGTTTTTACTTGACGAATTGTTCGGCTTACTGTTTGATCAATTTAACGGATTTTTGTTCGGAAGCCGTGCCAACGTGCAAGAAAAGCAATCCTTTCCGACCATTCACTGGTAGGCTAAGCCGTTCAACGGATTTGGCCTGATCGATCGTCCGCTGCTGCAACACATTTCCTTGAACGTCGATCAAGTTGAGTTGTACGGATTGCCCCGAAACGCCTTTAATTTCGATGTCGGCGGTTTCGCCCACGGGGTTGCCTAATACGTCCACCTGTAAGCCAGAACCCATTTCGGCGGCCAGACGTGCGCCGGTTGATCCACAAGCGGCCAGCCAGTTATAGGTAAAGCTTGCTTCTGTGGCGGTTCCCGTTTGGGTTGCTTTGAGCGTAATTACTGGATTATCGGTATAGATCGTTAGCGTATACGGACCGGGGTTGGTTGTTGGTAGCAACTCATTGACCACAGAAAAGGACACAGGCTGACCACTTAGTCCCGCGTATTGGGGATTGAACGTTAACGTGCGCTGACTAGGGGTTACTGCTGTGCAGGTTACCGTCGTTACACCGATAATTGAAAAAGAACCCGATGGGATTGTGTTGGTTCCACAGGCGTCGAGCCAGTTGTAGGTAAAGCTTGCTTCACCGGAGGAGCCTGCCTGCGTTGCTTTGAGTGTAATTACCGGATTGTCGATGTATAGATTAAGCGTGTAAGGACCAGGATTTGTCGTAGGGCTCAACTCATTCGCTACGGAAAACAAAATGGGCTGACCGCTCAATCCTGCGTATTGGGGATTGAATGTCAACGTGCGCAGTCCCGCCGAAACCGTGGTGCAGGTCACTTTAGTTACACCAACGATAGCGAAATCCGATGACGTGGCACTAATGGCCTGAATCGCTTTGTCCGCCTGAATGAAGCCATAACCGGTTCCAAAGTCAAAACCCGAATCAAAGCCGGCTGTTACCGGATCGTCCATATCCAGTGCCGTTTGCTCCAGCGCTGAAAGAATCGAATTGGTGGACAGACTGTTGCCTCCTTTTTCTTTCATCAGAGCAGCTACTGCTGCGGCATGAGGGGCCGCGGCTGATGTGCCGAAAAAGTTTGGAAAGGAATCCGGGTCACTACCTGAGTCGGCATAAAAGAACGTGGTATTCGTACCATCGACAGACGTGATCTCGGGTTTCTGGCGCGTGACTGAGCTAATGCGCGTACCGTTGGTGTTGAAAAGAATGGGCGTTCCACCGGCGGACGAAAAGGGTTCGATGATAGCTGTTGTCAAAGCACCCTTGAATGCCGGCGTGTTATAGTAGGGAGCAGCACCTACGGCAATACAACGACTAGCGTTTGGGTGGCCAGCAATTGTCGAGCTTTTCGTGTCATGTTCAACAACAACATCATCACCAAAATTTATCCACTTAACCAGCGTTGGGTCTGGCCCCGAGTATTTAACAAGAGCGATTTCAATGGTAATCGCAGCGCTACCATTATTTTGTACACCGATGATTTCAACCGGGTCATTGCCTTCGTTGGCGTCAATTCCCGACAAGTTTGCCAGAAGGGCTCCGTTGTAATAAACCAGGACATCCATATCCGTTTTGGCACCTGCACCGCCACTAACGGAGAAGAATGGATCATCCCATTGAAAACTAAGGATGGCCGTGCCCCCTCTCCCTGGAATCGTGATACTTTGTTTGATGTCACCTCCGCCGAAATCGTGAGCCGTATACGTGTTTGAATCGTACTGAGGATCTTTGAAAGAAACAGGCTTGAACGAGTTCTGGTAGGAGAAACGACCGGAGTTGCCTGCCGACGAAAAATACGTTACTCCCTTGTTGTTAACAACATCATCAACGGCCTGGGCAACGACGCCGTCCTGAAAAAATGGTTCAGCAAAATACCCGACATCATCCGTAATAATTTTACAGCCAATGTTGGCCAGATTACGAATACCCTGCGCAAACTCAAGCTCTGTATTGTAGGCCGTATGGAAAGCAATGGGGGAGCCAGGGGCTATATCGTGAACCAATTCGGCCATGGCGCGCCCTTCGTCAGTTCCTTCACCTGTAGGGAGGTCCGAAAGCACTTCTACACCGGAAGGCAGATCGCCGGATGCTACACCAGCGGCTGCTCCACCCAGCGCATTGTACGAATCAGACAAGATTCCTACTTTGACCCCCGAGCCTGTTACACCATAAGCTGAGCGGGCAACATCCGCCCGTAGTGCTGCGTCGCCCTGTGAGGTAACCGATCCAACCCGATTTTTAGGTTTATAAGAAGGACGGGCAAATTTTAGCGATGGTATTTTCTTTAGCTCCGTAAGCTTGTCGATCGGCAAATAGCCCGATACTTTTTGCTTGTATGCCAATCCTCGCTGAAGCCCCAGGGCTTGCAACGCTTGTAATAAAGCTTCCCCTTCCTGTTCGGAGTTGGCTGTCGCGTCAATAGCGATCGTGTTGCCAG
This sequence comes from Spirosoma oryzicola, assembly GCF_021233055.1. Lineage (NCBI taxonomy): Bacteria > Pseudomonadati > Bacteroidota > Cytophagia > Cytophagales > Cytophagaceae > Spirosoma > Spirosoma oryzicola. The sequence continues at coordinate 3,477,204 of NZ_CP089538.1, read as the reverse complement.
CTGTTTTGAATAAATTGGGGCGTTGCAACCCATCAATGGGTGCCTGATTTGGATTGCCGTTGTTGCTGATAATGGTATACAAATCAGGCGACACTTTGGCATCCTTAGCTACTTGCTTAGGATTTTGCGCTTGGCTCAGCGACGATAAGCATAGCATGGTGAGCGCAGAGGTAACAACCCATCTGCCCGTTCGTAAAAATAATTTCATAGGAAAGTTGAGATATTATAAAAGAAATTATAAACTACTTGGATAAAGATGGAGTAAAAAAAATGGTTATTACCTAATCGATAGAATTATTTATTGATTTAGTGAGGGAGCGTGTCGGTTTCGGTTTAAATAGCCTGTCGACTCGTAAAAAGAGCGTCCAGATGAAAGGTAAAAGCGTTGATACCACACCTTAACCTTAGAGGTTGCCTGTCGAATGTGAGGTAGGCATTGCCTCTCAAAAGCTACTAGATCTTCGCGCCGACTTTCGCGTATTTACCCCGCCAGTGTTTCCACCGCTTGTGTGACCAGAGCCAGTCGGAGGGGTATTTTCGAATGGTCTCTTCCAGCAAATCGCGGTATTTCTCCAGGATAGCCCCCGAGGGCAAGGCATCGTAGGGGGGCTGGCCGATGTTGGTAAACGTCACTTCATAATAGCCACGCCGAACCCGGCGGAGCTCCGTATAAAAAACGGGTAGATTTCGGCTACGGGCCAGTCGTTCGGTACCCGGATAGAAAGGCGTGTCGCGGTGGAGAAAATCGATCCAGTGCGCGTATTCAGGAATATCCGGCACTTGATCGGCGACCAGAGCGACAATACGCGGAACGTCCTTTTGGGCTACCATCCGGCGGGGAAGGGTATTCATTGGTACCGGAACAGCGCCAAAACTAGCGCGTATCGACCGCATCAAGTTCTCAAAGAAAGGATTATTCAGCGTTTTGTAGACACTGTCGGTTGGCATGCCCTGCAAGACGGAAGCGGATGGAATCCATTCCCAATTGCTGGTGTGCGAAGCCATGCCAATTACTGCCTGACCTGCACTCAACTGGTCTTTGACCAGCTCTGCATTTGAGAAATGGACCCGTCGTCTCAGTTCATCGGCGGAGAGCGCGGGCATCTTGATCGTTTCAACGATCAAGTCAGTTAAGTTGCGGTAAAATCCTTTGGCAATTGACTGTATTTCAGCGGCTGATTTTTCTGGAAACGACAAACGAAGGTTTTCCAGTACCACATCACGCCGGTAGCGAACTACGTAAAGCAATAGAAAGTACAAGAAGTCAGATAAGCCATAGAGGACCCTGAGCGGTAGTCTGGACAGCAAACGGAAAAAGATCATTCAGTAATCGACGGAATATTCAGCTACAAAATTGTGGTTTTGTGCCAGGGATACCCAATAAATTAAAAATTTATAAAATCAGTTGGTGGTATTGATTTTTTACCTTACTTGTGAACAGATACGTTTGTAGTTATTGGAAAAGTACCAACCGCAGCCTGATCATACCGAGTTACTCGTTGAATTACATTATTTGCCTTGTTTAGATTATGTCTCAGGGTTATTGCAGTTTCGGCGAGTGCGGGTTGAGGCTCATGAGCATTACCAGAAGCAAAGTTACAGAAATCGTTGCTACGTTCTGACGGCAAATAAAGTAGACACCCTGACGGTGCCGGTGCAGCAAGGAACGCACCACAATCCAGTTCGGGACCTTCGGATCGATACGAGTCAGCCCTGGCAAATGCACCACTGGCGATGCCTGAAATCGGCTTACGGAAAAGCACCTTTTTTTGACTACTACGCGCCGGAGTTTGAACCAGTGTACCAAAAAAACTGGGCATTCCTGTTTGATTTGAATTATGAACTGCTGACAATTTGTCTGAAATTAGTAAGGCAACGTGTCGACCTAAACCTGACAGATTGCTATGAGAAAGTACCGGAAGTCGGCCTATTTGACGCTCGCTCATTAATAAATCCGAGAAACAGGCCTGAATCGTATGTATTCTACAAGCCGAAGCCGTACGCACAAAACTTTGGCTTTGATTTTGTACCCAACCTTAGCATAATAGACCTATTATTTTGCCAGGGACCGCTGGCGACGGAGTTTTTAAGTTTGAAATGATTTATCGATTTCAGGTGTTATATACATAGCAGTTATCCTGAAAACGTACTCACCGATAATTGCAAAACTGGCTCGCTGGCAGAAGTGAACAAATCCTTAAATCTCTTCGTTAAGCCAGTATACGCTTACCCAAGGAGACCCCAAGCGAATGGAAGCAAAATTCTCAAACCGCGTCAAGGAAGTTATCACGCTAAGTCGGGAGGAAGCCTTGCGCTTAGGCCACGACTACATCGGCACCGAACATCTGCTGTTAGGCATGATTCGTGAGGGCGAGGGTGTGGCCGTCGGGCTACTGAAAAAACTCGGTATCTCGCTCGACGAACTCCGGGTCACTATTGAACAGGCGACGAAAGGAACGGCTACGAACAATGTGAAAAACCTGGCGAATATTCCACTGACCCGTCAGTCGGAAAAAACGCTGAAAATCACGTACCTGGAAGCTAAGATTTTCAAAAGCCCGCTCATTGGAACGGAGCATTTGTTACTATCGATTCTGCGCGATGAAGACAATGTCGCCACGCAGATTCTGAATAAGTTCAACGTTAACTACGAAGTCATTAAAGAAATGCTCGAATATCAGTCTTCGGGAAGCCGTCCAGTGATGGGCCCCGAAACCGACGATGACGACAATGACCGGGGCATGTTCGGTGGTGGCGGTAGTTCCAGTTCGGGCAAAGATCCGAAGGGTTCTGAGAAGTCGAGAACACCTGTTCTTGATAACTTTGGCCGTGACCTGACCAAACTTGCTGAAGTCGGTAAACTTGATCCGATTGTTGGTCGTGAAAAAGAAATTGAGCGTGTGGCCCAAATCCTGAGCCGCCGGAAGAAAAATAACCCGATCCTGATTGGTGAGCCGGGCGTCGGTAAGACGGCCATCGCCGAAGGACTTGCTCTGCGCATTGTGCAGAAAAAAGTATCGCGGGTACTGTTCGGCAAACGCGTCGTAACGCTCGATCTGGCATCGCTCGTTGCTGGCACGAAATACCGTGGTCAGTTCGAAGAGCGGATGAAAGCCGTCATGAACGAGCTGGAGAAGTCGCCGGAAGTAATCCTGTTCATCGATGAGTTGCATACCATCGTAGGAGCTGGTGGTGCGTCGGGTTCACTCGATGCCTCGAACATGTTCAAACCAGCACTAGCGCGCGGTGACATTCAATGTATTGGTGCTACCACGCTTGACGAGTATCGTCAGTACATCGAGAAAGATGGTGCGTTAGCCCGTCGTTTCCAGATGGTCATGGTCGATGCTACGTCAATCGAAGAAACCATTGAAATCCTGAATAACATCAAGGATAAATACGAAGATCACCACCACGTTAACTACACACCCGAAGCGATTGAGGCTGCTGTGAAGTTATCGGAGCGGTATATCTCGGACCGGTTCCTACCCGACAAAGCCATTGACGTGCTGGATGAAGTCGGTGCTCGCGTACACATCTCAAACATCACGGTTCCCGAAGATATTTTAAAGCTCGAAGAGCAGATTGAGAATATTAAGAAGGAGAAAAACCAGGTTGTTAAGAGCCAGAAATACGAAGAGGCTGCTCAGCTTCGCGATAAAGAAAAACGCCTGATCGATCAACTCGACCGTGCCAAGCAGGCATGGGAGGAAGATACTAAGAAACGTCGCTACACGGTAAACGAGGAAAGCGTTGCCGAAGTCGTTGCGATGATGACGGGTATCCCAGTCACGAGCGTATCGAATGATGAAGGCAAGAAACTCGTCAACATGGGCGAGGAGCTGAAAGGTCGGGTTATTGGACAAAACGCTGCTATCGAGAAACTGGTGAAAGCCATTCAGCGGACGCGCGTTGGTCTGAAAGATCCAAAGAAACCAATCGGTTCGTTTATCTTCCTTGGCCCAACGGGTGTTGGTAAGACAGAGCTTGCGAAAGTACTGGCTACCTATCTCTTCGACAAAGACGATGCGCTGGTTCGGATCGATATGTCGGAGTACATGGAGAAATTCAGCGTCAGCCGACTGGTTGGAGCTCCTCCGGGCTACGTGGGTTACGAAGAAGGTGGTCAGTTGACCGAAAAGATTCGTCGGAAACCATACAGCGTTGTATTGTTGGATGAGATCGAAAAAGCGCACCCAGATGTGTTCAACATTCTGCTGCAAGTGCTTGATGATGGTATCCTGACAGACGGTCTGGGCCGCCGGGTTGATTTCCGGAACACGATCATCATCATGACGTCGAATATCGGGGTTCGTGATCTAAAAGATTTTGGAGCCGGTATTGGTTTCGCGACACGCAAGTCTGCCGAAACGCAAGACGAGCTGATGAAGAACACGATCCAGAGCGCGCTGCGCAAAGCGTTCTCACCGGAGTTCTTAAACCGTCTTGACGATGTGATTGTGTTTAACTCACTGCAACGTGAAGACATTCACCGCATCATCGATCTTATGCTGGGTAAACTCCTGGGACGCGTAACCAACCTTGGCTACACTGTCCAGCTGACCGAGAAAGCGAAAGATTTCTTATCAGAAAAAGGATATGACCCACAATACGGTGCTCGTCCGCTAAGCCGTGCGATTCAACGTTACCTTGAAGATCCCGTTGCAGAAGAAATTCTGAAAGGCGAATTGAAAGAAGGTGATGTAATCATGGCTGATTATCCCGGCGAAGGTGAAGTACTTACCATCACGGTTAAGAAGCCGGAAGCAGTGGTTGAATAAGAACACCACATAGTTTTACAAAGAAGGCCGAGCGGAAACGTTCGGCCTTCTTTGTTTTAAGCTTATCAGGACTGACACCTTTACCGGGTGAGCGACTGGTGACATAAGGTCCGCTGCTTTTGCCTTGCTTACCGTTTCAGTGACCACCAAATGGAGTTTCAAACACGCCTACCGCAAGCTCAATCCAGATAAGGAAGAGTGCTGCCAAAAGAGCTATACAGCCAGCAATCCGGTATTCGCTTTTGCTAACCTTTCTCATAACAAGCTCGCATAGAAGACCGGTGCCCGACAGCAGGACAGCCGCGATGACAAAATCGAACAGAGTCCAGTTCACTTCGTCCGTGAACTGCATCGCAACAAAGGGTATAAGCAACAAGAATGCTACTGCGAGCAAGATGATAATAAGCCGTTTGTTCTGCATGGTCGTAAAAGTGCTTGTTTGTAATAGTGTATAGAAATGTCTATTGAAAGTACTTTGTGTTACAAAGTAAGTAAAATCTGTTAGAAATAACCAAATAAATTTTTCAATAAATAGCGCTGACTCTGAGAGTTATGGTCTATATAAACGCAATACGCATCAAATAGGAAGAGAGCGCCGAAAATTATGGTTCTATTTCCAAAATCCCATCGCTCTCTTCCTATTGGTCAGACTTCACTAGATATTTCGCTTTTTCACCTGATCGATTAGATACTCCGACGTGCGCATAGCACTGGCGAGAATAGTCCAGGTAACATTCTTGTCCCCTTGCGAGACAAAGGGAGCGGCATCGACAACAAATAGATTTTTTACGTCATGTGCCTGTTGATATCCATTCAGCGCTGACTTTTGTGGATCGCTCCCCATCCGTACGGTACCCACTTCATGGATGATGCGACCAGGAGCAGCCAGTCCGTACCCGTGTGCCGTATCAGGGCCAGGCTTTGGACCTAGCGCAATGCCCCCCATTGCATGAATAATTTCTTCGAATGTATCCTGCATGTGCTTGGCCTGCTTAACTTCGTAATCAGACCATTTGTAATGGAAGCGTAGGGCAGGAATACCGTATTTATCCACTTTGTCAGGATCGATCTCGCAGTAGTTACTTTCGAGCGGGACGGGCTCACCGCGGCCGGACATACCGATATAAGCTCCGTAGAATCGGCGGTAATCGTCCTTTAGCCCTTTGCCATAACCGCCCCCTGGCTTTTGTTTACCATCGCGACCGGGAATCATACCGTTGAGCGCTTCGATACCGCCACCGAAACCGTAACCCGGCATACCCATTCCGCCCCCGTATTCGATGTGATAGCCACGCGGGAAATCCAGTTTCTTGTTGTCGAGCCACCAGGGCGTAAAGACGTGCATACCGCCCACGCCATCTTCATTGTAGCGTTTGCGATCCATCAAGGCCGGGATAAAGCCGGAGCGGCTGGCCCCTGTCGAATCGTTCAGGTATTTGCCCACGACGCCACTGCTGTTGGCCAACCCATTCGGAAAGCGAGCGGATTTCGAATTCAACAGAATCCGCGCTGATTCGCAGGTACTAGCCCCAAGCATAACCGCTTTGGCCCGAACGGTTATTTCCTGCAACGTGCGGGTATCTACGTAGCTTACACCCGTAGCGAGTCCTGTGGCTGGATCGGTGAGCACTTCACGCGCCATGGCTCCATTGATCAGCGTTACATTTCCGGTCTTGACGGCTGGTATGCAAAGTACGGATGATGCCGAAAAATCGGCGTAAGCCTGACAGCCGCGATTACACTGATGACAGTAAAAGCACTGACCGCGCTCATTGTTAATGGGTTTTGTCAAAATGCTTAGCCGCGACGGAATAACCGGAATCCCAATGCTCTGTGCTCCTTTCCGAACCATCAACTCGTGCAAACGTGGCTTGGGGGGAGGTAAAAAGATTCCGTCCGGTTCATTCGGTAAGTTCTCGATTGAGCCAAAGAGGCCAATCAATCGGTCCACGCGGTCGTAGAAAGGCTTGAGGTCTTCGTAGCGGATAGGCCAGTCATCGCCAACGCCCGTTAACGAGCGACGCCGAAAATCGTCTGGGCCGAAGCGCATAGATATTCGTCCCCAGTGGTTGGTGCGTCCGCCCAGCATTCGGGAGCGAAACCAATGAAATTCCGTGCCTGATTTTGCGGAGTAAGGTTCGCCGTCAATGGCCCAGCCACCCCAGGCCGCATCGAAATCACCGCCGGAGCGAGCCGCCGTACTGGCCCCGCGCCGGGGCGATTCCCAGGGCCATTTCAATTGCGTAATGTACTTGGGGTCGGCGGGGTCGTAGTAACCACCCGCTTCCAGCAACACGACTTTAGCCCCGGCTTTGGCTAACATATAAGCGGCCATACCGCCCCCGGCACCCGAACCGACAATGACTACATCGTAAGTGAGCGGAGCCTTCTTAAGTTGTGGAATTTCCATTGAGAAAGAAAAAGGTTAAGGAAAGACAACGAACGTTGATACCTCTATAAGACAGAGTGGTAGTATGTTTACTGCTTGACAGCTAGGCACGTAAAAAGAAAAGCCCGACGAAAACGCCGGGCTTTTGTGTCGTGTTATGGATGAAAAATAAAGTCGTAATGTGCTCAGTGGAATTCCTTCACCGCTTCGCCTACTTTGTCCGTACTGATCACGTCAACGCCGAGCTTCTTTAGTTTCTTCCAAGCATCGGGCGTGTCGGGCGCTCCCCAGAAACGTATTGGTTTATTGTCGTTGTGGGCTCGCTTGATGATGCGCTTAAGTTTCTCGCGATCAACATCAGGAATGTCGCCGATACCATTCCAGCGGGAATACGACTGAAAATTGTCGCTAATCATCGCCACACGCTGCAACGTTTCCTGATCATATACTTCACTAGGCCGGCCATCGAACTGAATCAGGAAAGGATAATCGAGGTAGGTGTCGATTCTTGGGCGGTTACCACTGACGATAACCTGTATAGCCTTGCTGTTTGCCGTTCGGTTAAAATAAGACAGGTTTTCCTGCAAAAGCTCGATTAGTTTGGGCAATACAACAGCAGGATCGTCCTTCACGTCGATCATCAGGCCAAAGGTATAATCCCGGTCGGGGCTTACTTTATCGCCGTACTGCGTGAACAGTTTGGCGATGGGCTTTATATACAGGGAATCCAGCGTAGGAGCGATAGTTGTAGGCTGGTCGTGGACGACAACCAATTTGCCATTCTGTACCCAAACGTCGGCTTCGATAAAGTCAGCGCGTTGCTCGTAGGCTGTCGCGAAAGGTACCGGCTGAACATAGTCGTTATGAGCGAAAATTTTTTGAGCCTTGGCCGTAGATACAAATACGAGTAAAGGAAGTAGCAGGGCACGGAAATACATAAGCAGTGGGTTATTTATGACAAAGTAACATAGCTTATTTACTAAACCAAAACCGTCTGTCAACCTTGCCGTTTCCGCTCAAACTGCTATTTTTGGCTCTTCGTGTTTTTTACTAATAGTCCGTACGCGTTACGTTCGGATTTTTGACTAACCAATGGATTTACTGAAAGGAAAAGTTGCGCTAATTACCGGTGCGTCTCGTGGAATCGGGCGGGCGATGGCGGTTAAATTCGCTCAAGAGGGGGCCACCGTAGCGTTTACGTATTTGTCGAGTGTTGAAAAAGGACAAGCGCTGGAAGAAGAACTCCGGGCGTTCGGGGGCGACGTAAAAGGGTATCGCTCCGATGCGTCGGACCACAAAGCTGCCGAAGAACTAATCAGCCAGGTGGTAGCGGATTTTGGCAAGATTGATGTACTCATCAACAATGCGGGTATCACCAAAGACGGATTGCTGATGCGCATGTCGGAAGAACAATGGGACAGCGTTATCAACGTTAATTTAAAGTCTGTCTTTAATTTAACCAAAGCGGCCATTAAACCAATGATGAAGGCTAAGTCAGGGTCGATCATTAACCTGACATCCGTGGTTGGTATTCGGGGTAATGCTGGACAGGCCAACTATGCCGCGTCAAAAGCGGGTATTATCGGTTTTACTAAATCGGTCGCGCTTGAATTGGGGTCACGGAATATCCGGTCCAATGCCATCGCACCGGGCTTTATCGAAACCGAAATGACCGGCGAAATCAATGAAAAGGCGCTGGAAGAATGGAAGCAGCAGATTCCGATGAAGCGTGGGGGGCAACCCGACGAAGTCGCCGACTGCGCTGTTTTTCTGGCCTCCGACCTATCCCGCTACATCACCGGCCAGGTGCTGCAAGTGGATGGGGGAATGCTTACTTAAAAAGTTCGGCGGTTGTCGTTTTTAGCTTTTCTAAAAACGACAACCGCCGAACTGAAACCCTTTACTGAATGCGCTCCGACGTTATTTTTCAATCTTCACCCTGGTGGATTTTAGTGTGCCTGCTCGTTGGAGCGGCTTACGCGTTTGCGATGTACCAGCCCTTGCCCCGGTTAGCGGGTAGTGGGGCCACAGTCGGTGGGTTTGACAAGCGAACAACGTATGGCCTGGCCGCTTTACGGTTTGTGATCGTAAGCTTTCTGTGCTTTCTGTTGCTTAATCCGCTTATCCGCGGTATACGCACGATCACGGAAAAACCCAAGGTAGTACTGGCGGTTGATAACTCGGAGTCGCTCACGGCGGCTGGTCGGCCTGCGCTGAACCGGGCGTTGACGAGCCTGCAAACCTTACGGCAGCAATTGACCGAAAAGGGCCTCGACGTGTCGGTGCGAACGTTTGCCGATACCGTTTCTGAAGCTGATCTAACCCAAATTCCATTCACGCAACGGACATCCAATCTGTCGGGTTTGTTGTCGGGCATTCGGTCCGATTACGAAGGGCGCAATTTAACGGATGTGGTGCTGGTGTCGGATGGTATTTTCAATCAGGGCTTATCGCCGACGTTCGGTCAGTACCCATTTGCCGTTCAAACGGTTGGGTTGGGTGATACGGTGGCCAAGAAGGATATTCAGCTAAAAGGCATTATCGCCAATCGCATTGCGTATCTGGGGAATCAGTTTCCGGTACAGGCCGAAATCGTTAGTAACGGTTTCCAAGGACGTAGTGCTGCCGTTGTCCTGCGTCAGAACGGACGGGAACTAGGTCGGCAATCAATCAATTTTGGTAAGAACGACACGTTTAATCAGGTAACTTTCCAAACGACGGCTACGCAAAAAGGGGTACAGCATTATGTGGTGGAGGTGCTACCGCAGCCGGGCGAATTCACTACGCAGAATAACCGTCAGGACGTGTATCTGGACGTTATCGATGGGAAAGAAAAAGTACTCCTGCTGGCCCTGTCACCCCACCCCGACGTTAAAGCGTTGCGGAACATCCTGGAGCGTAATCAGAACTACGAACTTGACGTACGCATTCTGACCGGTACACCCGCCGAAGCGACGCCACCCGCCGATAAAACCTACGATCTGATCATCCTGCACCAGATTCCGGATAATGGGGGATTGGGCAATGCACTCGTTCAAAAATATTTGGCTAAGAATACGCCGGTGCTTTTTGTGTTGGGTAATCAATCGTCGCTGGGGCCGTTCAACACGTCGAATCCGGTTGTACAGGTAGTGGCTCAACCGAACCAGAGCGACAAAGTAACGGGCGTTTTCAACGGCGAATTTAAGCAACTGAATTTTGATCCGGCAAAGCTGGAACTGTTAAGCAAGCTGCCACCTATGGCCGTTCCGTACGGTGAGTTTCGCCTTCAGCCGGGAAGCGAAGTGGTGTTGTGGCAGCAGGTCGGTAATGTTCGTACCACAAAACCATTGTTGGCCCTAAACGTAACCGCACCCCGCAAAACGGCTGTTCTGGCGGGCGAAGGTTTGTGGTCGTGGCGGCTCGAAGAATACGCGCTGACCGACAAACAGGACGTTGTTGATGAGTTGGTTCAAAAGGTAATTCAACTGATCTCCGTCAAAGAAGATCGCCGGAAATTGCGAGTCTATCCAATCCGTGATGAGTTTGTAGCAGGAGAGAAGGTCATTTTCGAAACTGAACTTTACAACGACATCTACGAACGACTCTACGATAAACCCGTTAAACTCGATATTACCGACGAAAAAGGCGTAACCCGTTCGTACAACTATACGCCCACCGAGACAAACAGCCGTTTTGAGATCAGCCGTTTGCCCCAGGGCGCTTATCGCTTCCGGGCTAGCGTGACGGTCAACAACCGGCCTGAGCAATCATCCGGTCAGTTTGTGGTGCGTGACCTTCAGCTCGAAGCCCTGAATACAACCGCCGATCACGGAATGCTTCGTCAGCTCGCTCAACAGACGGGTGGACATTTTTACGGACCCGCTCAGGTAGACAACCTCGTGCGTGACCTGACCGCCCGCTCACACCCAGCCCGGCTCAGTAGTACCGAGGAAATGAACGAAATCATCAACTGGCGCTGGCTGTTCTTTGTTGTGCTGATTCTAGCATCGGTTGAATGGGGATTACGTAAATTCTACGGCGGTTATTGATACCCTTCGACCTGCATCGCGTTTCGAACGAATCGAAGTTCGGTGTACGTGACGTCATTGCCAATGGCTTCCAGAGCTTCGCCCAGCGTTTCGGGCTGATTACTTTCGAGGTACGAGCGGATCATTCGAATGCGGTCGGCGGGCAGCAACTCGTCGATGGACAGTTCACCAGCGGTTATGCATTTGGCTAAATGCCCCTCAACCGTCGAAACGGATAAACTGCGTTCGGTAGCAATATCGGCGACCGTTTTACCCGATTGAAAGAGCGTCAGAGTAACCGTGGTCGTAGGAACTTTCGGTTCTTTTGGCTCTTTAACTTTTGCTGCTTTCTGCGGTTTTGGCGGTTTGGCCGGTAACTCGCTTCGGTCGGTGTAAGTGCGGATAATAGCCAGTACGTCAGCGCCAATTTGCTTAACTTTTGTTTTGCCAAAGCCCTTGATACGAAGTAGTTCGTCCGTTGTCGTCGGACGAATGCGGGCCAATTCGACAACCGTTTTCTGGGGCAATACCATATAGGTGGACGTGTTGTGTTCACCGGCTAATCCGTTACGCCATTTCATCAAGGCGCTGTACAAGCTGCCCCGCGAGGATTCGCTGACAGCGGCTTCCGATGGCTGTGGCTCGAATTTTCGGCGTTCGGGGATAAAGTCCAGTTCGGCCCGGTTTCGCGCCTGTAAATACGCCAATGCTTCAAAGCCATTAAGGCTGTTTTCGAAACTGCGCAGTTTACTGAACAACTCCTTCTCCAGTTCATCGAGCATATCGAGCATACTTTCGCGGACCTGTTTGTTGTCGCAGTCGGTCGGGCATTGATAGATGATCGGCAGCAACTCGTCGGCGAGTAAGGTTCGGAAATAAGCACTGGCTTTTCGAATCCGTTCTTGCAACGGTTCGTTTCGTTCGGGAAGCATGTCGCTGGCGAAATAACCCGAAAGTTGCTGTTGAAACCGGTTCGCAATCTCCGATGCTTTCGTGCGTAAACTGTCGGCCAGTTGGGTTAATCCCAAGAGAAGTTCACTGGGAAAACTGTCGAGGTGCTGGTTGATAATGCGTCTACAGCGGTAGGCGAACGAATTAGCCCGTTCAAACGAAAACAACTCGCGAAGCAAATACTCCTGATTAGTCCGTTTTGATTCTTCGAGGTGCTGTTCGGTGGGCGTTTGTTGCTGTACCTGATCGTGGAAATCTTCCAGCATTTGTTCGGTTTTAATGCTGGAGGAGGGGATAGGCGTTCGCAATACGAGACCGTCCAGGCTTTTGCATCGGCTCAGCGCCACGTACACTTGACCGTGGGCAAACGCTCCCGACGCATCAATAATCGCTTTCTCGAAGGTCAGTCCCTGGCTTTTGTGAATGGTAATAGCCCAGGCGAGTTTGAGCGGAAACTGCGTGAACTTACCGATGGGTTCCGCTTTAATCTCCTTTGTCTCCGCATCCAGGCTGTAGCGAATATTGGTCCAGTCAGCGGGATACACAGCTATCTCTTCGCCGTGACTTCGCACGAAAATGACATCCTCTTCCATCGCCGTTACCTGCCCGATCTTACCGTTGTAAAACAGTTTGTCACGGGAAATATCGTTTTTGATGAACATAACCTGTGCGCCAACTTTCAGGTCAAGATCAGCTTCGGTCGGATAAGCATGGTTCGGAAAATCGCCCTCGACGGTAGCGGTAAACGTACGGAGTTTGGCCTTCAGGGACGCTAACTTCTGGTTATTGATCTGCTGCGCTGTCGTGTTATGCGTTGATAGCGTAATATAGCCTTCGTCGTCGTGCGGCTGAAAATCGGGGACGTAATGCTGGTTTAGTTCGTCCAGTTGCGTTCTCGTTATGGATTTTTCCCGAATGCTGTTTAAAATCGAAATAAAGCGTTCATCGGCTTGCCGGTAGATGTGCGTCAGTTCGATCGACACGTAGGGCGTTTGTTGCAGCGCTTTGCTGCCAAAGAAATAGCCCGTATCGTAATGAGGACTCAGCAAGGCCCAGTCATCGTCGCGGATAACGGGAGGGAGCTGCTGCATGTCGCCAATAAGCAACAACTGAACACCACCAAACGGTGCGGAGTTATACCGATACCGCCGGAGTACCTCGTCAATACCATCGAGCACATCGGCCCGGACCATACTAATCTCATCGATCACCAGCAAATCGAGAGTACGGAGCAGATTGATTTTCTCGCGGTTAAATTTACGGTTTTCGCGCTGCGTCGAACCCGGTACCAGCGGCCCAAAGGGTAGCTGAAACAACGAGTGAATGGTGACGCCCCCGGCATTGATAGCTGCTACGCCCGTGGGAGCCACCACGGCCAGTCGTTTGACATTCGACTGTTTGATCTGGTGCAAAAACGTTGTCTTTCCCGTCCCGGCTTTTCCGGTCAGAAAAATATTCCGGTTCGTGTGAAGAACAAAATTCGTGGCAAGGTCTAGCTTTTCGTTTACGGTAGGTGACATGGTACGGCGGTATAATCCCGGTAAAATTAATGAACATCGGGGACCACAAAATTTGTTTATAGAACGTCCGATATTTTCGGAACGACTGCGGGGTTTTTATAATCAATCAATCGGTCAACGTTGTACTTTTGAAAATTGACTACAGAGTTATGAATATAGGTGATCGAGTTCGTCTGCTTCGGGCGAAAGAACAGGGTGTTATATCGCGCTTCTTACCCGGCGATATGATCGAAATAGAAATTGAGGATGGGTTCCGGATTCCCGTGATGCGGTCGGAGTTGGTACCGGTTTCGCCATTGGAATCGGAGCGGTTATTAAAAACCAGCGCTTACGCCCCACAAAAAACGGTAGCACCATCGGCACCAGCCATTTTGGCCAATCAGGGCATTTATCTGGCATTCGTCCCCGTCAACGATCGTGAATATACACTTCACTTGATTAACAACACGGATTGGGAATTTCCTTACACGCTGGGCGAAGAATCGGCGGGCGTTGGTAGTGGTGTGCAGTTTCGGGGTTTGCACAGTGGTCTGCTGAAACCAAAGACGCAGCAAAAAATGAATGACCTGTACCAGCACGCCAAGTTTGAAGAATGGCCGACGTTTGTGGTTCAGGGACTTTGGTTTCGGGCCGGAAAATCGTCGCTCCGTACCCCACTGCTCAAACGCTTCAAAGCGCGGGCTGCTACATTTTTTAAGAACAAAGTAACCGTTCCGGTGCTGAATCAAACCGGTTTTCAGACGCAACTGGATGCCGAAGCCATAAACGCAAATCCGGCTGATTCAGGACAACCCGCAACGGCTACTAAGCCGCAGAAAACGACGACCATTCAGCCCGAAGACCTTAAAGCGGAAATGCTTAAGTCGAAATCGGAGTTGGGAGGCATATCGGTCGAGCGCCCATCGTCGGTAGTTGACCTGCATATTGACGCGTTACTGCCGAATGGTTCGGACAAACGAACACCCGCCGATCTGCTGACGCTTCAACTCACTACGTTCGAAAAATCGCTTGAAAACGCCATTGCCAGCGGCATGCACGATATTACATTTATTCACGGCGTTGGAAGCGGAGCATTGCGGACAGAACTGCACAAACGGCTGAGTAAACATCCGAACGTGAAATTTTATGAAGACGCCCAGAAACAGAAGTTCGGTTATGGGGCGACAAAGGTTACCATTAAGTAATAGCGAGCTGGGCGAGTTGCAACGATTATCTACGATCAACCAGGTAGATGGCTGATTGTAACTCGCCTGAAGCGCGTACATACCACCCGCTATGAGTCGTTTTCTCGTGGTTCGTCTGGCGATTGGCTGGCTGTTTGTTAACTTGCTTAGTTGCCAATCTTCGCACAATCGTTTAAACCCACAAGCGCCGAAAGAGGCCTATAACACCACCGAAATGGAAGTCCGTAACGAACGCTTTCTGTCAACCGTGCATGTTCCTGTATCCATTGCGTTGGAGGATGTGGAGCGGCAGATAAACGCGCAGGTCAATGGTCTGATCTACGAAGACAACAGTCTGGAAGATAACAACAACGACAACTTTATGACGAAGGTCTGGAAGCGGGGAACGATTATCGTGAATGCTCAGGATAGCCTTTTTCATTTCGTAGTTCCGTTAAAAATCTGGGCAAAAGCGGGCGTTTCGGTGTTAGGATTCACGCAATACAAAGAAACTGAGTTTGAGATTGACCTTCGGTTCAAAACCAAGTTCGACCTGGAGCGCGATTGGTCTGTTCATACCCAGACGCAGGGTGACGGGTATGGCTGGGTACGTCGGCCTACGGTGAGTTTCGTGGGACTAAATATCCCGATCACGAATATTGTCGGGCGACTGATCGACAAGAATTTAAGCAGCATTACCAAGACGCTGGATCAGCAGATTCGTCGCAACGTTGACCTTCGAACACCGGTATTAAAGGCCTGGAATACCCTACGCGAACCGTACCTTGTTTCGGAGAAATACCGGACATATCTGCAAGTCGTGCCGAAACGTATTCTGATCACACCGCTCCGCTTCGAAGGACGGACTATCCGGTCTACGATTGGTATCGAAGGCTATACCCTCACGACAACGGGCGCAAAACCTGACGTGCGCCCGGCAGTTTCATTGCCCGATCTGACCGTTGTGCCGCAGGTGAAAGACGATTTCCAGATTGGACTGCTCAGTGAAGCCAGTTATCAGGAAGCCGCCCGAATTGCCTCGGAGGAGTTCGTCGGCAAAACGTTTTCGTTCAACAATGACCGGTACAGCGTCACGATCGCCAGCATGGAAATGTATGGTCAGAACGAAAATCTCATCATCAAAGCGGGCCTGAAAGGAACGGTCAATGGCGACATCTATCTCAAAGGCCAGCCTTACTACGATCCGCAAAGCCAGACGATTTCGTTGAGGGATCTAAAGTATGACCTTGACACGCGCAACATCCTTCAGCAATCGGCTAGCTGGCTGCTAAAGGGAACACTCGCCCGGACGCTGGAAAAGCAACTGACCATTCCGGTGGGTTCGCAGATCGCTGAAATGCAGAAGTTACTTCAGGAGAAGTTGAAGAATAATCAGTTAGCAAAAGGTGTTGTGATAAACGGGCGGATTGACGAAATCAAACCAGATCAGGTTTATCTGACACCCACTGCTATACTGGCTGTTGTAAATGCTCGTGGTCAGATAAATGTAAAAGTAGACGGGTTGCAGTAGTTAAGTAAGGTCTGATACGCCGGGTAAGATGCCCTGGCTGGTTGGTGATAAACCGACTGGCCAGGGCATCTTTTTTAGCAATGACTGGCGTGAAGGAATAAACGCTCACCGCCAAAAATTCATAGGTTGTCGAGTTGACGCATAGTATGCCTCATTTGTAATAAAATCGATGTATTATCTAGATATCTTAAAAATGTATGGCATATGCGACATATTTATTTAATAAAGACTGTGTTATTTGTAAAATACAATTTAATATTCGGTTTAGTCATTAAATGGTGACAATACTAAGTAGTAATACTTATAAAATACTTGATTTGATTCAGTTAAATTCTATCCTTATAATTGTATTATTCTTTTATGCGTGGCGTAGGGGTATAATGGCGTGTTGTTTTAGGTATTGCAATAAGAATCACATATGCAAAAGATAATTTTATTTGTAAAGCTACAATTGCAACATAGTACGGCATAAAGGAGCTTTATTGAACTAATTGATTAGGATAGATTATTTTCTAAACTAGAAAATGGTTATAATTTTTTCTATGTTAAAATTTGCTTTAGAATTTAAGGCACCTACTTTTGTGAAAGAGACTTCTGAGTACTATAGCCTAATTGATTTGATTAATTTATGAGGAAAGTTTTACTATTGAGCTTCCTTCTGGTATGCTCAACCTGGGCGTTGACCTGGGCGCAAGGACGGACGGTTACGGGTAAGGTAACTTCCGCTGAAGATGGTACCACGCTTCCCGGCGTGTCCGTAGTTGTCAAAGGAACCACAGTCGGCGCTGTCACCGATGGTAACGGGAGTTATTCAATTTCTGCTCCGGCAAAAGGAGCTTTGGTTTTTTCCTTTATTGGCATGGCTTCGAAAGAAGTTGAGATCGGTGCCAGTTCAGTAATCGACGTTATACTAACGACCGATACAAAGCAACTCTCCGAAGTGGTTGTAACCGGAGTTGGTGTCGCCACTGATAAGCGGAAGATCGCGATCTCGGTTGAATCAGTTTCCGGTAAAGATTTACCCCAAACGCCCTCGGCTTCGGTTGACCAGGCTCTGATCGGTAAAATTCCCGGCGCGCAAATCACCAGCCGGAGTGGTACACCCGGTGCCGACGTTAATATTCTGTTGCGGGGTATCAACACCATCAACCGGGGAACCCAGCCTATGATCCTGATCGACGGGATTCAGATGGGAGCGACCAGTCTGCAAACCATCGATCTGAACTCGATTGAGCGCGTCGAAGTGGTACAGGGAGCCGCTGCCGCTACCATTTACGGTGCGCAGGGTGCCAATGGCGTTATTCAGTTATTTACCAAAAAGGGTAAGAACGGGCAGCTAAACATCGATTTCTCGTCCAGCATTGCCCAAAACACCTTTCTGAACAATGGTGGCGTCAGCAAAGCCCAATACCACGCGTTTGCTACCGATGCCAGCAACAACATTATCGGTTCATCGGGCAGACCAATCGTATATGATGCCGTCAATGGGATTTATTCGGAGAACGTACAATACAACTCGATTGATCCAACTGCGACCAACAGCAAACCGTACGACGCTAATCTGAAATACCACGATCACTTTGCGTATTTCTTCAAGCCAGCGAATACGACCAACAATAGTATTGCGATCACCGGTGGTAGTCAGAAAGCCGATTTCGGTTTGTCTGTTTCCAACAGCCATCAGGAAAGTAATATTCGGGACAACGGTTACTGGGACCGGAGCAACTTGTCCGCTAACATTGGGGCACAGTTAGCCAAAGGGCTGACCCTGCGGTCGATCACGCAGCTTGCCTACACGAAGAGTACGCTCAAATCATTGGACCGGACCATTTTGTACAACCTACTGAATGCGTATCCATTGGCCGATTTCGACCTGACAACCACGGATGGTTCTATTCCGCTGAATATGAACCAGACCATCGGTATCAATGCGTCGAACCCATCGTATCGGCAGGCGTACACCCGCAACAACGACAATAAGGTTGACATCATTCAGAACCTGAACCTGAATTACAAATTTCCGAAGTACGTTGACCTGGATCTGAAATACGGACTGAACTACCAGACCCAAAACCGCGATCTAGAGTACCTTAACCAGGCTAATAATGCCAATAATAAGTATTGGATCACGCAGGGATCGGTTAACTTCATTACTAACAGTTACAATGGTTCTAACTTTAACTCCACAAATACGGGAGATTTAACGAAGTATACGAACAGTAAAGTATTCCAGAACTTCCTGGCGACGGCTACAGCTACCTTCGATTTTAAAGAAGACTTTCATTTGAATCTTCCGATCCGATCAACGACACAGGCCCTGTTCGACTGGCGGAATAGCCAGATAAAAGAATACACTAGTGCGGGCATTGGCCTTCCAGCCGCTTATTCTCCGTACAATGCAGCTAACACAACCTCGTGGCGGGTGTATCGCGATTATGTAGAGCCGTTCATTACGTACGGGTATCTGGTGAACCAACGGTTTGAAATTGGCGACTTTGCGGGTTTCTCGGGCGGTTTCCGGAGTGACTATTCCTCTGCGTTCGGTCAGGGTTCTAAACCCTTTACCTTCCCGCGTGGTGATGCTTACCTGCGTTTGTCGGCCCTGAAATTCTGGCAGAACAGCACCGTTAACGGGTTTCTTCCTGAGCTAAAACTACGGGCGGCTTATGGTCAGGCCGGTATCCAGCCGCAGCCGTTTGACCGGTACGTGACCATCACCCCCACGACGGTAGGCAACACAACGGCATTCTATTACGCCAACCAGCAGCCAAATCCAGCGCTAGGGGTGGAGGTATCGGAAGAACTGGAAATCGGGACCGACATGGTATTCAGCTTATTTAAGGGTAGCAGCTGGTTGAACGCCATTGCGCTGTCGGCTACGTACTGGGACCGGAAAACAAAAGACGCCATTTACCAGATTGACGTAGCGCCTTCTATTGGTCTGGGTAAGCTAACAGATAATGCGTTCACACTGGGTTCGAATGGCCTTCAGATGTCGTTAAATTCGACGGTTTATCAGGGTTCGAATCTTAAATGGAATACGACCGTCAACTTTGGTAAGCAATCATCGCAGATCATTGCGGTTCGGGGCGATGCACCAATTATTGTTACGTCCAACGCCGGAAGCACAAACTACGTCCTGAAAGCTGGTGAAAAAATTGGTCAGCTATACGGTTACAAAACCATCCACGATGTCGATGCACGGGATGCGAACGGCAATCCGTTTATCGCCACGGCGGATCAGGAAAATTACACGCTGGCCAGCAACGGATACGTGGTTAACAAAGCCACGAAGCAGCCTTACTTCACGGCGGACAAGTTTAGCTTCGGTGATCCAAACCCGAAATTCAACATGTCGTTTATCAACGACGTGACGTTCGAGAGCTTCCTGACGTTCGGCGTTCAATTTGACTGGGTAAA
Source organism: Spirosoma oryzicola (assembly GCF_021233055.1). Taxonomy (NCBI): domain Bacteria; kingdom Pseudomonadati; phylum Bacteroidota; class Cytophagia; order Cytophagales; family Cytophagaceae; genus Spirosoma; species Spirosoma oryzicola. The sequence goes on along the minus strand of NZ_CP089538.1, from coordinate 3,457,439 downwards.
CGGTAACCACCTGTACAACCAGACCAAAGAGTGGATGTATCGGGATGGTATCCACAGTGATTACACAAAACCCTTCACGATTGATGGACAGACGGGTGCCTGGACGGCTTTCTATCGGGGCATTTACGCACAACGGACCGCCAACGGAACCAAAGATTATTTCTACGAAGACGCATCGTTCCTACGGCTGAGGAATATTTCGGTCGGTATTGATTTCGCGAAAGTGTTCAAGATTCCGGCTGTCAAAAGACTGCAACTGGTGCTGTCGGGACGTAACCTCTGGACGCTTACCAAATACACCGGTTTCGATCCTGAAATCAGCTCAGGAACGTCGAACTCGGCCTGGGACAGAGGAACTGACCATAGCACGATGCCGAACTTCAAGTCGTACCAGGCTTCTTTAAACTTTGGCTTTTAAAGAAACCCATTCCCAAACTGACCGTATGAATAAGTTAAAAATACTTGCCTTAACGCTGGCTTTCTCAGGCTTTATGGCATCCTGTAAAGAACAATTAGACGTTAAGAACCCCAACCAACCGTCGTCACCGGCCCTGAAAACGGAAACGGGTCTGGTCTCTTTCGGCGAAGGCTTTTATATCACGGGTTTTAAAGATGTAAAATACTACGATGGCGTACCGGGTTATTTCTGGTCGGGGGCCATTGGCAATCACGAACTGATGGGCGACGTGATCGGGACGGATATTGCTAACGTCTTTATCAACCAGATCGGTGCGCCGAATCAGATTACGCTCGACGACGGTACGGTGTTGCTTAATCCAAACTCACCCAATAAGCAGATTGATTTCATCCGGATTACGGCGAACGTCAACTCGACGGGCTTCCAGAACTCGACCTACTACGAGTGGGCATACATGTACAACATGAACAATGCCGCCAACACGATTCTGTCTAACATTGACGCGGTAACGTTTACGGGAGCTGCTGACACGAAGAAGGGCGTGTTGAAAGCGTGGGCCTATTGGTGGAAAGGGTACGCGTACTCCCGGATTGGCTCCATGTATTATGCCGGTATTATCAATGATAAGGCCAATGGCGAAGCCCTGAACGGTACAAACGGCAATTATGTGTCAAAAGAGACCATGATCGCCGAAGCAAATAAAAACCTCGATGCGGCTGCTACCATTCTGGCTGGCTTAACGGTTAATACGGATTACACAGCAACGATGGAAGGGCTTATTCCAAGCTTCAACCGAGTCGGTAGAGGGGGCGTATTGACACCTGCGATGTGGCAACGGAATATCAATACCATGAAAGCCCGGAACCTCCTGGTTAACACCCGCGTCAGTGCGATGACGGCTGCGCAATGGGCCGACATCATTACTCTGACAACAAACGGTATACAGGCGTCTGATTTTGTTTTCACGGGCCGGTCAAACACAACTGGCGATTTCCTGTCACCGACTGCCGGGACCGTTTCTGCGAAAACCACCGGAGCGAACAACACCTATAAAATCACCGAGCGCCTGATTCAGGATTTCAAGACGGGTGACCTTCGTTTTACCAATAACTTTAGACGAAGAACGGCTCCCTACATCGGTGAAGCGTCGCGGGGTAACTCGTTTTTTACCCGCTATGACCTGATCAATCGAGGGGCTGCCGGTTCGGAAGGCAGTACGTCTGTCATTACGTATTCAAACTTGAATGCGGGCGGGTATGAATTGTATCTGGCCAGTTCGTACGAAGAAAACCAGTTGATGAAAGCCGAAGCCTTGATCAATACTGGCAAAATTGAAGATGGCCTTGCCCTGATCGACGAAGTTCGCAAATTTCAAGGCGCTGGTTTGCCCGCCGTTGCCGGAACAAACCTGTCGCTGGACGTTGCTAAAGAAGAACTACGGCGCGAACGACGTGTCGGTCTGCTGTTCCGCGCCCTGTCTTTCTACGATGCCCGGCGCTGGGGTTTGCTGGAAACTGGTCGCAAAGGGGCTGTTGCGCTGAGCCGTACCGGCGCTGTCAGCACGAACGCTACCATCAATTACGGCTACCTGGATTACTGGGATGTGCCCGACAACGAAATTGTCTATAATCCACCGGCAAGCGGAAGTGCACCGACGAAAAATCCGAAGACCAATTAAGGAGTCAAATCGATCGTCTTTAAGGTGTGTTGGAGAAGGGGGTGTTTCATATGCCATATCTTCGAGATACGGCATATGAAACACCCCCTTCTCCAACATAAAACCCCAAATGAAAAGAATGATCAGTTGAGAAACCGGCGGGATGGGTGTACCTTTGTCCGACCTGAACAATACGAGTTGGCTTATCGCGGCTGAGCAATCAGATGAGGAAAGTCCGGGCAGCGCAGAGCACCTTACTTCCTAACGGGAAGGCGGACGGCTGGGAACGGCCGTTCGACAGCTAGTGTCACAGAAAATATACCGCCGAAAGGTAAGGGTGAAAAGGTGGGGTAAGAGCCTACCGCCCAACGGGTGACCGGTGGGGCAGGATAAACCTTAGGGGCTGAAAGACCAAATAAGCGTCGGATGTGGGGCGGCTCGTTCCCGTTTCGGAGCAATCCGAATGCCGACGCGGGTAGGTCGAACGAGGTGGCCGGTGACGACCATCCTAGATAAATGATAAGCCATCTGGCCGAGCTAATAAGCTTTGCCGGAGGACAGAACCCGGCTTATAGACTCGTATTGCACAGGTATTTTACGGAGAAGCGGATGAGTATTTAGAAATGTAAGATTTATATGCATTTCTAAATACTTTTTTTGTACCTTTGCGGCCACGTTTTACGCGGGGGACGCGTCCCCCATCAAAACCAACAAGCACAAATGGCTGTTAAAATCCGTTTATCGCGTCGTGGACGCAAAAGAATGGCGATATACGACATCGTCGTGGCTGAATCAACATCGCCCCGTGATGGCCGGTTCATCGAGAAAATCGGTTCGTATAACCCCAACACCGACCCTGCAACGGTTGTATTGAAATCGGAGCGGGCCGTACATTGGCTTCTGGTAGGTGCTCAACCAACCGACACAACCCGTTCGGTATTGTCGCACGAAGGCATCATGTACCGCAAGCACCTGCAAGTTGGTGTCAACAAAGGCGCTATCTCGCAGGAACAGGCTGACGAAAAATTCAGTACCTGGAAAGAAGACAAAGAAAATCGTAAGGCAGGTGCTGCTGAAACCAAAACGCAAACGAAAGAGCAGGCTCGTGCCGCTCGTCTGGATGCGGAGAAAAAGGTTAACGAAGCGCGCGCTGAAGCGATTGCCAAAAAGAACAAAGTTGAAGAACCTGTTGCCGAGGCTCCTGCTGAAGAAGCACCCGCTGCGGAAACGGCTGCACCCGAAGAAACACCGGCTGCGGAATAGTTTTTCGACCGTCTCGGCGGTTTGTAAATCTGTAAGTAAGAGCCTGTTCATAAGTGGACAGGCTTTTTCTGTAAACAACGTAGCGGGATGGCTTTCCGGTGGAAAGCCGTATTTTTGCTGCAAAAATGGGGCTTCGTGGCCGCGTTACTTATGACTAAAGACGATTGCTATCAGCTAGGCCATATCACCAAGACGCACGGCGTCAGTGGTGAGTTAGTGCTTTATTTAGACGTTGACAATCCCGATGAGTATGCCGATCTTGAGTCGGTTTTGCTCGAAGTAAAGGGGGAGTTGATTCCTTATTTTATTGAATCCATCGCTATCGTGAAAGGTAGCCGGGCGATTGTGGCCTTCGAAGACATCGATACCATTGAGCAGGCCGAACGACTCATCAACTGCGGAGCGTTTTTGCCTCTTGATGAACTGGAGCCGATTACGGACGAAACCCGCTTTTACTTCCACGAGATCGTCGGCTATCAAATTGTTGATGAGAAAGAAGGCTCGCTGGGTACCGTTCGGGGCGTTTACGCCATGAATGCGCAGGACCTGATTGCTATGGATTACCTCGGCAAAGAGGTGCTGATTCCCATCAATAGCGATATCGTTCGCACGGTTGATCGGACCAACCAGAAGTTAAACGTTGCGCTTCCGGACGGACTGCTGGCGATTTACATGGAAGAAGACAGCAACGAAAAGCCGGAAGTTGACGGAGATCAAGATCATACCGATGAGGATTGATATTATAACCTGTCTGCCGCGTCTGCTCGATAGCTTTTTTGGCCATTCTATTTTGCAACGAGCCCAACAGGGAGGATATGTAGAAGTAGTCGTCCATGACCTGCGCGATTTTACGGCGGATAAGCATCGGCGGGTAGATGATTATGCGTTCGGTGGGGGCGCGGGGATGGTGATGCAGATCGAACCGATTGCCACTTGCATCCGGTCGCTACAGGAGCAACGGACCTACGACGAGATCATTTACATGACGCCCGACGGCGAGCGACTGAACCAGCAGACGGCTAACTCCTTATCGCTGCGCCAGAACCTAATCATTCTTTGCGGTCATTACAAAGGCGTTGATGAACGTGTTCGGGAAATGTTCATCACGAAAGAAATCAGTATTGGTGATTACGTATTGTCGGGTGGCGAACTGGCTGCGGCTGTTTTATCCGATGCTATCATTCGGCTTCTGCCGGGTGTGCTGAATGACGAAACCTCGGCATTGACCGATTCGTTTCAGGATAATTTATTAGCTCCTCCCGTGTATACCCGCCCGGCAGAGTTTGAAGGACATCGAGTGCCGGACATCCTGCTGTCCGGCCATGAAGCTAAAATTGACGAGTGGCGGCATGAACAGGCGTTGGCCCGTACGCGCGCCCGACGCCCGGATTTACTAGACTAACAGAAACAAAAACAAATGCCGTATCTCCAAGATACGGCATTTGTTTTTGTTTCTGGTTTACTCCACCGGATGTGAACTGACGATCTTGCAATCGCAACGTTTGGTACCCGCAGGCAATGTAACGGGTTTGTCGAAGCTGCTGTTGGGCAACAATGTTCGCGAAAACGTAGTGAACTTCTCTTTCAATTGATTGCCTGATTCATCGAAAGCCTCAATCTTGACGGAGATGTCGTCGTGCGAGCGTGACGACAAGTTCTTTACGACGACATTGACCGTTGAGGTGACTAACACGTTATCAACGTCAGAGCAGTCAACCGCTAAGTCAATGGTTTGCGTCTTGAAAGAAGTGTTGTTGTACTGCGAAAAAAAGTAGATCGCAATGCCACCAATGACCAGAACAATCAGGACAAGTCTTATCAATGCTTTCATAAACCACGTGGTTACGGATTGCCGGATTCTTCGCGTAATCGCTCCTCTTCTTTTTCCCGACGCTTTCGTTCCCTACGCTCCTGGCGTAATTGTTTACGCGTTTTCACGGTATCCGTTGGTGCTGTTTCGCCAGAAAAAGGAGTATTACTTTCGGGTTGAACCGTTGGCTGTTCGTCCGTCCGGTTATTATCCCGGTCGCTTTTGGAGCCTTTAAACAGCCGCCGGAAGAAATTACCAATTCCATTTCCTTCGTCATTCTCCACGTCGATCCCATCAATGGGTTCGGTCATCAGGCTGTCGGTCTGATACAGAGAATCAACCGGTGCAATCTGACGACGTAGTCCTTCCCGTAGCCGAACGTTGTAGAAGCCATAGGCTCCCGAATCGGGAGCAGTTAAGCCACGGCGCGCCATAATCCTGCCGATAAGCCGGAAGTAACCGCGTACGTTACGAGCCTGGAGTGACCCATCAGGCAGAAACCAATCGAGCGCGCGCTTAGGGCGAGGAACGACAAAGGCGAGGAAAATACTTTCGCCTAAATTCAGATCGGCGGGCCGTTTGGAAAAATAATACCGGGCCGCTTCGCCAATACCGTAAATATTGCGTCCCCACTCGATGATGTTCAGGTAAACTTCGTACATCCGCTCCTTGGAGATGATGCGCTCGTTTTCGATAAGCCAGACGATGAGAATCTCTTCGACCTTGCGCGACAGCGTTTTGTTGCGGTTCAGGAAGGCATTTTTTACGAGCTGCATGGAAATCGTGCTCGCTCCTCGTTTAAAGGATTTCTCCTTGAAATTCGTCGCAATCGACACCCGGAACGCTTTCTCGTTGAAGCCTTTGTGCGTAAAGAAATTATAGTCTTCCGAAGTTAGCAGAGCGTTCCGCAGGTCGGGCGAGATCTGGTTCAGGGGTGTGTAATCCGGATTGTCGGGACCAACGACAATATCCCGAACGGGTTTGTCTTTTTCGTACGGGGTATAAATGAACGGCTGATTGATAATCGTAAAGTCCGTCCGTCCCATCTTTAGGATCTTGAACCCTTCCTGAGTTAAACCCGACTCAAATTTTACGGAATCGGGCAGCGAAGTGTCCAACTGAAACACCATATCGTATTTCAATTTACCCGCCACCTGCATACCTTCCAGCGATTCGAATAGCCCTTGCGGAAACGAATTAAAGACAGCCTGCGCATCTTGTTGGTCGGTGTGCAGTTGTACTTCGTATATTTTTGCTGGTTTCAGCGTGTATTTTACGAAGGGTCGTGCGCTGGCCTCGCCCAGCCGAAGAACCGACGAGCTATCAACTCCTACGTAATTTTCGCCCACAAACAGATTGGCATCCATCGAAGCCTGCGGAACAAGCACATCGGTGCGAGCAATAGCCGGGTGGTTAATACGCAGATTACGAACCGAGCCGACCCCTTCCAGACGAAACTCATCGCCTGCGCGGTCTACATCGCGCAGTTGTGCCCGCACGGTGTCGGCTTGCAGCTTTAGGTTAAAGCGTTTTTGAATGTAAGCCAGTTCAAGCGGTTTACCATCCGCATACAACGCCAGATCATACTCACGATCCGCCGGATCGGCAGTGCCCGTAACGTGCCAGGTGGCTTCGTTCCCGTTGAGCTTCAGCGTTGACGCCACCACTTCATCGTTGATCGAAGCCGTTTGGGTAAGTAAACTGAGTCTGGTTTTATTCTCGATCCCCCGAAATTCTAAATTGCTGATATTTAGATCGTCAGGAATTTTTGAGAGGATATTATCAATGAGGTTTTCGGCGACATTGGATAGATCCGCCCGCCGACTACTTTCCTTTTTCGTTGAATCGCGACTCCGGCGAAGCAGAAAATCGATGTTTGTCAGCGAGTCGCGCTTGACGACCTGTACCAGACCGTTTTCCAGCGTCATACCCGACAGTCCAATTTTACCGGCCAGAAGGGGCCAGAACCGGACGGCCACTTCCACGCGCTGGATGCGAGCAAGGCTGTCGCGCTCTTCGGGAACAACCGATATATCCGTAAAAGCCACCGAACTCAGACCCGTGAATTTGGCCGAGCCAATTCGAACGTCGAGATTATAATCTCGCTTCGCTTTGCGAATGGCCCGCTCAAGACCGGATTTGAGTAAGCTCTCGCGTTTAACGTAGGCGATAACCGCTCCTACACAGCCGATCAAAAATATACTTAGAAATACCCAGCCAGCAATTCTGATGGCTTTACGTTGACGATACGTCATGCTTTGTCACTATGCTCGAACTGCAAAGATAGTTTTTTTGTGATGGGGCAGGGCGTATGGAGCCGGGACTTTTAGAAACCGGCTCCATACGCCCTGGTTTATGCGTATTGACTAAAAATCCAGATGGCAGTTGGTCCATCCATCATCGAACCGGGTTCCGAACTGCTGATAAAAACCGATGGCGGGCTTATTCCAGTCCAGAACCTGCCACATCATACCGGTACAATGCGTCTCGCGGGCCATCTCGATAGTCGCGTCTAAGAGCAGCTTCCCAATGCCGTACCCCCGGAAGTCTTCGGTAACGATAATGTCTTCCAGATAAAGCCGCTTGCCTTTCCAGGTCGAGTACCGGAAATAATACAACGCGATACCAACGATTTTCTGACTTTCAGATTCTTCGGCGACAAGCAGTCCGAAGAGCGGGTTTGCGCCAAAACCGTCGTCGGCCATCTGCTCGGCGGTGTTCGAGACCTGATCAGCGGCTAATTCGTAAACGGCAAGTTCGGTAACTAAGGCAAAAGCCTGCGGAACGTCGGCACGGGTGCCGGGGCGGATAGAAATCATGGAGGAAGTGTGCGTGAAAGGTGATGGGTACTTGTTTTAAGAATGCGTGAACACGCTAAGTTAATGCCTCAGTCTTCATCAACCATCATTTTCTTCCGCCATTTATCGAGTACAGACCGAAAATCGTCGGGAAGTTCGGAGGTGAACTGAAGCCACTCGTGGGTGCGGGGGTGAATGAAGCCAAGCGACTTTGCGTGTAAGGCTTGTCGGGGCAGCAACTTAAACCCATTCTCGACAAAGGCTTTGTAACTGCCAACCGGATTGCCCCGCAGAATGCGGTCGCCCCCGTACATTGCGTCGTTAAACAGCGGATGGCCGATGTGTTTCATGTGCGCCCGGATCTGGTGCGTGCGACCTGTTTCCAGATTACACTGAACCAGTGCGACGTATTGCAATTGTTCCAGCGTCTTGTAATGCGTGACAGCCCATTTGCCTTTGGTTTCGTCGTCGTAAATCACCTGTACCTTGCGGTCTTTCACGCTCCGGCCAATGTAACCCGTAATGGTGCCGTCGGTTGGATTAGGCAGACCCCAGACGAGTGCGTTATAGGTCCGTTCGATGCTGTGATCAAAAAATTGCCGGGCCAGGTGAGTCATGGCGTATTCGGTTTTGGCGATGACCATTAGCCCCGACGTGTCTTTGTCGATGCGGTGAACCAAACCGGGTCTAATGTTTCCATTCCGGGATGTGGGGAGATTCTGAAAGTGATACACCAGGGCGTTGACCAGCGTACCGTCCCAGTTGCCGTGAGCAGGGTGTACGACCATACCCGCCGGTTTATTGAGGACTAACAGCTCGTCATCTTCAAAAACGATGTTGAGCGGAATGTTTTCCGGCTTAATATCGGTGTCGCGGGGCGGGTGGGGCAACGAGATCGTAATGACATCCGCCGGTTTGATCTTGTAGCTGGCCTTCGTGATTCGACCGTTCACGCGGACCGATTCAACGTCGATAGCCGCCTGAATTTTGGTACGCGTCGCATTCTGTAGCCGATCCATCAAGAACCGATCAATGCGCAACAAACTCTGGCCTTTATCAACCACAATGCGGTGATGTTCGTATAATTCGTCGTCTTCGGGTAAGTCGTCTTCCGTTTCCGCTACCATTTTCTCAGATTTGCAGTCATGCCGGGGAGTAAAGCGTATTGCTCTCCGGCGATTAACCCACAAAAATACGGATTATGGACGAACTTGCCCGGCAACTGTCGCAATTAGCTGGTAACTCGCCGGTGCAACTGCTTTCCGACCCATTTCCTGAACCCGTTGGTATTCGGTTGCTGCTGAAACGTGACGACTTGCTGCATCCGCTGGTATCGGGCAATAAATGGCGTAAGCTAAAATACAACCTGCTCGAAGCGCGAAAGCAAGGCTTCGACACCTTGCTGACCTTTGGTGGAGCGTATTCAAATCATTTGTACGCGACCGCTGCTGCCGGAAACGTGTTCGGATTCAAGACGATTGGTGTTGTACGCGGGGAGGAGCTAGCCAATGTACCCCGAAATCCTACGCTGCTGTTCTGCGAATCGTGCGGTATGGACGTGCAGTTTGTCAGTCGTGCGGAGTACCGACGGAAAGAGGAACCCGATTACCTGCTCAGCCTGACAGATCGCTTTGGCCCCTGCTATGTGTTGCCTGAGGGTGGAACGAATGAGTTGGCGATGCGCGGTGCGTCAGAAATCATGCCGGAACTGATTGCTCAATTGGGAAATGGCCCCGACTACGTTTGCTGTTCGGTTGGCACGGGCGGTACGGTCGGCGGACTGGTTCAATCGGCCCCATCCGAAACAACTGTAGTTGGGTTTCTGGCGCTCAACGCATCCGACTTTCGATTGCCTTTTGAGAGAGAAACCCACCTAAATTTCCGTCTGGATAATCAATACGCCTTCGGGGGGTATGCGCGTACAACACCCGACCTGCTTTACTTTATCCGGCAATTTGAACGAAAGACAGGTGTGCTACTGGAACAGGTCTACACCGGAAAGATGCTGTATGGCATTTACGACCTGGCTCGGCAAGGCTTTTTTCCCGAAGGTGCAGCCGTTGTGGCTATTCACACGGGTGGGCTACAAGGCCGCAGCCTGGAACTGGACCGCTCCGAAAAATAAGCGCCGGAGATCAGGGTTGTACAGCCGCCCGGCGAAGGCGGTCGTTCATCGCCCAGCCCAATCCCTGGTTCGGAAGCGGTTCGGCATAGATCATTTCTACGGGTAAACTGTCCAGAGTACGCAGGTGGGCAAACAGGTTTTTAGCCGCTTCGTTCAAATCGCCGGTGGGCGATAGCACGCGTTGGTGATCGGGCTGAATCCCACCAAACGGTTCGCGAAACACCAATGCGCCCGCTTTATCGTGGAATGGCGGTGTTTCGCCGGGTTGCAGCAGCACCAGCGGTTTGCGCGGAGCATAATGACTGCTCAGCATACCGGGTGCTTTGGGGTTCGAGGTCGAATGCGTTCGTACCGCGACCGGGCCAATAACGCGCTCAATCTGTTCCAGCGCCATGCCACCCAGCCGAAATACGGTAGCGGTGTTGTTTTCGAAGCCGATAATCGTTGATTCCAATCCGACACTCGCCGGACCTCCGTCCAGAATGTACGGTACCTGATCGCCTAGCTGATCGGCAACGTGCTGAGCCGTAGTCGGACTGATGTAACCAAACGGATTGGCACTCGGGGCCGCCAGTGGAAAATCAAGCGAACGGAGCAGACCGAGCGTAAGCGGATGATTAGGAATGCGGACAGCAACAGTCGGTAAGCCAGACGTGACCAGATCCGGAATCCGGTCGTGGCGGGGCAGGAGCAGGGTTAACGGGCCTGGCCAAAAGGTTTCCGCCAGCAACCGTGCCGGTTCGGGAATGTCGGTAACAAACTGTTCGACCTTGATCAGTGAGTCGGTATGCACAATAAGTGGGTCGAAGGCTGGCCGGTTCTTGACCCGAAAAATGGTCAGTACGGCGTCGGGATTGAGGGCATTACCGGCTAATCCGTAAACCGTTTCGGTTGGAATGCCAACCACATTGCCTGCTTCTAAAAACTGGGTTGCTACGTGAATATCCGTGCCAATCTGCGTCATAATCGCAAAATTACGAATATTTTGGGCAGATACCTTTGCTGACGAAACAGACTATAATGACTGGAATCGTAACTATCTTTGTCGAAAAAAGGACAGCCATGAATGAGCGGTTTAAAGTATGGCTTAAGCGCGTTGGTTGGCTGGGCTTCTTGTTTTTTCTGATCAAAGGGCTGCTCTGGCTCCTGATCCCGTACCTGATAGCCAAAGGCGTTTTTTCGAAATAAACCGCTTGGCGTATTCGGTTTATGACAAGTCAGGCAGCTCTTAATCGGTGCCTAAACCCATCATAAACCGAGTACCTTACTGATTAATGGTGATGATGGCCGCCTGGACCGTGAACGTGGCCATGAGCCAGCTCTTCGTCAGTGGCGTCGCGAACGTCGATCACTTCCACATCAAAATGAAGATTCTGGTCGGCCAGCGGGTGGTTCCCATCAACCGTAACGGAGTCTGGACTTACGTTCGTCACCGTGATGAGTTCGCCCTGATTGGTTTCAAACTGCATCCCGACTTCTACTTTTTGTCCACCAAAAGCTTTGATGGGCACTTCCTGAATAAGCTGAGGATTCCGTTTGCCGTAGCCTTTTTCGGGGGCTACATCTATTTTTGCTTTATCGCCTTTTACTTTTCCTTCCAAGCCTTCTTCCATACCAGGAATGAGATTCCCCTTGCCATGAAGGTAATAGAGCGGATCATTGCCCTGGCTCGAATCCAGGACGTTTCCCGCGTCATCACTGAGCGTATAATGGATGGCGGCTACTTTGTGTTTCGATATTTGCATGGTAATAAGCGTTACCGGTTGATTTAAGATAGGAAACAACCGAAAGGCAAAATTGGCTTTTCTCCTTTAAAATATTTTAGTCGTCGGCAATAATTAGTAACTGGCCCTGTAAACCGGCTGAAACTTCGCTGATCAATTTTACCGTATAAGTCCTTTAACTCGTTTTAAGAACGATAAACTACCGCTTACGAAATATTTGGTGATGGAGTTCGTTTCCCTCAAACCGGTGTGTGTGGCATTGGGACTTGTTCGGTAGAACAGGTCAGGTTTATTCACCATCAATACTCGACTATGACTACGAAACCTTGTTTCGGCTGGGCGATTGCTTTCGCTCTACTCATCGGAGCCAATGGAATGGCGCTGGCTCAAGACCAAAATGCAGCGGTTCAGTCTGCTTCGGCAAGCAACATGGGTATGCCTGGAAGCGCCCTCAAATCGGGTGTGTCGACCGGGAAAGATTTAGCCATTAGTGCAGCCAAATCGGCTGATCACACGATTCTGTTCCGGGCGTTGCGGGTGTCGGGTTTAACCGAACAAGCGAGTAGTAAGGGTCCATACACCGTTTTTGCGCCGACCAACGACGCGTTCAGCAAACTACCCTCGGGTACGGTCGATGAACTGATGAAGCCAGCGGCAAAAGCAAAACTGACTAAGCTGCTCGCGTATCATGTCGTGAAAGGCAAGCTGACTTCCAGTCAACTACAGGACGGGCAGAAGCTTAAGACGGTAACCGGCGGTACATTGACCGTGGGCAAACAAGGTGATACGGTAACCATTACCGACGGAGCTGGCAATACGGCCACCGTCAATGCCGCTGATATTGAAACAACCAACGGTATTGTTCATTCGGTAGACACGGTATTGATGCCTGCTCAGGGCGGAAAATAAACCGCTGATATCGTTAACAATAGGCATAATCCGCTGATTCGGCTGTCGAGTTAGCGGATTATGTGTTTATAGACAAGCCGAACAATATCAGTAACCGGTGGTTATCTCAATGAAAAGAGGCTGTTAGCAACAGCCACAAAACCCTGAAAGGAGGATGTTATGGAAAGTGAAGACAAAGAAAATCTGATTCGCGCAAAACAGGCTATTTCACCCGCCGGTTTGGGTGACCAATCCGTCGAAGGAACCAGCGGACCGGGCAGCGAAATAGACCCTGAAGAACTTGCTCCCGATGCGTTGGAAGATGAGTATATGGACGGTGATGAGCCCGCTGCAAACGTGCACATGATGCACCCAAACCGCAATCCGAATCCAAAACCAGATATCGATAAGCCGCCCTATAGTTAACGAATAGGATTAACGAAATGTAGGACGCCCTCATCAGATACTCTGGCGAGGGCGTTTTCTATGTTAACGAACAAACGCCCTCGATAACCTAAAGGGACGTTTTCGAGTTTTTAAAGAAAGCTACACTCAACGAAAATGGATACACGTAAAATTTGGATTGGCGTGGCCGTATTGGCCGGATTAGTGGTCTTGTTTTTTGTCGGTCGTGAGGTGATCTCCTGGCAAAAGGGCAAGCGTGAAGAAACAAACAATCGTGAACAGGCTATCCGCAACCTGAGCTTGGCGAAGCAAAATCTTCATCAGATTTGTCGATATGCCGATTCGGTAGGGATTGACACGAGCCGCTACGCAATTACGCCGTCGGTTACCCGAGAAGAGGTTGCTGATAAGATCGCGCAACTGATGATGGAAGTTCGATACGGGAAAAAACCATCGCGGGTCGTTTTCAGCGGACTTCCCGAAGCAATTGATTCGTCGTGGGTTGGGAAAGCTGATACCGTATTTTTCCGATCATTGTTGGGGAATACGTCCTTCGCTCCCTACAACCAGTTAGTAGGTCATTATAACCGGTTGCGTAATCTGGCCAAAACAAATCCGGCGGTTGCCGATTCGCTTCGGTTGATCCGCCAGACGCTGAACTTTTACCGCTACATTAACCGCTTTGAACCCGAACGGTTTGTGGTTGTAAATATACCCGCTGGCGAGTTAAACGTGTTTGATCAGAGCGGAAAACGGTTTGTACCGATGAAGGTGGTTGCCGGTAAAAAAGACAAACGCACGCCGTGCATGACAACCTACATCAAGGATATCGTGGCGTACCCTTACTGGAACGTGCCAAAGAGCATTGTCACCAAAGAAATGCTGCCGAAGATTCAGAAAGATGTAGCGTTTCTGTATAATCAAAACCTGGAAGTGCTCGACAGCCGAAACCGCGTGGTAGATCCTGAAGAGGTGGACTGGGAAAGCCTTTCCGAGACGAACTTCCCGTATCGTATCCGGCAGGCATCCGGCTGTGACAACGCGCTGGGGCTGATTAAGTTTGATCTGGAAAATCCATTAGCCATTTACCTGCACGATACCAATGGCCGCGATATTTTTACCGTCACCAACGACCGCTGGCGCAGTCATGGCTGCGTGCGGGTACAAAAACCGGTTGAATTGGCCAACTTCGTACTCGGTAAAGAAACGTTCGATGCTGGTTTTATGAACCGTTGCCTGATCGATCAGAAGCCGCAGACGCTCTCGATTCCCAAGCGCTTTCCCGTTTTTATCACTTACAATATTGCTGACGTCGATGCGGCTGGGAAACTGCGTTTTTACAACGATGTGTACGAGTTAGGCAAATAAATGAACTCAGTGGATGCGCTTCTGTAAAAAAGCAGCAGGTATCCAGCTAGCAAATGGCATCGATTTTGTTGCGGCTCTTGTGTGCCTATGAATGTATAATCGGTGACAATTGCAGCGCGTGAGAAAAGTAGTTTCGATAAGTCTTTTTATTTTGCTGCTCTGGCACGTGTTGGCTTATGTCGTCACGTCTGTTGGGACGTGGAAGCAGCAAGAGAATGACTTATCGAAACGCTTGTCGGTTTATCGGTCGGTAGACAGCCTTGTCGAGTTTTACGTACCCTTGTCAGATTCAACGGATCAGACCGTACTTACTCGCATTACCCAGCAGGGGTTTACTCACCACGGGCAATACTACGCTGTTGTCAGCTTAGCGTTAAACAATGATACGCTGTACATTGCTGGATTAGAATCGGATAATCATTCGTTCTGGCAGGATGATCTACTGACATTTCTGAATCCGCATTTATCGACTGGACCAGAAACGAACCGTAAGGCCAGTCAGTTACTCAAGTTGTTGCTTAAGGAATATTCTCCGGGTTCCCGCATTGTACTCTATTTTTTGAACTTCTCCTGGCGGGAATCTACGGCAATTTCCATTGCCCCCTTTATGTACTCGACTCGCTCTGAGCCAACCTATTCGCTCCCTCCCGAGCGGGTAATCTGATCAAACTTCTTGTGGTTTTTCGTCAACTGGCTGGCTACTGCTTCAGTAGGTAGAAACAGATTGTCTACTGTGGCTTTGCTGTTTGACGTAATGGGGCTGTGTTTCACGAGTTAAACTCGTTGGCAGGCAGTCTATATGTGCGTAAAAGTCAAACCATCGAACTTGTATTTACTAAAACCGTATGAGTAATTTTTATGGCCGTTTTCTGAACCGGTACGCCAAAAGGTACATCGGCTATGTAGTTGGTGTTGTTTTGGGTGGCTTGCTCTGGGCTTGTCAACCCCGTAATGAGGTGATAAAGCCCAGCGCTGATGCGTCAACAGTCGATGCGTCGGTAGCCCTTCAGTGGATGGATTTATTCTTAAAAATTGAGCAGTATGCGCCTGGCTATCGGCCACCCGTTGCGGCTCGAACCTTGGGTTATATCGGTCTGGCGGCTTACGAAACCATCGTTCCCGCGTCGGCTACCTATCAGTCTATAGCCACCAAACTTCCTGGTTTGTCGGTACCTACAATTGACGCAGGAAAATCGTACCGGTGGGATATAGCGTTGAATGAAGTTTACTATCTGACGATGAAAGGGTTCTTTCCCCATATTACCGATGTCGACAAAGCAAAGATAGAGAATCTGTACAAAAGCCTGCTGACGAATGCCGTTGGTACTCCCGACGAACTTGACCGGTCAAAGCAATTCGGTCAGGCTGTAGCGACAGCGGTACTTGCTTATGCTAAAACCGATGTTGCGGGCGATGCAGCTTATCTACGCAATCAGCCTAGCGATTATGTTCCCCCGGCAGGTGTTGGCAAATGGCTTCCCACGGCTCCTGATTACAGCCGGGCTTTATTGCCTTACTGGGGTAAAGTAAGAACGTTTGTTGCGAGTGATGCTGACAAACTGGCGAAGCCTCCATTGGCGTACAGTACCAACGTAACCTCGACTTTATTTGCCCAGGGACTCGAAATCTATTCGGCCACAACGCCCCTGTCCAAGGAACAGCAGTGGATTGGCGAGTTTTGGAGTGACGACATTTATAAGCTGACGTTTGAACCGGCCGGGCGCTGGCTGGCCATTGCGCAGCAGGTTGTGCGTGAGGAACGGGCGTCTTTAGAAAAAGCTGTGTATACGTACGCTAAAGTAGGGATCGGTCTTAGCGATATTGGGGTAGCCTGCTGGAATTCGAAATACGTATACAATATCGAACGGCCTATTACTTATATCCGCCGGACGATTGATCCGACCTGGCGAACCCGATTAAATAATCCGATCACGATTCTGGAAGGTATTACGCCACCGTTTCCGGCTTACCCTTCCGGCCATTCGTGCTTTGGGGCCGTAGCTGCCGAAGTTTTAACGGACATATACGGCGCTACCTACGCTATGACTGATCATTGTCACGAGGGACGTACCGAATTTAACGGGACGCCACGAAGCTACAACAGCTTTTACGAAATGGCTCAGGAAAATGCTTACTCGCGCGTGCTTCTGGGCGTACACTATCGTATGGACTGCGAAGAAGGGTTGCGGATGGGCTATTCTATTGGCCGAAAAGTGAATCAGTTGGCCTGGAAAAAGTAGAATTTTAGTTGTAATTGAGCAACAGTGCTTTACACTTGTGTCAGGATATCGTCAATCGGTATCCTGACTGAGCGGGGTGTTGACAAGTGAAGCGAGTACGTATTGTCCGCATAAAGTAGTACTTTTAAGCCCTTTATACTTGTTTATTTACTTGCTTGTAAGGCGCGCAACGGTATTGTGTTACTTCGTATAGCCTAGGATCGATCGGATCAAACTAGCGTATTAGACCAACCTGTATAAAATGAATTATCGACATACTACGAGCAAATACTAGAAAACCGACAGTGAATAAGACCGAATCAACGGAGCAGTTTCTAGGCGGTGGCGGTGAAATGGGAAAGTTGATCCGTTCAATGGACTGGTCGCAAACACCCCTGGGACCCGTTTCTTCCTGGCCACAAAGCCTACGTACTTCCGTTAGCTTGTGTCTTTCCTCAACATTCCCCATCCTTATTGCCTGGGGTCCCGAAACGATCCAGATTTACAACGATAGCTACCGTCCGATTTGTGGGGCCAAACATCCGGAATCGATGGGGCAGAACTTCCGTATCTGTTGGGAAACAGCTTTGCCCGTCGTTGGCGATGCATTCACCCGTGGGCAGCAGGGAGAAGGAACCTACATCAAAGACCAGCGGATGTTTTTGGATCGGAATGGCTATCTCGAAGAAGCCTTCATGACCTTCTCGTTCGCTCCGATTCGCGATGAATCCGGGGAAGTAGGAGGGATTTTCCACCCGATTACCGAAACGACCGACAAGATGCTTAGCGCTCGTCGGACGCAGGCTTTACGTGACATTGCTGCGGCAACCGGGCAGGTAAAAACCAATGAGGAGATCTATAGTAATATAACAGCTACGCAGTCAGACGCAGCTCTCGACTTACCTTTCCTGTTATTCTACGAGTTTCAGAACGGAGGAACGGTAGGAACGCTTGTTCAGGCAGCGGGCTTGTCGAGTGCCCCCACGTCCCAACAACTCGATGTTGCGGCTACAAACTGGATAGCTGAATGGCCCAAGACGCTTATTATCAATGAGCTGAATAACAGTTTAGGCGTTTTAGAGGGAGGTCCTTACCCGGAACCCACTCATACTGCGGTTGTCTTACCCATTTACATTTCAAATAAGGCCGAGCCGTTCGGTTTTCTGATCGCTGGGGTTAGTCCACGACGGGAGCTCGATATCGACTATTTGAACTTTTATGAACTGCTGGGTAATACGATCAATACGGCGTTTTCGAACGTATATGCCTATCAGGAAGAACAAAAAAGGGCCGAGGCACTCGCTGCTATCGATCAGGCGAAAACGGCTTTCTTTAGCAATATCAGTCACGAGTTTCGGACGCCATTAACGCTGATTCTTGGTCCGCTGGAGGAGCTTTTGCAGGATGCATCGTTCCAGGCATCCG
Organism: Spirosoma oryzicola; assembly: GCF_021233055.1. Lineage (NCBI taxonomy): Bacteria > Pseudomonadati > Bacteroidota > Cytophagia > Cytophagales > Cytophagaceae > Spirosoma > Spirosoma oryzicola. The sequence goes on along the minus strand of NZ_CP089538.1, from coordinate 3,439,339 downwards.
CCTACAAAGAACCGGTTGAATCAACGCACCGGAACGCGCTTCGTCTGCTCAAGCTTGTGAATAACCTGCTGGATTTCAGTCGGATTGAAGCAGGACGCGTAAAAGCCAGCTATCGCCCCCTCGATCTGGTCGGTCTGACTACGGACCTGGCCAGTAGTTTCCGTTCCCTCATTGAAAAAGCGGGTCTGAGCTTTGTAGTCGACTGTCAGCCTCTCACGTCCGTCGCGTATGTTGATGCGGAAATGTGGGAAAAAATTGTACTCAACCTGCTTTCAAACGCGTTTAAGTACACCTTGCAAGGGGCGATAACAATTCAACTGAGACAGGAACAGGACACCGTTGTACTGACTGTTATCGACACCGGAGTCGGCATTCCTGAGCGCGAAATTCCGCACATGTTCGAACGGTTTCACCGGGTAGAAAATGCGGGTGGTCGGACGCACGAGGGCACCGGTATTGGCCTCTCGTTGGTTAGCGAGTTGGTCCGTCTGCACCACGGCGTAATCTCGGTAAATAGTGCAGAGGGCAAGGGAAGTACATTCACCGTACGTATTCCCTTAGGAAAAACCCATCTGCTTCCCAGTCAGATCATTGAAGAAAAGCACCAAAAAGGGTTGACCAAACTGGCCGATAGTTTTATTCAGGAGGCCAGTACCATGATGACCAGCACAGAATCACCCGTATCGCAATCGGAATTGCCAGCCGAGGACGAAGAGGTAGATAAGTCTATACGGATTTTGGTCGTTGACGATAATGCGGACATGCGGGCTTATCTGGTACGCCTGCTTACTCCTTATTTCACCGTTCGGACGGCGGTCAACGGGGCCGACGCACTGGCGCAGCTGACGAATTATGTGCCGCAGTTGATTCTGAGTGACATTATGATGCCGGTGATGGATGGCAAAGAATTGCTGAGCCGGATCAAAGACAACCCCGCTACGACACATATTCCTTTGGTTTTCCTGTCGGCGCGGGCCGGACAGGAAGCCAGAATCGACGGACTCGAAGCAGGTGCTGACGATTATTTGGTAAAACCCTTTTCGGCCAAAGAACTATTAACAAAGATTCGGGCGCAGGTCGCGATTTCGCAGTCGCGTCGGCAGGCTGAAAACCGCCTGAGCAGTCTGGTGCAGCAGGCTCCAGTCGCTATGATGCTTGTGAAAGGGGATCAACTCGTAATTGAGTTGATCAATCAGGCCATGCTCGCGTTGCTGGATCGGGATACGGACATTGTGGGCCAACCCTTACTTACGGCTCTGCCTGAACTGGATGGACAGTCGGTGGCCGACCAGTTTCGTGAGGTATATAAAACCGGGAAATCTACTTACGGCTGGGCTGTAGAGGTACCCGTAACACGAGATGGACAGCTGGAAACGGGGTATTTCAACATTACATTCGCTCCTTATTACGAAGGGGATACCATCGCAGGCGTGCTGGAAGTGTGCACCGAAGTAACCGATCTGATTCGGGCAAGCCGGGCACTGGAAGCCAGCGAACAGCGGTATCGTCAGTTGTCGGCTGAACTAGACCAGCAGGTTCAGCAGCGCACCGAGCAATTACAGGCGTCTATCCAGGATTTGCAGCGCTCTAATGACAACCTGCAACAGTTCGCCTACATTGCTTCGCATGACTTGCAGGAGCCTTTACGAAAAATCCAGTCTTTCGGGGATTTGCTGAAAAATAAATACACGGATCAACTCGGTGATGGGACTGCTTACCTGGAACGGATGCAGTTCGGGGCTAATCGAATGTCGCTGCTCATCAAAGATCTGCTTGCCTTTTCCCGGATTTCGACTCGCCAGGATGCCTCTGCGCCGGTATCGTTGAACAGCGTGCTTAAAATGGTGCTGACGGATTTAGAGCTGACCATCCAGGAAACAGGGGCCGTCATAGAAGTCGGGCCATTACCAACGATCATGGGCGACAAATCGCAACTAGGCCAGCTGTTTCAGAACTTAGTGAGCAACGCGCTTAAGTTTCGCCAGGTTGATCGGACGCCCCACATTCAGATCAGCGCTCAAACGGTATCCGCTCTGGAAATGTCTTCGTTGGCAAGACCGACTCGGATGGCGTCCGCTTACACCCGCATCGATGTTGCTGACAATGGAATTGGTTTTGATGAGAAGTATCTGGATCGCATTTTTCAGGTTTTCCAACGACTGCACAGCAAAAGCCAATATCCAGGAACGGGAATCGGATTGGCCATCTGCGAAAAAGTGGCAATCAATCACGGGGGAGCCATTACTGCTGTCAGTACACCGAAACAAGGTACCACATTTCAGGTCTACTTTCCCATGCTATGGTAAACTTGGCAGGATACTGATAGCGTCCGGTCCTGGCTCTGCTCGGTAGCTACGCGAGGATTGCCTGAGCAGCGATATTGCCTTCATCGATGGGATTCAGGCTAACCGGATTAATATGCAAGTTCTTGACTTCTTTCAGATTGATTGAATAGGAATTCTCCGATTCGGCCCGACGAAAGCAGTGTTCTAGCAAAAAGAGTTTTGATTCAAGGGCCGTTACTTGATGAAGAGTAAGCGTTTTTTTGGTTAACGAAAACGAGCCGTTGAAATTTAACTCGTCCTTATCAACAATCATGCGAATAGTCATTTCCTGATTACTTAGCTAGCGAATGTATCTTATGTCAGATGTCGCATTCGTGCTGGACTGAATGCTGTTTTAAGACGGAGAAAGATGAATTAGGTATCGCATGATTTATGGACTTTCTTTCGTGGAATTGCCGATGGATCTAGTGGGGTAGTTGTTTCAGCCAAGTCAGATGGAATTGGTAATGCTGACTATAACTGACTAAACAAATCAAATTTCCGGGCGTTTGCGTGAGCGCGAGGTAACCTTTCGACTCCGCAACGGATGCCAACGGAGTTTACGGATCGGCTAAAGTCGGATTGAGCCAGTAAACAAAGCAGGACACTTTGTCTAATCACGGTTAATGGACGAGTTTGAGCGGTTTTCCAGACGATATCGATGAAAACAAGGAATAAGCCTGTCAGAGCGACTAATCAAACATGACTTCGTGAGTGAGGTATTCTCGTAATTGACCGAGGGTTTTTAGATTCCACCAGTCTTCATCCGGGATGCGAATACTAAATGTGATTTCGACCTGAACCAACAAGTCCGTAACATCCAACGAGTCGAGGCCGAGATCCCGCGTGAAATCGGCCTGATCGGTAAGTGCCATAAAGTTGACACCCATGTTGGCAAGAATTTCCTGCAAGCGACTGTTTATCTGACTGAGTTTCATAAAGTACGAGTTGAGCGTTGTTGAAAAGAGCTTTTTCGGGAAAGGATACGGTGTCGGCAAAAAACACATGATGGTTTTCTGCCGACACCGTATGCAAGGGTGTATTACGCAGTTGCTTCGGCCAGTGCTTCGGTTCGCTTCGCTTTACGGAAACGGTTTTGGAACCATTCTTGGAGCCGATCGACCAGGTAATACATCATCGGTACCAGATAGATGGTTAGCACCATCGAACTGCTTAGCCCACCGATCAGCACCCAGGCCAGCGAGTTTTTCCATTCGGCACCCGCACCACTTGCCGTCGCAATGGGAACCATACCGATTACCATGGCAATGGTGGTCATCAGAATGGGCCGTAAACGTTCTTCACCCGCCGTTAGAATCGCTTGTCGAAACGGTACGCCCTGCGCTTTTTGCTGGTTGGCAAAATCGACGATAAGAATGGCGTTCTTGACCACCAGACCAATCAGCATTAACATACCCAGCATGGCGAAAATGCCGATGTTTGACGACGTTAAGGCGAGTGCCAGAAGGGCACCGATTACGGCCACTGGCACCGAAAACAGCACCACAAACGGATAAACAAAACTATCGTAGAGCAACACCATGATGAAATACACCAGCATCAGACCGGCCAGCATGGCGATTCCTAGTGATCCGAATCCTTCACTCTGGTTCTTGGCATCGCCACCCCAACTCACGGTTACGCCAGCCGGTAATGGGTTTTTAGCCAGATCAGCCTGAATCACGGCGGTTAAGGTACCCGAACCCGTACCGAGTGTATTGGCCGTTACCGTTACCGATGAACGCCGGTTTTTGCGCTCTAGCAGCGACGGTCCATTGCTAAGGGTTACGTTGGCAAATTCGCCTAGTCGCACCGCCCGATTGGCCGAGGGACTGAAGAAGTTGATATTCTTTACGTCGTTGGGGTCCTTGCGGTCGAAGGCATCCAGCATGACCCGGATTTCGTAATCTTCGCCACCATCCCGGAACTTCGAATCGTCGTTACCGGCGAAGGCGTTTTGCAGCGTGCCGCCCACGGTCTGGATGTTCAGACCCAGTTTGGCCATTTTCTCCCGGTCGATATCGACCCGGACTTCGGGATTTCCCGACTCTACCGATACATTGACATCGTTGGCGCCGGGCGTTCTACTGATTCGATTGGCCAGTTCCTGAGCGGCTGCGAGATTTTGATTGACATCGTCGCCACTGAGAAAAATTTCGATTGGAGCCGTTCCTGAGTTGACAATACCCACCACCGATGAGTTGAATTCGATAGCCGGAAAATGCTGCGTCAGTTCTTTCCGAACGTCGATCATGTACTGTTCGGTTAAGACATGACCAGGTCGTTCGGCAGCGTCGGCCAGCTGTATGGTCAACTCGGTTCGATTTGTCTCGCCTTGCCCGGTGCTGTTCATCCCGGTACTCGCTCCACCCACGTTGGCAAAGATGGTCTGTACTTCGGGTTTCCTGCGCAGGTAATTTTCAATGCTTCGGGCAGTCAGGTTATTTTGCTGCAACGAGGCACTCTTGTCGAGTTTCATTGTCAATAGGAATTTTCCCTGATCGCCCTGAGCGACAAACTCCGAGCCAATAATTTCCAAACTCATTACCCAGCCGGTGAAGACAAAAATGGCAATCAGAATACCCGTAAACGCCAGCTTATGACTCAGTACCCAAGCCAGGCTGCTGTGATATCCGCTGGTTAGCGCCGTCAAGCCTTTTTCAAACCAAAGCAGAAAGGCCTGGAATGGATTTTTGGGGTTTAGGTGTTCCAACTTGGCGAGCATCGACGTAAGCCAGGGCGTCAGGGTGAAACTGACCACAAGGCTAACCATCGTGGCGAAAGCAACTGTCAAGGAGAATTGACGGAGCAAATCGGCGATGACCGAGTTGACAAGCGTGATCGGTACGAAAACAACCACGATTACCAGGGTAATGGCTACGGCCGCGAAGCCAATTTCGCTGACGCCATCCAGGGTGGCACGCCAGCGGTTTTTGCCCATTTCGAGGTGTCGTTGGATGTTTTCGAGCACCACAATCGAGTCGTCGACCAGAATACCGATTACGAGCGAGAGTGCCAGCAGCGTCATCAGGTTGAGCGAGTAGCCCATCACGTACATAAACAGGAAGGCGGAAATCAGCGAGGCCGGTACCGACACCATGACAATGAAGGCATTCCGAAAACTATGCAGGAAGAGAAGCATAACGACCGCCACCAAGCCAACGGCCAAAAATAAATCGTGCGTTACCGCTTCTACGGATGCGAGTGTGAACACACTGCTGTCGTAGGCGATCGCAAACTTGACCTTGTCTTTTACGTTGTCTTTCTCGATCTGTGTTAACTTCTCCTGTACCAACCGGCTGATTTCGACTGCGTTCGCGTCGGATTGTTTTTTGATGAACAGACCAATTCCGTCCCGACCGTTGTAACGGCTGATGCTGCTGGCTTCGGTTAGTCCGTCGGTTACGTTTGCTACGTCGCTTACCCGAATCGGGCTGCCCTGCGGAGGTGTTACGATTACCAATTTGCGAATGTCGTCCAGCGATGTGAATTTTCCAGCCAGCCGCAGCGTCATGTTTTCGGTGGTGCTCTTCACTTTGCCGGTTGGGAAATCGAGGTTGGCCTGATTGATGGCCTGCGTTACCTGAAGCAGGGATAACCCGTAGTAGTTAAGCTTATCATCATCGACGTTAATACGGATTTCCCGCTTGTCGCCCCCGACCATTGTAATGTCGGCTACGCCTTTAATCTGCTGGAGAACAGGCAGGTATTTGTCGTCAACCTGTTGATAAAAGACTTCGTTGGGCAACGTTGAGGTGGCCAGCAACTGCATGATGGGCTGGTCGCTGGGCGATATTTTTGAGAGGGAGGGTTGCTCCGCATCATCGGGCAAATCGCTCACCATCTTGTCAATCTCCCGTTGCGCATCCTGCAAAGCCAGATCAATGTCGGTTCCTGGTTTAAACTGCACGACCAGAACTGACGCGTTTTCGAACGAATTGGACTTTACATCATCGAGGTTATCCAGGCCCGATACCGCGTCTTCAATTTTTCGGCTTACTTCCGTTTCAACCTCCGATGGAGCCGCGCCCGGATACGCCGTCGTGATGGTAATGACCGGCGTGGAAAATTCCGGTAGCAATTCATAGCTCAGCAGGCGGTACGAAAACAGACCTCCGATTGTCAGTATCGCGAATAACACGATAATGAAGGAGGGGCGTTTTATGATGGTTTCGACAAAATTCATGGTATAGATTCGTTAGAGTATCTGTAAAACTGGTCGGCGCAGTTGCGTATCCCTACCGGAAGGTCTGGCTAACGCGAGGAAAACTGCATCGGTGGATCGACCAATCGTTACGCATTTTTAGAAAGCTCTATTGTGCTGTGACCGGCGTTCCGTTTTGCAAGTTGACCTGTCCACTTGTAACCACTTGAACGCCCGGTTCCAGTCCATTGGTGATTTCGTAATAGTCGTTCGTGGTAGCGCCGATCTTGACCGACTTCAGTACCGCTTTTCCGTTCTCGACAACATAGACCTGTGGCTGCTTCTCCGAGCCAATGATAGCCTGCCGTGGGATAGCCAGCATTTGTCCTTTTAGCTTGTTCGTGTTGGCAATAGAACCGTACATGCCTGCCCGCAACTGATTTTTACCAGCATTATGAACCGTAATTTCAACCGGATAATTGTGAGCCGCATCCCCTTCGGCGGCAATCAGCGTGACGCGTCCCGCAAATTGAGCATCCGGGTATACTTCGGTTGACACGGAAAGAGTCTGACCAACGTGAAACTGATTGATGGCTTTTTCGGGAACATCGACCACGAGTTTCAGCGACGAAATATCCGTGATCTTGGCGATGGGCGAACCAGGGGAGACTACCGAGCCTTTTTCTACCATTTTCTCGGTTACGATACCGGCAAAAGGCGCAGTGATGGTGGCGTTGGCAATCTGCTTCTGGAGCTGTTTGATCTGCGCCTGGGTCGAGCGGATGCTGAGTTGGGTGCGCTCGATGTTAACCGCCGGTGTAGCATCCCCTTTCACCAGATTTTCGTAACGCTTCAGGTCGTTCTGATAGCCTTCGAGCGTTACTTGCAGCCCTTCGATCTGGTAGCGAAGTTGCTCGTCGTCCAGCTTGGCAATCAGCCGACCCGCTCCGACCTGTTGGCCTTCTTGGATAGGTAGTTGGTTGATCTGACCGCCCGCCTGAGGCCGGATTTCGACCTGACGGTTGGGTATAAACGAACCCAGAAATGCATTCTCCTGCGCTAAGTTGCGTAGTGTAGCGGTGGCCGTCCGCACGCCGACTTTCTGATCTGGATTCGGCTTGTAGACTTTTTCTTCGACTTCTTTTTTGTTGTTGAGTAGTGTCCAGGCTGTTAAGCCTAAGGTGCTGACTAAAGCAAGCAAGACAACGATTCGTTTCATGATTTCGCTAACGATTACAGATTGTATGAATGAGGTTGAATTATCGGTTGATTAGGCTGCCGGTTGCTCTTTTCCAGTCGAGTTCGGCGGTGCGTAGATTGACCAGCGTGGTCAGGTAATTATTTTGAGCGTCCCGGAGGGCGGTTTCAGCCTGAACGACCTCCGTAATGTCAACTGTCCCTTCTTTAAATTGGAGTTGCGTTTGTGTGTACACTTTTTCGGCCAGTGCAACTTGTCCGCGATTGGTTGACAGATTCGTTTGCTCGACCAGAAATTTGTTGCGTGCATTGGCAATGTCCATCGAAATCGACTCCCGAATCTGACGGTTCTGCACGTCCAGCTTTTGGGTGTCGATGCGGCTCTGGCTTAATCGTGCCTTACGTGCCAAGCCGTCGAATACGCTCCAGTTCAGCTGTAAACCAACCCAGTAGCCGGGTAAGTTTTTAATGTATGAGTTGTCGCCACCGATGGCATAGACGGAACTGTTCGCTACGCCGTAAGCCGAAACCGTTGGAGTAAAACCGGCTTTGATGTTTTGCTGCTGTAAGCTGTTGATAATCTTCTGCTGATCGATCAACTGTAAATCCGTCCGGTTGATGGTGTATTCGTTGCTGGGGGCTACCGGAATCGTTTCTTCAATCGCTGTTGCCACGGATAGCGAATCGGTTTGTGGCGTTCCGGTCAGGTACTTCAGGTTGTTCAGTAATTGAATGTAGGTCGATTGTAAGGATTCGATCTGGGTTTGGGAGGATAGCTTGCTGACTTGCAATCGATCGACATCAATGCCCTGTACGAGTTGATTTTGCCGCCGTAAATCGGTGATGCGAATCAGCCGTTCGGTCGAAGCCAGGTTAGTGCGCAGGAAAGCGATCTGTTGCGCCGTTGTTTGCAGGTTGTAGTACGTGGCCGACACATTATAGGCGACATCTTCTTTGGTTTTCTGCGTTTGTAACGCCGACAGATCGCGGCTGGCTTTAGCGGCTTTTGTGGCAATCAGCAACGATTGATTAAACAATTGCTGGGTTGCCTGCACCGTCGTCGATAAGTTATACGGTAGCCCAAATGCCACCGCCGTGTATGCGCCTTCGGGGCCACCAAAGGCTGACGCTGGAATTACCTGACCTGGAATTTTGAGGTACCGCCGATAATCACCGGCGAGGCTAACCTGAGGGCGAGCGTTCGCTTTGACTTCGGCAATCTGCGCTTCGGTTTTTACTTCGTCAAGTCGGGCGGTTTGAACGCTGTAATTGTTTGTCAACGCTTTATTGATGAGTTGCTCGAGCGAATAACTCTGAGCGCTGGCTAACGTACCGCCCAACGCAAAAAGCGCGGAGAGGTACCATCGAATGGTCTGCATGGCTGGTAAGAAACGTTTGTTTTAAATGACTTAACTAAGCAATATTTTTAAATATTTGTTTAAAACATGGATAAAAAAATTTAAACCTTCTCGAATTCAAACAAATAGGTTGTAATCATGTCAATGACTAGCTGTTTGTGTGTGTTCGTAAACTCGTCAAAATCAGCTTCGCTCATCTGCCACATCTTCATCTGCATGGCCTTGCCAATAAAAATGAACTGAATATTACAGAAGATCAAAGGCATCAAATGCATCGAACTGATTGGCCGGGCATTGCCACGCGCAATCTCTTGCTTGAGCTGTTCCTCAAAAAGAGAATGCTGAATTTGTTTCATGAGCCCGATGCTGGTTGCCATACGCTCTGGATTGCGATGGACTTCGTTCATGATAAAAATAGACAGGCTAGGGTTCTTCTTAAGCAGTTGAAAGTCGTGTTCGATCAACTCCGAAATCTTTTCGCGAAGGCTGATTTGCTTATTCATGATTTCGACCGTTCCGTTGAAAAACAGCTGAAACATTTCTTCGAAAATACTCACGAACAGCTTCTCCTTACTACGAAAATAGTAATTCGTTAAGGCTATGTTGATGCCTGCCTTGTCGGCAATGTCCCGTGATGTGGCGCCATCGAACCCCTTCTCCAGAAAGACCTGCTTGGCCGCTTCCCGGATCTTTTCTTCGGTTGATTTAAAAGGGGAACAATTCATGTTTTTTTTCATTGGACGTTCAAAAGTATTTGCTTCCTTCTTAACGCCCAAATGAATTGAATAGTTTTTTTAAACAAACGTTTAAATTCTGGAAAATGTCAAATTATGAAGTTGAATTGTTCTGTATATCTGGTAATTTACAAGTCCCCAGGGGTTGGGAGTAAAGTTTACGTCAGAAATAAACGATGCAAAAAGGGCCAGTCGCGCGACTGGCCCTTTTTGTTAACTGGTTATCTTAAACACCCAAACCGGCTGGTTGGGTAGCTGCTGCCGTAATTTATCCGGAACGGTGATGGTCAATCCATCTTTTGTCTTGACTGTTTTGAGTGATTGCGATGAACCCAAAACAGTAACCTTTGCCTTCGGTGATGCGTTAGGCATCGGCAGAGATACGGTGGCCGGAAGCTGTTTTTCCGATTCGCCCGCGAAGTAGGATGCGTAGCTGCTCGGTCCGTTTGCGGTGAAAGCCCACTGGCCTTGCCGATACGGGGCCAACGGTTTGGTACCGTAGACTGACTCGCCGTTAACGGTGATCCATTTGCCGATTTCCTGCAACCGCTGATAGGCTTCTTCGTGCCACTCGCCATCGGGGCCGGGGGCTACGTTGAGTAGTAGGTTACCATTTTTGGCTACCACATCGACCAGCGTCTGAATAAGCTTACGGGCCGACTTGAAATTTTCTTTGGGAATATACGACCAACTGGCCCCCATGGTCATGCACGTTTCCCAGGGAATCGGCATGTAGTGATCGGGAATTTGCTGTTCGGGGGTAACATAGTTTTCAAATTCGCCCGACACCGTACGGTCAACGACGAGTAAGCCCGGCTGATGCTGCCGAGCCATACCCGCGATGCGGGCCATGTTGATGTCCTGACTGTAGGGAATGGTTCGTTGCCAGCTAACAGTCGAGTCAATCGTACTGGCGGGACGAACCCAGCCGCCGTCGAGCCACAGGATGTCTACTTTGCCGTAGCCGGTCATCAGTTCCTCGATCTGGTTATACGTGAAGTCGCTGAATTTCTTCCAGTTCTCCGGGTATTTCTTTGGATCGTAGCTGACATTGCGATCTTTAGGCGGGAAATAAGGCCACCAGTAATGTTCGGTATGCCAGTCGGGTTTGGAAAAATAGGTACCTACCATGAACCCCTGCTGCCGAAAAGCGCCCAGCACTTCCTTTGTTACGTTGCTGCGCGGGTTCGACGAAAAAGGCGATTTCTTGTCAGTGATTTTGTAGTCGGTCTGCTTGGTGTCGAACATGCAAAAGCCGTCGTGGTGCTTAGTCGTGAAGATCATGTATTTCATGCCCGCCTGTTTGGCCGCATTCGCCCAACGTTCGGGGTTGAACTTAGTCGGGTTAAACGTCGTCTGCAGGTTTTCGTAGGCTTTTTTATAGTCGTACCAGTTGGCTGAGTACGGGCCTTTACGTTCGCACCAGCCTTCGTCTTCGGGGCAGAGCGACCAGGATTCAACAACGCCCCACTGGCTATACGTACCCCAGTGCATAAGCAGACCAAATTTAATATCCTGCCAGTTGTTTAGTTTCTGCTTGACCTGTTCGTCTTTAGGCCAGACGTACTTGTCGTGATTCTGCTCGGAATGTTGCTGCGCGAGGGTCGGGAGACTCAATAAAAGGCCGAACGCGACGCGTAAAAGTGTACGTTTCATTGGATGGACTGGGTTGTTATTGTACCCGTTTCCAACATTAAATAGATTGCCGGAAACGGAAATTCCCGGCAATCTGCTGCTTTTTTGTCGATAATCCGAATGGTGACCGCTACTGGCTGACTAACGTATAATTTCGTCCTGCCTGGGTCATAAAATCATAGACTTGGGTTTGTTGCCGACTGGACAATTTGCATGCTAGGTTCTTGAAAAAGCGGATTGAATTGGCATCGCTGGCCGGTTTGAGTCTAAGCCCATCAGATGTTTAAATCGCGGTTATAATTCGTGGGCTTGCCACCGAACGACTGCCGAATGAGCAGATCCCTCAGGGATTCATACAATTCCGAATAGCGGTCCTGACTCTTATTGGTGAGCGTTGGCGCTAACGCATAGTTTTCCTCTAATAAGGCTTCGCGCGCCTGAAGCAGGTAGTTTTTTGCCTTTGGATTCGGGTTAATCGGGCCGTCCGACCAGAGCGTGCTTTCGTTGAGTTGATGGAATTCTTCGTCTACCTTGCCGAATACCATGGCTCCCAGACGACCATTGCCGACTGTCAGTGCCTCGTTCCAGTTACGGGCAGACTGTTTGTATCAAACCTTAAGCGATTGCGTGCCGAACGTACCGGATAGAAAAGCGAACACGAGCAGACTGGATAAAAAACAGATTGCTTTAGTGAAAAACGGAGAGTAATCAGGCATCTTGTAAGGGGTCATAAAGATGAAGGGTTTACCGCTAATTTCTTACTGATTAGTCACTTTATTAGTCAAAATAGCACAGAAGGCAGTTAAAAGGGAAATTGTTTAAGAATAACCCGAAACAAACGGACAGACGCGTGTTATGCTTGCGTAAAATAATTACTTCTGTGTTTACAAAGCGTTGACAATCAGTCAATATTGAGGTAATATGGCCAACTTACTTTTGTAGGAAATCACGTACGTAGTACTAACCTACAAACTGTATGAAGTCTCCTCTACGATTTTTGACGCCACTGCCACGCCTGGTGCCGTTGGCGTTTTTGATTAGTCTGCTATCCGCTTTACCAGCGTTGGCACAAACCATTACCGGTCGCGTGACTTCCGCCGAAGATCAGCAGCCGTTGCCGGGCGTTTCCATTCTGGTACAGGGTAGTACCGTCGGCACGACATCCCGCGAAGACGGTACGTACAGCCTGAACGTGAGCAATCCTACGAGTGCCACGCTGACGTTTTCGTTTATCGGCTACGACAATCAGCGCGTGGCTATCGGCAATCGATCGGTCGTCAACATCGCGCTGAAAGCCGGTACCGCCAACCTTAACGAAGTTGTTGTAACGGCGCTTGGCATCAAGAAAGATGTTCGGCAGACGGGCGTCGCCATTCAGACGGTCGATGGTAACCAGCTACTCAAAGCGCGTGAGCCAAACCCAATCAACTCGCTGACGGGCAAAGTAGCTGGTCTGACCATTGGTAGTTCGGCTGAACTGCTGGGGCGTCCCAATATTTCATTGCGCGGCAACACCGACGTTCTGTTCGTTGTCGATGGTATCCCCATCACGTCGGATACCTGGAACATCAGCGCCGACGATATTGACACGTATACGGTCCTGAAAGGGGCATCGGCGTCGGCGCTGTACGGCTTCCGGGGTAAAAACGGGGCCATCCTGATTACGACCAAGCGCGGTACGAAAGACAAGCGCGGTTTCTCGGTCGAAGTCAACACAAGTCAGATGTTCGATCAGGGCTTCCTCGCCATACCGAAAGTGCAGGATGAATACGGTCCCGGCGACCACGGCGTGTATGACTTCGGGGATGGCAAAGGAAACGGGCTCAACGATGGTGACTACGATATCTGGGGACCAACCCTGAACGGCCAACAGATTCCGCAATATGACAGTCCTGTGATTCCGGGGCAGTCGTTCACGACGAAATTCCCCAACGGAGCTACGTTTACCAGCGACCGGCAGCCAACGCCGTTCCTGCCCCGTGGTAAAGACAACCTGCGCCGGTTTATCCAGACCGGTATTCTGTCGAACAACAACATTTCCGTTGGGGCACAGGGCGAAAAATATGACATGCGTTTTTCAACCTCGTATAACTACCAGCGCGGTCTGGTACCGAATACGAAGCTGAACGTCGTCAACTTCAACCTGACGGGTGGATACAATTTTTCGCCAAAGTTGCGGTTTGATGCTAGCATGAACTACAATCGTCAGTTTACACCCAACTTCCCCGATGTAAACTACGGTCCGAACTCGCTGATTTATAACGTAGTTGCCTGGGGTGGTGCCGACTGGAATATCGACGATATGAAGCAGATCTGGCAGCCGGGTAAAGAAGGTTCGCAACAGATCTATGCAGAATATCAGCGCTACAATAACCCTTGGTTCTTGGCGAAATACTGGCTGCGTGGGCATTACAACAACAACCTGTACGGCTATACCTCGCTGAAATACCAGATTGCCAACAACCTGCAACTGACGGCCAAAACGCAGCTGACGACATACAACCTGCTGCGGACGGAAAAACTACCCTATTCGGCAACGACCTATGGTCGGGAGGAAGGACGGGGCGACTACCGCGAAGACCGCCGGAACCTGTTCGACAACATTAATCAGGTACTGCTGCAATACAACAAGACGGTATCGCGCGATCTGACGGTCAATGCATTGGCTGGTGGCGAAGCCCGTATTCTGAATTACAACTCCGACTACGCAAGCACCAATTACCTCAACGTACCGGGCGTGTATAACTTCGCCAACTCATCGAATCCGGTGATTGCCAACAACTTCACAGCCGACATGCGCGTACTGTCGGCCTACTACTCAGTTGACTTTACCTTCCGCGATTATGTAACGCTGACAACGACCAACCGTCTTGATAAACTCTCAACCCTGCCGAAGCAAAATAATACTTACTTCTATCCGTCGGTTGCGCTAAGTACGGTGGTGTCGGACTATGTGAAACTGCCAGCCAGCTTGGGTATTTCGTTCTTGAAAGTACGGGCCAGTTACGCCAACGTAAAAGACGCGTTAACGGCCCCCACTATTGGGTCTACACCGGGGGCGTCGTTCCTCATCGGCTACGGCGATAACTATTTGTCATCATATGGCGGACCGACCTACCAGAACTCAGCGGTATACTCATTACCACTATCGTATAACAATAAACCTAGTGCGTATTATACCAACACGTTGAACAACCCGAATCTGATACCCAACTCGACTTCCCAAACGGAGGTTGGGCTGGACATCCGGTTCCTGAACAACCGGCTTGCGCTGGACGCTGCTTACTACGTCAGCAACGACGGGCCCCGGATCTTCGTACTACCTTCATCGGAAGCAACGGGCTATAACGGTCGGTTGGTCAATGGAATCATGACGCAGAAGAAAGGTGGCGAAATCTCGCTGACGGGTAAGGCCATTCGCTCGACCAACGGCTTCAACTGGGACGTGGTTGCCAACTACTCGACTTTCACCGAACGCCTGAAAGAAGTATATCCTGACGGTGGTATCAACACGCTGTCATCCAGTTACTTTGTTGGTAGTAGTAGTGGTAACCGCTTTATCAACGTTGGCGACCGTACGGATGGTTTCTACGCCGGGGCTTTCGTACGCACCCCTGACGGACAGTATATCAATGATGCGGGTGGCCGCCCCATCGCGAACCCAACGGCGCAGTTTCTGGGCTACGTGAATCCTAAGTTTGTCTGGGGAATCAACAACCGCTTCAGCTACAAAAACCTGACGTTCAGCTTCCAGTTCGACGGACGTGTAGGTGGCGTGATCGGCGACTATGTTCGGCAGAAAACCTTCCAGGGTGGTCGTAACATCGAAACGGTACAGGGCGCATTGGGTACCGCTCGGGTCAACGATGTACAGGGCGTGAAATCGTACGTGGGCAGTGGCGTCGTGCTGGCGAGTGGTTCGCTAAATTACGATGTCAACGGTAACGTGCTGAACTATGGTGAACTGAAATACGGTCCCAATACTACCGCGACGTTCGCACAGGACTATGTCGCACGGTTGTACGGTCAGGCTGAATCGTTCCTGATGGACCGAAGCTTCGTCAAGCTCCGCGAGGTCATCATCGGCTACACGCTGCCGACGAAAGCGCTTAGTCGCTTCGGTGTCCGGCAGGCAAGTGTATCGCTGGTCGGCCGTAACCTGCTTTACTTCGCGCAA
This sequence comes from Spirosoma oryzicola, assembly GCF_021233055.1. NCBI lineage: Bacteria > Pseudomonadati > Bacteroidota > Cytophagia > Cytophagales > Cytophagaceae > Spirosoma > Spirosoma oryzicola. The sequence goes on along the minus strand of NZ_CP089538.1, from coordinate 3,423,770 downwards.
TACAAAGACATCGATCTCGATCAGTTCCTGACGGGCGGTATCTCCAGCCTGCAAACGCCGACCACCCGTCGGTACGGTATCAACCTGAATCTGACATTCTAAACGGGGCACCCTCATACCTCCGACCTCTCCCGTTTTGGGCGGTCCGTGCCACGGTGGCCGTCGTCGCGGGAGGAGTTGGGGGAGGGTAAATCCACAAACTACAAACTGAAATGTCCCTGAAGAAATACATTATCCCCGTGCTGGCGGTACTCACGCTAGCAAGCTGCGAAAAACCGTTCGATCAGCTCGAACAAGACCCCAACCGGCCAACAAGTGCTCCTGCATCGCTGGTATTCAACGGCGTCGTTAACGATATGTACTTTGTTGGTTCTGGCGGCAGTACGGGTAGTACTGCTGGTAGCTCGGATAACAGTGGAGCGTGGAATTCAGCCCAACGCTACAATCAATTCTACGCTAGTAATTACAACTACTACGCGACCAATGACTACGCTTGGACGACGACGGGCCTGAACTACACAACGCTGAAAAACGTGGTGAAGATGGAAGAAGAAGCCAAAAAAGCAGGGCTGCCCGATGTCAATGCGTATTCGGCACTGGGCAAGTTCTTCCGGGCCTACTTTTTCGAAAATATGACCCGGCGCGTCGGCGACATTCCGATGACCGAAGCCTTGCAGGGCCTCAACAATCAGACACCGAACTATAACACGCAGAAAGAAATATACGTCCAGATTCTGAACTGGCTCGACGGTGCCAACGCTGATCTGACGTCGTTGATTGCCAAAAACGATAACAACCTGTCGGGCGATATTTACTTCGGTAATAGCTTGAGCAAGTGGCAGAAAGCGGTGAATACCTACAAGCTGCGCGTACTGGTGAACCTGAGCCGCAAAGAGTCGGATACGGACCTGAACGTGAAATCTCGTTTTGCGGAGGTACTCGGCAACCCGACTAAATATCCGGTCATGACCTCGTCAAACGATAACCTGCAATACGTTTACAACAGTCAGTTCAACAAGTACAACCGCAACCCGGACAACTTCGGCGGAAACGCAACCCGCGAGAACATGGCGGCCACGTACCTCGGTACGCTGACGAGCCTGAAAGATCCCCGTACGTTTGTCGTGGCCGAACCCGCTACGGCCAAAGTTACTGCCGGTGTGAAACCGACCGACTTCGCGGCATTCGTGGGCGCATCATCGGGAGAAGATCTGGCGACGATGGCCTCGAACGCAACGCAGGGCGTGTACTCGTTCATCAACCGCAAGCACTACTACAGCACCTACACGGCCGAGCCATATAGTATTATTGGCTACCCCGAATTACAGTTCAACATCGCCGAAGCAATCAATCGGGGCTGGGTATCAGGTAATGCCGAGACGTACTACCAGAATGGTATCAAAGCGTCGTGGGCGTTCTACGGGATCACCGACGGTGCCAACACCGTTTATTTCTCGGCCGACGGTGGGTATCGCAACTTCAATACCTACACAGTCAATGTCAGCTTCGCCGATTATTACGCACAGTCGGCAGTGAAGTATGCGGGCAGTTCGACGGGCCTGAATCAGATTCTGACGCAGAAGTACCTGGCTTTCGCCCAGAACTCGGGTCTGGAAGCATTCTACAACCAGCGCCGGACGGGCGTGCCTACCTTCCTGGTCGGCCCCGGTACGGGAAACAGTCAGCGGATTCCACTGCGCTGGCAGTATCCGGCGACCGAGCGTTCGTACAATACCGCCAATAATACGGCCGCCATTGCCAGTCAATACGGTGGTAATGACGATATTAACGCCCAGATGTGGCTATTGAAGTAAGCGTAGTTCTTCAACCAGCAGGTAGTAAAACAACGCTTGCTGGTTGGAGACGTATTGCTAATCGTCCGGTGCCTGAGTAGACTGTTCTGCCAAACCATACGTATCTTGCCGTACTTTTTAGACCTGAATACTCTCATGAACCGTAGAAACGTACTCAAATCAGCCTCGTTACTTCCTTTTCTGCCTGCTTTATCGCCAACGCCTGATTCGAACACCGTTGCCCGCAAGCGTTCGGTTCGGTTTGCGTACGTTGGCGATACGCACATAACGCCCGAAGCCAAACCAATGGAGTCGGTAGCAAAGTGCTTGCAGCACGTGCAAAGTCAGGCCGACAAACCCGCTTTTATTTTGCACGGGGGCGATGTGATTATGGATGCGCTCAAACAGGACCAGTCCGCTGTTCAGAAACAGTGGGATGCCTGGCATACCGTTGTCAAAGCCAATAACACATTGCCTATCGAATATTGCATCGGTAACCATGACGTTTGGGGATTCGAACAAGCGAAAAATGATCCGATGTACGGGAAGAAGTGGGCTGTCGATTTGATGCGGATTGGTGGTCGATACCGTAGCTTTGACCGCAATGGCTGGCATTTTATTATTCTCGATAGCGTGCAACCAACCCCGGACGGGAAATGGTATACGGGCTTTATCGACCCTGAGCAACTGGAGTGGCTGAAAGGGGATCTGGCAAAAACGGATACCAAGACGCCCGTGCTGGTTCTGTCGCATATTCCGATTTTTAGTCCTACTGCATTTTTCAGCGAACAAAACGTTAAGAACGGTGACTGGACCATTCCGGGAGCGCTGGTTTTGTCGAATACGCCGGAATTATTAAAGCTATTTTACCAGTATCCTAACGTAAAAACGGCACTGAGCGGTCACATGCATTTGCTGGATCGCGTTGATTACAATGGGGTTACGTATCTGTGCAATGGTGCTGTCTGTGGGAATTGGTGGAAAAGCGACGTTTACCAACAGACGAAAGCCGGCTATGCCTTGATTGACCTCTACGACGACGGGAGCGTTGAGCGAACCTATCTGCATTACAGCTAATCAAAAAGCGTTTCATCTATTCCCAACCAGCCCTCAACCCCTAAGTCGCTACAATGGAAATCATCGCCAGCCTTTTCACCCAGAGCGGAAATGACGCTTATTTCGGTGAGCCCGTAACGCAACTTGAACATGCGCTTCAATGCGCTCAACTGGCCGAGCAGGCTGGGGCCGATGAGGAAACCATTGTAGCGGCTTTTTTGCATGATATTGGTCATCTCTTACCCCCTGAGCTGACCGAAGGCGACGCGGCTCAAGGGTATATGGATGGTTACGGGACCATCGATCACGAGCGGCTTGGGGCGGACTATTTGCGGCAGCTTGGGTATTCCGAAAAAGTGGCTCAGTTGATCAAGAACCACGTCAATGCCAAGCGGTACCTCGTTTTCCGAAATCCAAAGTACTTTGCCCGTTTATCGGAGGCCAGTCTGAAAACACTCACGTTTCAGGGTGGACCGATGTCGGAAGCTGAAGCGCTGGCATTTGAAGCGAATCCGTATTTCAAAGGCATACTGCAATTGCGCTCCTGGGACGAGCAGGCCAAAATACCCGGCCTGGCAACGCCCGGTGCCGACTACTATCTGGCTATGGGACAAAAACTAATTGCTGGGTAGATCACGCGTTACAGCCAGTCGACAGGAGCGTTTCCCCGTTCACAAAGCATTTTCGAGAACCCACACAATGCAGGCTATCAGCTGATGGAAGCACTGGACATGGGTCGTATCGTCCGTCACCTAAGCGGTGACCGATCAGCGAGTTTATGCGTTTGTCAGCAGAAGTTTGTAGTTTACTGGCAGTAACCTTTCGTAGCTGGTCGCAACCAGTGCCAAATTTGACACATAATGCGTTTTCTTCGTAATCCCACTGCCTTCGTTGTTTTCGGGGCAACAGCCGCTTTTTGTACCTATGCCTGTATGTATGCGTTCCGCCGGGGCATCACCGCCGTTACGTTCGAAGGGATGGTTTTTGCCGGGGTGAGCTACAAAATTTGGCTGGTGACGGCGCAGGTATTTGGTTATGCTGTATCGAAGGGAATCGGTGTAAAGGTTGTTTCAGAAATGTCGCCGGGCCGCCGGGCAACCAACATTCTGCTGTTCGTTGTCGTAGCGTTATTGGCGCTGCTGGGCTTTGCTCTTGTACCGGCTCCGTGGAATATTGTTTTCCTGTTCCTCAATGGCTTGCCGCTGGGCATGGTCTACGGTACGATGCTGGGCTTTCTGGAAGGGCGTCGGCAAACCGATGCGCTCGTCGCGGGTCTGACCGCTTCGTTCATCTTCGCGTCGGGTTTTGTCAAAACGGTTGCGTTAACCATCAAGGCGGATTGGGGCGTGTCAGAATTCTGGTTACCGTTCGTGACTGGTTCGTTGTTTGTCCTGCCGATGCTCATCTCCATTTATGCGCTAACGCTGCTGCCGCCACCTACGGACGAAGACCGTGCTCTGCGTACGGAACGCAGGCCTATGGATGCCGCCGAACGACAGTTGTTTGTGGGTAATTTCAGGCTGGGGTTGATATTGCTCATTGCTTCGTACGTACTCTTATCTGCCTTTCGCGATTTTCGCGACAATTTCGGTCCCGAAATCCTTAAAGACGCGGGTGTATCCAATCCATCGATTTTCGCTAAAACCGAAACGCTGGTAGCGGTTGGTATTCTGATCGTGATGGGGTTGCTTCAGCGCGTAACGGACAATTTCAAGGCGTTTACCTTGCTCAACGGCTTGATGCTGACGGGCGGTGCGCTGGTTGGTCTAAGCACTTACGCTTACTCAATCGGTGTGTTATCGCCCGGAAACTGGTTTCTGCTGACGGGTTTGGGTTTGTACATGGCCTACGTACCTTGCAACGGGCTGTATTTCGAACGGCTGATCGCTTCGTTTCGCTATGTCAGCACCGTCGGTTTCATTGTGACGTTAGCCGACTGGTACGGGTATCTGGGCAGTGTCGGGGTACTGCTGTACAAGAACTTTGGTCATGCTAACATTAGTTATCGGGAGTTTTTTATGGCTGGAGCATACATCATGGCGGCTTTTTATGTGGTGCTGGTCATTGCGTCGTTTATTTACTTCAAACGGCGGTATGGGCAAACAGAAAAGCTGGTGGCCGTACCCGAATTCTGATAGAACGAAAACTAACGGTTTCTGAACGGGTTCAGCATGCTACCGGGTGCTGAATTTTTGTGTCCAGAGGCAGCGAATGAAGGGCTGGGCAACGCGTAAACGGCGAAGCATGAAACACGTTCTTATTTTAATCGGGCTGAGTGGTAGTGGAAAATCGACCTTTGCCCGACAATTCTGTGCGGAACATCCAAACTGGCTACGGGTCAATCGGGACGATCTCCGGCGCGGTTTGCTACCCGTTTCGTTGGCGGAGTACTGGAAAACCTGGCCTGAACAGGAAATAAATCGCATCGAAACGCTCGTCAATGACTTGCAGCAAACGGCTATTCTGGAAGGATTGGCGCGGGGATGGCACGTATTAATCGACAATACGAACCTGAAACTAAGCTACCTCAACGATTACCGCCGAATGCTCACGCGTCGCTTTGCGGAGGTGAAAATCCAGTATAAATTAATCGAAACGCCCCTGGAGGAATGCATCCAGCGCGACCAGAATCGAACCGATACCGTAGGAGAGGAAGTCATTCGACAGCAGGCCGAACGGCTCAATCGGCTAAAAAGTAAATTTTCGTTTCAACCCGAAGTGCTGACCCGGAGTACGGTGGCCCATCGGGTGCAGGACGAGGCCTTACCGCGTTGCGTCATTGTTGACATCGACGGGACGATAGCCATACGCGGAAACCGGTCGCCCTTTGACTGGCATCGGGTGGGTATCGATACCCCCAAGTGGCCTGTTATTCGTTTTGTTCAGGCATTACAGGCTGCCGGGTATGCCATCGTGTTCTTTTCGGGTCGGGATGCGGTTTGTCGTCCCGAAACCGTAGCCTGGATCAACTGGTATCTGGGCTGGTCGGAGGCCGATTACGAATTATTTATGCGGCCCGTAAAAGACAATCGCAAAGATTCTTACCTAAAACGGGAGCTGTTTGAACGGCATATTGTCGGTCGATATTGCGTCGAACTGGTTGTGGATGACCGCCAACAGGTAGTGGACATGTGGCGACAAACCCTGGGCTTAACCTGCGTTCAGGTCGATTACGGCGATTTTTAGTTTACCCTCGGACAAATCTATTTTTGCGTCTCGTTTGTTATTCTTGTAAACGAGTAGTTACTGGTGAGTAGCGATTACGTTGTGCTGTGATTCAACCGTCGCTCAAGTCGCCCTGTCATTCGCTTAATCATTCCCTTATCGATGAAACTCTTAAAAGTAGCAGCCGGGGTGCTGAATCAGACACCACTAGCGTGGGAGCACAATAAACAGAATATAATCAACGCGATTGAGGAAGCCAAAAGGCAGAATGTCAGTCTGCTGTGTCTGACGGAGCTTTGTATTTCGGGGTACGGATGCGAAGACGCGTTTTATGCCCAAAATACCATCGACCAATCCATTGCGTCTTTATTGGAGATTGTCGAGCATACCAACGACATTGTGGTAGCCGTGGGCCTACCCCTTCGCCATAACAACCGTACGTTCGATGTCGCTTGTCTGATTGCCAACCGACGTATTCTTGGCTTTACGGCCAAACAGTACATGGCTAACAATGGGTTACATTACGAAACGCGCTGGTTTCAGCCTTGGCCGCCTTTTGTCCGTGACGAGATTAAGATCGGTGATTTTACGTATCCGTTCGGTGATGTTGTCTACGACTTGTCGGGGGTTCGGATTGGTTTTGAAATTTGCGAAGACGCTTGGGTCGCTAGTCGGCCCGGCCGAAACCTCTACGAGCGGGGTATCGATATTATTCTGAACCCAACCGCCAGCCACTTTGCTTTCCTGAAATCGCAGGTTCGCGAACGGTTTGTGGTTGACGCATCGCGTTCGTTCGGGGTGAGTTATATCTACAGCAACATGCTGGGCAACGAAGCAGGCCGGGTTATTTACGACGGTGATGCGATGGTTGCTTCAAACGGCGAACTACTGGTGTCGGGCGCTCGCTTGAGCTACGAAGATTTTCTGATCGTACCGGCAGTAATCGATATTGACGTAACGCGATTAAACCAGGCTCAGAATCGGGCCAACATTGCCCTTGCTTTTCCGAACCTGCGGGTTACGGACCGGTTCGACTGGCCGGAAGTGACGCCGGTTGTTCAGCGGGCCGAACTCGAAGCGTGGGAGCGGGGCGGTTATTTGAAAGAAGAAGAGTTCGCGCGCGCCGTAGCCCTTGGTCTGTTCGATTATCTGCGCAAAAGCCGTTCGCAGGGCTACGTATTGTCCCTCAGTGGCGGTGCGGATTCATCCGCGATTGCCGCAACCGTATTTCTGATGATTCGGATGGCGGTTGAAAACATTGGTATTGACGGTGTGAAGAAAAAACTGGGCTACATCAAAGCCATTCAGGACTGCACCACGTCGGAAGAGATCATCGGGAAGCTGCTGACAGTGATGTATCAGGGAACCGAAAATTCGTCGGATGACACGTTCAACTCCGCCAAAGAACTCGCTGATGACATTGGGGCCACGTTCATGAATATCAACATCAACGGTCTGGTCGATACCTACCGGGGCCTGATTGAAGAACAGCTCGGCCGCAAACTGTCGTGGGATACCGACGATATAGCTCTGCAAAATATTCAGGCGCGGGTACGTGCCCCAAGTATCTGGATGCTGGCAAACCTGAATAACGCGTTGCTGCTCAGTACGTCGAACCGTTCCGAGGCCGCCGTTGGGTATGCCACGATGGATGGTGATACCGCCGGTAGCATCAGCCCGATCACGGGTATCGACAAGCATTTTCTGCGGGGCTGGCTACGCTGGCTCGAAACGGTAGGACTAAACGTCAAAAACGACTGGACCCCCGCTGATAGAACAGGCTCTTCGACCAACGATTCTGCCTCTGACCAGCTAATCAAAGTGCAGGGATTACACGCGGTAAACAACCTACAACCAACCGCCGAACTGCGCCCGCTGGACAAGAAACAGACCGACGAGCAGGACCTGATGCCTTATGACGTGCTGAACTCCATCGAAGAAGCCGCCATCCGCGACAAGAAACCACCGGTTGACGTATTGAAGATGATCGAAGTTCGCTACGCCGGACAGCATGATCGTGAACTATTGCTGGTTTGGGTTGAACGATTTTTCCGGCTCTGGAGCCGCAATCAGTGGAAGCGCGAACGCTACGCACCGTCGTTCCACCTGGACGATCATAACCTCGATCCACGCTCATGGTTACGCTTCCCAATCCTGTCGGGCGGTTTCGAGCGGGAGCTGGCCGAAATGCGCGAATGGGCCGCTGGTCAGGATCGAAACAGCCGGAAGGGTAAGATTGGCTTTTAGGCAAGCATCTGGTTAACTTTGTAAGCGTCTGCTTGCGAGAAATGCCTATGATCACACCCGAAGAATTTCCATACATTACATCCTTGTACGTAAACGACTGTTACGCGTACAAGGATTTTAATATTGAATTACACGACTATAAACCATTCAGCCATTTGATCCTGACCGGAAAAAACGGTTCGGGGAAGAGTACGATTCTGAAAACGATTGATAAACACTTTGCTATTTGGCGTGGTATTAGTCAGCAAAATTATTTAATTACAATTAACGATCCTGTAAAACATCTGGATAGATTAAAATCTTCTATTAAAGATCAAAGAAAAACGAAAGGAGAGTACAGTTCAGAAGTAACTAGAACACAAACCGAAATTGATTTTTTAAGTAGAATTAATCTCAACTACAAAAAGGGAGTCGATAACTTCTGGGTACAAAATAAGGTAAATACTTTGTATGCCTTCTTTCAGGCTAAACGTGTTGGTGAAGTTACTCAAGTGAGTACTGTTACTAAAGAAACAGAATTTTTTAATCAACTTTTGGGAGATGATACCTCAGAGAAATTTGTAAAAAAATTTAAACAATACTTAGTTAATAAGAAAGTTTATCAGGCATTTGATCAATTAGATAATAATAAAACTCAACTTTCTGAATCTGAAGAATTTTTTAAAAGATTAACAGAGACTTTTCGTTCAATTTTTGAAGATGAGGACTTAAACTTAGTCTTTATTCGTGAAAGTTTTGAGTTTTTTATTCAACTTTCTGATGGTCGTAGATTGACATTCGATACGCTGTCGGAGGGATTTTCAGCCTTATTAAGTATCTTGATGGACTTGTTTATGCGAGTCGACCTCATTAGAAAGCAAGTCGGTGATTATAGCTATAATCCGTGTGGTATTGTCCTGATTGATGAACCGGAAACGCATCTTCATCTGCAATTGCAGGAACAAGTGCTACCGCTGCTGACCAGCCTGTTTCCCAACATTCAATTCATTGCTGCTACTCATTCGCCAGCTGTTATTGCCAGCATCAAGCAGGCTACCATCTTTGATCTGACAACAAAAGAAACGCGTATTAGTGAGGAAGCCGTTGGCCGAAGTTATTCTGATTTGATGATGTCACATTTTGGCTTAAACAACGAGTATTCTGAAACGGCAGATCAGATTATTAATCAAGTAAACGAAGTCCTTAATACGCTTGCAGATAAGCCCATTGAAATGAAGACTGCTCTACAGCGTATTTACGACCATCAGAGTGCTTATCTTTCTCCAACTCTCAAAGTTGAACTGGAATTACTGATTGCCCAGCAAGAAGCCCAACACAACGCCCACCAATGATTAATGTAATTCGGGATCAACCCGCGCCGGCTTCATTATCTAGTCAAAAGTCCTACCGAAATTCAGAAATAATCGACGTATTAAACAGAGTTTTCAACGGTAAATGCTATTTGACAGAAAAGGTGTTTGATAGTCCAAATGAAATGGAAGTGGACCATTTCGCTACGCAGACCGAACGCCCTGATTTAGTGTATGAGTGGTCAAACCTGTACGCAATAGATCAGAAAGCAAATAAGAAAAAACCTAAAACTTCGCCACCGGGTGGTTACCTTGATCCATGCAACCAGGGCGATGACGTGGAGCAAGAGATCGTTTACGTCGTCGAATTTGGCGGTAACGCTTTGTTCAAAGCCAGAGATGCGTCAAATCAAAAGGCTGTGAATACAGCAAAATTGTTGAACCATCTGCATTCTGATCTCAAACCGGCTGTAAAAGACAAGCATCATGAGATTGTTAATGCTATTGCCGAATGGTACCACTCGAGGAAATTAGGCGATCAGCGCGATGAATTTGAAAAAGAATTACTACTTAAGAAGTTACTATCTCGGAATAGTCATTTTACAATGTTGATGCGATCGATCAGAGCAGCACAATCCTTACCAGCGGATTTCTTCGATTAAGCCCTAATTATGCAACAACTTATTCCCGGTTTGCTTTTTGCGGCTTTGTGGGCTTCGGCGTCGGTGGCTACTAAGTTTGGCGTAAAGTCGGTGCATCCGCTCGTTTTGGCTGAGGTACGCTTTTTCATCGCCGGGGGCGGCATGCTCCTGTTTGCCTATGCAATTAAACGACACAAAAATGCCTGGCCCACGGGCGTAGAGTGGCGACAGCTAACCATTTTTGCCCTGCTCAATACCACCATCTATCTAGGCGCTTTTGTATTGGCACTTAAGCAGGTGCCGGCGGGCATTGGTAGTTTATCGACGGCGACGAATCCGCTGTTTATTGCGCTGCTTTCGGCCGTGTGGTTGCGCCGAATGCCCCGTTGGAACGAACTGGGTGGATTGGTGCTTGGCCTGATTGGTGTAGGCGTGGCTACTTACCCGTTGCTCCAAAACAGCTACGCTACTGTTGAAGGATTGCTTATTCTGTTGGGTGGAATGATTTCCGTGTCGGCGGCAACGGTTTATTACGCCCGGATCGAGTGGCGACTACCCAATCTGGTTATCAACGGATGGCAGGTGTTTATCGGGGGGCTTCTCCTGCTTCCGTTTGTCGGGTTGGCTGCCGTGCTCGATCCCGTTGCTTTTAGCCAGTCGCAGTACGATTTACGCTTCTGGGCGTCGGTGTTCTGGCTGATTGTACCGGTATCAGTGGCTGCGCTGCAATTATGGTTCTATCTGGTCAGGCAGGACCCGATAAGGGCTTCGCTGTGGCTATTCCTCTGCCCGATCTTTGGTTTTGCCTACTCTTATTTGCTCATGAATGAACCCATTACGCCCTACACCGTCGTTGGTACGACCCTTGTGATCGGAGGTTTGTGGTTAGGACGAAAATAAAATAAGCCAATCACAGCAAAGCCCGGAAGAGCGAATCGTCCGGGCTTTGCTAGTTGCTTTCTACGTGCTTTACTGCTTCGTCACGATCATCTCAACCCGACGATTGAGTTTCCGCGTAGCTTCTGAATTGTTGCTGGCAATGGGGCGGGTAGGACCATAACCGCGTGTTGTGATGCGGTTGGCAGCAATGCCATTTTTGACTAAGAAGTCTTTTACTACTTCGACACGCTCCTTCGAGAGTTGCAGGTTTTTGTCGAAATCCCCCTGGTTGTCCGTATGACCCGATAGCTCAATCTCTACCGTCGGTTTGTCGCGCAGAAAGGCTAACAGTTGTTCCATAAAAGGCTGGGCTTCCGGTAACAATTCCGCCTTGCTTTGGACAAACTGGATCGCATTTAGTTGCGTCACTTTGCCGGTTGGGGCCGCAATGAGTGGTGGCGGTGTATAAATGACCTTCGCGTCGAGTGTTTTGGGCGGAGCCAGCCGTTCGTTTGGTGGCGGCATGTTGACGGCTGATGGGCGGTTTGCAACAGCCACTGCGGTCGGTAGGTCAACTGTAGGCAACGACGATGAGGTCGTTGTTGCACCCGCTGGCCGGGATGCCTGAGACGACACTGCGGTTGCTACCGAGCTGCCCTTGTCATTCGATGGCTTTGTGCCCGTGCGATACAGCGCAATTTTCTTTCCTGAGATAATTTCGGTCGAAGTTGAGGTAGGAGCAAGCTCTTGCAAGAAAGGGTCGTAGCCATTGGCATTAGCTGAAATTACAAAAGCCTGCCTTGAACGGAGAACTAATTTATAAGCTCCATCGGTGCTTACTCGCTGCCTGTCGCTAACCGTGCCAGCCTGATTCTTTACTTCAATATTGGCTCCTGCAACAGGCTTTTGGGTTGCTGCATCAATAATGGTTCCCTGGATTGATAGAGAAAGGGGCGCTGTAGCAGACTGGGTTCTCGACTGGCCCCAACTGACGATAAACGGCGAATTAGCGAAAACCAGAAAACTGGCAAAAAGTATTGAATAGGTTCGTCTCATTGTTTAAAAGCAACGCAAAATATGGCCCAAAAGTACATTCAAAGTGTCAAAATGCAACCGGCCGTATAGCTGGAACGTGTCCTATTTTGAGGGCTGTTTCAAGGGTAAAAATTTGCTAGTTAAATTATTGATTTATAGATAGTTGACCATATAAAATAATTGCCTCTGGATGAACGACAAAAGCACTTTTTTCGTTAGTAAAATATGACACAGATAACCAACGTGACGATGCATTCCCCGAACGCTCAGGCACCTTTTGCGCCGACCTCTGCAAGCAATTTGCCGCTCGACGACAGCTGGCGGAAGTCGATTCCGGCACAGGTGTTTCTGAACCACTTTTTCGCGATGGACTACCACATCCAGCACGCCAATGACCTCTTTGACGTTGCCAAGTTTCCGATCTTTCAGCAGTTCCACGGAATGGTAACGGATGCGAGTTACAAGGCTCTGGAGAAGCTGTTACTCAACAGTTGGAGTGCCGAGTATGCGTTGCGCATTACGCCGGTCGTCAACGACGAGCAATACCTGCAAAGCTCACTGCACTGGACTTTTCCGCAGGCTTATTACAGTGCCCTGTTTAGTGCCCGGGCCTTTCTGGCCGTTCAGGGTATCAACGTGAGCAACGAAGAGCTGATTCGGAAGCGGGTTGGCAATATGGTGGTGCGAGGCTATTATCCGGCTTCGATTGGCTATTACGCGCTTGGTCCGATCAATGGCTACCGCATTCAGCGTCTACCGATGGCGAAGCGCTTTACCGTAGCGTCTAAAACGGACTTGCTGCTACCTTCCCGGGAAGGGTCGGTTCAGGCTGAGCTAGCACAGTTCCTGAAGACTACTCGGGATCAGCGCGTCAAGGCACTTCGCAATGCGATCCAGACAAACCCCAAAACGGCTTTACGAAGCCCCAAAACGGGTGAAATCCTGCAGAAGTTTAGTGTTGAACAATACAAAGTGTTAGCCAAACAGATCGGCTACACGACCTACTTCGACATGCTGAGCCGATTACGGATTTCATCAACGAACCGGGAGATCGAACGCTTTGTCAATTCGGAGATCGACGTTAAGTTGTTTCACCAGAGCCTGGTCAACATTGTCGCGCACGTGAATGGCGTTCACGAAGTATACATTGCCAAAGCGCTGGGCATTGACGCGTACCGGCAGTTAGTCGCCAAGCTGCCTTCTTACTTGCAGGAGAGCTTTGTGCGCGAACGGATGAACACCCTTATTCTGCCCATGCTTAACAGCGAGCAGGACTCGACCGCACGAATGGCCGCTTAATTATAGAGATCTACTTACCTGTTGCCAGATCAGTGACACGCTGATCTGGCTTTTTTGTTTATTGGGAAAGTGATAGATAGAACATTGCTAACGAATAGTATTATTCTTTAAAGAAAAGAAGTTATCGTCTGGAAATCGATTTGTGAATAAATGCTTGAAAGCCTTTTCTTTACTGATAGGCAGGTAAGTTTTCTCTATGAGTCATCGATAAAATCAATATCGATTCTAGTGGATCACCGCCTTATTTTGCATTGAAGTTAGATTCGATCCGATATACAACCTGAATAAATTCTATGAAAAATCAAATTGTTTCTGTTGGCTCAGAGTTCCCAGAATTCAAAAAACTGGCTGTGGTGTCGCTTGACAAAGACAAAGAGTTCTACGAAATCTCGTCTGAAGATCATAAAAATGCCGGTCAGTGGTTGGTTATGTTCTGGTGGCCTAAAGACTTCACGTTCGTGTGCCCAACTGAAATCGCTGAGTTCAATAGCAAATTCGAAGATTTTCAGGATCGGGATACGATGGTCATTGGCGCATCGACCGACAGCGAATTTGTTCACCTGGCATGGCGTAAAAACCACGACGATCTGCGTGGACTGAAATTCCCAATGCTGGCCGATACGTCGAAGTCACTGGCTGAAGAACTGGGTATTCTTGAAGCAAATGAAAAAGTTGCTTACCGCGTAACGTACATCGTCGATCCACAGGGTATCGTTCGTTGGGTTAACGTAAACGACCTTTCGGTTGGCCGTAACGTAAACGAAGTAATCCGCGTACTGGACGCGTTGCAAACCGACGAACTGTGTCCTTGCAACTGGCAGAAAGGCGAAGCTACGCTGACAGCTTAATTAGGTAGCGATTGACTGAATGAGTGATTAAGCGACAAATTTTGCATTGGTTTTCGCTTAATCACTCATTTGCTTATTCAGAAATAGACTCATGACAACTACACAAAACGAAACGGTGACCTCGTTGCTCGGTTTGGTCGGTCTGGAACCGTCGGGCGAGCATCCGGTGCTGGAAGCCGTAGCCCAGACAGATCACCGTTACCTGCGCGACCTGAAAATTAATGTTGGCAACGTGTTGAACAGTAGCCAGACGTTGACCAAGAAAGAATCGCGGTTACTGGCGCTGTCAATAGCCGTAAACGAAAAATACCAACCGCTGATCGATTCATTAACAGCGGCTGCTAAGCAGGAGGGTGCTTCTGACAACGAAATCTCCGAGACGATTGCCTGCACATCGTTGCTGAGTACCAATAACGTGTTTTACCGTTTTCGGCACTTTGTGGGCAAAGATTATTACCAGCAGACCCAGCCTGGCATTCGCATGAGCATCATGATGAATCCGGTACTAGGTAAGGAATTCTTTGAACTAATGAGTCTGGCGGTATCGGCCGTTAATGGCTGTGAACTGTGCGTGAAGTCGCACGAAGAAAGTGTGCTAAAGCACGGCGCTACAGAGGCACGTGTTTTTGACGCTGTCCGGCTGGCTGCGGTGATCAAAGGGTTGATCACGACATTGTAATTGCCTAATAAAGTAAAGGGGCACGAATGAGAAAAATTTTTCATTCGTGCCCCTTTACTATTGATTACTGAGAAGTTATTGATCCCCTAGGTCAGTGGCTGAAATCCATTTGACGCCAAACTGCTGCCCGTTGATGGCTGACTCGGCTGGGTTCGTGTAACGAATTGAAAACTCATTGATGATACCATTCCACAACTCATTGTTTTTTACCGGAATTGCGTAGGTATGGTATTGGTTGTCCGGAATAATCGTGAACGTCACCGACTGGGGCTTACCTGCTGCGTCCAGCTGTGACTGCCCTACTTTGCGCCAATCGAAGAGGAGCTGCGTCTCCGGAGTGATCGCCCGCATCCGCACGTAGACAACGCCGAATTCAGACGCTTTATAACCTTTGTGCGGAGAAACCAGTCGGAAGCGCCGATCCGTTGGGGTAATGATCAACTCGTTCGTAATGGGAAATCCCTGATCGTAGCCTTTACGATAGGTAAAACCGTGTCGAATCGGGTTGTTGTGGAATACGTAGTTCGGCTTGGTTTCCGAACGGGGTAAGGTATTGATCGTACTGCGGATTTCGTCCAGCGTTCCGACCACCATGTTCACGTCAAACTCGTAAACACCATTCGGGTCCAGAATCAAATTCATCCCGTTGGAGATATAGCCCGCATTGACCGACTCCGGCGCACCAACGCCCGGACTATCGAAGAGACCCGCTTTGAACTCGTGCGAATACGGCGTGTGGAGCGCAATACCCCGGTTCGTGTTCGACCGAACGGCGACAATCCAAGGTTCCGACGCGTTGACATCGTACGGCCCCATGTGGCCGCTGTAGTTGTACTGATTAAAACTCTTGCCGCTACCACCGATATTCGGAATTGCGTTCACGTTGACCAGGGGGGCGTTTGAGTAAGGCTCGCCTTGTACGACGTAGTACTGATAAAAAGCGCTGCTTGTATAGGTGCAAGGTAATTCCTGCTGCCGCGAGTCAGCGTATTTGGTCTGGTCGCGACGGTCTCCGGTAATGCGCACGTGCCGCCGGACAATATTGCCCTCTAACCGAATCCACTGCTCTACGACATAGTCGCCGGGTTCGTTGCGCAAACCCCAATGCAATCCCCGTGTTTTGCTGTAAAGTATTTTGTCGGTACGACCGTAGCCCAGAATCGGCGAGTATTCTCCGGCAATGTTCCCCCCCTGAACCGGGTTATAGCCAATGTCATCCAGAATCTGTTTGCCGTTGATGGTCCATTTCGTATTCGCATCCGGTAAACTGTACAGGGAGATCTGATCGTCGCGCCCGGCGTCCCGCTTTCCGTTCGATTTGACGTAACAATTGATCATGTTTTCGCCTACTTGTAGATCGGTTACCTCGCGAACAACACCGCCAACGCCTAAGTCAATAGCCACCCGCACCCGGTCGTTTTGTAAAACCGGTCGTTTGTCTTCGGGTTGTGGGCTGTCTAAGATCGGGTACTGCTCGTTCGAAGACAAGGTGGGAGGGGGCGTACAGCCGTCGACGGTTATCGTAGCGACAGCAATGCGGCTGCATCCGTTTACACTAGCGGTTACGCTGTACGAGTACGTTCCATTAGTGGAAGGAGCCGTCAGATTGAGCGTCTTACCTTGTCCTGTAATGCCATTTCCGTTCCAGGCGTAACTAGCCTGATCGCAGGCAGCACCAGAACAGGTAGCGCTCAGACTAACAGCGCTGCCGCAACTGGTATTGATGGAACTGGCTGATAGCATAAGATCGCAGTCGGTTGGGGCAGGAGTCGGGCATCCTTCGACAGTTAACGAGGCAACAGCGGTTTTGCTGTCGCAACCCGTGGCGCTCGCTGTGACCGTATACGCATAAACTCCGTTCGTGGCGGGGGCCGTCAAGTTGATTGTCTGTCCTTGCTGACGGACACCGTTACCGCTCCAAGTGTAGCTGACCTGATCGCAATTGGCACCTGAACAACTGGCACTCAGACTAACCGCGCTGCTACAGCTCGTGTTAGTTGAAGTAGTTGAAAGCGTAAACGCGCATTTGGCTGGTTCTATTGGGACGACCGGAGTCACTGGGGCCGGGTCCGTTGGGGGAGTTGATGGAGTTGGCGCATTGGCAGACGTTGAGCCAGGGCACGTAGTTAGTAATACAGGACTCTGCGATAATTCAAACGTGCTGCCTGCTGCTTTTACTGAAATTTTCAATGGAGCGTTCTGCTTGTATTTGTCGGGAATAATCCAGTGATACCCGTACAGATCGAAGCCGGTAACCGAATAAGCCTGCGCGACATCCGTTCTGTTTTCATCGGCTTTGATTGTTGTAACTTTAGTATCATTGATATAAACGTCCAGACGTACGGTTTGCCGTGGTGCTGTGGTGTTCATGGTCCAGCCGCCAATGGCGTCACAGTTGGCGGATTCCAGAAAGCCCCGATAATTAGCATTGGCAGGTGATTCGGCAGGACCCGAGACGGTTTCCGTAGGTTGGGCTGATCCATAGCAAACGGGGGTGCTCAAGGGACTGTGCGTCAACTCGGTATTGTCGCCAGCATACCTTACCGAAATGTGTAGCGGTTTGTTGCCCT
Organism: Spirosoma oryzicola; assembly: GCF_021233055.1. Taxonomy (NCBI): domain Bacteria; kingdom Pseudomonadati; phylum Bacteroidota; class Cytophagia; order Cytophagales; family Cytophagaceae; genus Spirosoma; species Spirosoma oryzicola. Next base: position 3,406,269 of record NZ_CP089538.1, on the reverse strand, counting down.
TGTACTGATCGGGAATAGTCCAGCGAAAGCCGTACTGATAAGAGTCGGTAATGTCAAATGCCTGGGCAACGTCAGTTCGGCGTTCATCGGCTTTAACGGTAGCGACCTTTGTGTCATTGACGTAAATAGCCAGATCGATGGATTGCTTCACGTCAGCCAGATCGATAGCCCATCCGCCTATGCTCTCGCAAGTGGCAAATTCCAGATAACTCCGGTAATTAGGCGTACCCACCCGTGCTGATTTTAACGCGTTTTCAGTAGGTACGTACAGGGTTGTTTCAGCACTAACCGTTTCCGCTTCCCGAAGCGCTCTTTTTTCCGTAGGCCGTTCTTTAAGCGTGATAACGGCTTTTTCGACGAATAAGCTTTGTGCACCAGCCTGACTATGACCCCTTAACAAGCGAAACGAGGTGCCAGTCGCCACCGTTGAAAAGTGACCAATAACGTGGTAGGTTATTTCGGTCTGGTTTGGATAAGACAGTTCGGCTCCTATGTAATCGATGATGTCCCCTCCGGTCTGCTCGAAGCCATCCGGAAGCAGAAGTTTCAGTTTGTAACCCGTAGCGCCGGGAAGGTGAAACGCTAAGGTTGGTGATACGGTTAACAGTTCCGCTTTGATGGTTAGGTCAATAGCCTCACCTAGTCGTATCGACTGCGTATTGGCCCGCAAGCTAAACCGGATAGGATCATTATCGGCTGGTGATAAGCTGGATTGACCTACTATAGGCAAGTAAGTGGGATGCGTAAACAGATTGACGGGCGTAGGTCTGGGCTTACTTTGAGTAGGCCTAGGCTCCATTGGCTTTTTCGTGATCGGAAGACCGGAGGACGGAAGGGTCAACCAGACGAGCAAACAAAAATTGGTCACGGCGCATCGGACAACGCGCTTGAGAGGGGCGTAAAAAATTGCTATCATACAAGTTAGGTAAAGTTCGTCGGTAAGACGTGGTAGGTCGGCTACTTAAATGAAATCGTCAGATGGACAAGGCGATTCCAGAAGTAGCCCAATCGGGCATTGACATTCATTCAGAGTGGAAAATAGGTGCTATAAATATAAGTAAATTAATCTTTACATTGAGTATATTATCAATTGTCAATAAAGATGCCAAAAGTTAATTATGGCTTGTCGATAAGCTCTTGTAGTAGAAAAAACAGGTTTTCTTAAGGGCCAAATCTTCGACAAATTGAAATCAATGAGTAGAGAAAGGGATACTATGCCATTGAATATGAATGAATTGGGGCTGTCAGTCATTAAGCAAGGAGTAAGCTGGCTCAAATACCAAAAGAAAAGCCCGATGTAAATGACACCGGGCTTTTCTGGGAGAAACGATTTGTATTAGGCTGTTTTAACTAAATCGACTAGTGTTTCGATCCACAACGGGCTATCATTGAGGCTTTCCACCAACTGCCAGTGCTTGCCACCTGACTCTTCGAACAGCTCTTTGTACTCAACGCCAATTTCAATGGTAGTTTCCAGACAGTCGGCTACGAAAGAAGGGGAGAAAGCCAGAACGCTCTGAACACCTTTGGCCCCCAGTTCGCGAATAACATCATCGGTATACGGCTTAATCCAGGGCGTACGGCCCAGGCGCGACTGAAACGAGGTCGTGTATTTTCCTTCCGGAATACCAAGCTCCCGCACGAGCAGGCGGGTCGTTTCAAAACATTGCGCGCGGTAACAGTGCTGATTCATGGCGTGAAACGATTCGCAGCAACTACCGAACTGGCAGACGGAGTGCGTTACATCGCCCTTGGTAATCTGACGTTCAGGTAAGCCGTGGTAGCTGAATATAATGTGATCATAATCGTAAGCATCCATGTACTTACGGCCTAATCGTACAAAGCCCTCAATAAATTTTGGATGTTCCAGAAACCGGTTGATGAAACGAACCGCCGGAATAACCTGCCAGTTCTTTACGTTGTCCATCACCAGTTCGTAAACAGATCCGGTAGACGCCGACGCATATTGCGGAAAGAAAGGAATGACGATAATCTCCGTTAAGCCCTGCTGCTGAAACTCATCCAGACCCGCTTTGATGCTGGGATTCTGGTAGCGCATGGCCAGTTTTACAACATACTCGCTGCCAAGTTCCTTTTGCAATTCCCGTTCGACAACGTGCCCGTAGTATTTCAGGGGAGAACCCGTTTCAGTCCACAGTTCCTTGTAAACTTTGGCCGACTTGGGAGCGCGAAATGGCGCAATAATGCCATTGATCAGGAAAAATCGCTGGATGTAAGGAATATCGATTACGCGACCATCCATCAGAAATTCGCGTAGGTATTTGCGTACATCGGGCACCGACGGAGAATCGGGAGTACCGAGATTAACGAGTAGAACGCCCGTTTTGCCGGGTGCTTTTACCCTAGCAGTGGGTGACTGTACAACAGGTGCTTCCATAGTGAGGAAACCGTAAATTTTTAAAGTTAGTTTGCTGGCAGGTTAGAACTATACAGCGCGAACCGCAGCTCATTTTGTCGCATCGAAACCGCAAAGGTAACCCTTGTTTCGCAGTGTGAGAATACGTTGTTTGTTTGAATTGTTTCTCTACAGCCCTCAATTTGCGGTGAGAAGCCTTACTGATGCGCTTAACCGGGGCACAAACGGAATTTTACTTTTACCAAGCAAATATGGGTTTATTCGTGAAATATCGGCAACGAGCTTATTGTCTGATCTGATATGATCTATTTTTGCATCAGTTTTAGTGATGATAGGCATATCGCCTAGATAAGCCGTAGCCTTCTCGTTCAATGACGATCTCTCAACTTGAGTATATTGTAGCTGTTGATACGCATCGGCACTTTGCAACAGCCGCCGATAGTTGCCACGTAACCCAGCCGACGCTAAGCATGCAAATTCAAAAACTGGAAGACGAACTAGGCATCCTTGTTTTTGATCGCTCAAAGCAGCCCGTTGTGCCAACCGAAGCCGGGCAAGCGGTTCTGGCCCAGGCGCGCGAAGTACTCCGGGCGGCTCGTCGAATCCCCGAGATCGTCAGTGAGTCGAAGAATGATTTTCAGGGCGAATTGAAAATTGGCATTATTCCAACCCTGGCTCCTTATCTGTTACCTTATTTCATCGGTGAATTTATCGACAAGTACCCCGCTGTCTCGGTGCAGATTCAGGAGCTGGTGACGGAACAGATCATTGAGCGCCTTCGTAACGGGTTGATCGATGTGGGCTTGGTAGTGACGCCACTCGCGGAAAATGGTATCACCGAAGTTACGTTGTTCAAAGAGCCGTTTGTGGTTTACGCAGCCGATTCGCATCCGCTTTCCCGCAAACAAGACGTTGATCTGGACGATCTTCAGACGGCGGGCCTTTGGCTGCTGACGGAAGGACACTGTTTTCGAAACCAGGTGATGAACATTTGTGGAGCCGACCGCAAAGCCAACGGTTCGGCACTGCGTTATGAAACGGGTTCGCTCGAAACACTCATCAAATTAATTGATAAACAGGATGGTTTTACGTTGTTGCCGTATCTGGCAACCTTCGATATGGATGAAACCCGTCGGGCCAGAACCCGGCCTTTCACGGCCCCTCAACCCGTGCGGGAGGTAAGCCTTGTTGTGCACCGTAGCTTTCTGAAACGGAAGTTGATAAACGCCCTCAAACAGGAAATTCTGGATCACTTACCAAAACAATTACTTGAAGAAAGCGCTGGAGAGCAGGTCGTCAGCGTTTCTCAGAAAGATGCACGCTAGCCCTATCGGGAGCGGGATCGCCGTTTTTCCCGTTCTAACTGTTGATAGGCGTTTCTAAAGTCATCGCCATTGGCGACCGCATTAGCCAGAGCTGGAACACCGGCCTGACCTACAATGGCTAACCAGCGTCCTACTTCGTCAGCTGCGGTCTGGTAAGCCAGCATGACCCGCTCGTAGCTTCCTCCGAAAAAGTCGCGGGTGGTTTCCAGATCCGTTAGTTTGAGCATGGGTGGCTGACCGAAGGTCATGGTGGTTGCATCGTCAGAAAATAGAGAGTCCGGCTGGGCCGTGCCTGGCTTTTCCCAAAGAGATGGGCTGCTAAACCGGTAATCGACCATCAACGCCAAGCCTTCATTAAACCACTGCGGAATCTGGCGTTTGACTCGCCACCAGCCCAGGCGGGCAAACAATTCGTCGTGGCAAAGTTCGTGGGCAATGACATCAGCATTGTTGCCCTCCGGTCCCAGAACGAGATACGATTCACCCCAGGGAAGGCCAAGGCTGCATCCGGCACCTTCGCCACCGATGCAGTATTGGCGGTATTCATCCTGCGTAGGGCAGTAGATAAGGATAGCCCGTCCGCGCTGCCCATCCCAGAATCGTCGAATGCGGTTGGTGGCCGTCACGACGTTTTGCCGAAGCTGCCGCCGTTGTTTCTGAGTAGCCAATCGATTGACGTATACCTGCTTCTGACTGTCGAGTTGCTCAAAATCAGTTGACTGACTCACGCGCATACACCGGATTAGTTGCGGATAGAGAATCAGGAAACTAATCGGCAGGGCAATTAGAAACGGCAGTACATAACGAAACAATACGTTTCCACGCATGAAGAAAAAAGACAGTTCGGGCAGATTGCCTGTCAGTCCACGAAGTAAGAGCGAAGCGCTGATTTTTCCTACAGTTGATCGGTATTGCTTTGTAAGTAAGTCTGCCTTGTGCGTGATGTCGGTTTTAAGAAACTGATATTACGGACAGGGCAGACTCCACCAACAACGCTCTACGATTGGTACCAGCGTTAGGCCACGACTGGCTGTTTACTATGGACCACCTCGTAATCGTCCGGGTTAACGCGCCGGGTCGCCTTGCGATACGTCACGGTCAGCGCTGGCCAGATTGTCGTATTTCTCCCCTGCGAATCCATATACCAACTTTTACAGCCCGATGCCCAGACCGTATCAGCCATTTTTTGCTGAATCAGGTTATTGTAGCGTTGCTGCGCTTCTGGCTTAACGTCCAGAAAAGCACCTTCGCCCGCTTTGTCGAGCAGATTCAAGTAGTCGAGCACATAATTGACCTGCGACTCGATCATGTGAATGATCGATGTATGACCTAATCCGGTGTTCGGCCCGACCAGGAATAGTAAATTGGGATAGCCGGAAATCGTAAGACCATAGTGTGCCTGCGCGCCCTGCGATAACCATTGTTCGAAGAGATTTTGCCCGTAGCGTCCAAGAATATTCGTGCGGCTGATCATACCGGCAACCACGAATCCCGTCCCAAAAATAATCGTATCGACCGGTCGTTCTTTGCCGTTGGTATCAACGATGGTGTTGGGTTTGACTTCGGCAATACCATCCGTTACAACCTCTACATTCGGGCGGGTAAGGGCTGGGTAATAATCGTCAGAGATCAGAACGCGTTTGCAGCCCAGTTTGTAATCGGGAGTTACTTTACGCCGAAGCTCCGGGTCTCGAATCGATTTCTTAAGGTGTTTGAGTGCCTGTTTCGTACCAATCCGGTTGAACGTCTCATTGCCCAGAAAAGACATACCCCGCAGTTCGTTAAGCCAGTAGATAAGCGAACGATACGCTTTCTGCGCAATCGGCAACCGCCGAAAAAGACGATGTTCAAACGACGATATGGCCCGGTCGAGCCGGGGTGTCACGTAAGGAGCCGTACGCTGAAAGACCGTGAGTTGCTGTACCTGAGGGGCTATTTTAGGAATGAATTGAATGGCGCTTGCTCCTGTACCGACGACGGCGACCCGTTTGTTGGTGAGGTCATAGCCCGCATCCCAGTTTGCCGAGTGAAAGACGTTGCCAGCAAATGATTTTAAGCCGTTCAGTTTCGGAATGGATGGATAGTTAAGTGGGCCGACAGCGGCTACAACAACGCGGGCGGTAAGCGAATGACCCAGGCTGTCAGTAAGCGTCCAGAGGCCCGTAGCCGGTGAAAATTCGGTGCGGTTGATTTCTGTTCTATACCGGATGTGGGCGTCAAGTGCGTAACGCTCAACCACATCGGTCAGGTAAGCCAGTATCTCGGGTTGGGTAGAATAAGTGCGTGACCAAGCCGGATTTGGCGCAAACGATAACGAATAAAGGTGGGAGGGAACATCACAGGCGCAGCCCGGATACGTATTATCCCGCCAGGTGCCTCCCACCTGACCGGCCCGCTCAAAAACGACGAAAGACGTGTTGCCGCGTTCTTTCAGACGGATAGCCGCAGCGAGTCCGGCAAATCCGGCACCGATGATGGCTACGTCAAAATCTGCTTTCATAGGTTTTGTTGACTACTGTTTTCGAATCATTTCGGCAACGAGTCGGCCCGTCTGCATGGCTCCGTTCAGGGAAGGATAGGCCGTATGGTCGCCACATTGGTATACATTATCGGCTAACCGCAGCAGCTCGTGAATCGACTCGGTACCCGCCCGGCCGGGTGGGTAAGCCGGTAGCGCCTGGGGAATGTGGTAGGTGCGTAGATGACGCCAATTCGTTACCGTGTTATCGAACCAACCAGTTAGCTCCTGTCGAATCCGTTCGGTCAATGCTGTTGCATTAATCGTTGCCAGCCCCTGCGTGCTAACCGAGACAAGTGTTTGACCGGCTGGCGCGTAATCAGGTGCAACGTCGCTTATAATAGCCACATTATGTACCGTTGAACTACGCTGCGGGTTCAACAACAGCAATTTTTGTTTCGCTACAGCGGGCAATTCCGAATCGGTGGCGAAGTATGTACAAGTCGTATGATTGAAGGCTTGCTCGGTTGGTGCGGGGCGGCCCAGTAAAGAAGCCGCCTGAGCCGCATCGACCGCCAAAACGACCGTTTCTGCGTTGAGGGTGTCACCATTGGTCAACTGCACCGAGTTACCATCAATTCGTAACACGGGACTGTTGAGCCTGATCTGATCCGGAGCTAATCGGTTTGCTAGCTGGCGGGCAATCGCACCAATCCCTTTTGCGGGTACGGCGGCATCGCCCGTAAAAAACATACGGAAACAAAATTCAAAGAAATTGCTCGAAGTGGTAAGCGCGTCTTCCAGAAAAACGCCCCCAAAAAATGGCCGGAAAAAACGCTCGATGATTTGGTTTGAAAAGCCCATGCTGCGCAAAAAGGCCAGCGTGGTCGTGGGCGTTTGCTGAAACAACTCGCCAACGGACAGGCTTTGCGTGCGTCGAATCAACTCGACAATAAGCAGCTTATCGCTAACCGTACCCACCGACGAGGCCAGTGTTTGAAACGTCGATAAAGGTTCTTTAAACGGGTTAAGAAGTTTGATCCATTCGTCCTGGTCGTGGATGAGCGCCCCTGACCGAAACGTTTGTAAATTCAGGTCCGAATAATTCAGGAGACGCTGGGCTTCGGGATACGCCGTCAGAAAAATCTGAAAACCCCGATCAAGCTGAAATCCGTCCACACGATCCGTTCTCACACGCCCGCCTATGCCGTCGGTTGCTTCAACAAGTAACGCCTGAATACCCGCCTGCTTCAGATAAACGGCGCAGGTTAAACCCGCTACGCCCGCACCGACAATGAGTACTGGATAGTCCGTTGACGTTGAAGACGGGTTGGACGAAGAAACTGGGTTGACCGACTGATTGGGCGAATTCGTAGGCATGTGTAGTACGTTTAATCAACCGAATAAACGCCAAAATTAGCCTTTCTGATCACCGATACCGTGTAAGTACGCTTAATTATCTGGTATTTTTTTTAGAAATATTGAATAATTAGAAGATTATTAAAAATTAATAACTTGATAATCAATTGGTAATAGAAAGTGGTTGATACTTTTTTTTAGAAACTATTAATTTTGTCGCAGCCGATTGTGTTATACAGGTATGAATCTGTTAATAGTCGATAACTTCGATTCGTTCACGTACATGCTGGTAGACTACCTGCAACAGGCTGGGGCCGTTTGTCATGTGGTGCGGAATGACGAGTCGATGAACAGACTAACCAGACGGTCGGTTGACGGCGTGGTGTTGTCACCCGGTCCAGGTACACCCCAGCAGGCGGGTCGGTTGATGGAGGTAATTGCTTATTATCACCAGCAGCTACCGATGCTCGGTGTTTGTCTTGGGCATCAGGCCATCGGCGAATTTTTCGGGGCTACAGTCGTTCCAGCGGATCGACCGATGCACGGGAAAGTGTCAGCCATTCGGGTGCAGGCGCAGGATCATTTGTTTCAAAATGTTCCCCGGCGCTTCAACGTTACGCGGTATCATTCGTTGCTGCTCCGCGACTTGCCCGACAGCCTTGTCTGCACGGCGGTTACGGAACAGGAGGAGGTAATGGCGTTACGGCATCAGACATTGCCCGTGTGGGGTGTTCAATTTCATCCGGAAGCGGCTTTAACAGAATTCGGTGTATCTATTTTGTCGAATTGGGTTAATTTTTTAAGATTTAGTACAACAAAGCGGGAAATCCCGGCTGCGGTCGGGGTACTGCACTAATTAAGGCTGTCGTATGAGCTATCAGATTCGGGAAGAAGCAGGTTTTCGATACGTAGACGAAGGTCAGGGAGAAGTATTACTGTTGTTACACGGTCTCTTTGGGGCCTTGAGTAACTGGGATGGCGTCATTAGTGGTTTTTCGAACCGATATCGGGTGGTGATACCGTTGATGCCTATTTACGAAATGCCCTTGCGTCAGGCCAGTTTAGAGGGCCTCGTGGCATTCATCGAAAAATTCGTTGACCATAAGCAACTCACTGATCTTACCTTACTGGGCAATTCGCTCGGTGGTCACCTGGCTTTGTTGTATAGCTTCAAGCATCCCGACCATGTACAGCGGCTGGTACTTACAGGCAGCTCGGGCCTGTTTGAAAACGGGATGGGCGGTTCGTTTCCCAAGCGGGGTAGCTACGACTACATTGCCGAACGGGTAGCGTACACCTTCTACGACCCGAAGGTAGCGTCGAAAGAACTGATCGATGAGGTATTCGAGATTACCAGCAGTATTCCAAAGTGCATGAGTATTGTTGGTATTGCGAAATCGGCTCAGCGCAACAACGTGGCTAAAGATTTGTATAAAATAAAAGTGCCGACTTTACTGGTTTGGGGGTTGAACGACACCATTACACCGGCTGAAGTAGGGTATGAATTCAACCGCCTGATCGCTGACTCGGAATTGCATTTTATCGACCGATGCTGCCACGCGCCGATGATGGAACATCCATACCGATTCAACGAACTGCTGGACGATTGGCTCGAAAGACACCCGATCTTTAGCGAGCATCTGTCGGTTGGTAGTTTATCGTAGCGACATTTGGGTAGTGCTGCTGCTATTGATTTGGTCCCGTTGACGCAGAAACTGCCGACTCTCGGCCAAATATAGACGCTGTTTTTCGCTAAGTTTTGGAAACTATGGTTTAATTTCCGTAGTTTTCTGCCATACAGTTTCCTTTAATTTCATTTCGTATGCTGGCTGCCGAACTCATAGACCCGATGCTTCCAGCGCTCAAGCCGACTGACTCGGTTGGGCAGGCGCTGGATTGGATGCAGGAGCACCGCATCGGGCAACTCGTACTGACTGATCAGGGTGATTACCGAGGTGTGGTTAGTGAAGAATTACTGATGGATGTGCCCGACAGCGATCAACCGCTGAGCAGCGTGATGCGCTTGTTTGAGCAGATCTACGTCAATGAAGATCAGCACCTGTATGAAATTATGGGACTGATTATTCAAAATCGTATGGAGGTCGTGGCGGTTGTGAACGAAGGGCGGGAGTTTGCAGGGACGATCTCTGCCAACGAACTGCTGAAACAGTTTGCCCAGGAACTCGGTGTTCAGGAACCGGGGGCAATCCTGATTCTGACGCTTCATGAGCGCGACTACTCAATGGCCGAAGTGAGTCGGCTAGTCGAGTCGAATAACGTTAAAATTATCAGTAGCTATTTTTCCAGTGCTGCCTACGGTATGCCGGATCGTTCTCGTCTGACGCTCAAGCTCAATCGGCGCGATATTACCCCGGTTATATCGACGCTGGAGCGCTTTGGTTACCATATCGAAGCAGCCTTTGCCAACGCTCCGGTCGAAAGCATCGATCAGGAGCGACTCGATTCGTTACTCCGTTTTCTTAATACTTAGTTCCAACGTTTTCGGTTTTCAGTTAGTTGATAGAGTCAAACACTGAAAACCGAAAACCGCACCGGCGACCCGGTGACACTCTTTCATGAAAATTGCCATTCACGGACGCAACTTTCCCGAGAAAGCTCGGCCCTATATTCAGTCCATGTTCGATGAGCTGGCCAAACGTCAGGTCGAAGTTGTTCTCTCCGAAGTATACCGCGAATTTTTAGACGGTGCCGCTGTAGCACATAACAGTGAAGCCGTCTACCAGACCGAGCAAGGTATTGCTGATGCTGACTTTATTTTTAGCCTGGGAGGGGATGGAACGTTGCTGGACGCAGTCACGCACGTAGGGCCTCAGCAAATCCCAATCGTTGGTATCAATATTGGTCGACTTGGCTTTCTCGCAACGGTAGCCCCGCCTTCCATCCGCTTAATGATCGATGCGCTCTTCAACGAGCAATACAGCATTGATGAGCGTTCTTTAGTCGGTGTTCGGTCGAATCCGGACATCTTCGGAAATCTTCCGTTTGGGCTCAACGATTTTACAATCACACGCACACAAACCTCGTCCATGATAACGGTTCATACCTATCTGGACGGTGAGTTTCTGAACTCCTACTGGGCCGATGGTATCATTGTGTCCACGCCTTCTGGCTCCACGGGTTATTCGCTCAGTTGTGGAGGGCCGGTTCTGCTGCCCCAAACCAACAATTTCATCATTACGCCGATCAGTCCGCACAATCTCAATGTCCGACCGATGATTGTGATGGATAGCTGTCAGCTTGCCTTTGAGGTCGAAAGCCGGAGCGGTAATTTCCTGGCAGCTCTGGATTCCCGTTCGTTTACCGTTGATGTATCGGCCCGAATCAGCGTGCAGAAAGAAGCCTTCAAAGCGCGTTTGGTCAAGCTCAGTGATGATAATTTCCTCAATACGCTCCGCAGCAAATTAAATTGGGGCTGGGATATCAGAAATTAGAGAAAGTAGCCTGTCTGCAGGGGAGCTACCCTGATTCTTGGCACTCTCTTTGCAGACCATAATATATTTTTCGGTCTTATTTTCCAATAAAATTAGTGTGACAGCCGTTTCGGAAATGGCTGACCTTCGGGCCAACAGCCCGGTTGATTCACGAAACTTACCCACATGAAGCGATACCATTATCTGGCAGCGAGTGCTCTGGCAGGTCTGCTTTTTATCAGCAGCTTGTCAGACAGTCAGGCTCAACGGCGACCAAACACTCGATTTTTACCTTATTCGTCGGTTAGTTTTGGTGTCGGCTCTTCCCATTACTACGGCGATTTGGCCGGTTACCGGCAATTTCTGAGAGCTACCTACATCATGCCGCGTTGGAACGTAGGGCTAGGCTATACGCGTCAGTTTACCCCTCATTTTGCTGCGCGGGCTTCATTTACCTGGGCTCGAATTGCAGGTGACGATTACACGTTCAACAAGGGACGAATTGAAAAAAGTACCGAAAATCTGGTTCAGTACACGCGAAATCTACACTTTCGGAATGATCTGAAAGAATTTGCCATCTCGGGTATTTACAATTTTGTGGCCGACGGCCGTAACTCCAGCGTTCGAGCTAAATTATCTCCTTATCTTTTCGGGGGAATAGCCTTGGTGGCCCACAGCCCCGAAGCCCGGACACCCGCAAACGAGGAAGCTCAACCGTATGAAGCTCAGAAATGGGTGAAGCTGCAACCGCTTCATACCGAGGGGCAGGGCCAACCCGGTTACGAAAAACCGTATAGTCTCGTCACGGTAGCCATTCCTGTTGGAATCGGTTTACGCTATAAGCTTAATCAGGATTTTGATCTTGGCTTCGAAATAGGCTATCGCTACACCTTCAGTGATTATCTGGACGATGTGGGAGGTCCATACGCCGATCCGGCAGTGCTAACAGGTGTGGCTTCAAAAATGGCCGATCGGCGGCAACAGCGGTTTGCCGCTCGTAAAAAAGATGCTCCTGATCGTTATGCGATACTCGAAAGTTTGTATCAGGCTGGAGGGACAAGTCAGGAAGATGTGTTAAGTGCTTTGAACACTCCTGTTCGTGGGTCGTCCAGCAATGTTTTAGGTTTCTTGAAGGATGGTTATTTATTGACTAGCTTTCAGATCCATTACATAATTCCGGGGAAAATCAAGTGTCCACCCATCAAATAGACTGTGAGCAAACAACACATCATTATAGCCCGGCTGTTTATAGTCGGGCTTTTTATCAGTTTTAGTGCGCAGGCCCAAAAAATTGAAATTGGCGGAGGGCTGGGTGGTATGCTTTACAAAGGCGACGTATCAACGCGGCTGAATCCACGCTTTTACCGGCCAGCGGCTAACATGTTTTTCCGTTATAATGCGACGCGCTCGTTTTCAATACGGGCCGGACTAGCAGTCGGTGGCTATCAGGCCGAAGATCATTACAGTAATGATCCGTTTCAGCAGGCACGTAATTATTCATTCAGAAGCAGAACCAGCGAAGCAACGGTTGATTTGCAATACAATTTTCTGAACTATAAGCTGCTACCTAAAGTGAAAAACTGGACACCTTACGTGTTTGGTGGGATAGGCCTTTACAGCTACACGAACGCCGTTGTCAAAGCGCGGGCACTGTTAAACTTTCCGCTTGGGATAGGCGTCAAGTACGAAATAAAGCGCCCCTGGAGCGTTGGGCTGGAATTTGGTACGCGGTTTACCAACAACGATTACCTGGACGGCTTAGGCGAACGAACTTTTGGCGTAACAACAAATAAGATTGCCCAGGGTAATACGGCTTTGAAAGACAGCTACACCTATACCGCAATAACAGTCAGTTATACGTTCTACAAAATTGTCTGCCCGTAAGCGGATAAACACCGATTTGGCGAGCCGAAACTTTGTCGCTCTGCGCAAACGAGTAGCCGCTGCTAGATTTTTTTGTTATAGTCTCTCCCGTTCGTGAAAGGATACGATACGCATAAGCCCGACTTTGCGTATTTTTGGGGACGTAACGGAAAAATGAGTTAGTGAAGATCGATATTACTTTGTTCATGCGGATAGTGGGTGTGATGGCTGCTTTGCTGGTAGGCGGGATTAACGTGGCATCGTCGCAAGTTGTTACCAGCAATTCAGATGAACCTACTCTCTACAAGTACTGCCAGCAATACCAGACGCTTTATACGAAGATCCGGGAGCAGAGTATAACACCCGATTCAGCCCGGCAACAGTTTAGCGCCATCATGAAGGGCTTGCAGGAACGTTTCCGTAGCTCGGAAACCATCCCTTCCGATAGCTTACAGCGCGATAGTCTGCGCCGGACAGGAACGTACTTTTCGTTTCCTATTCGGGGCTACACAACCAGCGCTATTGGCGGTACACACGGGGAGGGCTACCGGGCAACAGGTTTTGACTTGTTCGACCACAATGTGCGTGGAAGCCATCCGGCTCAGGATATTTTCATCGTCGACCGAAATCAGGATACTGTCGATGACCGAACCGGAAAGCCAGTCGATATTCTGGCAATGACCAGTGGGCTTGTGTTGGCTGTCGAAACCGATTGGCATCCCGGCTCTGAATATCGGGGTGGAAACTGGATCTGGGTCTATGATCCGATCTTACACGGCTTGTTTTACTACGCCCACAACAACAAGGTAGAGATAGCGCCTGGGCAATGGGTGCAGGCTGGTCAAAAACTGGGTGAGATGGGCCGCTCCGGCTTTAACGCTTACAAAACCCGTTCGCCGACGCACCTGCATCTCATGTACCTTCAGATTCAACCGAGCGGCCTGCCACTCCCGTTGAACACGTACCCGTGGCTCCTGACAGCTAAATTGTCGAAGTGATGTAACTCCAGATACAAGCTGTTCCCACGATGCGCTATCCTACGAGCGCCGTTACGATTCGCGAACGAGGTTCACACCGGTGACAAGGAAAATCATACCGACAATGAATGGAGCCGCAGCTTCTCCTTTCGAGACGGAAAGGCCCAGAACGGGTCTGTTGTCAGACAGGAACGCAATCAAGGCGAAAAGAATAACGACTACACCCAGAATGGTAAGCGATGCGCCGAAGAAACGGCGAAAGTTTGTTTTGTTCTCCATTTTTTCAATTATACAGGTTTTTCATCTTCAGTTATTGCGGGACTGAGAGTTAGCTCGGACAGCTTTTTTACGACGTTCATCCCGCGCTTATTTCCTTCCTCAACCAGTAGCGGAAACGCTGCTTCCAGTTCGTTTTTTACCATTCCATCCAGGATGGCTTCTCGAATGATCGTTTTAATTTCACCCACTTCTTTCGATGGGGGGATATTGAACGCTTCCATGATCAGCTCCCCCGTAATAACCGGCTGAAAATTGCGGAGTTTATCCCGCTCTTCAAGATCATGAAGTTTGCGCTCAACCCGGTCAAAGTTGCGTAGGTGCTTCTGGACTTTCTCGTAATTTTTCGATGTAATATCGGCCCGGCACAACGCCATCAAACCGTCGAGGTCGTTACCCGCATCAACCAAAAGTCGTCGTAGGGCCGAGTCGGTGATTTGTTCTTTGGTGAGAGCAATGGGGCGTAGATGAAGGCGAACGAGTTTTTGCACAAAACGCATGTGCTCATTAAGCGGTAATTTCATCGTGCGAAATATACCCGGTACCCACCGCGCACCCATATCTTCGTGGCCATGAAACGTCCAGCCGACTTTGGCATCAAACCGCTTGGTTGCGGGTTTGGCGATATCGTGCAGGAGAGCTGCCCAACGAAGCCAAAGTTCGTTATCCCGTAACGTAGCTGATTGGTCGGTTCGGTTAGCGATGTTGTCGAGAACCTGGAGCGTGTGGTAAAAATTATCCTTGTGACCCTTTCCTTCGATTGTTTCAACGCCTTTCAGCGCGACCAGTTCAGGGAAAATACGGTCCAGCAAACCCGCGTGGTACAATAATTTGAAGCCGTACGAAGGGGTCGATGCCAGAACAATTTTGTTTAATTCGTCGGTAATTCGCTCACGCGACACAATGCTGATTCGCTCGTTCATGCGTACAATGGCATCGAACGTGTCGGGTTCAATGTCAAAATTGAGCTGGGCGGCAAAGCGAATGGCCCGCATCATCCGAAGGGGGTCGTCGGAAAACGTAATGTCCGGATCGAGTGGTGTGCGAATTATCTTGCGCTTGAGGTCTTTCAGGCCATCGAAGGGATCAATTAATTCGCCAAAGTTGCCGGCGTTCAGACTAATACCCATCGCGTTGATTGTAAAGTCTCGCCGATTCTGATCGTCTTCAAGGGTACCATCTTCGACAATTGGCTTCCGCGAATCGCTTCGGTACGATTCTTTGCGGGCCCCCACAAATTCAACTTCCCAATCGGCGCCACCATCACGATCTTCGTCAGAAGCGGCCCGTAACATGGCGGTACCAAAGTTGGGGAACACCGATACTTTCGTTTTTAGGGTTCTTCCAACGGCTTCGGCCAGGGCAATACCGCTACCAATGCAAACGACGTCAATATCTTTTGACGGTCGTTGCAGGATCAGATCGCGGACAAACCCACCGATGACATACGCCTGAACGCCGAGTAATTCGGCCTCGCGGGCGACGATGGCAAAGACCGGATTTTTATGTAACGTGTCACTGAAATTCATAATACTGGTATTCAGTCTTCGGCATACGGTCTGCAAACAGCCAGGTATAGTAGCAAACTGCGAGAACCTATACGTTGAAAACTAACCCTACTTTCTAATAAAACTTACTTCGCCATTGATACCAAGCCGCATGATCCGTGGTTTGCGGGGCATCGCCGGTAGTGTACCAAAGTGCTCCTTACCAATGGCCTCCGCTTCGGCTGGTAGTCTTAGCGACTCGAACGGAATCGTTAACAAGCCACGGCCAAAACTTCCGATAAGTCGCTGCACATCGGCGCTCAATGATCGCCGGACGGCAATTTCGCCCGCTGATGATGCCGGTTCTCCCGTTGACCAAAGCTGGGCTGACACGTTCTTTCCCTGATCGTACACGACCGTCAGCGGATTTTCCGCAAACTCAACCAGGTCATAGGCGATGTCCGGTACTTTAGCAACATATAACCCCAGCTGATCCGTGTTCTGGATAACAACGGTTGGCCGCAAACCAGTGGGAATAAGTGGCCGAAGGGTGAGCAGTTGCGCAACGGCTGTGTCGCTGGTCGGATCGGCTGCTACAGACCAGCCCGTTTCGTCGGCCAGAGCTATGAGCTGGCTCTGCCGAAGTTGGTAAGCTATATCGCGGATGCTTGTAGTCATGGTAAATTAACCCGCAAAAATACAGCAAGTTTAGAAAAGTAGCATTATGAACTTGCTGTAAAGCCTGGATCGAACGATTATCATAGTAATTACGCAGAGTAGAATGCTTCTTAAGTATGTTGGTTGCCGTAACTACTGCGTTACTTACGATGGGCGCGCAGAGCCATAGATGCCCGATCTCGGTAAGATCGTTTGAGCTGCCATTGCCATACCGCGCCATCGTTGGGATCGTCGAAGGCATCATTAAATGTCATGCCGCATTTTTCCAGCACCCGCACCGATGGACTCATCTCGGCAAGGGTGTGCGCCTGAACAATGGTCACGGCGGGCTGGTCAAAAGCCCAGTCGATCAGGCCCTGAGCGGTTTCGGTCGCCAGACCTTGCCCCCGGTAATGAGGGTAGATTTCGTAGCCAATCTCGACCATACCCGCTTCGTCGGGCTTGCCTTTATAACCGCCAACACCAATTAACGCCTGATCGGCACGGTGAATAAACAAATAAAGCCACCAGGGACCTTCGCTCTGATCCGCTGCCAGTTTGGTATAAGTATACTCAAAACCGTCCATGCCGAATTCGCTGAGAATCTCCGGAACACGAATGCCCAGATGCTGACTCAGCTTGTCTGAGCCCGCAAAAAGTGCATCGTAAGTCGGAAGATCAATGGGTAATAAGGCCAACCGGGTGGTGATAAGGGGAGACATAAGCAAGCAACTCAAATGACGATTTTCCGCAAAGTTGATAAGGATAGCCCTGAATGCCTACGATGAACTTATTTATTGGTGTGCCGTAAACAAAGAACAGCCGGGTTCGCCCGGCTGTCTAAGGATATTTGCTATTTATCAATGGTTTCCGTCAAGGCATTTTCCGGTTGATACTTGTACCAGTATTCGATCAGGTCAGCTACCAACCCCGTCCAGCCGGTCTGGTGGTTGGCCCCCAGGCCCGCCCCCAAGTCGCCGTGGAAATACTCGTAGAATAAGTAAAGCCCCTGGAAATTCTTATCGTGCTGCATTTTTTCGTCATACCCGTAAGCCGGAACCCGACCATCTGCACCCCGACGGAAAATGTTGATCAGCCGTTCCGTGAGCAGTACGGTCGCTTCCTTAATGCTCATGACCTGTCCCGAATTGGTTGGGTACTCGATCTCAAAGTCATCGCCGTAGTACTGATAAAACTTCAGCAACGCATCGACCAGCAGAAAATTCACCGGAAACCATATTGGTCCCCGCCAGTTGGAATTACCGCCGAACATACTCATTTCAGACTCAGCCGGAACGTAGCGTACCTGGAATATCTCGCTGTTCAACTCAAACTGATAAGGAGTTTGTTCGTGATACTTCGAGAGGGCACGGATACCGTAGTCGGATAAAAACTCAGTTTCATCGAACATCCGTTTGAGAATCATTTTCATCCGGTGTCCTCGCAGCAAACTCAGCAGGTGCGTTTCGCCTTTGCCCGGCTCGTGCCAACGTGAAATAAGCGACGCCAGATCAGGTCGGTTCGTCAAGACCCATTCGACACGCCGTTTGAAATCAGGCAGTTTAGACAGTAATTCTTCATCCAGAATCTCAACGGCAAACAAAGGAATCAAGCCGACCATCGAGCGGATTTTAAGCAGTCGGGCATTCTGGTCAGGCGTGTGCAGCACGTCGTAATAGAACTGATCGACTTCATCCCACAGGCTTATATTTTGCTTGCCCAGGTTGTTCATCGCTGAGGCAATGTGCAGGAAGTGCTCGAAAAACTTACTGGCCATGTCCTGATAGGAAGGACGAGTCAAGGAAATTTCGCAGGCAATCCGCAGCATATTAAGCGTATACATTGCCATCCAGCCAGTACCGTCAGCCTGCTCGATGCGACCGCCCATCGGTAGCGGTTGTGAGCGGTCGAATACCCCAATGTTATCCAGCCCGAGGAAGCCACCACCGAAGATGTTGTTTCCTGCTACGTCTTTCCGGTTGACCCACCACGTAAAATTGAGCAGAAGTTTATGGAAAACCCGTTCCAGAAAACCCACATCGCCCACACCATTGAGGTCGCGGTCGATTTCGTATACTTTCCAGGTTGCCCAGGCGTGGACAGGTGGGTTTACGTCCCCAAAATTCCATTCGTAAGCCGGAATCTGACCGTTCGGGTGCATGTAATACTCCCGCAGAATAACGGCCAGTTGTCGCTTGGCAAAATGCGGATCAAGTCGGGCCAGCGTCAGGGTATGGAACGCCAGATCCCAGGCGGCAAACCACGGGTATTCCCATTTGTCGGGCATCGACAGGATGTTGGCCGTGTACATATGCCGCCAGCCTTCGTTGCGCGCGTAGACGCGCCCCTGAAAAGGAACAGGCATTTTTGGGTCCCCTTTGAGCCACTCGTTGACGTTGTAGTAATAGAACTGCTTATTCCAGAGCATACCCGCGTAGGCTTGCCGCTGAATAGACAGCAGTTCGGGATCGGTTACGTTTTTTTGTAACTCACCGTAAAAAGCATCAGCTTCTTGCAGCCGTTTGTTCCATATTTCGTCGAAATCGCCGAAAGGCTGGCTGAGAAGCGTTTGGTCACTGAATCGTAAGCGTATGGTAACGCTACCACCTGCCGGAATCTGCCGGGTGTATTGCGCCGACGCTTTGGTGCCAATCTGATTCGGATTGATGAAGCTCTTCTTACCGCCGGAGACAATGAAGTTGTTGATGGCATCTTTTGGGTACTTCGCCACGTTCGGCCGGCCATAGAGCCGGTCGGTATTCGTGTCATTGTCGCAAAACAGCAAAGCGTCGGCGTCCTCGCAGTAGAGTTTATACTTCCCTAGCTGCTTATGATTGACCTCAATCTGTTTATTGCCAATGCCGTTGAGCATTGGCCGAGCATTGTACTGCTCATAGCCCCAGGCCCAGGTATTCCGAAACCATATCGTGGGTAGCAGCGTAAGCGGGGCCGTCTGCGCCGAACGGTTATGTGCGGTTACGGTCACAAGCCAGTCGTTCTGATCGGCTTTGGCGTATTCAATAAAGATATCGAAGTACTCATCCCGGTCGAAAATCCCGGTGTCCAGCAATTCGAACTCCGGGTCGTGCCTTCCCCGGCGCGATGTTTCGATAACGAGACGGTTATACGGAAATTCCTGCTGCGGATACTTGTACAGCATTTTCATGTATGAGTGCGTGGGCGTACTATCCAGATAATAATACAGCTCCTTTACGTCCTCACCATGGTTCCCCTCCGGTCCCGACAGGCCAAAGAGTCTTTCTTTGATGATGTTATCTTTGTGATTCCAGAAGGCAAGTGAGAAGCAGATATGGCCTTTGTTATCCGAAAAGCCACCGATCCCTTCTTCTCCCCATCGGTAAGCGCGGGATCGTGCCATGTCGTGCGTGACGTAGTTCCATGCGTCACCGTAAGGGCTATAATCTTCGCGGACGCTTCCCCAGGCCCGTTCGGAAAGATAAGGTCCCCACTTTTTCCAGCCTTTGTTATCGGCTCGTTCGTAAATTCGTTCGCGTTCTGCTGTTGGCATTGTGCTGTACGGTAGGTG
Organism: Spirosoma oryzicola; assembly: GCF_021233055.1. Lineage (NCBI taxonomy): Bacteria > Pseudomonadati > Bacteroidota > Cytophagia > Cytophagales > Cytophagaceae > Spirosoma > Spirosoma oryzicola. The sequence continues at coordinate 3,386,512 of NZ_CP089538.1, read as the reverse complement.
AGATCTGGTAGTTTGATGGAGTCAAAAATAGTGCTAAACTGTGTCACTACATTAAAGACAACTAAGAACTATACCCGTTGGTTAACTAGTTGACTAGACGGTATGTTTTTACTATATACTTGCAACGGATTCATCCGAAAAAGCAAGCCTATTGGCACGGATTTATTCTTTAACGGCGGCTAGTACACGTTTAATCAATTCATTCGGACTGCCGTTGTGCCATCGCCAGACGATGACAATATCGTGCTCAGGATCTACCCAGATGGTGTTTGACCCTGCACCCAGAGCCGCGAAACTAGTGGTCGGTGCGTCGGGCCAGGCTTTCTTGCCCGTCGAGCTGGTGCCTGTGTTGAGCCACCATAAGTAGCCGTAATCTGGGCCAACAGGGCTCGGCGAAGTCGCCTGCTTTACCCAATCAGACGAAACGATCTGACGGTTGCCCCAACGACCCTGCCGTAAAAAGAGATAACCAAACCGGGCTTCGTCGCGGGTGTTGATCCACAAGCCACCACCCCAGCGGGTACCGCCACTAACCGAGGGCATTGATTTACCATCGACATCGGCGACAGCAGTCGGGTAGGTGATGTAACGCCAGGTGTCCGACGCGCCAATCGGGTTCATAATCTCGTCGCGTACAACGTCGGGAATAGGTTTCTTCCACAAACGCAGTAGCGACAACGCCAGTCGATTGATCCGTACGTCGTTGTACTCATAATAGGAGCCGGGTTTCTGGAGCGTACGAGGCTTACGTTCTCCTTTTCCAAACGCTTCTTTTCCGACAAAATCACTGTTTTTACCCCACAGGCTGCCTTCCCATTCGCTGGTTTGTTGTAGGTGATGCTCCCAGGTGATCGCTTTGTTTTGATCCGAATCGTAGCCGCCATCGCGAATAAGCGTAGCGACTGGGTCATGCACATTCGGAATCATACCGCGCTCGACGGTGATACCCGTTACGGTCGACAAAACGCTTTTGGCTACGCTATAGGTCGGATCGGGCCGTTGCGTGTCGCCCCATTCGGCCACGATGTAGCCGTGCCGCAGTACAATCCCATTCGTAGCCGCCCGGCTGCTGGGCATTGGGCCGAGTAGCTTACCGAAAATTTCTTCCTGCGTTGAGAAGTTGGGCGTCATCTGCGTGGTTTCCTGCGTCTTGGCGAATGCGACAGCCTCATTCAGCAACGTTGGGTCCATACCCGCTTTCTCAGGGGAAACGTGGGTCCAGTTGTTGCCTTTGGCTGGGAAATAGATCGTTGATGAGGAAGGTTGTCGATGGCAGGCCGACAAAGTAGCCAGCGTCAACGTATATAGGATAAGTTTCCGGTAAAAAAGCAGCATCGCGCGTCAACTAAAGTGAGTGATTGTCTGTAATACCGTTCCGGTAAAAAACGAAGTCCCAAATTAGGTTATTTAAAGAAGATCTGATCATCTTATCGTTATTTAAGCGACGGCTTCTTTGCCAACTCCAACACTTTCTTGAGTAGCTTATTTTTTAACTGACGAGTAGCCGGTCATTGATCCGTCAATGTTGATGGCGTTCATGGTAGACATGCGGCATAACTGATCATGCTGATTCGCTGGTGAGCAGGAAAAGCAGAACGGCGTAACTTTCTAAGTTACGCCGTTCTGCTTTTATAGTATCACACGTCTTGCTTTAGCGCTCTAACTTAAACCCTTCGTCTACCCGCACACGTTGCGGGCGGTTGGCGACATCCCAGCCAGTAAGGTAAATCCAGCGGGCAATCCGGGTTACTTTCGCCGTGTTGATGCGGTCTGGCTCATCTTTGGGTGTATGGTAGTCCTTATGAAGCAGCGTTGTGAACGCAATGGCCGGTACGTTGGCGCGGGCGTAGGGCAGGTGATCGCTTCGGAAATACCAGCCTTCGGGATGTTCGGGCTTATCCCACAGCGTATCCAGTTTGAAATGCGCATCGGCCTGATTGACCGCCAGAGCCGCGTTGACCAGATCCGTTGAGTTGCGATGCGGAGGTTGCTGGCCCAGAATACAGGCACTATCGGGTGCGTTGCGGCCAATCATCTCGGCGTTTAATACGGCCACGATAGAACCTTTAGGAACGGTTGGTTTTTCGACGTAGTAGCGAGAGCCGAGCAGTCCTCGTTCTTCGGCACCGTGAAAAACAAACAACGCCGACCGCTTGCCGGGCTGTTTCGCAAACGCCCGACCAATCGCCATCGTCGCCACACAACCGCTCGCATTATCGTCGGCTCCGTTCCAGATCGAGTCACCGGCAATCGCCCGGCGAACGCCGTCGTGATCCTGGTGGGTGCTGAACAACACGTATTCATCTTTAAGCTTCGGGTCCGTTCCGGGTACTTTAGCGACAATGTTGACCGACGGATAGTTGAAGCTTTCGACGTTCACGATGTTGGTAAACTGCTGGCCGGGTTGTTTAATCCATTCCAAAGCGCTGGAAGGAAGCCACAGGGTTGGCGCTTGCGAAAAGACGCGCGTATTCGGACCACCGGGTAGATCGTACCGTCCCCGTTCGAGACCAGTCGTCCAGTTGTCGAAGTAAAATTGAGCAGCTTTATCCGAAACCCAGATAACGGCCAGCGCTCCCGCTTTCACGAGTTCGGCGGCCCGTCGGCTCATGGTACCGAACAGAAACCGGCGGTAGCTCAACTCCGACGGGGGCGTTCCCGAAAATTCCAGCGCTACGGCTTTGCCTTTTACATCGACTTTTGCCAGTTCTTCGGGTGTACCTTTACCGACAAACACCAGTGGGGCATCGACGGAGGCAATGGCCGGAGCCAGAATAAAGGCATCCTGTCCGTGTACGAGCTGATGAGCGCCTATATTCAGCCGGCTGGTTTCGGTGATGCGGGTACGCTGAATATGAAAGAACTGGAAAAAAGTACCGTCGTCACCAGCGGGTTGGAGACCCATTGCCCGAAGCTGGTCCGCAATCCAGACGGACGCTTTCAACTCGTCCAGCGAACCTCCTTCGCGGCCCCTGAAGTGATCACCGGCCAAGGCAAACAAGTCGCGTTTGATGTCGCTTTCCTTGATGGCCGACGCAGCATTGGCAGACTTGACAGCACCAGCTTTTGACTGAGCGAAGCTACTCATCGGGACGGAGAGCGCTATGAGCGTAGCTACACCAGCGAATAAGTACCGCATTCGTCTGTAGTTTAAATAGATCATTGTTTCGGTATACGTTGATGATTGGGTGAAAGCAAATTTACGCAGTGACAAAATACCCTGTGCGTCGGTACAAGCTAGATACCGTATAGGATTAGTTGGTTAGATGACACAAAATCTTGTAACTCTGCTCATTACGCGAGGCAACAAAATGGTATATTGGCCAAATAAATAATAAGCCATGCGGACTTTATACCTTTTTTTATTGGTTATTCTCGGAAACGTACCTCAACATGCTCTTGTTGCTCAGTCCAGAAAGGCTTCGGTTGACCCCACAGGACGCTTCGATCGCTACGTACAACAGGCCGTTCGCGACTGGCAGGTGCCTGGGCTCACTGTGACGGTTGTCAAAGACGGTCGGGTTTTGTTTAAGAAAGGGTATGGTGTTCGCGAAGCAGGTAAAACCGAGCCGATAAATACAGAAACGCTTTTCGCGATGGCTTCGACTACTAAAGCTATGACAGCTGCCTGTCTGGGTATGTTGGTTGACGAAGGTAAACTTCGCTGGGACGATCCGGTCATCAATTACCTGCCGGATTTTCAACTGTACGATCCGGCAGTAACCCGTGAACTGCGGGTGCGCGATCTGCTCATTCACAACACGGGCGTCGGTAATGCGGATTATCTGTGGACAGCCATGCAGATTCCGTCCGACGAAATTCTACACCGAATGCGCTTTGTTAAACCCGTGTATTCATTCCGGTCGGGTTTTATTTACCAGAACATCATGTATCTGGCTGCCGGAAAAGTGGTGGAAAAAGTAAGTGGCATGCCATGGGAAACCTTTATCCACAAGCGAATTTTCGAACCACTCAACATGCGCCGTACACAGGCTCTGGTCCGGCAGGTAACCGATGCGAACCGGGCCAGGCCGCACATTCAGATCAATGATACCATTCGATTGGTAGATAGCCGGACGGAAGAGGAATTAGTCGATGCCATTGGGCCAGCGGGTTCGGCGTGGACGTGTCCGGATGATATAGCCGCCTGGATGCAGTGTATGCTGGATAGTGGCCGGTATGGGGGAAAAACGCTGTTGAAACCAGCGACCTGGGCCGAGTTATTGAAACCACAAACGTTGGTGACCGACAGCCAGTTTTATCCGACTCAACAACTGACAAAACCGGTTTGGAAAACCTACGGTTTGGGCTGGTTTCAACACGATTACCGAGGACATCGAATTAATCTTCATACGGGTAGCCTGACTGGTATGATCGCTATTCACGCGCAATTGCCCGATCATAAGCTAGCTGTATACGTGCAGGGAAACCTTGATCATACCGAACTGCGTCATGCAATTATGTACCGGGCTTTCGACGAGTTTGCGCTAGGGGTATCCCACGACTGGAGCACTGAGTTTCGACAACTCTACGGCGGTATCCGGCAACGGGCAAAAGCTGCCGAGCGGAAAGCCGATAGCACGCGGGTTCGCAACACAAATCCGTCACTTCCGCTGACGGCTTATGTGGGGAGCTACAATAGTCCACTGTATGGAAACGCAACCGTAACGATAAAGGATAGTAAGCTTCATATTTCGATAAATAACGCAATGACGGGAACGCTCGCTCACTGGCATTTTGATACTTTCCGGTTAGCTTATGACCAATTCTGGAATGGGCATGATCCCGTCAGCTTTATACTGAACAGCCAGGGACGAGTGGCTCGCTTAAATTGGAATGGTGCCGAACTGGAAAAACAGCCCGATGTATCTGGCAAGGGACTGGCTGGCGGCAAGTGACCAGAATCATATTGGTGACTGAAGGCGTTGTTGATCGGTCGATAGCTGAAACGCGTTATTCGTCGCTTCGGTAAATAGTGCGTTTTGGCCGTTTTAAGGCCTATTTTGTTCAATCTTGGTCGCGTTTATGAGGCTACGGGGCTTATCTCAAAATACTCTATAGATTTTAGAGTTTTTTATAAACAGTAGATTTATTCAATCCGTTAGGGGTGGGTAATTAATATTTTTTTCAACTCAATAACGCTATGAAAACTAAATCACTCGCTCTTGGATTCCTGACGGTTTTGTCAGTGACAAGTCTCTCGCTGGCTCAGCAAAACAGTGGTATGACGAACACCGGATCGACCAACATGGTCGGTAAAGAAAGTAAGTCGGAGTTCGATCGTCAGAACAAAAAAGGAGCCGCGGCTGTAAGCGCCATCAGTGCGGGTAACGCCAAATTATCTAGTGCCGATCAGGATCTGATGATGCAGGTTGCCAAAGGGGGTATGATGCAACTGGAAGTAAGCAAAGCCGCCCTGCAAAAAACAAGCAACAACGAAGTGCGCGAACTAGCGCAGGCTGAGGTTGACGAACAAACCGGACTGTCGGCCAAGCTAAAGGAAATTGCCAGTGCGAAAGGCGTAACGTTACCGTCGGAACCCGATGCCGAAACGCAGGCGATGGTGTCTAAAATGCAAGGCATGTCGGGCATGGAGCTAGACCGGATGTATGTACAGGAGAGCGGTGTGAACGGTCACGAAAAGCTGGATAAAGTGATGTCGATGGTTAAATCGAATGCGTCGGACCCAGCGTTGAAGGATGTTGCAAAAGCGGCTCACCCACTGGTTAAAACGCACCTGAAAGTGTCGAAAGAAGTGCTTAATAAGATGGCTGGTAGCAGCGGTATGGGATCGAAGTAAACAAGCGGCTCTATTCCGTATAAATACTCGGTAAAGAGGCCGGGCAACAAAATTTGTTGCCCGGTTTTTTGTGTTTTACGAGGTTGTTGTACCGCTTTAGTCTACTAGATTTTGTATCTTTGGAAGAGTAAATTGAACCGATAACAACCTGCTGTGGAAAGACGTAGTGCGCTTAAATCAATGGCGATGGCCGCCGGGGCTCTCATCAGCCTGCCAGCCTGGGCCAATAGCTGGACCTCCGAAACTGTTCAGTTAACCAGCAAATTTCTTTCGTCCAGTCAAGACGACTTACTCGCCCAGATTGTCGAAACCATCATCCCGGTTACCGATACCCCAGGCGCCAAAGCCCTGAATGTGCATCAGTTTATCCAAAAGATTGTAGCTGATTGCTACGATAAGCCCGCGCAGGAAACGTTCCTGAATGGGTTGACGGCGATAGACGAACAAGCGCAGAAAACATTCGGTAAACCGTTTCGGGAGGGCGATGCAACGCAGCGTACGGCGCTGCTGACCCAGTTTTCGCAATCCACGCTACCCGCGCAGAAAGACTTCTATTCGATGGTGAAAGGCATGACCATTCGGGGATACTTGAACTCGGAGTATGTTATGACCAACCTGACTCACTACCAGTTTATCCCCGGCCACTATTACGGCTGTGTTCCTGTACCAACCAAGGCGATTTCACAAACTCCGACTAAATAATCCGTCGTTTGTGGTACTGACTGTACGGACGTAGCTAGCTGAACCGTAAGTCTGTTCCATCAGCATACTTTCAACATGGCAAATCTGAATATTGACGCTAAAGCACAGAACACCTACGACGCGATCGTAATTGGGTCGGGTATCAGTGGGGGCTGGGCCGCTAAAGAACTTACCGGTAAAGGGCTTCGTACGCTTGTTCTGGAACGGGGTCGGGATGTTCGGCACGTGACCGATTACCCAACGACCATGACGCAGCCCTGGGAGTTTGAACACCGGGGGCAGCTAACCAAAGAAGTAAAGGATGCCAATCCGATCATTAGCAAGTGCTATGCTTTTTACGAAGGGACGCAGCAGTTTTTCGTGAAAGACGCCGAACACCCGTACATTCAGGAGAAGCCGTTCGACTGGATTCGGGGCTATCAGGTAGGGGGAAAATCGCTGATGTGGGCGCGGCAAACGCAACGGTGGAGCGACTTCGATTTTGAAGGTCCGGCTCGTGACGGTTTTGCGGTTGACTGGCCCATTCGTTACGCCGATCTGGCTCCCTGGTACAGCTATGTCGAACGCTTTGCGGGGATTACCGGTAATAAAGACGGGCTCGCTACGCTACCCGATGGCGAGTTTCTGCCGCCCCACGAATGGAACTGTGTAGAAAAGCATTTCCAGCAGAAAGTAGCAGGTCGTTACAAAGATCGTCACGTAATTATGGGTCGGGCGGCCCATATTACCAAGCCTCAGCCGATTCATTTGCAACAAGGTCGGGCACAGTGTCAGCACCGGACCATTTGTGAGCGTGGCTGTCCGTTTGGTGGATATTTCAGCAGCAATTCATCAACGATCCCCTGGGCTGCCAGAACCGGTAAAATGACCCTGCGTCCAGACTCGGTCGTTCACTCGATTATTTACGATGAGCAGAAGGGGCGGGCAACTGGCGTTCGGATCATTGATGCCAACACGAAGCAGATGCAGGAGTTTTATGCCCACATTATTTTCCTGAATGCGGCAGCGTTGAACTCAAACCTGGTTCTGCTGAACTCAACCTCGCATCGTTTTCCGAACGGATTAGGTAACGACAGCGGTGTACTGGGTAAATACGTTGCTTTCCACAACTACCGGGCCGGTATTTCAGCGCAATATGACGGCAACCTCGATTCGACCACCGATGGCCGTCGTCCAAACGGTCCGTATATTCCGCGTTTCCGTAACGTCTACAAGCAGGAGACCGACTTTCTGCGGGGTTACGCGGCTGGGTTCTCTGCCAATCGTGTTTCGCGCTCAAACCAGGATGGTATTGGAGCCGACTTAAAGCAAAGTCTGCTCAATCCCGAATTAGGTGGTTGGTCCGTGGGTTCGCACATGATGGGCGAAACGATTCCGAAAGAAACGAACTACGTTGCGCTCGACGCCAATCAAAAAGATCCGTTTGGTATTCCGCAGCTAAAAATCTCGATTGCTTACGATGATAACGATGACAAAATGGTCAAAGATTATCAGGAGCAGATGACCGAAATGTTTACGGCGGCTGGTTTTACCAATATCCGGGTGCGCGACGACCGCCGGAATCCAGGACTGGATATCCACGAAATGGGTGGCGTTCGGATGGGTAAAGATCCTAAAACGTCGATGCTCAACAAGTGGAATCAGCTCCACGCCGTTAAGAATGTGTTTGTAACCGATGGTTCGAGTATGACCTCAACCTCGACGCAAAACCCATCGCTAACCTACATGGCCATGAGCGCCCGTTCGGTCGATTATGCAGTGAAAGCCATGAAAAAAGGCTTAGTGTAGAACGAGTCGTTAACGTGTAAAAATTGTGGGGTATTGGTGGTGTCGGGTTTGAGAACCCGACACCACCAATACCCCACAATTTTTTTAGAACTGGAAGTAAATAAACTGATTGGACGAGAAGACACCAAAGAAGTACGTCACAAACGTAATCAGGACAAACAGCACTGCGAACCGGACGGTGTTGCGTGTCGGAATGTAAAGGTAGTAATACTCTTTGATGAGGAGGAACGCAATCAGGAACAGGCTAAACCACATTTCGGTGGCATTCATAGGGCTGTCGATGTGATCGCTGGGCGATAGGGTTGTAATCCGTTGTAGAACCAGAAACGCGTCACCCACGCTTCGGGCGCGGAAAAACACCCATGTCAGCATAATCAGTACGAAGGTGATCAGCACGTTGACGACGACCCGTACAGGTGATCGATCCGATTGGCGCTCACTGGCGGGGGAGGTGATCATTCGGGGTGGCGTTGACGAGAAGCCGAGCCGAGCTAGCAATTTATCCCGTAGAACGGCCAGAATCTGATAAAAGCCGTTCAGCCCACCCCAGATCACGTAAGTCCAGTTAGGGCCGTGCCACAGACCGCTCGCCAGAAAAACGATCATCATGTTCAGGTACTGCCGGAACTCACCTTTGCGGTTGCCACCAAGCGGAATATACAGGTAATCGCGAAACCAGGTCGATAGCGAAATGTGCCACCGTCGCCAGAATTCCGAAACGGACTGGGCGATGTACGGCGTCCGAAAGTTTTCCATGAGCGTAAAGCCCATCACGCGCGCGGCCCCGATGGCAATATCGGAATAGCCCGAAAAGTCGCAGTATATCTGGATGGTATAAAAAAACGTTGCGGCCAGTAACGTCAGTCCGTTATGCGCCGACGGATCGCCGTAAGCATGATCAACAAGCATCGCTAAGCGGTCGGCAATCACTACTTTCTTAAAAAAGCCGAACGCCATTTGCATCAAACCGGCTTTTACGTTTTCCGCGTCGTAAGAGAATTGCTTGTGAAACTGCCAGAGCACGTTTTGCGGTCGTTCAATCGGTCCGGCTACCAACTGCGGATAAAACATGACATAGAGAGCGTATATTCCGAAGTGCCGTTCTGCTTTCTGATTACCCCGATACACCTCGATGGTATAGCTCATCGCTTGAAACGTATGGAACGAGAGCCCAACCGGAAGAATGCTCATGTTGTTTTTGAACGACGTAATGCCTGTTTCGCCAAAGAAACGAAGCACTCTCACGAAAAGTCGATTGCCCAGGTTGAAAGCCCGGTCAGCTGCTTCTGGCATATGTAGATGCTCGAACAGCCAGGAAATATTCTCGGTAAAAAAGCCGAGGTATTTAAAAAAAGCAAGAATGCCAATGTTCGTGACCAACGACACAACGAGCAGCCACTTACGGGCTTTGCCGTGCGTTTTTTCGAGCCAGATCCCCGCAATGTAGTCAATAACAATAGTTGCGAATAAGATCAGCACGTACGCTGGCTTAAACACCATGTAGAAGTAAAAACTCGCCAGCAGCAGCAGTATCCAGCGCCCCTGCCACTTCAGACTAAAGTAAGCGAGTGTTACAACAATAAAAAACAGTAAAAACTGAAGCGAATTAAACAGCATATGGTTCTGCCTGCGCAACCGACTTGGGTCGGCGCAGCGCGTTCATTGCCCGAATGGCGTAGTAGATAAATCCAGTAAATATGAGCAGTTCAATCGAATATTCCAGCGCGGCAACTGGGGTTACCAGGGCCGTCAACCGGTTGTAGTAGGGCATACCAAGCCGCCACCACAGCGACGGATGGATAGCCGCCAGAATGTTGAACCCGATTAGCCCAACGCAAAACCAGGTCCGTCGGAAATTGGTCATGGTGAAAACGAGCGGCAACATAAACAGATACGCGTAGTTGCTGATCGCATTTTGCTGGACAATGCTCATGACACTGTAGGTCAGGATGTACAGAAATGGTAGATAATCCTGATACCGCCAGTTTTTGCGGGACGAGTAAATTCGCCATACCCCAACGAGCATGATCAGAAGCGTAATCAATAAACCGCCCCATTTCCACAGGTCATTTGCCGAGCGGAGTCCTTCGGTCAGGAAGGGATTTGAAATCGAACGCCAGTTGGGTGCTTTTAGGAAATCGCCTTCGTGCGATTGCTGCTCAATGAATAGGGGTAGGCCCGCTTTGAAATAAAGAAAAAGTATAGCAGGAATGCCGACAGTCAATAAGCCTGCTGTGAACCACGATACAAACCGCAGATTACGCAGACTGAGCAGCCAGACTGGAATAAGCAGCAGGATAAAAACGGCTTTGGTTGCCAGCATTCCCAGACCAAGTACCAGCCCGGCGGCATAAGGTCTTGATTGCATCAGCGGAATAGCCAGTAGGGCAAACAGCCAGAGAATAACGTCTTCCTGTCCGCTGAACACGCACATGACGAGGGGCAGAGGTAGGATATAATAAAACACACCTCGGAACAGTCGTTCGCCGAGCGACTCCTGCGTCTGATAGTAGTGAAACGTCAGCCGAACGGCCAGTCCTTCAACGATCATCATGGCAAGGACCACCATACGCATATCGCTCCACAGGCTCAGGAACGGCGCAAGCCAGTACCCGAACAACGGCGAATAGCAACTGTATACATCGCGGTAGGGAACCCCACCCTGTAAGGCCGACATGCCAATGGGATAATAAAACGTAGCTACATCCGACTGGGGTTGATAGCCGAGGACGATATAGGTAACGATGAATGGAATCAATCGGAAAGCTACCCAGCAACCGTCGAGGACCCATACGCCAGAACGTTGTAGTTTATTGACGACTGCGGTTCGTTGCCACAGCAGTCCAATCAGGAAAAGTCCTAAAGCAACCGAAACCGCTGCTTTGATATAAACAATAGTCATAAACTGACATCTAGTTTATGAGTTTCAGCCCGAAGTTTTGGGTGCAAACAAAGTCCACACTCGTAAAAACTTCGAATTGAAAACACGTTGATTTAATACACGCGCTCAACGCGCTCGACAAAATCGCCAAACTGTTTGGCGGGAATAAACTGGATCTGTGTTCGGTACGACAGCACCATGAACACGAGCAGCAATGAAATCAGGAATGCCTGGAGAATAACAATCAAAAACGAAAAGATCAGATTACTCGTCCAGCCGGGCGTTGATGTATTGGTGAAAAACTTTAAAAACAAGACAATACTTATTCCAAAGATCGACACAACAAGCATCATCATGCAAAAAAGTACGAGTCGCATGGCGGTTGTGTCGATCAGTACCGAGACGGCACTCAGGCCATGCAGTACCAGCGACACGAAATTCATCTTCGATTCACCAGCCAGGCGACGACCCCGTTCGAGCGGAATAGCGGTATACGGAAGCCGTGAGCGAATGACACCCCCCGGATAATTATTCCAGATTTCGGAGACATGGGCTAGTTTTCGCAACTGACCGGCTGGAACCAGACTAAAATTGCCAAAGGTAATTACCTTACCCGTCAATAACTGGAAAACAGACTTATAAACAATGTAAAACGTCCGGAACATAAGGCTTTCGTGACGTTTGGCCCGATGCGCGAATACAACATGGCCCGGCTTTTCGATACCTCGCTCCACCAGTTGCACAATGTCTTCCGGGCGGTCTTCGCCGTCGGAATCCATCACAATAGTGGGGTATTGATCCGGCTGATCGGCCAAATAAGCAATGCCTAAGGCGATGGCTTTCTGGTGGCCAACGTTCCGAAACAGCCGTAGTATGGATAAGGATTTTCCGACTCCGGTGGGTAACGTATCGTAATTGATGGCCGAGCAGTCATCTACGATTAAAAAAGCAAGCCGGTTCTGTATCGACGCATCGACCACTGACCGAATACGCTCAATTAGCAGCCCTACTGCCAGCCAATCGTTGAAAAGTGGTATGACAACATTAATCTGATCAGGCAGTGAATTGGTTCTAGTGTCCAACGTGATGGTGGTTTGAGCGGCAAAAATAGCCTTTTATCCTAAAACATGCCTGTACATTTAGCGTATAGCACAATCCCGTAGGCGATTGCGAGTATCCGTGTTAGTCAGGTATATCAACAAACTGGTCGCCAAACCGAATGGTACTCTGTTCAGGCTGAGTCTGAAAAAGCCCCAGTCGGTAGTGGCCCGGCTGCATTAAGTGAATCGGTAAAGCCGCCGAAAAGCCAGGAGCTACCCGCCACGGTTTATACGTTACCGGTCGGTTTTTCGGTGCGAATACCAGGTAGGTGTGCTGGGCCGATTTTATGATTACATAAATTCCTGAATTAAGTCCCACATGGTAGTTTGGAGTAGTACCGTCCACAACAAAATAATCCGCTTGACGAGCGACTTGTAAGGGCGGCATTGCGGTCGTCGCAACAACGGGTTTGGCAAGTTGCTGTTCGTCGGGTGTGATGGCCGGGCTGGGGAGATGGTACCAGTTTCGATCACGCATTAGCACAATTAGATTGCTGATATACCGTGCGAGTTCAGAGTTACGGGTTCCGCCAAGGCCAATATCGCTATGCAGTTGATTGAACGTTAAGCCCTGCATTTGTTTGCGACGTTCTATGGCTTCGGGTATGTACGTACCATACGTCAGCAGATTAAGACCCAGAAAAAGCAGCCAGACCGCTGGCCAGATGCGGGTGCGTATCGTTTCGGAAAGTTGGCTAAAGAGTAATACGCTGGCAACCGACCACAGGGCCAAAGCGTAGATCCGGTAGGGGATGTGGAGCGCCATGCCAAAATAAAACCGAAGTCTGAAAAAGGCGATCAGGGCAATGTTGGCCAGTAAAAAGAGCAGACAGCCCGCAACAAAGATCTCGAAGAACGAATAATTTTTGTCGCTTTTGACAAAACGAACCAGCATGCGAAACAGCCAGTAACCCAGGCCGATCATCAGAACCAAACCGGCCAGAAATGGCAGAAAAAACCGGTATTTTTCGGGTAGTGTTGGAAATAAGTCAAATACACTTCCGGAGAAAATTAGAAAACCGGCAATCGTTTGTAGCGGATGCTGCAATACGTACGCAAACCCCGCGTCGTTACCCTGCTGAACCGGATAACCCAAAAAGTACAGGTATACGCTCAACCCGCCGGCTATAATCCAGATAGCTAACGCTTGCCAACGTCGTTGCAGGACCAGCATACCAACGCCGGCAGGCCACAGCAGGAGCCCATTGCCCATACTGAACGTGCTGAGTAAGCCGAGTGCCAGCGCAATGCCTACGTAAAGCGGTCGGTTGACGGCGAGCACAAAAAGCGTGAGTGTGACTAGTGAAATGATGGCCAGATATTGCAGAGAGAAAATGGCCGTGAACGTCATAATGTAGCTCTGCGCCGTGAAAAGCAGCAGTGGTACGGGAAGCAGTCCGATCAGAGCGGATTGCGATAGGCGTTCCTGACTCCTGAGCGCGCGGTAAAGAAGGTAAAAAATCAGGACCAGACCGGCGTTGGCCCAAAGCATCAGATTCGCGAAGTTGATGCCCCCGGTCAGGTAATAGTGAGCAAGAACCACGAGCCGGGCGTAAACCACCCGGTGTTCGTTGTTCGGGCGTAACAAAGCGGCTACGGATTCACCGGCAGACGGAGCGTTGAGAAACCGGTCCAGAAAATAAGGAATATTCTCAAAATCATCGAACCAAGGAATGTTGTAGCGAAGAGCAAAAAAGTAAACAAAGAAACCGGCAATCGGCAGCAGTAACAAGGGAATCGTTAGTCGAGATGATGCCAGTAGTCGGTAGAGCCGAGTCATACGGTTCAGAGAATGCGCTTAGTGAGTAGGGGAAGTCGGATTGTCCTGGAGAACAATCGTCTGTTTGTGGTAATAATCGGCCCAGCAGCGGTTCCACAGGTGCTTTGGGTCTTCTTTGACATCTTCCATGAACATAGAAGCCGGATAAACCGGTAACGGAGTAACCAGCGCCGTGTCGGTGCCTGATTGGGTCATCTGGTTATACCGATCCTGCATCGCCTGGTCGTAACGAGCCGCCCGACCGCTAAGCCAGTCACCGTAGGCAAGCGGAAGCACCGGCCCAAAGCCAGCCGAAAGTCCCGTCCACACGAGTGCGCCCATGGCGACCGGACGGACAAATCGTTGACCTAGTTGCGGATGGATGCGGTCGCGTAAAACGGCTACCCAAAGCGTCAGGTTATACCCCCAACTCAGCCAGAACACTAAATTGATGAGGTTAACCAGCCGATAGGCGGGTGCTATGCCTACTGCGTAGAAGTGCAGCGAAATCAGTACCAGTACCGTTGCCGAACCATGCAGCAATGCGAGCAAGGGGTGTAAGCGCAGGTAAGCTGGTAAAGGCCGGTTAGCCGTAAGCCGGTAGGCGATAGGAATGTACAACAGCGATAAGGGGAGCAGAGGAGTTAGAAAAATCTGACGCGTCACGTACCCTACCGCAAATCGGAGCGACGACAGCAACGTAAGCGGAATATCCCGGCTGTTGGGGTTCGAGCCCATCCGAACGGCATTACCCGGTGCGGAGATCAGGTAGTAACAACCAATGGCTCCCACAACCAGCAGCGTCAGCGTCGTAAACGATAAGCGACGACGCTGGATCAGTTCGCCCAGTGCTAGCAAGCCCAGGACCGACATAACCATAACCATGCTTGTCTCGCTGGAGCCAATAATACCCAGAATAAGCAGGCTCTCGACGGCTATATAGCCGATGTGCCAGCCAAAACCGCTTCGTTTGTGCGCGAGTAGTGTGGCTAACAAAAATAGCAGAAAAACGCTGGACAGACTGTAGCAGGCCATTCCCGCGTACCAGTACAAATATTCGGATAGGCTCGTCAACGTGGCGACAAAGCCCACAAAAAGACCGGCAGCTAGTGCTAGTTTGACCGTGGCATCAAACGGGTTGTGTAGCCACTGACTCGCGAAAGCGTAAAAACTTAGTGCCAGTAACGCCAGCAAAACAATGGGGTAGATCTTGTAACCAGCGTACCAGCCAAAGGTCAGCGGGCTACCATGAACCAGAAAGTTGTGAAAAAAACGACCGCTCCATCCGTCATAATAGATTTGCTGTGATTGCCAGAAACCGTATCGCATCGACGTATTGGCAAAACAATAATCGTCGGTGGGTGAGGGGTGATTGTAAAACGACAAGGCAATCAGCGGCAACGCAATGACAATCGAAAAAAACAAAAGCAAGAACGAGACAGAACGCGCCAGTGGCGAAGATGTAGTCATGAACAGGCTATTAAAGCGGTGTTGGCTGTTGGGATTTTACTTTTCTGGGACGGTTGTTCCAGAGCGGGTAAGCGACCACGGCCGCCAGGATGACCAGCGTACCCAGGTAAAAGCCTGCTGTCATGCGTTCGGCGTTGCCGAAAATCAGTACAGCGAGTAAAATCCCATACACCGGCTCCAAATTTACAGTTAAAACGGCCATGTACGGTGAAAACTTACGCAACAGTCGTACCCCAACCGTATACGCGTATACCGTACAGACCAATGATAGGATCAACAGCCAAAGCCATTGCAAGGGTGTGTGCGGTACGTATTGAATCGGAGGATTGGCTTCGAGGGGGTCGACCATCCGGGCAATGAACCACAAACCAAGCGCCCCGATGGAAGCTCCGATCATCTCGTAAAACGAAATGACCAGCGCATCGTATCGTTGCGTGAAACGGCTGTTAATGATCGTAAATAGTGACGACAACATAGCCGCAGCCATAGCCACGACTAGACCCGCTATTTTGTCGAACTCAAATTGAAAGATCAGGTACAAACCCGCCATAACAACTCCACCCAGCACAACCTCAATCAGTTGGATGCGTCGGCGCAGGATCAGCGGTTCCAGCAGACTTGCCCACAAGGAACTGGTGGCCATACCGGCCAGACAGACCGACACGTTTGACAGTCGGGCCGCTGCGAAAAACAAGACCCAGTGCAAGCCAATAAGACCGCCGGTTGCCAGCAGTCGCCAGCGGTCGGTAGAAGAAACGTGCAGATTCTGGCGACGGACCACCAGTACAATTCCTAATCCAAGTACAGCCAGTAGGGTTCGGAACAAAACGACCGCCGACGAATCGAGAGGTTCCAGGAGCTTGCCCAGAATGGCCGTGAAGCCCCAGATCAGCACAATGAAGTGAAGCTGAAAATAATCGGTAAACGTGGGCTTTTGGGACATAATGAATAGGCGGGAGAGGGCCGTTCTGAGAGTCAAAACGGGTTCTTCCCGCGCATGATTACCTCGGAATTGTATTATACAGAAATACGCCGACGACCGTAAAAATAGCATTTGGCAGCCAGACTGCCACAACCGGATTCAGGTTGCCCGATTCGGCAATCCCCTTCGCCAGCATGAAAAACAAAAGATACGTAAAGGCTAGGAAGAAGCCCAGCGCCACCTGCCAACCCACGCCCCGGCGACTTTTACGGGCCGACATGATGACGCCAATTACCGTCAGGATGATAATGGCAAACGGGCGCGTATCGCGGCTGTACTTCTCCAACAGGTAGGTTTCTACACCGTCCGAACCACGACTGACGAGTAAGTCGATGTGTCTGTTTAACTCTGGACGAGTCAGTGTTTCGTATAGGTTGAAATCGGAGCCGAAATCGTCGGGCTTCAGATTGAGCGTGGTATCCAGTCGGGCACCGGGCGTCAAGGTTTCCTGTAAGCCGTTGATCGTCCGAATTTTATAGTCGTACACGCCCCACTTCTTTTTCTTCTTATCCCACTCAATGTGATCGGCGGTAAGTTTTTGCTTTAGCTCATTTCCTTCAACGCGTTCCAGCGTGAATCGATAACCCGTATTACTTTGGTTGTTATAACTCTCCAGATACGCGTAGGTATCGGGCGCAATCTTGATATGAACATTGCGACGGGAGTAGGTGAAAGCGTCGTTGATGTATTTTATCTCGAAGTTAATTCGGGTCTTGTTGGCCTTCGGAATGACGTAGTTGACCATAAAATACGTCACTACTGCCAGGATTGACGCGCCGAGTACGTACGGAAACAGCAAACGAATGAAACTGACACCACTGCTCAGAATTGCGATAATCTCGGTGCGGGCGGCTAACCGTGAGGTCAGGAACACGGTCGCAATAAAGACCATTAGTGGGCTGATGTAGTTGGCCCAATAGGGAATAAAATTAAGGTAATAACTCCCCAAGATTTCGCTGGCGGGGGCATTGTTCTTATGGAAATTGTCCACCTTTTCGGTGTAATCGATCATAACGACAACCAGCACAATCACCATCACCACGAAGAGATAGGTTTGCAGGAAACGTTTGAGTATATACCAGTCTAACAGTTTCATCGTATAGGAAGTCGGCTTCTTTGAAGCGACACAGAACTTAGCTTAGCCTTTCGGTTTCTTACAACCGACATTGCACAATTAATTGACTAACAAATTTCGGGCAACTTCGTGACTGACAAACACCGGTCGGCCACCCGTAATCTGAAGTAAAACCGATTTGTCGAAGGCGTTGATTTCCGTCACAGTCACCAGACAGCCAAGCGTCAGTTGGGAATGATCGAGGTGCTGCAAGAACTCGGTCGAATGTTCGAGCACACCCATCAGTCGGACACCCTCGCCCGCAACCACGTCCGACAATTTTCGGTAACCGGTCTGGGGCATGTGTCCAGCCGGAGTCGGAATCGGATCACCGTGCGGGTCAAACTTCGGGTTACCCAAAAACGCATCCAGACGGCTCACCAGTTCGTCCGAGCGAATGTGTTCCAGTTCTTCGGCGATGTCGTGCACTTCATCCCAGCCGAAGCCTAGCTTCTCAACCAGAAAAACCTCCCAGAGCCGGTGCCGTCGGATAATTTGCAGCGCCAGCCGTTCGCCTTCGTCTGTCAGCCGGACACCCTGGTACTTCTTGTAATGAATCAGTTGCTTATCCGCCAGTTTGCGCAACATGTCAGTCACGGAAGCCGCTTTAGTGGCGGTCATTTCAGCCAACGCATTCGTGCTTACCTCTCCTTCCTGACGGGTGGCGAGGTAGTAAATGGTCTTTAGATAATTCTCTTCGGTAAATGACTGCATAACGATAGCTACCTAGTAGAAACGGATAAGTAGCATGGAACAGTTTAAAGGCAAAGATAGTTTTTATGTTAAACTTTCTAAAAATTTAGACAAGTCTAAATTTTTATTTCAACAATGCTTATATTTGAATGTTATAGCTGTAGCCAGTAAAACATTTCGGGTTGGCGACAAGTATCCATTAGTGTATCGAATAAAATGGAAGCAACAAATACACCCATGAAAGGATGGCAGCGAGCCAGTACAGACAATTCTCTGCCGGATGTTCATAGCTCCGTTCACGTTCCTAAAAACAGCGGTTTTTTCAGGACGTTGATGGCTTATTTCGGGCCGGGGCTCATGGTGGCGGTTGGTTATATGGACCCCGGTAACTGGGCAACCGATATTGCGGGGGGCGCTCAGTTCGGCTATCGGTTGCTGTCCGTTGTACTGATTTCAAATCTGTTTGCTATTCTGCTTCAACACCTTTCGCTCAAATTAGGCATTGTTACCGGACGAGATCTGGCGCAGGCGTGTCGGGATCACTATAGCCGTCCGGTTGCGGTTGGCTTATGGGTACTAGCCGAAATTGCCATTGCCGCTACCGATCTGGCCGAAGTAATTGGCTCTGCTATTGCCCTGAACCTGCTATTCGGCTTACCCATTACGGTCGGTATTCTTATAACGGCGCTTGACGTACTGCTGTTACTTTACTTGCAGAACAAAGGATTTCAGACGATCGAACGAATCGTGGCCAGCCTTATCTTCCTGATTATCGGATGCTTTGGTTATGAGTTGTTTGTGTCGCGACCTGCCGTCGGTGATGTGCTTAGTGGGTTACTTCCTCGTACAGAAATCGTTACCAATCCCGCCATGCTTTACATTGCGATTGGTATTCTGGGGGCTACGGTAATGCCGCATAACCTTTACCTGCATTCGAGCATTGTACAGACCCGCGACTTTGGCCGGGACGACGAAGGACGACAAACCGCTATCAAGTTTGCCACGATTGACTCGACCGTTTCGCTGTTCTTGGCGTTTTTCATTAATGCGGCTATTTTGATTTTATCGGCGGCAACGTTCCATTTTTCGGGAAACCAGCATGTTGCTGATATTACCGATGCGCATCGGCTGTTAGACCCCATCCTGGGCGTTAAACTGGCTGGTATCCTGTTTGCTGTAGCTTTGCTGGCGTCGGGTCAGAATTCGACGCTGACGGGTACCCTGGCCGGGCAGATCGTCATGGAAGGCTTTCTGGAGCTACGGATCAAACCTTGGTTACGTCGCCTTATTACGCGTCTAGTTGCTATCGTACCTGCTCTGATCGTCGCTATTCTGTACGGCGAGCAGGGAACTTCGGAACTCCTGGTATTCAGTCAGGTAGTTTTATCGCTTCAGTTAAGTTTTGCTGTATTCCCGCTGGTGTCGTTTACCAATGATAAGCTGAAAATGGGTCGTTTCGTAAATCCTGGCTGGGTAAAAGTCGTCTCCTGGGTCGTGGCCGTTATCATCATGGGGTTGAATGGATATTTGCTTTGGGATACCCTGTTTTAAGCATACCGTTTTTCGGATAATTAAAGCGGCACAAAAGGCGTAGATCAATCTGCTTTTTGTGCCGCTTTGGGTATGGACTTTGTGCTTGGCCGTTTACAAAGTAATCGATTGTTGGTTCTCCGGTTGGGCTAATTTTAAGGACCTGATGCATGACAGCACATCAGCGTTCGGGCCGAATGCTCAAAAAAATCATTTCAGCGAGGATGATTTTAGGCAACTCAAACCCAACGACTCACTGGGGGCTATTTACAATGAGTCACTAAACGATTTTATGTCCGTTGCTTTTTTGCCTTCCTACGGCCGGCTATTTATTCCATTATTTTTTGGCTTGCTGGTCGTCGTATTGATGCGAAAAGTACTTTTTCGGAGGAACCAGCCGCCTGTATCCTAGCGCAGCGGTGAATGATCGTTCGATGGAGCCAGCAAATGACGAATTGATGACTGGTATTTTTTGGGAGCGATTTAGCTGATGAGCAAAAAAGATCAGGGCTTTCGCAGCGGCTGTACCACGCTTACTTCTTGCGTCACAAAGAAACGTCGTACAACCGACTGCGAAAGCCCTGAATGTATGGTATACGATTTTTAGCTTCGTTTGGATTTATCATCTTCACTTCCGAGTAACAATATAAAGAAAAATATTACTTTAAAGCCAGTTAAACTCTATTTATCAATTTTTTGGCATCGTGGCGCTTCACATCAACTGATTTGAAAGAGTATGATAGCGCTTTGTGCTGATTGTATAGAAGCTATTGGTGGATACGGAGACGTTGATCGGATGACGGGACGATAGGTAGTGTCGACTAGCAATTGATTGCGTAACGAGTTAAAAAAGAGACGATTCGCTCATGGAACGAATCGTCTGCTCAAACACACCTAATTAAACAAAACCTATTGTGTAAATGGGGATTCCATACATACGGAAAAGTGTGTTTTTTGGATTTATCGAAAGGCTACTTTTTGTATGCTGCTTTGGTAGACTAGTGTATCGGTAGTGCGTTGAACTAGCTTGGAAAAGGGGCATGAACAAGGGGTTTATGGGTTGCCAGCGCTGATATAGTTTAAACTCAAACAATAACTTAACAGTTAGCTTTACGCCAATCGAACAAATTAGCAACTTTCCGATCAACCAGCGTTGATGAATCTAAACAACGGCTATCTTTGCCCCGTTTTGACCCGCTCGTAAAATGACCAGGCGAAAGCCGATCTTATGGAAGATAAGAAGCATTTAGACACTGTCTCGGCTGCCGGTTTGCTGGTAGCAATGGGAATTATTTACGGTGACATTGGCACATCACCGTTGTACACGTTAAGAGCCATTATTGGAGCGGGAAATGTCATTCAGGCCGACGTCGTTCGGGGGGCTCTTTCCTGCGTATTCTGGACACTCACTTTACAAACAACCGTTAAGTATGTAATCTTAATTCTACGAGCTGATAACCGGGGTGAAGGAGGAATTTTTGCGTTATACGCCTTGGTTCGGCGGCACGCTCGCTGGCTAACGCTGCCCGCTATCATTGGTGGTTCGGCCCTGCTTGCCGATGGGATCATTACCCCGCCCATATCGGTGTCGTCAGCCGTAGAAGGGCTTCGGCTGCTGTATCCCGATATAACGGAAGAACTGATTGTCAAGATTGTTATCGCGATTCTGACGGTTTTGTTTCTGATTCAGGCGTTTGGAACAAGCGTTGTCGGTACGGCGTTTGGCCCGATCATGCTGGTCTGGTTTGTGATGCTGGGAACACTCGGGCTGGTTCAGGTTGCGCAGGCACCCGGTATTCTGGCAGCGCTCAACCCTTACTACGCCTGGTGGCTTTTGTCTGAATATCCGGGTGGCTTTTGGTTGCTGGGTTCCGTATTCCTCTGTACGACGGGGGCTGAAGCACTGTATTCCGATATGGGTCACTGCGGACGCGCCAATATCCGGGTTAGCTGGATTTTTGTCAAAACGTGCCTGATTCTGAATTATTTTGGGCAGGGTGCCTGGTTGATCAGCCAGGAAGGGCAAGTGCTGAAAGATCGTATTCCTTTTTACGAAGTGATGCCGCCCTGGTTCCTGACTATTGGTATCGTCATCGCTACAGCCGCAACGGTTATTGCCAGCCAGGCGCTTATCAGTGGTTCGTTTACGCTGATCAGTGAAGCCATCCGGCTGAACTTCTGGCCGAAAGTCCGGCTGCGTTACCCAAGCGTTCAAAAAGGGCAGCTTTATGTACCAAGCGTCAATCTCTTGCTGTGGGCTGGTTGCGTTGGGGTTGTGCTGTATTTCCGCGAGTCGTCAAACATGGAAGCGGCTTACGGGCTGGCCATTACACTGACGATGCTGATGACGACACTGCTGATGTCGTATTACCTGTACACAAAGAAGTACCAGGCCTGGGGCGTTGTGCTTTTCCTGACCGTTTATCTGGGTATCGAAGGATCATTCCTGGTCGCTAACCTGATCAAATTCCCGCATGGTGGCTGGGTGTCGCTGTTGATTGGCCTCGCCATTGCCAGTGTAATGTACATCTGGCTACAGGCGTTCCAGATCAAACTTCGACTGACGGAATACGTCCGAATTGATCACTACGTACAGGCTATCAAAGAGCTTAGCCGCGATATCAGTATTCCTAAATACGCGACGCACCTGGTCTTTATGAGCAACGCGGCCCGTCAATCGGAGATCGAATCCAAGATTATTTATTCTATTTTCCAGAAACGGCCCAAGCGTGCTGATATTTACTGGTTTGTCCACGTCGATACCACCGACGATCCGTACACGATGGAATACAAAGTAAACACCATCGCGCCCGATGACGCTTACAAAGTGACGTTTAAACTCGGATTCCGGGTCGAGCAGCGTATCAACCTGTTCTTTCGGAAGGTTATCGAGGACATGGTGAAAAACAAGGAAGTGGACATCACCAGCCGGTACGAATCGCTCCGGGGCCAGAACGTTATTGGCGACTTCCGGTTTGTCGTGCTGGAAAAATTCCTTTCCTTTGAAAACGAACTGCCGTTTCGGGAGCGGTTTATTATGAACCTGTACTTCAACATAAAAGGCTTTACCACGTCAGAAGACCGCTGGTTTGGTCTCGATAGTAGCTCGGTAAAAATTGAAAAGGTACCGTTGGTCATTCGTCCGGTCGAAAACGTCAAACTCAAACGAATCGCATCCTAAGTTTACAGTTCATGACTTGTTGCGTGGCCATCCGTAAAGTCGTATAGAGGCACCCGAACGTCGTGAACGGTAAACCGATAAACAGTAGATTATGAAAATTCTCATCACCGGCGGGGCCGGCTTTGTTGGCTCATCACTGGGCATTGCACTCAAGAAAAATTACCCTGATTATCAGATTTTTGCTCTCGATAACCTGAAACGGCGTGGTTCGGAACTGAGTCTGGCGCGGTTGAAAGCAGCCGGAATCGAGTTTATCCACGGTGACATTCGTAGCAAAGAAGATTTTGATTCACTACCTGCGGTGGATACCGTTATTGAAGCTTCGGCAGAACCGTCGGTACTGGCAGGTCTGGATGGAACGCCGGACTACCTCATCAACACGAACCTGTTTGGTACGGTCAACTGCCTGAACTACGCGCTCAAGCACAAAGCCAATTTTGTTTTTCTGTCAACGAGTCGCGTTTATCCGATCAAAACCATCGAAACGCTGAACTTCGATGAAGCCGACACCCGGTTTGTGCTGACGGATGATCAGCCGGTTGCTGGCGTATCATCACGCGGCATCGCCGAAAACTTTCCGCTGGACGGGGCTCGGTCGCTGTACGGCACAACCAAGCTGGCGTCGGAGTTGCTGATTCAGGAATACAACGAATTTTATGGCCTGAAAACGGTCATCAATCGCTGTGGCGTACTAACCGGCCCTTGGCAAATGGGCAAGGTGGATCAGGGTGTGATGGTACTTTGGATCGCCAAACATTACTTCGAGCAGCAACTGGCGTACATCGGCTACGGCGGTACGGGTAAACAAACCCGCGATATGCTCCACATCGATGATCTGTATCGCCTGATCGACTGGGAATTGCATAACCTGGATAAAGTAAACGGTGAAATCCTGAATGCGGGTGGTGGTGTCGAAAGCAGCGCGTCGTTGCAGGAACTAACCGAAATCTGTCAGGAGGTGACCGGAAAAACGATCCCGATTAAAGAAGTTGCCGAAAACCGGGCGGCTGATATCCGGCTTTACATCACTGATAACACGAAGGTAACGAACCTCACGGGTTGGAAACCGCAACTTGGTATCCGCGAGATTGTAGCCGACATTCACGCGTGGCTCAACGAAAACCGGGCGGCTCTGGAGCCAATTTTAAAGTAATTGAGGCTCTCTGCACAAAACAATGGCTAGACCTTTTATGAGGGTCTAGCCATCTTTGTTTAAGAGGAAGGTTCGAACCAGTGAGCTTAGTGGCTGATGGTTTTCGAATACAGAAAATCAAGTACTTCGTTGCCCAGCAGCTTTTGCGCTATCGGTTTATCGCCAAAGAGCATAATGTCGGCGTTTGTTGCCGTATACGAAGGCCATTGCGGTAGGTTTGAGCCGTTTGGGTTACCAGTTTTGGCAAAGTTCACCCAGTAAGAAGATAGTTGGTTGGCGAGTTCGCGGTCGATAGCTTGCCAGGGCCGCTTTAAAAACGCTAGATTGTTTAGGGCGTAAGCTACCTCGGCGGTGTGAAACGCACCGTATTGAAGAAAGTTTCCCGTAGCCGGTGGCTTGTGGGCAAAATGATAAACGTACACTGGTGATTTTCCCGCTTCACTCTGCATCTGTGCCAGTTTATACGTTGGTAAGGCATACGTCAAATCGCGATGAAGCGCGGCTTGTGAAGCACCTGCCTGTTCATCGGTAGAGGCCGGGTAGTAGCGCAGAACGTCATCTGCGAATGCACCGTACTGCCGTTGCAAATCCCGCCGAAACTCGTCTTGTTTGCGATCCGTTGGTGCCCCGCCGTCGTCGGCATTCCAGCCTGTCAGTAAAGGGACTTTCGCCTGTTCACCTGACCCAAAAATGGTTGCTATCGATTGAGGTAGCACATAGCCGTCGACAATCGGGCCAAAACGTTCCTGCACCTGTTGAAGTAACTCCTGAGCGGGTATCGCTCGTAGCTTATCAGGAGAGGACGCGTGTAGAGCTGTGGCTACGGTTACACCTTGCTCTTCGGCTTTTAAAAGGCTGGTTGTATTGATGGTTGAATTAGCCAGTACACTTGAACCACTTTCGGCGATGGCTTTGTGAAACAATCCCCAAGCCAGTGGAGAAGCCAATAGACAGTTGACGCTTCTGGAACCCGCCGACTGACCCGCGATGGTTACGTTCAAAGGGTCGCCCCCAAAGGCCGCGATGTTGCGCTGAATCCACTGTAAGGCCGCAATCTGATCCAGCAGACCGTAATTGCCTGACGTTTTAGTCGAAGACTCTTTGCTCAGATCGGGATGGGCAAAAAAACCAAAAATGCCTACCCGATAGTTTATAGAAACAAAAATCACACCTTTTCGGGCCAGCGCTTCGCCATCGTAAATAGGAACGGCGCTTCCCCCGCTGCTGAACGCTCCGCCATACAGCCAGACGAAAACCGGGCGTTTCTCGCTGGAAGATTTGGCTCCTGTCCAGACGTTCAGGTACAGACAATCTTCGCTGATGGGTTCAGCCGGAACGAGAAATTCTGGGGTGTACACACCAAAAGGTGCTGGTGTCGGCTGCATCGGACTTGGGCCAAAATCGGTACAGGCTTTGACGCCTTCCCACTTAAGTGCTGGTTGGGGCGGTTGCCAACGTAGATTACCAATTGGTGGAGCCGCAAACGGAATCCCTTTAAAAGCTACGAGGGCGCTGTCTCCGGTAGACATTCCTGAAATCAGCCCGCTTTCTGTAGCGACTTCATGCCGCATTTGAGCAGTGCAGACGGTAGAAAGGCAGCAGAAGGAAAAGAGACCCATTAGCCAGAAAGGACGGGTAACTCGCCAAAGTAAACATTTATCCATGTAAAGAAATAAGAACACTCGCTAGCCAAACAAATTGCAACGGCTTAATACTCCTTGAAGGAGTTAGTGCTATTAGTGCAAATGTTAGGCCAAAAGGTGACTTATGGGCTATTTCTTTGCGGCTTCGTTTCGGGCAGCTCGTTTCATGTCTGCTTGAGTAAACACAAGCGCCACGCCGTTCATACAGTAGCGAAGACCGGTCGGATCTGGACCGTCGTTGAAAACGTGACCCAGGTGCGCATCGCAGACCGCACAACGAACCTCTGTGCGCCCGCCATCGGGTTCGGTGTACAGTGCGTTCTGGACGATGGGCGCGTAGAAACTCGGCCAGCCCGTTTGCGAGTCAAACTTGGTCAGCGAGGAAAAAAGTGGGTTGTGGCAACACACACAGCGGTAGATTCCCGGTCGGTGTTCGTGGGTTAGCTCGCTGCTGTTGGGCCACTCGGTACCGCGTTCGCGAGTCACGTCGTACTGGGGGTTCGACAGGATGGACCGCCATTCGGCATCGGACTTTTCAACCCGTCTGCCACCCGGTGACGTTGTTCCGACGGGCGGTTTATGTTGAGGTCTGGGCGTAGTCAGAAAGCGTCCGTACAGCCACAAACTGCCCGCCGTCAGCAAGGCAACCAATAAAAACAGCTTGTTTTGCTTCATTAAACGTTCACCCTTACGGAGCAGTATTGTTCCAGAACAGCATCCGTGTCGTAAGAGTTTAGCGTCCAATCGCGACTTTCCGCAGAATCGAATCAATCACCTGCAAGGTTGTAACGCCGTCGGCTTCCGCTTCGTAATTCAGCATGATCCGGTGATTAAAAACGTCGGGTGCCAGTTCCTTAATGTCTTCCGGCAGTACATACTCGCGTCGGTCGAAGTAGGCGAGGGCTTTAGCCGCCAGATTCAGGTTGATGCTCGCACGGGGCGACACGCCGAACTGGATGTAGCGGGCTTCGTCGCGAAGATTGTATTCCATGGGTCGGCGGGTCGCAAAAACCAGTTCGATGATGTAGCGCTCCAGCGTTTCTGAAATTGTTACACCGTTAATTTCATCGCGGATCGCAGCCAGATCTTCTTTGCCCAGTACCGATTGCACTTCGTAGTCGAAGTTCATGTTCGACATCCGGCGCATCACTTCCAGTTCTTCGTCTTTGTTCAGGTAATCGACGAACACCTTCATCATGAAGCGGTCAACCTGCGCTTCGGGAAGCGGGTAGGTCCCTTCCTGCTCTACCGGGTTTTGCGTGGCCAGCACCAGAAAGGGACGGTCAAGGATAAAGGTTTCTTCGCCGATGGTTACCTGTTTCTCCTGCATGGCTTCGAGCAAAGCCGCCTGTACTTTAGCCGGAGAGCGGTTTACTTCATCGGCCAGGATCAGGTTAGCAAAAATCGGCCCCTGCTTGACCTCGAACTCCGCCGTTTTCTGGTTGAAAATCATTGTGCCGACCAGATCGGCGGGTAACAGATCCGGCGTGAACTGGATTCGCTGAAAATCAAGTTCCAGGACCTTGGCGAGTGTATTGATCGTCAGAGTCTTGGCCAGGCCCGGCACCCCTTCGAGCAGAATATGTCCGCCCGTGAAAAGGCCGATAAGTAGCCGGTTGAGCAGCCGTTCCTGCCCAACAACCACCTGGCTCATTTCGTGGAATACCTCGCGGATTTTAGTATGGTACGTGAATGATGTCGCTTGCATCGGTATGCGTCTGACGTTTGCAGTGTATAAGGTTCGGGAGCGGTACGTTTCTGATTCCTGATCTCGGCTACCGAAAGCTATAAACTAGTCAACTGAAAACCTAATCGCTAGAACGTAGCCCGAATGCTCCGGTCTTTGCCGTGAATATCCTTGTAAACCTGAATTTTGCTAAAGCCACGGTCGGCAAATACCTGCCGGGTCGCTTCACCAAACCGTTCGTTTATTTCAACGTAACACGCGCCATCTTTCGTCAGATGACGAACGCAGAAATCAGCTACGGCTTTGTAAAACACCAGCGGGTCATTGTCTTCGACAAATAGGGCCAGATCGGGTTCGTAATCCAGCACGTTCCGGTTCATGTCAGCCGCTTCTGACCGGGTCACGTAAGGCGGATTGCTGACGACACAATCAAATTTACCGACGAAATCGGCAGGAATCTGCAAAATGTCTTGTATCTCAAACGACACGTCGGCGTTCAAGTTCTGCGCGTTTTGTTTGGCAAGCGCAAGCGCTTCGTCCGAAACATCCCAACCCGTGACAACGGACTGCGGCAGAAAACGGGCCAGCGTAACTGCGATACAGCCGCTTCCGGTACCAATATCAACAATGGGTACATCGTCGGTACGGTCGGCGAAATCGTGCATGATCAGCCGAACGAGGTCTTCCGTTTCAGGTCGGGGAATCAGTACATCCGGCGATACCTCAAACTCAAGACCGCAAAAGATCGTTGTGCCGATTACGTGTTGAATAGGCTCCTGCCGGTTCAGGCGTTCGAGTATTCTAAACCAGTCGGGTTCCGTGCGATTGGGGGGAAGCGGTTTGTCGGTCAGTACGTCGGTCTTGCGCAGGCCGAAATAATGATCGAGCAGCATAAACGCCATTTCCCGCGCTTCTTCGGGCGGGTAGGCTGTAATATTCTTACTTAAACGTTGATAGAGTGGTTTGGCGGTGGCCATTGGGTTAAGTCGCGTAATTTTGCGTAAAACTAAAGAAGTTTGCGGTTTCTCGTCCGAAGTAGCGAGACTAATCCAATCGTATAACGATAAACGACCAACCATAAGTTACCAACTATGCATCAATTTATGCGTCGCGCACTTGAATTAGCCACGCTTGGCCGAGGGAAGGTAAGTCCGAATCCAATGGTTGGCTGCGTGATTGAACACGACGGGCGCATTATCGGCGAAGGCTGGCATCAGCGGTACGGCGAAGCCCATGCCGAACGAAACGCCATTTTTTCGATCAAGCCCGACGATGAATACCTTTTGCCCGAAAGTACGGTTTACGTCACGCTTGAGCCTTGTTCGCATTACGGAAAACAACCGCCCTGCGCCGATTTACTCATCGAAAAGCGCGTTAAACGGGTTGTCTGCTGCAACGATGATCCTAACCCATTGGTAGCGGGTCAAGGGTTTGAAAAACTCCAGAAGGCTGGTATCGTGGTTGAAACGGGTCTTCTGGCTGAGTATGGTCGGGAGTTGAACGCCCGGTTTTTTACTTTTTTCGAGCAGAAGCGACCGTATATTATCCTGAAATGGGCTCAAACGGCTGATGGATTTATCGCGGGTGCTGGTGGCGTTCCCGTCAAAATAAGCGGTGATTTGTCCCATCGGCTGGTGCATCGGTGGCGATCCGAAGAAGATGCAATTATGGTTGGTACAAACACCGCCCGTACGGACAACCCCCGCCTGAACGTCAGATTGGTTCCGGGACGTAATCCCGTCCGTATCGTTATCGATAAATCGCTTCAACTAGCCGATAATCTACACCTGTTCGATCAATCGCAACCGACGCTGGTCTATAATTTTATCAAGACTGATACGGTTGGGCAAACAAGATCCATTCAGTTGCTGGCCGATCAGCCCTTTTTACCGCAACTGCTGGCCGATCTGTACGAACGAAGGGTTCAGTCGGTGCTGGTTGAAGGAGGAACGGCCTTGCTGGAATCGTTTATCGAAGTGGGCTTGTGGGACGAAATGCGAGTGTTTCGGAGCCACGGTATGTTACAGGAAGGCATCACTGCTCCCAGGGTTCGGGGTCGGCTTATTGAAACGGAACGAGTGGGCGAGGATCAGTTGACGATCTACAAACCATAAGAGTTAAACAGTCTGGAAAGAAAAGGGGCTGTCTTGATGACAACCCCTTTTTATTGATTTTACTGCTGCGCAACAGGTGCGGCATTCGCGCCGATATTACCGCTGGCTACCAGCGTTGTCCCGGCCATGATTTTAACATTCGCATTGTAGGCATTCAGCTTATCGTAAAAACCAGCTTCGCTGATGGTGAAATACTTATTGCTCGAAAATTCACCGGTAGCACCGCTGATGGAGTCGAGTGGTTTCAATACCGTCGCCGTACTTTCCGTGATTTTTCCCTGATAAACGGACGACGTGTAAGAAGCCCCGGCAGTAGTGTTGTATAGTCCCACCTGAACCAGTGTAACGGATGGGTTGTACTTGTAAAAAACGACCCGTCCGTAGATATTTTTGCCGTCTGTAGACGATAGGGTATACGCCTTGTAAGTCGATACGGTACCGCCACCGGGAGCCGCGTTCAGATTGGGTTCGTAGCTTTTCTGTTCGCACGAACTCAGAAAGACGGTCAGTGAACAAACGAAGCACAGCAGAAGACCCGCGCTTTTTAGTTTACGAAAGTAAGTCATGATGGAGTGAATGATTAGAAGTTGAACATCACGCGGCCGTAGTAATAGGCACCGTTTGAACCCTGCTGGTTGTTGGAGTACAGGTAAAAACCTTGGTTCTCCGAACGGAGTATGTCGGGATACCGGTCGAAGATGTTGCTGCCACCGATCGAAAGTTTTAGATTCCGGGTTAGATCGTAGCCAACGCTCAGGTCGAAAATGGTTTGCGCTGAGAACGTTTGGTCGTAATAGTTGCCGTTATCGTCCGACGAGATCGACCGTTCGGTGACGGAGCCAAAATAAGTGCCGCGCAGCATGACGTTCACTTTGTTGAACCGGTAGCTAGCCGAGCCGATCAGCTTGGTTCGTGGGGTTCCCGTTTCAAACTGACCGATAACATCGCGGCTCAGGTACTTCTCGACCACTTGTTCGGGGTTGAGGTTCGCTACCTTCAGATCGAGGGTTTTGCGGCTGAGGATCGTGTTCTTGCTAAAAATAGCCGCCAGCGTAAAGTTCAGAGTTTTGTTCCGGCTCAGGTTGTACGTGTAGTTGCCCACGAATTCGATACCGCGCGAACGAACGTTAGCTCCGTTGACGAAGAACTGCGCTTCGCCACCGCCGATAACCTCACCGTAGTTGTTACCCACTTCCGATGCATTGAAATAGCTGGTGCGGAAAATGCGGTTGTCTACGTCGATTTGGTAGGCATCAACCGTTACTTCGAAACCGCGTGTTGGCTGATAAGTCATGCCCAAACCGTACGTGCGTGAATTTTCCTGACGCAATCCTTTGATACCTAATACACGTGCCGCCGTGCTATTAGTGGGGTAGGTCGTTACGTCCAGGGGTTGAGGAACGCCATTGGCATCGGGAACGAAGGCTGTTGCGGTATGAGTATAGTTCAGTTCCTGAAGCGAAGGAGCTCGGAAACCGCTGGCGATGGAAGCCCGCAGGGTAAGCTTGTTGCTGAGCGAATAGCGAGCCGCCAGTTTGCCAATGGACACTCCCCCAAAATCCGAATAGTTTTCCAGTCGTACCGCTGCGGCTACCAGGAACTTGCGGGTCAATTCGAGTTCGGCATCCAGATAGGCAGCCATGGTCGTCCGGTATTCATTGCGTTCATTCTTTGGACCAAAACCCGCGAAGCACTGACAGTTCGACGATAAATTCTTAACGGTCACTTGCTGTCCTGCGTACACTTGCAGCGGTAGTCCAGTGGCATCGACAATGGGAACGCTGCTGGCGTTTTCGAGCGGTTTACCATCCGGCCCTACGAGGGCTCCAGCCTTGGTTACTGTCAGGATACCCGCGTCGCCGTAACTGTAGCTTTCGTCCTGACCTTTCAGAATTTTGTAATTTTCAATGCGCATCTCCGCGCCAAAGGCGACGTTCAGGCCGTTCATGATGCCTTTGAAATACCGCGAAAAATCAAGGTTAGTCGAATTCTGCGAAAACTGGTGCGTACCCAGGTACATGTTGACGGGGGAGTTGGAACCCAGCGAAGCGTTCATGGTATTGACCATACCAATACGCATGGCATTCCGTCCGAACGTATTGCTGAAATCAACGCTGAATTCACCCACTTTACTCTTTATCCCCGTGGTATTGGAAAAATCAGACGTGTTGGAGGTCATCTGTGGTCGGAAGCCGTTGGGGTAAAGCAGGTAGTTGAATCGGTCCGTCTGCGAGGGTCTTCTAAAATAGCAGGAGTAGCCCTGCAAATATTTGTACGAAGCGCCCCCAAAGCTGTACAGGGTTGTATTCGGACTAATCTCGTAACCGGCGTTGTAGAACGTACTGCCCAGCGTAACGGCTGGCATACCCGCGTATACGGCAAAGTCAGCCTTTGTCAGACCCCGTGCGCTCATCAGGCCATCCTGGGTTTGTAGGGCGGCAATCTGCGTGGTGTTGCCCGCAGCCTGCGCCGAGATCAGTTCGGGATTGGTAATGATCGGATTGCCGTACTTGTCGGTCCTTAAGTTGCTCAGGTAGGTGTTGTCGTAAAACCCCCAATCGTTCACGAAAGGGCGTAGCGTAGGTCGGCGCTGGGTGATTTGGCCTGAAATGTTCAGGTAGCCCCGATCTGCGATTTTAAAGCCATAGTTCGCGTCGAACTGATAATTGAATCCGTCCGGTTTACCGGCGTTGGTCAATGCTCCGGCGCTACCGCCCGAATTAAGGTAACCTCCACCGGTCAGGCTACCGGTTAATTTGTTGGTTCCTTTTTTAAGGATGATGTTGACCACCCCCGCTACCGCATCAGAACCATACTGAGCGGCTGCACCATCGCGCAGGATTTCGACGCGGTCAATCGACGCAGCCGGAATGGTCAGCATATCGACCGAGGTTGAGGGACTGCCCACCGCCGTTCCCGTAATCAGCAGGGCCGATGTATGGCGACGCTTGCCGTTAATCAGCACCAGAATCTGATTCGGAGCCATGTTGCGCAACTGAACCGGATCGACGTGCGAGTCGAGGTCACCCCCCTGCGACCGGATGGCGTTGAAACTGGGCGCCACATACGCCAGCATCTGCGCCAGATCCATCTGCGGAAGTTCACCCATAATGTCCTTGATCGAGATCACATCGACCGGCACAGGCGTTTCCAGAATGGTGCGTCCCGTATTGCGGGTTCCCGTGACGATTAGCTCCGTCAACTGCGTCGCATCTTCATCCAGGGTTACATTAAAAGTGGTTTCGTTGCCTACCTTAAACTCTTTTGATTTGAAACCAATAAAGCTAACAACCAGTACGTCGCTGGGGCTGGCTTCGAGAGAAAACGTACCCTGATTGTCGGTAATGGCCCCTTTTCGGGAGTCTCCTTTGACTAAAACATTGACGCCTTGTAAAGCTTCTGAATTAACACTGGATGTGACCTTACCCGTTACGCGTTTGGTTTGTGCCAACGCAGCAACAGGTGCTATCATAGATAGCGTTAGCGCCATACGTAGCAGGGAAAGGAAGCCACGCTTGAGTAGTTTTCTTTTCATAGATAAGAAAAATTGACTGGATAAATTGGGTTTGAATACGTGTACTGAATCGTAATAGCGTGCTGACTCGCGGCTTGACCAAACGAGTTCTGAGCCAGCTGTTGGCCGGCTTTTAGCCATCAGGCTGCTCAACTATTGAAACAAATGACTAGTATAATAATTTGTTAAAAGTTGAATATATAAATTATAATAAGTAAAAAACAAAAATATGCATAATAAAATTGCAAAATATTTGAATAGTGAAGAATATAATGGTACGTATGCTATTTGATCCTGCATACTTGGCGGTAGCTGTATTTATACTTAATTTTAGGACGGTAAAACTTTGGGAGATCAAGAAGGATCATGTCGCCCGATTGTGTCTGATCGTATTCTACCGATCAGTCTGTAGCTACCAACTAAGAATCCTTTTTATAAAATTTCGCTTGCGATTATCCGTATTTCTTCTATCTTAGTTTGTACTGATCAGCAGAATCCCTATTATTTATGCGCTCTATTTTCTACTTCCTCTTACTGGTTGGCTGTGTCCATACGGTTCAGGCACAGAACGCCCGGACCATCGAAGAAGCTTCCCATTTTATAAAGCTCGGTAATACGTTACGCATGGTTGACCGGTCGCAGCAGGCGATTGATCTGCTGTTGAGAGCCTTACCCACTGTTCAATCAAAAGACAACTATCTGGAAGCCATCGCTTACGAGAATTTGGGCTATGCATACAGCGATCAGGAAAACACGCAGGCGTCACTACGCTACTTTCAGAAGGCCTACTATTTGTATAAACAGTTGAAATTTGGGGCCAGCGAGGCCGCTATGCAGCAACTCATTGGAGAAATATCAGGCCGGGACATGTATGCCGGAATCGATGTCGGAGCCTCCGGGGTGAAACTGGCGATTTTTCGAACGACGTACGAAAACGGCTTTTACAAAAAAGAAGTGAAGCTAAGGCCAAATGCGCCGAACGTAACGTTGGTGAGTGGGTCTGCGCAGGCGTTTCTGGCGGGTCAGAACGTAATGAAAGCGTACCTGGACTCCATCCGAGTGTATAAAGTACCCGCCGATCACATCTATATTGCCTTTAGTAGCGGGATCAACGAAACGCTGGGCAAGACACCCGGTAAGAAAGGCAAGCTTCACGAACTTTTCTCGGATCTGATCAAAAACCAGATGCCCCAAAGCGACAGTTTGATAATTGATTCTACGCTGACAGCCGCTCGGGAAGCTGAGTTGTTTATGATTGGTTCAGTACCCCGCAAATTATGGGGATCGACCTCGTGCATGGATATCGGAAGTGGTAACACGAAAGGAGGATACTATGATGCGGATCGACGGTTTCACTCCATCAGTATGCCCTTCGGTACCAAAACATTGGCTAATCTGATTGATAATAACCGGTCGCTGCCAATCGAGGATTACAAAAAGGAAGCACAACGCGTGCTTAAAATGGTTGCTGATACGGCGTTGAATCTCGAATTCAACACGACCAGTCCAGGCTTACAGCAGCGTAAAACGGTGGCATTGGGCGGGGGGATCGCCTGGGCCATGACGGCTTATCTGCATCCCGAACGAGCAGGTACGACGGCAGTACCGCTGACAATCGGTGATGTTCAGCGGTTCGCTCAGCTGGCGATGACCAATTACCAGGGGTTGATCCACCCTGATCTAACAAATCTGACCGATCCTGTAGTACGCCAAAAGGCAGAAGCGGATGTAAACAATGCCCAAAATCAGTTCAACGAAAAGCAGATCATTGCCGGTGCTTTGCTGCTGGAAACGGTTTTTCGGGCATACGCGAACACATCCATTACCAAGCGATTCGTGTTTATCCGAGATTCGGACATCAGCTGGGTAACGGGTAAATTCGTCGAAATGCTCAATCAAAACTACGAGCGGGCCGTTGCCAGCGAAGCACGTCAATAGTGATTATCGCGCTGTCGAAATGGCGACACCGGACGCCCAGACGCCTTTCACCAGCAACGATTTATCCAACCGAATCAAATTAGCTACGTAGTTCGGCTGAATCCGTCCCAGCTGGCTGCCCATACCAATCAGTTGGGCCGGAATTACCGACGCCATCCGCAGGGCGTTGACCAGGGGAATATCGGCCTGCTCGACGGCGACCCGCACACAATCAATCAGCGTGATAGCCGAACCGGCGAGTTTGCCTTCGTTATTGACGTAGCGGCCTGGCCCGTTCGGATCGGGTTCGAAATGAACAACGAATTCACCCAGCGAAAAATCGGGACGGGGTGGATTGGCGAACAGAGCGTCGGAGATCAAAAACAGCCGCTCACCCAGCAACCGATACGCAATGCGGATCGCAGCAGGATCGCAGTGGTAACTGTCGGCAATGATGCTCGAATGCACGTGTTGATCGTCGAAAATAGCGCCAACAATACCTGGTTCACGACTTTCGAAGCCCCGCATCGCATTGTACAGGTGCGTTGCCAGCGGGAAGCCGTCGGCAAAAGCACCCATCGCTTGCTTGTACGTTGCGTTGCTGTGCCCTAGCGACAACAGCGTATTCGCATGCTTTAAGCGGTGAATCGTAGCCAGTTGTTCGGGCGTCAGTATTTCGGGGGCCAGCGTCAGAATCCGGACGACATCCGCATTAGTGCTGAATAAAGCCTCTAACTCGCCTTCGGCGGGAGTACGCACAAAAGCCGGGCTGTGGGCACCTCGCTTGATTGGATTGAAGTACGGCCCTTCGAGGTGAATGCCCGGCACGCCATACGGATTTTCGGCTCGAACGGTCTGCACAGCCGCCATCGCCTGTTGCATGACGTCCAGTGACGTCGAATGAATCGTGGGGAGTAAGGTTGTGGTGCCGTTACGAGCGTGTGATTCGTAAATGTGCCGAACGGTTTCGGGCGTTGGTATATCGTTCAAAAAGAGGTTTGAACCGCCGTATAATTGCAAGTCAATTAATCCCGGAATCAGGTAATCGCCAGCCAGATCGACGACCGTTTCTCCGTCATCGTTAGCCTTGAGAACTGTATCGGAAACTTCCAGAATATGCCCATCCGCTATACGAACCGATGCGCCTGGTAGAAATGATTCGCCGGTAAAAACCGTAGCGTTCTGAAATGTAATTGCCTGCATGAACGCGAAAGTAAGTTACTAGCCCGGAATACCCGCCAGAATCTTACTATTGCGCTTATTTTTCTACTTTAATCAGCTCTACCGGACCTGCCAGCCAGTTTTTAGCCAGTTCGCCAAACGCTTTCATGTGCGGCATCTGATCATGAGCCATAAGCCCTGCCGTATCGGTCCAGAGTTCATGCATGATAAATTTATCGGGATGCTCGGTGCTCTGGAATAGTTCGTAGAACAAGCAGGCCTCTTCCTCCCGAACTTTCGGAACAAGCTCCGATAAGCCGTTCCGTAATTCAGTTTCGAAACCCGGCTTCGCCGTAATAATCGCAAAAACGCTGAGTGCCATGTCTTGTTGAATTTACTGAGTCTGAGAATTGATTAGCCGATTGACGAATGCAAAGCTAGCGTTGCGGCAGAACAAGTCAATACGTTATTGCTGCCAGATCGCCCAGGCTTTTTCGGCTTGCAGGACGAGCATCTGATAACCGTTCATAACCGCAGCCCCGCGTTCCAGTCCATGCTTCATAAACTGGGTTTCGGCCGGATTGTAAACCAGATCATATAGTAAATGCCGGTCTGTCAGCTTATCGTAGGGGAGGGCCGGTGCTTCGTTAGTATGCGGATACGTACCCACCGGCGAGCAGTTGATAATAAGCGCATAATCACCGATCAGTTCGGGCAATTCGTCGTACGACGCGTTATCAGCGGTCTTCGTTCGCGATACCGATCTATAGGAAATGCCTAAGTCGCTTAAAGCCACCAGCACCGCTTTCGACGCGCCACCTGTTCCTAGTACCAATGCCTGCAAACCGTTCGTGGAACGACCCAGCGAAGCCAGCCAGTCAGTAATTGATTGTCGAAAGCCGTAATAATCTGAGTTGTAGCCTGTTTTCGTTCCGTCGGATTCGAGTTTAATGACGTTGACGGCACCCACCTTTTGCGCTGAAGAATCCAGCCGGTCGAGGTAAGGTAATACGGCTTGTTTGTGGGGAATGGTCACGTTTAGACCCCGCAAACCCGGCATCGTAAGCAGATCGGGTAGCGAGTCTCCAACGTCAGCCATCTCGAATAGGTCGTAGCGGCTGTTTTCGATACCTTCACGGAGAAATTTCTCCGTGAAGTACCGTTGTGAAAATGAATGGGTGAGCGGAAAGCCGATAAGACCGTAGCGAGTCATCTTTTAAACAGTAGGGCGGCTTGCTCGTTTTTTGAGCGCTCCAAAGATGATAGGCAGTATGGACAAGCCAATGATGCCAAATACGACAAGTTCAAAGTTTTTCTGAACGATCGGGAAATTGCCGAAGAAATAACCCAACAGCGAAATGCTCGTAACCCACAGGATGGCACCGAAGATGCAAAACCGAAGGTAGGTTCCGTAGTTCATGCTACCAGCTCCGGCAACAAACGGCGCAATTGTCCGAATGATGGGAATAAAGCGAGCCAGAATAACGGTGCGACCACCGTGTTTGGCGTAGAAATTCTCGGTTTCGGTAATGTACTCGCGTTTGAAGAAGAGAATACGCTCCCTGGATTTGATCCGACCTCCCAGAAACTTACCGACAAAGTAATTGACGTTATCGCCCATCAGAGCGGCTACGATCAGCAGCGGAATGATGACCCATACGCTTAGTTCGTTGGTCGGACGGGCGGCTAGGGCTCCGGCTGCAAACAACAGCGAATCGCCGGGGAGCAGTGGCATAACGATGAGCCCGGTTTCCGTAAATACAATCAGGAACAGGATGGCGTAGAGCAGGACACCGTAATCGTTTGCCCATGCGTCAAGGTAACGATCCAGATGAAGCAGGAAGTCAATGAGCGATTTGATAAGTTCCATAGAACGAGGGATTCCGTTTGCTGTTTTGCGACCTTCCGTTCAGAGACAGGTAGTTACTGTACGCAGTGAACGGAAGACGATAACTGAAAAATTATTTTTCTAGAAAATGCATAAAGGTATCACCCCGTAAGCCCAGGCGAATGGTCTCGAGCGGGATCACTTCGTGGGGCGCAATATTACCCAGATTAACGTTGGCACCAAGCAGTTTGACAAACCAGACCTGCTGCTCTTTCTGCGGAGCTTCCCAGAGAATGGATTCAAACGGTACCTGCGTCAAAATTTCTTCAACCAGTCCTTGCCGAACTTCGCCACTCGAGCGGAACAGGCCGACGTTGCCGCCTTCGCGGGCTTCACCGATCACCTTCCAAGCACCGGCTTGCAGTTCAGATTTCATCAATTGAATCCACTTGTAAGGTGGGATGATCTTGGCTTCGTCTTTCGAGCCAACTTCCGACAGAACCGTCACCTGCGTAGCCAACTGCCGAATGTATTCGCACTTCTGATCCTGAACCATGTCGATGGAACCGTCCGATACTTCGGCATATTCCATTTTGTACTTATCCAGAAGCTTGCGATAGTCGTCAAACTGGTTACGAACGACGAAGGCTTCGAACAGTGTCCCTCCGAAGTAGACCGGTATGCCAGCCGACCGATACAGATCGAGCTTTTCCTGAAGTTTGGGGGTAACAAAAGAGGTTGCCCAGCCCAGTTTGATAATGTCTGCGTAGTCTGCGGAGGTGGACAGAAAGTCCTCGACTTCGCGCAGGCTTAGTCCCTTGTCCATTACCATTGTCAGCCCGCTTTGGCGCGGCTTAGGGGTACGTTCGGGAATCTGCGTAAGCG
The DNA here is from genome assembly GCF_021233055.1 of Spirosoma oryzicola. Classification (NCBI taxonomy): domain Bacteria; kingdom Pseudomonadati; phylum Bacteroidota; class Cytophagia; order Cytophagales; family Cytophagaceae; genus Spirosoma; species Spirosoma oryzicola. The sequence goes on along the minus strand of NZ_CP089538.1, from coordinate 3,347,610 downwards.
TATAATTCATTCCGAGTGATCAAATAGGCATGTTATAAAATCGCCCAAAAGTAGCACAAGTCCTGGTAACCTCCCAAGAAAGTACACAAATAATAGCGTCAATTGAGGTTGTGGCTTAGTTTCGTACTATTTTTGTTGGATATGGACAATTTAACAAACCCTCGTCTCGATTTCTTTCGTTCGCAGATTGGCAACGATATGCGTCATAGTATTTCGCCAATGGGCCGTTGGCTGAAAGGTACAATCCGGGCCGCTGAGTATGGGCGGTTGGTGGCCGACTACCTGATTCGGGAAGATCTTACCAATCCGGCAGGCACACTACATGGTGGAGCGGCAGCTGCTATTCTGGACGATCTGGTCGGGGCTGCCGTGTTTACCCTCGGTCGTGAGTATGCCTATACATCCGTCAACTTGAACATTGATTTTCTGCACGCAGCCCGGCTAGGCGATACCGTTACGGCAACGGGTCAGATCATTCGCGAAGGCAAAAACATTATTCACGGCGAAGGGCGAATTGTTGCGGCTGATGGCAAACTAATTGCGAAATGTGCTACTAATCTGATTCAGACGTCGTTAAAACTGCCCTTTTAGGTGTTGTACGCTTGAATCATGCAAAAAAGTAATCACGGATCACTTGCGACTGATACGGAAAAGCTGTAATTTCGCACCTCATTTCCAATTTCATACACAAACATGTACGCAATCGTAGAGATCGCAGGGCAGCAATTCAAGATCCAGAAGGGTCGTTCTATCTATACCCACCGGTTAGAAGGCGACGTGGACGCTGCACTTGCCTCCGACAAGGTGAAAGTTCTCCTTGTTGACAACGAAGGAAGCATCACCGTTGGTGCTCCAACCGTCGCTGGGGCGACAGTATCGGCCAAAATCGTCGAACACCTGAAAGGCGAGAAAGTTATCGTCTTCAAAAAGAAGCGTCGTAAAGGCTACAAAAAGAAAAATGGTCACCGTCAGTACCTGACCAAAGTATTGATCGAAGATATCACTCTGTAAAGTTGACAGTTATTTAGTTTACAGTTCATCCCTGTAAACCGAAAGCTCAAAAACTGAAAACACTAAAAAAATGGCACACAAGAAAGGTGTAGGTAGTTCCAAAAACGGCCGTGACTCGATCAGCAAACGCCTGGGCGTGAAGTTGTTCGGTGGCCAGTCGGCTATCGCCGGCAATATCATCGTCCGTCAGCGCGGTACGAAACACCATCCCGGCAAAAACGTCGGTCTGGGTAAAGACTATACGCTGTTCGCGCTGGTTGATGGTACGGTAAAATTCCGTCCTGGCCGCAACAGCCGTTCGTATGTTGACATCGTTCCTGCTGGTCCATCAGCAATCGAAACCGTTCCTGTAGCTGCGGCTCCTGCCGAAACGGTAGAAGGTTAGTCAACCTCCTCAATACAAAAACCCGTCTGGCTATTCAACCAGACGGGTTTTTTTGTGGGCAAAAACTAAAAAATAGCCGTCGCTGTTATTACCCTACGAATCACCGGCTAAATGCCTTTATAGTATACCGAAAACGCATCACTCATGAATCCTACGCTGAGTCGTCCCGTATCCATCTTTACCGAAGGAAGTCCTAACCCGAACTCGATGAAGTTCGTCGTCAATTTTGAACTCGTCCCTTCCGGATTGTCGTTCGATTACGCTTCCGCTGGCGATGCCCTTGTTGATGGCAAAGCATCACCCTTGACTGTAGCGCTCTTTGGCTTCGATTTTGTGCGTCGGGTGTTTATTGCCGGTAACTTTATCACGATTACCAAGGATGACGAAACCGATTGGGACGAAGTAATTTTTGAAGTTAAGTTTTTCCTGAAAGAATATTTCGGTGCGCAGAAGCCCGTTTTTGCGCAGCGGACGATGGACACCAATACCACAAAACTTGAGGTAGATTCTGAGACTGTCCAGAAAATCAAGGCTGTACTGGATCAATACATCAAACCTGCCGTTGAATCGGACGGTGGTGCCATTAGTTTTTACTCGTTCGATGAGCCGAGCGGTACGGTTAAAGTGCTGTTGCAGGGATCATGCAGTGGTTGTCCTTCATCGACGCTCACGCTTAAAGCCGGAATTGAAAACTTACTGACACGCCTGGTACCTGAAGTAAAACTGGTTGAGGCAGAAGGCGTATAAGTAATCGTTTGTATTTAGTAAGACCGTCAATTGGTAACTGGTAGTCAATACTATCGCTACTATTGACGGTCTTTTCCTTTACCACTAGATCAAAATAAATGCCCCAGGAATAAACTGACGTGGCGAATAGACGTTTACTTTGCAGCACGCTCTGCCATTCAAACCGTGACTAGATGAAGTATTCGTTTGTATTACCAGTATTTTTGCTGGCTGCTACGGCCAGTTTCTCCCAAAATCTTTTAGGCATATCAACCAGCCGCTACGGTGGCACCAACCGGCTATACATTAATCCGGCCTTAGCCGCTGATTCGCCTTCCAAGTTTTACCTGAATGGGGTAACGGGTGTTGCTCATGTAAACAACAATTACGTTCGATACCAGGCACCCTTCTCCATGTTGCGCTTAATTAGCGGAACAGTACCGGCTCAGTATAAAAATTCGGATGGCTCACTGCGCTTCGATGCTTCCTACACAAAGGAAATCCTAGACGGAGCGCCTAAAAACGGAACAATCCTGGGTGAAATTCGGGGTCCTGCCTTTCTGATAAAGACCAGTGAGCGGGCCGCTTTTGCGGTGACAACACGCTTTCGAGCGGTAGGGCAGGTGATAGGGGCACCCGAAGAACTGCTTTCTGCCTTTCGATCTAGCCTGGTTGATAATGCCTTGTATAGCATCCCTAATAGAGACAACAAATTCAGTGCGAACACCAATACTTTTGCGGAGTTAGGCTTTACGTATGCCGGAACCATTTGGGAAGGCGACGGACAGAAACTGCAACTCGGCGCAACCGCCAAACTGCTGCTCGGCTACAACGCGCAGCATTTGATCAATCGGGGTATGGATTACCAAATCATCCCCGACCCAAACAACCCGAACAGTGCGCTGCTGGAGGTTAATCGGTTTGATGCTACGTTAGCGTACACCAGCTTTTTGCAGGGCCGCAGCCTGAATCCTCGTACTCTGTTCAGCAATGCAGCGCCGGGTAAAGGGTTTGGCCTCGATCTTGGGCTAACGTATCGCAGTCAGTATGACGCCGATAGTCCGGCTTTACAACTGGGCCTGGCCCTAACCGACATTGGGGGATTGTCTTATACGGGACAGGAGTATAAGTACTCCGACATCGGGCAAAACCCGGTTTTGTTTCGGAGCAGCGATTTCAACAATTTGAACGGTGTTGAAGACATCGCGCGCGTCATTCAAACAAAATTCAACACGGGCCGTAATCCTGATAGAACGAGTTTTCGTTCCGGGCTTCCCACATCGCTTAATCTGACGGCTGATTATCAGCTTCCAGACGGATTTGGTATCAACGTAACGTACTTGCAGGACGTTCGATCACAGCAGGCGCTTGCTACGCACCAGCCATCGCTGGTTGCTGTAACTCCCCGTTACGATGCGCGCTGGCTGAGCTTGTCCGTGCCCGTATCCTATCTGAACCGTGGCCTGTCGGTAGGAGCATCCGTTCGGGTTGGACCAGGCTGGTTGGGAACCGACAACTTTTTGGGTTTGCTGGGAAGCAGCGGTAACGGTATTCGACCACGGGGCCTGGATATTTACGCCGGTTTTGCCTTCGGTATTGGTCGGGCCGACGAGGAATAGCCAGTAGACTCATTAACAGCGCATTCGTAAAATCGGTTGTTTCAAAGTCCAGGAAACGCCTGTAATACCTGAATTCTACAAAACAGGTTACTATTCTTTTTCGATTAGAAATGTTTAATTTTGGTTAAATCCAGTCCGGACGCCGGAATAATTGGGTGAATCAAGACCGGGTCTGCTATGACCGAACGTACAACTTTTTTTGACACACCGCTTCTTTACCTCAAAGGGCTCGGTCCACAACGGACAGAACTCCTCAATAAAGAATTGAATTTATTTACCTTCGGGGACCTGATTCAGTATTACCCGTTTCGGTACGACGACCGGACGCGCTATTACACGATCAGCGAACTGATGGACTCGATGTCATCTGCGCAGATACGCGGACGGCTTCGCGACTGGTATCTGGAAGGCGAAGGCCCGAAGAAGCGACTGGTTGGTACCTTTACCGACGGTACCGGTTCGATGACGCTCGTCTGGTTTCAGGGAATTACGTACATCGAAAAAACTCTTCGACGTGACGGTGAATACATTGCATACGGTAAACCGCAATCGTTTAACGGACAGTTTAGCATCGTCCATCCCGAACTAGAAAACGCGAATACGGCTGCTGAGCATGAATTAGGTTTTTTTCCCGTCTATAACCTCACCGATAAACTCCGTAAGCGGCACCTCGACAGCAAGGCGATTGGCAAAGCGATGCGGATACTGCTCGAACAGGCATGGCCCCATATTCACGAGACGCTTCCCGACGCCCTGATCCAGCAGTACCGGCTCGTAGGAAAGCGTGAGGCCATGTGGAACATTCACTTACCTCAGAATCAGGGTTGGCTGAAACAGGCGCAACGACGGTTAAAGTTCGAAGAACTGTTCTATAATCAGCTTCGGCTGATCAAAAATAAGCTGATTCAGAAGGAAGAATTTCCCGGACAGATCTTTCGCGACACGTCGCTGATGAAGCACTTTTATAACGAGTTGCTACCTTTCGAACTGACGGGGGCACAGCAGCGCGTTATCAAAGAAATTTATACGGATTTTCTGACGGGAAAGCAGATGAACCGGTTGTTGCAGGGTGACGTGGGGAGCGGAAAAACCATCGTAGCCTTTATTGCCTGCCTACTGGCGATTGGCAACGGTGCCCAAGCCTGCCTGATGGCTCCCACCGAAATTCTGGCCGATCAGCACTACAACGGACTTAAACCCTTCGCCGATGCGATGGGACTAAACATCGGCATTCTGACTGGCTCGACCAACAAGAAACGCCGGGTTGTGTTGCACGAGGAGTTGCAGGCCGGAAAAATGCACATTCTCGTCGGGACGCACGCCTTACTCGAAGATGCAGTACAGTACAAAAATCTCGGCTTGTGTATCATCGATGAACAGCACCGCTTTGGGGTAGCGCAACGGGCTAAACTCTGGCGTAAGAACGAAACCGTACCTCCGCACATCCTGGTTATGACGGCTACGCCTATTCCGAGGACGCTGGCAATGACGCTGTACGGTAACCTCGATGTTTCGATCATTGACGAATTGCCAAAAGGGCGAAAACCCATCAAAACCGTCCACAAGTTCGATAAACACCGTTCCGAAGTGTTTGGCTTTATGCGGCAGCAGATCGAACTGGGGCGGCAGGTATACGTCGTATATCCGCTGATCGAAGAGTCAGAAAAGCTCGACTACAAAGATTTGATGGATGGCTACGAGAGTATGCAGCGGGCCTTCCCGCGTCCGAAGTACGAGATTGGTATCCTTCACGGTAAAATGCTGGCTTACGAAAAAGACGACGAGATGCAGCGGTTTATCAAGCATGAAACGCAGATTCTGGTCGCCACTACGGTGATTGAAGTAGGGGTCAACGTACCCAATGCCAGCGTTATGGTCATTGAGAGTGCCGAACGCTTTGGACTGTCGCAGTTGCACCAGCTGCGTGGGCGCGTTGGGCGAGGAGCCGAACAATCGTATTGTATTATGATGACGGGCTATAAACTTAGCAGCGACACCCGCACCCGACTCGAAACAATGGTTCGTACAAATAACGGTTTTGAGATTGCTGACGTAGACCTGCAATTGCGTGGACCTGGTGATCTAACGGGGACCCAGCAGAGTGGGGTCATGGATCTGATGATTGCGGACTTGGCAAAAGATGGAGCGGTGTTAACAGCTGCCCGCGAATCGGCACAGGCTATTTTACAGGAAGATCCTGAACTCGTATTGCCCCAGCATGCGCCGATCCGGAATCACCTCGATGGCTTAAAACAAACGGAAAACAATTGGGGCCGAATCAGCTAGCTAATGCTGATGTGTCCTGAAGCTTTTAATCGGCACGGTTTTCCTGGATCAATTAAATCGTTTTCAGTGCGTGAAGCATTCAAAATCACACACTGAAAACGATAAAAAGCAACTCATAGTGACGTCAGGAAGGCCATTGTATCAATGCCATCGGCGTAGTCGCTCAAGCTCGGACGTTGTGTCTGCCCAAATGCTACCGTCGGCAAATCCGTATGGCCAGCGAGCCAGTTTTGCGCTGAGGCAATGACCTGGATGCGATCTGCCCGTTCCTGAAACCACGTCATTGCGTCCGCCTGCGTGCGATACGTCTGGTAGTAAACAACGGAAATGGGCGAAACGAGCCCCTCGTTTTCGGTCAGCAACAGATAGCCGTTGTCAAGATGAGGAACCGCATTGATCAGATAAATGGACTTGTTGTAGTCGTAGTTGTTCTGGTATTTGTGGTTGTTCAGAAACGTTCGCGCGTTCGGCTCTAAAGTGCGCAGTAAGGGCGTAAAGTCATAGTCTTCGGGCACTACCAGGGTCGAAACATTACGGCATCCCAGCCCGTAATAGTCAGAAATGTCGCTTCCGAGCTTCTCGAAGTCTCCTTCTGTCTCCGCACCCGTCAGTAGGGCTACAGAGGTCCGATTTCTGCGGATGATGCTCGGCTTTTTAGAAAAGTAGTAGTCAAAATAGCGAGCGGTATTGTTACTTCCCGTTGCGATGTACGCGTCCGCTGCATTAAGACGCTCAACTTCATCGATATAATCCGAAAAAGCAGGGTTAATGTCTTTTATTTTTTGTATTAAATAATGAATTAATACAAAATCTTGGGCACTTAACTTAGCGAGAAGCCGATGGCCACTGATTAGCACGCAGAGCAAGTCATGGAAACCAACCGCCGGAATGTTACCCGCCATGACAACACCAATGGAACGGGGCGAGGTGTTGGGTTCGCTTGGATAGCGATTAACCCACGCGTTTAGTTTATCGGCTGATAAAAACTCATCCGCTATGGCTTTCAGCGCATTTATTGTGTTCGCAGGAGTAAACCAGTTATTCTTGTGGTAAGCCCGCTGAGCGATTTCCTCTAACTCGGGCTGGGCTTCGGCAGCGCGTAGATGATCGCCTAAAGCCACGAACGTTTGCAGGCGTTCTGATTGAAGCATGAAGTAAATAAACAAATGGAATACACCATCAACTAAAGTAATGAATTTTTAGTTTTCCCATAACCTTTAAATAGTTATATTTGTTGTTCAATTCAGGAAGATAAAAGTTCATCGCCAATAAATCTGTACTGCTCATGGCAATCATGATCACTGACGAGTGCATCAATTGTGGTGCCTGCGAACCCGAATGCCCCAATACAGCCATCTACGAAGGTGGTGTTGAATGGACTTGGGGCGGAGGAACCGAACTAACCGAAGTCGATTTCGGCGATGGAACGGTTGTAAGCGGCAAAGCGCCACAGGCTCCCGTCTCTAATGAGTTTTATTATATAGTAAGTGACAAATGCACCGAGTGTGTCGGCTTTCATGAAGAGCCACAGTGTGCAGCCGTTTGTCCGGTAGATTGCTGCGTTCCCGACCCAGAGGTCGTTGAAGATGAAGAAACGCTGCTTTCCAAGAAAGCCTGGTTACACGCAGAAGCCTAACTAGTAGCAACTCTGCAAGCGAAAAGCCCGACTGGTTATCCAGTCGGGCTTTTATGTTTCCAGGCCGTATCCTAACTGAATCAATCTTGATAATCCTTAGAAAATAATATTTGGTCTACAATGACTATAGCAGAATATGTTATAAAGAGGAAAAAACTAGTAAAATGGAGTATTTTGCTTCTAAAAATTATAATAATTTGAACAAAATAACAGAAAAACTAAAAAATTGCCTCTTTGTTTGCTAAAATCTCTTGTATTGAACGAATTATATGATAAAATTTGCTCCCAGTTAAACTACAACAGATCCACTACGCTACCAAAGAAAAAGCATGAAAAAAATACTTTTACTTATTAGTTCTTTGTTTGTTAGTTGGAGCACATACGCTCAGGATTCAACGTCCACTACGCCGGGGAAATTCACGTTCTCGGGGTACATGGATACGTACTATTTTGGAAACTTCAATAATCCTAAAAGCCAGTCAAACCTGGGTCTGAATGGTACAAACGCTGGTAATGCGCGCGCCTTCGACCAAAAAGCGGGTCAGTTCGGAATTGGCTTGGTTCAGGCTAAAGCAACATACACAGCTGATAAAGTGGATGCGGTTATCGACCTGGCATTTGGACCATTCGCCGATCTTGGTAACTATGGTAATAATGTTGGGTTGCTCGGTACTCCCGGATCAACCGCACTGGCGATCAAACAAGCGTACATTGTTTTTAAAGCGTCCAGCAAATTATCGTTTACCGCTGGTCAGTTCGGTACGCATATCGGTTATGAGGTGATTGACGCACCTGTCAACTACAACTATTCGCTTTCGAACCTTTTCAACAACGGTCCTTTCTATCACATCGGGTTAAAGGGACAGTATACCTTCAGTGACCGGGCGTACTTGATGCTGGGCGTTGTCAACAACGTCGATAACCTGTTCGACAACAACAAGAAGAAGGGGTTGATTGGACAGTTCTTTTTCTCGCCGGTTGTAGGCTGGAATGTCTATTTGAATGCTATTACGTCGAATGAAGCATCGCAAAACACGGACGCTGTAAACGCAGACAACGCAAGCTACTCGCTGTTCGATCTGACGACTACCTACCAGGTTACCCCTAAGTTCTATCTGGGCTTGAATGCTGCTACTGGATCGCAGAAAGGTGACTATCAGGGCGTTGGTGGCCCTGCTACGTCGAAGAGCTGGGGTGGAGTAGCCGTGTATTCGAACTACTCGTTTACCGACAAGTTTGGCCTGGGTGTTCGCTACGAGACATTTGATAACAAGAACGGTGCCCGCGCATTAACGGACGCTGCTGGTAATGGTGCCAGTGTCAACTCAATCACGTTGACGGGTAATATCAACGCAGCAGACGGCCACATCCTGTTCAAGCCCGAACTACGGATTGACGCCTACAATGCGGATAAATTCGAGAAAAACGACGGATCGCTTACGAAATCACAGACGACGCTGGGGATGGCTGCCATCTTTAAGTTCTAACGGTAACTCTGTTTTCTTAACCCAAACGAATACGATAATCTTAGTACAACAAAAACCCCTCAATTGTCATGCAAAAGCCCAATTACGTACCTCTAATTCTCCTGGGAGCTTTCGCCATACTCGGTGTGCTTCCCGGCTTTAACAGTGTTCCGACCCAGATCGTAACGGAAGGCATCAACTCTGGCGATACAGCCTGGATGCTTGTTGCTACGGCGCTTGTTTTGTTGATGACACCCGGCCTGGCGTACTTCTACGGTGGGATGGTCAATAACAAAAACGTAATCTCGACGATGCTACAAAGCTTTATCGCGATGGGTGTTATCAGCATATTATGGGTGGTTGTTGGCTTTAGCCTAGCCTTCGGTTCATCGATTGGCGGTATTGTCGGCAATCCAATGGATCACTTCATGTTCAAAGGTGTACTCGACGGCAAGCCCTGGTCATTAGCGGCAAGTATCCCACTGGTCGTCTTTGCTTTCTTTCAACTGAAATTCGCGGTAATTACGCCCGCTCTGGTAACAGGTTCGATGGCTGAGCGCGTTAATTTCCGGTCGTACGTATTGTTTATGATCCTGTTCAGCCTGTTCGTATATGCTCCCTTGGCACACATGACCTGGCATCCAGAAGGTATTCTGTTCAAAATGGGCGTTCTTGATTTTGCCGGTGGTACGGTTGTCCACATGTCGGCAGGCTGGGCTGCTTTGGCCGGTGCCTTGTACCTGAAGCGTCGTAAGTCGCACCTCGAAGCCAGCTATTTTCCACCAGCCAACATTCCATTTGTGTTGTTAGGTACGGGGCTGCTGTGGTTTGGCTGGTTCGGTTTCAACGCCGGTTCGGCAGTAGGTGCTACGCCACTCGCTGCTTCGGCTTTCGCTACGACGAATACGGCTGCGGCTGCGGCTGGTCTGGCCTGGGTTCTGTTCGATGCTGCTAAAGGCAAGAAAGTATCGGCGCTTGGTTTCTGCATCGGTGCGGTTGTCGGTTTGGTTGCGATTACGCCAGCGGCTGGTTTTGTTACGGTTCCTACGTCGATCTTTATCGGTACGGTTGCTTCTATTATCTCGAACTATGTGGCTCACCTGCGCTCGAAATCAACGCTCGATGATACCCTCGACGTATTCCCTTGCCACGGTGTTGGGGGTATGGTTGGTTTAGTAATGACGGGGATCTTCGCTAGCAAAGGGGTAAACTCAGCCGTAGTAGACGAAGGGTTGGCATTCGGTCAAACGACCTTGTTCACAAACCACATGATTGCACTGGTTGGCGTTTCGATATTTGCCTTCGCTATGTCGTATCTGATCTTGAAAATCACGGATCTGATTCTGCCACTGCGTGTGTCTGAAGAAGATGAGAAGTCAGGTCTGGATGTTAGTCAGCATGACGAATTCCTGATCGAAGCATAAGAAACAACGACAAATCCACAGGCACTCTGTCTGGCCGTTACGACCGGCAGCTTTACTGTGGTTTTGTTGTACTCATGGAGCCGTTCCCGCTTGGGGGCGGTTTCCTGCTTTTATGGGGGTAAGGAACAAGGCTACATCAAGCTCCAGAAGATGCGCTTTGCCAAATGATTGGTAGCTTGCAGGCCCTTGATTATAGACAGATGACTGATACCTTATCCATTCGGGCAATCAAACCCGAGCAAACCTACCCGCTTCGTCACAGCGTGTTATGGCCTGACAAACCCCTCGATTATGTAAAAGTAGACAACGATTCGGAAGGCTATCACGTTGGCGCATTTCTTCACGACGATTTGGTAGCTGTAATCTCCTTATTTGTGGACGGTCAGACCGCGCGTTTCCGAAAGTTTGCCGCGTCTCCCGCTCATCAGCGCCGGGGCATTGGTACTCAATTGCTGAACCACACGATTGCCGAAGCCCGTCGGCTGGGAGCTACGACACTCTGGTGTGATGCCCGGCTCGATGCAGCTGATTTTTACCGGCGTTTTGGCATGAAGGCTGTTAGTGATGTGTTCTACAAAGGTCCGATTCCGTACGCCCGTTTTGAAATGGTTTTATAATCAGTTAGTTTACCTGAACTAACCCTAAAAACCATGAAAACAACATACTTCTTTCTCCTAATCGCTGGATTAACCCTGTCGCTGTGCGGTTCTTCGTACGCCCAATCAACGGCTGCGGTTGCCGATTCAATCCGCTTGAGTGAATATACCGGGACGTACACATTTACGAGCGGAAGTCCAATTGAAAAATTTACCGTTACGGCTCAAAAAGGGGACTTAATGGGCGAAGCGAATGAATTTGGGAAAAACCGGCTCGTAAAACAGGCAAAAGAAGATACCTATCAATCGACGAGTTCGTACGGTTCAGTCATCACATTTATTCGCGACGTGGCGACAAAAGCCGTGACAGGGTTGACGCTAGCCGCTCAAGGTACCGAGCTAACGGCCAAGAAAGAGAATCCGTAACTAAACGATTTCATTATGAGTTTAACGAGCATACTCTTACGATAAGTCTTAGAAAAGGCTTTGGAAAAACGAGAGGCTAAAACTCAACAATGAAAACACTTATTGTGACGACGGTTGCCATGACTGCTTTGTTTGCAGCCTGCAACTCAAAAAAAGAAAGCAATACAGCCGCTACCGACGTAGCCACTGCCGACACGACGATCACTCTGCCTGCTCCGTACGCGACAAAATCGACGCAGCATTTCAGTAATGTTATTGGCTGGCCGCAGGGGAAAACACCACAGGCACCAGCGGGTTTTGCCGTAACAGAATACGTTAGTGGTTTAGCGAGCCCTCGCTGGATTTATGTAGCACCGAACGGTGATATTTTCGTCGCTGAAGCCAATACGGAGCGTAAAGGAGTCAAACAGGCAATCAAAAACATTGCGGTAGGGCAAAGTAATTCGGAACGCTCGGCACCGAGTGCCAACCGGATTACGCTCCTGCGCGATACGAATAAAGATGGAAAGCCCGAAGTAAAGGAAACATTTTTAGGCGGGCTGAATCAACCCTTTGGAATGCTGGTGCTGGGCGATCATTTTTATGTCGCTAATACCGACGGTATCTGGCAGTACCCGTATAAGGCTGGGCAGTCAAAAATGAGCAGTCCAGGTAAAAAGATCCTAAACTTGCCCGCCGGTGGCTATAACAATCACTGGACACGCAATCTGCTGGCCAGCCCCGATGGCAAAAAGATCTATGTCTCTGTTGGATCGGGAAGTAACGTGGGCGAACATGGTATGGACAACGAAGTTCGGCGGGCCAATATCCTGGAGATCAATCCAGACGGGTCGGGTGAACGGATTTTTGCCAGCGGCTTGCGTAACCCGGTGGGTATGGACTGGCAACCCGAAAACAAGACCCTGTACACGGCTGTTAACGAACGCGACGAGTTGGGTGATGAATTGGTCCCGGACTATCTAACGAGCGTCAAAGAAGGGGCTTTCTACGGCTGGCCTTATTCCTATTACGGTCAGAACGAAGATCCGCGCCGGAAAGGTGAGCGTCCCGATCTGGTGAAAAAAACGGTTGTTCCCGATGTACCACTGGGTTCGCATACCGCTTCGCTTGGCTTAGCTTTTTACGATGAAACCGCGTTTCCGGAAAAGTACCGCAATGGTGCGTTTGTTGGGCAACACGGTTCCTGGAACCGGTCGACGTTTTCGGGGTATAAAGTGGTATTTGTGCCGTTTGCGAATGGTAAGCCGGGCAAACCGGAAGATTTCTTAACCGGATTTATCACAGCAGGTAATGACAAAGATGTTTATGGCCGTCCAGTAGGAGTCACGGTAGCACCAGACGGAGCCTTACTAGTTGCTGACGATGCCGCCGGACGGATATGGCGCGTAGTCGCATCCAAGTAAAAAAACTGGTCTAAAAAAAGAAACGCAACGTAAGCGCTTACGTTGCGTTTCTTTTTTTACTGACTTATTCGAGTTGCTCTGGCCTTCTCACGGCTTAAAACTGATAAAATACCCTGGCCCGTAACCCAATGGTCGTTGCCTGCTGACAACCTGGATCGGGTTGCAGTGGTGTCGTAATAAGTGGCCCAGCCTGCGCAGCCCAATGTTTTGCCTGCCACTCAACGCTTGCTCCAAATGTCGCGTTATTCAGCAAATCCATCGGACGAATGCTTTTTCCGTCAATTTTTTCGTAACCCATCTTGAACGGCAATTGATGGTAGAAGCTAATAAACTGTTGATTCTGTAGCGTTAGGTCCGTACCGATGGTGGGTAAAATCGTGAGAGACTGGGATACAGGAATCCGGTAGCTTAGATTGATGGGAAGCTGAATTCGTTTGGTATACAGTTGAATGCCGAAAATTTCAAACCGGGGGTCAAAACCACGGCCATATTGCTTCCGAAAATCCTGCGGATTACTCTTGTCGAAATCAAGAATGCTCGGAAAGAAACTTGTTCCAAATTTAGCCTGACTCAGCCCTATTCCCAGGCTCCAGTGCTTGAATGCTATTACTTCAGCGTAAGCCCCTATGCTCTGCGCCTGCGTATTCAGGTCCGTTCCAAGCCCCGCTCTAAACTGAAACGGAATTGGCCGAACACGTTGAACGACAGGAGCTGATGACGCCTGGCCGCTTATTACTGTTGTTCTAGCCGGGCGCATACGTCTTGCCCGTTGTGCCAGCACAGCGTCCCAATGAATGGTATTCAACTGCATCGGTAGGGCCGACATCGGTTCGAAAGCGATTGCCGATTGAGCCGCGTCGGCTGATCCAGTGGCGGGGGGGGCGTTGAATGTTGCCGATTGGGTTGGTACGTTTCCGTTATCTGCTACAGGGGCATTCCCCGTGTTAGCGACCGAGCCGTTGCTGCGCGTTGTTGCTCCCGACGATTCGGTCAAGGCGACTTGCTGGCTAGCGGCATCCGGTGGGGAAGTTTTCTCCGGACTCTCCGAAATTCGCTCCTGACGCTTAGCCGGAGAAGTTGCGTTGGAAAGCAACTTTTCCCGTTTCTCGCGGTACATACCCGCACCAGTAGGCTGTATCGCGCCTGTCGTTGCCTCGTCAAAATGAGTCGAACCTTGTCGTGGCTTGTCATTTTGAGACAAACTACCAGATTGCGTCGTCAGGTCTGACGCGTTTGTTAGGGCTATTGGCTCGTTTGACGATTGCCGTCTTTGCTGATTAGCCAGTTGAGCGTTATCTGTAGAGCGAAGACGTATTGGGGAAGCAGGTACGGTTATATACCGATCAATGTATACGGTATCTCGCTTCACGGTTGCCTCACCCGGTAACGTTGTACCAGCGGGGCGTTGATTTTGCAGGGCAAGCTGTTCCGATTGAGCACCGGCCGATCCTGACGCCAGGCTAGGCTGATCCTGGTCAGGGGCGTTATTGGTTGGTGTATTAACTTTCTGGTTTACTTGCTGAAGCGTTTGATGTAGATGTTTTAATTCATAGTGTTGCCAGATAGTGGTCGATAAGAAAATAGCGGTACCAACCAGGCCAGCAGCGGCCAGCTTAGCCGTATATCCCGCAAAAGGATGAGCGGAAGGGGTGGGTGCACCGGGCGAAGGGCTTGCCTGGTTTAAGGACGCCTGCATCCGTTTCCAGTCTCGCTCTGAAAATTCAGGTCGAATGCTATCCAGCTTTCGTCGGATACTATCGGCAAATCGATCAGTTTTCATGATAGGGTAATGGGGCCTTGGGGCCGGTCTTAGCGTGGAATGGATAAGCTTGCCGAATCATTTGCTGTAGTTTCTGGCGCGCACGCGCATAGTTGGAGCGTACAGTAGCTTCGTTGTGCGATAGAATGCCCGCAATTTCGTGCAGGCTATATCCGTCAACGACATGCATCATGAACACCGTTCGGTAAGTTGGCGTCAGCTGTTGCACCAAAGCCAGAATCTCGTCGGCGGCTATCTGGTCAACGATGTCATCGTCAAAAGGTACGTCTTCGCCTGATTCCAGATTAGAATGTTGTTCTAGTTGGTGATTCCGCCGGTAATGACTAATGGCTGTGTTGACCAATATGGTGCGCAGCCAGGCCTTGAAGGGTTGTTTTTCGTCGAAGCGATCCAGATGTTGTAAGACTTTCAGGAAGCCTTCGTTCAAAACATCTTCCGCTTCCTCGCGGCTCGATGTATAGCGAAGACATATACTCTTGGCGTACCCGAAAAACTGCTTGAAAAGCGTTCGCTGCGCCCGCGGATCATTGGCACGGCAGGCCTGAATGACGCTGATAAGGTCATGTTCGGCAAACGAGGATGATTTCTTGAAAAACAACGTTTGTTCCGATTAGAGTGAGTAGGCGCATATACGTATTAATACGCAGTGGGGTAGTAATTCGTTGCACGGGTTAGCCAAAATAATATCTAAAAATTTAGCTGGTAACTGCCACACTCATCAATTCAGGGGCGTATGGATAGAAAAAGGCACACGGGTGTCACATCGTACGATGAAGATACTGATCATTGGTGACCGGCATATTGGAGGATACGGCCTTTCTGCCGGACAAATTAGTTTTGTTGGTCATTTTATTCGGCAAATAAGCCAGACTGGCCGAGCGGTTTCGGTAGAAGCGTACGCCCAGTCAACATTGGCTGCGGTTCAGATGACTATGAGTCAGCTACCGCTGGAACACTATGATCTGATCATGGTGCAGGCGGGTCAGGGCTGTGTGGACCATCCGGCTGGCCTGGAATCGGTATTCGTCCGCGATACGAGTCGTGTGCCTGACGTTTCCGGAGATCTGGTACTGCCTGAGTGGCTCTTGCCAACCGTTGAAAAAAAGCCAGTGGGGCTGATCAAACGAACCGCCGAGGCCGGGCAGTTCCTGTTGATGCAAGGTATGGCTACACTCGGACTGCTTCCACGGTTGTTTACGGTTCGGCACGAGTTGACCGATTTACTTACGTTGCTGAAACCATATCGCCATAAAGTAATACTGCTTAGTCCGTTCCCGCATCCGGAGCCTGTCTATCGGTGGTTACGGCAGCAGGGACGGGCTTTGTTTATGCGGTCGGACGTACGGCAATCGTTCAGCGTTTTTGACTCGGACGCCGTAATTCAGCCCCGCGAAGAATATTTTCTGACCAGTACGACAAACACTGGCTACCTGAATGCGGTTGGACATGAACTGGTCGGTCGTGCTTTGTTTGATTTTTACCTGGCTGCGCCAACCATTGTCGCTATTCATACGATTCGGCGGAGTTAAAACGGACATTAATTAACCTATGAGAAGTAAAAACCCCGGCAGATTTTGTCCGCCGGGGTTTTTTGTGCGTGATGCATTTTTTAAAGTTGCACTTCCATCTCTTCGGGCTTTGTCGTGTCTCCCGTTGGTCGACCATCTGGTTGTGGTAATGGACGTTGGTGCGTTTTCTCTTCCGAAACGTCTTTCCGGCGAGTCATATACGTATAAATTACTGGTACGACGTAGAGCGTAAGCACGAGTGAGAACATCAGACCGCCCACAATCACAATACCCAGTGGAATACGGCTCTTCGATGCCGACCCAAGCGCTAATGCGAGCGGTAATGCGCCAAACGCAGCCACGAGCGTTGTCATCAGAATAGGTCGTAACCGCATAGCCGCTGATTCGGTGGCGGCTTCAAACTTATTCTTGCCCGTTAATCGTTGCTCGTTCGCAAATTCGACAATCAGAATACCGTTTTTAGTAACCAGACCCACGAGCATGATGATACCGATCTGACTAAAGATGTTCAGCGTCTGATTGAACATCCAAAGCGAGAAGACAGCCCCGGCCAGCGCCAGCGGTACGGTAATCATAATAATCAGTGGATCGACAAACGAATCGAACTGGGCGGCCAAGACCAGATAAACCAACACCAGCGCTAAACCAAAGGCGAACAAGGTATTCGATGAACTTTCGGCGTAGTCGCGCGAAGGGCCGGAGAGCGCCGTCTGGAACGTTTGGTCAAGCGTACGATCAGCAATAGCATTCATAGCGGCTACCCCATCACCAATGGTTTTGCCGGGAGCCAAGCTGGCCGATACGGTAGCCGACTTAAATCGATTGTAGTGGTACACCTGGGGTGGGCTGCTCACCTCCTGAAATTTCACCAGGTTGTCCAACTGAATTAGCTGACCCTGATTGGAGCGGACGTAGAACGAAGCCAGATCGACGGGTTCGTCGCGGTCGGCCCGGTCAACCTGCCCAATCACCTGATACTGCTTTCCGTTCATCAGGAAGTACGCCAGACGACGGTTACTCAGGGCCAGCTGCAACGTCTGCGCCACATCCTGTACCGAAACACCGAGGTTGGTTGCCTTTTCGCGGTCGATGCTGATGTTTAGCTCCGGCTTGTTGAATTTCAGGTCAACGTCGTTGTTCTGAAACGTTGGATCTTTGGCGACTTCGTCAAGGAAAACTGGTAGTTTCTCCCGTAGCTTTTCAAAATTCAGGTTCTGGATAACGAACTGAACGGGCAAACCGCCACCCCGACCGACTTGGATCGTCTGGTCCTGCGTAGCAAACATACGCGCTTCGCTGAACTTTTTCAGGTTCTTGGTTAGGTAATCGACAATCTCCTGCTGCGAACGTTTGCGTTCGGAAGGCTCAACCATGTTGATCATCACGAACGACGAGTTTACCGCGCCTGCTCCCGAAAAACCAGGTGCTACGACGCTGAATGCCAACCGTGTTTCGGGGATGGAGTCGAGGACAAGCTGCATCACGCGGTCGGTAGTTGCGGCCTGCGATTCATAGCTTGTTCCTTCCGGCGACGTAATCGCAATACGGGTACGGCCACGGTCTTCGAGCGGAGCTAATTCTGATTTAAGCAGCGAACCAATGCCAAAAATAATTACGGCGCACGCACCAATCATGACGAAAGCCCAACCCCTTTTGCGCATGAAACCATTGAGCGAATCGCGGTACGACTCGTCAAGCCATTGAAAGAACGGCTCCGTTTTCTTGTAGAACCAGGAGTCTTTACCGTGATTTTTGCTCGTCAGTTTTACGCTTAGTACCGGTGTGAGCGTCAACGAAACAAAGGCCGAAATCAAGACGGCACCCGCGACGACGATACCAAATTCGCGGAATAAGCGACCAACGAAGCCCTCCAGGAAGATAATCGGCAGGAATACGATCGCCAGCGTAATCGATGTGGCTAATACCGCAAAGAAAATCTCGTTAGAACCTTCACGGGCGGCTTCCTTGGTATCCATGCCATCTTCAATTTTCTTGAAGATATTCTCCGTGACCACGATCCCGTCATCGACCACCAGACCCGTTGCCAGTACGATACCGAGCAGCGTTAGTACGTTAATGCTAAAGTCCGCAACGTACATGATAAAAAACGCTCCGATCAGCGATACAGGAATATCAATCAGCGGACGGAAGGCGATGAGCCAGTCACGGAAAAAGAAGTAGATAACCAATACGACGAGCACAAACGAAATGATCAGCGTTTCGCCTACTTCCTCAATCGCCCGACGGATAAACGTACTGCGGTCAATCCCTACGCTGACGATAATATCGCTGGGGAGGTCTTTCTTCAACTGATCGAATCGCTTGTAAAATTCGTCGGCTATACTCACGTAATTGGCTCCCGGCTGAGGAATAAGCACCAGAATGACACCCACTGCGCCGTTTTGCTTCGATAGCGTTTCTTCGTTTTCAGCGCCTAACACTGCACTGCCTACATCTTTAAAGCGAACGATCTGGTTAGCCGTCTGCCGCAGAATCAGGTTATTAAAGTCTTCTTCGGTTGTCAGGCGACCAACGGCTTTTACCGTCAGCTCTGTATTGTTTCCGTAGACCTTACCACTGGGTAGTTCGACGTTCTGAGCCGTCAGTGCACTCTGAATGTCCTGCGCGGTCAGCCGATAAGCCGACAACTTGATTGGATCAATCCAAAGCCGCATAGCCTGGCGCTTAAGACCGTAAATATTGGCCTGACTTACGCCCGGAATCGTCTGCAAACGCTCTTGGAGTACGTTCTCGGCGTAATCCGATAATTGGGTCGGGTTACGGGTCGTACTTTGAACGGTCATGAAAATAATCGGGTCCGAGTTGGCGTCGGCTTTGGTTACAACCGGAGGGGCGTCAATATCCTGCGGGAGCTGGCGCTGCGCCTGCGAAACCTTGTCACGAACGTCATTGGCCGCCTGTTCGAGGTTGGCGTCCAGATTGAATTCAACGGTAATCGTACTGGCTCCCAGCGCACTGTTGGACGAGATGGTCCGGATACCCTCGATACTGTTGAGCGATTTCTCGATGGGCTCGGTTATCTGCGACTCGACAATATCAGGGTTCGCACCAGTATAATTGGTCCGTACGGTGATCACCGGCGGGTCAATCGCCGGATACTCGCGTACACCAAGGAAGGTGAAGCCGATAATGCCGAACAGGACAATGACAATGGACATAACCATAGCAAAGACCGGTCGGTTCAGGCTTAATTCGGGCAGACTCATTGCTGGTTGAGTTTATATTTTAGGGTTTGGCATTTACCGGTTGCCATCGGCTACTCGATTAATTACTGGCTACTTTAGGGCTGTTACCGGGTAGGGTTACTACACGGCCAATCTTGACCGGAGCATCCTGCTTAAGAAACAACAAACCCGTTGTTGCAACGGTATCTCCGGCCTGGACACCCGACAGAATCTGGATGGTTCCGGCCGTACGGATTCCGGTTTTGACGTCTTTAAACTGCGCCTTTCCGTTCTTAACGACAATAACCTGATTAGTACGCGTCTGAGGAATTACGGCCTGTGTGGGCACAACCAGACTACGTTCGTTCTGAATGGTTAGCGTCACACGGGCAAACGTACCGGGGCGGAAGCGAGCCGTTGTGTTGTTAACCTTCGCCCGAATACGTAGGTTACGGGTTTGCTCTTCAACACCGGGTTCTATAGCGTAAACAACGCCTTGGCTGGATTGGTTGCTGCCGTCTACCTGGAAAGATATCTCGCTACCCGGATGCACCGACTGGCCGTATTTTTCCGGGATCGAAAAATCAAGTTTAAGTGACGAAACCTGTTGCAATCGGGCGATCAGCGTATTGGGCGAAACGACCGCTCCCGAGCTGACGTTCCGCAAACCGATGACACCCGTAAAAGGCGCTCTGATTTCGGTACGTTGCAGGTTTGCTCTCACCAACTCGATATCGGCCAGCGACGACCGTAGGTTTGTTGTTGTAATGTCAAATTCCTGTTGGCTTATGCCGCCCCGTTCCAATAGTTGCTTGTTCCGCTCTTCCGTTCGGCGGGCATTGTCGGCCTGAGCCTGAAGTTTCAACAACTGTGCCCGTAGATCGGCATCGAAAAGTTTGACCAGCAAATCCCCTTTTTTGACGGGTTGGCCTTCCCGAATGTTTAGCTGAGTAATGCGCGCGGAAATCTCAGGGTAAATATCGACCTGTTCGGCTGCTAGTAGCGATCCGCTGGAGACAACATCTTCCTGTAGGTTTTTCGAAATCACAACAAAGCCACTAACGGTAGCCGGGCCGCCACCGCCGGGGCCACCTTTGCCCCCAGGTCCTCCTTTTTCGGAGCCACCTTTTCCAGCGCTGCCTCCTCCAGGACCACCTGGGGTAGCACCGGGAGCAGGATGTAATACTTTGTTATACACAATTATCCCGCCGAGCACAAGAACGACGAGACCGATAGCAATCCATCTTTTCACGGAGTAGTAATTTGCAATAAGGGATTTAATTTCTAACGGTGGAGATACCGTGTTTGTTACAAACTACAAAGCTATCAATGTTGACGACTATAACAATCGGCAGTAGCCTGTATATGAGCTTACTTTACGGATAAGAGTCACCTTTATTTTGGTGAGTAGTACCGTCTGGTATCCGTAGAAATGCTTATGAAATCGGTGGCGTCCCTGCCATCTTAAAAGACGTCCGTTATGATAATGAGCTAGCTATTACCGAACGATCCCGAAGGGGTTGATTAACCAACCGGGCCGCCTTTCCGAAAAATACTTATTACTTGTAAAAATGAATTCGTTGAAAAAAATTGTGCTAAATCGATTAAGGTAGGCTACGAGGCCATAACCATCAGCAACTCACTTATCATCATGGCGGTGGCTCCCCAAACCCGGTGCCCCTGAATTTCGTAAAAAGGAGCGTCAACCAGTACGCCCCGTACTTCGATCTGACTGTCGCCAACGATTGTTTCATCCAGCAGCGTTTCTAGATCAACCTGGATCACGGCTTCGACTTCGCGAGGGTCAGGATAAAAATCGGGCCGGTAAGGAAGCATACCGACAACGGGTTGTACGTAGAAATTGCTCGGTGGAATAAACAATTCGGTCAATAAGCCCAGCACCTTTACGTCCGTCACCCGAATGCCTACTTCTTCCTGGGCTTCCCGCAAAGCTGTCCGGGTAAGATTCTCGTCGAAGCGTTCCATTCGGCCACCGGGAAACGCCATCTGCCCGGCATGAACACCGTCGTACTGCGGTCGGAGAATCAACGGCAGGTAGATCGAGTTCTGATACGGATAAAAGCAAATCAAAACCGCACTTCGTCGTGTTCGTTCGTTAGGTCTGATACCCAGGCGATAACGAGCTGATGATGCCATTTTCTGATGGGCCGTTTCGCCGGGTAACGGTTTCTGCAATCGCTGGCGGAGCTGCTCAGTAAAGGTATGGAACGAAGTGTCGATCATGGTTTGCGTTACAGTTTATAGCGTTTTGTCTGTGGGTTATACGCGGGGCGTCAACCACGATAACTCACGAACGATACGCTATAAACTCGTTTTATATAAGTGTACAAGCTGCTCGGCGCAGCGTTCGCCATCCATAGCCGCTGAAACAATACCACCCGCGTAACCAGCCCCTTCGCCACAGGGAAACAACCGCCGAACCCCTACGTGTTCACAGGTATCGCGGTCACGCGGAATCCGTACCGGCGACGAAGTACGACTTTCAACACCGATTACCTGACCGTTGTTACTCAGATAACCTTGCATTTTGCGGCCAAAATCACGTAATCCCTGACGCAGGGGCTGCGCAATATGGTCGGGCAATACCGCTGCCATATCTACCGAGGTCAGGCCCGGCTGATACGACGTGGGTAGCAGGTCTGTTGACACGCGTCCATCCACAAAATCGGCCACGCGCTGGGCAGGAGCAACCTGTGACGGCTGGCTACTGTCCTTGCTACCCATTCGACACGCCCATCGTTCCAAATCCTGCTGCAAAGCCAGCCCGGCCAGTGGGCCTTCGTCGGCATAAGGTTTCAGGTCCTGATCCGTAATCGCAACGACCAGCCCTGAATTGGCGTACTTAGAATCCCGGCGCGATGGCGACATCCCGTTAACGACCAACTCGCCTGGAGCCGTAGCCGCTGGCACAATAAATCCACCCGGACACATACAAAACGAAAAAACACCCCGATCTACCCCATTGAAACGGGTTTGTGTTACCAAACTGTACGAGGCTGCGGGTAAGTAGTCGCCCCGGTCGGGTCGGTGGTACTGAAACTGATCAATCAGACTTTGCTGATGCTCAATGCGAACGCCCATTGCAAACGGCTTTGCCTCAATCAGGACATTCCGGTCTTGCAGCAGGTAGAAAATGTCGCGTGCGGAGTGCCCGGTAGCCAGAATAACTCCGATGCCGGTTAAGGCTTCTCCCGTTGCCGTAACGACGCCTTTCAGCTCACCTTTCTCCAGAATAAGGTCGGTAACTTTCGTGTCGAAGCGAACTTCACCACCGGCGTTGAGGATGCTTTGCCGAAGATCGGCGACTACGTTGGGAAGTTTGTTGGTACCAATATGCGGGTGTGCATCCACCAGAATTTCTTCGGTGGCTCCGTGGGCCACAAAAATTTCCAGGATGCGACGGACATCACCCCGTTTGGTGGAACGAGTATATAATTTACCGTCTGAATACGTACCTGCTCCGCCTTCGCCAAAGCAGTAGTTCGACTCTGGGTTAACGATATGGTTTTTATTGATGGCCGCTAAATCACGTCGGCGGGTGCGAACGTCGCTGCCGCGTTCTAGGACAATAGGTTTGATACCCAGTTCAACCAGACGTAAAGCGGCAAACAGACCCGCCGGTCCCGCGCCAACTACAATAGCCTGTGGAGCGCTGCTGACATCTACTTTCGGCTTTTTGTAGCCGATGAGTGGGGGCGGGGTTTCACTAACGAACACGTCCGTATCGACGTGAATGCGGATTTGCCGTCCACGCGCATCAATCGACTGCCGCCGTTTGCGAACAACTGCCGAGCTATCGGTAGAAATCTTTAACGAGCGCAGCACCTGCTCCCGAAAAGCGGCATCGTCGTAGGCGTGTTCCGGTGATAAAGTAATAGAAAGTTGGTGAATCATGAATTCGTAAGGCCGGTTTTTATCCGGCAGATGGTTCACAAAAATAAGGGAAATTGCTTCCTGGTTATGTAACAGGCAGGTTTACCTTTGGGTTCGTTCTACGGAAGCGGTTACTTTACTCTGTTTACACGCCTGTTTTTCTATCGCTGATAAATTGGCAAAAAACGCTAAGCATGCCAACAAGCGGTAGTTTTTTGAGTTGTTGCAGTATGCAGCCAATAACCACCACCCCTCCCCGAAATAAGGTAGATCCGTTTGAGTCACCTGACTTTTACTGCCTTGACGATCTTCTGATGGCCGAACACAAGCTGGTACGTTCGGCAGTACGCGATTTTGTAAAGCGTGAGATTACGCCGATCATCGAAGACTATGCGCAACGGGCTGAATTTCCGGCTCAGCTGGTTCAGAAATTTGGTAAGATCGGCGCGTTCGGAGCCACAATCCCGACGGAATTTGGGGGCGGTGGCCTGGATCAGATTTCGTATGGCTTGATGTTGCAGGAGATCGAGCGGGGCGATTCGGGCATGCGCTCGTGCGTGTCGGTCCAGAATTCGCTGGTGATGTATCCGATCTACACGTTTGGCTCGGAGGAACAGAAACAAAAATACCTGCCTGGACTAGCCAAGGGAGAAATGCTTGGCTGCTTTGGCCTGACTGAAGCGAACCACGGTTCGGATCCGGGTAGTATGGAAACGAATTTTATCGAGCGAAGCGATTATTACCTGCTAAGTGGTTCTAAGCTATGGATCACCAACGCGCCTTTTGCGGACATAGCGATTGTTTGGGCCAAAAACGAACAGGGAAAGGTTCGGGCGCTGATCGTAGAGCGTGGTATGGAAGGGTTCTCCACAAACGAAATAGGTAACAAATGGTCGCTTCGGGCCAGCAGTACCGGTGAGTTGATTTTCCAGGACGTAAAGGTGCCAAAAGAGAATTTATTGCCGGAAGCGTTTGGGCTAAAAAGTGCGATACGGTGCCTGGATCAGGCTCGTTACGGCATTGCCTGGGGAGCGCTTGGAGCGGCTATGGAGTGCTACGAAGTGGCTCGTCGGTACGCCCTTGACCGAACGCAGTTCAACAAGCCGATTGCTAGCTTTCAGTTGGTGCAAAAAAAGTTGGCCGAAATGCTGACGGCCATTACCCAGGCGCAATTGCTCTGCTGGCGACTAGGTATGCTTAAGAACGAAGACCGGGCGACCAATGCTCAGATTTCGCTGGCAAAGCGTAACAATATTGAAATTGCCCTGCGCGTAGCGCGTGATGCCCGCCAGATTCTGGGAGCGATGGGCATTTCCGGCGACTACCCGATTATGCGTCACCTGATGAACCTTGAATCCGTCAGTACATACGAAGGTACGCACGATATTCACTTGTTGATATTGGGGGCGGAGATCACAGGTATTCCGGCGTATAAATAACCGGATTGTTTGCGCCAACGGCCAGACGGCTGTTGGCGCAAACGTCATTAGGCTTTGCTCGGTGGTGCGTAGGTGACGAGGTCAATGCCAACACCGTTTGGGTCAACGATAGCAAAGTGGCGGTCGCCCCAGGGTTCGTCGCGCAGATCGATCGCCAGAGGAATACCTAAGTCTTTCAATCGCTTGTATTCTGCGTCAACGTCATCCAGTTCAAGGGTTAGGAAAACGCCTTTCCCGCCGAAAGAAGGCTTAAACAGATCTTGCTGGGAAGGATGGTCTGGTAACAGAAAGGCAAGTTCTGCTTGCCGGTTCGGTGTGTGCAGTAATACGTAGAATTCATTTTCGAACGTAACGCCGAAATGGAGTATGTTACAGTAGAACTGTTTAGTTTCTGGGAGCTTGTCGGTAATGATGCCAGCGTTCAGTTTCATCGTACTTGTTGTTTAGCAGCAGGGGAATCAAGATCGTAATCAAACGTAACCGTTGACGATTGTCCAGAGGGCGTGATTAGGTAACCGTGTCCTCGTAATCCAGCCAAGTCGCCCGTACCGCTGCCGGGCAGAATTGTCAGTTCCGCCCGGACCGTGCCGTTTTCGGATGTGCCTCTGCCCTGAACGACGAAACTCCCTGACCGATTGCCGAGCTTCCCGATAACGCGTTCCAGCAGCACAAAGGCGTACGAATTATCAGTGCGGTACATCACAAGGTATTCTTCCCAGCTTTCGCCTTCGATATCGCCCTCGAACCGGTTTCGTACCCAGGTTTGCGTAAGTGTAGGCGCTCCTGCCAGTTCATCGTACGATTCTTCTTTCCGGGATTGATAGGTGCGCTGTGCGGTTGCTTTCATGGATCGGTCAAGTTCATTGGGTGATTTACGCAAGGCCAATCTGTACTTCCGTGACGTTGTAGTGCGGCTGTTCCAGATTCATGTTCAGGTACACTTCCCGACAAATGCCGTTAGGCTGGTTGCCCTGTTCGAAAACGGTGGGCATTAGACGTTGGTATGTTTCGGGAAGATTCTCCCACGGGCCTACATGCAGCGCAGCCAGGCAATGAAACGGTTCCCTACGCTTAAAAGAAAATCCGTCAGGCTGTCCGGTTGCTTTGCTGACCGGTAAGGAAATTTCCAGCCTGAACACCGTATCGGGATTGCCATCGACACCGTAGTAGGACCAGTATACCGGCCCCATAATGTCGAGGCCGAGCCGGTTTGCTTCTCGGTATATACCCTGCGCCGTAACATTCCAAAACTGATGAAGCTCCTTTAGTGTGGTGTTTGTGGTATAACACAGCGTAGTCATCGGGGGCGCTTGTTTCGTTTGCATAGCCGTTTGTTTGTTGACGAAGCAAAGAAAACAACCCCCGGTGACAGCCGTATGTCAGTAGGATTCAGAAGCGCAGCACTATCTTGCTGATGGCTAAAAAGGAAGTGTCAGCACTGAACGGCTGTAGGTTACGTCAGTACAGCTTGCGCAGCATAATGGTCTCTGACTTCTTCGGCGAGCGTATGCATCAGTGTCAGCAGCGAGTCGGGCTGCTCGATTGTAATAGTCGTTCCAAAGGTAAGGAGCCAGCGGGCCAGCCCTTCCAGATAGGGCGTATTGAGGTGAATCCGGACGTATTTGCCCAGATCTTCCTCGGCGTCAAAGCCCCACGTATACTTCGACTCATGGATAAAGCGGGCCACGGATTTGGGGAATACAAGCGTAACGTTAATGACCGGCATATCGCAGCCACTACGTTCCCGCTGGATGTACTCCTGCAACGACAATCGTTCGTGACGCGCAAAACGCTGGCCGGTATCCGTCATGGATCGAATCCGGTCAAGGCGAAAATCGCGGTAATCCTGCCGTATGCGACAAAAGCCAATCAGATGCCACGTCAAACTGTAGTGATACAAGCCAACCGGTTCTACTTCGCGCTTTGTTTCGGTATCGTTGTACAGTGAATGATAATGCAGATCAAGCACGTGGTGCCGGGCGATTGCCTGCTGGATGGTGGAAAGTAGCCCGTCCGCATACGGTGGACGCGCCGATGGCTTCGACACATCGACATTGGGAGCCAGGTCGTCGAGATGCTCCTGATCGGGACGCTTTAGGACTGATTTTATCTTGAATAGGGCCGAATCAAACTCGGTTCGTACCGATTGATCCGTCCATTTTTCGATCAGCTTGGCGGCCAGAAGCAGCGAACTGGCTTCGGCGTTGGTGAACATAACGGGCGGCAGGTGATAGTCTGTCAGAAAATAACCGACACCGGCTTCGGCCCCGATTGGAACACCCGCTTCTTCCAGTGACCGAACGTCGCGGTAAACGGTACGCAGACTAATGCCAAAACGGTCGGCCAATTCCTGCGCGCGTACCACCCGTTTAGTTTGTAAGTGAATCAGAATTGCGGTTAGACGGTCGAGACGATTCATACAGCGAACAAACGTAGAATCTGCCTAAAAACAAAGCCGCTGGCTTAGATTCAGACCGCTGATACGCAGAAAACTGCTTGCTCAAATTGATTTTGCTGTCGGGAAATAAGGGCGAAGTAAACGTTATCAACGAGTTTTGGGGACGCATTTACGAGTTTTATCTCGTGCTGGGTTCCGTCGTAATCGATCACTCGCGTCCACGTTTTCCCTTCATCGGTCGAAAACATCAGCAGCGACCGCGTAGAAGATGAAATGCTATTGTGCAGAACAGCCCATAATTCCGTTTTACCGGCCTCCGCCCGACGCGTCAGCATGTTCATGACCGGACTCCGGCGATACGGGTCAGGAATGATCTGCTTGTCAAATCGGTAACCATCGGTCGTGGAGACGATAAAATTGGTGCCTCCCAGGTAATCAGACCCAAAGAATACGTTGCCGTTAAGTTCTGCCATTGACAGATAGCCGCCCGTTTGGTAGTGACTCTGATTCAGCCGATGCCAGCCGTGTCCGTTCGCGTGAGCAGGCTGATCGAGCTGCGAGAGCGTTCGGTTTTGCCATACTTGTTTTTTGTTATCGCCATCCGTCAGAAACAGGCTGTTCAAATACACACTGTATTTTACCAGATGAACGTGTTTGTTGACGCCGTCGCGGATCAGAAAATCGGAACGTTGCCAACTGGCTCCCTGATTGGTGGAGTAGTACACATACGCCAGATTCTGCCAGGCATTTTGCTGACGAACGACACCGTATTCGCCGAGAACCAAGCGACCATCGGGTAGTTCGGTCATGCCGTTGTTGGGCAGGAAATAGCTGCTGGTACTCGCCAGCGTGAGTACGGTGGCAAACGAATGGCCCTGGTCCGTGCTGCACATCAGATCTCCGTGGGAGCAGACAAACACGTAGCCGGCACTGGATACAAAAAGTGACTGAATCGGATTGGGGAACCGATATCGGCAGGTTGCCGTCTTGCCACCGTCGAAGCTGCTGTAAAGACTATGCTCATCGCCGAACAGATAACCCCATTGTTGGCTACGGGAGTTGGTTATCAGTAGTTGCCACGGTAACGCTGCTTTCTCAAGACGAACCGGTATATGAACGGGGAGCGTTTCAGGAGAGCCGGAGTCGGCATCTAACCGAAGCGGCCTATCGTTTGTAAAACGCAGGTAACCACTTTTAGGAAATAAGCCGAGCTTGTGTTTGACTTCCCAGCGCAAGTAGGAAGATAATTCTCGCCATTTGTCGGCATGATAGACACCAAGGCCAAACTGGTAAAGTTGCGTCAGTGAACTTAGGCTAGGTTTCTCGAACAGAGAACGGTAACTTGATGTAAGGTCCATACTGAGGTCGGCGATTAAACAAGTAGGCCGCTTATTCAGTAAATAGGTATACGCTAAATTTGTGAATAAATAAACCAATTATGAATCTTACCGACGCTGCTATTCGCGATAATCACCATCGTCACCGTTTTGAGATGGAAACGGACGGAAAACTATCTATTGTGGTTTACCAGAACGTTGACGACGAAACACTGGCGCTTACCCACACCGAAGTGGATCCGAGTCTGGAAGGAAAGGGCGTTGGGTCGCATCTGGTTGAGGGTGTACTCGCTTATGCGGAGCAGCACAACCTTAAAATCGTACCCCTTTGCCCGTTCGTAGCGGCTTATCTGAAGCGGCATCCTGACTGGAATCGGGTGGTGTCGACAGCCTATAATACCAGCGATTTCTAAGCGCGTACGTTAGGGGGCACTCTAGGCCAAACGTTACTGGGTGTCGAATCGGGGGGGATGTGTGGGAGAAATATGCGCTTTTTTAGTGACTGCTTTCCATACATCCAAAAATAACGCGGGGTAGACCGTTACACCGAAGCTGTAATACGCTCCGTTAAAATTCTGGTTGATCGCGGTTTGGAAGACGGAAAACCGGTAGCCGAACTGTACGCTTAGGCCTACCCAGCGTGTGGCTTTCCACTGAGCGTAGGCACCCGCTTGGATCGGAACAAAAAAATCACGCTTGGTACGGTCAATCTGAACGTTCTGGCGAAGGTCCAGCGGAAGCGCGTAAGCAATACCGCCACCTATCTCGGCGGGTACGCTGATCATCCACCGCCGGTTGTTCGTTACATTCCACCAGTACAGCAGACTGACGAACCACATATCGGTTCGTGTGTAATAATCAAGGTTAATCCGCTGGGCGGCATCCCGACGCCAGTTAATAAGCCGGAGGTAAGTAGCGTAACTTAACCAGTAATAGCCTAACGTAAGCTGATGGCGTTTCTGCCCAAACTCAATGCCGGCGTTAATACCCCAAACGTTGACGGGTTGCCGGTCTAGAAACGAATTTCGAAAATCTAGGTTGTAAGCGATCTTGGTTAATGGTCGTAGCAATTTCGCTGAATCAGTCGGTGCCAGTGAATCAGCGGGTAAACGAAGTAGGGAGTAGGCAAGTAGTAACGTAGCAAACATAACGCTCACCTAACCCAAAAACGAATGCTGTGGTTATGTCAACCCCTTAATGTTTACTAAGCGTTTAGCTCAATATGTTGATTTTGTGAAGGTTGCTGAGACTCTCGCTGTTCAGCTCGTAACTGCTTTGTGGTTTTACGCGACCCGTCGTGACTCCATCCCGGCGGTCCAAAAAGATAACCCAGCGCGTTTCCGAACGAACCGGCCCGGCGCAGGTCCTGACCGATCTCAATCCATTCGTGAAAGGCAATCCGCACCGGATTATGCGAGCCGACGTTTTTTGTCAGACCATAGGTTGGCCGATCTTTTTCTGGCTCGAAAGTACCGAACAGACGATCCCAGATGATGAGAATGCCCGCATGGTTCTTGTCAAGGTAAGCCAAATCCGAGCCGTGATGCACCCGGTGGTGGGACGGCGTGTTAAAGATAAACTCAATCGGAGCCGGGAGCTTATTGATGTGTTCAGTGTGAATCCAGAATTGATACAGCAGACTAATCGACTGCATGGTCATCACGGCCACCGGCGAAAAACCAATGAGTGGCAGCCAAATCCAGAAAAGAAAGGAGCCGCTGAGCGTTCCCGTCCAGGTTTGCCGTAAAGCTGTACCCAGATTGTATTTCATCGACGAGTGATGGACCACGTGCGATGCCCAGAAATAACGGCTGCTGTGGCTGATCCGGTGAAACCAGTAATAGCTCAAATCGTCGGCAAAAAACAGAATTGCCCACGACCACCACTGGGTCATATCAAACGTGAACAGCCGAAACTGATAAACCAGCGAATAGGCCCCAAAGACAATTACTTTTCCGACGAAGCCGACGATCACGTTCCCGATGCCCATTGCCAGGCTGCTGCTCGTATCTTTTAGTTCGTAGTAATCCTTTTGCTGAATGGCCGTAACAACGACTTCCGCAACCAAAAGAAGCACAAAACCCGGAATCGCTAATTGAATAAGGTCTTTCATTGGTACTGTGGATTTTGTGCAAGTTAACGACCCGTCTGGACGTTGTCAACTGGCATAAATAGCAGAGGCCCAATGCCTAAAAGAGAATTCTCTTTTATGCATTGGGCCTCTGCATTTCGTGATAAACCGCTTACCGGTTCATCGAGATAAGGAATTCTTCGTTGGTGCGCGTGCCTTTCATCCGCTCGAGCAGGAAGTCCATTGTTTCCATTGGGTTCATGTCGGCCATGTGTTTACGCAGAATCCAGACGCGCTGTAGCGTTTCTTTGTCCAGCAGAAGATCCTCCCGGCGGGTACCCGACGCCAGTACGTCAACCGCTGGGTAAACGCGCTTGTTGGCAAGCTTGCGGTCGAGCTGGAGTTCCATGTTACCCGTGCCCTTAAATTCCTCGAAAATTACTTCGTCCATCTTCGAGCCCGTATCAATGAGCGCTGTCGCGATAATCGTTAGCGAACCCCCATTTTCTACGTTACGGGCCGCTCCAAAGAAGCGTTTCGGACGGTGCAGTGCGTTGGCGTCAACACCACCGGACAGGATTTTACCCGAGGAAGGAACGACTGTGTTATACGCACGAGCCAGACGAGTGATGGAATCGAGCAGAATAACTACGTCATGACCACATTCAACCATGCGTTTAGCTTTCTCAAGTACCATGCTCGATACTTTAACGTGCCGATCCGCCTGCTCATCAAACGTCGACGAAATAACTTCTGCGTTGACGCTACGCGCCATGTCGGTTACCTCTTCGGGACGTTCGTCGATCAGCAGCACGATCAGATACACCTCCGGGTGGTTCTTCGTGATGGCGTTCGCAATCTCTTTGAGCAGCACCGTTTTACCCGTTTTAGGCTGTGCCACTATCATACCGCGCTGTCCTTTACCAATAGGCGCAAACAAATCGAGTACGCGCGATGAGTAGTTTTCAGGGCGGTTGCTCAGATGGAGCTGTTCGTCCGGGAATAAAGGAGTTAGGTATTCGAACGGGATCCGGTCGCGGATTTCCTCGGTTGTTTTACCATTTACGGTCGATACCCGAAGCAACGCAAAGTATTTTTCGCCTTCTTTCGGTGGACGAATTGCTCCGCGAACGGTATCGCCTGTTTTCAGGCCAAACAGCTTAATCTGCGAAGGGGATACGTAAATATCATCGGGGCTAGCCAGGTAGTTATAATCGGCTGAACGCAGGAACCCGTAGCCACCATCCTGCATGATTTCCAGAACTCCTTCGTTATCAATGATACCGTCGAATTCCCGGATGTGCTGATTGTACTGGCGACGAATCCGGTTCTGGTATTCCTGGGCTTCCCGCGAAGCCGCCTGAACCTGAGGTTGCTGCTGTTGCGTCTGAGGCTGACCGGGTTGTTGCGCTTCGACCGCCGTTTCGGGCGATTGTGGGGCTGTTTCCGTAACGGTTGCTTCCGATGCAGCCGTGGGTTGCATGTTTGCGATGTTATCGTCCGAGACAACCGTTGGCGTCAAGAATTCATCCTCCGTGTGGCCGTTGAAATTCAAGGCTGTTTCGTCAGCTACTACCCGTTGATTGCGAGCGCGTTGGTCACGATTGCCGCGATCGTTTGATCCGTTGTCGCGCTGGTTGAAATCCCGCCGGTTTGAATTGTTATCGCGTTGTCCGCGCTCTGGTGTTGCTGCGTCTCGCGAGCCACGATCCGGGGTTGCTGTTTCGCGTGGGTTCCGCTCGGTCGTTCCGGCATCCCGTTGACTGTCTAGACGTGGGCGGTTGCCCGTGTCCCGCTGACCTTGACCGGATGGCGCTCCATCGGGCCGTTGATTCCGTTGCCGGTTGAGGTCAGAGCGGCCATTTGCACCGTTATTTCGATCGTTTCGCTGGCCTGGTTCCGTTGAGCGTGCTGCTGGGTTACCGTTGTTGCGGTCACGTCCGTTTTCGTTCTGGTTACGAACGGGTTGTTCCGTTGGCTCGGCGTCCGTAGTTACCGGAGCCGCTGCCTCGGCAGGAATGCTTTCCGGCGACTGGTCTAAGGGCTGTGTATCAGTCGGAAATGTTCCTGGTGTCGTCTCGATAGCCGTTGTATCAACCGCTGCCGTCATGCCATCTTCGGGCGTTGGCGCTGGAATGTCAGCGGCATCAACATCGCGCCGTACGCGCTGGCGAGTGCGTGTGCTGGCTGGTGTCTCAGCAGTAGGAGCCGTTTCCGGCTGATCGGTTTTTGGTGTCTCTACGGGCGTCGTGGCGGCTTTTGTCCGCCGACCGCGCCGTGGTGCTTCTTCAGCCGGAGCCGTTTCTTCAGTTCCTTCCGGGCCTGGGCGTTCCGACTGTTGTTTTATAATTTCGTAAACGAGTTTCTCTTTGGTGTATTTGGCAATGTTACGAATGCCAAACTGCTCGGCAATGGGCTGAAGCTCCGAGAGAAGCTTCTTATCTAATTCTTCTTTCTTAAACATAGGGTGCAGGTTCAATAAACCTTTAAAAGCCGTTCGTACGGGAATAGTGAAAAATGGAGTTGATCGAGTGCCGGGGGGAGTTATCAGGGCGGCTGTCTGTGACTACTATACGATAGCGAAAACGCTCGCCGATAGCCAAACTAAACTAACCTGGAAAGTTCAGAATACGTACGCAATGAAAACAAGTCAAATAAAATAACTAGGACGTAGTTTGTTTGATCCAAACACGAGAACCTGGTGGGGCCAGATACGGTGGTTAACAAAATGGTCGGAAAACCGGAAATCCGTCGCAGCTATGAATTGCTGCTAGGAAGGATACTACCTGCCAACAGGCTTGATGAAGACAAAGGTAATGTATTAATCCGGTTTTGTCAAGATAACACCCTATACGCAAATAATGTTTCTGCGATCTATTCCAGAAACGATAAAAAGCTTTGCCAATTATCCGTAATTTTGAGATTCTTTACGTGACAACGGTCAGTCAGAGTCGTTAAAAATCCTTAAAACAACAACGTTTGACACTGTTTACACCCTAAACTGTCGTTACCTTTCGGGTGCAATAGTAGTGCGGAAGCTGGTCAACGAATCTGTACGCATGAATCTGGTTATTGATTGGGGGAATTCAAGTTTGAAAACCGCCTGGTTTCGCGACTCCCTGCTGGTTGAAACAGGTCGTTATGAGTCTGTCGACGTATTCTTAGCCGATTGGGATAAAAAAGGCGAGGCCTATAAACACCCTGAGCAGGTACTAGCGTCATCGACAAGTCGCTCGGCCGAAGCGATACGAACCCTATTGCAAGCTGTAAGCGATACGGTCTGGGTATTGGACGGACAAACGCCCGTACCTGTGCGCAAAGATTATGATACGCCTACTACGCTTGGGACGGATCGGGTGGCGGCTGCGGTAGGCGCTTCAAGCTTATTTCCGGGGCAGGATTGTCTGGTGTTTGATCTGGGTACCTGCCTGACCGCTGATCTGGTTGACCGGGACGCTGTTTTTAGAGGAGGACTTATTTCGCCGGGTCTACAGATGCGTTTTCGGGCAATGCACGAACAAACGGCGCGACTCCCGCTCGTGGATGTGCCAACGGACTGGCCGGACGTAACGGCCAAAAACACCCGGCAGGCTATGCAGAGTGGCGTCGTAAATGGGATGGCGTTCGAAATGAACGGTATCATAGAAACGTACCGCCGGGATCGCCCCGATCTGGTTGTTTTACTGTGTGGTGGCGACGCTCCGGTTTTTGAAAGTCGTCTGAAACAGCCGATATTTGCAGCGCCGGAACTGGTGCTGGTAGGATTGAATCGAATTTTACGCTATAATGTTGAGAATTTACACGCGGATAAGCCGGGTACTATTTGCTAGTTTGCTGGCCACTGCCGCGACGTCGCCGGTTGTACTGGCACAAGGATTAGGAAGCTCACCCTATTCAGCACTGGGTATTGGCGAACTTTACCCAACGGGCAACGTCACTAATATAGGCATGGGGGGAATCGGCATCAGCAACTCCAGTCCATTTTATTTGAATTTACAGAATCCCGCGTTGCTGGGAAGCCGTCCGCCGTATACTGTTTTTGAAGTTGGCTTGCTGGGTGAGTCACGAACACTCAGTCAGAACGTCAGTAACCAGACGCAGGTTCAGCGGAATTTTGGCGGAAACCTGGGGTATCTGGCGCTGGCCTTTCCGGCTAGCTCCCGGTGGAGTATGTCATTGAGCCTTCGCCCTTATACGTACGTCAATTACTCACTCACGCAGTATAACGTGTTGCCTGGTAATTCGTCAGTCGTAGAATATAATTACAGTGGCCGTGGCGGTCTAAACAAAGGTGCGTTTGCCACTGGTTACCGGTTATTTAAAAATATATTCGTAGGTGCTGAGGCCGCCTTTTTGTTTGGAAACGTTACCAACTCGTCGGATGCGCGGATCATTGTCAATCAACTAGGTGTTGGTTCGCCGGATACGCGTGTCAATCGGTTGAGCCGGGCCAATTACAGCGATGTCGTCTGGAAATTGGGTGCTGCCTGGCGGCCTAAGCTGAGTAATGAATGGACGCTTAATCTGGGTGCAACCTATGATCCCACCACACGGGTTAAGGGAAGCGAAACAAACATTTATCAGCAGACTACGCTCGCCGGTGCAGACCTGGGCACAGCCGATACATTGCGTTATAACGCGACAGGAAAAACGACACTGCCTCAGCAGATGAATTTCGGCGTAAGCATCGAACGGTCAAACCGGTTGCTCATTGGCGTTGATGTTGGTTTTCAGCAGTGGGGAAAATACAAAACGATCAATAACCAGTCGGGTGGATTAGTCGATGGAATGAACGTTGCGGCTGGTGTTGAGTACACACCCAAGCCTACCTCGAACAAATACAGCGATCTGATTACTTATCGGGCTGGCTTCCAGTACAACAAACTACCTTACGAAATTCAGGGAGCGCAGATCAATGACATCAACGGTAGCCTGGGCTTATCGCTGCCAGTAGGCGCTTACTTTGTCAATCGGATTACGTTATCGTTCGTTGGTGGACAGCGCGGTGTGCTAACAGGTACGCAGGTACGGGAGCAGTACGTACGGATTGCCCTTGGTTTCTCGCTAACGGACCGCTGGTTCCGTAAGCCCGTTATCGACTAATCGAACCTGTAAACTTACCGTCAGTATCAGGTGTTATTTCGGTAGCATTCACACTGCTTACCCAATGAACAGAATTTGCGTATTCATAAGAATGATTGTCGTGCCAGCAGTTGGAAGCTTACTGCTGCTGGCATGTGGTGAACCAAAGCAGGCCAAGAAAGTTGAACCGTATCAAGGACCAATCGAAGAAATCAACGATGTCCGTCTGCTGTACAGCGAGGCTGCTATGCTAAAAGTAAAGTTAACAACGCCTAAGCAGTACCGCTACCTAAACGACAACCGTAAGTACCCCAAACCCGTAAATATCGTATTCTACGGGCCAACCGGCGAAGAGGCCACCACGCTACGCTCCGATTCGGGACGTTACGACAAAGCAAAGGATTTGTACACGGTAATGGGCCACGTTGTTGTAATCAATAAACTAAAGCAGGAAAAACTGCTTACCCCGGAGCTGAACTGGAACCCCGTTACCAAAAAAGTATTCACCGACAAGCAAGTTGCTGTGATCAGCCAGCTTACCGGCGAAAAATTATACGGGGTAGGTCTGGACGCCAATCAGGACTTTTCGCAGTATTCCATTCGTAAGCCAACCGGCGTTTTCAACGTCGAAGGAGGACCCGGTTTTAACTAAGCACTCATAAACGTTGCCCTTATCGCTAATTAATTGCCAACAATGAATCTGTTTGCTGGCGAT
Source organism: Spirosoma oryzicola (assembly GCF_021233055.1). Taxonomy (NCBI): domain Bacteria; kingdom Pseudomonadati; phylum Bacteroidota; class Cytophagia; order Cytophagales; family Cytophagaceae; genus Spirosoma; species Spirosoma oryzicola. Next base: position 3,311,202 of record NZ_CP089538.1, on the reverse strand, counting down.
CAATCAGCGATAAGGGCAAAATCTTTGCGGTAAGCCCGCCGTGCCGTTAAGGTTTCTTGCACTGCTCAAGGATGGGGGTTACCTGCTTGACATCAATTACTTTCTTTTCTCCGCCCCATTGGTTGTAGATGTAGGTCATTAATTCTGCCACTTCCAGATTGCTAAGTTGTGGCTGGGCAGGCATTGGTCGATTATACCGCTTTCCGTTAACCACAATAGGGCCTTGCTGGCCGTAGCGGATTAGGCAAATTACGTCGTTTTTGTTGGCTAGGTAATCAGAGTTCGCAATAGGCGGGTAGAGGGCCGCAAGACCTTCGCCTTTGTTCTGATGGCAGTTAGCGCAGTAGTTTTTGTAGAGTAGAATCCCTTCCGTGATATACCGTTGTCGCTTAATTTCTTCTTCGCTCTGGCAGGATATATTACTGACAAGTAAACAAGCAAGAACTGTAAAACCCCAAAGCCGTTTCATTTTTTATACTCGGCCAACAGCCGGTCCATATCGTTCATTAAGTTGTCAACGCCCTTCTCGGTTGTGCCGTCGTAAATTCCCCGAATGTGTTTGTCCTTATCCACCAAGATAAACGCACCGCTGTGAACAACGCCACCTGGCGCTGATGAGTCCTGTTGGGCGGTAACCATGTAGCTATTTTGACCGATGTCGTAAATCTTTTCCCGATCACCCGTGACAAACAGCCACTGCTTACCCGTTACACCAAGATTGTCGGCAAACTCTTTCAGCACCGCCACTGAATCGTGATCGGGATTGATGGTATGCGACAGGAGGGCTACATCCGAATTACCCTTAAATTTCTCGTAAACCCGCTTTAACTGAACCTTCATTTTCGGGCAGATCGTGGGGCAGGTTGTAAAGAAAAAATCGGCAACGTAAATTTTTCGGGCCAGGTTTTTAGCCGTGACCGTATCACCATACTGACTGACGAACTTGAAATCGGGAATCGTGTGGTAAACGGAGTCGGTAACAGACTTACCATTGACCGTCTTTGTAATGGCTTCGCGTTGGCCCAGAATCGGTAATTTATCATCGCCCGTGCTACAACCCGCTGCGACAGCCAATAAACCTACTACCAAAAACCGGCTCTTATTTTTTCTGTAAATACTGACCGGCTTCTGTAAGGCTACCCGTAATCTTTGCTTTAACATCAGTTATTTTTTCTTTTTGCCCATCCAGATAGCGCAGTGCGTCTTCTGAGGGCAACTTGGCGATTGTATCCGTCTTGTACTGGTCCATCCAGTTCATCATAAGGCTGTCCGCTTCCGACAGGTTTCGGACAATTCGCTGCGCCTGATCACGTTCTTCGTCGATGCGGAGCGTGGTCGAAGCCGAGCCAGCCGCTTTGGTGCTATCGAGTGTCGTGATACGTGCTTTTACGCGCTTACGCAGTTTCATGACGTCATCAATCAACGGCATAACTTCATCATGAATGGCAAAAACTTCATCTTCTGCTTCTTTGACGGTTTCATCGTCTGATTTGCCGCAAGCCCAGAACAATCCGCCTAAGGCTAACAATACGAAAACGGTACGAATAGGTTTAATCATAGAGAACGAAAAAATAAAAGATACGACACAGAAGTACGGTTCTCCTGTGTCGTACATCGGGTATCATTTGACAGTGGCGGTAGCTCGTTGTTTCAAGATCTCGCGGGCGTTTTTAACGGCGCTGGCCGATGGGTTGTTACCCCCAATCATCTGAGCAATTTCATTGACCCGCTCATCAAAGGTAAGCTTTTTGATGCGGCTGACGGTTTTGGAGGCCGAATGATCTTTGTACACGAAGTAATGTGCAGTCCCTTGTCCGGCGATCTGGTGCAGGTGAGTAATGGCTATAATCTGGTGACTATGGGCCATATCACGCATCATATTTCCCATCTTGATCGCGATCTCGCCCGAGACGCCGGTATCAATCTCATCGAAGACAATTGTCGGTAAAGAGCGCTTGCTGGCCAGAATGTATTTAATCGCCATCATCAATCGGGAGAACTCGCCACCGGAAGCTACGTTCTTCAGCTGCTGTGGTTTGACGCCCTTGTTCGCGCTAAACAGAAACGAGATTGTGTCAATGCCTGTCGGCGTCGGTTTACTAACTTCGGATCGAACGTTTAAAGAAGCGTTGGGCATGCCTAACTCTTTGAGCAAACCACCAATTTCGTTTTCGATAGGCTGTAACACGACCTGTCGGGCGTTCGACAGCGTTTGCCCGCTGAGTTGTAGCTGCTCACGGGCCGCATCAGCCTGCGCCTTGGCTTCGGCAAGTGTATCGTCCAGATTAAGCACCTTACCGACCTTCCGCTCTAGTTCATCGCGTAACGCAATCAGAGCCGCTACATCTTTGACTTGGTGCTTGGTTTGGAGTTGGTAAATCAGGTTGAGTCGTTCCCGGATGGTTTCGGCGCGGGAGTCGTCAATATCGACATTATCCTGCTCCGAACTGATTTCGTCAGCCAGATCCCGCAGTTCGATCAGACTGCTCTGCGCTCGCTGTAACAGTTGTTCGTACTGGTCCGATAGCTTGCTGATGTAGGCTAGGTTGCTGACGGTGCCTTTTAGAAAGTCAATGACCGACTGTTCGGTATTGTCTAAATATTCGTACGCGAGCTGCAACCGCTCTTTGATTTCTTCGGCATTTTCAAGAATGTTCAGCTCTTGCTCCAACGATTCCTGCTCGTCAGGTAGTAGCTGCGCCTTGGCTAATTCTTCAAATAAAAAGTTGTTGTAATCAAACTCCTTCCGCATGGCCGATGCTTCTGCCTGAAGTTGATCGTAAATCGTCTTTTTAGACCGGTATGCCTGATAGTCAACACGGTATTGCCGAAGCAGGTTGTCGTCCTGTGCGTACGTATCGACGATTTCCAGTTGATATTCATTCGAACCCAACAAAACCGAATCGTGCTGGGAGTGAATATCCATCAGCTGGCTGGTCACGCGCCGGAGCGTCTCCAGATTGACAGGCGTATCGTTGACGAAAGCCCGTGATTTACCACTCACACTAATTTCCCGCCGAACAATGCAGGTATCGGAAAAGTCTAATTCTTCTTCGTCGAAAATCTGTTCAATCAAATAACCGGACACGCCAAATACGCCTTCGATAATGCATTTCTGTTCGGGATTGAACAAAACGCGCGTATCGGCCCGATTACCTAATAACAGGCCGATTGCCCCTAACATAATCGACTTACCCGCACCCGTCTCGCCCGTAATGATGTTTAGCTCACGGTCGGGCGTCAGTTCGAGTTGATCAATCAGGGCGTAATTTTTTATGAGTAAATGCGATAGCATAGATGAAGCTCTTACTTAAACAACAATGCCTGTTTGAGTGCGGTTCAAAACAGACAGGGGTTTCTGGCATCAATTTGCATTCCTACCGTTGCTTCCCGGAAGGCTGCTAAAAAATTGGTGGCTATTGACCGGCAGCCACCAATTTTCGGTAGGCTTCAGTTTTACTAGGGTCCAGATACGACAGCAAATCAAACGCTTGTTTACGTTCCGCTGGTGTTCCTTCGTACAAGATATTCAGCAATTCCTGCGACTTGGCGTCGAAGAACGAATTGATTAGTACCGAGTTAGGCAGTTGAAGCCCGATGGTGCGAATGGTAGTCAACAGTGAGAGCGTTTGCTTGCGCACCTGTACTGGATTGGCGGCAAATACGTCCAATCCCAAGCGGTGGTAGGTATATAATCCATCACGAAACGGAAGCAATTGCTGATTTTGCAGATTCTCGACAAGCCAGTACCGATTGCGCCGATCACCGCCCGTTTGCCAGGCTCCGTTGGGGGAGCCCTGCTGAGCCAGGTTCATGATTGTAAAGGCTCGCTGAATAAACGGGTTGCCACCCCGCTTGCTGAAGGTATCGTAGTCAACCGCCAGGATTACATTGGCGTAAAAAGCTAGTAACGAAGTAAGATCGTCGGAAAATTGATTCTCTCGGTAGTAAACCGGTGTGGTGGGCAAATAAACGAAGTTAAAGGCCCGATCGACGTAGCTAAAGGTCGTAGTCTCGTAGCTTGAACCATAAACTGGTCGGGTGACAACAATCTGCGCAGTTGCTTCAAATACCCCCTGGGTCAATGACTTGATGAGGTTAATATTGAGCGAACAATTGATTCGTTCAGAAACCGTGTACTGGTCGTTGGTCCATCGCCGGTTATTCATAAACTCGGTAACGATTCCCTTGAGCTGATTAACGTAGGAAAAATCCGTTTTCTGCTGGGCAAACAGCTGATCCGAGTTGATGGTAACCTGACAATTCAGCTCCTGCGCCTGTGCTGGAAGCATACCGCAAAGCAGGCTTATGATTACTAGTATTCGCTTCATACCGACAGCTTTTTTACGACCAGATTAACCAGATCCTGCGCGACTTCATCTTTCGTTTTCAACGCAAATTCGTGGGTTTGCTCGTCTTTGTCAATAACCGTAATTTTGTTTGTATCGTGTCCAAAGCCTGCACCCTGATCGCGCAATGAATTCAGAACAATCCAGTCCAGGTGTTTGCTTTTCAGCTTTTTCAAGGCATTCTCGCGCTCATTGTTCGTTTCCAGCGCAAAGCCCATAAGGAATTGGTCGGACCGTTTCTGACTACCGAGCGTAGCCGCAATGTCGGTAGTTTTGGTCAGTTCGAGCGAAAACTGATTTTCTTTTTTTTTGATCTTTTGCTCAGCCACGTAGACCGGGGTGTAATCGGCGACAGCCGCGCTTAAAACCACCACATCGGCGACCGGGAATACGGCCTGTGAGGCTTCAAACATTTCTTTAGCTGACCGTACATCGATGCGCCGAACGGATGGATGAGGAAGTGGCAGGGCTGTTGGACCACTAACTAATGTTACCTGAGCCCCTGTCTGCGCAAAAGCGCGGGCAATTGCATACCCCATTTTACCCGTCGAGTGATTGCTGATATAACGAACCGGATCAATCGCTTCTTGCGTTGGGCCCGCTGTAATCAGAACATGTTTGTTGAGCAGGGGGCCAGAACCCACGGGAAAAGACGAATTACTATGGTCAGAATTAAATTGTTGGGCCTCCTGATTCCAAAACGATTCCAGCCGTTGAACAATGGTTTCAGGTTCGGCTAATCGTCCTTCACCGACAAGGCCACTGGCTAATTCTCCGTGTTCGGCCCGGATGATGTGGTTACCGTATGATTCGAGTCGCTGAAGATTCTCGATTGTGGTAGCGTGGCGGTACATGTCCAGATCCATGGCTGGGGCAAAAAATACAGGACACTTTGCCGATAAATAAACTGCTGACAACAGATCATCACAGAAGCCGTGGGCGCAGCGGGCGAGCGTATGAGCCGATGCGGGCGCAATCACAAGCGCATCCGCCCACAGGCCAAGTTCAACGTGATTGTTCCAGCTACCGCTTGCGTCGTTCACAAAAGCGGATAAGGCCGGGCGTTTTGACAGTGTGGCTAACGTAAGCGGGGTGATAAATTCCTGCGCCGACTGGGTCATAACAACCTGTACGTCGGCCCCGGCTTTGACTAGTAAGCGGACGAGTAGCGCTGATTTGTAGGCAGATATACTGCCCGTTACTCCCAGAAGAATACGTTTTCCGTTCACAAGAAAGTCTTGAAATCACAAATCAAAAAACCGCACGGCAAATGTACCGTGCGGCTATGAGAATATCATTAGGAATGGCTAAAGACTACTCTTCGTCGTTATAGCGCCAGTACACCTTGCTTTCCAGAAATTCATCCGTAGCGGTCGATGTTGGTTTCGGCATCCGCTCGTAGAATTTCGAGATTTCGATCTGTTCGCGGTTTTCAAATACCTCTTCCAGATTGTCTACTGCTGAAACGAACTCAGACAGTTTATTGCTCAGTTCTTCTTTGTTTTTGGTTGCGATCTGCCGGGCGCGTTTTGAAATAATCGATACTGATTCGTATAGATTGCCCGTAGGAAGTGCGATTTTGTCGTTGTCGCGGGTAATGATCGATTGATTCGTTGCCATACTATTTTGGTTTTGGTTCACGGACAGCAGCGTTTACCGCTGCTATTCATAAATCATAAACTATTGATTTGCTGCTGTTACTTTAGCTGGACGGTTGTGCAGGTTCTTTAATTTTTCGCGCTCCTGCTCCAGTTTGTCGAGCCGTTCGATTTCCTTTTGACTGGATTCATACATCCGTTCAGCCTGTTTTACGTACTTGCTGCTAGGATATTTGTCAATGAATGCCTGATAGTAACTGATTGCGTCCTGATAGCGTTCCTTTTGCTTACTTTCCAGGCTATTATTGGCAAGGCTATATTCAGCATCCACTTTCATGAAGGCCAGTTCTTCGTTGTATTCCGAATCTGGAAACTCCTTCTGAAAGTTGTTGATGGCAATAACCGACGACTTATACGATGCGATGTTAAAACCACTGGTTTTGTAATAAAGCTTGGCTTTTTCGTACGCTTTCCGTTCCAGCTTACCGCGTAGTTCGAGAATGATTTTCGTGCATTCGTCGCGGTATTTGCTATCCGGGTAGGTGTTAATGAAATCCTGAAGAGCCGAGGTTGCGGTGAGCGTATTTGACTGATCGAGATTGTACTGCGGAGTATCTTTATACAGCGAGTAGGCATACATATACATAGCCTCCTGCGCGTACTCACTGCGGGCAAATGTTTCGTAAAATTTCTTGAAGAGCGTTGCACTCAGCAAGTACTGCTGCTGGTGAAACTGCGTGTAAGCATGGTAGAACTGCGCCAGTTCTGATTCGGTGCTACCTTTCAATACCGGAATCAGTTCTTCAAAGAGCAGGCCAGCATGATACCAGTCTTCTTTTTTATAATACTCAACGGCTGCTTTATATTTTTGATCGTCATTTCCGCTCTTCTGCAATTTGGAGAACGGACTGCAAGACCCTAGAAAAAACACGATCAGAACTCCCAGCAGACTTCTACTGATATGACGTTGTTGCATAAGGTTGCAAATATACTAAAAAAATGCGGGCTACACCGACTTAACGTCAACGAAGCCCGCATAGTGCAGTGTAGTGTCTGGTTTTTGGACCCTATTTATGAATTTTTAACAAGCCTGTTTCGGTTGTTATTGATGCCGGACAAGCAGTTTCTTGGTCGCAACCTTTTTTCCTTCAAGCGATAATTGATAGAAATAGTAACCACTTGCCAACGAGCGGGTTGCCACACGGACCTTCCGCTCGTGCTGTGACATGTCATATTCTTCAATGGGTGATCCTAGTACGTTCAGCAGAATCAGCTTTGCTTCGCCAACGTGCCCCTTGATCTGATAATCAATTTCGGCTGACTCACTGGCTGGATTCGGATAGATGTTCGAAACCGTGATTTGGTCGTTGCTAAACAGTTGTTCGTCATCCCGTATCGCTATATCCGGGCTAGATTTAGCTTCAGTAGGCGAAGGGGTAGCGTCGGATGCAGATGAACGAGCCGTCGATTTTGTGGCTGGGCGTCCTACCAGCAATGACCGGTAATATTCGTTGATCGGTGCGTTTTTGCGAATGGTCGCTGATCGGTCAAGATTTACTGCGGTAGTCGCTGTGGGGGGAGCAAGTGAAAAGCGTTGCTTAGACAGTGTTGGAGCGGTTTGCTTCCGACTTCCTGCTGTCCGGCCCAACTCCAGCCGACTTCCCTTTCGGGCGTCGGAATCGCGCGGGGCAACCTGCGCCCGTAGCGGAGTTGTGCCTGTCAGAAAGGCGGTGAGAAAACCAATAAGTATAATTTGTTTCATAAAAGTCAACTTCAGGGACACAAGTACTCACCACAAACGTATTCATTGACAAAGACAATGTCAACGGGTGACACTCTAAAAAATTGTTAAAACACTTATTTATTACCCCTTGGAACGAGTTTCTTAGCCAAAGGTTTAGTTGAACTCCTGATTTTTAATGGTTTTTTACTTCCGGGCTTAGCTTCCGGTGGTGTTTCGAGCCACAAAACTTGTCCTTTTGTTGGCTTTTCGGCCTCCCGCCAGCTGAATCCATCCAGTTCTTTATCGTCGCCGGTAATCTCCTTAGGTGGTATCAACTGCGCGTCCGGACGGCCATAAAATCGTATACGTCCAACTTTGCTTTCATTGAACTCAATGTTCATCCGGCTGCACTCGACGTGGTTAAGTCCAATCATTTTATTCTGGTCGTCAACAGCGTAATAAATGCTCTGGCCGTTGCCATCAACAAGAACGCGTTCCAGCGAGGTCTGTTCCTGCTGAGTAGCCGTTGTAGCAGATGGCGTGGTTTCTTTAGTCATTACGCTGCGGACGGGGGCATTCGTTGCAGTGACTGAGCGACTTGCTGTTAAAATTGGCTTGGCCGCTGGTTTGACTGGTGCCGTTTTCGTCGTAAAATAAGCCGTTATTGTCCTGCCTTTCACCTGGTTGAAATTCATCAGCGTATCGAGCGAAATCACGAACGATTTGCTGCGTAGGTACATCGTGTTAATGCGGTTGTTTTTTAACTGCGCTAAGATCGAATCCGCTTCCATCTGGTATCTGTTCTGACTCCAGACAATCGGCTTTTTGTAAAAATAAATCGTTGAGTCAGCGGTATTGTAAATCAACGAGTCGCACTTGCTTTGTAGATCCGATTTATAGATGTACACGTTTTTGTGCGCCAGCAAACGACGTGTGTTCGTTACTTTGTCGTCGAAGGAAAACAAGGTGTCAGCGCGCAGAAAAAGAGTGTCCTTTGTCGTTTCGTTCGCGAGACTCTTCGCGACCGGATGGCCCGTTACCCGCGAAATGCCAATTTTGCCATTGTAACGAACGTGGTCGCCCGTAATGATTGCTTTACGGTCCTTGGCAACCATGATGACATTACCTTTAGCAACCCCCAGTTCGGAAAGGTTATCGTAATACAAGGAATCGCCGGTGAGTCGGTATTTAGGTGTTTCGACGGTGGCCCGGCGCTGGAAGTTAGAAATACCGGTTGTGGTGTTGTACTGGCCTTCAACGGCAGTGAGAACCCCGTCTTTGTTGACGATGCGGGTCGGACCCTGGAAGGTGGCAATGCGGGTCAGTGAATTATACAGCAGTGAATCGGCGGTGAGCGTACCTTTCGGATTGACAAGCCGGACGTTTTGTCGGAACGTAAACAGTTTGCTACGCGTATCGTAGTACCCTTCGCGACTGGTGAGTACGTTTTCTTTGTCAACAATGCGGCCGGGCGTCGGGTAGTGCGCAATTCCCGATAGCATATCGTATTCGAGCTGACTGGTCGTCAGTGTCATCTTACGGTCGCGCATAATGACGCGCCCGCGAACGTTGGCCTGCCGGGTGTTTCCGTAGTAAAACATGGTGTCGCCCCGTACACTAATGGTATCGCCCTGCACCAACCGGACATTTCCGTAGGCTTCAATAATGTTTGTTGTCGCGTTTTGTATCGCCAGGTCGCAGTACATTAGCACGCCTTTTTGCCGGAAGCGCACGTTGTTGTATATTTTGCGGACAACCTGACCGGGCGTATTGACGCCAACAAGACTGTCAGCATGCAACAACTCCACCTTATCCGCCACAGGCGCTCCGCCTACCTGTGCCAGAGCATGATTGGACACGATCAGTGAACTGAATAGAACGAAAACGACAAGAAAGCGGACAAACAGACGAAACATGGGGCAAAACTACGGCTTGGCGCCGGAACCGGATGGTAGAGCGAGAATTTTTAGGATTTATTAACGACAATCAGCTGTTTGATCCGACTGACCGCGTGCTGCTGGCCGTAAGCGGTGGACTGGATTCGATGGTGATGACCGAATTGTTTCACCAAACAAAGCGATTATTTGCCATCGCCCATGTCAACTTTGGCCTGCGCGGAGCCGAATCGGACGCTGATGCTCATTTTGTCCAGAACAAGGCAGAGCAATATGGGGTTCCGTTTCACCAAATTCGTTTTGATACGGCAGCCATAGCCGAAGAACGTGGTGTGTCTATTCAAATGGCGGCCCGCGATCTGCGCTACGATTGGTTTCGGGAGTTAGCAAGACAGCATGATTACGACTGTATCGCTACGGCTCACCACAAGAATGACATGCTGGAAACGCTACTGCTGAACTTGACACGTGGTACGGGACTGGCCGGACTACATGGTATAGCAGCAAAACAACAGCGTTCGGAACACGAGATTATCATTCGACCGCTGCTCTTTGCCACGCGCGATCAACTGGCCGATTACGCGACGGAAAAAGCGGTGACGTATCGGGAGGATAGTTCAAACGCCAACGATAAATACGCGCGTAATCGAATCAGACACTATGTGGTGCCCGTACTCACTGAACTGAATGCTGGTTTGTGGCAGACGCTTCCCCGAACGGTTGAGCGGCTTCGTGCCGCCGAAACGCTTGTGCAGTCGGAATTGAACCGTTCCTGGAATGCGCTTGTCGAACCGGTGGGGGAGCAGCTCTTCCTGCCTACAGTAAAACTTAGAGATCAAAATGAGTTGACTTTTCGGCTGGCCGAATGGCTAAAACCGTTTGGCTTTGCGATCGCTCAGGTGGACGCTATGATCGACGCATTGAATCAGTCGGTCGGGCAGGTATTTGTTTCTACTACGCACCGGATCATGCACGACCGGCTGGCCGATGGAACGCCCGGCCTGCTGCTGGAGAAGCGTATAGCGGCTTTGCCGTATACCATCACGTTGAGGGATTGGCCTGATACGCCAGTGGATGTAGCGGGTCAATTTGCCTTAACAATAGCGATCTTCCAAAAGACAGACGACTTTAAGGTACCTGCCACCGCTGCGATAGCTTGCCTGGACGCCAGGTATTTAACCTTACCACTGACCATCCGGCCCTGGCAGCAGGGCGACCGCTTCCGTCCGTTGGGGTTGAATGGACATAAGCTGGTGAGTGATCTGTTGAACGACTTGAAACTAACCCGATCTGAACGCGAATCAACGGCTGTATTGCTGTCTGGTGACCAGATTGTCTGGGTCATTGGCCGACGGATCGACCATCGATACCGAATAACGAGTGAAACCCGTGATATCGTAAAAATTAGCTTGGCAGCGGATCTTAAATAGGCTTATAAACAGACTACAAAAGATTAATTGCGCCGTTTGCTGGTTGAAACACGACTTCATTATCACAAATGAGTGACCTCAATCGCAGGTTACGATCTAATAAATTGTACTTTTATCGTTTGAGCAAATCGCTTCGTCAGGCGATTTGCAATTACTTCTTTAGGTTTTGAGTCTGGCATTTTTTTTGATAGATCTGCCATGAGTTCATAGTAAATAAACGGATTGACTCCCATGAACCGAATTATACGGGTTTTGCTCATCGTTGGAATATCGTTTGGTAGCCTTACCGTTCAGGCGCAAAGTGCGCGCCTGCGAGCGGCTAACAAACAGTTTGATAACCTTAGTTACCTCAGTGCCGTACGAGCGTATGAAGAATTTCTGCGAGCTGATAAAAAGAAAGATGCTGCCGAAACCCAGGAAGCACTGACTAAACTGGGCTATAGCTACCGGAAGCTTCAAGATACACGAAATGCGGAACGGATTTACGCTGAATTGGTGAAGGGCTATACTGATCTGGACAGCGAAATTTATCTGTACTACGCGCAGGCACTGGCCCAGAACGGGAAATACCGCGAATCGCAGAAAATGTACAGTCAGTACGGCGAAAAACAAGGTCAGGATCTACGCGGACGCCGGTACACGGTTTCTTACATGGATATGAGCCGGTTCTATCAGGATTCGTCGTCGTATCGTCTTTCCAGTTTGCCCATCAACTCCCGGCAGGCTGATTTTAGTCCGATGTATTACAAAGGCGGCCTTGTATTTGTGTCGGCCCGTGACGAATCGGGTGTGGTAAAGCGGGTCTTTAGCTGGAACCAGACCCCATTTCTGGACATGTATTTCCATTCAGATACCAACCAACTGCACGTACCAAACGCCGACGTAAAGACACGTAGTACCAGCGCAGCCGTCCTGGGAGGAGGAGCTGAAGCGAAAGAAATGGCTACAAACGAAGCTGCTGATCCCAATCAGCCTTTGACCAAAGCCGAGATTTTCAGCCGCACGCTGAACACGAAATATCACGAAGGGCCTATGACCTTCACCCGCGATCAGAATACGATTGTTTTTACCCGGAACAATACCAGTAAAGGCAAAGCCGGAAAAAGCTCGGATGGTATCAAGAAACTGAAATTGTATTCTTCCGTAAACAACGGTGGTAAGTGGGTTGACATCAAAGAGGTGCCGTTCAATAGTAATGAATATTCCGTTGGACACCCTGCCTTTGCGCCTGACGATTCGAAGCTATATTTTGTGTCCGATATGCCCGGCGGATATGGTGGCACGGATTTGTATGTAGTCGAGTATAACAACGGCCAATGGGGCACGCCCGTAAACCTGGGTAAAGAAATTAATACGGAAGGAAACGAGATGTTTCCGTTTGTGGACGCTAACGGGAATCTGTACTTTTCGTCGGATGGCCACGAAGGGCTGGGTGGTCTTGATGTTTTCTTCGCTGAGTTGAGAGATGGTATTGCCTACAAAGGCGTTCAGAACGTGGGTGCGCCGGTTAACTCCGAGAAAGACGACTTTGGATTTATCACGGACAAATACAGAACGACGGGCTACTTCAGCAGTAACCGGAAGAAAGGCGTCAGCGACGATGATATCTATGCCTTTCGTCGGGCCTGCAAGCAACTCAATATTCTGGTGTTTGATTCGAAAACGGGTTCGCCCATCGAAAGCGCCGATGTACGTATCCTGCGTAACGGATCGAACCAGGATTTGCGGATAACTAACGTCGATGGTCGCGCGGAGATCTGCGTGGAAGCAAATACTGACTACGAGTTTCGGGCCGTAAAAGAAGGCTATGCACTAAACAGCGTCCGGTTCTCGACGCTTACCCAATCGGCAAAGCCCGTTTTAAGCGTATCAATCTATCTCGAACGAACCGAGAGTACGCTGGTACGGGGTGTTGTGAAAACAGAGGTCAACCAACAGCCAGCCGCCGGGGTCAAAGTAACCCTTCGTAACGAAAAAGATAAATCGGAACAGACCGTTATGACGGGACCCGATGGTGGCTATGAATTCAACATGAAGCCCGGTGCGCCGTACACGCTAACCGCTCAAAAAGACCGTTACGCGACCAAACGAACCCAGTACAACAAGGTCAAGAAAAAGGACAAGATTGTTACCGACTCGTTGGGGTTATACGGCGTGGGCGACGTGTTTCAGCTGAAAAACATTTATTACGATCTAAACAAGTTCTTTATTCGGGCTGATGCAGCGAAAGAACTCGATCACGTTCTGGAAATTTTAAAGGAATACCCGCAGATGCAGATTGAACTACGTTCTCACACCGATTCGCGCGCTACGGATACCTACAACATTCGACTTTCGGAGAACCGGGCTCGGGCCGCACTGGATTATCTGGTATCGCGCGGGGTCAACGCTAAACGGTTGGTGGCTCGCGGTTACGGCGAAAGCGAAATCGTTAATGGTTGCATTGACGGTGTCAACTGTTCCGAGGATGATCACCAGCAAAATCGCCGGACAGAGTTCAAAATTCTGGCTGTTCAATAACAGAAACGTTTCTTAAGTGCTTGAAAGGTTAGCGTGGGTCATTTGACCTGCGCTTTTTTGCTATCGGTTGGGCTATACGCTCCATAAACAGTTCCATTCGGCAAGCAGTTAAGCTGGAAAAAGCTATTTCATGCGATTTAAGGATAAAGTATGCATTGTTACCGGCGCAACGTCGGGTATCGGTCGGGCTACGGCTGAACAAATGGGCCGGGAAGGCGGCAAGGTATTGGTTGTAGGCCGGGACGAAACAGAAGGTCAGGAGGTTGTCGAAACAATTAAGCGTAGTGGTGGCGACGCGCTGTTTGCGGAAGTCGATCTAGCCGATGCAAAGCGGATCGAAGCCGCCGTCGACCAGGTGCTGGCGGCCTGGGGAAAGGTCGACGTGCTGGTCAATGATGCCGCTATGATGACCTATACGCCAATTGTAGACCTGTCGATTGAAGACTGGGATAACGTGTTGGCCGTCAACCTAAGAGCCGTGTTTGTGTTCTGTAAACGCTGCATTCCTCACATAAACGGCGGAGCAATTGTCAACGTCAGTTCCGTTCACGCCCATCAGACAACGGCAAACGTAATTCCGTACGCTGCCAGCAAGGGCGCTATGGAAGCGTTTACACGGGGTGTTTCACTCGAATACGACATTGCTAAAGTACGGATCAACTGCGTCGCGCCCGGAGCCGTTGACACACCCATGCTGTGGGATAATCCGAATGTAAAAAGCGGTAAGGAGAAAATAGAAGGTGTGATCGGCAAGCCTGAGGACATCGCTTCGGCGATTTGCTACCTGGCTTCTGATGAAGCTCGCTTTATCAACGGAACGACGCTCGTTGCCGACGGGGGACGATTGAGTATTCTTTAGGGATATGTTTCCAGAGCGAAGTAACAGGAATCATTATTTCGCTCTGGGCGTACACGACTCTACTCCGACTTCTTGACGTGCTTCTTATGCACCGTCTTGGTTACCATTGTCTTTTTCGGAGCCGTCGTCTGCTTGGACGTAGTCACCGTTTTGCTGACTGGTTTATCCTGCGAAGGATGGTTGGCTAGAACGGCGTTTCCTCCGACAGAAAACAGAATGCAGGTGATCAATAAGGACGTTTTCATACGTATGTGACTGGTGTTTAGTGGTCGCGCCCGCTAATGTAGCAGGCGTTTCGGACGGAAAGGTCGAGGGTTGTCTATGAAAAGTCAACCAAGCAGGACATAAAGATTATCAAGCGGACAACACGCGTGCCGTTACCGATAGTTGACCCACATGCCGCATCGTGTGTTCGGCTGCATGAACGAATAAGCCTAACACCGTCGACGGAATCTGCGCTCGTCCAACACCCCGAGTTTCTGTCAAGGTACCCTCGTCGGTGCTGCGTAACTGCGCAAGGACACTATCAATCTGCTTGTGAAAGCGGTGGACTAATTCCGAAACAGCCAACGGCGGTTCCGTTGGTTTGCCTTCCTGCGCGAGCGCGTCCAGTTGGGGCGCTGACAGGGCTTCGCCACGAGCGTAGGTGAACAACCGGTCTAGTACACCGGTGAGGTGTTGTAAATGAAATCCAACTGAAGCGACAGCAGCGGGCCGTTCCCAAAGCTGCGCTTCCGGGAAGTCGGCCAGTAGCGCGGTAACTTCTTCTCTGGCTTGCAACAGGGCGTGGGCGACGGGCTGTAGAAGCGAAGGCATATCGGGTAGCGGACCACGCAGCCAGACTTCACGGGTTTCAAGAGCGGGAGTCATATTTTTTCGTAATAAAGCTGTTTGCTAAACCTGTTCGAAGCACAATGAGTGCCCACAAGCCTAATGAATAAAGAGAATTGTTTGCCGGTTCCCTGAAGCGTTACGGATCAGAAAAATAAAAAAAGCCCCGACCACATTGCGTAGTCGGGGCTTTTTTGTCCTCTCTTGGGCTTATCGATCAACCGAAAGAATTGATATGCTTTTGGAAAATCGCTTCGTATTTATTGGCGGCTGCCGTTTGGTTTGATTCTTTACACGCTTCAACAATCGTTTGCAGGATGTACAGATCAGCGTCAGGATTACCAAATCGGTTGCCGGTTTTGGCGTACGTCAGATTCTGGTCAGCGCGTTTCGCCATCGTGTCAGCAATTTCGAGCGCCTTTTTGTTATCGCCAACCGAGAACATGAACCGAACGTAGTTTGACGAAATCTGGTCGTAAGGAATGCTCTTATCCGGAATGACTTTCAGCGAATAATTCAGCACTTCATGCGCTTTGTCTTTCTTACCCTCACGCAATAGCTGATCGGCCAGTCGGAAGAACGCGATCCGGGCTGAAATAACCGGTGGTCCTTTATAGGTCTCATCGTAGTATACGTCCGGATTGTTGAACTCACGCCAGAAGGTTTTGTGCAGCATGTTGTTATACATGATGTCGGAATTAACATAACCATCCGTGGCACCAGGTACTGCAACCGGCATTAGTCGGTAAGCATACCCTTCCAGCTGCATGTAATTTTTCAGGTTCAGGTAATTATCGCTCGCCAGTGTGCTCGAAAAATAAAGAGGACGCTTCCAGTTGTTGGTTGCGATCATATCGAGCATAATCAGATCCGGCTTGTACAGATCCTTTTTACCGATGGTCCACTGTAACGTATCTTTTACCAGTGGCCGTAGCATGGCAGGAACGAATTTTGCCTGATCAACAGCCGCCTGATCGATGGGCAGGAACAGCACCGACGAAGGCAGAACGCTCGTCATGTCGCCACTCGTTAGCGGAACCTGAATAGCAGGACTGCTGGTCTTGATCAGGTTGATGTACTGCTTCAGGTCAATGCCATTTTTCACACCGGGAACTTCGTAAAAGGGTACGATGTCGTTTTTGCCCTTGTTGAAATTGTCCAACTCCAGCGAAATCGGCAGTGCGTCCGATTCGTACGTTTTCCGCTTCATCTGCTGAATGTACCATTCGGTGCCCAGCAGGCTTAGGTTACACACCCGAACGTCGCGACGGAATCCTTCTACTTCCTGAACGTACCAAAGTGGGAAGGTATCATTGTCGCCACCCGTGAATAGCACAGCATTAGGAGCGCAGGAATTTAGCAGATTCTTGGCAAAGTCAACCGACTGATAGCGGTGATTCCGGTTGTGGTTATCCCAGCTTTTCGCGCCCATCATCACTGGCACGAGCAGTGATAAACCAACGACCAGACCGTTACGGGTCATATCCGATTTGAGATAGGTTCGTATGCCTTCAGCAATCGCCATGACGCCTAGGCCAAGCCAGATTGCAAAGAAATAGAACGATCCTACGTAGATATAATCGCGTTCGCGGGGTTCCGATGGGGGCGAGTTCAGGAAAACTTGCAGGGCAATACCCGTAAAGACGAACAGAAGACCGACAATCAGGAAGTCACGACGACGGCGGAAATACTGGAACGCGATGCCAAACAAGCCAAGCATAAACGGCAACATGTAGAAGTTGTCGCGGGCTTTGTTGGTTTTTAGCAGATCGGGTGCATTCTGATCCGACGACCAGGGCAGCAGGTAACCCGCGCCTTCTTCGTCGCTTTCCCGACCCGCGAAGTTCCACATCAGGTAGCGCCACCACATATGACCCAGCTGGTAGTCGAACATAAACTTGAGATTGTCACCCATCGTAGGCTTTTGCCCTTCGGCTAAGCCAAGCATCTGGCGATACAACTGCGGGTGATTTTGCTGGCTGCTGTATACCCGAGGGAAAAGCATTTCGTCACCGGGAGCGTAAACGTACTCAGGCTGGTGGTCGAAGATAACGTATTTGTTGCCTTCTTTTTTCCACATTGGAGCGCCCTGTTTCTGATCAATTGGACGAGCTGTAAAGACAGGTCCGTAAAGCAGTGAGCGGCTTCCATACTGCTCCCGACGCAGGTACGATAGGAAGTTCAGCGCGTCGCTGGGGTCGTTTTCGTTGATGGGCGGGTTGAAATCAGCCCGGACCAGTACCTGCATGTACGAAGCGTAGCCAATAAGAACGAAGGCAAGCGCTAACAGGGAGGTATTGAGGACCGCCCGTTTCTGCCGTACCGACCAGATGATACCATACGTTACGGCTCCCAGAAAAACGACAATAAAGAAAAACATGCCGGAGTTGAACGGAAGGCCGAACGAGTTGACAAACAGACGCTCAACCGCAAAGGCCATTCCAGGCAAACCCGGAATGATACCAGAGTTGATAATTGCCAGAATAACAAGGCCGACGCCAAAGGCTGTTGCACCACCCCAGAACGTTGGCTTCGGATACTTTTTAAAGTAATAGATCAGGGCGAGCGCGGGTAGCGTTACCAGGTTCAATAAGTGAACACCAATCGACAAACCTGTCAGGTAAGCAATAAAAATCAACCAGCGGTTAGCAGCTGCTTCGTCCTCGATGCGCTCCCATTTGAAAGCCGCCCACACGACAATAGCCGTAAAGAAAGACGACATCCCGTACACCTCTGCCTCAACGGCTGAAAACCAGAAGGTATCCGAGAAGGTATAAGCCAGAGCGCCAACGGCACTCGTGCCAATCACCAGCAACGTATCGGCGGTGTTATACTCGCTTTCCGGTTTATCCAGTAGCTTTTGGGCCAGCATCGTGATCGTCCAGAACAGGAATGCGATTGTGAATGCACTGGCTAGTACCGAAGCCATGTTGATCCAGTAAGCCACGCTGGTTAAATCACCGAACGAGAGCATAGAGAAAATCCGGCCCAGCAATAAAAAGAAAGGAGCGCCAGGAGGGTGTGGTACCTGGAGTTTAAACGAACACGCAATGAACTCGCCACAGTCCCAGAAGCTGGCCGTCCGTTCAACGGTGCTCGCGTAGGTAAACAGCGCGACCGCGAAAACGAACCAGCCTGTGAGGGTGTTCAGGCGTTTGAATGACTGCATATAGGTAAAGATTAACTGACTGCTTTTGTGTAAGTAGTTGCCAAAAATACGTAAAAAAGCAGCCCGACCGGGTTAGAGCGGGCTGTTAAAGTTTGTTAAGCGGACCTATGCGGTACAACTTTGCTAAAGAAGCTGTCCTTGTTGGGTATCGCAACTACGAATAAATTTCCTTACGCGCGGCTTTCAGCGTGTTCTGCATGAGTGAACAGATTGTCATCAGTCCGACGCCACCGGGAACGGGCGTTATGAAGCTTGTCTTGGGCGCTACTTCGTCGAACTTGACATCGCCTTTGAGCGAGAAGCCGCTTTTCTTGCTGGCATCGGGTACACGCTCCAGGCCCACGTCGATAACAACCGCGCCTTCTTTGACCATGTCTGCCGTAACAAACTCTGGTCGGCCAAGTGCAGCCACCAGAATATCCGCAGATCGACAGATTTCGTCCAGGTTCTGTGTGCGGCTATGGGTGATGGTTACGGTGCAGTTGCCGGGATACGTGTTGCGCTGCATCAGAATCGACATGGGTAAACCAACAATCTGGCTACGCCCTACCACCACGCAGTGTTTGCCCGCTGTTTGAATATCGTAGCGTTTGATCATTTCCAGCACGCCCTGCGGAGTCGCCGAAACGTAAGCAGGTAACCCTTTTGCCATGCGGCCAATGTTGATCGGGTGAAAACCGTCCACGTCCTTTGCGGGATCAATGGTTTCCATAACACGGTCGGCAGAGATGTGGTCGGGGAGGGGAAGCTGCACAATCAGACCATCCATATCCGGGTTGTTGTTAACCTCCTGGACTTTCGCCAGCAGTTCCTCTTCCGTAACGGATGTATCGAAGCGAATCAGGGTTGAATGCATTCCCACTTCTTCGCAGTTTTTCATTTTAGACGCTACGTAGGTTTCCGATGCGCCTTTGTTGCCTACCAGAATGGCGACGAGGTGGGGGATTTTACCGCCCTGTTCGCGAATCTGCGCGACCTCAGCCGCGATTTCCTGTTTGATTTGTGCCGAAAGGGCTTTACCGTCAAGGAGTTGCATAGATATCTTGGTGATCTTCGTGCTTTCTCTTAGGAACGCGTTTGTCCGCTACTACGACCAACCAGCGCTCGTAAAGAAGCCACAAAGCTACACAAAGATTAGCCGTACTGTTCCTGCCAGGCTTTTTTCAGCCGTTTATAGTCAGGATCTTCCCTCGCTTCCAGGTATTTGGCGTAGAAGATTCGGGCTGATTCCGCTTTGACTGGATCTTCGTCGCGGGGAAGTTGGTCTCGCCCGTGCGCACCCGAACGCCCTTTCTGATCATCCGGTACGGGACCGTCGTATTTTTGACCCGTGCGGTGGTTAGCATACCGACGAGAACGGGTGTAGCCCATTTGCAGAAATTTACGGGCCATGTCCATGCCAATAAAGTCGCCTTTCTGTTTGTAGTCCTGAAACAGCTGAAAAATCTTTTCCGACGATTCGCGGGCGATGTCAGGTGTTTTGAAGCGCCAGTAAGGCAAGATTTCCGATTTATACGGCTGAACCAGCAAAACACCCATTTCGCCTTTGCCAACCCGGTACAGTTCGGGCTGTTCGCGTAGGTTCAGGTGCCGATAATCAAGGTCGTAATTGAAAGCCCGGTCGTTGGTTGGCATGTAGTTCGTTTTCGTTTAGGAGAGCGAAACGGCAAGCTAAAAGCAATCAAGGAGCCAGCCACACCATTTTGGATTCTGGCTCGTACCGAAACTGGGCGCGGGTCTGCCCTTTCCGGCTGAGGTGCAGGTACTCCATGGATAAGACCCGGCATTCGATCACCGCAAAATTGTCTCGGCCTTCTTCGCTTTGTGCCTCGGTGGGTAGTTCTTCGCCCAGGGACTCCGGAAAGCCAGGGTAAGGGGCGGGTTGTTCGCTACCCGGTTTACGCTCTGAAAGATATGTCTTTCGACCGCCAACCCAGAGCGCAGCCCACTGGTCATCGGCAACATAATCGTCCGTATGCAGTCGGGTTTCGACGATTAATCGAAGCTGAATCTGCCGGTTTTCGTCCCAGAAAAGTAGCGTAGCCGTTGGAAAGGCTTCCAGTTGTATAACCTTTTCGGCACGGGCGTCGGTATGAAACCAAACGTATTTTCGGTTAGCGTCAACCTGCCGGAGTACAACCATTCGGGCATCGGCTCCGGCATCGGCGCAGGTTGCGACAACCATTGTTTTGAATGGATCTTTTTCGCTTTCAGGAGCCGATGCCAATTGTTGCCAACTGGTGTGCTCAAGCTCCGCCAACGAAGGCGAGGTCGTTTGAACAGGTTCAGTGTTACTCGGTTGTTCAGAAGCAGGCATAAAGGAGTTATAATAGAGTCGGTTGATTAACGGCTTGTTAATTTTTTTGTTTGCGAAAAACAAGCCTAAAGCCATGACCCGGCTTTGTCCAAAAGCCGGGATAAGACGGATCAGCGAACGGCTCAAAAACGAAACTCTTTCCTTTTGGTAAATACTACTGAGTTGTATAACCGAAGCAGGGTTTTGGTGGTTAGGTTACCATAGAGACTAACATTTCACTGACTATCAAATCGTCTAATGTGTTTTCATAAATCACTGGCTATCAAAGCCGCCGAACTCGAAGCACGCTACGAAGCAGCCTTGCCCAGCGGTACCCATTTTCAGCCGGTTTATCATGCCAATGCCTATCAGTTTCCTGCCTGGCCCATCATAACCAAGCAGGAGCCGGCCCGTTTTCAAATGATTCACTGGGGACTGATTCCGCGCTGGACCAAATCGAGTACCGATGCTACGGAGATCCGTACAAAGACCATCAACGCCCGGTCGGAAAGTATCTACGAAAAACCGTCGTTCCGGGGGGCAGCGCAGAGTGGTAAGCGGTGTTTGATTCCGGTTACCGGTTTTTACGAATGGCATACGCTTGGAAGCAAGAAGTTTCCGTTCTACATCACGACGAAGGATCAGAAAATTGCATCCATTGCGGGCTTGTGGGACGAGTGGCCTGATCCCGAAACCGGCGAACTATACCCGACCTACACGTTGCTGACCACAGAGGCCAATCCATTGCTGGCGGCTATCCATAATTCGAAAAAACGGATGCCCTGCGTGCTGACACCTGACGAAGAGCACGCCTGGTTGCACGAAAACCTGAACGAAAAACAGGTATTGGCATTACTGGCTAAACCGTATCCGGCCAGCCAGATGCACAGTTATAGCATCAGTAAGCGAATCACGTCGCGGACGGAACCAAGTGATGTCCCCGAAGTGATGCAACGTGCGGAATACGCCGAGCTTAAAAACGAACCTGCACTTTTTACTTAAGTAATGGGCTCCGTCTGTCCCAACAGCGGTCCGTTTATGTAGTAATAAGCAATAAGTCGTTACCTGTTCGTTTTTTTGTGAGTTAAATTGTCTTTTTCCGGGACATTCTCCGGATAGATCACCTTTATTTTTGATTAACCTGACTATGAAAAAGGTTTTACGTGTTTTAGTAGTAGGTACTGCTCTGTTTACCGCATCCAACGCGGTTCGGGCGCAGTTCCCGACCTTGCCGGGTGGGGGAGGGCAGCGGCCTGCTACCGCTATTCCCGGTACGGCTAGTGATGATACACCCCGGGGTAGTGCCAAATTAACGGGTACCGTTGTTGATTCGACGACCAATAAACCCGTTGAATTTGCCAGCATTGCTCTGATTGAAACGAAAACGAAAAAAACGATTGACGGAACCGTTGCCGACGAAAAAGGAAAGTTTACGCTTACCAAACTGCCGGAGGGAGAATTTCAGATTCTGATCTCGTTCGTTGGTTACCGGAATAAAACGCTGTCGAGCGTTAAACTCAATCGTAAAGGTGATGTCGATTTAGGCGCGGTGAAACTGGCTGCCGATGTACGGACGCTCAAAGAGGTTGAAGTAGTTGGGCAGGCTTCTTTGGTGGAAGAAAAAGTGGACCGGCTTGTCTATAACGCGGACAAGGATATAACGGCAAAAGGGGGTGATGCTACTGACGTCATGCGTAAAGTACCGCTGCTATCGGTAGATTTAGACGGTAACGTTAGCCTGCGGGGTAGCAGCAACGTTCGGGTGTTGATCAACAACAAACCCTCTACCATTGTCGCCAGTAGCGTAGCGGACGCGTTGAAGCAGATTCCGGCGGACATGATCAAAACGGTAGAGGTGATTACCAGCCCCTCGGCGAAGTACGATGCGGAAGGGTCAGCGGGAATTATTAACATTATCACCAAGAAAACAACGTTACAAGGGTTTACCTTAAATCTAGATAGTGGCGTTGGAAACCGGGGTACTAACCTGGGGTTGAACGGTAACCTGCGAACGGGAAAAATGGGCTTTAGCTTAAGCGGCTTTGGCCGGGCCAATTACAACGTGATTGGCAAGTTCCAGAATACGCAGCGGACATTTGGCAGTAACGGAACTACCACGACCGAACAAACCGCTGATACACGCAACAACGGTATTTTTGGTCAGTATACACTCGGTTGGGACTACGATATCACGAAGAACAGTGCGATTACGGCGAGCCTGCGTTATGGTGCTCGGAACAACTATCAGAATCAAGACAACTTCCTGACCCGTACGACGTCGCCGAACGATTATTTTCCGCGCCTGAACAATCGCAATGTATTGACGAAAGATTTGTCCGGTACGGTAGATGCGAACATCGATTATACCCGCACCTACGCAAAGCCTCAGCAGGAGTTGAGCGTATCGGCGCAGTACAGTCGCAACAACCGGAACAACGATTTTACGGCGGACATTCTAAGTTCTTCGGATTTTGCCACGATAGTATCCCGCCAGCAGAACCTGAATAACAGCTACAACCAGGAAACGACCATTCAGGGGGATTACCAGACACCGATTGGAAAAAATCAACTGATTGAATTTGGGGGTAAAGGGATTTTCCGGCAGGTCGAGAGCTCGTTTACGTATAACCTGGGCGTCGGTACCGC
The DNA here is from genome assembly GCF_021233055.1 of Spirosoma oryzicola. Classification (NCBI taxonomy): domain Bacteria; kingdom Pseudomonadati; phylum Bacteroidota; class Cytophagia; order Cytophagales; family Cytophagaceae; genus Spirosoma; species Spirosoma oryzicola. The sequence continues at coordinate 3,287,886 of NZ_CP089538.1, read as the reverse complement.
TGAGCTTTTAGCGGACCCATCACGGTCGGGCAATACGCTCAACTACGACCAGACAATCGGAGCGGGTTACGTGTCGTACACCTTAACCACCAAAAATAAATACACCATCAAAGCGGGAACTCGTTTCGAACATACTACGATCAACGCCAACTACAGCCAAACGCAGCCTGGTGAGCAGGGTGGTGCTGCCGGACAGGATCTGGGCATTCCTAACTACAGCAATTTGGTGCCGAGCGTTAATATTTCGAAAGCACTTAAAGGCGGCAAAACCGTCAAACTGGCGTACAACCGTCGTTTACAACGGCCAGGGATTCAATTCCTGAACCCAAACATAAATGCGGCCAACCCAACAAACATTACACAGGGAAATCCGCTGTTGTCGCCCGAGTTGACGGACAACCTTGAACTGAGCAGCAGCGCTTACATCAAAAGTGTTTACGTAAATATGTCGTTGTTTGCCCGGCAAACCAACAACTCGATCACCAGCGTTCGGGATACCGTACGGTCAAGCGTAGGCCAGGTGAATAACCCGGCTCTGGCGCAGGTCATCCGGACGACGTACCTGAACATCGGTAAAGAATCCGCTTACGGGGCTAACATATTTGGTAACGCGACGCTGTTCTCAAAATGGCAGATTGGCGGTGGTTTTGACTTGTACTACGCTTACCTGACCAACAACAGCGCAATGAGCATTTACAACGCGACCAATTCGGGTTGGGTTATCACCGGACGACTCTTTACAAACCTGACGCTTAAAAACGGCTGGGGGATTCAGGGTTTTGGCTTCGCACGAGGAAGACAAGTTCAGTTGCAGGGCTACCAGGGTGGGTTTGCGTTCTACAGCCTTGGCGTGAAAAAAGATTTGAAAGACAAGCGGGGTAGTATCGGTATAGCAGGTGAAAACTTCCTGAACAATCCGTTTACCATCCGTTCAGAATCGTCATCGCCAATTTTCGCCCAGAACAGCATTACCAGCCTGTACAACGCGGGTATCCGGGTCAACTTCAACTATAAGTTTGGCAAACTAAGCTTCGATCAGCCACAGCGTCGGCGCGGTCGTTCGGTGGACAACGACGATATTAAAGCCGGAGAAGGTGGCGATGGCGGCAACCAGCCACAGCAGCAACCCGCTCAGGGAGGCAACCGGGGCGGTGGTCGTCCGCGCTAAGTGTAGAATATGAACAGCGGGCTGACGTGTTGCGCTAGCCCGCTGAAAACCACAAACGATAAAGCGTTACAGCAGCGCTGCACCAAAGACGCCCGCGCTGTCGCCCAATTTAGGTTTTAGAAAACGTGTGTTCAATTCGCCCGAGTTGAACACATATTTTTTTGCTCGCTCAACACCTTCGGTGTACAGCAAATCAACATTACCGACGCCCCCGCCCAACACAATCGCATCTGGGTCAAGGATGTTTACAATCACGGAAATCGCACGACCAAAGTATTCCAGCAGTCGGTTGACCGTTTGGCTAGCAAATAAATCGTCACCGGCAGTATACCGTTCCATGATGTCTTTCATCGTCCGCTCTTCACCACTGATCTGGTGATAATACCGTTGTAGGGCAGGTCCTGAGATTACTTGTTCGTTACAGCCCCGTTTGCCACAATAGCAAGGATAGCCGTTTTCTTCCAGAATGTTGTGACCCCACTCGCCCCCAATACCCTGTAGGCCGTTCAGCACGAACGGAACGCCATCGCGTCCGCGAATAACAACGCCCCCGCCAACACCCGTACCCATGATCACGCCGAATACTGACTGGAAATTGGGGACAACATCGGGCACAATACCCATCGTGGCTTCGGCCAGCGCAAAGCAGTTGGCATCGTTGGCTACCTCGACGGGAACACCGAGCATCCGGGCCAGATCCTGTTTCATAGGGCGGCCATTCAGCACGGTGGTGTTGCAGTTTTTCATGGTTTGCCGGGCCGGATCATGCGTGCCCGGCGTTCCAAAACCGATCCGCTCCGGAGTCAAACCCGTTTCTGTTTTAAGAATGTCAATGAGTCGGAGAATCTGGGCTAGGATATGATCATAGCCTTTGTGCGCTTCTGTGTCGATTCGTTTCCGGATAATAACGGCGTCGGGCGAAGGAGCACTTAAAATAACACCTTCTATTTTGGTGCCGCCCAAATCAATGCCCCAGTAGTTTTGCATTTAAAAAGATACGATTTCTGATTTACGTTCGAGTGTCTGTAAAGGTATAGTGTTTGAGTAACCGTTTATACGCTACCTTGGTTGACTAGTTGGCCAAAAACGATAACTAAAACAAGAGCCGTTGGGGTGATTTGTAAAAAGAACGAGTAGCGGTTTGCAGAATAATGCTTGTTTTCCCTTTGCTTTTTCGGAATTTCGGCCTCCAGACGGATTTTACACCAAAGCAACAATCCAAAATCCAAAATCAAAAATCGATTATGCCAACTCCCGGACAAAAAGCACCCGATTTTACCCTGTTTAATAGTGATAGACAGGAGGTATCATTGGGCAGTTTTCAAGGCAAAAATTTAATCATTTTGTTTTTTCCAATGGCCTTTACGAGCGTTTGCACGGCTGAGCTTTGCGAAATGCGGGATAATATAACCACGTACGCAGATCTGAACGCTGATATTGCTGCTATCTCCGTCGATTCGCCATTCACGCTGGCAAAGTTCAAGGAAGATCAGCAATTACCGTTCAATCTGCTGTCGGATTTCAACAAGGAAGTGTCGCAAGCCTACGATACGTATTACGAAACGTTTGTCATGAATTTGAAAGGAGTGAGCAAACGGTCTGCTTTCGTGATCGATAAAGAAGGGATTATTCAATATGCCGAAGTGCTCGACAGTGCGGGTGACGTTCCCAACTTTCAGGCTGTCCGCGAAACACTCGCTTCTCTTAATTAATCATCACTATTACCGAATTAGGAAACGGTGAATGGGCTGCTATATAGGGTAGTCCATTCACCGTTCGTAGTTCTTTTCCTCATGGCCTGGTATCATACTTTTTTTCACGGGTTGCCGCAAAATGCCTGGAAAGCCGCCCAAACTGACGAGCAGACACAACTGGATCTTGAATTACTCGTCGAAACACTGGATTTCGGTCCGGGCGATCGGGTACTCGACGTTTTTTGCGGGTACGGTCGTCATGCGTTGCCGCTGGCCCGGATGGGTGCTCATGTTGTGGGCGTCGATATTTCGGACGAATACATCGATGAGTGCAAGGCGGTTGCTAAGAAAGAAAAATTGGCGCTCGAAGCGATTCGTGGTGATTTTCTGACGATGCCCGTTTCGGATCTAGATCCGTATGCGCCGTATGATGCAGCCTACTGTTTAGGAAATAGCTTTAGTTTCTTTCCCCGCCACGATATGCTTGCTTTTTTGAAGCGAATAGCGGATCTGTTAAAACCGGGCGGGCGGTTCCTGGCTCATTCGGAAATGGTTGCCGAATCGGTGCTACCGGACTACCAGGAGCGCAACTGGCAGCCTGTGGGTGAAGGCGACGATGCGATTCTGTTCCTGGTTGAAAATACGTATGATCCCCTTGAAAGCCGCATCGATTCCCACCTGACTTACGTCAGAAATGGCGAGACACAGACCCGGACAGCGCAACACTTTGTGTATACTTTAGCTGAATTAAGTCACCTGTTTGTCGAAGCAGGCTTCGCCATCGTTGACTGTTATGGTACGGTTGAAGGAGAACCGTATGAACTTGGCGATGCTGGCGTATGGCTAGTAGCCGAACGAAGATAGCGTTGATTACCAAGGCTCTTTTAACAAACTTAACAGGTGTTAACTACCTTCCTTCTCGTCTCGTTTTCATTGCTCAGGGTTTAAAGCCTTTGGGAGAGTATATAATTTTTTTTATAATTTATGCATTAATCATAGATTATACGCGCATAAATACGTAGTTTTCAGGCGATTTAACACTGTTAACTAAGGTTAACCTTCTATATCGTTTATGGAAACCATCGAGCGCAAGCCCCGTTCCCGTGAAAATGCCCGTGCTGGCATACTGGGAACCGCAAAAGCTATCGCCCGCCGGGAAGGCTGGCAGGCCGTGTCAATCCGTAAAATTGCAGATGCCATTGAGTATAGTGCCCCCATCGTCTACGAATATTTTGACAGCAAAGATGTGTTGCTGAACGAAATTCGAAACGAAGGGTTTCGCCATCTGCATCAGGAGTACGAGCGTATTGTAAAATTATATAGAGACCCGGAAAAGCGACTTTACGAGATTTCGCTTATTCAATGGGAGTTTGCGCGGCAACAGCCCGAAATTTACCAGGTGATGTATAACCTGGATGGTGCTTACTGTACCATCCCCGTTGATCAGTCAGAGGCTATGCAGGCGGTTAGCGACGTGGTTAGCGCGACAATTTTCTCGTTTATTCCCAAAGCAAAGGAAAGCATTCAACGATTGTATTTCGAGTGGTGGTCGGTATCGCATGGCATGATTACGCTGGCAATGCTGCTGAAAGACCAGCAGCCGCTCGATAAATCGGAGCAGGTTTACCGGGAAGCAATGCGTCGGTTTGTGCGGGGTCTGCGCTAATTTGTGCTTTTCAGCGCAGCCATCAAATGCATATTGCCATTATTGGTGCAACAGGAATGATTGGTAAACCTGTTACTCACGAACTACGTAAGGCCGGTTTCAGCATTCGGATCATTGCCCGTGATGTGGCCGCAGCCCGTCGTCTGTTTCCTGGTACAGAGATAGCCGCCGGTGATTTGCGAACTATAGCTAGTCTCATCGGTCCCTTGCAAGGCATCGATACGGTTTACCTGAACCTATCGATCAGGCAAACCGAAAAACCTGCCGATTTTCATACCGAAGAGCAGGGGATAGTTAATCTAATTGAAGCGGCCAAACAAGCTGGCGTACGTCGAATTGCGTATCTATCGTCAATGGTTATGCGCTATCAAGACATGGATGGGTTCAGTTGGTGGGTGTTTGCGATAAAGCAGAAGGCTGTCCGCCTGCTCAAAGCGTCGGGAATTCCGTACACCATCTTTTATCCGTCCTGTTTTATGGAGTCACTGAACACCACGCAGCGGGTCGGGCGTTTTGTGTTGCAGATCGATCGATCTTCCGTGCGTCCGTGGTATATAGCCGCCGAGGATTACGGCAAACAAGTGGCCAGGGCGTTTCAGATTGCGCGGGGAGGACAACATCAGGAATACGTCATTCAGGGACCGGAAGCGATCACCCAGCATGAAGCTGCCGAACGCTTCGTGAAAGCTTACCCAACGAAAAAACTGGTGACACTTACGGTACCTTCTTCGCTGATAAGACTCGGACAGTTATTTTCAGCTCAGGCCGATTACGGCTGGCATATCACAAAAGCGCTCAACGGGTATCCCGAAGTGTTTGAGGCCCAGCAAACGTGGACCGACCTGGGTGTTCCACAAACAACCGTTGAGCGTTTCGCCGACAGCGCGTCAATGCAAGGGTAAACTTTTTACTTTTCCGCCCGCCACATCATCAACCGTGTGCTGAATGACAAAGGCCGTTGGGTCAACAATCGAGATCATGTTTCGTAAACGGCTGAGTTCTAGTCGGGTCAATACCACGTACAAGACACAGTCGAGGTCATGGTGGCTACCGTGCTTTCCATAGCCTTCTTCGGCTTTCAAGACGGTTACTCCCCAACCACACTCGATAATCTGTTCGCGAATGGCCACATGATTTTTGGAAACGATCAGGACCGCCGTGTATTCCTCGATACCGTGAATAACGAAGTCTACTGTTTTGGATGCGGCAAAATAAGTGATCATGGAGTACAGCGCAGGGTTGACGCCCAGGAAAAAAGCGGCAGCGCTGAATATGACTACGTTGAGAACCAGGATAACGTCACTTACCTTAAAAATGTGGCTGCTTCGGCTGATGAGCAAAGCCGCAATTTCGGTTCCGTCCAGAACAGCACCTCCCCGCATGGCCAGTCCGATTCCGGCTCCGATGAAAAATCCGCCAAAAACAGACGTCAACAGAAAATCCGGTGTTACATCCGGGAAAGGAATAACGGCCAGACTAAGCGAAAGACCCGCAATCCCAAGTGTGCTTTTAAGGGCAAATTGCCGACCAAACTGTCGGTAACCCAACCCAATAAAAGGTAAGTTGATAAGCAATAGCCAGATGGGTAGGGGAATATTAAACAGGGAAGCGAGCAGCATCGATATGCCCGTCACACCCCCATCAATGAAATGACTTGATAACAGAAAACCTTTGATACCCATACCGGCACCAAGTACGCCTGCGGTAATAAAAAGTGTGTCTTTAATGATACGGTACGTTGCGGAATGTTGGATCATAGTGTCGCGTTAAACGTGAAAACTAAGTTATGGGTTACTGGTAGTTAGGAAGCGTGAGGTAAACAAGTAGCCGGGGTAACTAGTGACTTTGAGGGACAAAGCCAAATTACCCGTTTACCGTAATTCCCCACATGTACTTTGGTAGTTAAGCAGTTAATCGATGCAAACGGACAGTGTACTGTTTGCCTGCTTACTTAGTACAACCCATCAACCGACAAATATCGTTCACCCGTATCGTAAGAGAATGTCAAAATTCGACTGCCAGGCGTGATTTCGGGTAATTTTTGGTGAACAGCCGCCAGGGAAGCACCTGACGAGATACCCACGAATAAACCTTCTTCCCGTGCTGCTCGTCGCGCCCAGTCAAAGGCATCGTCGCGGCTTACCTGGATAGTGCCATCAATAGCGCTGAGTTGTAAGTTCTGCGGTATGAAACCGGCACCAATGCCCTGGATAGGATGTGGGCCTGGAGCCCCACCACGAATCACTGGGGAAGCCTCGGGCTCGACGGCATAGGCTTTGAGATTCGGAAATTTTTCTTTCAGCACCTCCGATACGCCCGTAATATGACCGCCCGTACCAACTCCCGTGATCAACACATCGAATCCGTCGGGGAAATCGGCAAGAATCTCCTGGGCGGTTGTGCGTTTGTGAATTTCAATGTTTGCCGGGTTTTCAAACTGCTGGGGCATCCAGGCGTCAGGTGTTGCTTCGATCAATTCGTGAGCGCGGGCAATTGCTCCTTTCATGCCTAACTCGCGTGGGGTTAGGTCGAAAGTAGCACCGTAGGCCGCCATGATCTTACGCCGTTCGATACTCATTGATTCCGGCATGACCAGAATTAACTTGTATCCTTTTACGGCGGCTACCATCGCTAAACCAATACCTGTATTGCCCGAGGTAGGTTCGACAATTGTGCTTCCTGATGTAAGTAAGCCTTTTGCTTCGGCATCTTCAATCATCGCCAGCGCAATGCGGTCTTTGATGCTGGCACCGGGGTTGGCTCGCTCGAGTTTTACCCAAACCTCATAACCCGGAAAAAGGCGGTTCAGGCGCACGTGCGGAGTTTGGCCAATGGTATCTAGGATAGTGGTAGCTTTCATGAAAGTAGGAATTGGGTACGTGAACACTAAAGATAAATGGGTAATCAAAAAGATAGCCGTGTTCGCTAGCTCCTTAATTACCCATTTAACTTAATTTAAGGTTATTCTATTTTAGATGACAAAATTTATTGGCTCGGCATCGTCAAGCGATTTAAGCCGAACCTCGGTCTGGTGCTGGTTGTAAACCAGCGAATAAGGTTCTACACTACTGGTCAGCCAAACGTTACCGCCAATGACCGAATCATGCCCAACAACGGTGCGCCCGCCCAGGATGGTGGCATTCGCGTAGATAACCACGTTATCTTCAATCGTTGGATGCCGTTTCTTCTGAGCCATGGACTTGGCAACGTGGGTTGCGCCGAGGGTAACCCCCTGGTAAACCTTGACATTATTGCCAATAACGGTTGTCTCTCCAATCACGACGCCCGTGCCGTGGTCGATGAAAAACGACCGGCCAATCTGCGCGCCAGGGTGAATATCGATTCCTGTAAGACCGTGTGCGTACTCCGTGAGCATCCGTGGCAGAAGCGGCACGTTCAGGCCAAGAAGTTCGTGCGCAATGCGATACACGGCAATGGTGTAGAAACCGGGGTAGACCGCTACCACCTCTTCGACGCCAACGGCCGCCGGATCGTTGTCTACGATGGCGTGAGCATCCAAAAACAGCTTGTCATAAATAACGGGCAACTGCTCAAAGAACTTGTCCGCAATCGTTTCAGGATTAGTGGGCAGCGTGGCTGACAAGGGTTGAAACAGGCAAATAAGTTGCTGATGCAGCTTCTGGTACGTTTCCTCGATATGCTGAGAAGCCGACTGGCAGTCCTGCGTAACGGGAAACAGCAACCGCATCAACTGATCAATAAATCGACCGGCATCGGGGCGGGAGGGAAGTTTATACCGATACTGCGACCGTTGGGCCTGTAGGTGGTCGAGGAAAGAAGTATTAGCAACAAGCATAATCGTATTGGCGAATAACTAAATAAGTAAGGTCGTTACGAGAACTCAAAAAGTAGAATAGTTGCCCCGCGATGAGGAAATCGTACGACACTTAACTGAGTATAATAATAGCAAATAACGTTCCTAATCCAAGGATTTTTGTCAATATCATAACAAAAGCGTAACGTAAAGTAGCTACGGTTAGT